>CAWHME010000007.1:0-215890 GCA_963830465.1 uncultured Solirubrobacterales bacterium
CGTCCCCCGGTGCTCCGACTAGCCCAGAAGCCTGCGACAAGGCGATTAGGATGTTAGCCGAGGAAGGAGTGAAACTCTCCTAGCGCCTCGGGCAACCGGGGTGTGAACGGCCTGAATCTGTACGCCTTGGAGGTATCAAATCCGGCTTTACCGGCTGCTACTTTGTCGGCGAACGGCGTGAGGGCTGCGAGGGCTTGGTTGATCTTCGTCCACCGCAGTGTCCGCTCATAGCCGTTGTTGTTCGGCGGGTCGACTGCCTCGGCCTTGCCCTGTACACCCGTCAGTTTCTTGATCGGGCCGCCGTCCCGAGCCATCACGTCCGACCCGAGCACGCGCGCTAGGGTGCGGTGATCACTCTCGATGCCCATGATTCGAGCCGCGGTAACACGGAGATCCGGGGTGCTGAAGTTGCGCACTCCGACGAGATACGCGGCGATGAACGCGTCCTCCAGCGTGACCAGCACGTCCAGCGTCGTCTGGGCGTCACCGAACATCTTCGGCGGATAGAAGAAGGTCGTAAACGGCGAAGGCTTGCCGGTCACGCTCTTCTCGAGCAGGTAGTGCGACATCTCCTCCTGCCGGGCAGCGCGCAGATAGCCCTGATCGTCAGCCGGCAACCGTCGGAAGAACGGCGCGAGGTTGATTATGTTGGTATAGGTTGTGACCGCGAGCGCCTCGGCGATCTGCGCGGCGCCGACGATCGCCAGGTCGCTCTTGATCATACCGCCGCTCTTGGCGGCGGCGAACGACGGAACGAGCGCCTCCAACGCGGATGCGCCCACCAGCACCCCGGCGCCGGACGCCGCCGTCCTTGTGAGGAATCGCCTGCGGTCCGTCACCGGTCCTTCGGCCTCTACGGACATGAGCAAATCTCCCTTCCGGAGAATTGGGATTGATACAGGTCCTACGTAGAGTGGGCTCAGCTGGATCACTACCCCAAGCACCCGGTTATCCGTGTAGCTTCGGCGTGGTGGCGTGCGACGCGAGGTTCTGGTACAGCGTATTCAGGTGGGAGGCGCGCCGGGGTTGGTGCGCGCCTCCCACCCAGGGGCTAGGCTCCTGTCAGTCTGTCCGGTAGCTAGCCGAACGGCACGGTTAGCGTCGCGCCCTATCGGCGGCCCTGGCCAGTCCGGTCATGAACTCGAAGAAAGCCTTCGATTGGCCGCGGAACAGCCCGTCGTCGGTCAGGAACTTCAGGGCGCCCATCGCGGCACCTTTGGTTTCGGTCGGCCGGATGATCGAGCACTTCGGGAGTTTGCGGTTGAGAAAAATGGTTGGCTCGGGCATGATCAGGTTGGTTTGGAACAACTCTCCTCCGAACGGCGGCGAGTTCAAGTCCGGGAACACAAGCCCGTTGGTAGGGTCGGTAAGCGGTGGTGCGTTGCCGGCTTTGTCGTGCCAGGTTTGAAAGTGCATCGTCTCCGTCGGTCCGATGCTGAGTAGGACGCGCAGCACTTCTGGATCGCTGGCCCTTTGCGCCAGTGATGGGTAGAGGCTAGTGCCGCCCTGTTCGATCGTCGCAAAGTGAAAACCGGCCGTGTTAGCGATCGCTTGCAAGTGCTTCGCCGGTTTGAGATCGGCGTCGGATCTGGGGATCGCGGGAAACCGCCCGGTGAGCAGCCCGGGAACTGCCGGCGGAAATTTGTCGCCGAAGTCAGGGTTCTTGTTGCTGCTGCGGTACCGCGTCCACCAGGTGGTGTCGACGGTCAATTCCATCAGATTCGTGAGCCGCTTGATCTGCTGCGCACCGCTCGCTTTGCTGCTGGGCAGCTTCCGGAAAGGCTCTAGATTGACCGGTCGCCCACCGCGCGACTTCAGGTAGCCATTGAGGAACGTAAAGTGGGTGAACTCGTCGTCAGTGTTGTCATGAATGTACTGCGCCATATCGGAATCCAACACCGCTAGCGCAGCGGTGTAGGCCTTGTTTCCGCTCCCGCCGGGGACCTCGCGATCCTGGACACCCCCAAGCTCGTTGTACTGCTGCCAGAAATCCGTCTCTAGGATCTCGGCGGCCGCCACGAACCGAAGGATCGCCTCGTCCCCTGCCGTCAGGCTACGACGGGCGGAAGCCACCGGCACGTCGGCTAACAATCCGGCGCCGAGTGTAGTAGCTCCGGCGACGGCCAGGAATGACCGGCGGGTAGTTTCATGCTCGGCACTCGCGTCTCGCTGCCCGTTCTCTTGGGGTTGATTCTCGAACCGACGGGACCGCCCTGACGACGGTGAGACTTCGTGACTCATTCTGGACTCCATTTCGTTGCTAGAAAAAATCGCTGAAACTGCTAATCACAGCGGCAGAAATCAAGGGCCACGAGGACGGACCATCGCCAGCGCCTCCCATTTCCGCCTATGGCCTGTCGAGCCCAAAGTCATGCAAATCCACGCTCGTCTGTCTCCTCGCGATGGGCGAGCAGCCCCTCAAAAGGGATTCGTTACTGTTCTCGACGCCAGCAGTAAGCGATTCCTTCCCGCGGCATGGCGCTCGCGCCATTAAGGGCGAGGAAGCCGTAGGCATCTGCTCCTCAGAGGAACATCGCTAAGCCACGGCACCTGGGGCTGACGAGTTCGTGAGCTGGGCCGATGCCACGCCGGTGCACGGAGGCTGTCGGCGACTACTGCAGGTCGGGCCGGGTAGGCATCTCGATCTAGGCCTTCGAGAAGCTCTTTCAGATCGGAACAGCGGCGCTGCACGCACACGCGCATCATTACCGGCCAACGCGGCATCCGAGTTTATGCGTGACACCCCTTTTGGCGACCCCTATCGAGCCTGCGTAAGCCAAGCTCGCCGGACAGAGCACTACCGCCGTGACCGGTCACGGCCACCAGGTGCTGCCGAGATGCTCAGAGTGTCACCCGGCCAGCTACAACGCTGCAGGGGCCCGAGGCGAGCATGGCAGCGGCAAACGAACTGCGTGACTCGACGTCGACGCCGAGTTGGGGTATCACTCAACCTCGACAGTCCCAACGGCACGCTTCCCGAGTCGGGGAACGGAAGTCAAGCGAGATCGGAGAATTCCCCGTGAGCGGAGAACTAACGCTGGAGACGTTTTCAGGCAACCAGGCAGAGATCGCGATGTCGATCTGGGAGAAACCGGACGCCCGGCACATCGTCATCCTCGCCCATGGGTACGGCGAGCATCTCGGGCGTTACGGGAAGGTCGCGCAGTTCCTCCACGAGCGTGGCGCCGTTGTAGCCGGTCCCGATCACGTAGGTCATGGGCGCTCAGGCGGCGAGCGCGTCATCGTCACGGATTACGATCTCGTCGTCGGTGATCTTCATTTGGTTCTTATGCGCGTCAAGGAGCGAAATGCAGGGCTCCCGGTCGTCTTAGTCGGGCACTCGATGGGCGGGATGATCGGTGCCCGCTACGCCCAGCTGCACCGCGACAAGCTCGCCGGCCTAGTCCTCTCGGGTCCCGTGCTCGGGACATGGACCGCCGCGACCGACATGCTGGCGCTCGAGCAGATTCCGGATGACCCGCTGGACGTCTCAACCCTCTCTCGGGACCGACGCGTCGGTGACCTCTACAGTGCTGACGAGCTCGTCTGGCATGGACCGTTCAAGCGCGAGACGATCCAGGCAATTGACGCCGCCCTACGGACCATCAACACTGGGCCGAAGCTCGACGACTTGCCAACTCTGTGGTTACATGGCGAGGACGACCAGCTCGTGCCGCTCAGCGAAACGAGGCGCGGGATCGAAACGCTCGGATTCAGCGACCTCGAGGACGTCATCTACCCACACGCCCGCCACGAGGTCTTCAACGAGATCAACAAAGACGAAGTCCTCAGCAAGACAGCGGAGTTTATTGACAGGGTTACTGCGTAGGCCAGGTGGCGACCTTGCGATTCGCATGTATAGCGCTCATCCGCGACGACGAGGACCTCTAGGCGCTCCACCAGTGGCGCTGGTCGCGCCACACCCGCTGAAGGACGCGACCGCGCTGCCGCACGCGCGGTGCGTGGGCAGTTGCGGCAGAGCTGCAGCTCGGAGCGTGGGCAGGACTCATGCTCGCCGGGCCGTTGCGCCGTTTGTGGCAGCAGCCTGCGCCCGGCTTCATCGGAGATCCTGCCCTACGACGCGGTCCACACATGCTCGACGACGACGAGCGCCTGCAACTGCCGACCAACGCCTGCAAACGAACCCGCCGGGGGCCTGGCGAAGCGGATGGCGGCGCTACTCGAGGTGGACCAGCGGGTACAGCAGTGGCGCGACTCACAGGGACGTCTCGAGCAGCCTGCGGGCCGCGTGGTCTCGGCGAGCTCATTTCAGCTGGCAGCCTGCTGGAGGGTAGTCCAGAGTCCGTAGATCGAGAGTGCGCTCGCCCGAGGCTGAGGGTCCAGGCGGGCAGCGCCCGCTCCCAGTGCTTGCCAGCGAACCGCGGGTAGACTGCGAACACGATCAGCTGGCTGACCCAAAGCGCGATCAGCGACGGCTTGATCAGCGTGGTGTAGAAGCGCACGGGATCGATCAGGCTAAACGGGGCGGCGAACACGATCAGGCACCGATCGCGATCGTGACCGGGCGCATCCGCCATGAACTGTCGTGTGCAGGAGCCGGGAAGCACACTTCCAACCGAGGAGTCTCGGTGAGTGATCGACCGACCTGTCTCGGCGGCTTGCACTTTCTGCGCCGCAGTCTGGCGGGTGAATGGCGACTAAGGTGGAATGTCCGTGCTCGGCAGCGGGTGCCGCTCGCTTACAGCGAGGACTCCCCCTGGTGCAATCGGAAGAGGTTCTCAAGGGGCGCGACGAGATCGTCGATTTCCTGACCGAGAAGTGGGAGCCTGAGCTCGCTTGCGCGCCGCGCAAGAACCTCTGGTGCTTCGAGGAGACCGGAATCGCGGTTCGCTTCCAGCACGAATGCCACGACCGCGGCGGCCAGTGGTGGCGAAGTTGGGGAAACGAGCGCTGGGAGTTCAACGAGTCGGCGCTGTTGGTCTGACGGGAGGCCTGCATCAATGACGTCCCCATCGAGGAGCCTAGATCGCCGCATTGTGGACCCCGCTTGCCGACCGAACTTCTGAGCAACTCTCCGTACGCTGACCTTGAGGCCCTAGCGGAGCAGTGAAGCTCAGACCTGCGCCAGCCGAACGCCAAGAAGAACCGCACCCGGGCACGACGAACGCGCGAGCTGGCATTGACGCCACCGGCGCGACCACTCACCTCCGCGCAAGGGTTCGTGCGGAGGCCCCGGAAGATCGGCGACCGATATGACACATCGTTCCTGCCCGCGAGTAACAACCACCACGAAGCATCCACCAGTCGAAGGGCCCCGCCCTGTTGTGGGCCGCTTCCGGGACAGTCCCGGAGGCAGGCTGCCAAGCCTCAGCCCCGGCTGAAGCGTTCGCCGGCGTGGACGGGCACCGGGAGTCGAATAGCCGGCGGCGCAAGAGGGCAGGTCCAGCGCGGGTCGTAGGAGCACGACGGCTGATAGTCGAAGTTGAAGTCCATCACCAGAAAGCCGTCCTGTTGTCCGAGGTCTGCTCCCTTCACGGTATCAAGCAGATAGCGTCCGGCACCGTAGGTCTCGTCCCCGCTGGTGGTCGGCGAACGGCACGAACAGTCCGCCGCCGTAACCGTCGAGCCAGTACAGCTCGAGGCTCAGCTCGGTCCCGGCGACCGTGAAGTGCCCCCGCCCGAAACGATTGAAGGTCATGTTTTTGCCAGCGTGGCTCGTGGACAGCTCAAAGCGCCGGCCCTCAGTTGGCGTCACAGCGGCCATCGCACACCACGCGGGATCGTAGTCGTACATGTGCGGTCCCGAATAGCCGCTTCGCTCCGACGGCGGAACAGGAGACTGCCGATGGTCCCGAAACAGGAAGGCGCGCGCCTCGTGCCAGCGCTCCCAAGCGACTTGCTTGTCAGCAGTCGCCCGGATCGCGGCATACAGTTCGGTGGTATGCCGCCTCCAATCCAGAAGGGCGAGCGCGTCCGCGGTGGAATCCCCGCTCATCGTTCCACGAGATCAGTCGCTGTTCTCGTCAAGGATCATGACTGACGCGCCGAACGCTCAGCCCAGCATGGTGCGCGACTAGCTAAGCGATCCCAGCGCCCCCAGCGGTGTACGTGCCGATCGGCTGGTCGAGCTCGAGGCGATGGTTGATCGACTTGCCGCGTCATGCAGCCGGACTTCATCCCGATCTGGCTCATGCGGCCACCCGAGGCGCTCACGGTCGAAAAGCCCGTCGATGTGCATGCCCGCGGCAATATCGGCGGATTGCGAAACAATCACCGAGCTGGAATATCCTAGGGTGTCCCGAGCCGCAGATGGGGGTCGACACCGTCGCCGTCCATGGCGAGTGGATCCGCACGCGCCCGAACACTCCTAGCTGGTCGACGCGCGCGGAACCGACGGTCGCTGGCAGCGCGGGGAAGTCGCCCGCGGGCTGTATCTCGCCGATGATCCGGCCACCGCGATCGCCAAGCGGTATCGCCTTGCTGGCCGAACGCGGCTGCCGACCGGCACGAGCCATCCCGACGACCACTACCTCTGGCGGCTCGACCTGCGCCTCGCCGACCTCAGCCCGCCGGGTCGGCTGGCGCGGGAGGCCGGTTAGCGCGGGGCAGGTTCGAGGATCAGCTGGGGGAGCCGCTGGTACGCCGCGCCATTGGTCGCTGCGCACCAAAGGGCGATCGCAAACGCGCGAGCGCATGACAGTGTCGGTCGGTTGCCGGCTTTAGTAGCCCGGTGGAGAAGGCGCAGTGGTGGTGGGTGTGGGCATCGTGGTGTTGGTGCCGCCAGAGCTCGTCGTGGTGCCGGTCTTGGTTGCGGAGGGCTTGGTGACGTGCCAGGTGCCGCCGAAGCTGCGCAGACCCTCGCCCGTGGCGGCATCCCGATGCGTATCGCTCGCGAATGTGTAGAGAGGATGGCCGGCGAGAGTGACCTGGAAGAACCCGTCGCGGTGCCAGACGCCGAGCTTGCCACTGATCCCCGGTGCCTTGGTGAGCGCCTTCGCCGAGGCGACCTTGAGCGGAGGCCAAAACCTGAAGCAGCCGTTGGCCTTCGTGCACTGCGGGTGATGCATGCTGTCTCCACTCAGCGCATACAGCGCAAATCCGCGCGCGTTCGCAATGACGTTCTCACGCATGCTCACGCCTTTGGTGTTCGTGACCTGGGCGCTCTTCGCGATGTTGAGCGTGAACGTCTTCGCGACGGCGACCGCGGCGATTGCAGCGGTCGCGGGGCCAGCGATCGCGACGATCAAGGCGATGATCGGCCGACGCAACCTGACGCGAGACTGTCGGAGTTGGCGAGGCATCTGTCTCCCTCCAGTCGTGGTTACTTGCCTGGAAGGACGTCGGCTGGGTCAATTGCCTTCCCGGCGGCGCGAAAACTTTGCCGATCACGTCACGGTTAGCGTTCCTTGCATTCCGGCCATGCGATGGCCCGGGACGCTGCAGAAGAATGTGTACTTTCCGGGCTTGAGGTTTACGGTCAGCGTCTTGGTGGCGCCCTGAAACGTTGGCGTCGCAGCGATCGTCTTGCCACTCGTGCCCTGCTGGATCGTGAAGTTGTGCGCAAGCGGCGACATGTTGGTGAAGTGGATCGTGATCTTGCCCGCCTTGGCGGCAAGCGAGGTCTTGGTGAACATCAGCTGACCGCTCGGATTGGCCGCGATCATCAGCGCTCCTCCCGCTCCACCAGAAGAAACAGAGGAAGAGGATGCAGAAGTTGTTGGCGCTGCCGCAGCGCTGGAGGTCGTCGGGGTACTGGCAGCGGATGAGGATGTGCCGCTGCTGGATCCTCCACAGGCGGCGATACTAAGTGCGAGCACAGCGGTGCCGAGTACAAGAGTGGGAAGCTTGAGCATTCGAGAAATCTCCTTTGGTTGATCGCACGGTTCCTGCGGCGAACGCTTCGATCACTAGGACGCCTCATCGCTCCGATCGTTCCCGAGCGCCGTTCACGCTTTGAAGCTGGCGCGTCCGCCGCGACGGCCCGCGGCCCTGGGGAGGATCATCGACGAGACGTTCGTTTAAGATCGGCCGAGCTGTTCACTTCCGTCAGCTGGACGGCGAACGCCGTGGCGGTCTAGCGCGAAGCTCACCGGAAGGGACCGCGGCGCAAGGTCAGACCGACCGCGAGAAGCAGCAAACCAGCTAGCGAGCTTGTGACCAGGTTCGCCCCAGTCATCGGCAGCGTCGGGCCCCCGGTCGACGGAGCCTTGGTGGCCGGCGATCGCGCCGAGCCCTCATTCGGCTTGGTGGTGGTCGCGGTGGATGCCCGGTTCGGCGGGCTGGACTTGGCGGGCGTCGAGCCCGGCTTTGGCGCAGCCGATGTCGTCGCGGCGAGCACCACGATCGTGCCGTGCATGAACGGATGAATCTTGCAGAAGTACGTGTACGAGCCGGCCTGCGTGAAGGTGTGCGAGCCGCTGGCCCCCTTCCGCAGTGTCCCGGTATCAAAGCTCCCATTGGTGGCCGTCGCGGTGTGAGAGCTGGGGCCATTGTTTGTCCACGTGATGGTGTCACCGGCGTGCACGGTGATCGTGCCCGGCGAGAACATGAAATCGGCGATCGTAACTCCCGGATCGCCGGCCAAATCGGCAGTCCGAGCAAGGCGCAGGGCATCGGGGGGCTGGACCGTCACGCCGAGATCGCCGGCTGGACCCTTAACGCCCCGAGCACGGCGGCCGGCAGCATGTCGTGTCGCGACGCCCGGATCGTCTGTGGCACGTTCCCGATCGCGGCGCGCAGCATGGGCATCGTTTGCCGCGCCGCCGAGATCGCCGGATACCGACGCGATCTCCCGAATGTGGGGGCGGACATCAGCAGGTCTCGGTCCGATCGGCCCACGGTTAGTAGACGCTGGATTCGGTCGCCGAGGAAGCGAGAGATCGCGGGGCACGCCGGGAGAGATGCCAGGAGGCGCGCCGCGGGAGATCTGGCGAGGGCGCGCGCGATCAGCGGCTCGCCCGGGGCGGACGGTCAGCGCGAGTGCGCCCAGCCGGATCGTCGAGCCGACGGCGACCCGGACAACCACATGCTGCACTCCCGGTGAGGCGAACTCGACGGTAGTTGCAGCGCTCGCTCGCGTGTCGAGGGAGTCGCCCGGCCGGCTGCTCAGCTCCCATCGGTAATCGTTCGCCGTCGCGGGAGGGTTGAGCACGGCCAGTCGCACAAGCTGACCTGCGAGTGGGCGGGCCGGCACCGCTTGCAGCCGGATCGTCAGCTCAGGCCCGCTTGCATGGCTGGCTGCCGAACGACCCAAAGTCGGGGATACCAGAGAGACTGACCGGCGGACCACTTCAATGCTGCTCCCATGCCCGCGTCGGGGGCGTGGAGCTTCGAGGCCATGGACCGAGACTGGGATCACGACCGCGGACAACGCAGCGCCTAACTGCCAGCGATTCGCAACAGAACGCACTAAAGACCCATGACGCCGGCTACACAGCAGACCTTCCCGAAGGCACGCGGTGGACAGTGCTCACGCTGCAGCAACGACGCCGCCCAGTGCAGGCGCCCCTCCCGCGATGGCCGACCCCTCTCGTGGTCGACCTACCCGACGCCCGTCACAGCACTTCTACCGACGTGGCCGCCGCAGGAGCCGCACGTACCCAATCCGTGCAACAAACCCGCCCGCTGCTCGGGGCCAAGGAAAGCCGAAACGGATGCTCGTCGCGATCGAGCTTACTGACGAAAAACGCGTCGGGTCGACGGCGAGCAAACGCTTTCGAACGACTCGTTGGCGTGCTCGCGACACGCCAACGCTCCCAGCCCAGGGGGCGCTGAACCAAACCACCGGACCGGAGCTCCCCATGCGCCCGGGCAACTACTTAAGCCACGGAGGAGGGATCTCGCTGCCAGGCGCTAGACCCGCTGACAACTCGACACCGCCGCTATACAGCGCCAAGCCGCGCTCAGCTCGCTCGGCGAGGCGGATCGCTTCCGCGGCCTGTGTCCCGTCCTCGAGATCGAGCTGCGCGAGCTCGGCGATCACCTCGAACAGATCCACTCCCAAGCAGGTCTGGGCCTGGCCAACCTGATCGACGCGCCAGGCTTGAAAGAGGCCCTGGTCGCGCCACACGTCAACTCTTGCTCCGGTGCTCGTCCCGAGCGTCAGCTTCATTCCGCGTCGGCGGCTGGTGGAACGTGCTCGCAACACCGATCTACTGCGCGCGGACGGTGGCGAGTGGCCGCGGCTGGTCTTGGTCGCGGCACCGGCTGGGTTCGGCAAGACGACACTTCTCGCGCAGTGGCTGACGGCGGAGCGATCGCAGCGCAAAGTGGCATGGTTGGCTCTCGACCCGCGCGACGCCGACCTGCGGCTGTTCCTGACCCACCTCGTGGCCGCAATTCAGACCACCGAACCCGAGGCTGGTGTCGACGCCCTCGCCGTGCGATAGTGGTGGCGCTCGACGACTACCACGTGATTTGATGGGGCCGCCGTCCACGAAGCGCTGACCTTCCTCCTGGACAACCTGCCTCCTCGACGTCGCCGGGTCGGCTACGCATTCTCGAAGAGGAATGGTCGCGGGGCCGATCAACCGTCCAGCCCCCTCTCCGGGCGCGAGATCGCGGTGATCTCGGCGATCGCTACGCTTCACTGCTTCGTCGCTTGAGCAGCCAAGCCGACCTAACCTGGCCAGAAGACGATCGTACGGTTCTCGTGAACTAGCACGCGATCCTCGAGGTGCCAGTGCATCGCGCGGGAGAACACGGTCCGTTCGATGTCCCGCCCGATCATGGTCATCATCTCCGGGTCGGCCTGATGCGATACTCGGCGAACGTCCTGCTCGATGATCGGCCCCTCGTCCAGGTCCTCGGTGACGTAATGTGCCGTGGCACCGATGAGCTTCACTCCACGGTCGTGCGCGCGGCCGTACGGGTCCGCGCCGGAGAATGCGGGAACGAACGAATGGTGGATGTTGATCACGGGGGCGCCGATGCGAGCTAGGAAGTCGCCCGAGAGAATCTGCATGTAGCGTGCGAGCGCGACGAGGTCGACCTTGCCGGCGAGCAGCTCAAGCTGACGCCCTTCGGCCTCGGCCTTCGTGTCGGGCGTCACCGGGACGTGGTGATATGGCAGGCCGAAGGCGGCCACCTCCGCTTCGAGGTCCGGGTGATTGGACACTACGGCGACGATTTCCATCCGGAGCTCACCGCGCCGCCAACGCCACAGCAGGTCGAGCAGGCAGTGTTCGTATCGCGACGCGAAGATGGCGACCCGCTTTCGCCTGGTCGCGGGCTCCAACCGCCACTCCATGCCGAAGTCTTCCGCGATCTCCTCCACGCGCAACCGCAGTTCGCCAAGACGATTGGCAAGGTCCCTGAGCAGGAACTCGGCGCGTAGATACAACCTGCCCCCCTCCGGGCCCGTGGAGAACTGATCGAAGGTGATGATATTGGCGCCGGCCGCGGTGAGACGACTTATCACAGCCGCCAGGATCGCTGGCCTGTCGGGGCACGCAAGCACCAGGCGCGCGACGTCGTCTCGGGTCGTTCCGACCATCGACAAGCCCGAGGTGGAACTGGGAGCTCGTACGGGATCCATGCCGTCCTCCTAAACGGATTTATCCGGGGACACGTCGCGACCTCAACTGGCGCGGGACAGGTCAGGATGCTTAGTCACATCTGGTGTTGTGGTCGCGCCCGAGGAACGTGTTGGCCCAGGCGCTCGTCCTATTCAGCGCGTTGTCCTTCACCACCACCGGGCCATCGAGCATTCCGTCGGACTCGCCGTACGCCTTCAGCCGCTCGTAGGCCTGCGACCAGATGCACTCGGTGTCGTAGACCTCGCACAACCCGTCGCGCGTCCCGCCGCAAGGACCGTTGCGCTGGTTCTTGGCGCACATCGACTCGGGGCAAACGTAGGCGATGTCCGGCAGCGAGCAGTCCCCGCAGTCACGGCAGTTGAACATCGGAACCTTGGCAGCCTGCTCGGCCAGGTGGGCCGCTCGTTCGAGCGCCGCGGAGCCGGCCTCGATGCGCTCGTACAGGGCACGACCGGCGCCGAACAGCGGTGCGTTCGGGTCGAACACCCACCGGTGCATCTGACGGCTGAGCCGGTAGCGCCCCGGAACGGGCAGATCGGTCTGACGGCGACGCTTGGACTCGAGATACGAGCGGCTCAGGTTATCCGAGGACAAGCCGGTCTCCCGGTCGCGCTCGAACATGTAGAACTCGCCGGGAAGGCCAAACCGTATGTCCTTGGCCACTAGCCGCCACTCTCGGGCATAGCCCTCGGCGCGCTGCAGGATCTCGAAGAAGGTCTCAGCAGTGGCGTGGCCACCGAGATAGACGCCCTGGAACCCGAGGCCGCGCGCCACGGCGCTCTGCTTGGCGGCGAGATCGACGAAGTAGGAGTGGCCCTTATCCTTACCCGCGCCGTAGCGCTCGGCGAGATCGAGGAGTTCCTCGCTCATCACTACTCCCGGGATCCGCCCGGCGTGAAAAGCACGAGCGGCCGGCCGCGAGAGCAGATAGACGTTGGCCAGGGCGAACAACGGGAGCTGCGCGCCGCGGATGTAGCGCAGCAGCTCGTCGTCCTTGCTGGCGTTGTAGCCGATCTGGTTGATGACAAACCGTGCGCCCGCCGCCGCTTTCTTGGCCAGCTTGAGGTATTGGGGAACGACCTCGCGCTCGAAGAGCTTGTGGTTGGTGACCACGCAGCCCAGAAAGAAATCGGTGGCGTCCAACCGGTTACCCGGAGCTCGCTGGTCGGGAAGTCCTTGGTTCATCTCCGAGAACAAATTCAGAAGCCCGACGGAGTCGATATCGAACACAGGCGCCGGCGCCCCTCGGTGACCTTGGCGCGAATAATCGCCCGACATCGCCAAGACGTTGTGAAAGCCCTCGGACGCCAGCTTCCATCCACGGCTCTCCAACGCGTTGCGATTCCAGTCCTTGCAGGCCAAGTGGATGATCACCTCCTGCCCGCGCAAAACCAAGTCGGTGCCGAGCGTGTCCGGAGCGAGCATCGCGTGGCCGCCCGGGTTGTCGGTGATCGAGATCACATCGATCCTCGGATCGGCCGCCAGCTGCTGGGCCATCTCGACAGAGGCCAGGCTGGACTGTGCCGTGACGACCCCGCGACTCGTGACCAGCTCGACGGCAACCGCGAAGGTCCCGCGCCGCTCCAGGCGCTCACGAAACAGCGGCTTCTGAGGCGGTCCGGTGAGGCTCATTGGTGCGCATGTCGATCATCTTCATGTGCCTGACTCCTCGTCGGCTCAGAGGCCGGCTTGGCTGCGCCAGCCCTCGGCGTAGTCGCGCCGCGCTGTCACCGCATACGGCGCCGGGCTCACGACGGCGCGGGCGGTGATCTGACGATGCGGCTCGACCGTCGGCTTCCGCGTGCCTCCATCCGGCTCTCCCCACACAACCTGGACCTCCGTGCCGATCGCGACGTGCTGGTCGACCGTCGCGAGCGAGAGCACGCGGCGCTCGTTGGCGGTGTAGCCGGTGAACATTGAGACGCCGACGGCGTTGCCATCGGCATCGAGCACCGAGTCGTAGCCAGCAGCGCCGTAGTTCGCATTCGGCAGGTCGAAGCACTGGTAGCCCTCGCCGTCGACATCGAGCAGCGAGGCGAAGATCTTCGCCACGTCCTCGGCCTCCCATGCCAGCGTCACCTTCCTGCGCTGCGCCTCGGGGTCGATCCGCTCGAGCGCCTCGCGCCCATGGAAGTCGTGGTCGAACTTTACGAACTGCCCGTAGCCCAGCTCCCATGGATTCAGGTAGTAGTCCTCGATCCGCTCGGAGGCGAAGCTCCCGTAGAGGGAGGCGTTGGCCTCATAGCCGCTCGCAGGGAGCCATTCGCGGTAGCCCCGCAGATCCTCGCCGGTGTAGACCGCCGGCAGCGGCGAAGGAATCCAGCCCGACTCCAGCGTGTTCGTCGAGTATGCCCGCGCGCCGCACGCCTCGAGCCCGAACTCCCGCCCGGCGTCGAGGATCGCTTCGCGGACCTGGTCGTAGGTCTCGTACGGCCCCCACAGCTCGAGCCCAGGCGCGCCGGCCATCCCGTGGCGCAGAGTCCGCACCGATGCGCCAGCCACGTTCATATCGGCCATGCGGAAGAACTTGAGCTGCTCGACCGGACCGCCGTTGACCTTCTCGATCACCTGCCACGCATTCGGACCCTGGATCTGGAAGCGCCAGTATTTGCGCGTCACAGCGCTGCCATAAGGTCGGCTCGGCGAACGATCGTCGTATTCGGACTCCACGTCGTATCCACCGGTCTCTGCGTGGTAGCGCAGCCAGTTCGCCGCCGGGTTGCGGCCGACGAACACGAACTCGTCTGGCGCGAGGTGGAAAAGGATGCCGTCGCCAATGACGTGCCCTGCCGGCGTCGTCGGGACATATTGCTTGGCCATGTTGACCTCGAAGTTGGACACCGTGTTGATGGCGGTGTCGGAAACAAGCTTGAGGGCGTCCGGACCATTGAAGAAGAAGTTGACCATATGGTGAGACTGGTCGAACAGGACGGCTGTCTCCCGCCACGCGCGCTGCTCGCGCCTCCAGTTCGTGAACTCGTACGGCACGACCGGATAGACGTAGGCGCCGATCTGCGAGTTGCGTAGCAGTTCGACCACGCTCCCAGTCTCGTCCACTACCTGCTGCAGGTTGCTTGCCGTCATGGGTGCTCCTCCACGTGTTTCAAGCTGTGTCTAGTCGTTCGCCACCCGTCGTCACCGATTTGCATCGGACGGGACGCAGGGGAAGGGCAGGGTCTCTCTGACCGGTTGGCCCAGGCGAGGTTGAGGGCGGCTCGATGGCCCCGTCGCTGGAGCGGACCATGTTCGGGTCGCCGCCATGGAGCTCTCGTCGGCAACGCAGATCCCGGAGTTGCGGCTCTCGGCGCGCATCGGCGATCGAGCCGCGGCTGCAAGCACCCGGATGCGCGGTACCGACCGAGCCCAGTGTCGCGGACGTCGCCATCGCGTTTGTCGATCTACCCGTGGAACATCCCGTTGACACGGATCTCGTGGGCGCCGAGTTTCAATGCCGGCCGTGCGCCAGGATCGGCGCAGTCCCCACTTGCTGCGGGGTAGGCGACGGCTCCGCGCTGCGCGCTCTTTAGCGTCCCGCGTGCGGGCGGCTGCTGGGCTCATCCTTCGCCTGCCTGGTAGCCGATCGGTGAGTCGTCCGACGGTGGGAGTATCACCACGGCGGCCATGTCGGGCGCCCAGCCTCCGGCGAACGTGAGCGTGTTGTCACCAGCAGGCCGGAGGTGACCATCGCCTGCGCGTTCTCCTCTATCACCTGTGCGTTGATGGAGCTCATGAACGAGTTCCACGACAACCAGCCGAG
This sequence comes from uncultured Solirubrobacterales bacterium, assembly GCA_963830465.1. GTDB lineage: Bacteria > Actinomycetota > Thermoleophilia > Solirubrobacterales > Solirubrobacteraceae > Palsa-465. The sequence continues at coordinate 15,256 of CAWHME010000007.1, forward strand.
CGGCGGGGGCGCGTTCTTGACGTCGGCGGACCCCCGGCCGCCCGCCCGAGCGGTGTCAGCACGAGCCGAGCCGCCGCGTCCGATCAGAGCGACGGCTGCGGGGATGGATGTGCGGCGCCCCATCTCCGCTCGGCCGCCTCTCGAGGAACTCCCATGGTGGGCCCGGACACTCCCGGAGACCGCGCCCGGGACGAGCACCAGAATCCCAGTCCCGGCCGCCACGACGAGAACAGCCGACAGGAGCGGCTTGCGAATGACCTGCCATACACCCTCCCCAGTGGCTCGCTGTGGTCCAGGCCCGCGCGCTTTCACGCGCAGGCAGAAGGCTCAACGCCGTTTGCGGCTACCCCGCCAGAGCATCCTCACAAACTTTCGACCGACGAGAGAAAACCACACCCGCCGGTCACGACTCCAATAGGCTTTGGCGCCGCAGCGGGACGCAAGCAGGAGCCTGCGCATCCCGCGGAAGGGAGAGTTGGGCTGATGATCATTATGGGCTCGGTGACGTGCGCCTCATCGCGCCGATGCCCTTCGAGGGCCAAGGTTTGGTGCTGGCTGCTTTCCGCGTTGGTGCTTTGGGCTGCTTGGCTGTTGATGGCGCCGGGCGTCGCGCGCGCCGCGGCTCCTCCGGCCAAATTGACAATTGAGGGGGGCCGGGCGGGTCCAGCGATCAACCCGACGCAGTTCGGCGCTTTCCTTGAGGAGATCAACCACTCTGGCGACGGTGGCCTCTACGGCGAGTTGATTCGCAATCGTGACCTCAAGGAGGATCCGAACGCACCTGTGTACTGGTCGCCCTTCACCAGCGAGGGGTCGACCGCAACTATCGCGCTGGACTCAACTCAGCCGCTCAATACCGCCAATCCCGTGAGCCTGAAGCTGTCAATCGGGAAGATCACCGCAGGCGCCAGCGCGGGTGTGGCCAATTGGGGCTACTGGGGCGTTCCCGTCCGACCATCGACCACGTATCGCGTGTCGTTCTTCGCCAAGAGCAGCAGGAAGACCTCCGGCCCCTTGACCGTCAAACTGGTGAGCCTCCTCGAGGGTACGGTGTGGGCGGCAACCACGATCAGGGGCGTGACCGACCACTGGGTCCGGTACACGACCACGATCAGAACCTCCAGCCACACACCGGTCACGCTGCACAACCGGTTCGTGATCACGACGAGCGACCCGGCCGACTCCGGCAGCACGATGTGGTTCGCGGTCGTCTCGTTGTTCCCCCCTACCTACGACAACCTCGCCAACGGCTTCCGTGTCGATTTGATGAAGCAGATCGCCGCGCTGCATCCGGGCTACTTCCGAATTCCCGGTGGGAACTTCCTTGAAGGTGAGACGGTCGCCACAAGATTCGACTGGCAGGACACGATCGGGCCGATCGAGGATCGCCCCGGTCACGACAACAGCTCCTGGGGCTACTGGTCAGACGACGGGATGGGCCTGCTCGAGTGGCTCGAGCTGCCAGAGGAACTCCATGCCCAGCCCCTGCTATCGGTGTACGACGGCTATTCGCTCGATGGGACCGTCGTGCCAGAGGACCAGCTCCAGCCGTATGTGCGGGATGCGCTGGACGAGATCCAGTATGCGATCGGCCCAACCAGCACATACTGGGGCGCCCAGCGCGCGGCCGACGGGCACCCCGCCCCATTCGGCCTGAAGATGGTCGAGGTGGGCAATGAGGACAATCTCGACCCGTCCGGCACCTACAACGCGTACCGCTATCCGATGTTCTACGACGCGATCAAAGCCGCCTACCCACAGCTCAAGATCGTGGCCACGGCGCCGGTGACGAGCCGGCCGGTGGAGATTCTCGACGAACACTTCTACAACGACAATCCCAGCTACTTCACCGCCCGCGCGCACATGTTCGATCACCTCAGTCGTCGAGGAGCCAAGCTTCTTATCGGCGAGTACGCCGTGACCCAGGGCTCCCCAACGGGCACGCTCGCCGCCGCGCTGGGAGAGGCAGCGTTCTTGACCGGGATCGAGCGCAACGCCGACCTCGTGATTGGGGCCTCCTACGCTCCGCTGCTGGTCAACGTCAACGCACCCAACTGGCCCACCAACTTGATCGGCTACGACGGGCTCGAGAGCTACGGCTCGCCGTCGTACTGGGCCCTGAGGATGTTCTCCGATGGACACGGAAGCCGTGTCATCCAGTCACATCTGCAAGCGTCCGGCACCGAGCTGTTTGTGGTCGCCAGCCACAGCCGCGGTCACACCTACGTCGTAATGGTGAACGATGGCGCGACGGCAGTGCGGACCGCAGTCAAGCTAACGGGCCTTCATGGCGGCGCCTCGGGCGGCACCGCCACCGTGCTGCGCGGAGACCCCGGTGCGGTGAACTCGATCGCACAGCCCGACGCGATCGCTCCACGCGTGCACCGTCTGGGCAGACTCGAAACGGCCTTCAGTTACACTTTCCCAGGCCACTCGCTGACGGTGCTCGATCTGAACACGGCTTAGGAAGTCTCGCGAGGGGTTTCACACGCGCAGGCGTCAGCGCTTGAGGATCCGCGGATCGCATCGGCGTGCGGACACGGGATCGCTACACGGGCGAGGAGACGGTGACGCGCGTGATCCCAGGGAATGACCGAGCCGGCGAGGAGCTTGTCGCGGACGAACTGGTCGTTGAGGATGGCCCGCTGGCCTTCAGCTATCGCGGGGTCTGCGGGTACGGCACGACCTGCGACTACTCGGGCTAGCTACCGTCCCTCGAGCTCGCCGTTTTACTCGGGCGTCCTCAGGCCAGCGGGTCGCTAGGAACCCATCTGTCCCGTCTGGCTGGGCTTTCCCATTTGCCCCGGCTGCCTCATCTGCGGCGCCATATGACCCGGCTGTCCCATGTGATTCATCCGGGACATCGAGCCATGGGTTGGAATCGTCAGCCCCGGGGTCGAGCCGGGTGCGGCGAGCAGCAGCACGCCGAGCGCGAGCAGTACCGCGGCGGTCCCGTAAGTCGCCACGCGCCGCCACGGGAGCAGCTTCTCGACCGCGATCAGAGCCGCGATGAATGTCATCCAGCCGATGCTCATGATGCCGAGCGCGAACAGCGACGCCATCAGTGCCCAGCAGCACCCCACGCACCAGGCGCCGTTCTTGGCGCCCATCTCGATCGCGCCGTGCAGGCCCTCACGCCACGTGCCGAGCAGGAAGCCGAGCGGGCTCCGGCACTTCGCGAGGCATACGTTCTTCAGGGGAGTCAACTCGTATGCGGCCGCCACGAGCAATGTCGTGCCTGCGACCCACCGGCCGGCACGACCCCAGTTCAGCACGCCCCCGGCGACCCACCCACCGGCTGCCGCGATCGCGAAAGCGAGCAGACCCACCGCGGCCCAAACGAGGAGGTAGCCCGCACAGAACGCGAGCGGCGCCAGCGCGGACCGTTGCCGAGTCATCCGCGAGTAGAGCGCCACCGTCGGCGCGACCGACGGGAACATCATCGCCGCCATCATGACCACCCAGACGCCGAGGAACCAGCCGAGCGCCCCGAGATCAGTCCACGGTCCGTTGTCCATCCCCTGCATCCGATCGACGGTCCACCACCAGCCCAGCCCGGCGAGCACGAACAGGAGCGCGACCAAGCCGAGGCGGGCGCGCGTGGCCGCGAACGCAGGTGAAAGCCCGCCGGTGGGGGCGCGCCGCTCAGCGGAAACTGCCGAGCTCATCGTCACGCCGCCCAGGCGAACTCCGACTTCGAGAGCCCCGTCTTGCCCTCATACTTGATGCCAAACGCGTCGATCTGCGAACGCTTCGCCTCGGCCATCGTGAGATCAGAGCCCACCGGATGGAACATGCCCTGAAAGCGCACCGGCTCGCCGGTCTCCACGCCGAACGGCACGATGTCCTCCACTTCGAAGTCGATCGCGTCGCCGACGCGAACAGTGTGCCGCAGCCCGTCCTCGTCGACTTCGATCCGAGCGCGCTCAACCCCGAGCATCTCGCCAACGAGCGGCGTGAGCGCGGCCATCGGCCCCCCGAGCTGCCCGCTGAAGACCTGAACGAGCTTCTCGGCCTGCTCGTCGGTCGCCTGGTCATCTATAAACACCCCAAGACGCCAGTTACCCTCCGTCATCACCTTCGGCGTGTCCGCGATCGCCACGACCTTCAAGCCGCTGATGTCAGTCCCCTCGACCTCCCCCTCACGGATGTTGAAGACCAACGTAACCCGGCAGAAGTCATACGTCGCGCCGTGATCGAACGACAGGTTGCACGGGCACATCAGCTCGCAAGAGCAAGTCTCGACATAGCTCCCTCTGAGATTCCACGACATCGAGAAACACCTCCACTAGGAAAGGGCGATTCTCCGACTTCGCACGGGACGCGTCAACCCCGCATTCGACCGCCCGAACCGAAACGAGCGTCGAAGCCCCCGGCGGCATGATCATTCGGTTGGCGGCCAGGCGCCCAGCGGTTTGCCGATTTCCCACTCGTGGCCGAAGGGGTCGATGATCCGGCCAAGCCGCCAGCCGTGCTCATCCTTCACTGCTGAGGCCTCCTTGGCCCCGGCCGACACCGCCTGGGCGACGACCTGCTCGGGGTGCTCGACGACGAGCAGCGTCCGGCTCGTCGTTCCCCCGATGGCTTCGGGACTCAACCGCCTCATCGATGGGCTCGCCGCAGTCACCCAGAACGCCGCATCATCAACGGACAATTGGGCAACGATGTCGTCACCTTCGCCGACGCGATGAATGACCTTGGCCCCAAACGCGGCCTCGTAGAAGGCGACCGCCGCGCTGGCGCGGTCGACCCATAGCTCAGGCTGGACGCGCGTCATCGGTGTCGGTCCGTCGCGCCGGGTGGATCACGTTCGCGGTTGCAGCGGCGACTTGTTGCCGACGGACCACCCGGAACGATCAGCTGATCGGCAGCTGCGTCTCCGGCGGTCGGCCCGGTGCGTGCAGCGCCGGACCGGAGACGCCGCCCCACTCCTCGGGCGCTACGTCGGCGATCGACTGTGAGAACCCCCAGCGATGGCCGCCGAGGTCCTCGGCGGAGTACTGGCGCTCCCCGTACGGGAAATCACGCGGCCCGTCCAAGATCCTGGCCCCGCGCTCGCGGGCGCGCTCGTAGTGCGCGCGAACGTCGGGAACGCGCACCAACAGCGACTGCGGGCCGGGAAGCGCGTTGGAGGTGCGCGGCTCGGTCACCACCACCGTGCCCCCGTTCAGCCAGAGCTGCGCGCGATGATCCCCAGCTCGCCAGCGAACCTGGAACCCGAACCTGTCGCACAGCCATCCAATCGCCTCCCCAACGTCCTCGTAGACGAGCTCGGGAATCACGGTCGACGGTGGCATCGACCGATTGAAGCCATCGCCAGACGGCGTGGTCGCCGCTGCAGACACGGCACTAATCTTTACAGCGTTGTCAAGCTTTGAAGCTCCCTCTCACCGCGCTGACGCTCGGCGCAACGCACAGCGGCTCCTCGACGCCACCGCCGAGCTGCTGGCCGCCGACCCGCTCGTCGGCCTCGAAGACATTGCGGCGCGCGCTCGGGTCTCGAGGACGACTCTCTACCACCACTTCCCCAGCCGCGAGGCGCTGCTCGATGCGCTTACCGACCGGTCAGTCAACGAGGTCTGCGTAGCACTGCAGTCGGCCCGTCCGACCGAGGGAACCGCCGCCGAGGCGATGGATCGGACGCTGATCGCCGCCTGGCAGGTAGTCGGCCGCTATCGCGGTCTGGTGCTGCTCAACCCGCGGCGACTTGGACGCGATGAACTCCGTCGGCGACTCCAGCCCGCCCTGGCGCCGATCCGCGCGCTGATCATCCGCGGCCAGCGCAGCGGAGAGTTCGATCGCGAGCTACCGGCTGACTGGCTGATCGGACTTCTCACCGACATGATCCACGCCGCCAGCGCGCAGCTCAGCGCCGGCACCATGGATGCAGCAAGCGCCGAGCGGGTACTCCTGCGCAGCGCATCCGCTGCCCTCAGAGCTCATCGCTGAAGGAGTGGCCGACGGGCCGACACAGATGTCGTTGATCGAGAACCAGAGAACCTCTTGATGCTTCCTCGCAGACGCGCTATCCCTTGCGGGGTTAAATTCTCCGACCAGCGCATGCTCTTGGGCCGGAGGGCACGTGAAGTCAGGAAGGAGAACGAGACCGTGAAGGAGTACAAGGGATCCACCGCGACCGTTGAGCTTCACGACGACCGGATCGTGATCAGACGCAAAGGCCGCAGACAGAAGATCTTTGGACGCCCAGAGACCCGAGAGATCCCCTGTGCCGCGATCAGCGAAGTAAAGGTAAGGCCGGCGACGAAGTTCAATAGGGGGTGTTTCCAGCTTCAGCTGGAGGGCGCGGCGCCGCGCACCGAGAACGACGATCCGAATTCGGTCTTCTTCTGGCTTCAAGAAAATTCTTCTTTTGAAGAGCTGGCGGACGTCTTGAACCAGCGGCTCGCCGAAAACACCGCGCGCGGCGTCGACCCCACCGCAGCCGAGCTCGATCCCGGGCACTCACGGGTAGATGACCTTCAAGCGAAGCAGCACTCGACGCAGGACGAGCTGGCCGGGCAGTCCGCTGGCGGCGAGCAGAACGTAGCCGAGGATCGCGCTCACGAGCCGAGCGCTCGAACACCCGCGAGGGAGATCGATCGTCGATCGAAAGCGACGGACTCGCCCAGGACCGCTGATTCTCAATCGCCGAGCTCGGACATCCCCGATCAGATCCGCAAGCTCGCCGAGCTCCGCGACAGCAACATCATCAGCAGTGAAGAGTTCGAGGCCAAGAAGGCCGAACTGCTGTCCAGGATGTGATTCGGACACCACGGCCTCGGGCCGTCCACCGCGAGCCGCTTCCCGGAGGCGGTCCATCGGCGGTTGACTGATTGCTAATTGAACTGGCGATCCGTGAGCTCCTAGGCGGGCTAGTAGGGGGTACCTGATGGGCGCGAGTCCTGGCCTACACCTCGCCCGCGCGAGGCCACCTGTTCCCGATCACCCCGGTCCTCGCGGAGCTGCGGCTCGCGCGGCCATGAGGTTGCACTGCGGACGCTCTCCTCGGAGGTCGAGCAGATGCGCTCGCGCGGGTTCGAGGCTGAGCCAATCCACGGTGCACCGATCGGCTAGAGCCGGAGCCGGCAACGGCGTACCGCTTCGAGCGCGACGAGGCACGCGCCCAAGATGGGGATCGGCGTCGCCCAACATGGGTGGTCCTCCCGATGTGCGCGCTCAGGCCGGGGCGTAGGTTGGCGGCACACCAACGCGGCCAGCCGAAGAGGAGGACAGATATGCCGCGATACATCGTTCAGCGCACCTTCGCGGAGGGTCTGCAGATCCCGGTAGCGAGCGGTGGAGCGGAGCTTTGCCACGGGGTGGTTGAGCGAAACGCGGAGGAAGGGGTGACGTGGATCAGCTCGTTCGTCAGCGAGGACAAGACCCGGACCTTCTGCCTCTACGACGCGCCGTCGCCCGAGGCGATCCGCAAGACGGCCGCTCGCAACGAGTTGCCGGTCGATGAGATCACGCGGGTGACCGTACTCGATCCGTATTTCTATTCATAAGGGGAAGCACAACATGCAGAAGCACAGGATGATCAGGCACTGGCTGGCCGGCGGTCTGATAGTCGCCACAGCGAGCTTGCCGTCGGCCTCGCAGGCGAGGTTCATCCCCGGGGATCCGGTATCTCCGCCCGTTTCGGCAAGCGGTCTGTCGGTCCAACCGAGCGGGACTAGCGTGCAGTCGGGGTTTCAGTGGGGCGACGCCGGTGTCGGTGCCGCTGGGACCATCGTGCTGCTCGGTGCCGGCGCGGCAGCATCCGGTGTCGTGCATCGCCGTCGCGCGCGGCGCGCGATCGCCGGCTGAGGCGCACATCGGTGGCCGGCGACCGGGCCGTGCCGGTCGTCTGCCACCGCGCTCGAATGTGGGACACTCGCGGGTGACCATGGTCGCCTGGATGCGGGGCTTCTCGAATGAGCTCCGGGCAGCGTATAAGAGCCTCCATGCCTAGCCAGGCCCGCACGCTGCTCGAGCGCGGTGAGAGCCTGTCTGCCCTGAACGAGCTGCTCGCCGGGGTCCGGTCGAGCTCCGAGGGGCGGCTCGTGCTCGTGGGGGGCGAGGCGGGGGTTGGCAAGACTGCGCTGCTGCGCGGGTTCTGTGAGGCGCAGGCGGGTTCCGTGCGAATCTTGTGGGGGGCATGTGAGCCGTTGCGGACGCCGCGTCCGCTGGGCCCGTTCGCGGACGTTGGCGAAGTGGTCGGTGGCGAGCTGCGGGAATTGGTGGTGGGAGCGGCGAGGGCGCATGAGGTAGCCGTGGCGCTGTTGGGCGAGCTGAACACCTGCAAGCCCACGGTGTTGGTGCTGGAGGACTTGCACTGGGCCGATGAGGCGACGCTCGACGTGTTGATTGCGCTGGCGGCACGGATCGGTTCGGCTCCGGCGCTCGTGGTGGCGAGCTACCGAAGTGACGAGCTTGGCCGTTCTCCGGAGCTTCGATTCGTGCTTGGCGAGCTGGTACGGCGACCGCATCGACTGAAGCTAGAGCCGCTCTCGGAGCAGGGAGTGCTCGAGCTGGCCGAGCCTCACGCTGTCGACGGGCGGGAACTGTTTAGCCGCACCGGCGGCAACCCGTTCTTTGTCACCGAAGTGCTCGCCGCCAGCGGAGAAGAAATACCTGAGACCGTCCGCGATGCGGTGCTCGCGCGCGCGGCGCGCTTGTCCGCGCCGGCTCAGGGGCTGCTCGAAGCTGCCGCGGTCGTCCCGGGTCACGTCGATCTACGACTGTTGGAGGCGCTTGCCGACGAGCTCGACGATCGAATCGACGAGTGCCTGGCTTCGGGAGTACTGCGCGCAGGCCGCTCGCATGTCTCGTTCCGGCACGAGCTGGCGCGTTTAGCGATCGAGGAGGCGATTGCGCCCAACCGCAGGCTGGCTCTGCATCGCGCTGCAATCGAGGCGCTCGCCGCCCGCAGGTTCCCGGATCCTGACTTCGCGCGCCTCGCGCATCATGCCGAGGCGGCGGGTGACCTGGAGGGGGTGCTCCGCTGGGCTCCCCTCGCGGCCGAGCGGGCGTCCAGATCGGGTGCGCACCGAGAGGCGGCGGCGCAGTACGCGCGGGCGCTGAGTTTCGCCGAGGGGCTGTCGCTCGAGCGGAGGGCTGAGCTGTTGCTGGCTCGGGTCGAGGAGTGCCGCCTGAGCGCCCAGTTCGACGAGGCGATCGAGGCTCAGGAGAAAGCGCTCGAGCTCCAGCGACGGCTGGGCGATCGCAGGGGCGAGGGCGACTCGCTGCGGTCGCTGTCCAGGCTGCTGTTCTTCACGGGCCGCACGCGCGAGGGCGAGCCGCTTGCGCTCCAAGCCGTCGAGCTGCTTGAGCGGCTGGCGCCAGGGCACGAGCTGACGATCGCGTACGGCAACGTCTCGCAACGGCGGATGGTCGTCGAGGACTTCGCAGGAGCGCTGGCTTGGGGTACTCGTGCGCTCGAGCTCGCGCGACGACTAGACGACGACGAGGCGTTCGTGTACGCGCTCACGAACATCGGCGCGGCGGAGCTCGACGAAGGTCGGCCCGAAGGGCGCAGGAAGCTCGAGCGCGCGCTGGAGCTTGGCCGGCGGGATGGGCTCGAGGACCATGTGGGAAGGGCCAGCTCGTTGCTGGTGATGACGGGCGTAAGGCATCACGACTTCGAGTTGGCCGATGCGTATCTCGACGTCGGGCTCAAGTTCTGCACCGAACGCGGCTTGGACACGTGGCGCGGATATTTGCTCGCCCAGCGTGCGAAGCTCGAGCTTGACCGCGGCCGCTGGGACGAGGCCGCCGAATCTGCCGGCTTTGTCCTGAGCGACCCACGCAGTCCGCCGGTCGCACGCGTCTGGGCGTTGCCCACGCTCGGACTGCTCAGAGCACGCCGTGGCGACGCGGAGGCCGCCGCTCCGCTCGAGGAGGCGTGGGAACTCGTGCGGGCGACCGGAGAGCTGATGCAGATCGTGCCGGTCGCGTCCGCCAGGGCCGAAGCGGCCTGGCTGGCCGGCGATCCCACGACCGTCGAGCAACTGACTGAGGCGGCCTTTGCGCTCGCACGCCAAAGTCGGGCGCCGTGGGCGATGGGGGTGCTGGGTTACTGGCGCTGGCGGGCAGGCATGCGCGACCAGCTCCCAGCGGGGCTGATCGCGCAGCCCTACAGGCTGTCGATCGCCGGCGACTGGTCGAAGGCGGCGGCGTTATGGAGGAAGCTCGGCTGTCCCTACGAGGGCGCGCTCGCGCTAGCTGATAGCCAGGACGAAGGAGCGGTGCGCCAGGCGATCGAGCAGCTGCAGCAGCTCGGCGCGCGTCCCGCCGTAGCAATCGCCGCTCGCCGGCTGCGCGAGAGAGGTGTGCGGGGCGTCCCCCGCGGGCCACGTCCGCAGACCCGCGAGAACCCGGCCGGCCTGACCGCACGAGAACTCGAGGTCCTGATGCTGCTCGCGGAGGGCCTGCGCAATGCGCAGATCGCGCGGCGTCTGGTCCTCTCGGAGAAGACGATCGACCACCACGTCTCCGCGATCCTCCACAAACTCGATGTGCGCAACCGCGGCGAGGCCAGCGCGCAAGCCGCCAGGCTGGGGATCAACCCCGGACGGTAGCCCTCCGAGAGTCCGCCGGCGCGCCCCCTCGGCATCGGGCACGCGACCGGGCGCTCGGCGCGAGGCCGCTCAACTGGCCCCCGCGTGTACCAGCTTGTAAATCGAGAGGCCCAGCGGAGACAACTCATCCTGGGCGCTGGAGCTGTTGGCGGCCACAACGATGCTGATACCCGACCGGGATGAATACAAATGCAGGAACCGATAACCGAACGTGGTCCCCTCGTAGAACCAGAAGGTGCCGGTGGCCGACGTCGTCGCCTGTGCCACACCAAGTCCGAAGCCCTGGGGATCCGCGTTTGACGTCCTCCGGATCGGGTTGCCGGTTCGCATCGACACGAGGCTCTCCAGCTCGCGCTGCTGTTTTCGGGGCAGCTCGCGTCCGCCGTACAGCGCCCGGTCCCAGGTCGCCACATCCGCAGGTGAGGCGACGATGCCACCGGCGCCCTGGTACGACGATACGCTCGCGCGGCGCTGGTCCTTGCCCAGGAGCCGAACGAACTGCGGCACGGAGGAATTGAAGAAGTAGCCGGCCGGCATCCGCGCTGTTATGGCTGCCGGGTAGCGAGTCGAGCTATGGATGTAGTTGGTATTCGAATAGTTCCAGCCTTTCAGAAGCGGAAGGCCGAGACATACGTCACCAGACGGCTTTTTGAGAACACCGTGTTGGGCGCCGCGGCGTAGGCGCGCAGAAAAGCCGGTTGCTCATCGTAGTCCTGAATGCCGCTGGTCATGTTGAGCAATTGGCTGATCCGGATCTGGCGCCAGGCGCGATATTGAGGCAGCCATTTGCCGAGCTTGTCTGAGATCGAGAGCTTATGGTCGGCCTCGAGCTGCAGGAGGAATGACGGAGGTAAACGCCTTGGTGTTGCTTCCGATCTCGGTCCCGACCGCCCCGACTACGTTCCCACCACGCCCGCGCTACTGCATACGTGGCTGTCGCGCTCCCGGAGCTACGCCCAGGACTGCGCGTCGGCCAGCCCGCTCCAGACCCAACTGTTGCGCAACATGACCACTCGGGACAACGCGCTCGACATGGACAGCATCCGCCAGGCGCTCGGGCAGCGGCAGATCACCTACTACGGCTTCTCATGGGGCACCGACCTGGGCCAGGTGTACGCCACCTTGTTCCCGACGCACCTGCGGCGGCTGATTCTGGACAGCAACGTCAACCCGCTCCGGGACGGCTACCAGGACTTCAATCTCGATCAGGACATCCCGTTCAACCGCAACGAGGACATCTGGTTCGCCTGGCTGGCCAAGTACAACGACGTCTACCACCTCGGTAGCACCGAAAGCGCCGTGCAGAACCTGTTCTACACGACCGAGAACCAGCTGGCGTCCGCCCCGGCCGGCGGCGTGGTCGGGCCCGACGAGTGGACCGACATCTTCCTCGAAGCTGGCTACTACGAGCAAACGTGGGTCGAGCTGGGGCAGGCATTCTCCGACTGGGTAAACGGGCACGACGCCGCCGCGGCCAACGAGCTGATCCAGCTCTACCAGGCCACCGACGCTCCCGGGAACGACAACGAATTCGCCGTCTACCTGTCGGTGGTGTGCACAGACTCTCACTGGCCGACCGACTGGAGCGTCTGGCAGCGTGACACCTGGGCGATCTACCACGTCGCGCCGCTCGAGGCGTGGGGCAACACCTGGTTCAACGCTCCGTGCATCTACTGGCAGGCTCCGGCCCGGCCACGCGTGACGGTCAACGGCCGCGGCGTCAACAGCACCCTCCTGATCGACGAGACGCTCGATGCCGCAACGCCGTTCGAGGGCAGCCTGGTGACTCGCCACCTGTTTCCCCATGCCGTGCTGCTCGCCGAGCCGGGCGGCACCAGCCACGCCGACTCGCTTTCGGGTGACCTGTGCGTAGACGGCACGATCGCCAACTACCTCGAGACCGGGGCACTCCCCGCGCGCAACCAGCATGCGCCCTGGGACAAAACCTGCGCCCCGCTCCCGCAACCGGTGCCGCCCACCACCACCAGCGCCGCGCAAGCGGCGCAGAGCTCCGCCGCGCGTGCGCTGACGCGCATAGGTCACTCGCACCGCAACGTTGTGTTACCGGCGGTCAGAGCCGGCTGACATCAACGTGCCGCGGTCGTGCCTCGGCGCCCATCGCCGGGGCACGGCCCGAGGCGCTAATCATGACTCTCCCCTGACTTTCGAGCCCGCGCGAACGGCGCGGGACGGCTGCATTGCACGCACGAGCATGCCAGCAATACGCGTCAGGGCACTGTTACGTTGATCTCGATGCGGTGGACCTGGTTGCGGGCTTGACCGAGCGGCTGTGTGCGGCCATCGGTGTCGGTGGCTCGCACGGAGATGGAGTGCGTTCCCGGCGCGAGTTTGTGTCGGACGGAGAACGCCTGCCACGAAAACTCCTCCACGCTGCGTGGCTCGACCGTCGCGTCAAGGATGTGATCGTCGAGCGCGACCTCTACGCGCCTGACCGGCGTCGTGCTCCAAGCCCAGCCCGTCACGAGGATGTCTCCCTCCCCGACTGGGGTTTCCGGACTGGGCGCGGTGATGATGCTGTTCACGTCGAAGTCACGTACCGGAGTTGGTCGCGCTGAGCCAGTGTGAGTGCGTTGATACAAACGAGTTGTGAACAGATGCTCCGGGCGCTGCGTCGTCACGGTGAGCTTGCGCAGCCATTTGACCTGATTGGTGCCGAAGTATCCGGGCGTGAACAGCCGCGCCGGATAGCCGTGGTCGTGAGTCAGTGGCTCGCCGTTGATCTCGTAGGCGATGATGCTGCGGCGCGCCACGACCTCGAGCGGGAGGTCCTTCAAGTATTCCTGACATGGGGTACCGTCAAATTCGCCGGCGTCGAATCCTTCCGCGCAGATGAATTTCGCCTCGGGGTCAGGCTCGGCCCGATCTAGCAGGGTTCGAACGGGCACGCCGCGCCAAGTGAGGTTCGCCACCCTCCGGGTGGGAACATCGGGCGCAAGCGGGTTGCCGTAGCATTCCAGGACCGCTGTCAGCGTGACCGATGGCAGCGCCCGCAGCTCGTCGAGGTTGATCTGAAGCGGATTGCGGACCATGCCCGCCACACTCAGGGACCAGTTGCGCTCTTCGACGCGGGCAATGCCGAAATGGCCGATGACATACACGTTCGCGAGCTCGGTAACTCGCGCTTGCAGGAGCGTCGGCGGCAGGATGATCTTGGTGGTTCGAGCGGGCGCCATATGGACGGTCGCGAGGCCCGCACGGTTTTCTGAACGAACACTCATCGGGGCCGGCGTTGCTTGTCTGGCTCCTCGAGCGGGCGATCACCGCCGTCGTGGCCCGCGCGCTGCGCCAAGTCCGCTGCCACGTCCGCGTCGGCCCGGATCTCAGATGTTGCACCGAGTGATGCCGGCTGCGTGCGGATCGTAGCCGCGGCGGGGCGTACACGATTGACGTGCAGGTCGAACACGTCGAAGCGCTGGTAGCCACAGATCACGTCGTGGGCCATCTTGGGCACGATCGAACCGCGCACGTCAGCGTCGAGATACAGGATGCCCTCCTCGCCCTGTATCGGCCCCGCGAGGAGCTCCCCTGACGGCCCGTGCGCGAGCGAGACCGCAGGTGGCGCTTCCCGCAAGATCTGTTCTGCGTCGAGATCCCCTTGCGCAGCGCCCGCGATCGCCGATTCGTCCAGGTAGCCGGCGACCGAGAGCGAGAAGACTTTCGCCTCAAAGGCGTGCGCGGCCGAGCGGATATCGATCCACCGGCGGTAGTCGCCAACATCGGCGCCGCGGGTAAAGGGCCACGCAGGAGGCCAGGTGGCGACGTGCACTTGCTCCCCCTGAGCCATCAGGGTGTAGCGAGCCAGAGGGTTGGTGTTCTCTCCGCAGATCAGGACCCCGACGCGTCCGACGTCGCTGTCGACCGGACCTAGGCCAACCCCGTCGCCGGGCGCCCACACCAGCCGTTCCGCCCACGTGGCAACCAGCTTGCGATGATGCGCCAGCAAGTTACCCGACGGCGCGAAGATCAAGTTTGCGTTGAACAGCCCGCCCATGCTCACGTGGCTGCGCTCGGTTATCCCGACGCTGAGATAGACCTCGTGACGAGCGGCGATCTGACCCAAGCGCCGGGTGTGAGCTCCAGGCACCTCGACCGAATTGGCGTACAGTTCTTGGAAGTGGCGATGCTGGTCGATCGGCCGCTGCACCAGGCACCAAACCGGAAAGCCCGGGACAAACGCTTCGGGGTAAGCCACGACCCTTGCCCCCGCCCGGGCCGCCTCGCCCGTCAGCGATTCGATCTTGTCCAAGGTGCGGTCGCGGTCGAGGTACACAGGCGCGGCATGCACGCCCGCCAGCCGCCCCGACGGGAACTCATCAGCGGACATGACGGCCGGCTCCCCCACCGGTTGGTATTCGGCGATTCCGGTTCTCTCTGTATCGAAGAGCCATCAGATTGGGGCGATCGGCTACCCATCAGGGGTCGCAAGGCTCGCCTGAGAGATGATCGCACTCAGGACCCGTCGTGCCAATGCCGGCGACTCGTTCCTCGATCTCATGCCGTGGCGATACGGCAGCCACTTCGAATGTCCCAGGCTACGTAGACTCGAGCGATGGCCACGGTGGCGGAGCTCCCGCGGATAGCCCAGGAGTTTCGCGCTGCCCGCCGCGATCCGAACCTCGCCGTGCTCGAAGGATTTCACGCGATAAAGCACGCCTTGCGTTTTGGCGCAAAGCTCACTTCACTCGTGGGCACAAGCCCGACCGAGCTAGAGGGGCTGGCGAGGGCCCTGGCCCCGGACCTTCAGGGTCGCTTCGCGGCCGAGCTTCAAATCGTGCCTGCCGAGGGGTTTTCTACTCTCGCCCTACAGGCACCTCGGACCGGTGTGATGGCGATTGCCCCGCGCCCAGAAGTGGACTTGAACCGGCTGCTGTCTGAGCAAGCGCCGAGCCCGGTCGTGCTGCTCGAGGATCCCCGCAATCTGCGGAACATGGGAGTTTGCGTGCGGGTGGCAGCCGCGGCCGACGCTGCCGGGTTGCTGACAACGGGATCGCAGGATCCATGGCATCCCGACGCACTGCGCGCAAGCGCGGGCCTGCATTTCGCGCTTCCGGTGATCCGAGTGAGTGGCCGGGAGCTCGGTGACCGTCCGCTGGTCGCCGTCGACCCCGACGGCGAGCCGTTTGCACCAGAGCGGATGCACCCACGGACGGTCCTCGCTTTTGGGACCGAGCGTTATGGGCTGTCCGACGAACTGTTGTCGATCGCGAATCATCGCGTGACGATACCGATGCGCCCGGGCGTCTCGAGCCTGAACCTGGCAACTTCTGTCGCAGCGATCCTGTTCGCGTGGCGGCTCGTTGTGCCCTGATCACCTGCGGTGTCGCGGCTGCGCTGTTGATCGGCCGTCGGTTACCTGCCGACGATTCAGCCGATCGCGATTGGCGCTGTGAGCTGTGTCCAGCGTCCGCTGTGACGGCTGCGCATTGTCAGCGTGTAGCGTCCGGGCGCAAATGCGCGCTGCGCCGTCAGCAGCAACAGGAACCGTCCGCCGCCGAGCGCCAAGCTCGTCCCCGTTGCATGTACACGCCGCCCGCGGGAGATCGTCGCGTGGCCACTCCCGGCGCTCACCGTTAATTTCACGATGCCCGACACCAGCCTGCCTGCGCACTTCTGCCCCTTCTCCTTGACCGTGCGCTTCCTGCCGCGGACCACCTTGACGACGGTCCTCGTGGCGGCTTTGCAGGTGACCAGCAGCACCTTACCGGTGGCGCCCGCGGACCCCCTTGGGCCCGCCGGTCCCCGAGGTCCGGGAGGTCCTGCCGGCCCGGTGGCCCCGGTCGGCCCCGACGACGTCGAGTTCGGGGCCACCCCGGTGCCGCTCAGCCCGATTACCGACACCGGACCCTGGTTGGAGATAACCAACAGCGAGGCATCCTTGACGCCGGCTGCGATCGGGATGAAGCCGACGGTAACCTGACACGCCGCGCCGGCCGCGAGCTGCTGCCCGGAGCAGCCATCTGACATCGGAAAGACCTGCGGTGACCCGGACACGATGAACAGCTCCTGGAACTGCAGCGGAGCATCGCCGACGTTCGTCAGCATGAAGCTCTGCGAAGTCGAGGAGCCAAGCTGGACATTCCCGAAGATCGCCTGTGCCGGGCTCACGCTCAAAGCGGGGCCGTTCAGACCGATCCCAGACAGCGATACAAACAGAGGGCTTACCGTGCCGTCGTTGTCGATTTCGAGCTGCGCCTGCTTGGGCCCGGAAGAGACCGGCTGGAATTGAAGGTAGATCTGACAGGTGCTGTTCGAACCAAGTACGTAGCCTTGGCAGCCGTTGCCCTGGATGCTGAAGGAAGACGCGTCGGGTCCGTTGATTTGAACGTTCGTAACGCGCACGCCGAAATCCGTGCCGGTGGCAACCGTCACGCTCTGCTGCTCCGAGCCGCCGTTGTTGTTGCTTTGGATCACCTGGGATCCGAAATCGATCGAGCTCGAGTTGACTGACAGGGTGCCGGTGAGCCCGGTTCCCGTGAGGGGTACGTCGACGGTTCCGGTGTTATCCGTGAGCTCCAGAGTCGCCGTCTTGGGCCCGGGGCTGGACAGCGGGCCGAACAGGACGTTCACGTGGCAGCTCCCGCCGTCCGGGATCGTCGTCCCGGTGCAGAAGTCCTGCCCGATCTGCAGCGAAAAGCTCGAGCTATCGCCGAGGATCGTCACTGAAGCAACGGTCACGGACGAGCCTGAGTTGTTATAGAACCACTCCTGCATCGACTGCTGGAAGTGCATATCGGCCCCACCGAAGTCCTCGGAGACCGGCGAAGGCGAGAGGACCGAAGCGGCAATCGCGGACCCGGCGCCTAGCAGGGCGCTGAAGCCTACAAGTCCACTGATCACCAGGCCTGCAAAAGCCCGCCAGAATGCTCGGGCGGATCGGCTCCCGGTCATTTCACCCGCTGCCCACGTTCGGAATTACACCCGTCTCTCGAGCGTACGTTACTAGAACTTTCCGCCGGCGCAACCTCATGCCGTCGATGGCCGGGGGGAGGAAGCCAGGAGCGTCATCAGCGGGGTGCCCGGCTTTGTGAGCTATGCGGCTTTCCGCAGTGGCGGCGGAGGGATGACCATCACGGTGTGCGAAGACAAGAGCGGCACCGACGAGTCCACGCGGCGGGCGGGCCGATTGGGTGAAGCAGAATGTCAGCGCAACCGTCGACCCTCCTGAGATCACGGAGGGGACCACCTTCCTCCACTTCTGATGCCCGGATACTCGCCTCGCGCCAGATCTGGCTCCGCAAGCGGACAGGCCGCAGGCCCACGGCTAACTCGGATTACGCCCGCGAGGCGCATCTGGCCGCGATCTCGGATTCGCGCTCGCGCGCGCCGGGATCGTCTGCGACCATTGCGTCAGGATGAGCGAGGATCGGATTGTGCACGCGGCGTGTCCGCACGATTGTCCGGACACGTGTGCGATGTTGGTGACGGTTGATGACGAGGGTCGCGCGGTGCGTGTTGCGGGTGATCCCGACCAGCCGGTGACGCACGGCTTTCTGTGCGGCAAAGTGTCCAACTATCTGGAGCGGGTGTACTCGCCTGACCGCCTGCTCCATCCGCTCATCAGAACGGGCGCGAAGGGCACGGCGGAGTTTCGCCGGGCCAGCTGGGATGAGGCGCTCGATCTGGTGGCAGGAAGTTTGTGGGCTGTCGTTCAGCGCCACGGCGGCGAGACGATCCTGCCCTACTCGTACTTCGGCACCCAGGGGTTCGTGCAGAGCGACATGATGAGCGCCCGGGTGATGAACGCGCTCGGAGCGACCAACCTGGAGCGGACGATCTGCGCCACCGGGGGCATGTTCGGCACCGTCGCCACCCAGGGCCGCTCGCCGGAGGTCGATCCGGAGCTGTGGCCGCGTTGTCGGCTGATCGTTTGCTGGGGGTGGAACCCGTTGTCGACCGCGCCGCACTTGTGGCGGCTGATCCTCGAGGCGCGCCGCAATGGCGCGCGGCTGGTGGTGGTCGACCCATATCGTTCGCGGACCGCGCGCGTCGCCGACGAGCATGTCCGGCCGCTGCCGGGAACGGATGCGGCTCTGGCGCTGGGAGCGATGCGGGCGATGCTCGACGCGGGCCTGATCGATGAGGAGTGGTGTCGGGCGTACACCACCGGCTATGAGGAGCTAGTCGGACGCCTGAAAGCGGAGCCGGTCGAACACTGGGCGTCGCTCTGCGGGGTTTCCGTTGAGCAGGTCACGCGACTGGGCTGTACGCTGGCGGTCTCGCAGCCGTCGCTGGTCCGGCTCGGGGTCGGCGCGCAGCGCCACGCCGGCGCGGAGGTCGCCTACCGGACGATCGCGTGCCTTCCGGCGCTGGCCGGTTCGTGGCGGCACGTCGGGGGCGGCCTTTCGTACATCCCTACTGCGATCGCCGGGGCCGTCGACTCATCCCCGTTGAAGCGTCCTGACCTGCGGCCGGGACCGGTGCGAACGATCAACATGGCGGCGCTCGGGATGGCGCTGACCGACCCGGCGCTGGACCCGCCGGTGACCGCCCTGGTCGTATGGTGCTCAAACCCGGCTCAGGTGGCTCCCGATGCCCTCGCGGTCAGACGCGGCTTGAGTCGCGACGATCTTTTCACCGTGGTGCTCGAGCAGTTCATGACCGACACCGCGCGTTACGCCGACGTCGTGCTCCCGGCGACCACCCAGCTCGAGCACTTGGACGCGCTCTTCTCTTGGGGGCATCACTACCTGACCTGGAACGAGCCTGCGATCGCTCCTCGCGGCGAGGCCAAGGCCAACACCGAGATCTTCCGCCTGCTTGCCGCGCGGCTCGGGCTTAACCACTCCTGCTTTTCCGAAACCGACGAGCAGATGCTGGCCGACCTGTTCGCGTCGGCGCCGGGCGGAGTCGCGCTGCGAGAGCTACGGAGCAGGGGGTGGGCAAAGATCGATCTCGGTCAGGGCCTGGCGCCTCACGCTGATGGCCGCTTCTCCACCGCCGACGGCCGGCTGGCGCTGCGATGCGATCCGCTGGCCGATCGGGGGGTCGACCCACTTCCACACTACGCCCCGCCCGCGGAGATCGCCGACCGGGAGCTCTCATCCCGGTTCCCGCTTGCGTTGCTCACCCCAAAGACCCATTTGTTCTTGAACTCCACTTTCGCCAACCAGACCCGCCAAGCGGGCGCCCAGCCGCAGCCGTACGTGGTGATCCATCCCGACGACGCCACTCCACGGGAAGTTACGGATGGAGCGCTGGTACGGCTTTTCAACGACCGCGGCGAGTGCATCCTCCCTGCGCTCGTCAGCGACGACGCACGTCCGGGTGTCGTCGTCGCCCCGATGGGCTGGTGGGGCCAGCCCGGCGCCCAGGCGACCACGTCGCAGCGGCTCACGCGCCTAGCCCACGCGCCGACCTTCAACGACAACCGCGTCGAGCTGGCGCCAGCGTAGTTCTACGCGGCCCATCCTCGCATGTGCTCGTGCCTACCCGTGTCGGTGCCGAGGACTGGATGGAGCTCGATCGCGGGCGAGTAGCGGCTTGCGGGAGTCTCGCGGCCGAGCGCCTCGGCCATGGCGCGTATGTGGTGCGGGGCGCCGCCGCAGCAGATGCCGATGTAGCTGATCCCGGACCGCTCAGCCCAGCGAGCGAAGTCCGCCATCTCGAACCGGTCGCACGCAAAGGGCTCGAGCTGCACAGGGAAGGCTCGCCCGCCATCGGGGGTGGTGAGCGACTCGAACGCCGGCGTCGCGTCTGAAGTTCGGTACGGGACGGGTTGCGCTGCGATGCGCGCATTGACAGCCGCGCAGATTTCGGTAAGCAGCGGCTTCATCGTCTGCGGCCCGCGCGAGCAGTTCAGCCCTACGATCGTCGCTCCCGCGTCCGCCGCTCGGCGGCAGGCCTCTACGTACGAGTAGCCGTCATAGGTGCTGGCGGGATGCACGCTCGCGAAAGTGATCATCGCGGGCAGCGCGAGCTCGTGGCAGACCTCCAGGCCAATCAGAGCTTCGCCCAGATAATCGTTGGTCTCGGCAATCACGAAGTCGACGCCCTCATCGACAGCCCAACCCAACTGCTCCTCGTACTGCGCCCGCACGAGCGCACCGCTGCGCCGGGCGTCCGCCGGATCGTAGATCCATGTGTTGGAGATGTTCGCCGCGACGAGCGCCCCGCCCTCACAAGCAACCTGGTTTGCCAGGCGCACCGCGGCGCGGTTCATCTCTTCGAGGTCGCTCTCCCGGCCGACCATCTTCAGCTTCTCGCGATGCGCGTAATAGGTGAGCGCCACCATCACCTCAGCGCCAGCATTCAGAAACTCGCGATGCAGCTCGACCACGGCTTCCGGGGCGTCGAGCACGACCTCCGGCACATACAGGCCGGCCTTGATGTAACCGCGACGCTCGAGTTCGAAGACGTAACCCTCGGCGCCGAGGATGACGCCCTCAGCGAGGCGCTGTTGAAGCGTTCGGGACGGTGACCGGGCCTGCATCGGAACCTCCTTTCGTGAATCGCGCCGGGTCAAAGCGGCGGATGTCGTAGGCAGTGCGGTGTTGAAGAGCGAGCTCCGCCAGCACCTGCCCGACCCAGGGGGCGAATTTGTAACCGGTGCCCCGCCACCCTACCCCCACGTACGCGCCGGGAAAGCCGGGAACCGCTCCGAGCACAAACTCATCGTCGCCGACCAGGTCATAGTCACAGCCGTCGACGTCGTCGACCGGCTCGATTTGGGCGTTCCCCAACACCGGCATGCACTGCTCGACGAATGAGATGACGCTGTCGATCGACGTGACCACGGGTTGTAGGTCAGGCGGGTGGTAATAACCGATCTTGACCTTGTCGATCAGCCCGTCGATGATCGGGTGGCAGTAGATCCCGGCGTCGAGGTAGGCGATAACCGGCATCGCATCCGAGCTGAACTGTTCGCGGTATTCACTCGGCGGCGTGAAGTACTTCGCGTCGATCGGACGCGCGCGAGTGATCGGGACCCGAAGCGACGCCCCCTCCATGCGGCCCAGGACCTCATTCGTTCCGTGGCCGGCGGTCACGACGAGCGATCGTGTTGTCCAGACATCCCCGTCGCTAACAACACGGACCTCGCCCGGGCGGCGGACCACGAGGCTGGTGTTCACACCCTCGAGCACCCGCACACCGCGTTCGGCGAGCACCCGCTGCAGAGCGGTGGTCACGGCAGGCAGGTTGACGACGCCGCCGTCGAGGTCGAGGTAACCGGCGTCAACCTCGAGGTACGGAAACCGCGCCCGCAATGCCTCGCCGGCGAACGACGCCGACGGGACACCTAGATCCTCCAGGATCCGATGGCTCAGATACCCATAGGTGCTTTCGATCTCAGGCGTCACCGAGCGCTTGGCGACGTTCATGCACCCGCAGCGCACGAGCGCTGCCGTGCCCGTCCGGTCCTCGAACCCGTTCCAAAGTCGCAGCGCCTCGCGCGCGAACCGAGCGTAGGCAGGGTCGAGATAGTCGCTGCGATACGAGCGCGTGCGTCCGAACGAGGCGGTCGCGGGATCCCCGATACATCCCCGCTCGAGGACCAGGATCCGGTCGATGCGCTCCGACGCGTGATAGGCCGTGAACAGACCCATGATCCCGCCGCCGATAATCACCAGATCCTCGGTCATACAGCGGGCGGCTCCAGAGCGCGAGGGTCGGCACGTCGCCCGGCGCACGCCTTCTGGCTCGGCGGCGAACATGTCGAGCTCCGGAGGCAGTCGTGGTCAAGCGGGAGGGGCATCATGAAGCGGTTCAGTGAATCGCTTCAGTATCTCGCATCTACAAGCCCGATGCGGCCGCGGCGCAACCCCCGAGAACTCCTGTGATCGAACGCCTCGCGACTGAGACTACTTCGGCCGCCAGGCGAGGAATTCCCAAAAATTGCGGTCGATGCGCGCTGCCAGCGTCTCAGGCTCTATGCCCCGACGGGAGGCGAGGCGGCCGAGCAGGTCGTGGACCATCGGTGAAGCGAGCGTTGACTCCGGCTTCCCGGCACGCGCATTCGAATGGATGAACAGACGCTCCTCCGGGACGACGCTCAAGGCATCGCCGGGCATCGCCGCAGGGCCCGCAACCCCCATCGCTTCCGGCGAGATCGAGAAATAGAAGCCTCGATCGACTAGCTCCTGAGCTTCCTCTCGTCGTCCGCCGAACGAGAGGATCGCCGCCCGTAGAGGCCGATTGCGAATCGCCCGATCCCATGTCTCCAGGAGCCCGCCCAGAGATCGGTTCCAGTGGATCAGAACCGATCGCTCATTCGCCAAGGCGACGTCGATCATCTGAAGGAAGACTTCCTCCTGCAGGTCAGGCGGCGCGTCCGCGCTCTCGTCGACGCCGACGTCGCTGATCACGGCGACCTGCGGATCGGTTGCCAATTCCGCGATCGCCTCAATTGCCTCGGCGGGTGGGGCCCCGTCCACCCCGATCCGCTTGGGGTGAAGACCGACCCCGGCGACGGTGTTCGGCAGCGCCCAAGCAGCCTCGGTGGCGGCCTCCGAGGTCTCGACGTCGTAACCGACGCCGACGATCCACCCGACGCCCGCCGCCGCCCACTGATCGACCATCGCTTTCAGCCCGAACGGATTGAACTCACCTAGGTACGCGTGCAGATCCGGAACACGCGATAGCGGCCGCCTCTCCACCGCTTCGACGCCCTACCGCTCGCCGCCCGGAAGGCGCTTCAAATCGAGTCCCTCGAGCGTCAAGCTCTCGAGTTCGATCGCATCAAGCTCGACCGCGGCATCGCCGTCGCCGCGCTCGATCCGAAGACGCTCGCCGTTGCGCGTGTACACCCGGCAGACCCGCACCGAATACCGCTTATCAGCAACAGCCCTGGAGAAGTCGAAACGACGGTGGGTTTCTTCAGCCTTACTCATCCCTGATCCCGATCGGTGCATCGGCGAGCAGCGCCGAAAACGTCTCGGTACTCTGGCCGGCGAGGGACCAGAGTGTCTCGGCATCCAGTTCGACGCGCCGCTCACGCTTCGGAGCTGAGATCTCGATGTGCTGGCCCCCCGGGCCGGCCACGTAGCGGACCGTCACATGGGCGAACTCATTGGCGATTACGATCGAGTCGTCGGTGCCAGGCATCGGTCGAAGCCCTACAGGAAGATGCCAAGGTTCGGCGTCGGCACAATTGTGTGGTCGAGCAAGATCAGTCTGTCGAGAAGCCGGTAGCCGTCGCCCTCGTCACGCAACACGTCCTGACGTTCCGCCGACATGAAGTGAGACTGAACATCCTCGAGCCGCGCGCGCGTGACGAGCAGGTAAGAGCTGACCCGCACCTCGTCAGCACGGCTGCTGTCGGGCGGACAGCAACAGATCCTGATGCTCGCCCGTGCTCTGGCGGGCCGCCCGCGCGCCCTGCTCGTTGACGAGCTCTCGCTCGGCCTGGCACCTCAGGTCGTCGAACGGTTGCTGGCCTCGCTCAGGCATGCCGCCGACCACGAAGGCCTTGCCGTGATGATCGTCGAACAGCAGATGCGACGAGCGCTCACCGTGGCAGATCGCTGGTACCTGCTCACGCATGGCACGCTCGCAGCGGAAGGCGACGCTCACGAGGCTGGGTCTGCGCTGCTGGAGGAGGCATACCTGGCGAGCATGGGAATCAGACCGGACTCAACGTGATTGGGGAGTCCTCGTCTGCCGCGCGGCGCGGGTTTGCCGCTGCACGCAGCGGGACTTCAGTTGCTCTCGCGCTTCCCTGCCGATTGGAAGTAGATCGCCATAGATCAGCACGCAAGCCACGGTTCGGGCGGCTATCTTGTCCCCGGTAGCCTGCCTCTCGAACAGGTGCTAGCGACGCCCCGTTCTCGGCACCTGAGCCGGAAGTCCTCATGATCATCGTCACCGGCGCCAACGGCCAGCTCGGCCGCAGGATCGTCGAGCACCTGCTCGCCCGCCTCCCCGGCGAACGCATCGGCGTCAGCGTCCTCAACCCAGAGAAGGCAAACGGTTTGGCGCGGCGCGGCGTGCGGGTCCGACGCGGCGACTTCGACGACCCGGCCACCCTCGCGGACGCGTTCCAGGACGCCACGCAAGTGCTCATCACCTCCGTCGACGAGCTCGGCGATCTCGCCATCGCCCGGCACGCCACGGCGATCGAGGCCGCCCGGACGGCCGGCGCCGACCGGATTCTCTACACCAGCCACATCGGCGCGCGCCCGGACTCGCCGTTTGCACCCGGTCCCGACCACGCCGCCACCGAGGCGCTGCTGCGCGACAGCGGAGTGCCGTTCACCTCGCTGCGCAATGGCTTCTATGCCAACACCGCCGTGATGCTCGTCGACCAAGCTCTCCGGACCGGTGCGCTCACCGCCCCGGAGGACGGGCCCGTGTGCTGGACCGCCCCGGGCGATCTCGCCGAAGCCGCCGCGGTCGTGCTCAGCCAGGAAGATGAGCTCGACGGGGCGACTCCGCCGCTAGCCGCCGTCGAAGCGGTCGACCTCGCTCGTCTGTCAGCGATCGCCTCCGAGGTCCACGGCCGCGAGATCAAGCGAGTCTGCGTCTCCGAGCAGGAGTACCGCGACACGATGGTCGCGCACGGCACTCCGGAGCGGTTCGTGGAGATGTTCCTGGGGCTGTTCCGCGCGAGCCGCAGAGGCGACTTCGCAGCCAACGACTCGACACTTCAACGCTTGATCGGCCATCCGCCGACCACGATCCGCGACGCGCTCGCGAGCCAGATGTAAACGAAACTCATCGTGGGCGACCGCGTCGATCTAGCACAACGGCGAACACCGTCCCGAACATAAGGTTGTCCGCGAGCTGCGGCGCAAGCGGCAGGCCGCGGATCGCCGGGAACGACCTGCCGATCACGCCGACGTTGATGAAGCCGATCGCGAATCCGGCAGCGGCGCCCCATGCGGCGCAGTGATCACGGGGCAACGCTCGCGCCAGCGCCTCACCGCATCCCAGCGAGATTGCGAGGTGGACGATCACGCCTCGGCCGAATCCGGGACGGCCGGGCGGAACGAGCGTGCCGACAGCACACGTTACGTCGCGGATGTAAACGGCAGCGGCTCGTAAGCTGCGCTGTTGGATTAAGGCGTGGAGCGTCGAGGGCAGGCCGCTCAACGTCGCCGCGAGCAGCGTCGCCTCCATGACTGCTCGGCGGTCGAGTTCCATTCGTACAAACGTAGGCGCCGGAGTTACGCGGTGCCAGTCCCGAGGCATCCGTCAATGGAGTTAGCTTGCATCGCCGGCGCTCGTCCGCCGGCCCTACCGATAGCTCGCCGTCACGGCCCGATGCTCTCGTAAACGTGGATGCTGGGGTCTAGGTCGCGCCTGATTCCCCAAGAGCGGCCGACGAGTTTGAAGCGACCCGATCGCGTGACTTCGGCCGCGTCGCGCGGGTTCGCGTAGATGAACCGAATCCGCCGCGGGTGACGGTCGAGCGAGGCGACGATGTTCTCGATCAATCGCTGGAACAGCTCTCCCCGGACGGGATTGAAGGCGTAGGCGACGGTCATGTCGTCGGGCACCGGGCAAGTCGTCACATCTGCGGTGATCAGCTCGACGTCCTGACAGCGGAGACGACCGCGGTTTTGCTCGATGTTCTGCCGCGCGATCTGGTTCAGGTCCTCCGCCAGCTCGATGCCGACCACCCGTCTGAACGGGAGACGGGCCGCCTGATAGACAACGCGCCCCTTTCCCGAGCCGAAGTCGACGAATACGTCGTCTCCCCCAACGACGTATCCCTTCAGCCCCCTGCGCAGATAAAACCAACCGGAGACGCGATACTGGTTGCGGCGACCGTCAACGAACCCGAGCTCGTCACTCCCGACCGTGGCGGCGGTCTCAATCCTTCGATCGAACACCGCTTGCAGGCGCTCTCGCCAGGGACGGTAGAGCCGGCCGATTCGTAACTTCAGGCGAACGACCGCCGGCGGCATGCGAGACCATACTCCCTCGCTCACCCTTACGATCATACATAGCTGTGCGATCGGCTCTTAGACCGCGCTCGATGTCGACAATGCCGCTAGACGGAGGCACAATTCTTGGTTGCCAAGAGACCGGCAGGAGTATCGAGCAGCAGAGGTGAGAGTAGGGAGCTGTGGCGCGCCGTGAGGAGTATCTGGTCCAGAAAGGTCATACGCGGTGCTCTCAGCGGGTTGTCTTACATGCGCGCTTCAAGCCGGGCCCACAATCGCTGCATCGCGTCTGCCCTGGCGCCGCTGTCCCACCCGAAGCATCGCCGCGCTGGCGGGCTTTCGCTGCGCCACGCTCCGCGTTCCACTCGACTACCGTCGTCCCAGCGGAGCTCAGATCACGCTGGCGATCGTCCGGCACCCGGCAACGGCTGCGAGAGCAATGGTCCTGCTCGGCGCCGACAGCGGCGAGATCGATGAGGCGCGCTGCCTGCTTGAAGACCCCGCGAGCACGTTCACATCCTCGACGACTGCACGGCGCGCGGCCGGCGACCAGACCGCTGCTGAGGAGCTTCGCGCCCGATCGGAGATCGGCCTCCGCGGCGTCGAGGTCGGCGTTGTCAGAGAAGGACACTGCGATCATAAGCGGACATGCGTGTCCGAGTTAAGTCGCGCGGACACTCATCTCCGATTACGGTCCCTCATGCTCGCCGAGTTCGGCGCCGGCGGGGCGGTCTCAAGCTCCGGCGCGCGAGGGAGTAAGCCCGTCCAGCAGGAGCGTTAGGGCGCGACCGCCAGCGGCGGCGCGGCCGGCAGCGTCGTCGGCGCCGTCCATCGCGCCCCTCACCATCGACAGGGCCATGAACACGTCCTCGACCGTGACATCGCAGCGCAGCGTGCCGGCCGCCTTGGCGACCCGGAGCGGTTCCTTCACGACCTCGAGCAGCCGCTTGCGCCCGCGGTCGAGTGCTGAGCCGACGCATGCATCTTCGCGCGCCAGCTCGCTCAGAGAGTAAAAGCGCGCCATCCTCTCGACGATGCTCCGCAGAACGATGAAGAATGCATCCGGGTCGCCGGCATGTTCCACCGCAAGCCGCTCGGACTGCTCCATGTGCTCTGCCAGCAGCGCTGCGGCGAGGCTGGGGCGGTCCGGGAAGTTGCGGTACAGCGTTGCCTGGCCGACCCCGGCCCGGCGGGCCACCTCGTACATCGGGACATCGGCGGACTCCGCGAACAACTCGCGCGCGGCGGCCAGGATCGCCCCCCGGTTGCGCTGAGCGTCCCTGCGCCGCGGCGGCTCGCTGGTCGTGGTCACGATAATCAGTCTAGTAACGGGGAGTGCTGTCCGCAAGCCAGACGTCTAGCAGGAAAATCCCTGCATCGGTGGACAAATGGACAAAATTCTCCGCTGGTTTGTATGCTGAGCGACTGTCACTCGCCCGCGAGCCGGTCACGCATGAGCCGATGTCCGCGAATAAGGAGGCTTAAGATGGATGCGCTTGCCATTACGCTCGAGCCGATTTGTCGTGGCTGGGCGGTCACACTCATCAACGACCGTGAGCTCGTCCGCTTCATCGGGCCCGGGGCCGGACGTAAGCGTTGCGATGCGAGAGCACCTGCGCTGATGCGCCGGGGCCCACTGAACGGACCGGAGGGCCTGCGCTGATGCGCCGGGGCCCACTGAACGGACCGGAGGGCCTGCGCTGATGCGCCGGGGCCCACTGAACGGACGGTACCCCGCCGTGGCGACGATGGTGGTGTTCGCCTTGGTGCCGTATCTGATGCTGTCCGCGGCGCTCCAGCCGATCACGCCAATCATCGATCGCCAGCTCCACATGAGTCCGCAGGCGATGAGCCTAGGGTTAGGTTTGGCGAACGCCGCGTATGCGCTCGGAACGGTACTTGCGGTGTTGTTTGCTCAGCATCTGCCACAGCGGCGGATGCTGGTTCTCTACGCCGCGCTGCTCGTCGCCGGATCGGTAATGGTGGCCGCGGCTCAGAACGCGGGCATGTTCATCGCCGGGCATGTGCTGCAGGGGCTGTGCACGAGCTTGATGTTGATCGCCGCGGTGCCGCCGCTCGCGCTCGGCTTCGGGAAGGAGCGGCTGCGCTCCACCGCGATGATCATGAACATATGCATCTTTGGCGCGGTGGCGCTCGGGCCGGCGGTCGGCGGCATCCAGGCCAACTCCAACGCTTGGCGGCCGCTGTTCTGGCTCGTCGCGGGAATCGCCGTGGCGGCGCTCATCCTCTCGATCTTGACCTTCGAGGACGCCCCGCCGGCCGATCGGAGTGCGCCGTACGACCCGGTAGCGATCGCACTGGCAACTGCAGGGCCCGTGGCCGCGTTCTACGGAGCCTCAGAGCTGGTCACTCACCGCTTCCTTGACGCTCAGACGCTCGGTCTGCTGCTCGCGGGCCTGGCCTTGATCATTCTGCTGATCGTTCACGAGTACCGCAGCCGGCGGCCGCTGTTGACGATTCGCACGATGCTGACCAGCACGATTCCGGTCGCGGGAATCACCGTCGCCTTGTGCGCCGCGGCGGCGTCCGTCTCTGCTGCGGATCTGACCGCGAGCCTGCTCGCCCAGCAGTACGGGCCGCTACATGTGGGACTGCTGTACCTGCCGGAACTCGGCGGCGCCATCCTCACCGCGTTCGTACTGGGAGCGGTGTTGGAGACGAGGGCGATCCAGTACATGCCGCTGGTGGGGATGGCGTTTCTCGCCGCTGGAATCGCGGTGTTCCTGATCCAACTTCCGCCCACGGAGGCGCTCACTCTGATTGGCTCCGGATTGACCGGCATCGGCCTCGGTGCGACGGTGGCGCCCGCTCTGTTCACCGCCGGCTTCTCGTTGCCCGCCGCCAATCTGCAGCGTGTGTTCGCGATCGTGGAGCTGCTGCGGGCGGTGGCCGCCTTCATGATCGCGCCGATCTTCGCGCACTTCGCCGCGACCGTTGGCGGCAACCTGCGCTCAGGCACCGGGATCGCGCTGTGGATCGGTCTCGGAGTGTCGGTCGGCGGCGCCGCGATCGCCGTCCTTCTCTACCTGCTCGGCGGAGCGCGACCACAGACTCCGCAGATGGACGCGTTCTTGCAGGGCCAGGCTCCCGCCTGGTACTCGCCGCCACTGCTGTCGGCGATCCGCAAACGCGCCGGCGGGCGGCGGTTGGCTGACGATCCTGCGCGACCGTGACCGCCGGCGCTTCCGTCTCGGGATCCGGCCCCGTCCTGTTTGCATATGACGGGTCCGAGCTGGCAAAGCTTGCGGTTGACGAGGCCGGGACGCAGCTGGCCCCGGGCCGCGATGCGCTCGTCCTCACCATCTGGCAGCCGTTCGACGTCGGGTTCATTCCGCGGGAAGGGAGCCAATTCGACGCCGCGCAGGTCGGCGAGGTGAGAAGGGCGGCGGAGGAAACCGCGGCCGAGGGAGCTTCACTCGCGAACACAGCCGGCTTCCGAGCACAGAGTATGACCCTGGAGTGCACCTCGGCCTGGAAGGGCATCATCGACGTCGCCGACGATCACGACGCGAGCCTGATCGTGCTCGGCTCACACGGCCGCCGCGGGCTCGCCGGTGTTTTTGTTGGCAGCGTTGCGGGGGCCGTCGCCGCGCACTCACGCCGGACCGTACTGATCGCGCACCGCCGAACTTGAGGGGGGCCACCCTCCACTTTGGTGACAGAGCCCGGTGTGAGAGAGCCGGTTGTGAGAGGTCCTGATGTGAGAGGCCCTGTTGTGAGAGAGCCCGGTGTGAGAGAGCCCGGTGTGAGAGACCCTCGGCAAGAGCGTCGCTGGCCCGATCACCAACTTCTGCGATTTGTGTCCACCCCTCGGACAAAACTTGCGGAAGTTCATCTCGAAAGTGGCCATCAGTCACCGGCCCGCCCGTCATCGGCCCTCACGGCAGCGGCCCGCCCACCATCGGCCCACCCGTCATCGGCCCACCGTCATCTGCCCACCGTCATCTGCCCACCCGTCTGCGGACGAGCGGGCCGACGAGAGTGGATCGTGATCAGCCTAGCCCGGTGATTTTCAGTAGCTCGCCTGAGGGCGTTGCGGTGCCGGGCGAGGTTCCGTGGTTGGAGACGTATACGGCGTGGTCTCCTCGGGCGCTCACGGCCAGCCCGGTCGGAGAGAAGAGGCCGGGCAGCGGCAGTGTCGTGACGGCGGGCGCGCCCGGGCCGTGAAGCCGCACGCGAAGCAGCGCCCCCGGATTGGTCGGTGGCGCCAGCAGGCCGCCGGTGTTGTACTCCAGCACCAGCAGCCGGCCCTTGTGATCGAATGCGACGTCGGTGACTGCGGTCAGGCCCGTCACGGCCGCCACCGGCTGATGGCCCGGGACGACGCGGTACACGTCGGCGGTTCCGGGCAGTGACGGCACCCCGCGCAGCGTGCCGACGTAGAGAGCTCCGTCGCGTCCGACGGCGATCGAGGTGGGCACCGCCTGCGCGTCGATCGTCATCGCTGACGGCCCCAGCACCCCAGCCGGCACCGACTCAGGCTTGGTCGGCAGCCGAGTGATCAGCGACAGCCGCCCGTGCGGGCTGAGCCACAACACCGCGTTGGCCGCGGCGTCAGCGATCGCGTAACCCCCGCGGTACGGGGTGATGTCGTATGGATCGGAGTCGTAGGTTGTCTCTCCCAGCCCACCCAGCGTCGCGGCATCCTGGGGGTTGGCGGAGGCGAACGCGGCCAGGTTCGCAACCGTTCGCCCGAGCTTCGGTCGGAACGGATTGGCGAAGATCAGCTTGCCGAACGCCGTCGACGCAGGCGGCGGCGTTCCCGAGGTTCCGTCGGAGTTGACCAGCAGATCCTGGAACAGAACCGCCAAGTGCGGACGTCCGAACGATCTGCCTCTCAGAAACGCCACGTCAGCCGGACCCAGGGTCTCCTGAGTGTCCTCCTCGGTCACGGACGGCAGACCGGCCACGACCGTCCGGGCTCCGGACGGCGTCAGCAGTGCGATCGAGCCCGTTGGCCCCTCGCAGAACGTCGTCGGCTTACCGCTGGTCCCCAGCGGCCACGCAATTGGATCCGGCGGGGCCGCCGGTACCGGACTGCGCGATGTACAGCCCGCCGGGGCCGAAGCTGAGATGCTTGGGGCTGTTCAGCCCGGTGCCGCCACCCGAACCGCCGGAGCGACCGGACGTCGCCGAGAGGCGCTCGCGGTGCCCGCCGCGAACAATGAAAGGGCTACCGCTCCGCAGGTAACCGCCACTCCTAGTATCCCGAACCGTCGGCGCATAACCTCGCTCTCTCCGGCCGCCACCGCGGGCCTTGTTTGGTTGTTAGGCTAGATACTAATCAACATGGCGCCTGGGGCACTGCGTCGTGACCATCGGTGGACTTCAGTCCTACCGCTCGCGCGATCGCATCGGCCCGCTTGCCGGCGCGGGACTGGCGAGCGCTTTGGCGTGGTCGGCGGACTGCTGCCGCCAGGTCTGTTCAAGCCACCCGATCGAGGTTCCGGCCCGTAGAAAGCGCCGCAGCGCAACACGTTCCCCCGCCCGCCCAGCTGGGAGGAGGTGTTGCGTACCTCTGTCCGCAAACGATTGGTCAGCGCAAACGAGCGATCGAAGTGACGGGGGTCAATCGCGCCGACCGCGGTCAGCTGGTGAACGATCACCTCGGGCTCGGCCCTCGCGACCGCGTCCGCTACCTGACCGGGGTCCAGTGCGTCCGCGACCACCGGCACCACACCCAGACGAGGCAGCCGACCGCGCTGTGACACCACGTTTTCGCGTTCGGCGACGATGACGATCCCTGCTCTCGACACCGAGATTGGATCACGGCAGTTGCTCGAGTCCCGCTCCGGTCAGCAGGTAGGCTGGAGCGAGCATCGGCTGGTTCGCTTCCAGCAGCTCAACCACCGCGCTGCCGGCGATCTCGGGAGTGACCGGCGGTCCCATCTGGCGCATGTAATCTTCCTCCGATTGCCCGTTGCGCGCGGCATAAGCCTGAACGGCGGGACGCCCGAGGTCGGTAGCCGGCGTGATCCGCGGCAACACGGCACTGAAGCTGATCTCGAGGCCAGCCCGGTTAGCCTCCTCCTGGCCGTACGCGCTGATGAATCGCTGCGTGGCCTTGGCGCCGGCGTACCCGCCGCTGAGTGGTGAGCCCTGCAGCGCGGCGCCACTGCTGACCACGATCACCTTGCTCATCGGTCTAAGCGGCTTGAGCAGGGCCTCGCGCACCCAGTGGAACGCGATTCGCACGTCGCTGTGCCAGTTGGCCGAGAACGTCTCCCAGGTCTGATATTGCAGCGGACGCACTAGCGGGCTCGCGCCGGCCACAAGCACCAGGGCATGCGGGTCGTAGCGGTCGATCAGGCTTCCCGCCGCCGACGGGTCGCCGGCATCCGCCACCTCGGCGGTGACCGTGCCGGCGGCGCGGGCGAGCTCGGCTAGGGGCGCCGCGCTGCGGGCCAGGGCGATCACCGGGACGCCGGTATGCGCGAGGGCGGCGGCGATCCCGCGGCCAAGACCTCGAGATGCGCCAACCACGATCGCCGTCCTGTGGGATGAGTCGTTGGAGCTCATGGTGATGTTCCTCTCCGGGTTTCTTGTTCGTCAGCCCGTCTAACGGTCCTCCGGCCCGGAACTGATCGCTTCGACGCCGCGCTACCGAAGTTCGCTGGGGTGCTTTTGTGGGGCGGTCGGTGGTCATGAGGGCTGCCCGGCGATACAAAGCGCCACCCGGTGTCAGCTCGCCGGGCAGAGCCCAATATTTACCCGGTAAACATTCAACTCGAGTTCCTTTGCGAGGCCAGTGGGACGTTGAACCTGAAGCGGAAGGTCAAGATCCCAATCGAAGTTTGGTGCTGGACGAGGGGGTGATATCCAGGTGTTTGTCACATGATTGACGCAGTGCGTCACGTGTGTAGTGGCTCGCACGCGGGATCGCTGTGCGAGGGAGGCGCGAGGGCGCGGTGAGTGCGAGAGGGTAACCGGTGTCGCGAAGGCGTAACCGGTGGGTGCGAGGACGTGACCGATGGGTGGAGAGTGGGGATCGTTTAGTTGCGGAGATGCGCTTTCTTGCTGGGAAACATCCCAGTCGACACACCCTGGCAGCCGATTGGGGTGTTGAACGTGTACCTCACGTCGAACATCCCACTCGACTTTGGAGGCCCCTCGAGTGGGACGAAAACCAGGTTGCCGGGTGGAAGTGTGGCCGGGCCCGCCCCCACGGCCAAATGCGCCCGGTCGGGTAGGCTTCCGCCGCCCACTTCTTCCGCTTCGGTGTGCGCTACTACGAACTCAGCCTGCTGGATGCGGCTTTGGAATAGTCGCACCGAAGCGTGTAAAGCCAGACTTGACAACCACCTTTGTAAAGGCTACCTTGACAGGCATGGCTGAAGACGGCTCTCCGATCCACTTGGACCGCGAGGTCATGGCGATGATGCTCGTCACGAACGTGCAGCTGGTCGCCGAGGTGCTTGGCGCGGATGAGCAGTCGCCGGGACAGGTGATGCGCGCGATCGCCGCAACTCGGAGCCTCGACATGATCGTGGAAGACACCCTGCGCGCGCTCGTCGAGCAGGCGCGCGCGGCTGGACACACCTGGGCCGAGATCGGCGATCTGCTCCATGTCAGCCGACAGGCGGCGTTCCAGCGTTTCGGCGGAAGGCGTCTGACGGCGGAGGAGGGGGATATCGCCGCGCCGGTTCCAGGCGCCGTCGAGCACGCCCTCCCGGTGCTGGAGGCGTTTCTCGACGGTCGCTTCGACGACGCCCGGTCGACCTTCAACCAGCGGATGCTCGACGCCTGCTCGGTGGCGCTGCTGGCCGATGTGCGGGAGAAGGTGCGCCGGCTCGGAGGCGAGGTTCAGGCGCAGGCCACTCCCGTCGTGACGGCGCGCGATGGCTACACCGCCGTGGACATTCCGATCGCGCTCGAGCGCGGGGACGCCTTCGGCCGCGTGGTGCTCGATGCAGATCACCAGGTAGCGGGCTTCTTCTTGCGCCCAGCGGAGGCGGCTTCATGAACGAGCGCCCTCCGCAGCTCTCGCCCCGCCGGATCGTCGCCGGGGCGCTGATGCCATTGGCCGCCTACCTTCTGATCCGCGCCGCGATCGGCTCGGCCACCGGCGCACTCGCGATCACCGAAGGGATCGCCGGCGCTTGGCTGCTGATCACGGGGGTCGCTCGCCGCCGGCTAGACCCGGTCGGCGTCATTTGCCTGGTCACCGTCGCTTGCGCGCTGCTCGCCTACGCCCTAACCGGAGGCGATGCTCTCGCGCTGAGGCTGCGCCGGGGTGCCGTTACCGGCACACTCGGGATCGCCAGCCTGGCCTCGATCGCGCTAGGCCGTCCGCTCCTCCTGCTCGTTGCCGAGCATGCCGCGAAGCTGAACCCAGAGCGTCGCTCACAGCTAGCGCAACCGGGCCGGCGGCGGAGGCTGGCGATGCTCACCGCGATCATCGGCCTCACGTTCGCGATCGACGGCGTTAGCCAGATGGCGCTCGCATTCACTGTCCCGACCGGAACGTTCCTCGCCAACTCGACCGCGGCGCGGATCCTCGTGTTCGGGACGGGCTTGATCGTCACCGTTTGGTATCTCCGTCGCGGCCAGGAGCGCGGCGCGATGAGGCGCTGAGCTCCCGAGACCTCGAACGCGAGGAGATCGTGCGGCAGCGGCCGCCAGACCTGAGGCAATCACCTACAGGGCTTTGAAGAACCGCGCAACCGGAAGCATCGTGAATCCCGCCGCCTCGTAGGCGCGCCGTGCAGGAAGGTGGCCGGCATCGCCCCCCGTCTCGACCATCGCGACGCCCATCCCGCGATCGCGCAGCCAAGCGAGAGCTGTGCCGGTCAGCTCCGTGCCAACGCCCGCTC
The DNA here is from genome assembly GCA_963830465.1 of uncultured Solirubrobacterales bacterium. Classification (GTDB taxonomy): domain Bacteria; phylum Actinomycetota; class Thermoleophilia; order Solirubrobacterales; family Solirubrobacteraceae; genus Palsa-465. The sequence continues at coordinate 50,497 of CAWHME010000007.1, forward strand.
GCTGTCGCGAAGGATCGACCGCGACCATCACGATCTCGCCCAGCCCGTTGTCCGCGGACGCCGTTGCGGTCACGAATCCGACTGGTTGGCCAGCGCTCTCGGCGACCCACGTACGGTTGGCGGGATCGCTGACCGCTTGGCGCACGGCGGCCGACTGGCCTACGCGCCAGTCTCCACGTAATCGCGTGAACAACTCGGCGCCCAGGGCCTCCTCCAGCGAGGCGAACACCGGCTCCCACGCGCGCAGCGAAAGAGCGAGCACGGGCTCCAGGTCTCGTGGTTCGAACCTGCGGATGGCGACGCTCACCGCGTAAATTCAACGGCAGGAGCTGCCGCGGGGGTGCACCGACAACAGCGCCCCGACGATCGCCGCCCGCCGCCGGTTGCTCACGAACGTGGTGCGAATCAGGCGGCGGCTATCGCGCACGAGCGTGGTCCGCACTCCGCGCTGACAGCGGAGCCGGCCGAGCCCGGCGAGCGCCTCAACCAGCTTGGGGGTGAATACGGCCAGTTGGGCGCGCAGCCGCGCGAGGTTGGGTGGCGTGGTGTCAGCCGGGAAGCCGTACCACAACCACCTCTTGCCCCAGCCGAGCTGCACCTCTTTGGCCGCGGTTATCTCCTGGTCGAAGAAGCCGCGAACGCCGGCATCGGCGAGACCGCGCCGGCGCGAGAGGGCCAGCGCACCGGCCACCACGCCGCGTTCCTGCGCACGGTCCTGGATTGGGGAGCGCGAGAGCCACTTACTCGCTATCACCTGCTTCATCAGCGTCAGGCGCTCGTCGGTCAACCGTAGGACGGTGCGGGCGGCGTTGATTTCGCGGACGGCGCCGGCCGCTGCGGGCAAGCCGGCACACGCGAGCACCGCAAGGCACAGAGCCAGCAGCAAGCGGCACCGGACGGTCACGCCGGTAGCTTATCCACAGCGAGTCGCGGCGACCCGCAGCTAGCGCAGCCTCGAACGACTCCTGCCGGGCGGTTGGTCAGGACATCGCGCGGCGTCACGCTTCTCGTCAACCGCTGTTTCTGTCTGGCCCGCCGCTCTCGCATGCTGAATCAGCGTTCTGACCGGGGCCGCGATCACGAGTCCGTGTCGGCGGGAGCGAGGAGCCCATCGAGCACGTCCTGAAGGACTTGCCGAACCTGAGCTTTCTCCTCCGCGGGATTCTCGGCGTTTGCGACGTACATCGCCGCCTCGTCGAGAGCACCGATGAGCACGGTGGCAAGGGGTCGGGTGGGTTGCCGGGCGAGCTGCCCCGCCTCGATCGTGGCTGTCAGGAGCTGCTCGGTCATTCCGAGCGCGTAGCGCTGAGAGATGTCGCGAAAGCGCGCCCAGCCAAGGACATTAGGTGCGTCGAGTAGAACCAGTTGGCGAATCTCCGGTTCGCTGGCGACGTCGAGCCAGGCGTCGGCCGCGACCCGAAGTGCGTCGGCCGGCGTCTGGGGCCGGGCCGCGCTGACAGCGGCCGCCAATCGCTCGATCACCTCCGCCTCCACGGCCTCCAGGACCGCGAGGAAAAGCGCGGCCTTGTCGGCGTATTGGTGATACATCGCCCCTCGCGTGACGCCGGCGGCCTCGGCGATCTCAGGCGTGGAGACGTCGGCGTAGCCGCGCGCGCCCCACAGTCGCCGGGCCGCGGCTTGCAAGGCGCGCTGGGTCGCTGCGGATCGCTGGGATTGGGTGCGCGGCATTTACATGCAGGTTGTTGGTATCTTACGTGCAGGCTGCACGTAAACGTCTCTGGAGGACTCATGCCCACCGTCAAACTCCCTGCCGGAACGATCCATTATGAGAAGTCGGGACCGGCCCACGGTCGTCCGCTGGTGTTCATCCACGGGTATGCAATGGGATCCTCGCTTTGGCGAGAGCTATCTTCGCGGCTGGCGGCAAACGAGTTTCTGTGCCATCTCACCAACGTGGCCGCTTGGCGCGCATCCCGAGGCGATGAAGCACGAAGCTGAGTTGACGATGGAAGCGGTTGCGGGGATCGTGGCTGAGCTGCTCGAGGCGCTCGAGCTCGAGGATGTGGTGCTCGTCGGCAACGACACCGGCGGCGCGATCGCGCAGATCGTGGTCACTCGGACGCCGCAGCGGATCGGGGCGCTCGTGCTGACCAGCTGCGATGCCTTCGAACACTTTCCGCCGCCGATCCTGAAGCCGTTCATTCTCGCCGCGAAATTCCCTCCGGCATTCCGCGCTGCGCTTGCGCCGTTGCGCACTCGCAGCGGTCGCAAACGGGCCTACGGCGCGCTCGCGCACGCGGAGCTTGACCAGTTGGCTGCCGAGTGGATCAAACCGGCGCTCAGCGACCGCATGGTCCGAGCGGATCTCCGGCGCTTCACCGCTTCACTGCATCGCGAATCCACTATCGAGGCGGCCGCCGGGCTACCGAGGTTCGCCAAGCCGGCGCTGATCGCCTGGTCCGCGGAGGATGCTTTCTTTCCCCTGGAAGACGGTCGCCGCCTCGCCGCCGTGCTGCCCAACTCCCGATTGGCGGTGATCCCAAACTCGCGGACGTTCTCGATGATCGACCAACCGGACATGCTCGCGCAGCTCATTGGCGAGTTCGCCGCCGCCGGCGCGCTCGGGAACGCGGCCTGAGGAGTACCGCGCCCGTTCGGACCACCGGAATCCGTCGACGTCGCGAGCGGCGTGTGCAGGGCAAGCGGGTCCCGTTCTATGCTGCTGCGCGAGAGTGCTGCCCAGCTGATCAAACGACTATGCGGAGGAGAGGAGCGCCTGAAGAGATGACCACTGAAAGCGGTGCCGCTCCCGTCCAGCACAGCACGATCGGGCGGATACTCGAGCGCAGCGCGCGGCGTATGCCGGGCAAGCTCGCGCTGACGTTCGGCGAGCGGCGATGGTCCTATGCCGAGCTCGACCAGGCAGTCGGCAAGGTCGCGGGGCGACTTCTCGAGCTCGGGCTGGAGCGTGGCGAGCGAGTCGCGGCGTATGGGAAGAACTCCGACGCCTACGTGCTCCTGTACCTCGCCTGTGCTCGCGCCGGACTCGTTCACGTGCCGGTCAACTTCAACGCCACCGGCGAGGAGCTCTCATACCTGCTGACACAGTCGGGGTCGGCCGCCGTGCTGTGCGATCCCTCGCTCGAAGCAAACGTCGATGCGGTGGCCGGCGGGCTGGCGTCGGCGATCCGCGGTACCTTGCGTGACGGCTCGAGCGAGATCGATGTGCTCGCCTGGGCGACGGACGCGCATGCCGTTGTGTACGAGGAGCATCAGGTACGCGACGACGACCTGGTGCAGCTGTTGTACACCTCGGGGACGACATCGCGGCCGAAGGGGGCGATGCTCACCCATCGCGCGCTCGTGCACGAGTACGGGTCGTCGATCGCCGCGCTCAACTTCTCACCCGAGGACGTGCCATTGCATGCGCTGCCGCTCTACCACTCCGCGCAGATGCATGTCTTCCTGATACCTGGACTCGCTGTGGGCGCGAGTAACCACCTGATTGAGTCGCCGGACCTGGACGTTATCTTGGAGCGGATCCGAGGTGACCGGATCACCTCCTTGTTCTTCCCGCCGACGGTATGGGTCGGGCTGGTCAACCACCCGGCGTTCGAGACAGCTGACTTGCACAGTCTTCGCAGCGCTTTCTACGGCGCGTCGATCATGCCCGTGCCGGTGCTGCACAAGCTGCAGCGGCGCCTGCCCGAAGTCGGCTTCTACAACTGCTTCGGCCAGTCCGAGATCGGTCCGCTGGCGACCGTGCTGCGCCCCGAGGAACACGCCGAGCGGCCCGGTTCAGTCGGCCGCGCGGTGCTGTTCGTGGAGACGCGCGTGGTTGACGACGAGATGAACGATGTCGCGCCGGGCGAGCTGGGCGAGGTGGTGTACCGCTCTCCGCAGCTATGCAGCGGCTACTGGGACAAGCCCGAAGAGACCGCGTTAGCGTTCACGGGCGGTTGGTTTCACTCGGGCGACCTGGTGCGAATCGACGAGCAGGGTTACATGTTCGTCGTTGACCGGATCAAGGACGTGGTCAACACGGGCGGCGTGCTCGTCGCATCTCGAGAAGTGGAGGAGGCGCTCTATCTGCACCCAGCGGTCGCCGAGGTCGCTGTCATCGGGGTGCCGCACGAGCGCTGGATCGAGGCGATCGCCGCGGTCGTCGTGCTCAAGCAGGAGGCGGAACCGGAGGAGCTGATCGCCTTCGCCAAGCAGGAGCTCGCCCCCCATAAAGTCCCCAAATCGGTTCACGTCGTGGACCAGCTTCCGAAAAATGCGTCCGGGAAACTGCTCAAGCGGGAGCTTCGTGCTCGCTTCGGAGGGTCGGCGTCGGCGGTCAGCGCGGGGGCGAGTTGAGCGGGGTGGCCGGTCTCGAGGCGGAGTGAGCGGTGGCCGGTCTCGAGCCGGAGTGAGCGGGGTGGCCGGTCTGGAGCAGGGTGAGCGCGGTGGCCGGTCTCGGGCGGTGGCTAGGGCCGAGCGGTGGCTAATCGTCGTCGGGGATCCCGCCGCGTAGCCAGTCGCCTTCGAGAAGCCGCGCGGCCTGTGTGACGCTAACTCGTCCCCGGCAAATCCGCTCGTGCAGTGAATACGCGACGGCTGCCTCGGTCAGCGCACCACCCCACCCCTCCAGCGGCATCGGCCAGAGGTTCTTGAGATCGGTTGGACTGCCGCCGTCCTCCGCGGGAATCACCTGCGCGAGCACATAGGTTGACGGATTCCCGGCGCTGCGGTACCTGATCATCATCTGGGACTTCAGGCTCTCCACCGGGGCCTCGGCCACCTCGAGCTCGCTCAGATACCGCCCCCGGCAGATTGTCCTGCCAGGGTCGGCGACGGCGGCCGGATTGAGGGCTCCAGGCGTGCACCTCGGGTCGGCTCCGAACGCCCCGTCAGGGAATCGGCGGTAATCACAGCCCGATTTCTCAGCGGGCCGCGGTATCCGGCCGGGGCGCGCGCTCGTGGGTGTTGCGCTGGCCGCGGTAGGGGGCTTACCTGCCAGCTTCACCGGGCTCAGCGAGCAGCCGGCGAGCGTCGATACGGCCCACACGATCGGGAGCGCTCGGCGCACCCACGCGCTCCGAGAGCGGCCGGCAAGCTTCGATACGGCCAACACGATCGCGGGCCTTTCTCAGTACGGCGGCGGTGGGTAGTACGAGCTACCGATCGTCACCGGATGGGGTACCGAGAGGCCGGCGCCGGACCCCGGGCCGGCGCCAAGCACCGTCAGCAAGTAGCGGAAATCGGCGCCAGAGAGGGTGCTGTCCCCCTCGGTGTAGCCCTCTACTCCGCCCAGCGGCCGACCGGCATCGAGCGCCCACCAGCCACTCTCGATGCAGGTCCCGGTGGCCGCATATGTCGCGACGGTCTGCCCGGCCGCGACCGCTTGACCCACGCTGATCGCCGGCGTTATCTGCTCAGACCAATACCAGTCCTTGTTGGCCAGAGGTCCGCTGGTCACTTGCAGGATCATCGCGGGCTGACCGTCGTAGAAGTCGGGCACGGACTGCACATACTTGGAGGGAGCGAACGCCAGCAGCGGCGAGCCGGGTCGCATGCAAGCGTCGACTCCTTGATCGGTGCGAGTCCATTCGAGCCCGGTTGCCTGTGAGAAGGGGTTGGTGTAACCAGCGATGCTCCCGGTCAGCGGGTAGGCGGAGTTGCACACTGCACCGGAGGTGTAGGCGGCCAGCTCTGCTGATCCCCCGGGACCACCGCCGGCCGCGGCCTGCAGAGCTCCGATTGCGTAGTTCTGGCGGTTGTCGCTCATGCACAGAGTACCGGGTGTGACTTGCATCCAGGCCGTTACGCCACTGCATTTCTCATACCCGGTCTCCCACATCACCGCTGCCTGTTGAGGCGAGGTGGCTCTGTCCAAGTCGTGTAGCAACCATGAATAGCTCGAGCGCAGTTCTGACACGATGTACATCAGCTGGCCGGCGGAGGTGTTTGGATTTTGGTTTACGGAATTGTCGTATGACACTAGTTGTGCCCACCAGCTTGGATTCCATTGTGCGAGACCTTGGCCAGGCTCAGCCGGATTCAACCCCGATTCTTGTTGCAGGTTTCCGACGATCCCCGCGGCCCCATCCGCGCTCACTCCTTGGCTTTCCAGGTACGCGACCATTTCCGCCGCGGTCTGCGTGCTCGACAGCGGCGCGCTCACGGTTGGCTGACCGGCACCGCCGCACCCATGCTCGCCGAACAGCGCTACCCAGGCAATGGCGACGAGCATCAAGGCCGCCAACAGAACTGCCGAGCCGCCGGCGAGGTACCTCACGCAATCTTCTCCATCGATCGGGATTCTCGGACCGGATGCGCGAGGGTTCCGGGTATGCCCCAGAATGAAGCACGGTTGCGACCAGGGCGTTCAGTTGTGTGTCAGTTCGCGCGGGAGCCGATGCAGGTGATCTCTGTGGCTGCGTGTGAGAGCGAAACCGCCCCGGGGTCGGCCTGACGCTCGTGCACGCGGGCGGGCGCAGTCAATCCCGACCGGGAAGCTCGTCCTCCTGGCGCATGCCGTGGAGTGGATTGAGGTGCTCGCGGAGCCTGAGCAACCGCGGCTCCGGTTCCTCTGAGTCGATCAAGACCGCGGTTCCCGGCCATCCGTTGCGGAGGTAGGCGAGATATGCCTCGCGCGAGCTGAGATCCGGTTCGTAGATCCACGAGCCCGTGTTCCAAAAGCGGATTGAGCCGCGTGAGCCAGTGACGCCGTGGAGGGCCTGGTGGGTGTGAGCAAAGACGATCTTGTCGGTATCGGCTGCCCAGCCGAGGTTCAGAACCACCTGCTCAAACGCCTCGACGGCCGGCCCGGCCTCATCGCTCGGGTTCACCAGACGAACGAGGGCCTGGCTTGCTGCCTCCCCTCCCGTCGGCGCGCCCGTGCGCCTCCGGCGCTCCGCTTCGTGGACGCGGGCATGTCGATATCCCGCGCTCTCGCGCTCGCTTCGATCGCGCCGCCGCCCGCGAGTCGCCGAGACCGCGTGCGACGCGAGCCAATCACCCGTGCGCTCGGCGGCCCCCGCCGGCATTCTTGCGATTTGGACGGCTCGCTCGAGCGCCTCGAAGGCGGCAAATGCACGCCGTTGTGCATGGGTTCCGTTCGGGAGTTGGGCGATCGTGTAGAGCAGCGAGGTGAGCAGTGTGATCGTCGCCTCGTAATCCTCGATCGCCGGCGTATGCTCCTGACCTCCCACGGCGATCGACCACAGCGCTCGCGCGAGCAGTCGGCCGGGAGCGGCCCCGCTTCGGCGAGCATGAAAGTCGAGATAGTGCCCGTGCGTACAGAGCACCCCTGCGACCGCGTACGTCGGATAGCGGATGTCGACTTCGACCCCCACGAGGTGGCGCTCGAGCAGACGGCGGAAGAAGTCTGCTCGCCGAAACTCGCCGTGCAACTCGTCTGGCGGTCTGCCGGTCGCCAGCTGGAGACCAAGCAATTCCTCGGCCTCGCGTCTGACCATGTGATGGTCATGATTTCCCGCCAGGAAGACGAAGCGCTTGCCCTGGAGCTTGTCTCGCAGCAACTCGAGCAGTCCCTCGGAGGCTCTGAACGCATCCCGCAAGGATCCGAACATGAGGTCGAACATGTCGCCGAGCATGATGACCTCGTCGACATCGAGCAGATGAGGTTCCAGCAGCGCGAGTGTCTCGGGCTGAGACAGGATGTCCTCGCCCGTCCAGGCGCCAAAGTGGGTGTCAGAGATCACGAGCGCGCGCACACCACCCGTCCTTCCGAGCTCTTTCGTTCCTACCACCGCCTGACACGCCTCTACCTCGCCTCGGTCATCCGTTCGGCGACAAGCCTAGGGCAAGCCTGAGCTGCGGCTCGGACTCGGTCCTTGGTGCGAAGCGGAATCGGTGGGGAGGGGGTCGGGATTGGGATTCGGTGGCGGGCGGGTTGGGATTGGGATTCGGTGAGCGGTGGCGGCCGGGCGGGTCGTTGGGGGGGCGGCCGCTCAGAGGAACCGGTGATGCCCGGGCGGGGGCCGGGAGCTCAGAATTCCGTCACGAGCGGATCGGGTCGGCAGGTCGTGCCCGGGCTATCGTTACACCGGCGCCCGCTCGGGAACCGAGCGTCACATTAGCCCGGCTGGCGCGGGCCAAAGTTACATCCTCGCCAAGGGCGGAATCGAACGCCACGATAGCCCGCCTGCCGCGGGCTAAAGTTACATCGCTGGCCGGGGCGGGGTCGAGCGTCACGTTAGCCCGCGCATGGAGCGGGTCGTCTCGACTCAGACCACCGACTCGCAGCGCCTGGCCATGCAACCACCCAGCGTGCGATCTCATGAAGGTTCGTCGGCGTTTTGGTCGAATGGTGTCGTGTCTGTTCGTGAGCTTCGGGTTGACGGGCTCGCCTTTGGCGTGAGCTCGCGCCCGCTAGCCGAGGTAGGCGAGACACGACTGAGGAGTTATGGCGGTGATTTCGACGGACGCAAACGGATCGGGACCGACCGATTCGGAGGTCGGGCTGCCGGGTGCCCACAGCGACTCGCTCCAGCCCAACCGATCCTCTCCGCCCGAGAGCGCCGATCGGGGTCTGATACAAGAGCGCGCCAAGGATCAGCAGCAGGCCGAGCAGCACCCCTCCACCCCATCACCGTCCGCAAAGCCGCCTGCGACCCGATCGCAGTCCCCAACCCCGGCGCAGCGGCCTGCGAGCGCATCTCCATCGCTCACGCCGGAGAGACTCTCCACTCTGGCCTCGGGCCTTTGGCAATGGATGTCGCGCCCACGGGCGCGGCTCGCTCTGATCGGACTCGGGCTCTTGCTGACCGGCGGGCTGCTGATGACCAATTCTGTCTGGACATTGCCGCTCGTGGCCGTCGGGGCACTGATGGTTGTTACGGCCTGGATCGGCCACCGGCTCGATGGGCGGTTTGCGCTCGAGTGGGGAGAGAGCGGTACCCAGCTCGCGTTCCGGGCGAAGGTAAAGACCGCTCAACCGGCGCGGCAGGCGCCACCTCGTAGCTCATCGACCGCAACCGCCCCACTGCGCTCACGGGAGCTAGAGCCTAATGCGGCCGAGATCATCGACGGCGAGGCGCACACGATTGAGATCGACGTTGCCGAGCTGAAGGCGCTGATTGCGGCAGCCGAAACGGCGAGCGGCGAGAGCGCGCCGACGACAGAGTCGCCGCAAGCCGCGCCTAACCTCCGCGTGGCCGACGGTCGCGCGCGCCAATCCTAAGCGGGGCGGTGAATGCGGCAGGCGCATCGCGCCTCGCCCCCGGATCGCGCCGCGCGCCCGCATCGCGCCTCGCCCCCGCACCCCGTCCCCCAACTCGCCTCCCCCCGGCACCGAGATTCTTTTGCATCCCGGCGACGACATCGGACAGACTCCCTCGCAGAAGCCAGCTTCAAAGATCGGGGGATCCGATGCCGCTGTATCTGGGTCGTTTCAGTTACACATCAGAGGCCAAACAGGCGCTGGTCGATAACCCGCAGGACCGCGCGAAGGCCGCCGGGGACGCGGCTGAGTCGGTCGGCGCGAAGCTCGTGGGCTTCTGGTACGCGTTCGGCGAGTTCGATGGCGTGTTCCTGATGGAGGCCCCGGACCACGCGACGGCCACCGCGCTCGGGATGCTCGTCGGCGGGTCAGGGGCTCTCTCGAAGCTCGAGACCACGGTCCTATTCGGGATGGATGAGGCCCAGGAGGCGATGCGCAAAGCAAAAGCCGCCGCTTACGAGCCGCCGTCGTAGACGGAAGGACTGCGCGCCCCGCGGCCAGTGCGGCCGTGGGGCGGTTTACGCGATCATGCGGGTCGTTCGGCGCAGTGAATGGAGGGAGAAGTTGTGAGTTCTGACCACACAGGAACGGCCGTCGGTGCGCATCTGGTCGGCGGGCTGAGAGCGCCTGATGCGGAGAGCGCGATGCGGACGGCGGCTGCGATCCTCGGGCGTCATCTGTACGCGATCACCGACGGCGAGACCGGAGAACGCAGCCAGTGGATCTGGTGGCAGCTGGGCAAGCTGAGCGCGATTGAGGGCGTCGAGATGGCGGGAACGAAGAGCATGCCCGATGCCGATAACCGGGACTACGGTGAGTTCCCGGCGCTGTCCGTCGCCCCGTCGGTGAGCGAGTTGCCGCCACGCTCACTGGGCTACGCGGGGGCGGCCGAGGATTCGTACGCGATCTTCCGCCGCTTGCGCGAGGAAGGGGTGATCCCCGAGGACGTCAAGTTCCAGGTCTCGATGCCGACCCCCTACGCCAGCGTCGCAACCTGGGTCCGAGGGGAGGATCAGGAGCGTTTTCTTCCTGTCTATGCGGACGCGATCGAAGCTGAGGTAAGAGACATCGCGACTGCGGTCGGCGGGGACCTCGTGCTTCAGTACGACGTCGCCGTCGAGATCGGAGCCGTGACCGGGAATTTCGCGGTCGGCGGGAGCCTTGCACAGAAGGACGTGGTGATCGACACGCTGCGTGACCTGATCGCCCGCACTCCTGCAGACGCGACCCGCGGGATTCACTTCTGCTACGGCGACTACAAGCACCGGCACTTCACGGTTCCAGAGGATCTCTCGCTGTGTGTGGAGCTTGCGAACAGCGCGAGCGAGGGCGTTGACTTCGTGCACATGCCGGCCGACCGCGAAACCGGGCGCAACCCCGAGTATTTCGAGCCCCTGCGCGAGCTCTCGCACAAGCGGCTGGCCCTTGGGGTGATCGACTATGAAGGCGACGAGGAGCGCACCCGCGAGCTGGTGAATGCCGCGATGGCAGGCGGCGGGGAGATCGAGTTCGCGGTCGCGACCGAGTGCGGCATGGCTCGCATCGACGAGCGAGGGACGGACGGCCCGTCACTCGAGCGACTGCTCGAGCTCCACGCGCGCGCGGCCGCGCCGGTTCGCTAGAGGTTGGCCATCGCAGTGCGGAGGGCCACCAGGCGCGTACGGGCCCCTGACCGCTCAGCGGTAGACCGCCGCGAGCAGCCCGGCGTACGACCGGACCAGCGCGGCGCGCTCCTCGTCGATGAGCGGGCTCGCAGGGTCGCAACCTTCGCGCACCCATCGATCTGAGTGCCGCATCGCCAGCGCCCTCAGCCTTGCGGGTACGTGTACATCCTCCACCGGCACCCCATACACGTAGGCGTACAGGGCCGCAAGCGCCTCGATCAGCGCCCCCTCGTCGCTACCTTCGCCGTGCTGGTTCTCGCGGTGTACCCGCCACCATTCGACCTCCAGCTCGGCCGCCTTAACGGGATCGAAGGACTCATCGTAATGGCCCGCGATCAGCTGGTAGAAGCGCCTCATCGCAAACCTTGCGCGGTCGGGTTGGTTGTCAGGGTATGGGGCCCAGAACTGGTTGGCGCGCAGCACCAGCCATGCGCCGGAGAGCGTCGCCGGCCATGGCAGACCGAACGTGTGCCGGGTCAACAAGACCGCTGAGCGCAAGAACGAGACCCACTTCCGCCGGTAGTACGCGACCCACACCGCGCACTCGAGGCTTCCGACGCGCCGCGGATCGAATGCCCGATGCGGTCTGCGGGTCATCAGCGGAGCTCCCCACTTGCGGCGGCGCCAGCGTAGGTGATAAAGTCAATAAACATACTTGTCTTTGTAAAGAAGCGCGCTCTCGCCCTCGTCGAGGACGCGCATTCCCCCCTTTGCGGAGTTCGTTCCCGGAGTGTGGTCACCTCGATGAAAATCCCTGGATTTATATCGATGCCGTGGTGACCTCTCCCATTCACCGCGGCCTTGGGCCCTTGCAGGTCGATGTCCATCAGCACATCTGGACCGATCCCCTGCTCGACGCACTCTCAGCGCGCGAGTCCTTCCCATTCGTGCGTCGCAGCGACGGCCTGACGATTCTCCATTGCGCCGATGAACGACCATAGGTGATCGACGTGAAGTCCGAGTCGCCGGCTCGCCGCGCCGATCTAGTGGCCGCGGACGGGCTCGACGTCGCGTTGATCGCGCTCTCGAGTCCGATCGGGATCGAAGCGCTCGGCCCGGACTCCCGTGTGGGCTGGTCGAGGCACGAGCGGTGCCGCTGCTGGTGCATCCGGGGCCGGCCCCGGGGGCGGACGAGCGCGAGGCTGGCCTGAACGAGCCGCTGTGGTGGCGAGCGCTGACCGACTATGTGGCGCAGATGCAGGCGGCCTGGCTCACATTCGTGACGCTCGGCCGGCGCCGACACCCGAAGCTGACGGTGGTGTTCGCGATGCTGGCCGGAGGAGCGCCGCTGCTCAGCGAGCGGCTTGCGGCGCGGGGAGCTCCCGCGATCGACCTACGCGACCCGCTCATCTTCTACGACAGCTCGAGCTACGGACCGGTCCCGATCGAGGCGATGGCTCGGCGGGTCGGCGCTGAACAGCTCGTATATGGCTCCGATCGCCCGGGGCATCTGCGAATGCCGTGAGTAGACCGGGGGATTCGCGAGCGCCGTGAGCCGCGGCTGCGGCGAATCCGCGCCGCTTGACAACCTAAGGGAATTAGGTAATCTCCTATGTATATTAGGTACAGCTGACTCGCAAGGAGCTTCCCGCTGATGAAGACCACGTTCGTTACCAGCAACCTGATCCAACTCAAGCGCCTCTGGTTCGTCAACGCGTACCTCGTCCGCGAGGACGACGGCTTCACGCTGGTCGACACGACGATGGGCGGCAAGGCGGCCGATGACCTGCTCGGTGCCGCGCAGCAGGCAGGGGGAGTGGTGCGGCGGATCGCGCTGACGCACGGCCACGGCGACCACGTCGGTGGTCTCGATGCGCTCAAGCAGCGGCTTGGCGATTCGGTGCAGGTGTTGATGCCCGAGCTGGACGCGCGGATTCACGCCGGGGAGAAGGTAGTGGAGGGCAAGCTCCCCGGTAGCTGGCCAAAGATCGAAACGGTCGCCGATGTTCGCCTTCGCGGCGGCGAGCGAGTTGGGAGCCTCGAGGTCGTCCCGACTCCCGGTCACACCCCGGGCCACGTCTCATTCATCGACACCCGCGATCGCACGATGATCGCGGGCGACGTATACACCTCGTTCGGCAACGTGGCGGTCTCGAACCATTTCTACCCTCGCTTCCCGCTGGCCGCGATCGCCACCTGGGATAAGGACAAGGACCTCGAGTCCGCGCGGACGCTGAGGGCGCTCGATCCGCTGATCCTGGTGGTGGGACATGGTCCTGCGACCCACAGCCCAGGTGGCGCGATGGATACGGCGATCGAGCAGGCCGGTGGCTCCCCGGTGGGGGCGAGCTCGCCGGCCGGCCGGTAATGGCGCGAGCGGGATTGGATTCAGAGACAGTGGTCGCCGCGGCCGCGCGACTAGCGGACGCCGATGGTTTACCGGCGGTCACGCTGGCCCGGCTCGCCGCTGAGCTCGGCGTCCGCGCGCCGTCGCTGTACACGCACGTCGATGGCCTCGCTGATCTTCGGCGGCGACTGGCGGCGCGCGCGGCCCGAGAGCTCGGCGCACGGTTGCAGGCTGCCGCCGCGGGCCGTGCTGGAACCGACGCGCTGCGCGCGGTCGCCTGGGCCTACCGCGACTATGCCCATCAACATCCGGGGAGCTACGCCGCGGTCCAGGACGCCCGTGCGGTCGCCGATGAGCGGGCCGCGCGGGACCTGGTCGATGTCGTCCTCGCGGTGCTCCGGGGATACCGACTCGAGGGCGACGCCGCCGTCCACGCGACGCGCGCGCTGCGCGCGGCGCTGCACGGATTCGTCTCGCTCGAGGCCGAGGGCGGCTTCGGCATCCCACTGTCGCTCGATCAGAGCTTCGAGCTGCTGGTCGCGCTCGTCGATCAGGGGCTCGAGACGATCGGCCGCTGATTACTGCTGCCGCACCGCCAGCGCGACGAGCCGATCGAGCTCTTCTTCGGAGGACCATGCTCCCACCGAGGCCCGCACGAGACCGAACGCGGGGATGCTGCGAACGATCATGCCGGCCGCGGCCAATCGCGCGACCTCGGCTTCGGCGTCGTCCGCGGCCCATGAGACAAGTGTCGAGCTCCCGCGCGGCCCGACGACCAGGCCTTGCTCGGCGAGCCGCTCCGCCAGCCAGGCGGCGAGCGAGGCCGCGCGCTGGTGAACCCACTCCCAGCCCGCCTCCTCGAACACCCCCAGCGCAGCGAGCGCCCAGCTGCTGCGGACGCCGGCCGGGAAGCCGTGATCCAGGCGCGCCGCCCCCTCGGCGGGCTCCAGTTCGAGCGCCTGAACCGGATCGGCGAGCGAGCCGTAGCCCGGCCACGGAATCAGCAACTCCTCCAGACGCTCGGGGCGCACGTACAGACAGCCACTGCCTTCAGGCCCGCACATCCATTTCTGACCGGAGGCCGCATAGAAATCGCAGCCGATGGCGCGAACGTCGACCGGCACCGCGCCGAGCGCCTGCGCCGCGTCGAGCAATACGGTCGCTCCGCTCGCTGCAAGCGCGCGCGTATCGACAATGCGGCCGCTGACCCAGGAGACATGCGAGCAGGCGACCAGGCGCGTTGAGGGCGAGACCTCACCGGGGAGGTCATCGAACGGGACGACCCTGACCGTCACGCCTTGGCGCCGGCGAGCTCGCCCGAGCGGCGCGAGCAGCCCGGGATGTTCCTCGTCGCTGGTAAGGATCTCATCTCCGGGACGCAAGTCGAGGCCGGCGATCACCGTGTTGACGCCGTCGGTGGTCGATCCGGTGAGCGCCACTTCCGCGGGGTCGCAGCCGAGTGCCCGCGCGTACCCCGCGCGCACCGCCGTCGCCATCTCCATCAGATGCTCGAAGTACGGCCGGCCGCAGCGACCCTGGGTCGCCTCGAGATCCACTTGCCCGTGAACCGCCTCGGCAGCTGCCCGGGGAGCGGGGCCTTCAGTACCGGCGTTCAGGTACGAGAGCCGATCGAACACCGGAAACTGCGAGCGGAATGCGAGAGCGTCGGTCATATAACCCGAGCGTATACGCCGCGTCCGTGGACAGTCGGACGCCAGCCCTCGCTGGGAGGGAGCCACACGACCAGCGAGGATCGCCCTCGGCGCTAGGCCGCGTGGCGGACGAGCTCTCGCTTGAGCACCTTCCCGGTCGGGTTACGAGGAAGCTCATCGAGAAACACGACGTCGCGAGGGGTCTTGTATCGAGCGAGGTTGTCGCGCACATAGTCCCTCACCTCGTCCTCGCTCAGCGTGGCGTCGCCGCGGGTGACCACGAACGCTTTCAGCCGCTGACCGAACTGCTCATCGTCGACGCCGATGACCGCAGCCTCCGCGATCGCCTCGTGACCCGCCAGCAACTCTTCGACTTCGCCGGGGAACACGTTCTCCCCGCCGGAGATGATCATGTCGTCGTCGCGCCCGTCGATGAACAAGCGATGCACACGGTCGAAGTGACCCACATCGCCCGAGGCCATCAGCCCGCGAACGAATTCCTTTGCACCGCCGCCGGTGTAGCCCTCGAACTGGGAGGAGTTGCCGACGAAGATGCGTCCGATGCTTCCCGGCACGACTTCCTCGCCATGATCGTCGAGAATCTCGACCACCGACCCGCGCACGACCTTGCCCACGCAGCCAGGCTCCTCGAGCAGGTCCTCCGGCGTCGCGATCGTGGCGACCGCGACTTCCGTCGAGCCATAGAGGTTGTACACGACCGGTCCGAACGAGGCCATCGCGCGCTTGCACAGCTCGGCGCCGAGCTGCGAGCCGCCGACGAACACGATCCGCAACTGGTCGAGGCGCTCGCGCGGCTCCAGCCCGCTCGCGCGCGCGCATTCGAGTATCCGCTGGAGCATCACCGGCACAACGACGAGCGCGCTCGCGCGCCGGCGCTCGAGACTGCGGAGGGTCTGCTCGGGATCGAAGTGCCGGTGCGTCACCAGCGTCGATCCGAGCGCAATCCCCAGAATCGATTGCACGAACCCGAGCGCATGGAACATCGGCACACACAGCTCGGTCACCTCGCCGCCGCGGAAAGGAACCTTGGTCAGGAATCCTCCAAGCGGTGCCAGCGACCGCGGCTCCGGCCGCGGAGCGCCTTTTGGGGTACCGGTGGTGCCGCTGGTGAGAATCACGATCCGCGGCGGCACGTCACCCTTGGGTGGCGGGTCGGGGCTGCCACGGTGAATCAGCGCGTCGAGCGTGTCCGGCCCAGGCTGCTCGGCCCAGGCGCGCCACCGTCCCCGTGGCGGCTCGATCGCGGCGACCATCTCCGAGTATTCATCGTCGTACACAAGCAGGTCGGTCCCCTCGCGCTCGGCGACCTCTTCGATCTGCGGTCCGGCGAACGAGCTGTTCAGCAACACGAGCTTCGCGCGGCACTTTGCGGCGGCGAATACCGCGACCAGGAAGCCCCGATGGTTACGTGTCAGGATCGCTACGCCTTCACCCTGACCGAGCCCCAGCTCGCGCCAGGCGTTCGCAAGCGCGTTGCTCCTCTGATCCAGCTCACGGTAGGAGACCTGTCCCAGCTCGTCGATCACCGCCGGACGATCGCCGTGCTTGATCGCGCCGGCCGCGATTGCGCCCCCAAGCAAACCGAAGCGGTCAAAACCGCGCAAAATCTCGACTAGCCGGCGCGGCGAGGCGCGCCCCACCATGCCGCTGCGCAGGCACACAGCAGCGAAGTAAGCCTCATCGCCGAAGCGCTTCACGAGTCGCGCGGCGATCTGACCCCAGTCGCGCTCCGCGATCCGGCGCTTCACCGTGCGAGCTCCGAAAGCCGGGCGGTTGGTTTGCGAGCGCCTGGGTAGAAACGACTGCAATGCTGGGTGCAATCATCACGCTGCCGTTGCGGCTCAGCGTCGGTGCCGCGGGACTGGTGTTGCGCGGCGTCGAGCAGGCCGGCTCGCGCGCGCTCGCGATGGTGCAGTGCACGCTCGGCCAGCGTGTTTCGAGAACTGACACCCACGGAGCTGAAATCTACTCGGGACAGGCCGCGGTTTCAGACGAGAGGAGCTTCCCGCCGGCACAGGGTGAGCCGGCGCGGGGACGAGATTCCGGAAACGGCGTCGCCCCGGTGGCGGCCCGGACGGACGAGCGCACCGCCGCAAGCGAGCCCGTCCACGTATCGGAAGATCCTGAGCTCGTCGAGGAGCTCGCCGAGCCTGGAGCTGAAGAAGGCGCCGGCGCGCAGGTCACGGTGCTCGAGCCGTGGAACGGATATCAACGGATGAATGCTCGAGACGTGATCGCGCGCCTCGCGGCTGCCGATCGAGCCGAGCTCGCCGCAGTCGAGCTTTACGAACGCCAGCATCGCAATCGCCGCACAGTGCTCGCCGTTGCCGAGCGCCGCCTGGCTCGCTGAGCGCCGGCCGGCGAGCCGCGAGCACGCGCCAAGCCGTCCGAGATCGGGATGGCCCGCTTGCCTACTCCCGGACGACTTCGCGAGCGCGCTTGTCATCGCGCAGTCCTTGAAAGCGGGGGTGGCGCAGTCGCCCAGCGGTGGTCCACTCGGTGAAGCCGACCTGCGCGACGAGCTCGGGCTCGACCCAGCTGACGCCCGATTCGCGGATCGTCGCGGCGTCGGTGAACGGCGACTCGGGGCGGCGGAGCTGCCGCAGCCGGCCGCCGAGGTCGTGAAGCGTCGACTCGTCGAAGCCGGTGCCCACCTTGCCCGCGTACCTCAGTTTTCCCTGGGAGTAGTACCCGACCAGCAGCGCTCCGAACTCGAGGCGCGATCCGCGCGGCGGCGTATAGCCGCCGATCACCAGCTCCTGGCCCTGTTCACACTTGAACTTGAGCCAATCGCGCGAGCGGGTCGCCACATACGGGCTCTCGGCACGCTTGGCGATCAGTCCCTCCCATCCGTGCCGGCAGGCCTCCTCGAAGAAACGCTCGCCGCTCGTGTTTCGATGGGGCGTCCAACGGACGCCGTCCTGAAAGGTCAGCGCCGATCGCAGCAGCCGTTTGCGGGCTCGCAAGGGGAGCGCGCGGAGGTCCTGACCGTCGAGCCAGAGCACATCGAAGACGTAATAGAAGACCGGCACGTAGTGGTGACCCCGCGCTGCCAAGCGTGCAAAGCTGGTCCGCGACTTCTCGAACGCGACGACCTCCCCGTCGACCGCGAAGCGCTCACACGGCTCTGCCTCGAGCGCCGTCTCGAGCTCGGGATAGCGGGCGTTCAGCGACAGGTCGTTGCGCGACAGCAGGCGGACCTGGCGAGCGGATCGAACCGCCAGGCAGCGGATCCCGTCGAGCTTGCGCTCGAAGATCCAGTTCCGGTCGCTGAACCGATCGGTCGTGAGAACCGCCTTCATCACGCTCGCGTGCTCGGGCGCCGGCGCGGCGCGGAGCAGGCCGCGCTCGCCGGCGCTCAGCCCCGCGAATCGGTCACTCACGCGTCGTCCTCAGCGGCCACCTGCTCGACCGTGCGCCCGGTCTTGACGGACTCGGGCTGGGTGCTCTCGGGGTGACGGCGTGCATCTGCTCGCTCGTCCCGTCGTTTGATCACGAGCCACTGCGGCTGCCTGGCGGCGCGCGTGCGCTGCAAGGTCCAACCACCCTGTAGCTTCACCCCCTCGAGCCAGACCTTCGCGTGTCCCGCCGAAAGCGCGTCGGCGATCGGTTGCGCCTGATCTAGATTCCGGTAGGTGCCGGCGTCCCAAACGATCACCGCGCCGGCGCCGTAGCTGCCTTCCCCGATCCTCCCCTCGAAGTCCGCGTACTCGAGTGGGTGATCCTCGACTTCCACGGCCAGCCGCTTCACCCGCGGGTCGGTGGAGAGGCCTTTGGGCACGGCCCACGAGCGCAGCGTCCCATCGACCTCGAGGCGGAAGTCGTAATGAAGGGTCGACGCCGCATGCTTCTGGATCACGAACCGCGGCGCGCGATCACGCCCCGCGCGCCGACCCGTCTTCGTATCGCGCACGCCCGGTTCCCGCGTTTTGGAGGGGTCGCGCTTTGCCCGATACGGGCCGAGACGGTCGGCCATGCCGGCACCTTACCCATCGGGAGCTGCGGCTTGCCTTGACTGCATCGCCGCTGGGCAACTAGGCTTGGCGATCCCTGATGCTGGACCCAGGCCCCAGTCCGCTTCGGGACCGGCAAGCGCGGCGCTCCAGAGCCCGCCACCTCCTCGTCACCGTGGTCGCGATTGGCGTGCTCATCGCCGGCGCGGCGGCGTCGGCCCAGGCCGAAAGCGTGGGACCGGGAGCGCCCGGCGCCGAGAGCTACTTCGATCTCGCGCGCAAAGACTGTGTCGGAACCGCTCGCAACACGAGCTCGAAGGTCTGGTTCACGGTCGCTGACGGCGTGCTATCCGATGTGTACTGGCCAACGGTCGACGCGACCAACGTCAACACACTGCAGTATCTGGTGACCGACGGTCGTACGTTCACCGACCTGCAGACGCGCGACATGACCTACACGGTGAGACCCAGCCCGACGGGGATGGCATGTACGGTCCTCGCCACCAGCGCCGCCCACCACTACCGGATCATCACCAGCTACCTGGCCGATCCCGCTCGCGACGCGGTCCTGATGCGCGCCCGCTTCGAGGCGCCGCGCGGGGATCGGCTCTACGTGCGGCTCGACCCGCTGGCCGGAGGTACCGGTGGCGGCGGATCGCAGAACGCTGGCGGCAACAGCGCCGAGCTTGCGAGCGTGGGGGGCCAAGAGATCCCGGTGGCCTCCAACACCAATACGAAGACCGATGCGGTCAACCGTGACTACGCGGTGCCGACGTTTGAAGCGCTCGAGTCCTCTGCAGGGTTCGCGAGCGCCAGCGTCGGTTACGCGGGCACTCCCAGCGATGGCCTGGCGATGCTCGATTCCAGTCACGTTCTGACGCCCTACGCCTCCGCGCCCGATGGACACGTAGCCCTGACTGCTGCGCTCCGGGTCCCGAGCCGCGGCGGTCTGAACCTCGCGCTCGGGTTCGGCACCTCCGAAACCAGGGCGCTCGCGGTCGCGGTCGCGTCGGTCTCGCAGTCCTTTGCGGCGGCCGGCGCTCGCTACGAGCGCCAATGGCGAAGCTACGAGGCAAGCTTGCGGCGGCCCTCGGGCAGCCTGGGCCGGGCGGGCATCCGTCAGTACTACCGCTCGGTCAACGTCGTGAAGGCAAGCGAGGACAAGACGTTCCCGGGCGCGATCGCCGCCGGCCTCGCCTCTCCCTGGGGCCAATCGGTCCCCGCCGGCAACCTCACAAACGGCGCGCCCACGTACTTCGGCTCATACCGAGAGGTGTTCGCCCGCGATCTCTACGAGGCGTTCACCGCCTTGCTCCTGTCCGGCGACCTCCGAACTGCCCGGGCCGCCACCTACTTCCTGTTCGACCGCCAGCAACAGGCCAACGGCTCGATGCCGCGGAACTCGCTGCTGAACGGCAAACCGGCCCCGGACACCGGCGGGCTACAGCTGGACGAGACCTCGTATCCGATTTTGATGGCCTGGCAGTCGGGACTCGCCGGCGATGCGACGCTCTACCACGATCACGTTATCCCGGCAGCCGACTTTCTCGTGGCGAACGGGCCGTCGGACGGCGTCGAGCGCTGGGAGGAGCAGAGTGGCTATTCGCCGTCGACGATCGCGGCGGAGATCGCCGGGCTGACCGCGGCGGCGAGCATCGCGAGGGTGCACCGCGACACTGCGAGGGCCGCGATCTACCAAGCCACGGCCGACGATTTCGCTCGCAACATCAAGGCGTGGACGGTCACCACCAACGGCCCGTACGCGCCCAGCTACTTCATCAGGATCGCCAAGAATGCGGATCCCGATTCGGGCGATCTGGTGAACCTCGGCAACGGCAGCATCACGGTCGACCAGCGCACGATCGTCGACGCCGGGTTCCTCGAGCTGGTTCGCCTCGGCGTGCTCAGCGCCGGCGATCCGACGATCCGCGCGTCGCTGAACGTGATCGACAAGGTGATCGAGCGCCAGACCCCCAGCGGCCCGGGTTTCTATCGCTACGGGACCTCGGCGCCGGGGTCAGAGGACGGCTACGGCGACTGCTACGTGCCCGATCCGACGAGCTGTCCGCTCACGGGAGCACCGTGGCCGCCGACCGACACGGGCTCTGGGCACCTGTGGCCAGTGCTCGACGGCGAGCGCGGCGAGTACGAGGTGTCGGCATCCGATCGCTCGTTCGCGGCCACCTTGCTGAGCACGATGGCGCGCATGACCTCGGGCCACTATCTCGAGCCCGAGCAGGTCTGGGAGGATCCGGCGTTGGCGCCCTCACCGTACGGCTCGGACCCGGCGACTGCATCGATCGGCTTCAGCCCAGGCGCGCCGGCCGGCTCTGCGAGCCCGTTGACCTGGGCGCAGGCGCAGTATGCGCGGCTCGCGCTCGACCTGAGCGCGGGGCGTGACCTCGACACCTCCGCGATCGTGAGCAACCGCTACGTCCGCCGCGGGATGCCGGGATCGCTGCCGCTGTCGATCACCTCGCCCGCCAACGGCGCGAGCGTTACGAGCTCCACGGTCACCGTCACCGGAACCAGCACGCCCGGGGCGAAGCTCGTGGCCGAGGCCGCCCCGTCGATCGGTGGAGCCGCCGCAATCGCCTCGGCAACCGCGAATTCATCCGGCGATTGGTCGCTGTCGCTGGCCGATGGCTTTGGCACCACCAAGATCACCGTGACCGCGACGCTCGGGCGGAGCACGGGCTATTCGCAGGTGTCGGTGGTCAACACCCTCGTACCCGGGACTACGGTCCTGGCTGTCAGCGACCCGGTCGGGGATGACAACGGTCCCGGGACCTACGCGTATCCGACGGCATCCGATTTCCAGCCGGGCGCCTTTGACTTGACCGCGCTGACGGTCAGCCAAACGGCAACCGACGTCTACATCCAAGTCAAGATTCGCAACCTGACGCCGACGTTCGGAGCGGCGTTCGGCGCTCAGCTGCTCGACGTGTACGTCCACGATCCCACGGCCACGAGCACCTCCACCGCTGCGCCGTTTGCCTCCTGGAACTACTCGATCGCCCCAGCCGACGCCTGGAGCGAGCGAATCGAGGCCCAGGGCTTTGCCCCGGTCGTGTGGGCCAACGCCGCCGGGGCGTCGCTCGGAACTGGACAGCTGGTCGCCGACCAGGCGAGCGGCACGGCGACCGTGATCGTGCCCCGAGCGGCGTTTGGCACGGTCGGCCCTGGATGGGTGTTCACCGTCACGCTGACAGGCCAGGACGGAACGCAGCCGGCTCTCGCCCGGACGTTTGCCGCAACCCCGCAGCAGTACCAGTTCGGAGTCTGCTCGGCCGGCGAGCAGAGCCCGATCTGCGCGGTCGATCCGGCCTCGGTGCCAAAGGTGATGGACACGATCCCGCCGCCCGGCGTGGCGCAGTCAATCGAACTCGACCCGACTCGCGGCAGCGTCGTATTGCAAGGCGTCACGGTTCCGTAGCGCCCCGGACGCTGCCGTGTGGCTGCGCACGGTGCCGGGAGCGAGCTACCGCCGCGCAGACTCTCGCCACCAGAATTATTGGCTATCTAAATAGTTTCGCACCTCAAGCTTTTGCTACTTTGAGAGCGTGAGCAACGAGTCCACCGCGATAGAGGTCGAGCAGCTCGTCCGCGAGTTCCGCAAGGGGCCCCGCGCGGTCGACGGCATCGACCTCGCGGTCTCTCCGGGCGAGATCTATGGCTTCCTCGGACCCAACGGTGCCGGCAAGTCGACCACGGTGCTGGTGTTGACCACACTGCTGCCGCCGACGAGCGGTCGTGCGACTGTGGGCGGATTCGACATCGTCCGCCAAGGCGCGCAGGTCCGCGCGTCGATCGGCGCGGCACTTCAGGAGGCCGCGCTCGATCCGATTCTGACCGGCCGCGAGCACCTGCTGCTACAAGCCACGCTCCAGGGGATCAGCAAGAGCGACCGCAAGCGCAGGGCCGAGAGGCTGCTCGAGCGGGTTGGCCTGCAGGAGGCAGCGGACCGTCGCGTCGGGGGCTACTCGGGCGGCATGAAACGCCGGCTCGATCTCGCGCTGGCGCTGGTCCACCACCCCAGAATCCTGTTTCTCGACGAGCCGACCACCGGACTCGACCCGCAGAGCCGTAGCGCCCTCTGGGAGGAGGTGGCGCGTCTTGCCCACGATGAGGGCATGACCGTCTTCCTCACCACCCAGTACCTCGAGGAGGCCGACGCGTTGGCCGATCGCGTTGGGATCATTCACCACGGCAAGATCGTCGCCGAGGGGACCCCAGCCCAGCTGAAAGCGGAGATCGGGAGTCCTAGCGTGGAGGTCGCGCCGGCTGACCCGCAGGCCGGCGACGCGCTCGCGGAGCTGCTGGCGGGGTTCGGCGCTCTTGGGCGCAATGGACGGGGCAGCGTGACGGTGCAGCTTCCCGGCGGCGAATCGAAGCTCGCGGAGATCGTCCGCGCACTGGACCATGCGCAGCTTCGGGTCGCATCCCTGCAGCTGCACCAGCCATCGCTGGATGACGTGTTCCTGGCGAAAACCGGCCGCAAGCTCGAAGGCGCCGGAGAAGAGGAGCCCGAGAGCCAGGAGCCGGTGTCTGGTGGTGGTGGCGGTGAACACTGAGCGACTAGCCGGCGCGGGGCTGCCGGATCAGATCGGCGCGCTCTTACGGCGGTCGGTCACGCGCACCCTTCGTCAACGTGCGCTGCTCATATTTCCGCTGGTGTTCCCGCTGATGCTGTTCGCGATCAACGGCAGCGCCCTGAGCGCGGCCACCAAGATCCCCGGCTTCCCGACCACTGACTACCGCGCCTTCGCGCTCGCGGTGCCGTTCATTCAAGGCGCGCTGTTCATCGCGATCACGGCCGGCGTGGACCTCGCGCGTGACATCGAGACAGGATTCTTCAACCGGCTGGCGCTGACCCCGGTCCGCGGTCCCGCGCTACTGGTCGGTCAGCTCGGCGGCGCGTCAGTGCTCGCGTGCATCCAGTCGGTCGTCTACCTGCTCGTCGGACTCGCGACCGGGGTGGGGATCGCCAGCGGCATCGGCGGGGCGCTGGTGCTGCTGGCGCTGACGATCCTGATCGGCTTTAGCTTTGCCAGCCTGGGGGCGCTGCTGGCGCTGCGCTTCGGCACCGGCGAGGCGGTGCAGGGCATCTTCCCGCTGCTGTTCGTGACGCTGTTCCTGAGTTCGTCGAGCCTGCCGCGAGACGTGATCAAGAGTGACTGGTTTCGCGAGGTGGCCACCTACAACCCCGTCTCGTACCTGATCGAGGGCGTCCGCAGCCTGATCATCACCGGCTGGGACGCGGAGGCGCTGGCGCTTGCCTTCGGGTTTGCGGTGCTGCTTGCGGTACTCGCGCTCTCGCTCGCAGGCCAGGCGATGAAGACGCGACTGGCGCGAGCATGAGACGCTTCTTCTACGTCGCCAAGGGCGTGGCCTGGCGCTCGATCCACAACACGGTGGTCAGCCCCGCGATCCTGCTCCCGGCGATCATCTTCCCGTTGTTCTTCCTGGTGGCGTTCGCCGGTGGCCTGTCGCGGATCAGCAATGTCCCGAACTTCAACTACAAGCCGGGATATACGGCATTCGTGTTCGTGTTCGTGTTCCTGCAGTCCGCGGCCTTCGGAGGGGTGTTCACCGGCTTCGGGATCGCCCGCGACTTCGACTCCGGATTCGCCCGCCGGCTTCTGTTGAGTGCGCCGCGGCGCAGCGGGATCATCGCCGGCTACGCGATCGGTGCGCTCTTGCGGTGGTTCATCACCGGCACGGTGGTCACGATCGCGGCGCTGATCGCGGGAATGAACATCGGAGGCGGTGGCATCAATCTCTTCGGCCTGCTGCTTCTCGGCATCGTGGTCAACTTCACGGCCGCGCTGTGGGCGTGTGGAGTCGCGATGTTCCTGCGCACCGAACAGGCGGGCGCCCTGATCCAGATGCCGGTGTTCGTGCTGTTGTTTCTGGCGCCGGTGTACGTGCCGCTGTCGCTGCTGACGGGCTGGATCCATTCGGTCGCGCGGCTCAATCCCGCGACCGTGACGCTCGAGGCCGGCCGCGGGCTGCTCGCCGGCTCTCCGGTGAAGGTCGCGCTCGCGTTCGCGCTGCTCGCCGGAGCCGCGGTGCTGCTCGCTGCCTTCGCGCGGCGCGGCCTGGCATCGGCAGAGCGGGCCGGTTAGGGCTTGCGCCTCGGGCTCTCGCCGTCGTGAGGTCAGCGCCAGCTGCGGAGGCGAGCTTGCGCACGGTCAGCGATGGCTTGATGATTGACGCCATGGATGACAACACCGCAAAAATCGCCGCGCTGTTGCATGAGGCCGGCGAGACCCACCACCTCGTGTACCGTATCGTCGACGGGGATGACCCCGACTGGGCTTCGTGGTACGCCGACTGGCTCGTCAACCTCTCGGAACTGCCGCAGTTGCTTGGCGCCGTCCCCGTTCGCAGCGAGCTTGTGTGGCTTCTCGTGAGCCTCGATAAGGACTACGCTCGGGCCAGTCCGGACACGCCATGGCCTGACTGGTACGCACAGCGGATCGTCGAGCATCTCCGCACCAGGTGACGATCGACGATCTCTTCGGGCTTTGCCTTGATCGGTTCGTGCCGGAACGGAACGCACTCGCGCGCGCGTTGCGAGGCCAGGGCGAGCGCGAACAAGCGGCGGAGGTAGCTGCCCTGCGCAAGCCGTCAGTGGCGGCCTGGGCGGTCAATCAGCTGGTGCGCACCCAGCATCGGCCGGTGGCAGAGCTGTTCGATTCCGGCGACGCGCTGCGCGAGGCCCATCAGCAAGTGGTCTCCGGTCACGGAGACGGCCGCGCGCTGGCGGCCGCCGTCCGCCGCGAGCGGGCAGCGGTCGAGCAGCTGCTCGCGGCGGCCCGTGGCCTGCTCGACTCCGGCGGTGATGAGCTGACCCCCGCGACGATCGAACGCGTGTCGGACACGCTGCACGCCGCGGCGCTCGATTCCGATTCTCGCGTGCTGGTGCGCGACGGCCGGCTACAGCACGAGCTGCGCCATGTGGGGCTCGGCGAGGGGCTCGAAGTCGGCGCGGCGCCGACGCCGGGGCGCGCGGGGCGGAAGACGAGCGCCGTCGGCAAGCGGGCGGATCGGGAGGAGGCGAAAGCTCGTCGTGCCGCCAAGGCGCAGGCTAGGCGCAAGCTGGAGCGCGCGGAGCGCGCGCTGCGAACCGCACAGGAGCGGCGCGACCGAGCCGCCGAGGCGCTCCGCGAGGCCGAGGAGGAGCTCGTGAGCGCGCAATCGGAGGCTGAGGCCGCCGCCCGCGCGCTGGGCTAACCGCAGCGCGTGGTGGGCTAGCTGCTGACCGGGGTGCCCTCGCGCTCCGAGGGCTCGCCGAGATCGGCTTCGTCGCGTTCGGGGAGCGCTCGCGCAGCGCTGCCCTCGATGTTCACATGCGGCAGGCGCCGATCGATCCACCCGGGCAGCTTCCATGTCGTCGGTCCCAGAATCTCGAGCACCGCCGGCAACAGCACACACCGCACCACCAGCGCGTCGAGGAACACCGCAGCGGCGAGGCCGAACCCAAACTCCTTGATCGAACGTTGGTCGCCGAGCATGAACGACAGGAACACGCAGATCATGATCGCCGCAGCAGCGCTGATCACGCGGCCGGTGAATGCGATCCCGTCAGCGACCGCCGTGGTCGCGTTTCGGTGTCGGATCCATTCCTCGCGCACACGCGAGACGAGGAAGACCTCGTAGTCCATCGAGAGCCCGAACACGACGGCGAACATCAGCACCGGGATCCACGGCTCGACGGGTCCAGGTTGCAGGCCGAACAGGCCCGACAGCCAGCCCTTCTGGAACACGAGGACGGTCGCGCCGAGCGCGCCGCCGATGCTCAGCAAGTTCATCAGCGCCGCCTGCAGCGGGATCACTAGCGAGCGGAAGATCACGAACAACAGCAGCGCCGAGAGCACGACCACGATCCCGATGAAAAGCGGCAGCTTGGTCGATAGCACGTGGGCGAAGTCGATCGATCCCGCTGTGAACCCGCCCACTAGGACCTTGACCCCCGCCCGGCGCTCGAATGGGGGCAAGACGTTGTGGCGCAAGTGATTGACCAGGTCGGTGGTCGCCTGAGCCTGCGGGGCCGACTGCGGGTAGGCCTGCATCACGCCGACGTCGCCCGAGGGACTGACCCGCGGTGCGGTCACCGCGGCGACATCCGGGGTTCCCGCCACCACGGCTCGCAGCGCCGGTAGCGAGGATGCGTGGCTAGCGCTGGGAAGCTCTGCCACGAGCTGGAGGGGACCGTTGAAGCCCGGGCCGAACCCCTGCGCGAGAAGGTCGAAGGCGTGGCGGCTGCTGGTGTTGCTGGGGTCGTTGCCGGCGTCGCTGTTGTCGAGCCGAAGCGCGGTCACCGGGGCCACGAACGCGAGCATCACGAGCAGCGACGCGATCGCCAGCGGCCACGGATGGGACTGGACCATCACGCTCCACCGCCGCCAGACTGATTCCCGTGGTGGCTTGTTGGCGGCGGCGCGACGCCTTGCCGAGCGACTGGGTCGCGCGACCCGTTCCCCGAAGCGCGACAGCAGCGCGGGCAGCAGCGTCAGCGAGGCGAGCATTACCAGCAGGACCGTGAGCACCGAGGCGATCGCCAGCCCGTACATGAAGCTGACGCTCGTCGCGAACATCCCGAGCAGCGCTATCACCACGGTCGTGCCGGCGAGCAGGATCGCGCGGCCGGAGGTGTCCATCGCCTCGATCACCGACTGCTGCACGTCGTGCAGGCGACCGTAGTTCTCTTTGAATCGGGTGACGATGAACAACGCGTAGTCGATGCCGACGCCTAAGCCGATCATCAGTGCGAGCTCGGGCGCCACGTTGGACATGCTGGTGATATGCGTCGCCAGCCCGATCAGCGCCACGCCCGTGATCAGTCCGAGCCCCGCGGTCACCAACGGCATCCCCGCCGCGATCAGCGAGCCGAAGGTGATCAGCAGGATCACCAGCGCGGCAAGGACCCCCACCACGGTGGCAGGGCCAATGTTGAAGCCCTCAGCATTCTCGATCACCTGGCCCCCGGCCGCCAACTGAAGGCCCGGCACATGGACCGCGTCGACTGCCGCGAGCACCGGTTTGCCGGCGGAGTTAGGGATTAGGTTGGCGCGCTTGTCATAGTCGACCGTCGCGAACGCCGTCCTGCGGTCACGCGAGATCTGGATCGCCCCGCGCGGGGTGTAAGGGCTGATCACGGTCACGACGTGGGGCATCCCGCTCACACGAGCGAGCAGCGGCTCGATCGCGCTGCGCACCGCGGGCGATTCGACAGTGCCCAACGAGGTATGGAAGACGATCGTGTCGACGTCGCCGCTCTGCGACTTGAACTCGTGGGTGAGCAGATCGGTGGCTCGCTGGGCCTCGGTCCCGGGCAGAGTGAAGTTGGTCGAGTAGTTACGCCCCGCCGCTTGCGCGACGACGCTTGCGATGATCGCGAGCGCGATCCAGCCGATTACAACTCTGCGGCGATGTGCAATACACCAGCGTGCTAGCCCGAGCACTTGTAACTCCTGTCACGAGGGTTCGGTCTTACTTGCTGCACCGCGGACGCGCGCGCCACGCGGGACCCGGTCCGCTCAGAATAGAGCATGACCGCTTTGTGGTCTGTGCTTGCGATCACGGTGTGACCTGCTCCCGATCGGCCCACTCGAGCAGTGTCTCCAGCGAGAACACCGTCTCATCGATGCCGGCATGCAGATCGCCGAGACGGGCGAAGCGCTCGGGCACGGTCGCGATCGTCAGGTCCTGCGGCGCGACATCATCGATCTCCTCCCAGGTGATCGGCGTCGAAACCGTGCCATGCTTGACGCCGCGGACCGAGTATGCGCTCGCGATCGTGTGGTCGCGAGCGTTCTGGTTGTAGTCCACGAACACCTTGTCGGGGGCACGATCCTTGCGCCACCAGGTTGTTGTCGCGTCCCCGGGAGCCCGGCGCTCCACTTCCTTGGCAAACGCAAGCGCCGCTTGTCGCACGTCGGCAAAAGCCCAGCGCGGCTCAATCCGGACGTAGATGTGCAGGCCCGATCCCCCCGAGGTCTTCGGCCAGCCGACCGCGCCGATTTCGTCGAGCACCTCGCGGGCGACCCGGGCCACGCGGCGCACCGTGTCGAGTCCGCACTCGGGCATCGGATCGAGATCGATGCGCCATTCGTCGGGGCGCTCGGTGTCGGTGCACCGCGAGTTCCAGGGATGGAACTCGACGGTGGCCATCTGCACTGCCCAGACCACGCTCGCGAGATCCGTCACACATAGCTCATCCGCGTGCCGACCCGACGGAAATTGCACGCGGACGGTTTGCACCCAGGCAGGCGCCCCGCTCGGGAGTCGCTTCTGGTGCACCTTCTCGCCATCCACGCCGCGGGGGAACCGGTGTAGCATGCATGGTCGCTTCCTCAGCGCCCGCACGATGCCATCGCCGACCGCGAGGTAGTAGCGGGCGAGGTCGAGCTTCGTCTCGCCGCGAGCGGAGAAATAGATCCGGTCCGGGCTCGAGATCCTGACCCTCTTGCCGGCGACGGCAAGCTCGACCGCGTCTCCGTGATCCGCTTCTACCATGGCTCTATTTGGGTGGGGCACTGCCGGCTTAGACCGGGCTGCGAGGAGAATCTCATCGGTTCTGCCTGGGGCGGGATGTCAAGCGCCGGTCGCCAACCATGGCGAGAGCCGCTGCTCGAGCGCCTCTCGCGGCAGCGCCCCCACGACTCGATCGACCTCACGTCCGTCGCGGAAGATCACGAGCAGGGGAATCGAGGCCGCGCCGAATCGCGCCGCGACTTCGGGGTTGGCGTCGACGTCCAGCTTCACCACCTTGACCCGGCCCGCACCTCGCGCCGCGAGATCTTGCAAGACCGGAGCGATCATCCGGCAGGGAGCGCACCACTTCGCCCAGAAGTCGGCCACCACCGGGACCGAGGCGGTGGTCTCATCCGCAAACGTGCCCGCGTCTGCATCGACCACCCAGGGGAGCAAAGACTTACAGCGAGGGCAACGCGGAGTGCCGTGTGAGATCGGCCCTACTCGATTGCGAGCTCCGCACTTTGGGCAGTTGATGATTGCCATTCTCGATTCCGGGCAAAGCGTACCGGCGGCCGGTGAGCGACGGCGAGCAGCACACGGGCCTGACGCCGTGGGAAACTGGCCGCGAAGCGGGCCCCGAAGTCATCGACCACGTGAACGACCGCCGCGACCGACTCTCCCCGAATGTCCCAACTGAGGAACTGGTTGCGCTCGGTGCGCCGGTGACGCTGCGGGACGGCCGCCGGGTAAGGGTGCGCCAGGGCTCGAGCTCGGACAGAGAGCTCCTTTTGCGCGGCTTCGACCGACTCAGCGAGGAGTCGCGCTACCGGCGGTTTCTCGCCCCGATGCCGGAGCTGAGAGAAGAGATGATTCGGTACCTGCTCGACGTCGATCACTGCGACCGCGAGGCGATCATCGCCGTCGACGAGGAGACCGGCGAGGGTGTCGGCGTCGCGCGGTACATCCGTCTCAGCGAGCGCCCTCAGGCCGCTGAACTTGCGATCACGGTAGTCGACGACTTGCAGCGACGCGGGCTGGGAACGATCCTGCTCGAGGTGATCAGCGCTCGCGCGCGGGAGCAGGGGATCGACACCTTCTCGGCGCTGATGCTCGCGACCAATCGGGAGATGTTCGAGATGCTCGAGCACGCCGGGCCGATCGACCTGCTCGACCGAGACGCGGGCACGGTACAAGTCGAAGCCGCGATTCAGGAGGTGGGGCTCTCGCCGGCACTGCGCAAGCTCCTACAGGTGGCCGCTCGCCGCGATGCGGCGGTGCCGCTGGCCGGGCGAGGTCGCGGCAGTTGAGCGTCCCTGGCGGTTTGTGCAATCGTTACCTCGTCGAGCTCAGCAGTGACGCGATGACGTCACGGGAGGTGTTTCGGTGGACTGGAAGAAGCTGGCCGCTCAAGCGAAGGCGATCGTCGACCAACGCGGGGGCCCCGAGAGCGTCAAAGAGGACGCCGAAGAGCTGATGGACATCGCCAAGGGCCAGGGCTCGATGAGCGACAAGCTGAAGTCGGCGGCCGAGGCCGTCAAGGAGCCAGGCGCCCATCAGGATGTCTCGTCCACGCCGGCGGGCCAGCAGCCGCCGGACCCGCCCGGGCAATAGCCGCGGCGCAGGCGGTCGCGCTGTTGGGGCGCCGACATGGGTCGGGGTCGATGTCGGGGCCAGGCGCAAGGGCTTCGATCTCGCGATGATCGACGATCGTCGGCTGCTGGCGCTCGAAGGAGGATTGAGCGCCCCGCAGGTGATGGCATTCGTCGAGGACGTTCGACCGGCGCTCGTCGCGATCGACAGCCCTAAGCGCTGCGCGCCGGACGGCCAGCGGACTCGTGTCGACGAGCGGCGGCTGAGCAGGGAAATCTGTGGCATCCGCTGGACACCCGATGCAGAGCACGTCCACGCCGGCGCGTATTACGCCTGGATCGTCGAGGGGTTGCGGCTATACGAGTCGCTGGCGAGGATGAAGGTCGAGGCGATCGAGGTATTCCCCACCGCGTCCTGGACGCGCTGGCTCGGCAAACGAGGCGCTCGAACCCGGTCGCGCTGGAGCAGCGAGGGCCTCCAAGCGCTCGGACTCGAGGGCGCGCCGGCCCGGAGCAACCAAGACCAGCGAGACGCAATTGCCGCGGCCATCACCGCCCGCCTGCACACGCGCGGCGGGACCGAGACGATCGGCGAGATCGTCGTGCCGGCTCCAGCAGCGCGCCTCGACCTGGTCAACGTCCCATTCGGCGGGCGCTGAATCCCCAGTGGGGCGTTTCCCTTGAGGGTGAGGGGAAACAACCCACTCGAGATCTGGAGAGCGTCGAGTGGGACGTTGCCCAGGATGTTCAAGCGGGGCCGCGAGTGCGAGGACGCTAGCACCCTCAGCCGGCCGGATCCGCCTCGATCGCCGCCACCGTCAGCGCCATGTAATCCCCCTGCGCTCCCTCAGGAAACGCCCAGCCACTCCCAGGTCCCGTCATCGCGAGCACGGTCCCGGTATCGAGCTGCTCGGCGACCTCCGGAAACCGCATCGTCGAGATCAACACGTATCGAGCCTTGGCATCGGAGACGTTGCGCAGGCGGTGTGCGCCCGCCGGACCGGTCGGGAACGCGACAACGGCGCCACGCTTGACGATTCGCGTCCCGTCCGGCGTCCTCAGCTCGAGCTCGCCCGCGAGCACGATCAGCAGCTCTTCGTTGGCATGGTGGGTGTGATACGGCGTGGCCTGGCCACCCGGGTCTAGCTCGAACAGAGAGCAGCCGAGCTGGGAGCTCCCGGCCCCGGGCCCCAGGCGGGCGCCGCGGGCAGTTCCCAGGTCGCGCTCCCACGCGGTCATCTCGAACACGTTCTGATCATCTGGCATCCGCCCATGATCCCAGGACCGCCCTCGACTAAAGACAAGCTCGAGCTCGGAGATCAGCCTCGAGCTCGGAGATCAGCCTCGAGCTCGGAGATCAGCCTCGAGCTCGGAGATCAGCCGCTCCTCGGATCGGGTGGGCAGGGGACCCTGTCTCGCGCTTTGTGGCCGGGAGATCAGGTGAAGGCCGAGATCCCGGTCACGTCGCGGCCGATCAACAGTGACTGCATCGTGTCGGTGCCCTCGTAGGTGTCGACTACCTCGAGGTCGGTCAGGTGGCGCGCCACGTGATAATCGATTAGCAATCCGTTGCCGCCGAGGATGTCGCGAGCCTCAGAGCACACCAGCTTGGCCTTGCGGACGTTGTGCAGCTTTGCCACCGAGGCCATCGGCCCGGTCATCGCGCCCTCCTCCTGTAGCTGCGCCAGGCGAAAGCACACCAGCTGCATCGCGGTCGTCTCGGCGACCATCGTCGCGAGCCTTCCTTGGACCAGCTGGAAACTGGCGATCGGCTTGCCGAACTGTGAGCGCTCCTGGGCATATGAGATCGCTACCTCGAGCGCGGCGATCGCGTGACCGAGGCACTCCCACGCGGCGCCGCCGCGGGTCACGCTGAGCACCCGCGCGGTGTCCTTGAAGCTGTGCGCGTGGGCGAGCTTGTCCTCGAGCGGGACCCGCACGTCGTTCAGCGAGATCTCGGTCTGCCACACCGCTCGTTTGGCCATCTTGCCGGTGATCACCGTGGCGGGATCGAATCCGGGTGTCCCCTTCTCGACCAGGTAGCCGCCCACGTGCCCATCATCGCCGCGGGCCCAGATCACGATCACATCCGCGATCGAGGCGTTGCCGATCCAGCGCTTGGCGCCGTTCAGGAGGTAGGCGTCGCCGACCCGGCGCGCGGTCGTCTCGAGCGACACCGAATCACTGCCGTGCTCGGGCTCGGTGAGCCCGAAGGCGCCGATCTTCTCGAGCCGCGCCATCGGCGGCAGCCACTTGGCCTTCTGTTCCTCGCTGCCCAGCAGATCGATTGCTCCCATCGCAAGTCCCGAGTGCACCCCGAAGAAGGTGTTGAGGCTGCCGTCGGCACGTGCGAGCTCGCGCGAGACGATGCCCGCGGCGAGCCGTGACATAGCCGGGCAGTCATAGCCCTCGATGCTGGTGCCGGCGACGCGCAGCTCGGCCAGCTTCGGGATCAGCTCAAACGGAAACTCGGCCCTGTCCCAGTAGTCGTTGATGATCGGCAGCACGTCGCGGTCGGCGAACGAACGCACCCGGTCACGGATCAGCCGGTCTGGATCGGAAAGCGTCTGGTCGAGCAGGTAGTAGTCCGTTGCCGACCCTGACGCCACGCTGTCGTCAACGGCGCGCGAGCTCATCGCCCGATTGTCTCATTCGAGTCCGCAAGGCGGCTTTCAAGTCCGCTCCGCCGACGGCTCTTTACTTAAGTATTTACTTCTGCTATGCTGGCAGTTGTAAGCAATCAAGGAGGGAAAAATGGATACCGAATCCACCATCACCACCCAGCAGTACAAGCAGGTCGTCGTCGATGTCCCCGAGGATCGGGTCGCCGAGTTCCATGCGTTCTTTGCACGGTTCCTGGCAGGCCGAGGCCGCGGACGGAGAGGACGATACGGCCGGCCCCATCGCGGACACCACGGGCGCCGCTGCGAGCAGCGTCGTGGAGCCGACGAGCAGGAGCAGGCCACCCCGGAGCCGATCAGGCCACCCGAGGTGACCGAGGCCTGATGGCCGACAAGCAGGTCACAGTCGCGGTGCCCGAGGAGCGCGTACCGGAGTTCTATGCCTGGTTCGCAGCGTTCCTCGAGGCCGAGCCTGGGACCTCGCCTCCCCGCCGGGGCCGCGCGCGTCGCGGCCCGCGGGGCTATCACCGCGGTGAGGCGAGCGCCTGGTCGGCCGCAGACGCCGACCAGGCCTCGTGGCTGTACGGCAAGCTGGCGCCCCCCGCCCGCGCCCTCTTCGACTTGCTCGCCGACGGGCACGGAGAGCGCTATGGCGGCGAGGAAATCGCTAAGCGCCTGGGACTCGAGAAGGGTGCCCACGGCGTCGCCGGAATCCTCGCCTGGCCCGGTCGCTACTCGCGACACCTCGGCCGGGTGCTTCCGATCACCACCGAGGGGCGCGCCGATGGGGGCACCGACTACTACATGGAGCCCGAGGTCGCCACGCTGTTTGAGCGAGCCCGTCGCCAGGCGCCCACACGGCGCGGGAGCGGGCGTCGCGGCCGGCCGGCATCGTAACCGCCGCCCGCCCACAGCCGATTAGACTCCGCTCCATGCAGTTCGGAGTCGGGTACTTCCCCACCCCCGACGCGGTCCGTCCGGGTCAGCTCGCGCGGCTCGTCGAGGAGCGCGGTCAGAATTCGCTGCTGTTTGCCGAGCACACCCACATTCCGTCCAGCCGCGAGACTCCCTGGCCGGGCGGCGCCGAGCTCCCGCGCAAGTACAGCCACACCTACGATCTATTCGTCGCGCTGACGGCAGCCGCGGAGTCGACTTCGACGTTGCGGGTCGGCTCGGGCATCTGCTTGATCGTCGAGCGGGATCCGATCGTCACCGCCAACGAAGTCGCCTCGGTCGACCATCTCTCCGGAGGACGCCTGGAGTTCGGGATCGGCGCCGGTTGGAATCGCGAAGAGATGAGCAACCACGGCACCGATCCGCGCACCCGGATGCGACTGATGCGCGAGCGGATCGAAGCGATGAAAGCGATCTGGACCCAGGACGAGGCCAGCTACCACGGCGAGTTCGTCGACTTCGAGCGGATCTGGTCGTGGCCGAAGCCGGCGCAGCGGCCCCATCCGCCCGTCCTCGTGGGCGGCAATGGACCAACCGTGCTCGAGCGAGTGCTCGCATTCGGCGACGCCTGGTTGCCAAATTACCCCCGCGGCCCGGACGAGATCGTGCAGCGCGCGGAGGAGCTTCGCGCGCGCGCCGACCGGCAGATCGACTTGCTCGTGATGGGAGCTCCGGCGGACGCAGGCGCGCTGGAGCAATTGCAGCTGGCCGGCGCGCGCGAGGTCCTTCACTGGATCCCGTCGGCGGGTCTCGGGCCGGTGGAGCGTGCGCTCGAGCGCTGGGAGTCGGCGATCGCCGAGCTGACGGGCGAGGGGTGACGGCCGCCGAGGCACGCGAACGTTTCGCGGCTGGCAGGATCGCGCGGCTCGCGACCGCCGATCGCAGTGGCCGGCCGCATCTGGTCCCGATCGTCTATGCGCTCGAGGACGACCGGGTGTATAGCGCCGTCGACGCGAAACCGAAGCGCACGGCCGCGCTGCGCCGGCTTGCGAACGTCCGTGAGAACCCGGCCGTGGCGGTGCTCGTAGATCACTACGACGATGCCGACTGGGATGCGCTGTGGTGGGTCCGCGCCGACGGTCGCGGGCGAGTGCTCGAGCCGGAGGCCGACGAAGCGCGGCGCGCGATCGCGCTGCTCGGCAGGCGCTACCCACAGCAGCATGCGGTAGGTTCAGTGCTGGCGGTCGACGTCGAGCGCTGGAGCGGCTGGAGTGCGCGGTAGCTCGTCCACAGGCGAACCATGACGGCCTTTATCTGTGACACGTGCGGCGCCCAGTACGCCGACTCCAAGTACGAGCCGGACCGTTGCGTGATCTGCGAGGACGAGCGCCAGTACGTCGGCTGGGAAGGGCAGCGGTTCACGACGCTCGAGTCTCTACGGGAACGGCTCCGGGCCGATATCCGCAGGCAAGAGCCGGGACTGGCGGGGATAGGGACACGACCGTCATTTGCGATCGGCCAACGCGCGCTCGTGATCCAAACGGCGGGCGGCAACGTGCTGTGGGACTGCATCTCGCTGCTCGACGACGAGATCCTGGAATACGTGGCAAGCCTCGGCGGGATCGCGAGCATCGCGATCTCCCACCCCCATTACTACACCTCGATGATCGAGTGGGCCCACGCTTTTGACGCGCGTATCTATTTACATGCAGCCGACCGCCAGTGGGTCACCAGGCCGGACCAGAGGATCGATTTCTGGCAGGGGGATGCCCTTGGGCTCGAGCCGGGGATCACGTTGCTGAG
The DNA here is from genome assembly GCA_963830465.1 of uncultured Solirubrobacterales bacterium. Lineage (GTDB taxonomy): Bacteria > Actinomycetota > Thermoleophilia > Solirubrobacterales > Solirubrobacteraceae > Palsa-465. The sequence goes on from CAWHME010000007.1 coordinate 86,656, forward strand.
GTTGGGAGGTCACTTTGCCGGAGGCACGGTTCTGCACTGGGCCGAGGGGCAGGACGGTCGCGGGGCGCTGCTGTCAGGGGACATCGTGCAGGTGGTCCAGGATCGTCGCTGGGTCAGTTTCATGCGCAGCTATCCGAACCTGATCCCGCTGTCGGCCGCCGACGTCCGGCAGATCGTCTCGCGGCTCAGCCCCTATCGGTTCGAGCGCATCTACGGCGCCTGGTATGGGCGGGTCGTCGCCGAGGACGCGAAAGCCGCGCTCCAGCGCTCGGCCGAGCGCTACCTGCGAGCGCTCGAGGAGGGATTCAGCCAAGAGGGGGCGGGCAGCGGTTGAGATCTGCTCGGCCCCGAGGACCGATGCGAGTAGATGTCTGACCACGACGAGATCGCGCAATCGCGGGCGGGTGCGCGAACAGGGGCGCCGTGGAGAATCGGCATCGTCGTTCACCCGCTGAGGCCGATCAGCGGGCCGCTGCTCGCGCTCCGTCAATGGGCAGGGGCACACGGCGTGGAGCTGGTTCAACTTCAAGCTCGCGGCGGCAATCGGGAGGTGGCCGAGCCGGGTGAAGCGGGCGACTGCGACCTGATCGTGTCGATCGGCGGAGACGGGACCACGCTGGCGGCTGTCCGTGCTGCGGCGCCGGTGGATCGTCCTGTCCTCGGGGTGGCATGCGGAAGCCTCGGAGCGCTGACCAGCGTGCCGGCCAAGGGCCTGTCAAGTGCGCTGGATCGCTTCGGCGGGGGAGATTGGGTTCCACATTCCCTACCGGCACTGAACGTGGCGCGCCCGAGTGCAACCGAACTGTTCGCGATCAACGACATCGCGATCGTTCGCTGCGGAGCGGGCCAGGTTCGCGTCGCGGCGAGCGTCGACGGCGTCCTGTTCGGACGGCTCGCCGGCGACGGCTGCATCGTAAGCACGCCAATCGGCTCGAGCGCTTACACGATCGCAGCGGGAGGGCCGCTGCTGGCCCCGGGAATGTTCGCTTATGTCCTCACGCCCCTGCCCACTCATGGCGGCTCGTGCCCGCCGCTAGTCGTCCCGGCTGACTCCACGTTGCAGCTCGAGGCCGAGGCCGGGCACGGAGGGGCGCGGATCGAAGTTGACGGCCAGGTGGCGGATCTCCGTGTGGGTTCGATGACGGTCACCCTTCGCGAGGGCGTTGCGACGCTGGTCGGCTTCGAGGATCAGGAGCCGCTGATCGAAGGTCTCCGGCGGCGGCGAATCATCACTGACAGTCCTCGGATCCTGGCCGACGAGGCCAACGGGTAAGCGCCGGCGAGCGCTGCGACCGCAATACCGCGACGGCGCTTGCCAGCCGCCTTGCTCTGCGCTACCCTCGTTCTGAGCCGCTAGAGGACGAACGTGCGGCGGGGCGATGAAACACGGATGTGATCAGGTAAACGGAGGCTCGGAGAGCCGTGCGGTCAAGGCGCTGGGGTTCGCGCTTGCGATTCTGGCCTGCGCGCTGATCGCGGTCGCCTCCACAGCCGGTCCGGCACTCGCGGCCGGCGCGCCGCCGGGCTTGCCTGGACCCCCGCCCGGGGCGGGATCCGGATTTCCACTGCCCCCACCACCGGGTCAGGGCCCGGGCCCGGCCGGTCTCGGACCTGCAACGACGGTTCCGAACCGGGTTTCCGGACCGGGCCTCCTGAGCGGCGCCGTAACGCTCCGGGGTACGCGGGTGACTTTGGCGCTGGCGTGCTCGGCCGGTGGCAGCGCCAGCGTGAGCGCGCCTTCGGTCGCGAACGGCGAGCTCGCGAGCGCGCGCTACCGCTGCTCGCGCGGTCGTGCATCGGTGCGGCTCTCGCTGCCCGCCGCCGCCGCCAGGCGGATTACTCGCAGCGGGCAGGTGCTGGCGTCGGTCACATTCCTGCAGCGAGGCGTCGCGGAGCATCTATCGCTGACGATCGCCGTCCGCCCGCAGCTCGCGAGCTACTGGACGAGCGCATTCGGACTGCGGTGCAACCGCCCCGGATATCAGGCGCAGCTGCTCGCTCCCAACTTCAGCGACACGTTGCCGACGACAATCGACGTGCGCCCGTGGCTGGCGTGGTATACGCCTGCGACGGGGTGGCAGTGGCTCGGAACCCTCGGTCCGAACGCTAGCCGTTGGTACCGCTTCACCGCGACGGCGACGGGGGTCGCCGAATGGCACACGACGGGGGGACTCGTTCCTTGGACTTGGTCACCGATCTCGGTGACTCCTGGGCGCGGTACCTATGTGGTGGCGGTGTTCGAGGCGATCTACTGGTACGAACACCCCCAATATGTATGGAGCTACGCGCGCTCGGGCGAGGGCGAGAGCGTTGTCACTACCTACTGTGTTTATCCGTAATCAAAACGCACCGTGCGCGTACGACCGGCCGCGCGCTCGCGCAGTCCGCGGGGTGAGGGCTCGCCCCGTCCGCGGGCTGAGGGCTCGCGCGCGGCGCCGGCTGTGGCAACCGCTGCTCGTGCTGAGCGCGATCGCGGTCGGGCTCGCGCCGGCGGCCCAGGCTGCCGCGGCGCCCCCGGGCTTGCCGGGCCCGCCGCCAGGAGCGGGATCCGGCCTTCCCCTCCCTCCCGCGCCGGGCATGGTGCCATCCGCGGGCCCGGTCGGGCCGCCCGCGACGCTGCCCACGCGGGTATCGGGACCGGCGCTCGTAAGCGGAACGGCGCGCGTTCAGGGAACTCGCTTCAGCGTGGCGATCGCCTGCCAGACGGGTGGGCGGGTGAGCGTGAGCGCATCGGCGATCCGCCCCGGCGTGCTTGCCCGCGCGGCATATACATGCCGGAACCGGCGAGCGACCGCCCAACTGTCGCTGCGCCGCGCTGACGCTCGCCGTTTGGCGACAATCGGACCGACGGTGGCGCGCGTGGCGTTGGGGAGAGGGGCCGCCACCGCCCAGCTGTCGCTGACGCTTCAGAGCGGCGCGCAGAGCCCGAGTTACTGGAGCGACGGCGGACTCGAGTGCGGCGTGCTCGGCGCGTACAAGCCTTATCTGGTCGCGCCCGACTTCACCGACAACCCACCGGCGGTGATCGACGTTCGCCCCTGGGTCGCCTGGTACACCGCGAGCAACGGCTGGCGATGGCTCGGCACTGCCGGTGTGAACGCGAGCAAGTGGTACCGGTGGACAGCCACTACGAGCGGAGTCCAGCATTGGAGAACGCCGGCCGGGGCGCTCAACTCATGGACCTGGGCACCGATCTCCGTCCGCCCCGGCCACAACATCTATGCCATCGGGGTGTTCGAAATCGTCTACTGGTATGCACATCCGCGCTACACGTGGCGATACTCGCTTTCGTTCGGGAGCGCCAACTCGGTGACGACCTACTGCAGCTACCCGTAGCCGACCGAGGCCGAGCCGGCAAACGAGCCCCTCGAACCCGGCCGCGCTGGAGCAGCGAGGGCCTCGAGGCGCTCTCGTGTCGATCGAGACCGTGCGTACCCCCGCAAGCCGTGTCTCCCGGCGTTTGCTAAGGGAATCTTTAAGTACAGGCGCGCAACCTCTTGGCGGTTCCCGGGTTGTGCCAGGGAATGGGACGCGATGTCAGGGCACGCCGCCTCGTTGGCGGCTGCAGGTTCCTGAGCAGTAGCCGTCCGAGCGCATCGGTAAGCGCACGCGCCGCGGCATCCCCTCTCCGGATCGGACCCCGATTCGGGGTCTGTGTGCTGGCGCTGCTGGCGCTGTGGCTGACGACGGCGGGCACCGCGGTGGCCTCGGCCCAGTCCGGCAAAGTGGTGCGTTATCAGCACTACCAGCTTCTGGTTCCGTCCACTTGGCCGGTCTTCAACCTCGCCAAGCAGCCCACCACCTGCGTGCGCTTCAACCGCCACGCGGTGTACCTCGGGAAGCCGGGTTCGGCTCAGCGGTGCCCCGCTCACGAGGTCGGGCGGACCGAGGCGATTCTCGTCGAGCCGCTGGCTGCCCACAGCGCCTCGGGTGAGGGCTCCGGCCCCGCCCTGCCAGCGGCGAGCAACGCCGGCGCGCAGCCGGTGCAAGGCTCCGTGACCCAGCTCAGCGTCCCCGCTCGTGGGGTAGCCGTGACTGCTACTTGGCGAGCGGACCCCGGGACCGTGAAGCGGGCGCTGGGAGTGCGTTCCCTGCATCCCTCGGCGGTAGCTTCAGCGGCCAAGGCCGGGCCCGCCCCCAAGGCTCGCGCTGCCTCCGCAGCCACCCCTGGGGCGGTTTATACAGGCCTCGGATTCGACCCTTGCTCCGCTCCGAGCACGACCGCCATGTCTGACTGGTCCTCATCGCCATACCACGCCATCGGCGTCTATATCGGCGGCACCAACATGGGATGTTCGCAGCCGAACCTGTCCGCCGGCTGGGTCAGCCGCGAGTCGGCGGCCGGCTGGCATCTGATTCCCACATACGTGGGGCTGCAGGCCCCGTCGAACTCGTGTGGGTGCTCGGGAATCGTCCCCAGTGCCGCGTCGTCGGAGGGCCTCGCGGCCGCAAACGACGCGATCGCGCAATCGCGAGCGCTGGGGCTCGGTCCCGGCAACCCGGTCTACTTCGACATGGAGGCTTATCCGCGAGGTGGAACCAACACTTCCTCGGTGCTCGCGTTCCTCTCCGCGTGGACCGGCCAGCTTCACGCCAATGGCTACAAAGCGGGCGTCTACAGCAGCGCCAGCGCGGCGATGGTGGATCTCGTCAATCAGGTGGGCACCGGCTACCGGGAGCCCGATGACATCTGGATCGCCGACTGGAATGGAGAGCTGACCACCAGCGATCCGTTCGTTCCGAGCAGCGACTGGCCGTTGCACCAGCGCTTGCACCAGTTCAACGGTGGCGAGAACCTGACCTACGGCGGCGTCACGATCAACATCGACGGCGATTACCTCGATGGTGCCACCGCCGGCACCGCCGCGGTCGCGCCGAACGTGGCGAGTGCGCCCTCACTGACAGTCTCCCCGAAAGCCAACGGCACGATCGACCTGTATGCCAGCTGGAGTGGCAAGCAGGGACTGAGCGAATGGGAGCCGATGGCCGGCAACAGCTCCTCGTCGCTGGCCTCCTTCGGTACCACGGCAGCGACCGCCTCGCCGACCGAGATGGTGTTCCACAACCAGTTCCAGTACTTCTCGGTGCAGGCGCTCGCTGCGGGCGGCCAGGTGCTTGGGAACTCGCCGACGATCGCGACGCCGCCGCATCTGGCGATATATGGCGCGAGCGCATTCGTCTCGTCAGGCGGCGTCGGCGGCGTGCCGGTTGGCTGCTTCACGGCTGGTGCGTGCGACGTGGTGACGAAGATCTACAGCGGGCGTACCCTGATCGCCAGCACCGGAGCGGAGTTCCTGCCCGCCGACGGGGGGCGGCTCGTGTACTTCAAGCTCACCCCGGCTGGGCGGGCGAGACTAGCCGAGGCGCCGCACCGCCGGTTGCCGGTACAAATCAGCGTCCGCGACGCCTCGAGGGTATCGGCGACCACCGCGATCAACCTCGTCCCGTTCTTCACCAGCGGCCCAGCACCGGCTCGGAGCCTGACTCAAGCCGGCACGCTGAAGATCCTCAGCTTGACCGACTTCGTCTTCATCGGCTCCACGGGCGGCATCGCCGTCGATTGCCTGAACCCGACGCCCTGCCAGCTGCGCACCACGGTCACGGTCGGTCACACGGTCGTCGCGACCACCGGCCCCGAACGAGTCGGAGTCAACGAGCTCGGCTACCTCAGCTTCAAGCTCACGCCGCCCGGAACTGCGATGCTGGCCAGGGCCCGCAGCAACCAGACGCTCGCGCGCATCTCGATCACTGGTGCAAATGCGACTGCCGGCGGTACGGTCGCGCTGGTCAGGTTCAACTAGTGGTCGCTCGCCGGTAGGCGATCAAGCTTCCGCGCCACGCTCGCTTGCAAGTGGGCAACCTCGGGTAGGTAACTGAGTCATGGAGGCATCGCCTTCGCGCCTCGAGCTGAGCCCGCTGCAGTTCCTGCGCCGCAACGCTCGCTCGCTCGGGGAGCGTCCCGCCGTGGTCCACGGAGAGCGCCGTGTGAACTACGCCGAGCTGGAGGAGCGCTGCAACCGGTTGGCCTCGGCGCTACGCGACCGCGGGCTCGAGCGCCACGATCGGGTCGCGATCTTGGCGCCCAATACGCCGGCGCTGCTCGAGGCGCACTATGGGGTCCCGCTCGCGGGCGGCGTGCTGGTGGCAATGAACACCCGCCTCAGCAGTGGCGAGATCGAATACATCCTCAGCGACTCGGGGGCACGGACGCTGCTCGTCGACGCGGAGCTGAAGGAGCTGCTCGAGCCAATTTCGCTGGACGGCATCGAGACGATCGTGATCGAGGACAGCGGCGCGGCGGATGATCCCTACGAGAAGCTGCTGGCCGACGCCTCTCCGGACGCGCCCGAGAGCTGGCTCGAGGACGAAAACGAACCGATCTCGATCAACTACACCTCCGGCACAACGGGGAGAGCCAAGGGCGCGGTGTACACGCATCGCGGTGCGTACCTGCGAGCGCTTGGAGTGGCACTCGAGGTAAAGCTCGGGTACGACTCGGTGCACCTGTGGACGCTTCCGATGTTCCACTGCAACGGCTGGTGCTTGACCTGGGCAGTGACCGCCGCGGGCGCCGTTCACGTGTGTCTGCGCAAGGTCGATCCGGAGCGGATCTGGGAGCTGTTCGACGCCGAGGGCGTAACCCACTACAGCGGTGCCCCCACGATCCACATGAGCATCGTCAACCACGACAACGCGCATCCGCTCGAGCAGCGGGTGACCGTGCCGACTGGTGGATCGCCCCCGACGCCGGCCTTGATCCGGAGAATGCGCGAGCTGAACCTGTATCCCACTCACCTCTACGGCCTTACGGAGACCTACGGACCGGTGATGAGCTGCAGCTGGCAGCCGCAATGGAACGAGCTCGAGCTCGAGGAACAGGCACGGCTGCTCTCTCGGCAGGGACACACGTACAATGGCGCCGACCTAGTCCGTGTGGTGGACGACGACATGAACGATGTGCCACGCGACGGCGAGGCCGTGGGTGAGGTTGTGTTGCGGGGCAATAGCGTGATGATCGGCTACCACGGCAACGACGAGAAGACCGAAGAGGCGTTTCGTGGCGGCTGGTACCACTCCGGCGACCTGGCCGTTTGGCATCCGGATGGCTACGTGGACCTCCGGGACCGCTCCAAGGACATCATCATCTCCGGCGGCGAGAACATCTCCAGCATCGAGGTGGAGCAGGTCCTGGCGGAGCATCCATCGGTGCTCGAGGCGGCGGTCGTGGCGATGCCGGACGAGAAGTGGGGCGAGCGCCCGAAGGCGTTCGTGGAGCTCAAGCAGGGCCAGGAGGCCAGTGAAGAGGATCTGACGTCGTTCTGCCGGGAGCACCTGGCGCGCTTCAAGTGCCCCGCGGCGATCGAGTTCGGCGAGCTGCCTCGGACATCGACCGGAAAGATTCAGAAGTACGTGCTCCGCGAGCGCGAATGGGAGGGGCAGGAGAAGGCGATTGGCTAGAGCCGCTCAGCTCGTTGACCTTCGCCGCAACCGAAGTGGGAGGTGTTGAGCATGGCCTCGTTGTGGCGCCAGGCGTTCGACGCGGTGGAGCGGCCGTTCGCCGCCGCCGCGGAGTCCTGGGTACAGAGCGATACTTTCATGGATCTGACTGCCGCGGCGCTGAGGGTCCAGCGTCGCCTACTGACCGAGGCGCACCGCGCGAGCGAGCAATGGCTGCACGCCTGGGGGATGACCTCGCAAGCCGACATCGCGAAAGTGATGAATCAAATCGGCAGCCTCGAGCGCCAGCTGCGCGATCTTCGCCGCGAGCTAGAGCGCCGCGAGGCCAGTCCGGAGGTTGCCGGGGTCCGCGGCCGGAAGGCGGCTTGATGCCTCCCGGTCTGCTCGAGCGCCAGGTGCTGCGCACCCGCAACGGCCTCGCTTATCTGACGGGTTCGAATCGGCCGGTGATGGGTCAAAGCACCCGCGACCTCGTGTGGAAGCGGGACAAGGCCCGGTTGTGGCGCTACCGCTCCGATCAACGCCGCATCCGCCCGCCGGTATTGATCGTCCACAGCCTCGTGAGCAAGAGCTATGTGCTCGATCTGCTGCCGAACACCAGCATGGTGCGATACCTCATCGGCGAGGGGTTCGACATTTTCTTGTTGGACTGGGTACCGCCGGATCCCGCCGATGCCGAGAACACGCTCGAGACGTACATCGACGAGTACATCCCGGAGGCGATCGGAGCGCTGCGCGAGGAGGCCGAGGCTGACGAGGTGACCTTGATCGGCTATTGCCTTGGCGGCGTGCTCACGCTGCTGATGACGGCCGGGCACCCCGAGGTGCCGGTCCGCAACCTGATGGCGATGGCAGCCCCCTGTGACTTCAGCCAGGTGGGATTCATGAGCAACATGTTCCGCGAGGGCCGCCTGAACGCCGATGACGTGATCGATGAGACCGGCCTCGTGCCGGCGCGGGCGCTCGACGAGGGCTTCCAGGTGCTGAAGCCGACCGACCAGCTGGTCCAGCAGGTCAACTTCTTCCAGAACCTCTGGAACGACGAGTTCCTGGAAGGCTTTCTGGCGATCTCCTACTGGGCCCGCGACCAGGTTCCGGTCGCCGGGGGAGCATTCCGGCAGATGGTCGACGTGTTGATCCGCCAGAATGCGATGCTCGAGGGGGTGATTCCGCTGGGCCGCGGCGAGGTGCGGCTGCGCGACATCCGCTGCCCGTTTCTGAATGCGCTTGCGGAGGAGGATGGAATCACCCCGGGCGCGGCGGCGGAGCCGCTCAGACGGCTGGTAGGTTCGAAGGACACCAGCGAACTGCGCCTGAAATCCGGCCACATCGGATTCGTCGCTGGCCGGCAAGCGGCCAAGGTCGCACGGCCTCAGATCGGCGAGTGGATCCGGACTCACAGCGACCGGTCAGGCTGAGCGATGGCCAAGACGATCGTAGTGCTGGGAGCCCGAAACCTCGGCGGCGCGATCGTCGACCACTTTCTCGCCGGCGGCTGGAACGCAGCGGCGGTCGCTCGCAGCGAGGACACCCTCGAGCGCGTCCGTGGCCGCAGCGCCCTTGCGCTCGCTGCGGACGCTTCCGACCCTGCAACGCTGGCTGATGCGCTTGCCACCGCACGGCAGGAGCTGGGATCGCTCGACGCGGTGGTCAATGCGGTCAGCGCGAGCCGGCCGCCCAGCGGCGGGCCATTCGGAGGGGGTGAGCTTGCAAACGCGGACCTCGCGGCGTTCGCGGGCTGGACGGTGGCTGTCGCGCAGCAGGCATTCGTATTCCTGTCGACTGGGGCGCACGCACTGCGGCAATCCGGTGGCGGCGCGCTGGTACAGATCACCGGTGGTTCAGCCCGCCGCGCGATGCCCGGCAAGGGGCTGTGGGCGGCCGGCGCGTTCGCGACCCGCGCACTGGTGCAAGCGGCAGCTCAGGAGCTGCGCGGTGAGGGCATCCACGCCGCGCTGCTGGCGGTCGACGCGACGATCGAGTCCCCCAAGACCGCCGCGTTCACCCAGGAGCAACCAGTCGAGGCGCTCGCCGACATGGAGCAGGTAGCGTCCGCGGTGGCTTTCCTTGTCGATCAAGGATCACGGGCGCTTACCCACGAGCTCGTCGTCACGCCCGCGGCCGAGCACTGGGTGCCGTAGGCGCGCCTACCGAGCTCGGAGCCGGATGGTTCCGATCTCCCCTCCTCGCAGCTCCAGGCTGCCGTCGGGGAGCGGTCGCTCGCCGACCTCATCCAGCCGCGTTCGCGAGACGATAAGCCCGCCGCCGGCGACGCGCGCGCGAGCGGTGGCCGGCCCCGGGTTGAAGCAGCGCAGGATCAAGCCGTCCCCGTCCTCCGCACCCTTCAGGCACGAAAACACGACCGCCCCCTCGAGGCTCAGCGGCGGATCGAGGAGAACCTCCCGGGACGAGATCAGAAACTCGCAGCGGTAGTCCTGGGCCGCTCGCAGGAGCTCCCAGTCCGCCAGCGTGTCCGCCTGCGGCAGCAGCGCGTATTGCACCTCGTGCCGGCCCAGGCACTGGCCGTCGGGGGTGGGCACTTGTGGCCCAGCGGCGTGCGGGCGCGAGCCGATCGCGCCGCTGGGACGCGAGATCGTGCCCACGCACCGCAGCAGCGTCAGACACAGCTCTGGGCCACGGGCGCTCGCGCGTGCCTCGTACTCGGGCAGGCCCTTCGTGAGCAGCGCGATCGGCCCGAGTGCGACCGCCCCGAGCGTGTGCTGGGTGGCGTCCGGCGGCTCGACCCACTCGGTTTGCGGGCGTGGGGGAGCGAGCGGCCGACGGACGGCGGCGAACTGTCCCTCAGCGCGGACCGAGCCGGCAGTGGCCACGCCGGCGGCGAACACCACGCGCAGCCGGTGATCGCGCACCGAGTTGTCGATCGTGCTTCGAAACTCGACCCGTCCGCTCCCCTGCACGAGCCGCACCACCGTCACTACAGAAAGCGAGGCGCTGCCATCCAAGGGGCGGAACTGCTCATCGAGACCGGCGGGACGCTCGGCCTCGACTCGGAGCTCGAGCTCCCACACCGCCGGCCCGTCGCGCAGGACCCGGGTTGCCGCTCGCTCGCTGCGCCAAGCCGGCTGTCCCTCCAGCTCGCAGAAGTTGTAGAGGTCGCCGATGTCGTGCTCGTCCTCGAGCTCGTGCAGGCGCTCGAATGTCTGACCTGTTCGCTTATCGAGCAGCGTGAGCGTCCCATCTCCCGCGACCTCGATCCGGAACCGATCGCTCTCGATGCTCGCGCCGTCGCGCGGCTCGAGCGGCGGCGAGGGGCGGCGCGGTGCGGCTCGGGCGGCGAACCCATCGAGTTCGACCACAACCGGCTCGCTGCCTTGCACTTCGACCACTCCTCGCCGGCGATAGGGCAGGAGGTTGAACACGCCGACACTGCTCACGTCGTCGGAGCGGCCGGGAGCGGCTGACCGCTGGCGCGCCCTGTCTTCCAGCAGGGTCACGGTCCGCTCGAGTGACTCGTACCGGACCAGCATGTCGCGGTGCACCTCGTCACAGGAGCAACCACAGATCGAGTCGTGGGGCTGGCATCGAAGCAGGTCGCGCCAGGCGAGCTCGAAGTCGGCGCGGGGAAATGGGGCTCGGTCGCGCAACGTCATCAGTGCGCTTAGAACCTCGACCGCGAGCAGTCGCTGCTCCGCGCGCTGATTGGCGCGCTTGAGATACAGACGAGCGGAGTTCACCCCCCGGAGCACGTTCTGAAGCCGGCTTCCGAGCAACTCGCCGGTCACGGTCGGGGGATTCGGCGGCTTGGCGGCACGCACGTAGTCGGCGAAGCTGGCGATCGTGAACTTCGTCCCCTCCAAACGCTCCAACTCCGCGCATACGCTGGGCAGGTCCGCCTGCACCGGCGAGTGGTCATCGCCATTGCACAAGACAACATCACTCACCCCCGCTCGCTCGAGGACGCTGCCGAAGCGCTCGATGATTGCGCGTACCCGCGCCTGTGCGACGTCGGCGTCGGCGAGTCGCGCGAAGTTGCTGTACGCCGCGAGTAGCTGAAACGCGAGCACCTCGCTTCCGTCCGGCGCCTGCCAGCGGAAAACCGCGCCGATCTGGTCGAACTGATCGCCTAGGCCGCGCATGAAGACGAATGTGTCGATCCCGAATCCAGCCAGGATCTGCGGCAGCTGGAGCGGGTGCCCGAAGCTGTCAGGCAGGTACCCCACCGGCGATGGGGAGGCGCCGAAGCGCCGGCAAACACTGCGCCCGATCAGCAGGTTCCGCACCAGCGACTCCCCGCTCACCAGGAATTCATCGGGGAGCACGTAGCTCGGGCCCACCTCGAGCCGGCCAGCGGCGACCATCGCCCGCAACCGCTGCTCGTTGTGCGGCCGGACCTCGAGATAGTCCTCGAGCACCACGGCCTGGCCGTCGAGCGTGAACGAGCTGAAGCTCGGATCGCGCTCCAGCACCTCCAGTACGCCATCGACGACTTCGCCGAGCTCGAGGCGGAAGTGCTCGAGCGGCCGGTACCACTCGCGATCCCAGTGGGTGTGCGGGACGACAAAGAACTTGAAGGCGCCAATGTTCCTTCGGCCCACGGGCAGTTAGGCTACTGGACGACCTCGGGGCGCGGCGCTGGCGATTGCAGGTGCAGTGGCGACGCCTGCAGGTGCACGCCGATCCCGCCCGGCGGGCTGATTAGATTCGGAGCGTGATTGGTCAGGTCCCCCTCCTTCGGCGTCCCGCGAGCTCCCAAGGGGCGCCTCCCGACCCACCGCAAGCGTACGCTGGTAGGTCATGCCCGACGCCTCGTCATCGCGTACCGGGTCCCCGCAGCGGGGGGAGTCCTCGCCATCGCGTACCGGGTCCCCGCAGCGGGGGGAGTCCTCGCCCGCCCGGCAGCAGGGGGCGTCGTTTCGCGCGCCGCTGTGGCTGCGCTGGGTGCTGTCGCTGGCGGTTGCGGCGGGTTTGGTGGTCGCATTGATCCTGTTTGTCCAGAGCCACAGCTCGGATTCCCCCGCGCCCGAGAGCCCCGCGGCAGCGGCTGAGGCCAATCGAGAGACCGAGATCCTCGTCGCCCAGGACCAGTCACCCCACACGACACGGCTGAACCCGGGAGCTGCTCCCGCCGCGACGCTCGAGCGCGCGATCGCAGCCGACATGAACTACTTGATCGCCCATCAAGTGCTCGACGGGCCGCTGCAGAGCTCGAAGTGCGGCCGAACCGACTCGCGGAGCGCGATCCGCCTGGCCTACAGCTGCACCGCACTAGCGGACAATGTCAACTACCCATTCGTCGGCGTAGTCGACGTTCGCACCCGACAAGTCACCTATTGCAAGCATGATCCCGCGCCAATCGCCTCGGAGAACGTCCCGCTCAGCCCGCGCTGCTTCAGGTAAGGGGCTCCCGGGCGCCCGGCGGTCCTCCCTGGAGCCCGGAAAGCGGCTGTTTTTTTGCCGGCGGTTACGCGTTTTTGCCGCTAGGGCAAACTTATGCCGTGGGTAAAGGCAGCGATCCGACACGCTCGGCGAACTGCGGAGCGGGATTGGACGCCGATCGTCGGCGCGCGGAGGACCCCGACCTGACCCGAGATCGGGTCAACCACGGCAGCGAAGAGGCCGAACCGGCCGCGGACGTCCGCGCCTCAACCACCCCCACCAACACATCCATCTCGGACGGCCGACCCCCCGGCTCTGCCCTCCCGGGCGAAGACGAAGAAACCGAGCCGCCCGAGCTGAGCGGCCCATCCGAGGCGAACTTTCGCCAGTTCCTTCGTAACCACCGGCGGGCGTTTGTGCTGCTGCTGCTGGTAGCCGCGGTGATCGCGGTCATCCTGGTGTTCCTGCCCCAGATCGCCGGCTTCGGCTCGACCTTGCAACGCATACGCAAGGGCAATAAGAGCTGGCTCGCTCTTGGGGTGCTCCTGGAGGCGATGTCGATCGGCGGCTACGTGGCGGTTTTCCGGGCAGTGTTCGCCTGTCACGAGGCGAGGATCACCTGGAGCGTGAGCTACCAGATCACGCTCGCCGGGGTGGTCGCGACCAAGCTGCTCGCGGCGGCCGGTGCCGGTGGCGTCGCGCTCACGGCCTGGGCGCTTAGAGCATCCGGGCTCTCGGCCCGCACCGTGGCACGGCGGATGGCTTGCTTTGAGATCTTGCTGTACACGGTGTTCATGACGTCGCTGGTGTTCTTCGGGCTGGGACTTGGGCTTGGACTGTTCCCGGGCAGCACATCGCCCGCGATCACGTTGGTTCCGGCAACGTTCGGCCTGGTTGTGATCGCGTTGGTGATCGCTTGCAGGTTCATTCCCGATGACATCGAACGACGGCTCGTGCACCTATCGGAGTCCTCCCAGCGCGGCAAGCGCATCCTCGAGCGATTGGCCACCGTGCCGCGCACTCTCCGTGACGGCGTGGTAACTGCGGTCGAGGTGGTCAGACACCCAAGAATCGGCCTGCTCGGCGCGGTCGCGTACTGGGGATTCGATATCGCCACGCTGTGGGTGTCCTTCCGCGCGTTCGGCGCGTCGCCTCCGATCGCTGTTACGGTCATGGCTTACTTCGTCGGGCAACTCGCCAACGCGATTCCACTGCCCGGCGGCATCGGCGGCGTCGAAGGCGGGATGATCGGCGCGTTCATCGCGTTCGGCATTAACGGCAGCGTCGCAATCCTCGCGGTCCTAACCTACCGCGCGCTGTCCTTCTGGCTGCCGACGCTGCCCGGCGCCGTGGCCTACTTCCAGCTACGCCGCACCGTGTCGCGCTGGCGAGAAGCTCGGGATGGGACCCCCGCGGAACCGATGGCGGTCGGGAGCTGACAGCTCTCGGTCCGGACGCTCGAGAGGCGACGATAAGCTGGGCCGATGAGCGATTTCGTCGGATCAACGGCACTCAGATACGCGGAGGAGAACACCAGCCCGTTCGAGGGTCAGCTCGCCGAGGCTGCGGCCTGGACGCTGAGCAACACCGGTTCGCCGGACATGATGAGCGGTCTCGCAGAAGCGAGACTGCTCGAGGCGCTGATCGTCACTGGTGGCGCGCGCCGGGTGCTAGAGATTGGGACCTTCACCGGCGTCGGCGCGCTGAGCATGGCCGCCGCATTGCCGGCGAACGGCCGCATCACGACGCTCGAGGTCAACGAGCGAACCGCCGCTGCTGCGCGTCGTCTGATCGACGCGAGTCCGGATGCAGATCGCATCGAGCTGATCGTGGGCGACGCGCTCGAGACGATCGAGAGTCTCGAAGGTCCGTTCGACCTGGTCTATATCGACGCCTGGAAGTCCGACTACCCGGCTTACTACGAGGCGGTGCTGCCGAAGCTCGCCAAGCGCGGGGTGATCGTCGCGGACAACCTGTTCCGCCACGGAGCGGTATTCGACAAAAGCAACGGCGACGCCTCCACGAAGGGGATCCGGGAGTTTGCACGCACGGTCCAGCAGGACGACCGGGTCCACAACGTGCTGCTCACGATCGGTGACGGAGTGATGCTCGCCTGGCCTCGCCCCGTCCGCGATCGCTAGCCCAGCGTGCTGGCTATCGATGGCCGGCTACCAAGGATCAGCTTCGCGCGATCAACGACGAGGCAGTCGCCGCCGGCGTGATCGGCGCGCCGTCGCTCGTGATCGGCGGAGCGGTCTTCTGGGGCGATGATCGTCTCGCCCGAAGCGGTCGCCTACGCGCACCAGCGAGGGTCCGACCCTGAGCCTCGGAGATCGTCACCACGATCGAGATCGCGCGTACCTCAGCGTCGCGATAGGGTCCTCGCTCGAGATGTCCGACACGGCCGCCAACTCGGACGCCACCCGTTCGTCAGGACAGCTCGTGCGACCGCTCTCGCCTGAGGATCTGAGCATCCTCGCGCTCGAGAACGAGACGGTCGCGGGGCACGCGTGCACGGTGATCGTGCTGGAGGAGCCCGTCGATCCTGATCTGCTGCGGGCTTCGGTCGCATCCAGGCTCGACCGCGCGCCGGCCTTGTGCCTGCGCCTGCGGGAGGTCGATCGAGAAGCATGGTGGGCGGTGGATCCGAGCCTCGACGTGCGAGCCCATGTGCGCACTTGCGAGACGTCTGAGCCGCCGGATATCGCCGCTCTCGCGGAGATCGTCGCCCGCATCTTCGAACAACGTCTGGACCGCTCGCGACCCCCGTGGTGCATGGATGTGGTACCTGCGCTGGCCGGAGGCGGCAGTGCGCTGATCTGGCGAATTCATCACGCGCTCGCGGATGGAGAGACGAGCTTGCGCCTGGCTCAGGCGGTATTGTGGGACGAGCGGCCGAGCGGCGACTCGCGCTCACCGTCGCTCGGGCGGCGAGTGCCGCAGGGACCGGCCGCTCACCATCGACTTGAAGCCGTGCTCGCAGCGGCACGGGAGACACCACGGCCGTGGCGGCGATCTCCTTTCGACGGACACATCGCGGCCCGGCGAAGCCTGGCTTTCGCCACGGTCGAGCTCGAGGGGCTGCGTCACGCGGCACATGCCGCAGACGGCGCGACCGTCAATGACGCCGTGCTGACGGTGGTGGCGGGGGGGTTACGGCGCTGGCTCGAGTACCGGCACGGTCACCTCCGCGCGGTCCGTGTGAAAGTGCCGGTCAGCCTGCACCAGTTCTCGCCGATCGCGACCGAGGAATCGTCCGAGCCCGGGAACCGGGACTCGTTCTTCTGCCTCGACCTGCCGCTGGGATCGGCAGATCCGGTCGAGCGCTTGCGGGTCGTTAGCCGAGCGACCCGGGTGCGCAAGCAGAGCCACGACGCGGGGCAGCTCGACGCGCTCATGCGCCAGCTGGGACGAAGCCCAACTCTTCGCGAATTTGCCGAGCGGGCCCTAACTCACCCTCGCTCGTTCGCGTTGGCGATCTCGAACATGCGCGGTCCCAGTCGTCCGGTACACGTGCTCGAGTCCTCGGTGCTCGGCCTGTATCCGATTGCCGAGATCCGTGAGCACCATGCGCTACGCGTAGCGGTGGCATCGCTGGCGGACAATCTCGATTTCGGGCTCTCAGCAGATCCCACGCTGGTCCCCGACCTGGACCAGCTTGCGAGGCTGATCGAAATCGAGACGGCCGAGCTGGTCGCTCGAATGGACTCGGCAGCGCCCGGCTCAGACTAGCCAACCGGATCAGTTCTCAACCGAGGCGGCACCGGCGCGCCGGGCGAAGACCCACGTGCGCAGTGCGACGTAGCGGCTGATCGTCGCCACCGCGCTGGCGAGCACCAGCACGGTCATCTCGAGCATCGGCGCCGGGTGTGAATCGAGGTCGTGAAGCAGGCTCAGAGCCCAGAAGGTGACGCCGAGCGCCAGCAGGTACACAAGCGCGCCGGCGGCATGCTGGCGCAGCAAGCCCGCTGGCCCGCGGACGCCGAAGGTGAAGCGACGATTGGCCTGCGTGTTCGCGACCGCTGTCAGCGCCAGCGCGAGTGCGTTGGCACCCTCCGCGCCGAGTGGCACGCGGAGCACCATGTAGAGGAGCCCGTAGGCGATCGTCGACACAACCCCGATCTCGATGAAGTGGGCCAGGGGACTGGCGAGGCGCGTTCGCACGGCGCGTGTCACCCGCGGCTGTGGGTCACCGGCCACTCGCTAACCCGGTCCGAGGCAGGGTCAGGTCATACACGGTCTGTCCACCGAACGAGACCGCTTTGAAGTGCGCCTGCACCCAGGCGGTGATCGCGCTCGTGCTCGTACCGCCGGGCGCTCCCCCACCGCCGGGAGCGCCGATGACGAGGTAATAGTGGATTTCGCCCCTGGCGACGTATGCCTGGAAGGCGCTCAGGCTGAGCTCGCCACCGTTGTTGTTGAAGCCGCCGATCGCCATTACCGGATCACCGCTCGTCAGCTCGATCGTGGCGGCGCTCTGGGACCCGGAAGTCGCCGCGACCCACTTGTAGCGGCTTGCGCCGTCTTGCAGCGCCTTGACCAGCGTGGCGCTAGTCCCAGCCCCGCCAGCGGTCCCACCGGGTGGCCCGCCCGGCGCGCCGCCTCCATCGCGACCGCCGGCTCGAACCGAAAAGCCGCCTCCTCCCGGGCCACCTCCCGGAACGCTCGCGGCCGCCGGCCCCGCGGACGGAACCGAACCACTGTGCGGCGTCGCGATCGTGTCCGCCGTGTAGGCCAGCGGGCCGCTGAGGGACGCCAACACGCCGAGCACGACTGCGGCGGCTGCGGCACGCCGTCCCAGCCTGCCAAAACGGGGCGCGGCCAGCAGGCCAATGATCGCAAGCCCGCCGGCGACGGCGATCAGCGAGCGCAACCACGGCTCCCAAGCCGGAGTGCGGGAAAGGAGTACGTAGCTCCACCCCGAGGTGACGGCGACGGTCAGCGCGGCGAGCGCGCGGGCCGGCGCCGACCGGCGCTGCGGCCACAGGAGCGCCCCGCCGATCGCAACGAGCGCGACGATCGCCGGCGCGAGCGCGACCGTGTAGTAGGTGTGGATCACCCCCTCGCCGAAGCTGAACGCGAGCGCGGTCACGATCAGCCACCCGCCCCAGAGCAGTAGCGCGGCGCGAGCGCGATCGGTGCGCGGAGCGTGTCGGCGCGCCCAAAGCCCCAAGATCAGCGCGAGCAAGGCCGCCGGAAGCAACCACGAAGCCTGGCCGCCCATCAAGTCGTTGAACAACCGCAACGGGCCCGTCTGCCCGCTGAAGTTCGCCCCTCCGCCTGAGTCACCGCCGCTCGCGACCAGCCGCTCGAGGCCGTTATAGCCGGTGATCAGGTTGAAGATGTTGTTATCCGGCGAGCCGTCGATGAACGGACGCGAGCTCGCCGGCCACAACGCCACGATCGCCACCCACCAGCCGGCGCTGAGCACCATCGCACCCCCGGCGAGCACCAGCTGCCAGAGCCGGCGGCGCACCCCGGTGGGCGCGGCCAGCAGGTATACCGCCGAGAACGCCGGCAACACCAGGAACGCCTGGAGCATCTTCGCCAGGAACGCGATCCCGATCATCGCCCCCGCGAGGAGAACCCAGCGGGTGCTGGCGCGCTCGAGCGCGCGGATCAGGCAGTACGCCCCTGCCACCAGCATCAGCACCAAGAGCGCATCCGGGTTGTTGAAGCGGAACATCAGCGCCGCCACCGGCGTCAAGGCCAGCATTGCGCCCGCCGCGAGGCCGGCGCCCGCGCCGAACCAACGCTTCACCGCGGCGTAGAGCAGCCACACCGCCGCGACACCCTCGAGCGCCTGCGGCGCGAGCATGCTCCAGCTGCTGAAGCCGAATAGCCGGCCCGAGAGCGCCATCACCCACAACGACGCCGGCGGCTTGTCGACGGTGATGAAGTTCGAAGCGTCCAGCGAGCCGAAGAACAGCGCCTTCCAGCTCCTGGTCCCTGCCTGCACCGCCGCCGCGTAGAAGCTGTTCGCATCCCCGGAGTGGTTCAGGCTCCAGAGGTACGCCAGCGCGGTACCCACCAGCAGCGCTGCCAGGCCGGCGGTCGCCCAGGTCGGCCGCGGTCGCGGCCGCGCCAACGCGGCGTGCACGTCTCGCCGTCCGCGCAGCGCCGCGCTCCCACCATCGAGCAAAGCGGAGATCGAGTTCACAGACGCGCAGCGTGCTGAGCGTCTGTAAGCGCGCTCGCGGAGAAGCGTAGGAACGACGTATGAGCGGCGACTACGGCTAGGATGGCTCGGCCTGCGTCTCCTGGCTGGTGGCGTCCTGGAGCCGGCGCATGCCCTCGAGCCAACGCTCGTAGTCGGTCGCCTTGCGCTGGAAGAACCCCAGCACCTCCGGATGAGGAAGCACGAGGAACCGCTCTTGCTCGATCGCCTCGACGGTCGCGCTCGCGACGTCCTCTGGCTCGATCACCCCGGCGTCGCGCACCACCTGCGCGGCGAGGGATTCGAGTGCCCCCTCTCCGGCACCCTCCAGCATTGGGGTACGCACTCCCATCGGGCAGACGCAGCTGACCCGGACACCGCGATGGCCGTAGGTGACCGACAGCCACTCGGCGAAGGCGACCGCCGCATGCTTACTGACCGAGTATGGCGCTGAGCCGATCTGGGTGAGCAGTCCCGCGGCGGACGCGGTGGCGACGAAATATCCCTCACCACGTTCGAGCCACGCGGGTAGCAACAGGCGCGCGGCGAGCACGTGAGCACGGACGTTGACCGCGAACGCTTGATCCCAGACCCGATCCGGTGTCCGCACCGGGTCGCTGCCGATCGCAACGCCGGCATTGGCAAAGAACACATCCACCGGACCGAGCTGGGACTCGACCGCATCGAGCAGGGCCCGGATCTGCTGCTCGTCGGTCACGTCCGCGGGAAGCGCGAGCGGGCCCTCTCCCAGCTCTTCAGCGAGCTCGCGCACCCCCTCCGGATCGCGGTCGGTGACTGCGACCTTCGCCCCCGCGGCGAGGCACCGGCGCGCGAGTGCGCGGCCGATGCCTCCCGCGGCGCCGGTGATGACCACGGTGCGGCCGCTCACCTGCATCTCGACTCAGCTCCTCGCGCGGCTGACCTCCTTGTCGCGCAGCTCACGGCGTAGGACCTTGCCGCTCGCGGTCTTTGGCAGCTCCTCGACGAACTCGATCTGGCGCGGATACTTGTACGCCGCCATCCGCTCCTTGCAGAACGCGACCAAGTCTTCCTCGGAGACAGACTCGCCTGACTTCAGGCTCACGAACGCCTTCACCGTCTCTCCGCGATACTCGTCCGGCACGCCCACGACCGCGACTTCCCGGACCGCCTCGTGCCCGTAGAGCGCATCCTCGACGTCACGCGGCCAGACCTTGTAGCCGGAGACGTTGATCATGTCCTTCTTGCGATCCACGAGGTAGAACCAGCCGTCCTCGTCCATCAAGCCAACGTCGCCAGTGTGAAGCGCGCCGCCCGGAATCGCGTGCTCGGTCTCCTCGGGCTTCTCCCAATATCCGGAGACAACCTGCGGTCCGGAGGTCACGAACTCGCCGATCTCCCCCGGGGGCAGGTCTTTGCCGTCGTCGTCGACCACGCGAACAACCGTGTTGAACACCGGCACGCCAACCGACAGCGCCCCGGACCCTTCATCCACCGGCGCGCGGGTTCCGAACGGCACACAGTGCGAGGGAGATGTCGTCTCGGTGAGGCCGTAGATGTTGTGGATGTAGGCACCGAACTTCTTCTCCCATGCCTCCACCGTGGGCGGAGCGATCGGCGCTCCACCGCTGACGAGTTTGGTGAGCTTCGAGAGATCACGCTGATCGGCGCTCTTCGCGTTCATCAGCGCGATGAATACGGTAATCGAGCCGACGGTGAAGGTGACGCCGTGGCGCTCGATCAGCTCGAGCGTCGCATCGGGCTCGAACCGGTAAGTCATCAGCACCGGCATCCCCACGAGCATCCCCACGCCAATGTGTCCGATCAGGCCGGTGATGTGAAAGAACGGCGCGACTCCGAGGACCACGTCGTCTCCGTCGAGACCAATCCAGTCGCGATACGTCTGTGAATTGAACAGCACGTTACCGTGACTGTTCATCGCTCCCTTGGGCGGCCCGGTCGTCCCCGATGTGTAGACCAGAAACGCCACATCGTCGGGCTCGAAGGTGGGCGTCTGCGGACTGCCGCCGCGATGCTTGTCGAGGAACTCGACGAAATCGAGAGTGTCCGGGTCGCGGTTGCGCTCCGAGCTCTTCAGCATCTCCGGCACGTCGTCGAGGAAGTCGAGCTCGGAGGTGGTAATCACGGTGCGGACCTCCACGTCCGGCACCACGTCGCGCGCCACCTGGTCCCACAACGACTCGAGCGTGACCAGCGCGGTCGCGCCCGAATCGCTCAACAACGCGTTCAGCTCCTTCTGCCTGAGCATCGGGCTAACCGACACCATGATGCCGCCGGCCTTCCAGGCAGCGACCATCGCGATCGGAAACTGGGGCACGTTCTGGAGATATACCGCGACTCGGTCCCCGTGCTCGAACCCCTCGGCCTGCAACCCCGCGGCGAGCGCATCGCTGAGCTCGTCCATCTCCTTGAAGCTGATCGCCTTATCGAAGTACAGCAGTGCGGGTTTGTCGGGAGACCGCTCCACCGTCTGCTTGAAGGCATCGAGCATGTTCTGATGCTCGAGCTCGATTTCATGCGGGAGGCCGTCGGTGTAGAGGGCCGTCCAGGGCCGCTCGTCATAGATACTCATCTCGTACTCCTAAAGCTATTTCACTACCACTGGATTGACCGGCGCGCCGGTGCCCCCGACGACATGCACAGGTGCGGCCGTGTACAGGAACGACCACTGTCCATCGCCACCGCAGTCATCGGCCAGCTCCTCGAACCACAAGATCTCGGAGAACAGCACCCCCAAGTTGCGCATCAGGGCGGCGTGCAACGGGAGGAAGACTCCGGTCTCCGGATGCGCGGTTGTCTCGTTGGCGATCGTGTCCGTCGACAGCGAGACGATCTCTCGCTCGTGGAACCACCGAACCAGCTCCGGAGTAAACGTGAGCCCCGGCTCGACGAAGTCCCTATAGAACTCGTCGGCGCCCTTGTCGAAGAACACTTTCAGCCAGCCGGTCCTGATCAACAGGTTGTCGTGCGGCTCGATCGACACGCCCTGAGCTTCCGCGGCGGCCTCGAGATCATCGGCGCTGAAGGTCTCGCGCGGCTCGAGCGACTCCTTGCCACGGTGCCGCGCCACGTCGATCAGCACGCCGCGACCGACGATCCCGTGCTTGGCGAGCTTGTCGACCCCACACCTCGCCATCGCGCCGGTGGTGGTCTCGGCGGGGAAGCCGTTGTAGATCTGGCCGTCGTACCAGGTGTGCCCGAGCGCGTCATACTGGCTCGAGCCCTGAAGGAATGCGGTTATGTAGTCGTCCGCGTACTCCAGGCCACCCTTGAGCGGTTGCAGTTTGCCCGAGGTGTAGTGACTACGGTCCTGGGTATTCAGCCGCATCGCACCTGAACGCCCCGGCCACACCGGATCGCCCCCCGGGTTGCCGATCGGCAGACCGAGTGTGAACACCTTTCCGGCCTTGACCTCACGGATCCCGCGCAAGACCTCTTCGGAGGTCAAGTAATTCAGGCATCCGATCTCGTCGTCTTCACCCCATCGTCCCCAGTTCTTCGGAAGATCGGCGAGCATCTCGGTAAGGGTCGCCCCGTCGCTCTGCGTAGACGTCATCTCTTCTCCCTTGGTATTGAGGCTGACGAACCCACGGTACCCCACTCGCGCGACCACGAATCGGTCAGTACGCGGGACGGCTTTACCCGCCGTCGCCGCGGACGTAAGATGAAGACGTGCTCGAGGTCTGGTCCGGGCGCCGGAGCTTTGACCGTGGAGATTCGCATTCGTCTTGGCAGCGGTATTGCGCGGCTCGCGCCCGCGCCGCGGCTCGAGCTCGAGCTCCGCGAAGGAGCAACGGTCGAGGAGCTCTACGCCCGCCTCGCTCAGTGTTATCCGGAGCTCTCGCCCATGCTTGGCTCGACCCTGGCGGTGTTGCGAGGAGCGCAAGTGCAGCCCGAGCACGCGCTGGCGCACGGCGACGAGCTCGCCCTGCTGGCGCCCGTATCAGGTGGTCAGGCTATGCCGGCGCCAGGTCACGTCCCACCACCCCAAGGAGCAAGTGATGGCAATCGAACCCGCTGAAGTCGGCGCGAAGGAAGTCCACCAAACCGTGTTCGTCGAGACGTTCACGAACGGCCTGCTGGGACCCGAGGTCGCGATGCTGGGGCCGGTCGCAAACGGCGGCCACATCGTCTGGAACTCAACGCCCGGCTGCTGGGGACCCATGATCACGCCCTCGATTCGCGGTGGGCACGAGGTCAGCCAGCCGGTTGCGGTCGCTGAGGCGGAGGTGGGAGACGCAATCGCGATCCGGATCAAGGACATCGCGGTGACGTCCCTGGCCACGGCGTCGGGCAACGACCAGCCGATGGAGGGCCGCTTCAACGGCGATCCTTACTGCGCGCCAATCTGTCCGGGCTGCGGGACCGAGTGGCCGCAGACCCGGGTCGAGGGGATCGGACCAGAATCGATCAGGTGCGCCAACTGCGGCGCCGACGCCACCCCGTTCACGTTCACCAATGGCTACACGATCGCCTTCGATGAGCTGCGCACGGTGGGTTTGACGGTCGGGGATGACGCGGCCCAGTCGTTCGCTCGCGAGGCCGCTCGGTTCGCGGCGCTGCCCGATAACTCAGCGCAGAACCCGATCCTCACGTTCGCGCCGCACGACATCGTGGCGCTGGCCACGCGACTGCGTCCGTTCATGGGCCAGCTTGGCACTTCGCCCTCGACCTCGATCCCCGACTCGCACAACGCAGGTGACTTTGGGTCGTTCCTGATCGGAGCGCCGCATCGCTACGCGATCAGCGCGCAGGATCTGCAGCTGCACAAGACCGACGGCCACATGGATGTCGATGCCGTGCGCGCGGGTGCGATCTTGGTGTGTCCGGTCAAGCTCGATGGCGGCGGCGTGTATCTGGGAGACATGCACGCCCTCCAGGGGGACGGCGAGATTGCCGGCCACACGTGCGATGTATCGGGCACCGTGACCTTGCAAGTGGAGGTCCTCAAGCGGCTCCGGATCGACGGCCCGGTCTTGTTCCCGCTCGAGGAGGATCTGCCGCTGCTGGCAAAGCCCCTATCCGCCGAGGAGCGGATGCGGGCGCTCGCGCTTGGCCGCCGCTATGGGGTCAGCGAGCTCGAGGAGTCGCTGCCGATCTCGGTGATCGGGACTGGCCCCGATCTCAACAGCGCGACCGACAACGGTTTGGCGCGTGCGGCCGAGCTGCTCGACTTGTCGTTGCCCGAGGTGAAGAACCGCGCGACGATCGCGGGAGCGATTGAGATCGGCCGGCTGCCCGGCGTAGTCCAGGTGACATTCCGGGCGCCGGTGGCAAAGCTCGAGGGCCGCGGACTGCTCGGCTACGCGATCGAGCAGTACGGCCAGCCCTAACTTCCGGGCCGCGCTTGCGGAGGTCGAACCGCAACTCGATTCCCTACCATTTCCGTCGAGGCTGGAGCTTTGGAATCAGACCCCGATACCACACCTAGCGTCCGCGCGGCACTCGAGCCATCGGCGTTGAGAGAGGCGCTGGTTCCGCGCCGGCCGGTGTTCAGGAACCCCTGGGATTCCTCGGTCGACATGTTCTCGGCGTATTTCGCCGTCAGCTTGATCGATCCGCTGCTGCTGTGGTGCGGCGGCGAGCTGATGGGCACGATCTTCGGCTTCAGCTCGCATTGGAAGCTGGGCATCTTCATGGCCGCCGCGCTCGTCGGCGCCGCCGGCTTCATCACGATCGTGGGCCGCGAGCGCACCAGTCTGTCGGTGGACTTCCTCGCGATCGCCGCCTGGGTGGTCCTCGGCCTGATCGTCGCGCCCGTGCTCGGCCTGGCCCTTCCGACGGTAGCGGCGATCGCCAGCTATGCGATCTTGCTGGCGCTGATCTTCGTGTTCGTGCTGACTGTCGGCCGCTGGGAGCTGGCGTTCTTTCGCACCTTGAGCTGGCCGCTGACGTGGAGCTTGCTGGCGCTGTTCTTCGCCTTCAGCGCGTACCGATTGATCCTCTATCAGTAGCGGCGCCTAGGGAACCGGGGACTCGATCATGTCCACCGCTTGGCAGCGGTCAAAGCGCTTCGTAGACGTTCTCGGCTGCCGCATGGCCTACGTGGAGCAAGGGGAGGGCGCACCGGTCGTGCTTCTGCACGGCAATCCGACCTCCTCGTTCCTGTGGCGAGCAGTGATCGCGGAGCTCGCGCCTCGCGCCCGCTGCATCGCGCCCGATCTGATCGGCATGGGGGACTCCGAAAAACTGCCTCCCGAGCAGGCCGGCCGCTACACCTTCGCCGCTCATCGGCAGTTCCTCGACGGCTTCTTAGAAGCGCTGGACCTCGGCGGCGGATTGACTCTGGTCGTGCACGACTGGGGAAGCGCGCTGGGGTTTGACTGGGCCCGGCGCCATCCCGAGCGAGTGCGGGCGATCGCCTACATGGAGGCGATCGTGCGTCCGTTCCAGAGCTGGGAGGAGTGGCCGGGAGCCGGGCGGGCGATCTTCCAGGCCCTCCGATCGCCGGCCGGCGAGGAGATGATCCTCGAGAAGAACGTGTTCGTTGAGCGCATCCTTCCCGCCTCGGTCCTGCAGCAGCTGAGCGACGAGGTCCTCGACGAATATCGTCGGCCGTTTGCGCGGCCCGGTGAGGACCGGCTGCCGACGCTGGTCTGGCCGCGGCAGATACCGGTCGCGGGAGAGCCGGCCGACGTGGACGAGCTCTGCAGGGACTACTCCCGCTGGCTCGCGGCGACCGCCGGGGTGCCGAAGC
The DNA here is from genome assembly GCA_963830465.1 of uncultured Solirubrobacterales bacterium. GTDB lineage: Bacteria > Actinomycetota > Thermoleophilia > Solirubrobacterales > Solirubrobacteraceae > Palsa-465. Next base: position 112,305 of record CAWHME010000007.1, read on the forward strand.
TGTTCGTCAACGCCGACCCCGGCTCGATCCTGACCGGGCCACAACGAGAGTATTGCCGGGCGTGGCCAGATCAGACCGAGGTCACGGTTGCCGGCGTGCATTTCATCCAAGAGGACTCCGGGCCGCAGATTGGACAGGCGATCTCAAGCTGGCTCGCCTCGCTGGCGTGACCGCGCGCGCTGTGTGCTGAACTGATCAGCGTGTTTGCCGCGGCGCAGCAGCTTTGGGCGCGTTTGGAGCTCGGTCGGGCGCGCTGCGCGGCCCTCGCGACACTCGTCGCGAGCGCGGCGATCGTCGGGGGCTGCGGCGGCCAACACGCGACTTCAGCCGCCACTTCCACGACGCCGACAGCGTCCGCCCCGGCGGCCGGATCCGTGGCTGGGACGTCCGCCTCGCGAACGGGCTACGCCCGGGTGCCACTGATGATCCCGGCGGCAAACCGCGGCGGGCCGCTGACCGGCGGGCGGACGCTGATTCTGCCTCGCGGGTGGAGCGCGGAGGTCTGGGCGCGCGTGCCGGGAGCTCGGCTGGAGGCCTGGACACCAGCTGGCGAGATGCTGGTGAGCACGCCCGAAAACGGTGCGGTCGTGGAGCTGATCCCGCGTGCCAACCGCAGCGAGCCGCCGCTACAGCGGACGCTCGTCTCGGGTCTTACGAATCCACAGGGGTTGGCGTTCGACAAGCTTGACGACCACGAGGTGCTGTACATAGCGGAGTCCGATCAGCTTGATCGCTACACCTGGGCCGGCGGCGGCGTCCGAGGGCGAACGGTCGTGGTCGCGCAGCTTCCCGACACCGGCCCGCCCGGCGCCGATGTGCACCAGCTGAAAAACGTCGTCGTCGGCCGCAATCACACCGTCTACTTCGACATCGGCAGCGCCTCGAACGCCAGCCCGCCGAGCGCTTCCGGCCGCCTTCCACGTGCATCGGTGATCGCGGTCTCGCCGAGCGGTTCAGGCGTGCACGTGTTCGCGACCGGGGTGCGCAACGGCGACGGATTGTCGATCGCGCCCGACGGCACGCTCTGGACTACGGTAAACGAGCGCGATGACATCGCGTATCCGTTTCACCGCTCATACCACGGGATCGCCGATGCGTTCGGCCAGGTGCTGCAGAGCTACGTCAACGACCATCCCCCTGACGAGCTCGCGCGGCTCACCGCTGGACGAAACCTCGGTTGGCCGTTCTGCAATCCGGATCCCGATGTCGACCCCGGGCGCGCGGGCAGTCATCTGAGCTACGCGAACATGCGCTTTGACCGCGACGCGCAGACGAACGCCGGCGGCAAGCGGCTGAACTGCGGCACGCTTGCCCGGATCCAGCGGGGAATCCCGGCACACAGCGCGCCGCTTGGGTTTCACTTCCTCGAGGGCAGCTCCCTGTCCGCGCCGTGGTCCGGCGGCGCAGTGGTCGGGGCGCACGGTTCCTGGGACCGGATGCCTCCGCGTGCACCCGCTGTCCTGTGGCTGCCGTGGGAGGCTTCGACGCACTCGCTCGGAGGCGCGATCACGCTGGTGGGCGGGTTCCAAGAGCCGAGCGGCGCCCGGTGGGGCCGGCCGGTGGACGCGGTCCCGGGTCCCGATGGCGCCTTGTACGTGAGCGATGACAGCGCGGACGCGATTTACCGGATCGTTCCCGGCAAGGCGCGATGAAGCGAAGCTCGGCGGCTTGCTGGGCGATCACTGGAATCGCTGCACGGCGCTCGCGCCGGTGCCGATGATTCCCACGCGCTTGCCGGTGAAGTCCACCTTCTTGTGTGGCCAACGTCCCGTGTACTAGCTCTCTCCCTCGAACGAGTCGCGCCCCGCGAACTCCGGCTGTTCCACGACGACAGCGCTCCCACCGCAGTGATCAAGAACCGCGCCGTGACCGAGTCGCCGCGATCGGTCCTCACCGTCCAGGTGTTGGTCCCCTCGTCATAGCTCGCCCCGATCACCTCGGTGCATAACTGGATATCTTTCCTCAGGTCGAAGCGATCGGCCACGTGCTCCAGATAGGCCCGGATCTCGGCTTGTCCGGGGTAGCGCTCGCTCCACTCCCACTCCTGCAACAGATCCTGATCGAACGAGTAGCAGTAGATATAGTGTCGGAGTCGCACCGCGCGCCTGGATAGCGGTTCCAGTACCAAGTGCCACCGACGCCGCCACCTCGTTCGAATACCCGAGCCGAGTACCCCATCTCGTTACGAAGTCTGTGAAGCATGTAGAGGCCGGAGAACCCGGCCCCGATCACCATGGCGTCGAAGTCGTGGGACGGCGCGTCGTCCCGCTGTTGAACTTGATCACCCGCAGCGAACACTTCGACCGTGCTCGCTGATCTCGCCGCGCCGATCCAGTGAGACGGTCCGCGTGACGGCGGGCCGTGAAGCTGGTGCCTGGTTCGCTCAGATCGGTTGAACGTTCACTGCGGCCGGGCCCTTGCGGCCCTCCTCGGCGTCATAGGACACCTTCGCGCCCTCGGCGAGCGACTTGAAGCCGCTGCCGGAGATCTTCGAATGATGGACGAACAGGTCCTTGCCTTGGTCATCGGGGGTGATGAATCCAAAGCCCTTCTCGTCGCTGAACCACTTAACGGTTCCAGTCGCCATCTTTCCCTCCCGGGAGATCTTGTGCTGCGAAACGTGGGAGGTGCGCAAGGGCAACTACTACGAACGCTGGCACTTCGTTCGCCGGGCGTGCCGCCCGACCTTCGGTGCGAGTGTAGTCCACTGTGCGGCCCGCACGGCGGGCGCGGTGACCAAGCTCGACCGATTCGCGGCGAGGCCTTTCTTGGATGAATTTGCAAGGCTGTGGCCATGCACTTGGGCAAGATCGGAGTCTGGACCTCCTACCGTGCGATCGGCGAGGAGAACGCCGGCGAGGCGGCCAAGCTTGCGGAAGATCTCGGCTTCGGCGCGTTCTGGCTTGGCGGCTCGCCGCGGCTGCCATCGGTACGGCCGCTGCTCGAGGCCACCGAGCGGCTGATCATCGCCACCGGAATCGTCAATGTGTGGAACTACGAGCCCGCGACGCTCGCGGCCGAGCACGCGGCTTTGACCAGCGAGTTCCCCGGCCGATTGCTGCTCGGCGTCGGGATCGGGCACCCGGAGGCAACGCGCGAGTACTCAAAGCCGCTGAGCACCATGCGGGGGTTCTTCGACGCCCTCGACCAGGCGCAGCAGCCGGTCCCTGCGCAGCAGCGCTGCATGGCTGCGCTGGGGCCGAAGATGCTGACCCTGAGCGCGGAGCGCTCGCTCGGCACGCATCCGTACTTCGTTCCGGTCGAGCACACCCGCTTCGCGCGGCAGCTGCTCGGTGAGGGCCCACTGATCGCACCCGAGCTGGCGTGCGTGGCCGATGTCGACGCCGCGCGTGCTCGCGAGAAAGCCCGCGCCTATGCCCGCAACTACCTCGAGCTGCGCAATTACACGGGCAACCTGCTCAGGTTTGGCTTCAGTGAGCGTGACATCGCCGACGGCGGCTCCGACGAGCTGGTGGACGCGGTCATCCCGCAGGGAAGCGCGACTGATATCGCGGCCGTCGCCAACGAGCACCTGCGCGCCGGCGCCGACCACGTCTGCTTGCAGGCCGTCGGTGTCAGCGGCATCCCGCGCGAGGAGTGGACCTCGCTCGCTTCAGCGCTGATCGCGTGAGCAGCCGCGGCGCGCCCGCGGCGGAGCGCTTCACAACGAGCGTCGCGCGGCGGGAGTGCTGATGCCGAGCAGGCCATCGCCGCCCGGCCGCGAGTGAGCTCAACCGTCCAGTGAGAGCCGACTCGCCGCCTCCCGTATCACCGCCTGGTCGTGCGTAGCGCAGATTACGGTCTGGCCCTCCTCGGCGGCGGCGGTCGCGAGCAGGCCGGCCACGTTCGCGGCGTTCGCCTCGTCCAAGCGCGAAGTTGGTTCGTCCACGATCAGGAGCCCGCGGGCGCTGGCCAGCGCCCGGGCGACCGCGGCACGCTGGGCCTCCCCGGCCGAAAGCCGCTGGACCCGCTGGCCGGCGCGGTCAGCGAGCCCCAGAGCAGTCAGCGCCACGGCGGCGCGTGCTTGCGCGGCATGGACATCCCAGCCACGCACCCGCAACGCGAGCACCAGGTTCTCGGTCACGCTGAGAAAGCCAACCGGTGCGGGTTCCTGCGGCAGATATCCGATCCGCTGCCGGCGGATGCTCGACAGCTGCTCGCCGTCGAGCTCGCCGAGCGCGTGTCCGTCGATCAGCAACTGACCGAATTCGGGCCGGTCGAGTCCGGCGATCATCCTCAACAAGGTTGTCTTGCCTGTCCCCGAGGGCCCGGTGACGACGGTCATGCGGCCGGGTGTGAACGCGTGGGTCAGCCGTTCGATCACTTGGCGTCGAGTGTGTCCCTGGCGGTAGCCGCGGGTCACGGCCCGCAGCTCGACACCCGCGGGGCCCCAGCTATCCGAGAGGCGCGAGCGCTCCGCGGCCGCGGTTTGCGTAGTCCCTGTCCCGGGTTCGGAGCCGGCGAGCAGCGGCGTCAGCAGCAAGCCGCCGGGAGCCCGCTGCAGGTGTGCCCGGCGTGAGATCCCGGCTTCTTTGAGCGTCGCCGGTGGGACCTGCACCCAACCCTCGCGGCTGATCACCAGTGCGTGCTCACGATCGCGTCGCTCGCGCGCCACGCGGCCATCTCGCAACTGCAGTGTGCGGTCTGCGATCGTGCTGGCGGCGGTGTCGTGCGAGACGACGATCACGCTCGTGCCGTGACGGTGCGCGAGCTCGGCGATCAACCCCCGGACGTTCTCAGCGGCTCGGTCATCCAGCTCGCCCGTCGGCTCGTCGGCCAGCAGCAGCGCTGGGCGATGCGCGACCGCGCCGCACAGCGCCAGCCGCTGGCGCTCGCCGCCGGAGAGCTCCGCGGGGAGCGCGTCGGCCCGCTGCTCGAGTCCCGCCGACTCGAGTAACTCACCGACCCTGACTCGGCGCGCCCGTTTCGGTTCGCCGCGCAGAGCCAGCGGCAGCGCAATCGCATCCCGCGCACGAAGAGCGGGTGAAAGCGCCTGCTCCGTGTGCTGGCCGAGCAGGCCCACATACTCGTTGCGGATCCGCGCCCTCGCGCGCGGCCCCATTCGCCCGACATCCCAGCCAAGCACGCTGACGATCCCGGCCGATGGGGTCTGGATCCCGGCGATCACCCTTAGCAGCGTGCTCTTACCGGCCCCGCTCGGTCCGAGCACGCACAGCAGTTCCCCCTCGGCGAGCTCGAGCTGTACGCCCTGTAGGGAGGCCGCGTCCCCTTCGTTCGTCCGATGGACGCAGAACACGTCGCGAAGCTCGACCACCCGATCGATCATCGGGTGACACTTTCACTCAACGTGCTGAGCGCGGCGGCTCGGGCGCCGCCTGCGGGTGCGCTGCGCCGAGCAGTCCGCGTCGCCAGCTGAGCGGCGAGCGCGAGCACCGCAATCGCGGCAATCCCCCACAGCGCCAGCGCAAGCCAGGGGATCACCGTCACCACAGGCGGCTGCGGGTTGGCGCTCGCGCCCGCCGCGCGCACGGTCTCGACCGCCAGCCCGGTCAGCAGTACGGCGATCGCAAGACCAACGCTTACTCCCAGGCCGCTCGCGATCAGCATCCGCATGCGCACCTCAGCGCGCAGCGCGCGAGGACCGACTCCCTGCGCCTCCAGGTCGCGCTCGATCCGCTCATCGCGGGCCCCGCCGAGCAGCGCTGTCAACAACCCAAGCACCGACAGCCCGGCCGACACGGCGGCCGCCGCAAGCGAGGTACCCAGAACCCCAGTCGCGACCGGCTGACTTCGCAGCTGCGCCGCGACGTCGGTGCGGAGCGATGGGCTCAGCTGGGTGAACGGCCCCCTGCGCAGGGCGGCCCGCAGGGCGCTCAAGTGCGCCGTCGAGATCCACAGCTCGTCGGGACGCCCCTGGCCGGGGAGCTGCGCGTCGAGCGCCCCCGAGAGCGTGGCCTCATCGGCAATCACGAAACCGCTTGCGTCGCCTGGCAGGGTCGGAAATCGGCGCAACGTCCCGACCACCTTGGCGACCACCGGAAGGCCGTCCACGGTCAACGAGAGGCCGTGTCCAGGGCCCGAGGCAGCGGCCGTCTCCGGGTCGGCGAGCACCGGCACCGGGCGCGTGTCGCTCGGCTGCAGAGGTCGGACGACGCCGGGCATGCCGCTGGCGAGGAAGGTGACGACCGCGGCGCTGCCGCGTTCCTGCCCCCACACCGGGGTGGCGGCGCCAACTGCCCACCAGTCGCCGAGCTCAAAGGTTCTAAGCGGCCTTCCCGGCGCTCCAAGCGCCCGCATCGGCCCGAGCATCACTCGCGTCTGGGCCTGGGTGGCGGGCGCGGGATTCTCGCCGTTCTGATGACCGTTGGTGATCCCGAGGCCCGTCGGCTCGTCGAGCTCGAACGCCTCGAGCTTCCACCGCCCTCGCGGCAGCCTGGCCTGCAGCCAACCTGGGCGCCCGGCCGCGGTCCCGAGCGAGAGCCGCCGGATCATCCCTTGCGGAGCGCGAAGATCGGCCGTGATCGAGACATCGAGCGCCGCTGACTCAGCCCGGAGCGACAGTGATCGCGCAGCTCCCGGGAGCGTCGGTCCGGACGAGCGGACCGGGCCTTGCGCTCGCAGCCGCCCCGCGAGCGTCGCCAGCGGGGCCGAGCCATCGCTCGTTCTCCAGCCGTGAACCAGCGCCAGCCCGCTTGCGGGGATGCCGAGCGCGGGCACCGTGACGGTGTTGGCGCCGCTGAGGTAGTTAGCGTCGGTGCGGCGCACGGGCAAGACGGCGCCGCCGGCGAGCGCACGCCAGCGAGCCAGCGGCGCCAGCTGCAGCGGGGTGTTGAAATCCTCCCCGGGAGCGACGATCGCGTCCAGCGGCACCTGGTTGGCCGCCTGGTCGGAGACGCTCCGCAGCAACGTGGCACGGTAGGCAAGGGCAAATCCACCCAAACCGATGCTGACCGCGATGAAGGCGATCGCCAGCGAAGGCAGCGTGGGCGCGCGAGCGAGTTCCACCAGCGCCAACCGCGCGAGCACCGGTCCCCGCCGCGCGAGCCGCTCGCCGCCGCGCAGCAGCACGGCCGCGGCACGAAAGATGACCACGCCCGCCGCCAGGCAGCACAGCGGCGCCAGCAGCACCGCGAGCGCGTCGTCGCCACCCGGGTTCACGATCAGGCCGATCGCCAGTGCCGAGCAGGCGGCGATCGCCAGCGCGTCGATCACACGAGCGCCGCGGGCAACGACTGCCGCAGCGAGGAGGATCGTGGCGGCCAGCCAGCCCGCCACCAGCGCCAGAGCGCCGATCGGCGTTAGCACGCTGTGGGAAAGCACCCCGGCGACCGGATCGCCCGAGGCGCCGGCGAGCAGTGCCGCGGCGAGGACTCCAAGACAGGCTCCGGCGGCGAGCGCGTACCCGCACAACAATCCCGATTCCGCTGTCACGAACAGCGCCGCTTGGCTGGTTCGCGCTCCTGCGAAGTACAGACGCTCCAGTTCGGCGAGCTGATCGCCGCGAAGATCCGCTCCCGCGAGGACGATGAACAGCACCAGCGCCGTGATCGCGCCGCCGCCCGCCAACAGCAGCCGCTCGGGGGCGGCACCGGCCTGCGCCCGCGCCTGGGCCAGCCCCGAAAATGGCGCGCTGAGAGCGAACCCGCTGCCCTGCGCCGACAGCCTGGCCTGCGATTGGAGCAGGCGAGTCTCGATCGAGGACAGCTGCCAGCTGTGCAGCGCGACCGGCAGCTCGGCGACCCAGTTGTAGGTACGGTAGACCCCGCTCAAGCCGGCGAGAGCTTGCAGTCCCGCTACGTCGCCGGTTACCAGCACCGGCTGTGCGGCGTCCGTGACTGGACTGAACGCGAGCGGCACCGCCGAGCCGAGCGGCGCGGAATCCGCGACGCGAATCCGCACCCCGATCGCGGCCAGGCTCGCCGGAACCCGCCCGCCGCCCGCCAGCACCATCGGGCAGAGCTCGGTGCGGCATGGTCCAAGTCGGCGTGCGATCGACGCCGGCAGCCAGCGATCCAGTGGCGCGATCGCCGCGGGCCGAACGACGACCCCTCCTAGCCGCACCGGGTTCAGCAGCAGCACCTCCGTTTGCGTGTCGAGGCCGAGCCCCCGCAGCAGCGCGCCCGCTTGCCTGGCGACGGGCGGTGTCAGGACTCCCTGCCAGGTCACGCGGACGCTGCGCTCGAGCGGCGAGAGCCCCGCGAGCACCGCGCGGGCGCTTTGGTCGCCGGCGATCGCGCCCTCCGCCGCGACGCCGATCACGAATGCCGCCGCCAGCGCGATGCCGAGCCCTGGCAGCAGCAGCCGTCCGGGCCGCTGCCGCGCCCGCGCGGCGACCAGTCGCAGCGGCGCCGCGCCCCCCACGTCACCGCACCCCGCGGCGGCGCCGGTAATAGCCCCGCGCCTTGGCCCGCCCACCGCATACCGCCATCGAGCACCAACGTCCAGACTGGTTACGCGAGTGGTCGTAGAACGCCCACCCGCAGTCGTCGCCCGGGCACACCTTCAGTCGCGTCCAACTGCCATCGATCATCGCGCCGGCCGCGAACGCCAGCACGATGCCGAGCGCTCGCTCCCCACCCTCGCGGGCGGCGGGGAGGAACCGCGGCCCGCGCTCGCTGAATCGAACCTCGACCGCGGCACCGGCGGCGGCGGCGTTGAGAGCAGCGAGCGTCTCGGGCAGGTCGGGCTGGACGGGCTCGGCGAAATCAGCGGGCTCGCCGTTCGCCCGCGCCAGCGCGCGAAGCCCCTCACGCGCCGCGACGGCGCGGCGCACGTCGGCGCGAGTCACCAAAGCCTGTTTCGGGGTCGGCTCCCGGAGGCCGCGCCTGTCCAGCCAGTTGGTAAGCGCGGCCGGGGTCGCGAACAGATCGGCGCCGTGCTCGAACTCGAGGTCGTAGTGGCTGTTGATGAACGCCTGGACCAGCGCCAAGTCGCCGGGCGCGGGCGGCCGGGCTCCCGGCTGCGGATTCGACGGCTCACGCCAAACGGCGTCCTTTTCGGCCGACGAGGCGATCATCTCTCACCACTCATCTGCGTGTCGGCGGTTAGCTTACGGTGCCCAGGCGGGCGGCACCAAATCGGAAGCCGCCCGGAGCACGCATCGCACGGTCTGCGGCCTTCCACCGGGAGGCCGGGCGATCCGGAAAACACGCCACTGGAGGAGCTGTAAAACTCGACTCGGCGCGCAGCGATGGGCTGCCGCCCAGCGAGAAGGCACGATTTGATGAGGAGATTGACGTGAGCGAAATCAGTGACGTCGTCGAGGTACAGCGCGCGCATCGCGGCGAGCTCACCCCGCTCAGCTTCTTGCAGCGGAGCGAGTTCGTGTATCCGGACAAAGTGGCGGTCGTCTATGAGGACCGGAGGTACACCTACCGGGAGTTTGGGGAGCGGGTCCGCCGCTTGGCTTCGGCGCTGCGCGATGCCGGCCTGGAGAAAGGCGATCGCGTCGCCTTCATCGCTCCGAACACACCTCCGCTGCTCGAAGCGCATTACGGGGTCGCGGCGGCGGGCGGCGTGCTGGTGGCCGTCAACTACCGGCTCAATCGGGAAGACGCGCACTTCATTCTCGAGCACTCCGGGGCGCGGTTCGTGTTCGTCGATCGCGAATTCGAGGAGCTGGCGGGCGGTGGCGATCAGGCTCAGACGGTCCGGATCGATGACTCCGGCGCGTTCGATGATCCCTACGAGGCGTTCTTGGCGAGCGGTTCTGGCGACTTCGTGCCGGAGGCGCTCGAGGACGAGACCGACTCGATCTCGATCAACTACACCTCAGGGACCACGGGCCGCCCAAAGGGCGCCGTATACCACTACCGTGGTGCCTATCTCAACGCGCTGGGCGAAGTGATCGAGACGCAGCTCACGCCCGAGAGCGTGTATCTGTGGACGCTGCCGATGTTCCACTGCAACGGCTGGTGCTTCACCTGGGCGGTGACCGCCGTGGGCGGCCGCCACGTGTGCCTGCGCAGGGTGGATCCCGGGCGCATCTGGGACTTGATCGAGCAGGAGGGCATCACTCACTACAACGGCGCGCCGACCGTACAGGCGTCGCTACTGAATCACAGCAAGGCCCACAAGCTGGACCGGGAGATCATCACGACGGTGTCCGGGTCCCCGCCCACCGCCGAGCTGTTCGCCCGGCTGACCGATGTGGGCATCCGTCCGGTCCACGTCTACGGCGCCACCGAACTCTACGGGCCATACATGATCTGCGAGCGCCAGGAAGGGTGGGATGAGTTGCCGGTCGACGAGCAAGCGCGGCTGCTGGGGCGCCAGGGGGTCAACTACATAATCGCCGAGCCAGTCCGCGTGGTCGATGACCAGGGAAACGACGTCGACGCCGACGGACAAAGCCTCGGAGAAGTGCTGATGCGAGGCAATAACGTGATGACCGGCTACTTCCAGGACCCACAGCAGACCGACGAGACGCTCGCCGGCGGCTGGTATCACTCCGGCGACCTCGCGGTACGGCACCCCGACGGCTACATCGAGCTGCGAGACCGCAAGAAAGACGTGATCATCTCCGGCGGCGAGAACATCTCGACGATCGAGGTCGAGCAGGCGATCTCCAAGCACCCAGCCGTCGCGGCGGTTGCTGTCGTCTCCACGCCTGACGAGAAGTGGGGAGAGCGACCCAAAGCCTTCATCGAGCTTCTCGAGGGCAAAGACGCCTCGGAAAACGACATCCTGAAGTTCGCAAAGGAGCATCTGCCGGGATACATGCGCCCCGCCAGCGTCGAGATAACTGAGCTGCCCAAGACCTCTACCGGCAAAGTCCAGAAGGCGCAGTTACGAGAGAAGGAGTGGGAGGGCCAGGAGCGCCGGATCGGCTGACGCGGTCCGCTCTCGCCATGGCTAGGACTCGCCGCCGGGCCTGGACACCCGAGCACAAGCGCCTCGAGCAGGCCCGGACCGGCGCCGCTCCGTGGAAGGCGTGGGGCCATACCTGAGCGAGCGCCAGTGGGGCACGGTGCGCGAGGACTACAGCGAGAGGGGCGACGCATGGAACTACTTTCCGCACGACCAGGCCCGCTCGCGGGCGTACCGCTGGGGGGAGGACAGAATCGCCGGTATCTGCGACGAGCGTCAGCATCTTTTGCCCGGCGCTGGTGCTGTGGAACGGAGCCGACCCGATCCTCAAAGAGCGGATGTTCGGCCTCACCAACAGCGAGGGTAACCACGTGTCAAATCTAGTCCCGTCCACCTGGAAAACGTCCCAAACAACGCGCCTCAAATCGCGGTCGGGATGTTTCCCATGAAGCAGAAGGGAAAGGTCCCACTCGAGTTGTGGCGCGCGTCGAGTGGGATGTTGACCAGGTAGCGGGCGGCCCCGCAGATGATTTCGCCCGCTGGCCGCCCGGCCGCCCGCCTCGCCTCGCCTCGCCTCGCAGGGCAGCGGCTCGCCTCCTGACCCGCCAGGCGGGCGGTCACGAGCTAATCGCGCGACCCGCCGTCCTGACCGGCGCCGGGCGGGGGGCGCCACGGCTCGCCGAATCGCCGCGCATCCTCGGGCCAGTCGCGCGCGGTCATCTTCAGCGCCCGCATCGCCTTGCGCTTGGTCGACCAGGGCACGCGGCGAAAGAAGGGCACGAACACGTAGCGCCAAAAGGCTCCCACCTGAGGAAGCGCGCTCGCAGAGCTGTGGCCGCCGTAGCGGCGGCCGACGTCTTCCATCGCCGCGAGGCGCAAGCCGTACTCCGAGCGCGCGCGCAACCGATGCTTGACCTCTGTGAATCTCACGCCGCCACCGCCCTGACGCACCACCTCGCGCTCCCGCTCCCCGATGATTTCGCAGCGCCGCTCACGCCGGCACCCGCTCCCGCTTCTTGGCCTGCTCGGCGAGACCGTTCTGAGCCGCGATCTGTATTGGCTCGAACAGGGCCCCGATCGGCGGCGAGTAGATGTTCTCCATCCACGCGAGATCGTCGAGCGTCGCGCCCCGCTTGGCCACGAACGCGAGGAAGTCGCAGCGCTCCTTGATCCCCTCGCCGCCGTGGAGCTGACCGCCGATCAGCCGTAGCGTGTCGGGCTCGGCGAGCAGCTTGACGTGGGTCCGCGCGGCGCCCGGGAAGTAGCGGGCGCGGGAGACCCCTACCCCTTTTGCGACCACATAGGGGATGCCCATCGCCTCGGCCAGCGTCTCCCCGATCGAGAAGCCGCCGATCGTGTAGTCGCCGGCCATGAATCCCCAGGGGATCCAAACGGGATCGTAAGCGCGGTCCTCCCCGGCCGCGTTGGCCCCCGCCACGCGCCCCTGGGCGTAGGCGTGAGACCCGGTCAGACCGGCGATCGGCAGCATCGACAAGCCGTGCGGGACCTCGATCAGGTCGCCCGCTGCCCACACGCCCGGGGCGGAGGTGCGCATGTGGTCGTCGACGACCACTGCTCCGATCGTGCCGAGGCGCAGCCCGATCGCCCGAGCCAGCGCGGTGTTCGGCAGCTTGTGCAGGCAGATCACCGCGACGTCGCACTCGAACTCGCCGGCGGAGCTGGACACCGCTCGCACGCGCCCGCCCGAGCCCTCGAAGCCCAGCAGCCGGGTGCCGGTGTGGACGTTCACGCCAAGCTTCTCGAGCGCCTCCTGCGCCGGCTCGGCCACGTCCGGGTCGACCAGCTCGGAGAGGAGCCAGGGCCCGTCGTCGATGAACTGCACTTCGAGTCCCCGGCGCGCCAGCGCGCCGGACATCTCGACGCCGAGCCACATGCCGCCGATCACCACCGCCCGCTTCATCGAGTCGAGCTGTTTGTCGAACTCCATCGCCCGGCGGATGTCCTTCACGTAATGGAGACCCTCGAGGTTGGCCCCAGGAACATCGGGTTGCTCCCAAACGAACCCGGTGCACAGAATCAGCTTGTCGAAACCCTCGTGCGCGTTGCGCGCGGTCACCGTGCGCCGGGCCAGGTCGATGTCGGTGACGGTCGTCTCCATCCGCATGTCGAGCCCGTCGTCGATATAGCGCTGGACGGTCGACAGGAAGAGGTCCTTGAATTCAGGGATCTCGCGTCCGTGCGCGTATGGAATTCCGCACGGGGAGTAAGCGATGTCGGGAAACTCGCTGAACAGCGTGACGTGCAGGTCCGGGTTCACCCGCTTGGCGATCGTCGCCGCCGCCGTGCCCGAACCACCGCCGCCGATCACGATCAAGCGCTCGCTCATATTGCTCCTCTCTCACGCTGCATGACGCTCATATTCCTGCTCGTAGGTCGACGCCCGCTCGCCGCATCGATACAGAGACCAGCGTCCGTCACGGCGTACCACGACGGACGGGCTGCGCTCGCCGAACTGAGTCGACGCCGTCTGCTGATATGCACGGGCGTAGCGCGCGACCAGCATCGCCCCGGGTGCCAGCTCCGGCAACTCGGCGCTCGCGTGCACGACGTCGACATTGAGGCAAAGGGGCCGGTGACCTGCGCCGGCCGGGTCGGGCCGGCCAGCTCGGGCGCCTCGAGCCGCGGGCTCGAGCTCGGCCGTCGAGTCGATCAGCACCAGCGCCCCGCCGACGCCGGCGCTCGAGAGCAACCCGTCGGGCTTTCCCGACCCGTCGACGACGACGCGCCGCCTGCACGAAGCGGAGCAGGCGGTTCGTCTTGTAGGAGTAAGCGATCCGCACCCGCGGCCAGCGCTCTGACCAAGCGGCCCGAATTCCTCCAGATTTGAGCGGAGGCGATCCACGTCGGCCAGCCACAGCGGCGAGCCGTAGGCCTCGAGCAGCTCGCGCGCGCTCATCCCAGGCTCCTGATCTGCTCCCCGAGCCACCGGGCCCGGGCCGTGCCCTTGCGCTCGAGCAGCGCCAGGATGGCAGGCCGCCAGCGTCCCGATGCCGCCTCCTCGATCGCGTCTGGCAGAACCCGCCGCAGATGTTCCATCGCCCACGCGTCCGGTCGCGAGAGGTTGAGGCGAACCGTCGTCGCCGCCGCCGTCTCACCCAACCCATCCGCGGGGTAGACGGCTACCCGCCTGGCGAACAGCGCCACCATCAGCTCCTGGGCGCTCGCCCCCGTCCCCGAGATGTCGACCGCACACGCCAGCCCGCGCTGCGGGCGTACCGCCAGGCGGGCGCCCGCGACACGCTCGAGCGTTTGCTCGAGGTGATCGAGATTGCGAATGATCGCCAGTCGAGCGGATTCCAGGTAGGCGGCGTCTCGGAGCGCGGCCAGCGCGCCGTGTTGGGAGATCAGGTTCGTGTTCAGCCGCGTGAGCGCGGCTTTCAGCTGCAGGCAACCGCGGACGAAGCCGGGGGGGCCACCGAGAAACCCGATCCGCGCGCCTGCCATCCCGTAGCAGTGAGAGACCGACAGCACCGCTACCGCCTTGTCGGTGAGCTCGAGCGCGGGCAGGCTGACGCACGGCGTCTCGCGGTCGAGCGCCAGCGGCCCATGGGTGACGTCGTGCAGCAGCAATAGCCCGTGTCGCTCGGCGAGCGCCGCCAGCGCCTGGAGCTCGGCGCGCGTCTGGACCACTCCGTAGGGATTCAGCGGGTCGACGATGCAGATTGCTCTCGTGCGAGGAGTGATCGCTCTCGCGACGGCCTCGGGATCGAGCCGGTAACCGGTCTCCGGCCCGATTGGCACGGGCAATGGAACCGCCCCCGCCGCGATCACGGCCGAGGGGATGTGAAAATAGCCGGGATCGCTGACGATCACCTGGTCGCCTGGGTCCACGCCGGCCATCAGTGCGAGCGCCAGGCCGGCCTGCGCGCCCTCGGTGCCTACCACCTCGAAGCGCTCGTCCCGTGCCCGGCCGAACTGTTCGGCGGCGGCGTCGCGCAGCGGCTCGATCAGATCGGGCGTGTACTGGTTCAGCGACTCGGCGCTGACGGCGTCTCGCATCGCCTCGACGGCCGCCGGCGGCGGCCCGCAGAAGCAAGTGAGCCAGCCGAGATCGGCCCACCGCCGCGGGTCCAGGCGCGTGCTGCCCCCTGGGTAGATCTTTTCTGCGTCGAGCTCGAGTAGTGCGATCGCGTCGCGGTAGGTGACGTAGTTCCACATTCCGTGGTGGCTCGCTCGGAGCGCGCGCAGGCGCTGGGAGGAGACGATCCCCGCCTCGGGCGCCTGGGACCAGGTGAGGACGCTCGCGCTCACGACGGCGCCTCGGAGCGCCGCCGCAGGCGCCCGACGCGATAGATGCCGTAGCGGTCTGACTCGACCGACGCCGGCTCGTAGCCGGCGCTGGCCGCCCATCCGAGGATCAGCTCTAGCGGGCGCAGGCGCCACACGCAGCGCTCACCGCGATGGTCACGCCAGACCCGGGCGATGTGCTCGATCTCCGGGTTCTCAGTCTGCACGTTGAAGACGATCTGCGAGGGAGCGACCGTCTCCGCGAGATCGTGAAAGTGGCGTTCGATCAGGCCGTCGTCGTGGTAGATCCCATACAACCCGAGCTCGACGACGATCTCGGGCCCCGGTTCGAGCTCGGCGAGCGCCTGGCGGTCGAACGCGCTCGCCCGCACGAATCGCACCCTGTCTGCGAGCGCGAGTCGCGAGGCGTGCTCGCGTGCCTGTGCCAGCGCGGCCTGATCGATATCGCAGACGATGGCGGTAGCTCGCGGATGCGCGCGGAGCGCATCGAACAAGTAAGGCGCGGGACCGGCGGCGAGATCGGCGATCACCGGAGCGTCGGCGGAGGCGTTCTCGATCGCATCGTCCACCGCCCGCCGAGCAAGCTCGCGGATCTCGCGAAACGCGACACAGGTCCGCCGGGCCAGCAGCCGCCGGTCGACCAGCCGTCCCGCCGGCGTGCGCCCGCGCGGCACGTTCGCGTACACGTGGGCCATGAACGGCCCGGAATCAAAGCCGTGCCGGTGCCCGATCCGCAGCCCTTCGCTGATCAGGGCGCCGGCACGCGAGGCGGCTGCCAGGGCACCAAACCGCCATGCCCGGAGAGAGAGGACGGGAAGCTCGCGCTGCAGCTCGAGAAAAGTCGGTGCGGCAGCGGTGTCAGTGTCCGCCGGCATACAGCGGCGCCTCGGCGAGCTCGCGTAGCCGGTAGAGCTCATGCGCGTCGGCCGCCGCAGCCGCGGCCCGGTGCTGCACGACTCCCCGCAGGCGCGCGATCGCCTGGTCGTTGTCGGCGCGAACTTCGGCGAGCACGCTTGCATCCCGGTCGTCCTGTGCGGCGCCCGCATACACGGCCAGCAGATCGGCGAAGTGTTCGAGCGAGCCGAGTGCGTAGGCGAGCGTCTGCTCGCAGTCGAGCGGCGCCATCCGCTCGTAGATCAGCTCGCCCTCCGGTGGACAGACGTATCGGTCAGGATCTACGTGATGGGCGATCGCTCGCTCCCTGAACAGCACCATGTGACGCGCGTTCAGGGACACGATCGCCGCCACCAGCTCGACCAGATAGGGATCGTCGAGCAGTGGTATTCGCGCCGCGAAGAGATCGACCCAGCGACGCATTCCATATGCGTGGCGGGCAAACACCGCTCCCAGGACGGCTGACCTGCTGAGAACCCGTTCGAGCTCGGACCGGTTCTGAAGCATCCGCTGGCTCCTTCTACCTTGGTGTACGACCGTCCACGGTAGTGTAACGATATTCCAGCTCAGGTCCGCCCGCGAGCGTGTTCGAGACCCAGCAGACGCGACGCGCGGGCTCGATCAACGCGCCCAGCTGCTCAGCGGGGACCTCGGCCTGCGCTTCGACCTCAAACCGCGCATAGCGCAGCTCCGTTCCGGCCCGCTCTGCCCGCACCACCACCCGTAGGCCCGGCAACTGCCGTCCGCGTTTGCCGGCCACGTGGGCCAGCGCGAGGCAGAAGCAGCTGGCGATCGACGCGCACAGCGCCTCGGTGGGCATCATCCCGGTATCGCTACCTCCCTCGGAGCTGGGCTCGTCGATCGCGATCCGATGGCCGCGCGCCTGCGCCACCGCCTGGTAGCCGCCCATCCACTGCGCGCTGACCTCTCGCGGCGCAGTCACCGCTACGCGAGCGCCGGGGGCTCGGGGACGAGCCGGGCACCGTCCGGCAACGAGCGCAGCAGCCCCTGGTAGGCAGTTTCGTGAACGGCGGCCGCGGCGTCCCACGAATATGACGCCGCCTGCTCGAGCCCGCGGGCTCGCAAGCGCCGGCGCCTGCGAGGATCGCGCGCGAGCGAAGTGAGTGCGGCGGCGAGCGCCTGTGCATCGCCGACGGGGATCAGCACCGCATTGCGGTCGTGCTGGAGAAAGGTCTGCAGCGCGTCGAAATCGGAGGCCACGACCGGCAACCCCGACGCCAGGGCCTCGAGCGCGGCAAGCCCGAATCCCTCCGCCGCCGAGGGGAACGCGAACAGATCGGCGGCGCGATACAGGCGCTCGACCTCCTCGCAGGAGAGGCTCCCGAGCACACGGACATGGGGTTCGAGTGCGAGTTCGCTGACGCGCCGGTGGAAGCGATCGACCTCGTGGCGGTAATCGAACAGCGTCGCGCCGCCCGCGACCACCAGCAATGGGTCTAGATCGCGGGCGCGCGCCCGAAGCTCGGCAAACGCCTCGATCAGCGTGAGCGATCCCTTGCGGGGCTCGATTCCGCCGATCGTCAGCACCACCAGCCGCCCGCTCAGGTCCGCCCTCGCGCGATCGCGGCGCCGTTCGGCGAGGTCGCGTGGCGGCCGGTAGCGGGCGGTGTCGACCCCGTTTCGGACCAGTCGCGCGCGGACGCCGAACTCCGCCGCGAGCCGCTCGATCCAGGGCTCGGACACGCAGAGCACCGCATCGGGGTCGACGATCGACCTGATCTGACAATCGATCAGCGACGGTGAGGTGAATTGGTCCACGTGGTGAACGGTGCGGATCACGTGCGCAATCGCCCCCTGGTCGCGGAGCTCCAGCGCAGCGTTGGCCGAAAGGCAGTCCTGCGAGTGGATCAGGTCGAAGGCGCCCTCGCCAAGCGGCTCGGCGAGGCCGTCGCGGAAGGCGCCGAGCATCGCCATGATCCGCTCGTCGAACGGGGCTTCGGGCGGCTCGTAGCGCACGATCTGCGTCGGCACTGCCGGCTCGCGGAAGAACCGCTCGCCCGCGCGGCCGAGCGCCATCAGCTCGACGTCGTGACCTCGCCGCGCCAGCGCCTCGGCGACCTCGAGGGCGTGGACCACCCCGCCGCGCGGTCGCAGCGAGTAGGTGAGCATCGCGATTCGCAGGCGTCTCATCGCAGCGTCCTCACCGCACCGCGCGGAGCGCGAGCCTGGCGGCCGCCGCGTTGGACGGGGCGACCAGGGCACCCGCATCGGAGAGGATCCGCTCCTGGCGCTGCGAGTCCTGGGGGTCATCCGGCGTGCCGCATACACGCGCGATCACGCTCGCGTTCTCGGCCGCGCCCCGGATCGCGTCCGCGAGGTCCCCGGCCGGGTCCGGATGGCCGCCGTAACCCAGCACCACATCCAGCAGCACGCAACCGACGCGCCGCTCACTGGCGGCCTGCGCGAGCATCGCGCTGCGGAGCTCGAGGTCGACCATTGGGTGCGGTCGTCCCTGGGTGTACTCGGCCTCGCCGAGATCGAACAGCGCGTGCCCACTGCTCGCATCCGTGTCGCCGTGAGCGACGTTTCCCGCAAGCGGCCCGAGCGCCGGCTCGAGGATCGTCTGCGCCTCGTGCGCGAGCGACCCGCCCGAGAACAGCCCCAGGAGCGGGCGTCCGGCGGTGTCTCCGCGCCGCTCATCGACCCGGCGCTCGAGCTCCGAGGCGTCCGCCTGCGGCACACCGGCGACCGCCGCCGCGCCGGCCTCGAGGGTCGGGTGGACCTCGAATGGCGCCTGGGCGCCGTCCCACCCCACGAACGCGGCGATCACCCGAACGCCGGCCGGCACGGCCGACGCCAACGCACTCACCCCATCGGCAGCGGGCGTCTTCGAGACCAGCAACAGGGTGTCGGTGGCGTCGTCCTCGGCGAGCATTCGCATGCCCTGGCGGAACATGATCGCGCCGATCTCCGGGGACAGATCGCGTCCCCCGACACCGATGATGTGGGAGACCCCGACGCACGCGGAGTCGAGCAAGCACGCGCTCTCCTGCGCCCCGGTGCCCGCGGCGGCGACGATCCCGACGCCCCCGGGGCGCACGACGTTCGCGAACCCGAGCCCGGTCCCGCCGAGCATCGCGGTGCCGCACTCCGGGCCCATCACGAGCAGGCCGAGCTCAGCGCCTCGGCGTTTCAACGCCAGCTCGGCCTCGAGCGATACATGGTCTGAGAAGAGAAACACGTGCAGCCCCGCCGACAGTGCCCGATGCGCCTCGAGCGTCGCGTACTCGCCCGGGACGGAAATCAGCGCAACGTTGGCGCCGTCGAGCGCCCGAGCAGCCCGGACCAGCGACCGCGATCGCGCCTCTGGGCCGGATGCCCCCTGATCCTGCGAGGCCTGCGTCGCGAGCTCCTGCTCGGCGAGTGCGAGCGCCTCGCCAGCGACGCCGTCCTCCGCCTGCACGGCGATGACCACGTCGCTGGGCGTCGCTTGCGCGCTGACTCCGAGCCCCGCCAGCAGCTCGAGATTCGCCGGCGTTCCCATCGCCAGCTCGCAGCGCGCGACTCCCTCGCGCTCGCGAGCCGCGCGGGAGATGCTCATCAGCCGGACGCTGTCCGCATAACGGTTGCGGACCACGCGGACCTCCCAGGTCACGCTGCCACCGTGCCGGCATTGATCCACGAGGTCGCCGAGGGTCCCTCTCTGTCCGGCACGATGCAGGTGCCGGCGTGGCGATCAACGGCCTCGCGCAGCCGCGGCGCAGATGTGATGATCGCAACCTTGCCGCCCTCGGCCACGAACCGCGCGCCCGATTCGACCTTGGGACCCATGCTGCCCGGCGGGAACTCCCCCGCGGCGAGCAAGCGCCTGGCATCGGTGACGGTCAGGCGCGCCATGTCGCGCTGCCATCTGGTGCCGAAGTCAAGCGCAACGTGCTCCACGCCGGTGAGCATCACCAGCGTGTCGGCACCGATCGCGCCGGCGAGTACGGCGGAGGCGCGGTCCTTGTCGATCACCCCCTCGACGCCCTCGAGCCGGTGGCCGGCTCGCACGACCGGGATCCCGCCCCCGCCGGCGGCGATCACCAGTGCGCCGCTCTCGGCGAGCATCCTGATCTGCTCGAACTCGACGATCTCCTGCGGGCGGGGGCTGGCGACGACAGCCCGCCAGCCGCGCCCGGCCTCAGGCGCCACGTTCCCGGCGGGGCCCGTGGCCACGCGTGCGGCACGCTCATCGCCATAGAAGCGTCCGATCGGCTTGGTCGGCTTGGCGAACGACGGATCGTCGCGCTCGACCCGTACGCGGGTCAGCAAGGTCGCAGTCCTGAGTTGGGGATCGGCCTCCTCGACCGCCGACTGGAGCAGGTAACCCAGTTGGCCCTGCGTCATTGCTACCAGCGCATCGAGCGGCAGCGACGGGATCTGGGGGGCGCTGAGCGCGTGCTGGCGGTATAGCGACCCCACTTGGGGGCCGTTGCCGTGGGTGAGCACCAGCTCATGCTGGGCCTGCTTCAGCGCGACCAGTTCACTTGCGATCGCATCGGCATTCGCCCGCTGCTCGGCCCAGGTGCCCCGCTCGTGGTCGGAGACGATCGCATTGCCCCCGATCGCGACTACGATGCGCACCCCCGCCTCCTCTTCTCACGAACCGCGAATCGCCAACCACACCGCGCGCGCCTCGCTTTGCTCAGGGTTGGCCCATGAATGCGGTCGCACGGTGCGGAAGTGGATCGAATCGCCCGCCTCGAGCTCGTAGCGCTCGTCGTCGATCGTGAAGCTCATCCGCCCCTCGAGCAACAGCACCAGCTCCTCACCGGGATGACTCATCGGTTCCGGTCCGCTGTCCGCGCCGGGCTCGACCAGCGCCTCCGCGCCGGCAACCCAGAACGGCCCGTAGCGTCCCGAGATGTTCTGCAGCTCGAGCCCTTGCTTGGAGGTGTAGAGGCGCGATCGCTCCGCCGCGCGGATCACGGTCACCGGGCGCGTTGCTTCGACCTCCTCGACGAAGAACCCGACGCTCTTGCCGAGCGCCGAGGCCACCTTCATCAGGCTGGCGATCGTTGGGGTCATGCCGCTCTTCTCGATCTTGTGCACGGCGGCGGTGGAGAGCCCCGCGCGCTCGGCGAGCTGCGAGAGCGACCAGCCCCGCTCGGCCCGTGCCTTGGCCACTTTCGCTCCGATCTCGGAGACCGTCCGCTCGATTTCGGGCAAGGGCTTGGGAGCCGGCATCTCCGCCACCGTCAGTTCCGCGCCTGAAGCTTGATTGGACATCTGGAGTATCAACAATCTCCCTTTGGCGTACACCATAGTACACGCGCTCTCAAGTCGCCGGTAACCCAGATTCCCCTAGGTTGTGCCGTCTTTCGGAATCGCTTGACCATGCTGGGCGGTCGCGCTATGAATATGCGTCTACGATCCGATACGTGGTTGTCAGGCGGGTGCCGCTGCTCGTTCGGTGTCGGCCGCGACCGCATCACGTCTTCCCCAAGGAGGAAGAAGTGGCGAATAACAACACTCTCGCCGAGTTCAAGGAGGCCGGAACCGAGTTGTTCGACACCTCGGAGAAGGTCTTCGAGGACATCCAGGCAAACCCGGGCGAGAAGGCCTTCACCTTCATGCATACCGTCCCGTACGAGGGGTCAGTAGGACTGGTGAATCTCCTCACCACCACCCGGATCCGGCGCAAGGGCTTCGACACCACGCTGGTGCTGTACGGCCCCGGAGTGCTGATGGCATCCGGCACCCGCGGCTTCCCGAAGGTCGGTGACGAGGCGTTTCCCGGACACATGGCGATCAACAACCAGCTGCGTACGCTCCTCGACGAGGGCGGCAATGTCTACGCCTGCCGGTTTGCCTCCGGCGCCCTGTACGGGTTCCCGGAAGATTTGTTGATGGACGGCGTCAAGCCGTTTCACCCGCTCGACGTACTCGACGCTGCCCTGACCGCCTGGCGGGCCGGCGCCTTCCAGCTCAACACCTGGACCGTGTGACCGCTGAGGGCGTAGCCGACCGCGATGCAGCCGTCGCGGCGTGGCGACGTGCCGAAGCCGTCGTGTACCCCTCGGTGATGGTCAACGCGGTTCTGTACGAGCAGTACATCCGCGTGGTGCGGGCGATCACCGACGAACTGCGGGACGTTCATGGCGAGGAAGCGCTCGTGCAGACCTGGCACGAGCAGCGGGGACTTGGCGCCGAGATGGTCAAGCGGCTGTCTCCCTCGATGGCCGCGCTGATGGACGTCAGCGCGGTCCGCGATGCTGCCTTCTGCCAGCGCCATCGCGAGACGATGCGCGAGCACGCCAAGGAGATCGCCGCACAGCGCTTGCTGGAGGCGCGCCGGACGGGCGCCCCCTGGGTGGTCTTGTTCGAGGACGTGACGCCGTTCGGATCGCACCGGCTGGAGATGCACGTGCGCTCCGGCCGCGCGCTGCACGCGTCCGCCAAGATCGAGCCCGAGGGTGCGCCGACCTATGAGCTCGAGGTCGTGCAGCTCGACCCGCACAACGGAGCCTGGCTGCTCGACAAGCCGCCGCTGATGTCGGCGAGAGGGTTCTCCCGCCACGACGAGTGGGAAGCGCGCATCGCTCAGGCGCGCGAGCACTTCGGAAAGGACTGACGGTGACGACTCATCCAAAGAAGATCATCGACGCGCATTGCCACATCGGCGAGATCCCTCCCTGGAAGTTCTACGACCTCGAGCACCCGGTGAAGCCGACGGTTTACGACTATCGCAACCGCGACGAGTTCGTCAAGAACCACCTCGACGAGTTCAAGATCGAACGCGCGCTGACTATGTCCAATTACGGGGTGCCCCTGCACGAGATCTCCTTCGATCTCAACGACGTAGTGATGGACGCGGCCACCAACAACGACCGTGTGCTCGCCGCGATCTGGGTGTCATTCCTGCCTCGCAACGCCGAGATGACACGAAAAGCATTGAAGCTGGCGAGCGAGTCCCGAGTCGTGGCGCTGAAGACCACGTTTCTGCTCGGAGGTAATCCGGATCCCGGGACCTGGGACGAGGAGAGCCTGGCGATCGCCGACGAATGCTTCGATGTCTGCGAACGTCACGATCTCATCTTTCACTTTCATACCAGCCCTGGCGGCAGTTCCGATATCAACAATTTCATCCCGCTGGTCGAAAAATATGGCAAGCGCTGCAAGATCTACCTGGTGCACTTCGGCGGCGGCGTGTCCGGTCACATCAAGCTCGTGCCCAAGTTCCTGCAATGGGTAAAGGATGACTACAAGGTGTATACGGACACATCGTGGGCGATTGGCTTCGGCGCCCGCTGGCTGCTGACGGAGATCGAGCGGACCGGTGTCGGCGGCGATCGCGTGTTCTTCGGATCCGATGAGCCGTGGTCTGACTTCGACAGCGAGTATTGGAAGATCAACGGGATCCGCGGGATCTCCCAGGAGCTGAAGGACCGGGTCTTCTGGCAGAACTACGAGGAGCTGTTCGCGGGCCGTGGCTGAGAGCGCTGTGAAGATGCCCGGCCTGGACGAACGCCAGCTGCTGGTCGAGCTGCAATCGCTGGGCGTCAAGGTGCAGGACGACAGCGCCGACAGCGATCGTGGCCCGCGCGGGTCCGCGTCGGCTCGCCGCGGGGGGGCGGGCCCGTCCGACGCGCTGTTCCTGTGGGTGCGGGGATTGCCGCTGACGGTGCCCTGGCAGGCGGCGTTTGTCGATCGCTCGCCCTACACCGTGCACTTGCGCGAGGACGGGGCCGCGTCGCTGTTCCGGGGCGACGATCTCATCGGGCCGGTAAAGCTGCCACGGCGTCCTCGGATCTACGACATGCAGACCGTCGACGGCATCCCATACTGGAAGATCGCGCTGCTGCACCTCGACTCGATCGCCTCAACCGTTGTCCAGAAGTGCATCTACTGGGGCACCGAAGAGCAGTGCGGGTTCTGCGGCATCGAGCTCACGCGCGGTGAGCGCACCGTCCCGGTGAAGACGCCCGCGCAGCTCGCCGAGGTCTGTACCGCCGCGCGCGACTACGACGGCGCCGTCGACGTGACGCTCACCACCGGGTCGATCAACCGCCGCGATCGCGGAGCGCTGTACATCAGTCGCTGCGCGTCGGCGATCAAGGATGCTTGCGGACTTCCAGTTCAGGTGCAATTCGAGCCTCCCGACGACCTAAACGTGCTCCATCAGGTTCGAGATGCCGGCGTCGACGCGGTCGGCATCCACATCGAGACGTTCGACCCTGATGTGCTCGTCCGGGTCGCCGCCGGCAAAGCGAAATGCGGTGTCGAGGGGTACTTCCGCTGCTGGGAGCGAGCCGTCGAGGTGTTCGGCCGCGGGCGCGTGAGCACGTATGTGATCCTGGGCATGGGCGAAAGACGAGCGCTGATCGAGGACGGTTGCCGGCGAGCGATCGAGTTGGGGGTCTACCCATTCGTGGTGCCGTTGCGGCCCGTTCCCGGGACGCTGATGCAGGACGCGCCCGCGCCCTCGGCGGAGTACGTGGCTTCGGTGTACCGATCTGTCTCGGAGATGCTGGCGCGGGCGGGGCTCGATCACACGGAAGCGACCGCGGGCTGCGCCCGCTGCCAGGCTTGCTCCGGCCTATCGGCGTGGGAGCGCGTGTTCAAGCGAGAGGAGGCCCGTGCCCGGGGTGAGCTCCCCATCCTTGGACGCGGCTAGAACGCGCACGTCGAGGTGCCGGATCGCGTGCCGGATTGCCGGCTCTGACGAGGAGCTCGAGGCTCACTTCTCGCTGCGCCGCGGCGTGTTCGTAAGCGAACAGGCGCTGTTCGCGCAGGACGATCGCGACGAGCGGGACTGCGCGCCCCGCACCCTGCACGCAATCGGGTTGGTGGACGACGATCCCTGCGGGGCGGTGCGGCTGTACCCACTCGACCTCGACCGCGGCCTCTGGAAAGGCGACCGGCTCGCGGTGCTTCCCGAGCATCGCGCCAACCATCTCGGTGCCGAGCTCGTGCGCTTCGCGGTCGCCACGGCCGGCTCACTTGGCGGAGATCGAATGATCGCCCACGTGCAATTGGCCAACGTCGAGTTCTTCGAGCGTCTCGGCTGGGTCAGCGAGGGTGCGCCGGCGGAGTTCCACCGGGTCCCGCATCAGCTCATGTCGATCGCGCTCGCTGCGCCCCAAGACCCGTGAATGGCTCGCTGGCGAGGTCCCATACCGGTGCGCGCTCGCCGGCAGCGACGAGCTCGAGCACGAGCGAATCGTTGAAATGTCCGCAGCGAGCGCACGCGAGACCGCGGCGCAGGAACGGCTCCGCCGCCTCGGCACTGCACCCGGGCGGCGCCGCGAGCAGGAAGCCGAAGCTGGGGAAGGTGAGCATCCAACGCTCCAGCGGCACGCGCGCCGGCCGCGGAAGGCGCTCGACCTCGAGGGTCGCCCCGCAGCCTGCGGTTTCGAGCAGCTGCAGCAGCGACCCGGCTGCGCCGGGCATCGACACGTCCCGCGCGGCGTGCGCGGCTCCAGCCTCTGCCACCTCCACCAGCGCCTCACCGTCGTCGCGCAGTGACGCCGGGGCACGGTCGCGCAGCGAGCTGAAGAACGGCGTCCCCGGTCCATACCGGCCCTCGAGGCTGAACGCGGCGAGCAGCTCATCTCCGGGGCGCGCGTTTCGGCCGAACAAGGGTCGTTTTGCGATCCCGGTACACGACGCCGACAGCGCCGCCTCGTGGCCCAGCGTCAAATGGCCACCGACCACCTCGACGCCCAGCAGGCCGGCCGCCCACGCGATCCCATCGAGCACGGCCTCGGCATGGGCGCGGTCGGGGCTGACCAGCATGTCGACGAGGCCGACTGGGCGACCGCCCATCGCGCGGATGTCGGAGACGTTCGTCACCACCGCCGCGGCTCCGGCGGCGTGGGGATCCGCGCGTACGAATGTCGGCAGGATCGCCTCGCCACAGAGGATCAGATACTCGCCGCGATCCGGCAGCGCGGCCGCATCGTCGCCGTCGAGTCCCGTACCTAACCGGCGCACCAGCGAGAGCTCGCGCTTGGCACCCGAGGCGAGCGCCCGGCGGATCATCGCGGCGAGGTTCTGCAAGCTGGACATCGGCAGGCGAGTGGGATAGCAGAAGGTGGCTGCGATACGCAACGAGGTGCTTACTGGCGTGAGGGCGGTGAACGTCGGCCTCAGCAGCTTCGGCGAGGCGGTCAGAGCGCAGGGCGCCGAGGCGGTCGACGTCGATTGGCATCCCCCGGCGGACGGCGATGGGGAAGTCGTTCGCGCACTCGAGCGCCTGTGGGGCCGGCATGCGCAGCTGATCTCGGCGGCCAACGACGAGGCCGTCAGCCGAATCGAGTCGGCGACGCCGCGCGCCGTGGCGATCGAGCGCGCGGGCGATGTGCTTCCGCATCTGGGTGAGCGGACGGTGCTCCATTCAGGCACGGCGATCGAATGGAGCCGGGTCTGCGACCCACAGCGCCGCGCAATCGTCGCGGCCTGCCTGTTCGAGGGTTGGGCTCGCGAGCCGGCGGAGGCGGAAGCGCTGCTTGCCCGGGGCGAGATCGCTCTCTCCCCCGGCCACGAACACCACCACGTGGGACCGATGACCGGCATCTGCTCGCCGTCGATGCCGGTATGGGTGGTCGAGGACGAGGACCTTGACCTGCGCGCCTATTCGACCCTCAACGAAGGCCCCGGCCGCAGCTTGTGGTTCGGCGTCTGCGACCAGGAGGCGGTCGAGCGGCTTCGTTTCATCGCCGACGAGCTCGGACCCACGCTCGCCAAGGTGATCGTCCGCGAAGGTCCAATCGACGTCTTCTCGCTCGCCGCCCAAGGACTGCAGATGGGAGATGAGCTGCACATGCGCAGCCAGGCGACCGGCAACCTCCTGATCCGCCAGCTGCTGCCGGGCTTCGCGGCCCTTGGCGGCGAGCGCTCGGGCCGCTTCATCGCCGCCAATTACCACTTCTTCCTGAACCTGACGATGGCCGCGGCCAAGTGCGCGTCGCTCGCCGCGGCGGGCGTCAGCGGCTCGACGGTGGTCAATCTGATCTCGCGCAATGGCACCGATATGGGCATCCAGCTCGCCGGCCTCGCCGGCCGTTGGTTCGGCGCGCCGGCGCCGGCGGTGCAGGACGCGCTGCTGCGCGACGGTTACGGCGAGCAGGACGCGGCGCTTGACATCGGCGACTCGGCGGTGATCGAATGCATCGGCCTCGGCGGTATGGCGCTCGCTGCCTCGCCGGCGGTGGCGGCGTTCTTCGGCGGCGGAGCGGCCGACGCGATCGCCCGGACCAAGCTGATGCGAGAGATCACCGTCACCCGCTCGCGGCGCTTCACGATCCCGTCGCTCGACTTCGCCGGCAGTCCGCTGGGGATCGACGCACGGCTGGCGGCCGAGCTCGGAATCACGCCCCAGATTACGACCGGCGTGCTGCACGCGACCAGCGGCGCCGGTCAGATCGGAGCTGGTGTCGCGCACCAGCCGCAGGCGCCGTTTCGCGCCGCCGTGGTGGCGCTCGCCGCCGAGCTCGAGCGTGACCGGCATGAGGCGGGAGCTGTCGCCGAGAGGTGACGGGTGAGCGCGCCGCGGGCGCTGCTCGCCGGTCCCGGCGCCCGACGGGCGGCGGTCGAGGGGCGCGCGGGCACGGTAGAGATTGTGTTCTCCCAGGGAGCGTACGTGCGGCTCGGGGAGGATTGGCTGCTGCTGAGCGAGCCTGGTGCGCCGTTTGGGCCGGTGTCGATCGCGGTCCACGGGCTGGCGCGCCTGAAGCTGGCGCCCGGGGACCCCGCTCGTGTGAGCGAGCGCCGGCTGCTGGCCGGTGACGGCGTGATCTCACTCGAGCGGATGCGAACGCGCCGCACGCCGGCAGTGACCGGCGCGCCGCGAGGGAGCGCGGAGGCGATCTCGCTAGCCGCCAGGGCTGCGAGCGCGGCGCTGGTCCCGGTGGCGGATTTGCTCGCGCCCGGACTCGCAGCTCTGGCCCGCGGATCGGTTCGGGAGGCGGTCCGGTCGCTTGCGGGCCTCGGACCGGGGTTGACTCCCGCCGGCGACGACCTGCTGGCGGGCTATGCGGCGTCGCGCGCCGTGCTCGAGGGGGCCTGGCTGCGGCAGCCGCCGGTCGAGCCGTCGACGGCACTGTCGTCGCTGGCGGCGGATCGCGCTTCTCCGCTTGGCCTGTCATACCTCAAGTGCGCCGAGCGCGGCGAGCTGGCCGAGGCAGCCGCGCGGCTGCTCGCGGCGCTCCACGCTGGGTCTCCGGCAGCGGCGCGCGCCGCGGCCCGGCGACTGCGCCGGCGCGCCTGGGGGGCGACCTCGGGCAACGCGATCGCCTGGGGCATGATTGCC
Organism: uncultured Solirubrobacterales bacterium; assembly: GCA_963830465.1. Classification (GTDB taxonomy): domain Bacteria; phylum Actinomycetota; class Thermoleophilia; order Solirubrobacterales; family Solirubrobacteraceae; genus Palsa-465. The sequence goes on from CAWHME010000007.1 coordinate 140,494, forward strand.
GGCCTGAGCAACGAACCTTCGCGATTGGTGTCCGACAGGTGGACAGAAATCGCAGAAGTTCATTCTTGAGACGCGCGGCTACACTTTCGAACAGCGGTAGTTGTCCACGCAACTAAGGAGCCACAATGGACGTCGAGATCTGGTCCGATATAGCTTGTCCCTGGTGCTACATCGGAAAGCGGCGCTTCGAGGCCGCGCTCGCCCAGTTCGAGCATGCAGCCGACGTGCTGGTGACGTGGCGGAGCTTCGAGCTCGACCCAGCGGCGCCCTTCGAGCGCGAGGGCGACCGAGCGACGCGTCTCGCCGAGAAATACCGCATCCCCGTCGAGCAGGCCCGGGAGACGGAGCGCCAGCTCACCGATACCGCGTCCAGCGAGGGCCTCGAGTTCCGCTTCGACGTCGCTCGTAGCGGCAACACCTTCGACGCACACCGCGTCGTTCATCTCGCCCGCGATCACGGGCTGCAAGACGCGATGAAGGAGCGCCTGCTGCGCGCCTACTTCACGGAGGGGCAGCTGGTAAGCGATCCCGAGACGCTAATGGCCGAAGCCGCCCAAGTAGGGCTCCCCGACAGCGCGGTACGGGAGACGCTCGCCGGCGACCGCTACGCCGAGCAGGTTCGCGACGACGAGCGAACGGCCTACGCCCTCGGGATCAGCGCGGTGCCGACGTTCGTCGTCGACCGCGCGCTGGGCGTGTCTGGCGCTCATCCGCCCGAGGCACTGTTGCAGCTACTGCGCGAGAGCTGGACCAGGAACCCGCAGGTCTCGGCCCTCCCGGGCGGCGAGCACTGTGGCGCCAGCGGCTGCTGAACGCCGGCCGATTGGTCGCCGACGTGCAGCGTCGGTGATGCGATCCCGTTTTAATCCGATCAGCGAACGATGAGCGAGAGCGACCTCCCGCCTACTGGTCGGCAGCCGCCATCGGGGAGACCCCCCGACTCCGGCGTCCCTGGCAGTGCCTCCGGCGCCCCTGGCGGTGCCTCCGGCGCCCCTGGCGGTGCCGCCGGCGACCCCGGCGCCCCCGGCGGGCCCGGCGGCCCGTCTCCTGACGCTCGCGCCAGAGAGCGGCGGCGATTCGCGATGATCGTGGGTGGCGCGCTCGCGCTCGCGGTGCTGGTGGCGATTCTGCTCGTCGCGACCGCCGGCAGTAGCTCCACCAAGACCGTGACCACCAAGAGCGTCAGTACGACAACGGTCGTGAAGCCGACCACCACCACCAGCACTTCGACGACCACGAGCAAGAGCACGGTCACCTCGTCAACTACGACCACCTCGTCAACGACGAAGACGAGCACCGAGACACAAACCGTGACGAGCACCACGACCAGCACGACGACCAGTCCCTCCCCGACGACCACGAGTCCTTAGCGGGCGAGGGGGGCATCCCCGGTGCCGGCCTTGATTGCGGGGGGCCGTTTCTCAGCGAGCAAGCGACGGGTCGCGGCGATCACTCCGGTCGCCGCTGTGGCGGCTGCGGCAGCCACGATGAACCCGGCACGGGCGTCATGATGGTGCTGCGCGAAGGCCGCGGCGATCGCTGCACCGCCGCCGGTCCCACCCGCAATCCCGGTCGAAAGCCAACCGAAGGCCTCACCCACGGAGTGCCTGGGGACGTGCTCGTCCACGAGCAGCGAGAGCGTGCTCAAAGCCGGGTTGAGCGCCAGCCCGGCAAGGATCAACAGCCCACCGACCGCGATCAGCCCGTCGGCTGCAATCACCAGCCCGATCGAGCCCGTCATCAACGCCAGCAACACCAGCAGCCGCGCCGAAGGTGCCATTCGCCACTGTCCTGCGGCGTAGATCGCCGCACCGACGATGCCGCCGATCGACACGCAGGCGATCAGCAGACCGGCCGTGGCCGGGGCACCGCGGGCAGCCGCCAACGTCGCCACCGCAACCTGGATCCCGCCTATCGCGCCGCCGAGGAGCACGGCAACGAGCAGCAACAGCTGCATGTTCGCGATCCGCAAAACCCCTCGCCGGGGTCCTGCGGGAGGCGCGCGATGATCCCCGAGCGAGCGCGCCAAGACGGCAAAGCTCAGCGCGCCGGCCGATGCGAGAGCGGCCACCGAGATTAGCCCGAGCGAGGCGGACGCGACCGCGGTGAGGCCGGCGAAGAGCAACGGCCCGGTGAGGATTGCAAGCTCCTGGACCAGATAGACCAGGCTGTACGCCGCGGTGCGCCGCTCCGCTCCAGCCGCGGCGGCCCAGGTGACTCGCATGCTCGTCGACACGGGTGGTAAGGCCAGTCCCGCGAGGATTCCGAGCGCCACCAGAAGCGTCCCGGGGGCGCCGAGCGACGAGCAGGCGACGACGCCCACGAGGGCAGCGCCGTGAATGACGCCGCACGCGGCCATCACCTCGGCCGACCCGCGGCGATCGATCAGCCGACCTTGAATCGGCCGGGCGACTCCCGCCGCGATCGACAAGCCGGCCACGATCGCGCCCGCAAGCACCAGTGAGCGGCCATGCTCGCGAACCACGAGAATGATCCCTGCGCCCGCGACACCCTGAGTGACCTGCGCCGCCAGCCCGGCAACCGCCTGCCGTCGTAGGGCCGGGAGCGCAAACAAGTCGATGCGCGCCACTACGCGGATACCAACACTGGCCGCGCCGCGACCCAGGCGTCGCTGACCTCGCGGAGGATCTCCAGCATCGCCGCGGCCGCCGGCGATCGGTACCTGGCCGGGAAGGCCGCCAGGATCGGCCGCGGCTTCGCCGGCGGTTCGAGAGCGCGCACGACCACATCCTCGCGAATCCCGCGCGTGACCATATCTGGGATCAGGGCCACGCCCACCCCCGCCGCGACGAACCCGAGAATCGCCGGGTAATCGTCGCTCTGGAACGCGATCCGGGGCTCGAACCCGGCGGCGTGGCAGGCTTGCAGGAACAGCCTCGAGTCGGGACAGCTATGCGTTGTGGCGAGCATCCACGGCTCATCCGCGAACGCGGTCAGCTGAAGCGCCGGCTCGCCCGCGAGCGGATGGCCGGCGTGCGTCGCGACGTACATCGGATCGTCGAACAGATGCACGAGCTCGATCCCCGATCGGTGACTGGCCCCGCGAGGCGAGAACGCGACGGTCTCGGCGCCGAGCTCGTCGAGCGGATCGTGGGAGAGCGCCAGATCGAGTTCGCCGCTTCGCAGCCGCGGCAGCGAGTCGACCGGGTCGGCCAGCGCCACGCTCAGCTCGACGGCCGGGTAGCGCTCGCGGAAGCTCGCGATCGCGGGTGGCACGATCGAGGCCGCCGCGGATGCAAACGAGGCCAGCCGCAGCCGTCCGCCTTCCAACCCCGCCAGCGCCTTCAGCTCGCTCTCCACGCCGTCGAGGCCGGCGAGGATCGCCTCCGCGCGCTCCAACAGCAGCCGCCCCGCGTCGGTAAGCACGGCTCCCCGGGGCACCCGTCGCACGAGCACGGCTCCGAGCTCCGCCTCGAGCGTCGCGATCTGGCGCGAGACGGCCGGCTGCGTGTAGCCGAACGCCGCGGCCGCACCCGAGAATGAACCCTGCCGCGCGACCTCCCGCAAGACGCGGAGCCGGGGCGAATCGATCATATTTCAAGTTATACCCCACCAAGCAAATCCCTATTTGCATTTATGCCTGCTCGTCGCCAATGTGTGACTCATGGCAACCCTGACACTCCCGCTCTCACAACTGGCCGCGCCGATCACGATTCGCCTGGCCGCCAGAGACGATCAGCTCGCGTTGGCGAGGTTGGCCGCGCTTGACAGCGCCGATCGGGTCCCGGCCGGCCCGCTCTTGCTCGCCGAGGTCGCGGGCGAGCTCCGCGCCGCTCTCTCGCTCGAGGACGGGGCGGCGATCGCCGACCCCTTCTACCCGACCGCGCACATCGTCGAGCTGTTGCGCGGGCACGCGGGCCGGTAACGGACGCGTCAGCAATCAGCGGCTAGCTGAGCTCGCGATTGTCCTCAGACAGCTCGGGGATTACCTCCGCCGCCAGCCGTTCCATCTGCTCGGCATCGTCCACCAGCGGATTCAACAGGATCAGCTCGGCTCCGGCCTCCGCCACCTCTCGCAGACCAGCCACACACGCGGCTGGGGGGCCCGCCACCGCGACCGCGGATAGACCGCCGCGGCCATAGTGGTGCGCCAGCGCTGCATCGATCCGCTCCCGGGCCCGCGCGGAGTCCTCATCCACGTCGATATAGACGCGCTTCGCGATCATGAACCCGGCCGGGTCTCGCTCGCGGCGTGCGAGCTCGTCGCGAATCACGTCCGTCTGCTCGGCAAACTGGGCGGTGGTCTGAGAACCCGCGCCGAAGAAGCCATCGCCCAGCCGGACGGCTCGCCGCAGGGCATCGGGATGGCTGCCACCGATCCACAGCGGAGGGTAGGGGCGCTGGAGCGGCTTTGGCTCCATCGAGGCATCGGCGAGTTGCCAGAAGCGACCGGCGAAGCTGATGTTCGGCTCCGTCCAGCAGGCTTTCATCATCGCGACGCCTTCGTTGAAGCGCGCGACGAGGCCGCTGGGATCGACGCCGAAGGCGGAAAACGGCCTTCCCCGCCCGCCCGTGCCAAGGCCCACCTCGAGTCGCCCGCGGCTGAGCCAGTCGAGCGTGCTGATGCTCTTCGCCAAATGAAGCGGCAGGTGCAGCGGGCTGACGAATACCGCGCAGCCCAAGCGCAACCGTTCGGTGCAAGCGGCTGCGAACGTCATCGTCTCGAGCGGGCTCAGAGTTCGAGCGGAGCCCAAGATCTGCTCCTGGGCCCAGCCGCTCTCGAAGCCGAGCTGCTCGGCTCGGGTCAGATGCGCACGCAAGCCGGCCGGATCGAACCCGTCGCCGCTGACGTACTGTGGAATCGAGATCGCAAACCGCATCGCCCGAACGGTGACAGATCCTCACTCGCGCCCGTGAGCCGCTGCGTAATCGAGGTTCTCGATCGCATCGGCAATTGCCTGACCGGCCTTGGCCGTGTTCGCGACGCCGCCGATGTCAGCCGTGCGCGTCTGCGGATCGGACAGGGATCGCTCGATCGCCCCGAGCAAGGCCCGCGCGGCGTGGGGCTCGCCGAGATGCTCGAGCATCATCTGCACGGCCCACACCTGTCCAACCGGGTTGGCGATCCCTCGGCCGGCGATGTCCGGCGCCGAGCCGTGCACCGGCTCGAACAACGACGGGAAGGACCGTTCGGGGTTGATGTTTCCCGACGGGGCGATGCCGATCGTGCCGGTGCAGGCCGGCCCCAGGTCGGAGAGGATGTCGCCGAACAGGTTGGAAGCGACGATCACATCGAAACGATCCGGTGCCAGCACCAGCTGAGCGGCCAGCGCGTCGATGTGGAATTTGTCCCACCTCACATCGGGATAGGAGACCGCCATCGCTTCCACCCGCTCGTCCCAGTAGGGCATCGCGATCGCGATTCCGTTCGACTTGGTGGCCGAGGTCAGGTGTTTTGCTTCCCGGCGGCGCGCCAGCTCGAACGCGTAGCGCAGGATGCGATCGACGCCGATGCGGGTCATGATCGTCTCCTGCAGGACGGTTTCCCGGTCTGTGCCGGCGAACATGCGACCGCCGAGCGATGAGTACTCCCCCTCGGTGTTCTCACGCACGACGACGAAATCGATCTCTCCTGCGCGGCGGCCCGCCAGCGGCGCGTCGACCCCCGGCATCAACCGGACCGGACGCAGACCGACGTACTGGTCGAACTCGCGCCTGAATTGGAGTAGCGAGCCCCACAGCGAGATGTGATCGGGAACTTTCGCCGGCCAGCCGACCGCCCCGAACAGGATCGCATCATAGTCCTGGAGCTGGTGCTTCCAATCCTCGGGCATCATCCTGCCGTGCTCCAGGTAGTAGTCGCACGAGGCGAAATCAAACTCCGTGATCTCGACTTGTAGGTGGAACTTCTCCGCGGCCGCTCGCAGCACTCGCAGCCCCTCGGGCAGCACTTCACACCCCACCCCGTCACCGGGGATGGCAGCGATCCGGTATCGAGTGCACTCGGCGATGCCTGCAAACTATCGACATGACCGAGACCAACGTCGAGCTGGCACGTCGGGGCTATGAGGCAGCGCAGCGCGGAGATCTCGATGCGCTGCGCGAATTTCTCGATCCGGAGGTGAAGTGGCACGGCGGCGACCCGTTCGCGGATGGCGCCTGCCGCAACCGCGAGCAGGCGCTCGCGTTCATCCAGCGGGCGCGCAGCCGTGGAGCGTTCGGCGAGCTGATCGACGTGGTCGACGCCGGCGACAAGGTGGTGGTGATCATGCGGCGCTCACCGGGAGGCGGCCAGCCCAGCGAGCCGAGCGCGAATCTAACGACGTTCCGCGGACGGAAGGCGACCGAGATCGTGCACTACCCGAGGCCCGAGGACGCGCTCGCCGCGGCCGGGGTGACCTCGCCGTGACGCGCCGCGACCTTCTCGCCTATCGCCTCCGCGAGCGTCGTGGCGGCGACGTGATGAGCGTCGCAGATCTTCCCCAGATGCAGCAGCGACTCCGTTTCTGAGGCCACTCCTCCATCGCCGAGACGCAGGATCAAAGGAACACCGGGTTTCACGTCGCTGGCGGCAAGCCCGACCGCGACATTGATCAAGTCATCCGAGGTCACCGCCGCCACCGCCGCGCAGCGGCGCACTCCCACCAGCTCGAGCACCGCGCGTTCGTCTCCGCGCCCGATCACGACCGGGATCCCGACGGTCTGCGCCAGCGCGACGTAGGGCGCGTCGGGACTTCGCTCCACGGCGATCACAGCGACGCCGCGGTCGCGCAGCATCTGGGCCAGGCGAACGCCCACCTGCCCGAAGCCGACCAGCACGACATGGCCGCGCCAGGGCGCGGCCCGGCGTCCAACGACGGTGGTCATCCGCGGGCGGCTCAGCCTGCGTACGAGCGCCGCGGTGAATACCGCGACCAGCACCAGCGCGAGCACCATGTCGACCGCGGAAACGAGCTTCCACCACGCCGGCGCCGCCTCGCTGGCCGGCACGTCGGCGACGGTGTCGATCGCCCGGGTGCTGAAGTAGAAGCTGTTGAGCAGGCTCTCGTGCAGCGCTCCGACCGTGATCGAGATCTCCACGATCAAGGCCGCCAGGAGCCCGGCGCCGGCGCCGACGAGGAGCCGCAGCGCACTATCGACGACCCGGATCCCATTACGCCACCGCGGCCCGCCGGGGGTCACCGCGCAGCAGAGGTCGGCGAGCTCGCGGGCCACCAGCTCTGCGGATGAGACGATGTTCACGGATCCGACGAGCTCGCGCAGGCGGTGGATCAGCGTGCGATCAAAGAGCGTGACCCAAAGCGGAAGATCACCCCGCACATGCGCGCACAGCAAGGTCAGCCGGAGTGCCCGGACGTCGTCGCGCGTCACCACCGCGATCGCGGCCCAGTCGCCCGAGAGCACCTTCGTGAGCTCGGCATCGGAGCCCGGGGAGACCGTTTCTCCGGTCGCGCCGGCCTGATCTAGCTTGCCGACGAGCGCCTCGCCGAGGCCCCCGGGTTCGCTCAGAACAAGAACTCGCGCTCGCGCGTCCAACGTCGTCTCGCCTCCGCGCAGCGCTCGGGCCGCCGTGGTGAGCAGAGTCGCATCGAGCAAGCGTAGTGCTCTGGGCCGGCGGCTGCCGGGCGCCGTCGGTCGGCGGTCCGGTTAGCGGCCGGCGATCAGGTAGGTTCTGCCAGATGGAGCGCCGCCGGTTCGGACGCACGGAATGGGAGGTGCCGGTCATCGGACTGGGAACCTGGCAGACGTTTGATGTCGGCCCGGGCGGAGAGCGCGCTGCGCGCGAGGTGGTGGACACCGTCTCGAGCGCCGGCACGCGGTTCTTCGACTCATCGCCGATGTACGGACGGGCCGAGGGTGTGCTGGGCAGAGCGATCGCCGAGCGCCGGGCGCAAGCGCTGGTGGCGACGAAGATCTGGACGAGCTCGGTGGCCGAAGGCAGGAGCCAGTTCGAAGCGCAGCTCGGATTCTTCGACGGGCGAGTCGACCTCGAGCAGGTCCACAACCTCGTCGGCTGGCGCGCGCACCTGGAGTGGCTCGAGGAGGAGCGTGCGGCGGGGAGGATCGGCTTCCTCGGCGCGACTCATTACGCGGCCAGCGCCTTTGGAGAGCTCGAGGAGGTCATGCTCACCGGACGGATCGACGCGATCCAGGTGCCCTACAACCCCTTGCAGCGCGACGCCGCGCGGCGGATCCTGCCGCTGGCCGCCGAGTTGGATCTCGGGGTGATCGCGATGCGGCCGCTTGGCGGCGGATCGTTGGCCCGGCGAGTCGACGCGAGCGAGCTGTTGAAGTGGACGCTGGCGGACGAACGAATCCACGTCGCGATCCCGGCGACCTCGAGTGTGGCCCACGCCAGAACCAACGCCGCTGCCGGCGCGCCCCCATGGCCGTCGCCGCAGCAGCGGGAGGCGCTGGCCGGCCGCGGGCGCTCGGAATGACCGCAGGCATCGATCAGCTTTTTCAGCGAGCGGTCGCCGAGCGCGTGGTCCCCGGCGTGGTGGCGCTCGCTGGCGACCGCGAGCGGGTGCTGTACGAGGGCGCCTTTGGGCGTCTCGGCGCCGACGGCGAGGAGCCGGCTCAGCCCGAGACGATCGTGTGGGCAGCGTCGATGACCAAGGCGATCGTGAGCGTCGCGGCGTTGCAGCTGATCGAGCAACGGGCGCTTACGCTCGATCGTCCGGTCGCGAGCGTATTGCCGGAGTTCGGCCGCCTGCAGGTCCTCGAAGGCTTCGACGGCGATCGCCCGCGAGTGCGCCCGCCCGCGAGCCAAGCCACGATCCAGCAGCTGCTGACGCACACCTCCGGGCTGGGTTACTGGTTCACGAACGCAGACGTCCTGCGTTACCACGAGATCACGGGCACCCCGTATGTGAACAGCGGCCAGCGCGCCGCGCTACTGGTGCCGCTGGTCTCGGACCCGGGAACCCGGTGGGTGTACGGAACCAGCCATGACTGGCTGGGCCTGGTGATCGAGGCCGTCAGCGGTCAGGATCTGCCCAGGTACTGCGAGCAGCACATCTTCGATCCGATCGGGATGGTCGACACTAGCTTCCAACCGACCGGTGCACAGCGTCAGCGGATGATGAGGATGCACCTCCGGGGAGAGGACGGGGGCCTCGTCGTGCAACCCGCGATCGACAGGCCTCATGCTGAGTTCTGGTCCGGAGGCGGTGGCGTCTACACCACCGGTCCCGACTATCTGCGGCTGTTGCGCGCGCTGTTGCGCGGAGGCGAGCTCGACGGGGCGCGCCTTCTGCGAGCGGAGACCGTCGAGCAGATGTTCACCGATCGGCTAGCCGGCGCCGCGCTGCCCGATGGTTTCCGCTCCGCTGTCCCGCGGCTCACCAACGACTTCCAGTTTCCGCCCGTGAAGGGCGGCTGGGGACTCGGCATTCACCTCATCCACGAGGACATCCCAGGCGCGCGCCGCGCCGGAAGCGGAGACTGGGCGGGGCTCGGAAACTGCTACTACTGGGTCGATCGTGCGACTGGGATCGCGGGGATCACGGTCACCCAAGTGCTGCCGTTCTTCGACCAGCCGATCCGCTCGATCGCAAACGCCTTCGAGCGCACGATCTTCGCTCGCGCCACGCAAGCGGCCTGAAATCAGGCGCTCGGTGTGAGCGCCGTTCAGCCCACGATCGTCACGTGTTCGACAAACGCTGTCGGGAGCCGCGCGGGGTCGGCAAAGTTCGCCACGTCCTCGATCGCCGCGGCCAGCTCCGGCGAGGCGGCAGCCCTCTGGAAAGCCTGATCGTCGTCGAATTCGAGGATCGCGCTACCGAGAAACGGCGGTTGGCCCTCGGGCGCGCCGACTGCGTGTTCCTGCACATAGCTGCGCACGCCCGGAATCTTCGCGGCCAATGGCCCATGGGTCTCTCGCCAGTAGCGCAGGGCCTCCGCGCGCTCGACTCCCTCGCGCTCGTATAGGACGAACATCACGTTGAACATCGCCTCACCTCTCGTTTGGAACCAGCACGCCGCGGCCGATCATTCGCCCGTCGTCGAGCGCATGGAAGGCGTCGTTTACTCCCTCGAGCGGGAAGGTCGTGGCGGTGAGCTTGACGGCACCGCGGCGGACCATCGCGACGAGCTCCTTCATTTCGTTGAAGTTACCGAGGATGCAGCCGACGAAGCTGGTCTCGGGGAACAGGCCCTGTTCGAGGATCTGTACCTCGAGTTTGCCGCCGTAGCCGACGAGGAAATCGGTGCCGTTATGGCCCAGCATCTGCACGGCCTCGTTCTGCGCGCCCCCCTCACCGACGTAATCGATTACAACCTGTGCTCCACCGCCCGTCAGCTCGGCGATCTCCGTCAGATGTGAGCCGTCCTCCTTTGCGAGCACCGTGTGGTCTGCACCCCACTCACCAGCATGCGATAAGGCGCCCTCTGAGCGGTCGACGACGATGATTTCGGTCTCGGTGAGGGCGCGCAGGCACTGGATGCCGATATGCCCGAGCCCGCCGGCGCCGATCACCACCGAGCTGGAACCGGGATACGCGAGCGTCTGGGCTTTCCTCACCGCCCGGTAGGCGGTGATGCCCCCGCAGGCCAGGGGACCGACGTCCAGCGGCGTTACCCCCTCGGGCAGCGGCACACAAGCACGGGCGTTGGTCTTGACGTACTCGGCAAATCCACCCGGGGCAAAGATCCCCGGGAACACGCTGTTGGCACAGTGCACGTCGTCGCCGGCGCGACATGCGTGGCAGTAGCCGCAGGTCGCCATCCCATGAAGCAGCACCGCATCGCCGACCGCGAGGTGCTTCACGCCGTCGCCGATCTCCGCGATCCAGCCCGCGTTCTCATGCCCACATACGTGCGGCAGCCCCAAGCCGGAGGCTGTAAAGGCTTCGTCGAACTGCCCGTCCCAGATGTGAATGTCCGTCCGGCAGAACCCGGCGGCACCGACTTTTACGATCACGTCATCCGGCGCGTCGATCCGCGGATCGCTCACCTCGTCCACGACCCAGTCTTGATGGTAGTCAGTCAGCAGCGCTGCCCTCATCGGTTCTCCTTCTGCCTGTGGACGGTCGCCGGGTGACGACAAGCCCGCGGGCGGCTCGAGAGGCTGAGGCGACCGACTGCCGCGGCCCGGTCACTTGACGGCGACGAGCATATCCGATGAGCTCAGAGCAACAGGGCGAACGCTAGAAACCCGCGAGAGGCTCCGCGAGCAGGCGGCGGGCAAGGGTTTCCCATCCGGCGGCGAGTCGCTCGAGGGTCATGCCACGCCTCTGGAGCTGGTACAGCACGACCTCGGCGCTCAAAGGCGCCAGCAGCGCCTCCGCGGCGTACTCAGCATCGAGGTCTGGCGCTCCCTCGCGGATCAGCAGGATCAGGTGGGCACGGTAGGCGTCGTACGGTCCGACGTCGAGCCGTTGCCCTGGAGTCCCGGCGGTCTGAGCTGCGAGCAGCAACTCGCCGTGTGCCGCGAGGTGCTCGAGCAATCCTCGACCGAAGGCGATCACCCGATCGCCGGCCGGCGCACCGGGGCCGAGCGGCGCGGGGCCGCGGATGAAGGCGTCCTGGAAGGCGCGCTCGTCGGAGTCGAGCAGCGCCAGCGCGAGCGAGGCCCGGTCGCCGAAGCGGCGAAACAAGGTGCCCTTGCCGACCCCGGCCTCGGCCGCGATCGCATCCATCGAGGTGCAAGCGACGCCGTCGCGCGCGAACAGCCGCTCGGCGGCGGCGAGGATCCGCCGCCGGTTGCGCGCAGCGTCCGCCCGTTCCACGGGCGCGCTCACCAGGGGAAGCTCTACCGGTTCGATGACGCTTGACATCTTCTCTACCGGACCACAGTCCGTTTCATGGTAGAGTGTATCTCGATAAGCGGACTCCGGTCCGCATCCAACTAAAAGGAGTGAGATGACGACTGAAGCACTGGCTCAAGACGCGACCGAGATCCCCCGCGGTACCTGGACGGTAGACCCGCTGCACTCTGTGGCTTCCTTCTCCGTCCGCCACATGATGGTCGGCACGTTCCGCGGCGAGTTCGGCGAAATCGAAGCCAGCTTGACCGACGGCAAGCTGGTTGGCAAGGTGAAGGTCGCCTCGCTCGAGATCAAGGACGAGCGCCTCAAGGGTCATCTGCTCGCGCCTGACTTCTTCGACGCCGAGCGCTACCCCGAGGTCGTCTACGAGTCCTCCTCGCTGACGATCGAGGACGGCGTGCTCAGGAGCGAGGGCACGCTGACCGTGAAGGGAACCAGCAGCCCGGTCACCGCCACTGGCCGCTTCGCCGGGCCCGCGGTGACCCTCGGCGATGTGGAGAAGGTCGGGATCGACCTCGCGACGACGGTCGATCGCGAGGCGGTGGGGCTGTTGTGGAATGCGCCGCTACCGAAGGGCGGCTTCGTCCTCGGGCCAGAGGTGACCGTCTCGGTGACGCTCGAGCTCGCGCTCGCCGACGACGAGGACTGACGTGCGAGTGCTCGGCGTAGTCGGTTCGCTGCGCAGCGATTCGCTCAACCGACGCCTTCTTCGGGCGGCAGCCGACGAGCTGCCGCCCGGCGCGGAGCTGGTCCCCTTCGAGGGGCTGAAGGCGGTCGAACCGTTTGACGAGACAGACGAACATGAAGCCGGCGGTGGCATGCCCGGCGCGGACGCGTTCATCTCCGCGGTCCGCGACGCCGACGCGGTCCTGTTTGTCACCCCTGAATACAACGGCTCGATCCCAGGAGTGCTGAAGAACGCCGTCGACTGGGCCTCGCGCCCTACCCCGGCCAGCTCCGCGTTGGCCAACAAGCCGGTTGCCGCGATCGGCGCCAGCACCGGTATGTTCGGCGCCGTGTGGGCGCAATCGGAGCTCCGCAAAGCCCTCGGACTTGCGGGCGCCCGCGTGCTCGATCAGGAGCTCGCCGTCCCCACCGCCCACGAAGCGTTCAGAGAGAACGGTAGGCTGGTCCGCGGCGCGACCCGTAGGCGCCTTGGGGAAATTCTGGCGCAACTCGTCGCCGAGGCGAGTCCGGCTCCAATCGCGAGCACGGCCGCGACCGCGTCAAAGAGCTGAAACCGGCGGGGACCCGACTGCCGATCCGTTCGTGCCGGCGCGCGTGTAGGCTCGGACGATGGTCGCTAGCTACCGCTGCGTGCTGCTGGTCCCGGGCTTGCTTCGCCTGCTGGCGAGCGCGCTGCTCGCGAGGCTGCCTCAGGGAATGGCTTCGCTGGCGATCCTGCTGCTGGTCCGCGGCGCGACCCATTCCTACGCGCTTGCAGGGCTCGCGGTAGGTGCCTACGCCCTCGCCAATGCAGCGTTCGCGCCGCTTCAGGGCCGCTTGGTTGACCGCTTCGGCCGCACCAAGGTGCTGGCTCCGAGCGCCTGCGCGCAGGCGCTGTTGCTCGTCGCTTTGACGGTCTCTGCCGCGGGCCACGCCGCCGCCGTAGCAATGGTCGCGCTGTCGGCTGGCGCGGGCGCTCTGGCACCGCCGGTCGCGCCAACCGTCAGGGCCTTGTTGCGCGAGGTGGTCGGCGATCCAGTCCTCCTCGACAGTGCCTACGCGCTCGACTCGGTGCTGCAGGAACTCGCCTGGATCATCGGCCCGCTGCTGGTCGCGCTCGTGATTTCGCTCGCGTCAGCCAGCGCCGCGGTGCTGGTGGTTGGTTTCCTCTACGTGCTCGGAACGTGCCTGTTCGTGCGCTCGCCGGTGTCGCGCGGAGCGCCTCGGCGACGTCTGCACGATGAGCGGGCCTCAGCGCTGGCCAGCGACCAGCTGCGGGCGCTGCTCGGCCCGGTTACGTTGATGGGAATCGGCCTCGGCGCAGTCGAGGTCGGCCTGCCCTCGCTGGCGTTGCACGCCGGCTCTCGGCCGGCGTCCGGTTTGTTGCTGGCGCTATGGAGCGTGGGCAGCATCCTCGGCGGGCTCTGGTACGGCTCGAGACGATGGCGCGCGACGCTCGCCAGTCGCTATCGGATGCTGCTCGTGCTCGCGATCGTGCTTACCGCGCCGCTGATCGCGGCTCGCTCGATCCCGGCCGCCGTCGTCTGCAGCCTGCTCGCGGGCATCACAATCGCGCCGGCGTTCTCCTGCCAATACGCGCTCGTCAGCCGCGCCGTGAACCCGGGCAGCGAGACGGAGGCATTCACCTGGATCTCGGCGGCCCTGATCGGGGGTCTCGCCGCCGGGTCGGCGCTCGCGGGCGCCACGATCGGCTCGGCAGGCGTCAGCGGACCGTTCGTGATCGCCTGCCTGGCTTCGATGCTCGCAGCGGCGATCGCAGTCAGAGTCCGCGACCAAGCGCCGAGGACGGCCTGACGGCGGACGGCCTCGGTCCAGGGCGGGCGGCGCCGCCGCTATTCGTAGCCGAACAGCGGCCCGGGCGCGGCGGTCAACTGAGGCGGCGCGACCAGCGTGTTTGCCCCGAGATGGACCATCAGCAGCGCAGCGCTCTGGCCCCTGACCCGTACGACATATCCCCTCGAGCTCGGGTGGATCGTCTCCAGCCGCTCCTTGCCCTGCCACACGGGTTGGTCATCGAGCCGCTGGCCCGCCCGGTTCACGCCCGAGGTAGACGATGCCGAGGGTGCGAGCAGGCGCTCGACCGAGGCCGGACCGCTCGCGGGTAGATGCAGGCTGACCTGCGCCGACCCGCGTCCCTTGTTGATCAGCAGCACGTTGAGCGTGTTGAGCGCGCCCGTCGCCTGCCCTTCCCTCACCGCCCATACCTTGAGGTGCAGTGAGCGTGACCGCACCTTCACTGCAACCAATTTCGCATGAGCTCCCAACCTGCGCTTGAAGAGGATCAGGCCGTAGAGCAGAGGATGCGTCTGAAGCCCTCGCGCGGTGAAGAAGAACGGATCGTTGATCGCCGTTACGCGGGCGTGGAGATTGACGCCTTCGACGCCGGCGCGCATCAGCTCGAACAAGGCATCCGGCGCCCACAGCGCGGTGGCAAAGGTGTTGCTCACTCCCTTGACACCGCCGCAGGTCACCGAGTTGATCTCCGTCAGGCGAAGGGAGTAGCCGGCCTGGTGGGCGAGCGCGACCGCAGGAGCGATCGTCTTTCGCCATCCTGGCAGTGGCGTTCTCGCTGAGCAGCTTCTGCACTGTCGGGTACAGCGGCCGGCCGGGACGGGCGCGGGCCGAGTACGGGTAGATGTGGGCGGAGACCACGCGCAGCCCCGGGTGCGGACGGCGTAGCAGCGTTTGATTGACGCTGGCTTGCCGAAGGGCCGATGGCGGGTTCGCCCCTGAGCAGGCCCCCAGCAAACGACGAGGGGTTATAGATGTCTGGCTCATTGCCGATCTCGAATGCGGCCAGACTCCCGGCCGGCAGGTTGGCCGCGCGCAGCGCTGCCCGTACCCAGGCGCCAGTCGCCTGCGGCGTGCTGGTGATCGTGTTGAGGTCGATGATTACCCGCAACTTGAGATCCCTGATGATCGCGACCGTGCGCGCCGCCCGTTTCCGGGCACGTGAAGAAGCGACAGCACCCGCTCGTAGAGAGCGGTGTGCTGCTCGACCAGGGGCAGCGTGGCGTATTCGGTCGACACCACAAGAAGGCACGCGGAATCGAGGTCAGGGAGGCTTGCGCGGGACCGTCACATCGGCCTGGCCTGGCCTCAGCGTTGGCCCACGGACGGCCGCGACGGCGGCTGCCGGCGACCCGAGCGATCCGCTGCCAACTCGACCCGGGCTGCCACCGAGATCAGCGCGGCGATCATCGTGGCGAGCAGCAACGCTGTCCGCAGGCCGCGGCGACTGCTGCGAGCTCTAGGGCCTGGGATCAACAGAGCGCGGTGGCGCGGCCGGCGCCATAGCGGATGGATCATAAACCCGCGCCGGGCTGATCGACGCACCTTCCCGGGACCCTACGGTTACCACTGGACGAGGGTTCGCCACGTGATCATTCGCCTGGCTCGCGTCGGCGAGTCGTGGCAGGACGGGTCCCCCGCCAGTTCTACGTGCAGCTCGCCGAGGACGACTTCACGGATCCAGCGGCTGGCAACTGATCCTTGAGACTCGCCTACGGGATCATCTCGCGCGGCTCGCCGCCCCGGCTTGACCGCGCGGCTCGCCGCCCCGGCTGGACCGCGCGGCTCGCGACGCGGGCGTGACCGCACAGATCCGAGGCGCTCACTCGTTCTCGTACTCGTAGAACCCTTGGCCGCTCTTGACGCCGAGCTTGCCTTGGTCGATCAGCGTCTGCAGCAGCTTCCGCGGGCCCTCCGGCAAACCGCTCCGCACCGACGCGTAGTGCTCTTCGATGTTCAGGACCACGTCGAGACCGACTCGGTCCATGAGCCGAAACGGCGGAATGCCCGGCGCAGTGAAGATCTCCCACATGCCGTCGACATCTTCAGGTGCCGCCACTCCTTCCTCGACCACCATCAGGCACTCCCGCTTGATCGCCGCCCACACGCGATTGAAGATGAAGCCGTCGCTTTCCTTTCGGACGCGGAAGGGCACCAACCCGTACTGCGGCATCTTCTCCATCAAGGCGTCGATCAATGACTCGTCGGTCTTGCCACAAGACATCAGCTCGACCGCATTCAGTTCCGGCGGCTGTTGGTAGTGAGTGTTCAGCACCCGTTCGGGGTGCCCGACCTTGTCGATCATCAGGCTCGTGGGGAACGAAGACGAGTTGCTCGCGAGGATCGCGTCGGCGTCGGCGAGCTCATCCAGCTGGCCGAACAGTTCTCGCTTGAGCTCGAGCTGCTCCGGGATCGCCTCGACAACCATCCACGCACCCCGCACGGCCTCGGCCAGGTCGTCAAACAGCGCTACCTCGCCGATCCGCGATCCGGACAGCTTGAGGGCGCTCCTGACGTCATCGATGTGTTCGTTCGCGTAGTCGCGTGCGGCTTCCCGCTGCGCCTGCGAGACGTCGAAAATCCGGACTTCCGTCCCGCCCGCCGCGTAGACCGTGGCGATCCGCCTGCCGAGCGTACCGGCGCCGTCGATCGCGATTGGACGATCATCCAAGTCGCTCGGCTGAATCTGGGACATCGGTTCGTTCTCCCTCGGTTGGCGTTATCCCGATCAGCGCAGGCTACCCCGGCAAGCTGCCCCGCGATCCTCGACCCTGGAGGGGTCGCAAGCTACCCCAAGATCCTGGAGAGGTCGCAACCCGGGGCGCCGTCAGCGACGGATGCCGGCGACGAGCGCTTCCCAGTTCCCAGCGGCGATCCGCTCCTGGTCGGCCCGATCGAGCCCCGCGCTCTGGAGGAAGTGCTCGACCCCGCCGTCGGGGCCCGGCCGGTACGGGTAATCAGTCGCAAACAGGATGCGCTCCACGCCCACCACCTCGACCGACCAGCGCAAATACCGCTGGCTGTAGACGCCGCCGGCCGTGATGAAGGCGTTTCGGCGAACGTATTCCGAGAACGGCTGCGGCAGCTTGGCCTGCATCGCCAGGCCGTCGGCGCGATCGAGATAGAACAGGACGACCTCGCCCCAATGGCCGAGGAGGACCTGCAGGTCCGGGAAGCGCTCGAACACGCCGGCGAGCGCGAGCCGCAGGAATTGCACCCCGGACTCGTAGTGCCAGCCGATCCCGAAGGCGGCGAACGCGTTGTCGATCTCGTCATCGAAGCCCGAATACAGCGCAGCCCGCACGCGCGACTGCGGTACTTGTGGGTGGATGTACAGCGGGGCGCGGAGCGATGCGGCGGCCTCGAAGATCGGCCAATTGTCGTGGTGGTCGAGGTTGCGCTCGCCGGTGCGCCCGAACAGCAGGGCACCGTCGAGGTTCAGCTTGGTTACGGCGCGCTCGAGCTCTTGCGCGGCTGCTTCGGGGGCCGGGGTCGCGAGCGTAGCGAAGCCCTGAAACCGGTCCGGGTGGGCGTTCACGAGCTCGGCGATGGCGTCGTTCGTCTCGATCTGCAAGCGGGAGGCCTCGTCCGCCGGAAGGTTGTGGAGGCCCGGCGAGGTGAGCGAGATCACCTGGACGTCCAGCCCGGCATCGTCCATCGCCGCGATCCGCCGCTCTCCCACCTCGCGCAGCCGCTCCCCTACCTCACCCGGAGGGACGCTGGCGCGCGACTCATCGGGCGCGCCGAGCTGGCTCCACGCCCTAACCACCTCGTCGGTGACGAAGTGCTCCTCGGTGCCGATCGTCTTCATCTTCGTGCCTGCCTCCTGTCGGTGTCATGGTCTTGCCGGGCGCCGGCGAGCGGATCGCCGAGCTCGATAGACACAGAAACCTATCGCGGCGACGCATTCTCATCCTGACGGCGTCGCGGCCGGGTAGGCGAACTCGGTTGTTGAACGGCTGGGTGTAGCCGTAGGTGATCTCCACAGCTCCCTGCCCCGAGTTCGCCTCCGGCGGATTGGGATCGGTCATCGCGTCGCCTCCCGGTGAGACCACCTGCGCGTCGGTCCAGGAGACAGCGGCGTTTGCCTCGGGGTCTTCAGTGCCGGTTGCCGATCTGGTGTAGGGAAATATCCACTGTCCGGGGGCTGCTGTGTGCTGATTTGATTGTTTGTCGCCGACGCCCCTGTCTACGGTCCGAGTGCCCGGTCGATCGCGGCCTGGTTGAGCGAGGGCCAGCGGCCCCCTGAGTAGGTTCCTGCCGAGGCCATGCGGAAGTGATAGCCGCTGGTGCACGTCCAAACGGTCTCGTCGTACTGGGTGGCCCAGAAATTGAGCTCTTGGCCGGTGTTGGTGATCTCGTCTATCCCCCCGCCATGGCTGCACGAGCTCGAGCTCGGTGAAGATCCGGTAGTCGGTCGGCGACAGCTTCCAGAGGTCGGTGTAGTTGAGGTTGTCGAGATCCTGAACGAGACCTGCTCCCGAGCCGGACAGGCCGTTGTGCACGTTGTCTCCGCCGGAGACCGCGAGCGAGCCACGGGAGTTCTTGTTGATGATTGAAGACTAGCTCGCCGTAGACATCCGGCCCTTTGACCTGCCACCTCACCCGCCACGTCGTCGCCTCCGCGCCCACCAGCTCCGCAGCCCTGCTGGTGATCGCCGGCACCGACCTTGTCGGCATGGTTGCCGAACGTCTGTGCCGCCCAGCCGTCAACGCGCTCGGGCTGCGCTACTTCCAGCCACCATACCCGCTCTCCCCAATCGACATCTTCTGCGCCTGGCACCGGCGCCATGACACCGACGAAACCCACCGCTGGCTTCGACAAACGATCCTCAACGCCGCCGCCGAAGTCACCTGATTTCCGTGCCGAGTTGTGATGCGCTCGGAGTCACTGTCGCGGTCCCGGCCTTGGGCGGAGCCACCCGGGTTTCGGTAGGTGCTCAGGTGGGGGGTGTCGTTGGGTGTGCGGACGCCAGTCCGGCGTTCCCGGTCATGGCCCGAACCGGGGGCGGTCCAGAGCAGCGGGGTCCACGCCGCTCCAGATCCGCTCGGATCCAACGCGGGCTAACGTGACACTTGGTTCGCGCCGCAGATCATCTGTAACGTTGGCCCGCGCCAGGCGGGCGAACGTGACATCAAACTCCAGCAGCCGATCGAATGTAACGCTGGCCCGCGCCAGGCGGGCGAACGTGACATCAACTTCCCGCACGCGATCGAATGTAACGCTAGCCCGCCCATTCCGAGCGCTCCGAAGCCACGACGGGGGATAAACGCTCCGGCCGACGGACATGCCCGTCAACATTCGCCCGCCGACGATTCGGCGGTCGCGCGCGTGGGGCGATTCGGCGGGCGCGTGCGATTCGGTGGCCGCGTGCGTGGAGCGATCCGGCGGTCATCCTCCGCGCGCGACACCGGCCCCGGTGTCTCTTCCCCCGGGCGCGGTACGGTGTTGAGGATGAGTGGTGACCGCGAGTCCCGGTCGATGCCGCTTCTGGCCTCGGATGCCGAGCGGGAGCGGAGCATCGCTCGGCTGCGTGAGGCGGTCGGCGAGGGCCGGCTGACGCTCGAAGAGTTCATCGAGCGCGTCGGGCTTGCCCATGCCGCGCGCACCGACCAGGCGCTGGCTCGCCTGGCGCATGATCTCCCCGACGATCCGGTTGCGCCGGCCCCGTCGGCCCCAGCTTCTCAGGAGCACCGGGCTTTCTGTTCGCATCTGGTCCGCAGCGGGCCGTGGTCGCTGCCATCCCGCTCCTCGTGGCGGTCGATCTTCGGCACGATCGATCTCGACCTGCGCCAAGCGCGGCTCGCTGGCCCTGAAACCGTGCTCGATTTGTACAACCTGTTCGGCACCGTGAGGGTGATCGTCCCCGAGGGCATCGAGGTGGTCGTGCGCGGGGGCGGACTTTTCGCCAGCCAGAAGATTCAACTGCCCGAGCGATTGCCAGTCGCCGGCGGGCCGAGGCTGATGATCGAAACCCGCGGGCCCGGCGGCACCCTGTACGTCCGCACCCGCCAGACGCTGAAGGAGTCGCTCAAGCGAGCGCTCGAGGGCTGAGCCCCTCAGGCCGAGGCTTCAACGGCTGAAGCTTCAGGGCTGAGCCCTGGGGGCGAACCCTACCGTTCGCGTGTGGATCAGACCGCGGCTATCTCATCCAGGTCAACAAGATTAGTAGGATGTGCGACCCAGAGATGCCGCTCGAGGCGCTTGATGGCTCGCACCGCCGGCCGGCGGGAGTGTTTCCTCGGCTGTGAATGATCGTGGCGCCCGCTAGCGGCAACAGAGTTTCCGCTGACTGAGGCGCAATCGACAAACAAGGGTGTGATATGGCTCTCGACACTATGCAGAAGGGCAATCTCGACGCAGTTTCGCCAGACGTTCACAGTCGGATCGCAAAGGCGTCCGTGGCGCTCGACGGCGTGACCGTGACGCGGGTGACGTTTGCTCCCGGGGCACGTTGGTCTGAGGATCTCAAGGCGTATGCGGGCACGCCCAGCTGCGAGCTGCCGCATGTGGCGCTGGTCCTGTCTGGGCAACTTCAGGTGCGGATGGACGATGGCAGCGAGGAGCGCTTCGGCCCATACGACGTCATGCTGCTGCCACCGGGTCACGATGCCTGGACCGTGGGCGAGGAGCCGTGTGTGTTCGTCGAGTTCTCCCGCGGCAACGACTACTACGACGAACTGGCCTAAGCTCGCGCGGTCGCGTCCGGTTGCCGCCGAGTCGGCGTCAGCGTTTGTATTTCCCTCCGTTGCGGCGAACTTTCCCGATTCCTGTCCACCCCTCGGACACAATTTGCGAAAGTTCGCAGGGCGTGCGGGCTGGCGGTCGATCGGCGGATGAGAGTCCGCACGGCTGGCCGGCCGGCCAGCGCTGAGTGGGATTCGGAAGCGTTGCTCAGCTTTTCGAGCCCGCCGCCAACGGACTTCACTGGCGATGGAACGGCGCGGGCCGCCCGGCGAGAGGGAGGCACCGGGCGGCCCGCCGCGCGGCGGTCCGCCATCGCGCTCCCGGGAGAGAGACGGGAACGGTCACGGTTGCCGGGGCTTAGGCCGGCACAAGTGAACGGTGACAGGAGGCACCGCAGTCAGGCCGACATCGCATTGATCGCCTCCGAGCGCTCACCCAGCCGGCATCGCCACCCGCAGCACGTCGCCCTCGGCACCGAAGGGATCACGCGCGCGCCACTCGCGCAGATAAGCGCACTAAACCAAGCGACATTATAGTATTTACCGACCGTCCAGTCGAGGCGAGAGCACGGGTCGAAGACCCGACCGCGACTCGCATGACAAGCGATCTACAGGAAGGGATCAGATGCTTGCTGTACCGACCGCAGCCCGCGGTGCCACAGGGGCCCGGGTCCGGTCGAACCCCCTCGGCTGAGAGCGTCCTGCCACAGGGGCCCGGCTCCGGTCGGGCCCATGCGGCAGTATCAGGCCCGGTACGACTGCCCCAGGTGGCCAGGCATCAGCGCTTGGCACCGGTATGCGCGAACTGGTGGCGCAGCTCGCGAAGCAGCCGTCGCGGCGCCGCACCAAGGCGCCTTTACCGGGTGACCCAGGCCTCAGGATCGCTCGCCAACCGCGTGATCGCGTCTGGAAGCCGCGCCTTGGCGACGTCCGCGATCGTGACGTGCTCGACGACTTCACGGAGGTTCTTGCGCACCGCGATCCACACGCGGGGCAGTTGCTCGGCTGCCCCTGGGTAGGCGGCATCTTCGGGCCTCGCGCCCCGCACCGCGGCAAGCGGCCCTTCGACCCCCCGGATGACGTCGGCGATCGTGATCTGCTCGGCGCTCTTGGCCAGGTGGTAGCCCGCCGCGGCGCCGCGCTGACTGCGCACGATGCCGGCGGTGCGCAGCTCCGAGAGGATGTTCTCCAGGAAGCTGAGGGGAATGCTCTGCGTGGTGGCGATTCGCTCGGCCGGTATCGAGCTTCCATCCTCGACGGCCGCCAGCTCGATCGCCGCACGTACGGCATAGTCGGCTTTCGAGGAGATCCGCATGGTGGCGCCCTTCGCCAGGACGTTGGGACGGGAGCGGAGCAGCTCGATGATCTGCACCACCGCCTCCGGCACACCCGTGGCGGTGGTGTCGATTCGCAGCTCTGGATGCGGGGGTGGTTCATACGGCCCGTCGACTCCGGTGAAGCCCTGGATCTCGCCCGCCCGGGCGCGGGCGTAGAGCCCCTTCGGGTCACGCCGCTCACACTCCTCGATCGGGGTGTCGACGAAGATCTCGAGGAATGGGAGGTTGGCCTCTTGGTGCGCCTCGCGCAGGTGGTCGCGGTCGGCGGCCAGCGGAGAGATCAGCGACACGACCGCGATCGTTCCCGCGTCCGCCATCAACCGCGCCGCCTGCCCGACGCGACGGATGTGCTCGGTGCGGTCGGCGGCCGTGAAGCCGAGGTCCTCTGAAAGACCGTGGCGGATGTTGTCGCCGTCGAGCAGGTAAGCCGACTGCCCGCTCTCCACCAGCCGGCGCTCGAGCGCGACGGCGATCGTCGACTTTCCGGACGCCGAGAGCCCCGTCAGGAGGACGGTGCCGCCGCGCTGATCGATGGCCAGCCAGCGGTCGTCTCGGTCCAGGGCGGAGGGGTGCCAGGTGACATCGCGGCGGACCGCTCGACCGGTCTCGATCGCGCGCGCCGAGCGGATCACGCCGGCGGCCACGGTGTCATTGCCGTCTTCGTCGATGAGAATGAACGAGCCGGTGCCTCGGTTGACCTCGTACGGGTCGGCGAGCACCGGCGCGCTGGTCCGCAGCGTGATCTGGCCGATGTCGTTGAGGGCCAGCGAGATTGGGTCGAGCTGACGCTCGAGCGTCTCCGGATCGGTTCGCTCGATGAGCTCCTGCACGGTCGCGCGGACGGTTCGAGTGGTGTGCTTGAGCGCGTACCGCCGACCGACGTGAGCCGGATCCTCGCTCATCCAGCAAATCGTGCAGTCGAGCTCCCGCGCGCTCACCGGCTGGTCGTCGGCGCCCACGACCATGTCGCCCCGCCCGACGTCGAGTTGATCGTCAACCGTGAACGACACCGACAACGTTGGCACTCCCTCTTGCGGGCCGTCGCTCAGGATGTCGACGTCGGCGACCCTGGTGGTCACGCCCGCCGGAAGCACCATTACCTCGTCCCCCGCCCGAAGCGCGCCAGCAAGCATCCGGCCGGTGTACAGCCGGACGCCGCCGTCGGACGGACGGCCCACCCACTGCACCGGGAGACGCAGGCGCCACAGGTCGCGATCTGCCTCGACGTCGATCTCCTCGAGATACTGAAGCAGCGTCGGTCCGGAGTAGAACGGAGTCTGCGCGGAGGGGAAGGCCACGTTGTCGCCAAGCAGCGCGCTCATCGGCACCACCCGCAGATCCGGAACACCCAGACGTCGCGCGAGGTCGTGCACCTCTGCCTCGATCTCCTCGAAGCGCCACCGCTCCCAGTCGACAAGATCCATCTTGTTCACGCACACCACCATGTGCTCGATTCCGAGCAGCGCGGAGATGTGCATGTGGCGGCGGGTCTGTCGCACCACACCGTGCCGCGCGTCGATGAGAACGACAGCCACATCGGCGTTCGAGGCCCCGGTGAACATGTTGCGCGTGTAGCGCTCGTGCCCCGGCGTGTCGGCGAGGATGAACGAGCGCCGGTGGGTGGAAAAGAAACGGTAGGCGACGTCGATCGTGATCCCCTGCTCGCGCTCCGCGCGCAGCCCGTCGGTCACGGCGGCCAGGTCGGGCTCGGCTCGACCACCCGATACGGCTGCCAGGTGATCGCTCAGCAGCGCGCCGGTATCGAGCAGCAGGCGGCCGATCAGCGTGCTCTTGCCGTCGTCGACCGAACCGGCGGTCGTCAAGCGCAACAGCTCACGCTGTCGTGTCCGCTCCGCCGTGGCCATCAGAAGTAGCCCTCGCGCTTGCGGTCCTCCATCGCGGCCTCGGATACGCGATCATCAGCTCTCGTCTGGCCGCGCTCAGACACCGTAGCCGCCGCCGTCTCGGCGATCACCGCTGCGATGTCTACCGCCTCTGAGCGCACGGCGCCGGTGACCGTCAGATCGCCAACCGTCCGGTAGCGGACCATCGACTCCTCGACCTGCTCGCCGCTGCGCGCCGTGATCCACTCAGATTCGGCAAGGAGGACGCCGTCGCGCTCGATCACGCGACGGCGGTGCGCGAAGTAAATCGACGGGACCTCTAGATTTTCCGCCTCGATGTAACGCCACACGTCGATTTCGGTCCAGTTACTGAGCGGGAAGACACGGATGTGCTCACCGGGACGGATGCGTCCGTTATAGAGCATCCATGGTTCCGCCCGTTGCGCTCTGGGCTCCCACTGGCCGAACTCGTCGCGAAAGGACAACACCCGCTCTCTCGCCCGCGCTCGCTCCTCGTCGCGCCTGGCCCCGCCGAACGCGGCGTCAAATCCGTGCTGCTCGATCGCATCAAGCAGCGTCACGCTTTGTAGGCGATTGCGAGATCCGCCCGGCGTCTCCTCGCGGACGCGGCCACGCTCGATCGACTCCTGGACCGACGCGACGATCAGCCGGTGTCCGCCCTCGACCACGCGCCGGTCACGGAACTCGATCACCTCCGGGAAGTTGTGCCCCGTATCCACGTGCAGAACGGGGAACGGCAGCGGCAGCGGCCGGAACGCCTTCTCAGCCAGCCGCAGCAACACGATCGAGTCCTTGCCCCCGCTGAACAGCAGGACGGGCCGCTTGAGCTCCGCCATCACTTCCCGGATCACGAATACGGCTTCGGCCTCGAGCGCCCGGAGCTGGGATACGTGACGAGCCACGATGCTCATCTCGAGCTCCTTCCGGTCGCCCCTCGAAGACCGCGGCCGAAACGGGCCGCGCACAGCGCCGGCGGGAATTCGCGCATACCCATCAGCCTAGCCAAATCGATCGAGTTGGTCCACATTGATTCGGCAAGGCCCCGCTGTCGGGCGCGTTCGGCGGTGACGCGGACGATCGGGACCAGACCTCGCTCCTCGTCGCTCGCCTGGGGATTTATCAGCGGGTGGTGCCGGTAAGGGCCTCCGTTGCCGCCCACAGACGCCCCGCTAAAGCGTCGTCGTGCGTCGGAGCGTCCGTCGAGACTTCACGGCGCTGCTTGAAGTAGCGGCCGGTGATGCCGGCGAGCGACGGGTCACTGGCCGCCCACACGATGGTGTCAGCGCCCTTCTCCACGCTTGCCATGAAGGGCTGCATCAGCGTTCCCATGAACTGGTAGATCCGGGGCAGCGTGGACCCGATCTCGGTCCCGCGGACGAAGCCCGGGTCGACGGCGTTGACGGTCACGCCGGTGCCATCGACCCGCCGGGAGAGTTCGTACGTAAACAGGACCAAAGCCAGCTTCGAGGTGTTGTAAGCACGCTGGCCGCTGAAGTGACGCTCGCTCTGGAGGTCGTCGAAATCGAGCTTGCCGCCTTTGTAGCCGGTGGAAGCTACGTTGAGAATGCGAGCGGGAGCGCTGGCCTGAAGCAGGTCGAGCAGCGCGTTGGTGAGCAGGAACGGCGCGACATAGTTGACGGCGAAGGTCGACTCGAGCCCGTCCTCGGTCACCTGGCGCTCTCCTACGTCGATCCCAGCGTTGTTGATCAAAACATGCAGAGCATCGAATCTGCTCTGAACATCGCGAGCCAGTTGACGCACCTCCGTCGCCGAAGAGAGATCTGCGACCACGAACTCGACCTCGGGATTGCCGGTGGTCTCAGACACGCGAGCCACCGCCGTCCGCCCTCGTTCAGCGCTGCGAGCGCCGAGCAGCAACCGCGCCCCCCTGGCCGCAAGCGCCTGGGCCGTGCCGAGGCCGAGGCCCGAGGTCGCGCCCGTGACCAGGACCCTCCTTCCCGCCAGATCGTCGCCGGCAGCTGCATGACGCCGGCGCTCCCGTCGCGACGGCGCGCGCCCCAACGCGCCGGTCATGGCCCCTCCCCGCGGTGCTGGTTGCCTTGCCAATCGTCCCGCTTCCGCCGCCCATCGTCTCAGACGCCGACCTCGGAGGCAACCTGTCGACTCCAGCACGCTGGTGCTATGCGACGGGGGTTTCACCGCGGCTGCAGTCTCCGTGGCAGCGCCCCAACGCGCCGGGCCGACGGAGGCGCTCAGGTCATCTGCGCGAGGAAGTAGTGGCCTCGCTCGAGGTCGGCGATCAGGCCGGGCGCGGACGGCTCCCAGGAGAGCAGCTCGCGGGTGAGAGTGCTGGAGACCGGCATGTCTATGGCAAGAAAGCGGGCGAGGAAACCGAACTGGTCCTCGGCCTGACCTGTCGTGATCGAGGTGACGGGCAGATCGACCCCCCGCCCGATCGCCTCCGCTATGTCGCGGATCGCGACGCCCTCCTCGCCGACCGCGTGGAGGACGGATCCGGCGGGGGCGCGTTCGATGCCCAGGCGGACCAGGCGGGCGGCGTCGGAGCGATGGACCGCCGCCCAGCGATTGAGCCCCTCGCCGATGTACGCGGCCGCCCCGGCTGCACGGTCGGCCGCGACGATCATCGCCATGAAGCCGTTGTCGCCGTCGCCGTGGACTGTTGGGGCAAAGCGGACGCTCATCGAGCGCACCCCGCGCTTGGCGAGCGCGAGCGCGGCACGCTCATTGAGAACTCGACCGCCCGCTCCCGGAAACGGTTCGCCCATGTCCGTCTCGCGGGCGAGCGTTCCGGGCTTTAAGCCGGCGACTCCTGAGGCGATCGCCAGCGGTCGATCGCTGCCGGCCAGCGCCTCGCCGAGCGCCTCGACCGCCGCGCGGTCTGAGCTGACCGCGGTATCGAAATCGCCACTGAAGGCGACGTCGTGCCGGAACGCTAGGTGGACGACGCCGTCACTCTCGGCGGCGGCTGCGCGCAGCATCTGGAGATCGCCGATGTCGCCGCGGCGGACCTCGGCACCGGCCGCGGCGACGGCCTCGGCCGATGCGTCGGAGCGGGCAAGGCCAAGGACGTCGTGACCGGACGCGAGCATCTCTGAGACGACGGCGGAACCGATCCAACCCGACGCGCCGGTGACAAATATGCGCATGGGATACCTCCACTCGGTGGGCTCACTGGCAGATCGCAGAGGCCCGATGTCAGTTGCTGTCATCAGGTTAGCACAGCCATGACAGCGGCTGTCATGGCTTGATCATGCTGACCGGGAGACTTACTGCATCGCCGCGGGGCTAACGCCGAGCTGTTCGAGCATCAGCAACCGGTCGAAGGTCAGATGGAACAAGACGTGCAGGCCTTCTCGGTAGCGCAGCATGTGCACGTAGGGCACGCTGACCGCGCTGCCGGTTGGCGGGATGTCACCGCCCGGCGTGCGGAGCACACCATCGTGGGTGCCGGTGAATGTACCTTCCTCGACCGCGATGTCATCGAGGAAGTGAGCGCTACGGACCTCGACGTGCGCGTCCGAGAAGGCACTGAGCCAGCCGTCGAAGAACTCAACGCAGGCGGCCTTGCCCTCACCCTGGATCCCGCCGGGCGCCGCGAAGACAACATCATCTGCGATCACCTCGGCAAACCCCTCGAGGTCGTGAGAATTGAACGTGTCGGTCCCTCGCTCGAACGCCTCGCGCGTCGTCATCGTAATCTGAAGCTCCCTTCGGTCGTGATTACACGCCGTAGGGTCGCTGCGGTGACCGTGGTTCGCTAGGGGGCCGGCACCCTGGTCTTTTCTGGCTCGAGCACCCTTGCAAGCTCTTCCCGACCCCTGATCCCGAGCTTCGTGTAGGCGCGGGAGAGATGTCCCTCGATCGTCTTGAGCGTCACGTACAGCTGCTGCGCGATGTCGCGGTTCGTCGCGCCGTCGGCCGCGAGGCGCACGACCCGCAACTCGCTGGGCGTCAGGGCCTCCACCCCGGTGCGCCACTCGCGCCGCGGGCGTACGCCCGTGGCCCTGAGCTCCTCGCGCGCCCGCGCGGCCAACGGGCGCGCGCCACAGCGCACCGCCAGCTCGAGCGACTCGGCCAGGGGCACACCGGCAGCAGTGCGCTCGCCGGAGCGGCGCAGCGCGCCGCCGAGCTCGGCGAGCGAGCGCGCGAGCTGGAGCCGCGCCGGCGAGCCCCTCAGGCTGGCCACCGATTCATGCAGCAGCGCCAGCCCGCGCTCTGCGCCTTGCGCGAGTCCCGCCACGCGCAGGGCGATCCCCAGCGCGCGCGGGGCGCCGAAAACGCCCACATCGGACAGTTCCGACTCGGCAAGCTCACGCGCGCGCTCCCGCTCACCGAGTCGCAACAGCGCCTCGGCGGCCCCGGAGCGGGCATGCAAATACCCGCAATCGCGCATCTCGGTGCCCCAGGCGTCCGGGCTGAACATCGATCCGCAAGTCTCGAAGTCCGCCAGCGCGTCGGCAGGCCGCCCCTGGGCAAGCCGCAGCCGCCCTCGAGCAGCGGGAATGAGGACGGTGCCCACACCCGCCGGCCAGCCGCCCTGGGGAAGCAGGTCGATAAACGCCTGCGCCTGGTCGAGCTCGCCTGCCTCGACCGCGACATCAGCGAGCACCGTCGCCGCGAACGCGAGCCCCGGCGCGAAATCGCCGTCCTGCAGCACCCGCAAGGCGGCCCGCGCCGCCGCGTCGGCCTCGGGCAACGCGCCAAGGCGCAAGTTCAGCAGTCCGAGCGTGCTGTAAACGGCGACGAATCCCCGCGCGCTTCCGGAGCGCTGGACCTCGGCGATCATCGGCTCGAGCGCCACTGCCACCGATTCAAAGCGTTCCGCCGCGACCAGGGTCCACAACATCGCCGCGCGCGTGTCCCAGTTCTCCGCACGTGGCGCCGCGCGTGAAAGCGCCTCCTCGAGCGGGGCCGCGGCCTTCTCCGACGGTTCACCGGCAAGCAGCATCGACATCCCCTCGGCGACCGCCTGCGCCTCCGCCGCGCCGCCCGACAGCGAGCGGGAACCGAGCCGCGCGAGCGCCGGCGCCACACGTGAGGCGCGTCGGGCGTCATGAAGACCGCAAACCACGAGCTCCCCCTCGAGTCGAGCCGCCAACTCATCGTCGGCCTCAGCGAGCTCCGTCAGCGCCCGCTCGAGCACGTCCACCGCCTCAACCCACAGGAACAGACCCGCGTAGGCCTCGGCCACCTCGAGCGCGATCTCCGCCCGCTCCAGCGGATCCACCGCCAGCCCGAGCGCCTCCTCGAGTCGCGCGCATGCCGCTTCGCGCCCCGCGGCCGCCTCGGCCTGCGCGGCCTCCCTGAGCACCGCCACCCGCTGCCCGTGCGACGGAGGCTCTGAAAGCGCACGGCTCAACAGTGCCGCGGCCGCGGCCGGCGCGCCAACGCCCATCGCCGCCCGCGCCGCCTCCCGCAGCCGGTCCACGACCCACTCATCGCCCACCGCCCTCACCCCAATCAGATGCGCCGCTAGCTGGCCTGGAGAGGCCCGATCCCGATGCAGGACGGCGGCGGCGGAGCGGTGCATCGCGTCGCGCACGTCGCTCGCCAGCGAGCCCTCGATCCCCTCACGAACAACCGGATGGATAAACCGCGGGGGATCGTCGGCCGCCAACACCTCCAGGCGCACCAAAGCGGCCGCGAGCGAAATCGCCTCGACCGCCTGCACGCCGGCGATCACCGCGGCGTGACGCAGCTCACAGCCGTCCCCCAGCACCGCGAGCGCCTGCACGAAGGGCAACGCCGCTTGATGTAGCCCCTGGACCCCGACCAGCACCCGCCGCGCCACTCGCTCGCGCCCACCGGCCAGCAGCTCCCCCGGGTCCAGCTCGGCCAGCGTCCGCTCCCCCGACCGGGCTGCCCTCAGCAGGTCGGTGAGATACAAAGGATTGCCCTCGCTCGCCGCCCACGCTACCGTCTGCAGCTCGCTGCTCGCGCGAGGACCGAGCGCGCCGCGAACGATCGCGCCGACGGCCCTCTCGCTCAACAGCGCCGGACGAACCACAGCCTGCGCCTCATCGAGCAGCGCCTGCAGCGAACCTCCGATCGCCGGCGGGACGGGGCGCAGCGCGACAAGCAGCGCCACCTCAGGCCCCTCGAGCCGCGGGGCGAGATGAGCCAGCCAGCGCAGCGACGGCTCGTCCGTCCAATGTGCGTCATCGACGGCGATCAGCAATGACCGACCCTCCCCAAGGTTTGCGGCCAGCCAGTAGAGCCCGTGCAAGACCGCGAACGACGTATCGAACGCCGACGGCTCCTGCAGCTCTCCCAGCAGCAGCGACCGCACAGCGCCAGCCGATCCCGCGAGCAACCTGCCCCGCTCGGCCTCATCAGCGCTCGCCAGACGCCGCTCGAACAACTGGCGCACGATCCCGAATGCGAACCCCACCTCGAGCTCCGAGCCACGCGCGCGCAGAACCTCACGACCCAGGCGAACTGCGCGCTCGCACGCCGCCTCCAACAGGGCAGTCTTGCCGATACCCGCCCTGCCCTCCACCACCATTACGCCGCCACGCTCAAGCAGCCCGTCCACCGCCGCCAGCTCGTGCTCACGTTCGAGCAGCGTCTCCACGACCACACTTTATGACCCAAATCCCGCGCGAGCCGCGCGAGCCGCTGCAGAGATAACCGGACTCGCCGGTCCGGTACGATGGTGACATGCCCGAGACACCCGGAGCACCGTCGCAGCCCGAGGGCCTCGACCGCGAGACCCTGACTGTCGCCGGCGTCGTATTGCTGGGGGCGATCATGTCGATCCTCGACACGACGGTAGTCAACGTCGCGATCGATCATCTGGCGGTCGCTTTCCGATCCTCGTTGACCACGATCCAGTGGGTGATCACCGGCTATACGCTCGCGCTGGCGGCGGTCATCCCGGTAACCGGTTGGGCGGCGGACCGGTTCGGCACCAAGCGCATCTACCTCTGCTCGCTGGTGTTGTTCACGTGCGGATCGGTGCTGTCCGGCTTGTCGTGGAGCGCGGGTTCGCTGATCTTCTTCCGCGTCTTACAGGGCATCGGCGGCGGAATGATCATGCCGGCGGTGATGACGATCATGACCAAGAAAGCCGGCCCTCACCGGATGGGTCGGGTAATGGGTGTGCTCGGCGTTCCAATGCTGCTCGCGCCGATCGTGGGTCCAATCCTCGGCGGTTGGCTGGTCGACGACGCATCATGGCGGTGGATCTTCTTCATCAACGTTCCGATCGGGATCGTCGCGTTCATCCTTGCGCTGATCGTTCTCGACCCAGATCAGCCGCAGCCCGCGCACCGGCTCGATTGGCTCGGGATGCTGCTGCTCTCACCCGGGCTGGCGGTGTTCATCTTCGGCTTGGCCGAGTCCTCCACCTACGGGTTCGGGTCGGTGCGCTCGTGGGGCCCGACGCTCGCCGGCGTCGTGCTGATCGCCGCCTGGTTCGTTCACAGCTGGCGCAGCCCGAATCCGCTGATCGACCTGAGGACGTTCGCGCACACGCGCGCGGGCGCGGCGGCGGGCACGTTCCTGCTGTTCGCCATCTCGGTGTTCGGAACGCTGCTGCTCGTTCCGCTGTACTACCAGTCCGTTCGCGGCGCCTCAGCGCTCCAGGCCGGGCTGCTGATCGCGCCCAGCGGCTTCGGCGCGATGTTGCTGATGCCGCTCGCCGGCCGCCTCACCGACCAGTACGGACCCACCTGGCTACCTGCCACCGGTCTGCCCCTGATAGCAGCCGGGCTGATCCCGTTCGTGTTCGTCGGGGCCCACACCTCCTACGTTCTGCTCTGCTTCGCCAACTTCGTGCAGGGCCTGGGGATGGGCCTGTCGATGATGCCGAACATGACCGCCGCGATGCAGGCGGTGCCGGCGGCCGCGATCGCGCGCACGAGCACGGCGATGAACATCATCCGCCAGACCGGGGCCTCGATCGGCACCGCGGTGCTGTCCGTGATTCTTGCCTCGGCGATCACCAGCAACCTCAGTGCGATCCTCGGCAGCCGCGCCTCGGGCTCGCACTCCGGCGGGATCGGCGCGCTGCAGCATCTGCCGGCGAGAGCGCACGCAGCTATCGCCGCGCCGCTGGCCAACGCCTTTGGCTCGACGTTCGTGTGGGCGCTCGTGCTGATCCTCGTCGCTCTGATCCCCGCTGTGGGAATGGCCCTCTCGGGTTGGCGCCGCCCGCTCGCCGCGGCCGTTGCCGGACAGCCCGTCGCCCTGGAGTAGCGGCAAGCGCGTCGGAGCGCGCGCTCAGCGGCGCGACGGTGTGACGATCTCCTCGGCGACCCAGCGGGCGACGCCGTCAGGATAGGGGGCGCCCAGGCTGAGAACGATGTCGGTGAAGCCGGCGTCGGCGGCCGCAGCGAGGGCGCCCCGGGTGGCCGAGGGGTCCTCGTAGGAGACCCGCACGCTGAACGAGCGCGTGATCGAGGCGGGGTCGCGATCGATCTCGGTGCAGTAGCGGTCCAGCAGGGCGCTGCGAGCCACGGCGTCGTCGATCTCTACGCCGGCGATGTTCCAGGCGTCGGCGTGCTCGGCGACTACGCGCAGCACCCGGGCGGTGCGCCCAGCGATAAGGACCGGTGGGCGGGGCCGCTGGACCGGCTTGGGGTTGCCGAACGCGCCGGCGAGCCGGATGTGGCGGCCCTCGAAGTCGAACGGCTCGGTCTCGGTCCACAGCCGCTTGATCACCGTGCACGCCTCCGCGAGAGCGTCCACCGAGTCGCCGAAGTCGACGTAGGGCAGGCCGTGGGCGTCGTACTCGCGACGGGCCCACGGCACGCTCGTTCGGGAGCCGGCGCCGATGCCGAAGTTCAGCCGTCCGCCGGACACGACGTCGACGGTGCTGGCGATCTTGGCGAGCACGGCCGGCGGCCGGAACCGGTTGCTGGTGACGAGGAGGCCAAGGCGCAAGCGGCTGGTCTGCCCCGCGAGTGCCGAGAGGAGCGTCCAGCCCTCGAAGATCGGGCCGAGGGGGTCGCCCGCGATCGGCAACAGGTGATCGAATAACCAGGCGTGCTCGATCTCACCGACCGCGTCGGCCTCGCGCCAGACGCGAAGGAGGTCGGCGTAGTCGACCTGCTGAGGCGCGGTGGCAATCCCGAAGCTGGTGTCCGGCATCAGCTGCTCAAGCCCTCCCGTACTCGCCGATAACCACTATCCTCCACTACCGCGTATTTGCTGTGTAACTGATCGTCAGCTTAGCTGACGATCATCGGTAGGGCCCAGTCAACAGGTGACCGCGACCCTTTCAGGGCTGGGGCCGAACAAGACCCACCACTATCGCCTTGTGGCCACCAGCTCCGCCGGAACGACCTCCGGGGCGACCGCAGGTTCGCGATCGCCGCAGCCCGTTCCGCCCTGGTCCGTGTTCATCTTTCCCGGTCTGTCCAGGCAATCGTGCGCCGGCAGAGGCGGCTACGAGTCAAGGCGATCGTCACATCTCATGACGCCGCCGGGAAGAGACGCAGCCGAGGGACCGTGATTACGCTGGTCGCGCTCGGGCGCAAGCCCCGAGCATGACCGGTTGAGCAGAGACGTGAAAAGGTCGCCTTGGATGAGAGCTATGGGTGGGTCACGACCTGCTCGTGGTTCTCATGCGGTTGCCTGGCCTCGGGGAGTAGAACGACGAGCAGAGCCTGGTCGTCGGGCAGCGGTCCTCCGTGAGCGTTGGTTATGTCGGCGAGTACCCGGCCCAGTACGGCTTCGGTGAGCAGCCCCGCGTTTGAGTGTGCGTGGAGTTGCCGCGCGAATCGCTCCACGCCGAAGCGGTGAGGCCCGCCAGGGTTGCTGCGCCCTTCGACGAGGCCGTCGGTGTAGGCGATGACGCTGCACCGCGGCGGCAGGCGGTGACTGATGACGGGTTGTGTGGCGGCGAAGAAGGGAGTCAGAAGTGGCCCCTCGGTGCCCGGAAGCTCGGTGATCGCCTCGGTGGTGAGCAACAGTGGTGGCGGATGGCCGGCGTTGGCAACGTGAAGGCTGCGACGCGACGGGTCGATCCACATACAGCACACCGTGGCGAACGCGTTCGGTTCCGCCGTTTCCGCGGCCAGCAGCTGATGCAGGGCGGGAAGCACTTCACTTTGGGCAAGGTCGGCGCTGACCAGCGCACGCCAACCGATACGTAGAACGGCACCCAGAGCGGCGGCCTCGGGTCCATGACCGACGACGTCACCGATCACCGCCGCGATAGTGCCGTCCGCGAGCTGGAGGAAATCGAGAAAATCCCCGCCAAGCAGCAACCGCTTTTCGCCGGGCCGGTAATGGGTTAGCACCTCGGCGCCGGCCAGTCGGGTCGGTCGCGGAAGCAGACTCGCTTGCAGACGTTCCACCAGGCGGTCGCGAGCCTGCTCTGCACGCTTGCGCTGAGTGATGTCGTAGTGCGCGACGACTGCGCCCCCGCGCGCCAACGGCATCCGCGTGGCTTGCATGATGAACCATCGTTCCTCGTCGGGCGAGTGGCAGGGGTACTCGAGCTCGACGCGATCCTCGCGGCCGGTGAGCACCGCGCGCAGCTTGGCGGCAGCCTCAGCGGCGAGCGGGTCGCCGCCGGCGGCCGCCGCATCGCAAGCCTGCAAGTAATTGAGCCCGACGCCGGCCCGCAGCTGAGGCGGCGCGTCACCGTGCGCGGCAAACACCTCCCAGGCGGCGTTGACCTCGGTGATCAGCCCATTCGCGGCCAGCACCGCGACTCCCGCCGCCAGCGCGTCCAGCGCCGCCCGAACCAAAGTCTGCTCGTCGCGCGCGGCTTGTTCGGTGGTATGTCGACCGCGATCTTGATCCACAGCAACCCGATAACTACGCAATCGTCTGGCCAGCGCGAGGCTATCGCGAACGCCTCCTGGGACTGCAAACAGACCACGACAATTGGGCCATGGCTGAACCGGTGGTGCAACGGAGCGGAGAAGTGGGGCAGCCGGCCTGGATCGCTGACCGCCTATCCCCTTTCAACGCAGGGCTGCTCACCTCGGTTATTCCGGCCGCTTTTGAGGCATATGCCCGCGTGCTGCACCCGGCCGAGGAGCCGGGGCATGGCTATCGCCTGGTCCGGTGGGCAGACGTGGCCGCCTGGAGCAGGATGGCGCTGCTGCCGGGCAGTCAGTTTGCTGACGTCGCGTTCCCCGAGCACGAACCGGCCGGTCCTGACCCGTGGTCCGGTCAGGGTCCGCAGGAGGGAACCCTCTACGCAGCTGACGCGCACGTGCTGATCGAGGTGCTCGCCGGCTACACCAGCACGCCGAGGCGCTGCTGGTTCTGCGTGTGGGACGGCTACGGGCCGAGCAGCGCCGGCCCTCGGGTCCAGCTACCGGGGCGAGACTACCTGCTCTACGGCGGTCCGATCGGCGCCGCGCGGGAGCTCGTCGACTCGCAGGGCCACTTCCCGAATCTGTGGTGGCCGGCGGACCGAGCCTGGTGCGTCGCCAGCGAGATAGACCTGCCATGGACCTATGTCGGCGGCACGTCGGCGCTGGTTACGGACCTCACGTGCGACCCCCGAGTCGAGGCCCAACGCGTCTCTCCCAGCGACAACCACCACCAGCGAGCACCGGGCTGGCTGGTCCGGCCGATCGAGCACGCGGTCGTCGAGCTGCTCGACTCGGGCCAGGCGACGGTGCAGACGTGGCGAGGGACCGTGCGCGCATATCTACAACGGCCGCGAGGTGGGCACAGCGGCTCTCTGAGCACCGAACACGAGGTCCCCGAGATGCGAACAGGCTCTCGCTGGATGCGGCTCGACGAGCACGACCCCGACCGGCTCCGCGATGTGCTGACGTGGTCCCTCACAAGCGCCGTGATCGAGCTCGTGTGAACGCTAGGAGTCGCAAAGCAGGGTCCCTTTTCGATCGCTGGCCGGCAAACGGATTCAAGGTCGAGCTCGCGCGGCGCACGGTGGCCGCCGTGCTTGGCCAGCTGACTCGGGAGGCTCGGCGATGACCGCCACCGGACCCCAGACCCCGGTGCCGATCGCCCCCGGCGACTGGACCCCGGAGACCGCGCCCGATCAGGTGCTACGGGCCAAGCATGGTCTCATCGGTTAGCCCGTCTCGCGCCTGGACGGACCGTTCAAGGTCCAAGGCGATGCGCGCTTCGCGGGCGAGTACGTGATGGAGGGCAGGGTCTAGGCGGCGCTGCAGTACAGCTCGGTAGCGCGCGGGCGCATCGCGACGCTCGCCACGAGCGCCGCCGAGGCCGCGGCCGGCGTAGCGCTCGTGATGACGTTCCGCAACGCCCCGCGGACGAGTCCACTCAGCCACGGACCTTCGAGGAGGCCAAGGCCCATCCGCGCACGCCCGAGAGCCTCGTCGGCCAGCCGGTCCAGGTTGCCGTCGGCGACGCCGAAGCGGCGCTCGCCGACGCGCCGCACGTCGTTGACTGCAGCTACCGCGCGCCGAGCCACAACCACAACGCGATCGAGCCGCACGCGGTAGCTCTCGGCTGGGACGGCGACGAGCTGATCGTCCACGACGCCAGCCAGCGCGTGGCGTTACACGCGTGGACGCTGGCTCAGATCTTCGGCATCGATGCGAGCCAGGTCCACCTCACCTCGCCCTACCTCGGCGGTGGGTTCGGCGGAAAGACGGTCTGGTCCCACCATGTGCTCGGGGCCGCCGCGGCCAAGCTAGCCGGGTGTCCGGTACGGATCGTGCTCTCACGCGAGGGCGTCTACCGACTCGTCGGCGGTCGCACAAACACCGAGCAACGCGTCGCGATCGGCGCACGGGATGACGGCCGCTTCACCGCGCTCATCCATACCGGCATCTCGGCGATGACCTCGTATAACGCGCTCGCCGAGCAGTTCACGTTCCCCGCCCGCCACCTGTACGCGACCGAGACGCTGAAGACCGACCAGCAGGTCGCCGACATGGACATGCTGGCCAACACGTTCATGCGCGCCCCCGGGGAGTCGGTCGGAACCTTCGCGCTCGAGTCGGCGATCGACGAGCTCGCCGTCGAGCTCGGATGGACCCGATCGAGCTGCGGATCCGCACGCTCCGGCAGGCGCACTGCGGCATCGGCGAGATCGGAATCACCGGCGTCGCCGTGGCGATCCCCAATGCCACCTACAACGCAACGGCCGACGCGTGCGGGACCTGCCAATCACCCTAGACAAGCTGCTCTAAACCGGCGGCGCGCCGTCGCGCGTCTGGCCCGGTTCGGGCAGTATCTCGATGTAGCCGTCCGCTCCGTGCACGCGGATCCGCTGCCCATCCCGGATCACGTTCGTCGCGTGTTCAACTCCCACGACCGCCGGCAAGCCGTACTCGCGTGCGATTACCGCGCCGTGGGTCATCAGGCCCCCGACCTCCGTCACTAGCCCTTTGATCGCGAGGAACAGGGGCGTCCAGCTGGGATCGGTGTAGGTGGTGACAAGGATGTCGCCGGCTTCGATGTAGGCCTGCGCGATGTCTTTGATGACGCGGGCGCGCCCTTCGATGGTTCCGGCGGAGACCGGTAGGCCGATCAGCGCGCCCGGGGGGACATCGTCGCGCCGGTACGCACCGGCGATGACCTCGCCGTCTGAGGTGAGCACGCGGGGCGGCGCGAGCGCCTGGTAGGAGCGAAACGCGTCCTTGCGCTGGCGGATGAGCTGCTGGTCTGCTCGGCGGGTGCTGACGACGTCCTGGAGCTCGTGGAAGCTGAGGTAGAAGATGTCTTCCTCGTCTGCAAGCACGTGTGCGTGCACGAGGCGCTCGGCTTCTTGAAGAAGCGCCTGCTTGTAGACGAAGTAGCGGC
This sequence comes from uncultured Solirubrobacterales bacterium, assembly GCA_963830465.1. Classification (GTDB taxonomy): domain Bacteria; phylum Actinomycetota; class Thermoleophilia; order Solirubrobacterales; family Solirubrobacteraceae; genus Palsa-465. The sequence goes on from CAWHME010000007.1 coordinate 178,282, forward strand.
TGACGATGCCGTACTTGGGGTACTCGCGGTAGCCGCTGAAGGTCCGGACGCGGTCGATCATCCGTTTGGCCTCCTTAGCCTTGTGCTCCCCATCGGACAGGGCGCGCAGGCGCTCCAGCAGCTCTTGCTCCTTGCTCCGGGCCGCTTGCCGCCCTCGTTCGAGGCGCCGCTTGGCCTCGCCGGGCGTGAAGTTCCTGATGTTGTCGAGGATCAGCGGCACCAGCGTGGTGGGGCGCTCGCTCCAGCGTGGCCGGGTGATGTCGATCTCGCCGACGCAGCGCATGCCGTACTTCTCGAGGTAGGCCCCGATCGCTTCCTGCGCTTGCAGCCCGCCCGCGAGCTTCGCCAGCTCGTCCAGAAAGGCCTCGTCCTCGCAACCCTCGTCCTCGACGTCTTCTAGGAACCCCACCACATGGGGATGCGCGCGAATCACGTCGGCGACGTCCAGCAGCGCCAGCCCCATCTCAGACGTGATATTGCCCGGGGCGGACAGGGAGAGCGTCTCGTCCGCGTTCTTCTCGCCCAGCCACGCCTCCAGCTGCTCGCCCAGCCACCATGTGGCCTGCATCCCCGCCATGATCGCCTGCATGCTCTGCGGATCGCCGAGAATTCGCTTGTGCTCCTTGAAGGCCTCCAACAGAAAGTCGAACAGCGCCGGGCCGGACTTCGTCCGGATGTCGCGCTTCAGGGCGGCGATCGAGACCCGGTTGCGCTCGATCAGCTCGGTGACGATCGCCGAATCGGTGTCGATCTGAGCGGGCGCGACCCCAGGCACCGGCGGCACACCCGGATTGGCGGAACCCTGATCAGGGAGCGAGGGGAGGAAGTCGCCGCGCTCGAGGATGCTCTGCAGCGCGTCCCCGATTAGCGGATCGCTTCGCCCCATGACCTCTAGGAGACCTACCCGAGTGCTCGGCGAAGCCAGTCGCTGGGTGACGTCGACGAACAGCCTGCCACCGGCCTCGTGCATCGGCGCCATCGCCGTCAGCTGCCAAACGGAGACCCCCAGTGGTCTCATCGCCTCGGTCATCATCTGCTGATGACCGACTGAGACGTACACGTGGTTCTCTCGGTCGGGGGCCTGCGGGATCGGGAACAGCGTCGTGATCGACCGGCTCTGGACAATCTCGAACTCATCCTCGACCAGGCACCATTCGATGTCCTGGGGGTGGCCGAAGTGCGCTTCGATTCGCCGGCCCAGTTGCGCGAGCCGCACGACCTGCGCGTCCGTGAGCGCCGGCTGCTCGTGCCGCTCCGGCTCGACCTGCTCCTCCTGCGTCCCGCCTCCCGGCGAGGCGTGGATCGCACGCTGCTTGGCGGCGACCGCCTTGGCGACAATCTCTTCCTCGCGGACCTTGTAGGCGTCCGCGTTCACCAGGCCGGAGACCAGGGCCCCGCCCAGGCCGAAGCCGGCCTCCACTGAGGCGACCTTCCGGTTCGAGGTGACAGGGTCGGCCGTGAACAGGATGCCGGCCGCCTCCGCGAAGACCATCCGTTGCACGACCACGGCCATCTGGACCTTGCGGTGGTCGAAGCCGCCCCGCAGGCGGTAGGTCACGGCCCGCTCGCTGAACAGCGACGTCCAGCACCGGCTGACATGCTGGAGGATCGCCGCCGCGCCCAGGACGTTCAGGTACGTGTCCTGCTGGCCCGCGAAGGATGCGCTCGGCGAGTCCTCCGCCGTCGCGCTCGACCGGACGGCATAGGCGGCATGCTCGCCGAGGCGGGCGAGCGCGCCGGTGATCGCCGCCGACAGATCGTCGGGGATGGCGACTCCTGCGAGGGCTCGGCGGATCTCTGCGCTGAGCGCGCGGATCGCATCCCGGTCGTCCGGCTCCAGCCGCGACAGCCGATCGAGCCGATCGTCGATCGACGGCGCTTCCGCCACGATCCGCTGGAAGGCGCCCGCCGTAACGCAAAAGCCAGCCGGCACAGAGATGCCTTTGATCCGCGTGAGCTCGGCCAGATGTGCGCCCTTGCCGCCGACGACCGCCACCTGGGTCTGGTCAATCTCCTGGAAATCCAACACGTAACCGCGCATTCGCTCAGCTCGCTCGAAGTGATCCATCAAATCCGCCTCTCGTTCTTTGGTTCCAGCGGGGCCGCCCTGTTTTCCGGCTGTGAGCCGTGCACGATCAGCCGACGTCGCGCCGCATCACTCGCCACCAGCCGATCGCCAGCGGCAGCGCCATCCACAGCGCGAGCGTCGCGCCGGCGTGCGCCCAGTCGGTTGCGCCGAGCGGGTAGCGGACGAGGGGATTGAGCGTCTTGTAGGCCTCGAGCCAGCGCGCGACCCCGTCGAGCGCGTGGATCGAGCTCGTCAGCGCCGACCAGACCGACGGCAGCAGCAGGTAGATCACGATCGCCGGCGCGGACGCGAGCAGCGCCGCCCCGAACGCGAAGCCCATGATCATCTTCGCCGCCAGGTAGAGCAGCGACTGTGGCACGACCATCGTGTGCAGGGTCCACACGCCAGGACCGGCGCGGTGGTGAAGCGCGGTCGCGCCCGCGGCGACGAGCAAACAGAACGCGAGCGCGACGAGCGAGCAGGACACACTCGCGGTCAGCTTTGCGGCCATCACCCGCGCTCGGCTGGGGACGAGCGTGAACGTCGTAAGCGCCGTCCGCTGTGAGAACTCGCCGGTGACGAGCAGCACGCCGATCAGCGGCAGCAGGATCCCCGTTGGGATCAGCGCGTTGCCGAACACGTGCGTGAACGTGTGATCGACGCTCGGGCCTGACAGCGCGGAGATTACCGCCGTCGCGATCGCGACCACGGCGGCGCAGATCGGCAGCCAGAACCCGGAACGGGTGTCGAACATCTTGCGCAGCTCGATCGCGGTCAGTCGCGCGATCCCCGGCCGACGGTCCTCGCGCCGGCCGTGCGGGACCGGCTCGTAGCTCGATTGTGCGAGTGCGCTCATCGTGATACCCCCTCCGGGACCGAATCCCGGGTTTCGGTGAGTGAGAAGAACAGCTGCTCGAGGCCGCCGTCGCGGGCGTCGCGCAGCTCTGACAGCGCGACGCCGCCGCGCAGCGCGATTTCGGCGACGGCGGCGCTCGGCGCATCGATCAGCAGCGCCCCGTCCTCGCCGTCTGAGAACGCAATATCGGCCTCGCGCAGCGCGAGCCGCAGCCGATGAATGTCGCGGGCGCGCGCCAGGCTCTGCGGACCCGAGCCGAGCAGCTCGTCGGCCGTGCCCTGGCCGACGATTCTGCCGCCGGAGATGATCACGAGCCGGTCTGCGATCGCCTCGACCTCGTGCAGCAGGTGAGAGGACAACAGAACGGTGCCGCCGCGCGATGCGAAGTCCGCAAGCAACCCGCGCATCCAGCGCATCCCCTCGGGGTCGAGCCCGTTCGCGGGCTCGTCGAGGATCAGCACCTCGGGGTCGCCGAGCAGCGCGTGCGCGATCCCGAGCCGCTGGCGCATTCCCAGCGAATACTGGCCGACGCGCTTGCTGGCGGCCGGGTGGTCGAGGTCGACGAACTCGAGCAGCTCGTCGACGCGGTCGCGGCCGAGGCCGAGCAGCGACGCCGAGACCGACAGCGTCTCGCGGCCTGTGCGACCGGCGTGCTGGGCGGAGGCGTCGATCAGCACCCCGACCCGGCAGCCTGGATTGGTGAGGTTCGCAAATGGGGTGCCGAGTACGGCCGAGCCGCCGGAGGTCGGGGGGGTGAGCCCGCACAGCATCTTCAGCGTCGTCGACTTGCCGGCGCCGTTTGGGCCAAGGAACCCGGTCACGGTCCCAGCCTCGCAGCAGAACGACACGTCCTGTACGACGGTCTTTCTGCCGTAGCGCTTGGTGAGTGCTTGCGATTCGATCATGTCCGGCAGCATCGCGCGCCGACCACGGCCCGCTCTACGGCCAAGCGTCGACGGCGAAGCGGTCATTGGTCGACGGATGCAGCGACTTAAGGAGGTGGCGGTTTGCGCTCCCCGGGCCTACCGTTTAGGTCTGGAGATGGCCGCCGCAACCGCACACGAGCGCACGATGCCCCGCTGGCAGCGGTCGCTGTTGCCGGCGATGCTCGGCGCCGACCACGCCGACCGCGGTCAGCCCGGCGGCGTGCACCTGCCGCGCTCGCCGCGCGACTGGCTCGTCGACCTCGTGCTGTTCGCGTTCGCGCTCGTGCTCGGCGCCGCCGGCGCGTGGTCAGACAGCCAGCACGCCTCCACGCCGGTGCTTGTGGTCGTGACCGTGCTCGGCGTCTGCTGCTGCCTGGCGCTGTGGGTCCGCCGCGACCATCCGCTCGCGGTCGCGGTCGCGACCGTCGCCGCCTCAGCTGTCAGCGCAATGGCGGGCGGCGCCGCGATCGTCGCGATCTTCACGGTCGCGATCTACTGCGTTCCGCGCCGCACGATCCAGGTGACGCTGCTTGCGTTCGCGAGCTGGGGCGTGTACGCGGCGATGTACACGACCGACGGGCACTACCGGAGCACCGTCCTCGTCTTCGGGCTGATCGCGACCGTCGCGGCGGCCGCATTCGGCCTATTCGTGCGGGCCCGCCGCGAGCTGGTGCTGTCGCTGCACGAGCGAAACCGCCGCCTGCAGGCCGAACAGGAGTGGCATGTCGAGGAGGCCCGCCGAGCCGAGCGCAACCGGATTGCGCGCGAGATGCACGACGTGCTCGCGCACCGGATCTCGCTGCTGAGCCTGCACGCCGGCGCACTCGAGTTCCGGCCCGATGCGCCGCCCGAGGAGATCGCCAGGGCCGCCGAGGTGATTCGCGTCTCGGCTCGAGCCGCGCAAGAGGATCTGCGCGAAGTCATCGGGGTGCTACGCGCCGACGCCCACGACGAGCCGCTCGAGCCGCCGCAGCCGACCCTATCTGACCTGACGACGCTCGTCTCTGAGTCACAGCGCGCCGGAATGCGGGTGACGCTCCGGACCCGGCTGGAGCCTCGGGCGCTGCCCGAGACGCTCGGCCGGACCGTCTACAGGCTCATCCAGGAGGGGTTGACCAACGCCCGCAAGCACGCGCCGGAACAGCTGGTCACGGTCGAGTTGACCGGCGGCGACAGCACCGTGCGCGTCACCGTCAGCAACCGCCCGCCGGTCCGCGCGGCCGCCGCCGACCCGGGCACGGGCGGGGTAGGGCCGGGCGGGGCGGGTCCGAAAGCCGATCAGGTTGGCTCCCGCACCGGGTTGATCGGGCTCGGCGAACGGGTCGCCCTCGCGGGCGGCTCGCTGCGCCACGCGCCGCTACCGGGCGGAGGGTTCGAGCTCGTCGCGGAGCTACCGTGGAGCTAAAGCCGCCGGTGCGCGTGCTGATCGTCGACGACGACGCTCTCGTCCGTGGCGGGCTGCAAATGATGCTCCGCGGCACCTCCGGGATCAAGGTCGTGGGAGAGGCCGGCGACGGCTCCGAGGTGCTCGGGGCGGTCGACCGCCACCACCCTGACGTGGTGCTATTGGACCTGCGGATGCCCAAGCTCGACGGGATCGCTGCGCTGACGCTACTCAAGCAGCAGCCGAGGCCGCCAGCGGTCGTCGTGCTGACGACGTTCGACACCGACGACCACCTGCTGGCGGCGCTGCGCAACGGCGCCGCCGGGTTCCTCGTCAAGGACACGCCGCCGGCCGATATCGTACGCGCGATCGAGCTGGTGGCGGCGGGAGAGAGCATGCTCTCGCCGACCGTCACCCGCAAGCTGATCGACCGGCTCGCATCCGGCGATGACGGCGAGGGCGCCCGGCGCGAGGATGCCCGCGCGAGGCTGCGCGAACTGACCGAGCGAGACCGCGAGATCGCGCTTGCGATCGCCGAAGGCAAGGCGAACGCGACGATTGCGGCCGAGCTCCACTTGTCGGTCGCGACCGTCAAGAGCCACGTCTCGTCGGTGCTGTCCAAGGTCGGGCTCGACAACCGCGTGCAGATCGCGCTGCTAGTCCAAGACGCTCAGAGGGTGTGAGGCCGGTCGCTCAGCGGTGCGGATCATCGCGTCGCCGAAGATCAGCGCACGCTGGCGAGGTCGCGGACACCCCCAAAGAGCTCATCCCCCTCGCTGGCGGTGCGATCAAACCCAGGCTGGCTGCGCGCGTCGGGGGCGCTTCGCGCCCAAACGGCCGCGTCGTAACGGCGCGCGACATCCATGATGCTGCGCTGATGCCAAAAGCAGGTGCGCACGACGCCGCCACAGCGCCCGCGTCGGCGACGAGTCGATCGGCCGTCTCCCAGTCCTCGATCAGCGGATCGATGAACAGAGCCCAGCCGGTGTCGCCAGCGCCCACCATGCGACGCGTGGCTCCCAGCCATCCTCGCCGCCCTCCTCCTCAGTCCATCCGTGTGCGCGCGTTGGCGCGAGCGGACCCAGGCGGCGAATGCTTCGATCGCGTCGACGAGCAAACGCTACGTTGTCCCGGTTGACGCCAGACGTGACGATCAAGCCTGAAGCTGCGGATTACCTCGACGCGCGATGGCATCAGATGCTCCTTGACGAGCTCTGCGCCTTCGGGCGTGAGACTGCGTCGGCCGGAGAGCGCGCCGCCGCCGAGTGGCTTCTCGAGCGGTTGGCGGCCGAGGGTGTGGGCGACGCTCGGATCGAGGAGCAGCGCGGCCATCACACGTTCTGGTGGCCTTTGGGGCTCGCCGCGGGGGCGGGCGTCCTGGCGGGCTGGGGGGCGACGCGCGGGAGCCGGCTCGGCGCGGCGGCGCTGGGAGCGGCCGCCGCGTGGGCGGCCGCCGACGAGCTGCCACCGCGCCGGCGACGTCTGCGAGCAGCACTACCGCGGAGGACAGCTACCAACGTCGTCGCGACCTGCGGGCCGGCCGAGGCGCGCCGCGCACTCGTCATCGTCGCTCACCACGATGCGGCGCACTCTGGGCTCGTTTTCAGCCCGGCGATCCCGAATGCGATCGAGCGCGTCGCCCCTTGGTTCTTCGAACTCACGCGGACTAGTCCTCCGCTCGTATGGCCGGCGGTGATCGGGCCAGCGCTGTCCGCGGCGGGCGCCGCTACCGGTCACCGCGGCCTCGGGTGGGCTGGCGCGGTCCTCTCGGCGGGCTTCGCCGCGGCGATCGCGAACATCGGCGCCAGCCCAGTCGTTCCGGGCGCCAACGACAATGGGACGGGCGTCGTTGCCCTGATCGCGCTCGCCCGGGCGCTCGCGCAGCGCCCCACCCAGTCTGTCCGGGTGCTGCTGGTCTCGACGTCGGAGGAGGGCCTGTGCGAGGGGATGCGCGCTTTCGCCAGCCGGCACTTCGATGATCTTGCGGTGTCCGACACATTCTTCCTCGTGGTTGACACGGTCGGCTCTCCCCATCTGCTCGTCCTTCGTGGCGAGGGGATGCTGGGCGTTAGCGAGTACCCGGCGCGTTCGCTGCAGCTTCTCGACGGACTCGCTGACGAACTCGGGATCTGGCTGTTTCCCGACCTACGTCTCCGCAACGCGACCGACGGCGTCTATCCCCTGGCCGCCGGCTACCAATGCGCATCACTGTGCTCATGCACCAGGATCAAGCAGCCGGCTAACTATCACTGGCCGACCGACGTCCCGGAAAACGTCGACTACGGCACGCTCGCCGACGCGATCCGCCTGATCGAAGCACTCGTCCGCAGGCTCGACGAGCGCTGGCTCGAGTAACCGCCCCATAAACAGTGACCAGCCAGCAGCCTCGACGTCGTGCAACTTGCGGCGTTTCTCTAGGGCGACTGTGCTGCGGTGGGTGTGCCTGGGTTCGTGCGGCCGAGTTGGTCGGTGATGTGTTGGACGCTGTTGGCGAGATGGTGTTCGACGGCGCGGGCGGCGCGCCTGGCGTCGTGGGCCTTGCACGCGGCGAGGATTTCGCGATGTTCGGTGTCGAGTCGGTCTGAGTCGAGGTCGTGTGCGGCGTACACGTGTAGATAAGCGTTGGTGGCGTCTCGTAAGTCGCCGATCAGTTGACTGAGGCGGGGGCGATTGGCCAGCGCGTAGAGGGTATTGTGGAAGCGCTGGTTGAGCGCCACGTAGTGTTCTGGGTCGGTGCTGTCGCGCATCGCGTCGAGGATGCCTTCGAGTTCGCCGGCGTTGTCATCGTCGATGCACTCGGCGGCTCTGGCGGCTGCGAGCGCCTCGAGCGGCGCGCGGATCTCGTATATCTCGGCGAGGTCGGAAACGGTGGGCACGAAGACCGTCGCGCCTCGCTGGGCGTCGATCCGTACCAGCCCCTCGCGCTGAAGGAGATAGAGCGCTTCACGTACGGGCGTGGTGCTGACGCCGAAGCGCTTGGCGAGGTCGAGCTGGCGCAGTCGCGTGCCGGGCTCAAGCCCACCGCTGGCGATCTCGCTGCGGAGGCGGTCGGCGACGGCTTGCGCGCGAGTCGCCGCCCCCAGACCGTTCTCGCGCACCGGCTCGGATGTGCTCGTCATCTTCGACAGGATAGCCCCTTGACAGGTGGATTTCGATTCTGCAAAATGCAAAATGCATAGTTGATCATGCGGAGAGGCGAGTTATATGCCGTTGGTGAGCTATTCAACTTCGACGACCGGCAGTGTTTGGCAGCCGGGCATATTGGTGGACGAGCGGGTGATCGATGCTCGCTCGCTGGTAACGCGGCTATGGCCCGAGCGCGAGAGCACCACGGTCGCGTCAGTGAGGTCGTTGCTGGCGCTCGAGCGCGCCGATCTACGGCGGCTGCTCGAAGCCGCGATCGACGCTCGCGGCGAGGTCGTTGGCGAGCTGCCCGAGCTGACGCTGGGACCGCCGATCCCGGACCCGGACAAGATCCTGTGCCTCGGCTTGAACTATCGCCAGAAGGCGGCCGATGTGGCGATGGCGGTGCCCGACGCGCCCGTCCTTTTCGCAAAATTCCCGAATTGCCTGGTCGGCTCGGGCACTTCGATCGTCCTGCCGGCAGTCAGCAAGATGGTCGACTACGAGGGCGAGTTGGCGGTCGTGGTCGGGCGGCGCGCAAAGCATGTCGCCGAGCGCGACGCGCTCGGCTACGTGGCGGGGTACATGCCGTTCAACGACATCAGCGCGCGGGACTTGCAGTTTCAAACGCCGCAATGGACCGCCGGCAAGGCACCGGACACGTTTGCGCCCTGCGGCCCCGCGCTCGCGCTCGCCTTCGAGGTCGGTGAGGTGCATGCACTCGCGCTGACCACGCGGCTGAACGGCGTCGGGGTGCAGCAGGCCAGCACCTCGCAGATGATCTTTTCGGTCGCCGCGACGATCGCGTTCATCTCTCGCACGATCACATTGGAGCGGGGCGACATCATCGCGACCGGAACCCCCTCAGGGGTTGGAATGTCCGCCAAGCCGCCCGTGTTCCTGAAGGAGGGCGACATGGTCGAGGTCGAGATCGAATCGCTCGGCGTGCTGCGAAATCCGGTGATCGCCGAGCCGGCCAGCGTGTCCGACACCGCCCACGCGACCGCGACCGCCTGGCGAATGCGAGGAGGCGAGCGCTCATGACCGCGATCACCACCGATACAGCGCGGTCGGCCCCTGTGCGACACCAGAGGAGATGAAGCGATGAACGGCGAGCAGACCTACGACGTGGCGATCGTGGGGTACGGTCCGGTCGGGCAGCTGGCCGCGGTCCTGCTCGCGCTGCAAGGCCGCAGCGTGATTGTGTTCGAGCGGTGGCCAAGCATCTACCCGCTGCCGCGCGCGGTGCTGTTCGATCACGAGATCGGCCGCGTGCTGCAGTCTGCCGGGCTGGCGGAGGATGCGCGCGCGATCAGTGAGCCGGGGGTGACCTACGAGTGGATGGACGCGAGCGGCGAGCGGCTGCTGTTCTTTGACTGGACCCAGCCGGGCCCATCGGGCTGGCCGACCGCCAACATGTTCTCCCAGCCGGAGCTGCAGAAGGTGCTGGACCGCAAGACCAAGTCGCTGCCCGGGGTGGATGTCCGCCAGGGCTGGAGCGTTGAGAAGCTCGAGGACCGCGGCGATCACGTCTTAGTGGCCGCGCGGGCGGGGGCCGAGGAGCGCCCCGGGGGATGGGTGCCGACCGGCGAGGCGGTGACCGTGCGGGCGCGCTACGCGCTCGGCGCCGACGGCGCCAACAGCTTCGTGCGCGAGCAGATGGGCGTTGGGATGACCGATCTGGGGTTCTCCTATGACTGGCTGATCGCCGATGTGATCGAGCACGAACCGCGCGTTTGGGACCCGCCGCTGCAACAGTTCTGCGACCCGGCACGGCCGACCACCAAGGTGTCGGGCGGACCGGGCCGGCGGCGCTGGGAATGGATGCTGCTCCCAGGCGAGAGCCGTGAGACCTTCGACGATGCCTCGATGGCCTGGGACCTGCTGGAGCGCGACGACCTCAACCCCGACAACGCGACGCTCGAGCGCGCGGTCACCTGGACCTTCCGCGCCCGCTGGGCCGATAACTGGCGCAAAGGGCGGCTGCTGCTGGCGGGTGACGCGGCGCACCTAATGCCGCCGTTCGCCGGTCAGGGCATGTGTTCGGGGATGCGCGACGTCTTCAACCTGGCGTGGCGGCTGGAACTGATTCTCGACGGTAACGCGCCTGAGGCGCTGCTGGACGCATACACCCCGGAGCGCTCGCGCCACTTGCAGCACGCGATCATGTTCTCGGTCGAGCTCGGCCAGGTGATCTGCATCACCGACCGCAACGCCGCTGCGGCGCGCGACGCGCAGATGATCGCCGCGCGCGAGGACCCGGCTCTGGCGCCACCTCCGCCGCCGCCGCCGAGGCTCGGAGCGCCGGGCACCTTCCGCGACGAGGATCCTGCCGCCGGATTCTTGTTCATCCAGGGGCGCGTGCAGCACAACGGCGAGAGCGGGCTGTTCGACGACGTGGTCGGTCGCGGATTTGTCCTGATGAGCTATGGAGCGGACGTGAGCGGCCAGCTCGACGATGAGGCGCTGGCGCTGCTGGAGTCGCTGGGCGGGCGTGCCATCACGGTCACAGCCGATCGCGACACCCCTAGCGCGGTGGTTGATCTCGACGGCACCTACCGGGACTGGTTCTCAGAACAGAACGTCAGCGTGGTGCTGGTCCGCCCCGACTTCTACATCTACGGCAGCGAGCCGGACTCAGCGGGAGCGGCACGGCTGGTGGCCGACCTCGGTGAGCAGCTGGGCCGCGAACTGGTCCCCACATAGACCGACGAACTAGACCCGAGACAAGGTGAAGCGATGAGGTTGGTCAGCTATCAAGCAGACGGTGTCTGGCGCTCCGCAATCGAGATCGGAGCCGAGCTCGCCGACACCCAGCAGGTCGCGCGCAGCGCTGGGTGGAGCGACGATCAGTGGGCAGGGCTGAGCACGAACAGAGGGGTGCTCGCGCTCCCGCCCGAGCGTTTACACGAGCTCTCGGAGACGGTCATCGCCCGCGCCCAGGAGCTGCGGGACTGTGGTGCGCTCATCTCGCGTGACGGCCTGCGTTTGGGGCCGCCGGTACCCGACCCCCCAAAGATCATCTGCCTCGGGCTCAACTATCGCGACCATGCCAAGGAGGCCGGGCTGCCAGAACCGGCGGCGCCGATGTTTTTCGCCAAATGGGCCAACTCGCTGATCGGCCCGACCGACCCGATCATCCCGCCCCCTGTCACCCAGCAAATCGACTACGAGGCCGAGCTGGCGGTTGTGATCGGCACCCGCGGGCGCCACATCGACCCCAGCCAGGCAGTCGAGCACGTGGCCGGGGCGATGGCGTTCAACGACGTCAGCGCCCGCGACCTGCAGATGGCCAACCCGCTGTGGACCGGCGGCAAGGCGATCGATACGTTCGGCCCCTGCGGCCCCGCGCTCGTGCTGCTCGACGAGATTGAGGATCTGCAAAACCTAGCGGTGTGCGCGCGCGTCAACGGTCAAACCGTCCAGGACAGCACGACCGCGTCGATGATCTTCTCGGTCGCCGACGCGATTGCGTTCCTGTCGAAAACCATGACGCTCGAGCCCGGCGACATCATCGCCACTGGAACCCCCGCCGGCGTCGGATGGGCCCGCGACCCCGCGCTGTTCCTGCACCCCGGCGACACCGTGGAAGTCGAGATCGAGGGGATCGGCACGCTGCGCAACCGAATCTCTCAACCAGCCTGAACCCGAGTCCCGAAGGAGAACAGACCGATATGTCCGAGACCCCCGTCCTCACCCCGCCGCTGCACCACGTCAACCTGAAGACGACCCGGCTGCAGGAGATGATCGACTGGTACGGGCTAGTTGTCGGCCTGCAGCCGACCTTCCAATATGAAGGTGGAGCGTGGCTGACCAACGATGCCGCCAATCACCGCCTCGCGCTACTGACCGTGCCCGGGCTCTCCGACGACCCGGAGAAGATCGCCCACGCCGGGATCCATCACACCGCCTTCGAGTATCCATCCCTCGAGCAGCTGCTTGACACCTACGTTCGCCTGAAGGCAGCCGGAGTCGTGCCGCACGGCTGCCTGGACCACGGGATGACGACATCTTTCTACTACGCCGATCCGGACGGCAACAGCGTCGAGCTTCAGGCTGACAACTTCGGCGGCGACTGGAGCCGCTCAAGCGAGTGGATGCGCACCGCCCCGGAATTCGCCGCTGACCCGATTGGGGTGCACATCGAGCCCGACCAGCTCGTCGCGGCTCGAGAGGCTGGCGCTTCAGCGCAGGAGATCCACCAAAGGGCCTATGCCCGCGAATTCACGCCCAAGCGCCGGCTCGACCTGCGGTTACCGGCCGGCTAGGGCCGATGAGCGCCCGGGTCCTTCGGGAGCCCTCGCCCGAGCGCTCGCGACGCGCCGACGGATGCGCTGGATGGGCTGCCTGGGCCAGGAGCACCACGAGGACTCCGTTACTACAACCAGCTGAGGAGGAGAAGTGCCTGACATCCCCCGAAGGAGCCGCTCCTGGTCGTCGCGAGACTGCTCGGGCACAGTTGACCGGGAGACACCGAGGAAATGGAGCGATGCGACGTGACCGAGCCAGCCGCCGATGAATATGTGCGCATTCCGGAGACCTTCGACGGCGAGGCGATCGAGGTTCTCTACCGTCGCTCCGAGCCGCTGGACGCTCCCAAGATGTTTCCGCTGCCCGGCGCCGGCTACTACCCGCCGCTGAACCCGCGTACCTACGTCGAGGACGACGTCCGGGTCGACCAGGACGTCGCGGTGGCCCTTCGCGACGGAACGACGATCTACCTCGACGTGTACCGCCCGGCCGGCGTGGCCGCAGACTTCCCGCTGCCGACGGTCCTCGCCTGGTGCTGGTACGGCAAGCGGCCGGGCGACGAGTCCGAGGAGGAGTGGACCACCTTCGGCGTTCCGCCCGGCACCCACTCGCAGATGGTGAAGTTCGAGGGTCCTGATCCGGCGTACTGGTGCAAGCAGGGCTACGCGGTCGTCAACGCCGACCCGCGCGGCGCAGGCAACTCCGAGGGCCGGCTGGTGCTATGGGGCAAGCAGGACGCCGAGGACGGGCACGACGCGATTGAGTGGATCGCCGCGCAGCCCTGGTCCAACGGCCGGGTCGGATTGTTCGGCAACTCGGGCCTGGCGATGTGTCAGTGGTTCATCGCCGCCGAGCAGCCGCCGCACCTTGCTTGTATCGCGCCGTGGGAGGGCACTTCGGACATGTACCGCGAGTTCGTCTCCGAGAACGGCATCCCGGCGCCCGGGTTCATGGACTTCGTCGCCGGCATCGGCCGCAGCGCGAGCGGGCTGATCGAGGACTACTCGGCGATGTTGCGCGAATACCCGCTGATGAACAACTACTGGCGCTCGAAGATCCCCGACTTCGCGCGCGTCACCGTTCCCGCCTACGTCACCGGAGGTTGGAGCCACGTCCACATGCGCGGCGCGGTCAACGGGTTTCGCAAGATCTCGTCCGAGCACAAGTGGCTGCGCATCCACCGCGATTTCGAGTGGCCCGATACCTACTCATGGTGGAACCTAGAAGACCTCAAGCTGTTTTTCGACCGCTATCTCAGGGGCGTCCGCAACGGCTGGGAGATGACACCGCGCGTCCGCGTGGATGTCATGGATGCCTACGACTTCGACTTCCAGACCAGGCGGCCCGAGACCGACTTCCCGATCGAGCGCACTCAGTACACCACCTACTTCCTCGACGCCGCCGCGGGCGCTCTCGAGCCCGAGGCTGTCGGCCGCGAGAGCGCCGAGAGCTACGACCCGGAGACCGAGGAGGCCGACTTCGACCTCACCTTCGCAGAGGACACCGAGATCACGGGGCTGATCAAGGCCCGCCTCTGGGTGGAAGCGGACGGGCACGACGAGATGGACCTGTTCATCACCGTGCTCAAGCTCGGCCAGGACGGTGAGTTCGTGCCGACCAGCGTCTTCGACCGCCCGCACCCTGGCGCGTGGGGTCGACTGCGGGTGTCGCATCGAGCCCTGGACGAGGAGCTGTCGGAGGAGATCCAGCCCGTGCAGTCACACCTCGCCGCCGAGAAGCTCGCGCCGGGGCAAACCGTGCCGGTCGAGATCGCGCTCTATCCCCATAGCCGGATCTGGCACGCCGGCGAAACGCTGCGACTGCGAGTGACAGGCCGATACATCCGCGAGAACTGGTTCGAGCCCTTCCGGTGGAGCACCGACAACGCCGGCCGCCACGTCATCCACACCGGCGGCAAGTTTGACGCCTCGCTCGTGCTGCCGGTGATCCCACCCAAATACACATCCGGCGATTACACGTATCGCTGACCACCGGCCGGGAATCCGACCCTGGCAAAGGAGCCTGGTTTCCGGGCGTGGCGCAACCACGACGAGCACGTCCTCCCCGACAAAGTGCGACGACCGCGTCGCCGTGGTTGACACCGCCGAGCGCGGGACCTCGTCCGAGCCGACATGGGGCTCTTGCAATCGAAGACGCCTGAGACGACCCAGACCGCTGGCTCATCATCGGCCCGGATACTGCCGCGAACCTGCTCGAGGTGGTCGTCATGATTACCGCCGAGGGCAACCAGGTCGTAATCCATGCAATACCGATGCGCGACAAGTACGCGAGGTTGCTCGAACCATCAGCAAGCGACGCATCTGCGGCCGCACAAGCACTCCCGCGTAGCCTCGAAGCGGCGTAGCGCGAAGAACCTCCGCTGACGATTTCGGGGGACTGCGGCCCGATGTGGCGTGTCCGCGGTGTGCCGCGCCGCGGATACCGCGACTAAACGCGGCTACCACGTAGAAGCTGCTCAGGCGGGTGCTGGGGAGCTGGCGTCGGGTCGGCGCTGGGCGAGTTAGCTCGCATCGCCGCGTGCGCGCGTAGCGGCGCGGGCACGAGTGTAACAGCGGCCACCACCAGGATGAACGCCAGCAGCCGGCCGACGACCATCGCTGTATCTCCACCCATCGGGTCACCGAACAGCACGATCCCGCCGATGATGCCTAGCACGGTGGCGGCTGAGGTGGTAGCTGCTATGACCCCCACGGCGTTGCCGAGCTGCAGACTCCTCGCCGTCGCAAAAAAAGCAGCGATCGCAGCCAGGATGCCAAGCAAGGTTGACGGTCCAACGAGACCGAGGACTCCGTGGGAGCCACCTGTGAGAGCCTTGATCGAGACGTCTGAAACGCCGAAGAAGATCCCGCCAGCGATGCCGAGCAGCAGACCGTGCCGGTCGCGCAACCGCTCCCGGCGGCAACCCGCGGCGCAACCCACGCCCAGTCCTACGGCACCCACCTCAAAGGCGACAATCGCAAGCAGCCCGTAGCCCGAGTGGTTGCTCTCGCCGTGGGCGGTGGCACCGAGCGCCGCCATGCCGAGCCCGAGGAGCACCAGCCCTACCCACTGGCGCCGGGTCACCTGCAAGTCGAAGAATCGCTCCGCGAGCAGCCCCAGCAGCACGATCCCACCTGAGATCACCGCCTGGCCGAGTGACAGCGGTGCGAGGGCCAGCGCGCCGACATGAAGAAGCCAAGCGATAGCTGCCGCGATCCAGCCAATGACAAACCACTTCGAGCGAAACAGCGCGGCTGTGCTCTGCAATGGATGCCGGATGTCGACATCCTGGGTTTGAACCGCCCCTTTCTGCTTCCACAGGCCGCCGAGGCTCGCGCCACAAGCGCATGCCAGCGCAAGCAGCAGCCCAATCAGCACGCTCAAGTGCATCTGCGGTGGCTGTCCCTCTGCGGCCGCTACTAAACAGGGTGCGTCAGGACGGTCCAGCGGGGCGGCAGTAGCGCCGTCGTGCTTCGGCATCTGCAACTCGAGCTCGGGTCCGCGTCGCGCTGCGCATGAGGCCTTCCCGTCGGCCGCTGGATGTCCTGTCCCCGATGGGGTGGACAGCATCGTGCTCGTCGAGCTCGTGTTGCATGTGGTGCGCCAGCTGGCGGAGGATCCTGATGTGCCGGTCGCTCACGATCGCGCTCCGCCCGGGTCGGGAACCAAAAGCGAGACGGCGACCGCCGCGGGAAGCGGGTGCGGAACGTCCTCGAGCCTGAAGATACGAAACCCGACGATGCCTTCAAGGCTGGACGGTTGCGGTGGCTCACCGCACTCGGGGCAAGCCACCAGGACCGCCCCCGCGGTGGGGGTGAACCGCAGCCGGCAGCGTGGGCAGCAGAGATGGGTCATGAGCGCGATCACACCCGGTTCCTGCTCGCCAGGCCGTGGCCGCACACTGAGCAGACCCGGTTCATCACAGGGTCATCTGCTTCAGGGCGGATTGACGACGCGTTCCGCTGAGGCGGCGCGATCAGCGTTGCGCTGGCCATGTCGCCACCGCCTCTCTGCTGAAGCTGCCGCCCTCATCCAACCATCGCTCGGCATCCAAGTGGTTCCTTGGTCTATCGCGGCGCGCGGCGAGATCGACCGGACTGGCGTCGTCGGCGCGGCGATCGAACCGCGCCGAGGCCGCCCCATCGCGGATCCGCCCTGCGGCGTGCTCCGCGTCGTCGTAGGTCGCGAAGCTCCCGGACTGTGCGAGGGTTTCGCCGTCGCCGGCGACGAGCCTCCAGTGGTAGACGCCGCCGTTGTCCTCGAAGATCACGAACTCGATCGACTCCGGCGCGCGCACGTTACCTGCACCGCGCGCGAGCTGACCAGCGGCGCCGGAGTTCCTCGTTGCGGTGGCCATGGCCAACCGCCTCTCTGCCCTTCTGATCGAAGATGTCGCCCGGAAAGCGAGAAGGGCCTGGGGCTCGCTGAGCGGACCAATGAGGCTACCAGATTCCGACCTCTGAACTCGGGATTACCGGCGATCGCGCTTATGCCCGAGGAACTTGTCGTCCGTTCGTCGACTCTCCGCGATTCCGGACTGCACCACGCGCTCGAACGTCACCAGCCCGATGAACGCGAGCGTGGGGAGGGCAACGAGCCCGAAGGCGTAGAAGGCGGTGCCGACCCGGCTCGCGGTCGCGATCAATCCTAGGGCGAGCAGGCCGCCGGAGACGGCGCTGAGGAACATGGTCGCGCGGCCAGTTGACTCGGCGATCGTGAATGCGCGCGCGCCTTGGAGTGTGAAGTGTTCCCTGGTCGCAAACGTGACCGCCGTCGGCTGCGGATCCGCGCCGTGCTGATCGATGTCCCTGCCGGATCGCACGTCGGACGGGTCTGCGTGTTTCCGCGCCTTCATCACGATGATCGGGGCGGGGCGCTCTCGGGGCATGGCGGCGCCGATCCGATCGCGCGGCCGACCGCTGTGATGACGACCTTGCCCTTGGTCCGGCCGCTTTCGACGTGGGCGAGGGCTTGCGGGGCGTCGTCGTGCGCGCCGCCCTGCGGGTTCTCAGGCTCAGCCCTGCTATGGCCAGCCGCAACGGAAGGCGGAGTCGGTGTTGCCGGGCGAAGTCGGGGTCCGGCGGGCCGGCGATGCCGATGACCGTCCCTCCAGGCCTGAGGACCCGGAGCGACTTGGCGAGCGTTTCTCCGCCCTGGGTATCCAGGACGATGTCGTAGTCGTGGACGAGCGTCTCGAAGTCCTGGGTTCGGTGGTCGATGACGACGTCGGCACCGAGGTCGCGGACCCATTCGACGTTGCTGGTGCCGGTCGTCGTGGCGACCGTCGCGCCCAGGTGCTTGGCCAGCTGGATCGCGTACGTGCCGACGCCCCCCGAGCCGCCGTGGATGAGCACCTTTTGGCCGGGCTGGAGGTTCGCTCGCTCGACGAGCGCCTGCCACGCGGTCAGCGCGACGAGCGGCACCGAGGCCGCCTCGGTCATGGAGAGGCCTATGGCTTGATCGCGAGATCGTCCTCGTCCACGGCGATGCGCTCGGCGAAGGTTCCGATGCGGCCGTCTCGCACTCGCGCGTAGACCTCGTCGCCCACCGTGAAGCGGGTCGCGGCCGGCCCGACGCGGGTGACGACGCCGGCGAGGTCGTGCCCGAGGATGAACGGGGTCTTGTAGGGGAGGATGAGCTTGAATTCCCCGTCGCGGATTTTCGCGTCGAGCATGTTGATGGCGGCCGCGTGGACGTCGATGAGCACGTCGCGGTCGCCGACGGTCGGCTCGGCGACCTCGCCGGCCTCCATCGGGCTTTTGTACTTGCTGACTAGGTAGGCCTTCATGATCGGGTCCTGTTCGATGGTTCGGGGTCGTTGGTCGGGGTTTGCGTCGGTGACACAGTCGGCGCTCGTGGATGGCCCCGCGGTCCGGCCAGCCGGGTCGACGCGAGCTAGCCGCAGGGTTGATGCCGGGGCTCCGCCTAGCGGCGAGGAACGACGCCGACGGATCGGCCGCGGCGCGGACGACATTCGGAGGCCGGTCCGCATCTCGTCCGCAGGGTGCGGGCGGTGCGGGCGCTTTCAGAGGAACTCGAGGGCGCGCTTTATGAAGTCCTCGTGGAACTGGAACACACCGCCGTGCCCGGCGTCGGGGTAGAGGACGAGCTGGCTGTTGGGGAGTCGTCGATCGAGGTCGACGGTGTTTTGGGAGGGGACCATTTTGTCGCTCTCGCCGTTCGCTACGAGCACCGGTTGGCGGATGCTCCCGAGGTCCGCAGGCTGTTGCTGACCCCAGCGGTGGATGGCCTTGAGCTGGGCGCGGAACGAGCCGACGGAGATGGCCTTGTCACGGTCGTTGGTGCGTTCCTCCAATCGGGCAAGGAACTGCTGTCCGGCTCGGCGCCCGTTCGGGGTCCTGGTGAAGAAGAGGTACCGCTTGGGGTCTGTGCGGGTGAGCAGTCCTCGTGCGGTGTCGAGGTAGGAGATGCGGGTGACCTTGTCGATGCCTTCGCCGCCGGCGGGGCCGGTTCCGGCGATGATCATTCTGCGCACGAGCTGCGGCTCTTCCTGCGCGATCACCTGGGCGATCATCCCGCCCATCGAGAATCCGAACAGGTCGACCTGTTCGTAGCCGAGGGCGCGGATGAAGGTGACGGCGTCGCGTGCCATCTCCTCGATGGTCGTCGGCGTGGATCCGCTGGAGGCGCCGACACCTCGGTTATCGAAGGTGATGACGCGATGCTCGGCGGCGATGCCGTCGACGACTCGTGGGTCCCAGTTGTCGAGCACCGCGGCGAGGTGGGTGAGGAACACCACCGGCACCCCGGTGTCCGGGCCGAGCTGTCGGTAGGCGAACTGCACGCCGCCGGCGTTGATGGTGTGCGTCGGCGCGTTTTTCCACCTCGTGTTGAGAGCCGTATCGGTGGGTGTGTGGACCGTCGTCATGGTTGTTCTCCTTGTACGTTGCGGCTTTGCATTACGGTCATAATATCATCGTACGGCTATAATGCAATAGCGGACGTGACCCGGCCCACCCAGGTGCCGGACCCCAGCTCACGCCCCGCGTTGGCAGCCCCGAACGGCATGATCGAGACCAGTTCGACGAGAGGAATTCGCGATGCGATACGGCAAGGATCAAAAGCAGGCCACCCGAGAACGGATCCTCGAAGCGGCCGGGCGGCGCTTCAAGCAAGACGGCATCGATGGTGCCGGCGTGGCGACCTTGATGTCGGACGCCGGCCTGACCAACGGCGCCTTCTACGCCCACTTCGACTCCAAGGAGGACCTGGTCGCGAACGTCCTCGCCGACCAGCTGCGCGCACAACGCCAGAGTGTTGACGCCGAGTCGCCGGATCGGGATGGACTCGAGGCGTTCGTCCGCTTCTACCTGTCGGCGGAGCACCGCGACCAGGCCCCCGATGGCTGCCCGTCCGCTGCGCTGCTCGACGAGATCGTCCGCCGCCCCGCCGCCACCAGACAGGTCTTCACCGACGAGCTGATGGGCGTCATCGACGACATTGCCGCGCGCCTCGACCCAACCGACGTTGCAACCGCTCGAGTGGACGCGCTCACGGTGTTCGGACTAATGGCCGGGACCCTGCAGCTCGCCAGGGCGCTGACCGACCGCGACCTGTCAGATCAACTCCTCGCCCGCGGCGTCGAGACCGCCTTGGCGCTGCTCGATAACCGCGCGTCCAACGCGGACGCCACCCCAGCCCGCAGACGCGCCCGCGCTGCTTCATGAACGCGGCCGTCGCCCTGTCGATCTCGGGTTGGGTATCGCCGCGCGCGCGGTCTCAGAGGAGCCGGCGCTCGCGCACGGCCTCGCGCACGTCGCGCAGGATCTCATCCGAGCGCTCGGTAGGCCCGAGCGCGCGGGCAATCATCACCGCGCCCACCATCGCGCTAAGCGTCACAATCGCACGGCCGCGCGTGGCCCCGTCGCCTTCCAGCAGCTGCTCCAGGTGCGCGAGGTAGCGCTCGACCTGGCCGCGGTAGGCCTCCTGGGCCGGGCCGCCGACGCGCGGCACATCCATGCCAAGAGCGACCACGCCGCAGCCGGTCGCGGGGTCGTCGCGATGCGCGGTCGAGAGGTAGGCGTCGGCGAACGCGGCCAGCGGATCCTGGCCGGCCGTAAGCTCGGGTACCCTCGACTCGCTGTCGGTGAGCGCGCGCTCGACGGCTTCGGTCATCAGCTCCTCGCGCGAGCCGAAGTGCTTGTAGAAACCGCCGTGGGTCAGTCCGGCGGCGCGCATGATCTCGGCCACGCCCGGCTGCTCGGTCCCCGACTCGCGGATCCGCGCCGCCGCGATCGTGACGATCCGCTCGTGGCTGGCCGCCTTGTCCTCCTTGGAACGTCTCATTGAGAATGGATGATAGCGATCATCCATACGTGTTAGGATGACGAGCATCATCCAAACTGGCCGGCCGACGAGGCCTCAAATGCACATCGAAGGAACCATCGCGCTCGTCACTGGCGCCAACCGCGGGATCGGCAAGGCGTTCTCTCAGGCGCTGCTCGAGCGCGGCGCGGCGAAGGTGTACGCCGGAGTACGAGACGTCGCGACCGTCAGCGACTCCAACCCCCGCCTCGTGCCGGTGACACTCGACGTCACCGACGCCGACCGGGTCGCGGCCGTCGCGCGAGACCTCGGCGACGTCCAGCTCGTCGTCAACAACGCGGGCATCGCCCGTCCGGCAACCCCGCTCAGCGCCGAGCTCGACGCAGCCCGCGCCGAGCTCGAGGTCAACTACATCAGCCTGATTGCCACCACGCAGGCCTTCGCGCCGACCCTTGCCGCCAACGGCGGCGGGGCGTTCGTCAACATCCTGTCCGTCGGGTCATGGATCGCCAGCCCGACCCTGTCGACCTACACGGCCTCGAAGTCCGCCGCCTGGAACTTCACCAACTCGGCGCGCGTAGAGCTCAAGCACCAGGGCACCCACGTCGTCGCGGTTCACGTCGGCTTCGTCGACACCGACCTCACCGCCGCGCTCGACCTCGAGAAAATCGCGCCCGCCGCCGTGGCTGCCACGGCGCTCGACGCCGTCGAGGCCGGCGAGCCCGAGGCGGTCGTCGACGACCTCAGCCGGCAGGTCAAGGCCGGCCTCAGCGATGACCAGCGCACCCTCTACCCGCAGATCGAGCACGACTTCGCAGCCCTGACCGGGTCCTCGTAACACCGGCCACCTCGACACGGGTTGTAGCACCGGCTCTTGCTTTTGCTTCGGTCGCCGCAGCCCATCGTGACGACGACGTCGGCCTGCTCGGCCAGTTCGCGCGTTAGCAGCTGCGGGGTGCGGTCTGAGAGGTCGATCCCAAGTTCGCTCGTCACGTCGATGACCTCGAGGTGAACGCGGTCGGCCGGGGTGGTGCCGGCCGACAAGGCGTTGTGGCGACCGTCGGCTGCGTGTTCGAACAGGGCTCGGCTCATCTGGGCGCGACCGGCGTTTTTGCAGGCACACCAACAGGACGGTCCCCACGACGCGGAGCGGTCAGCTCAGCCAGGCGGCGAGGTCCACCAGCGCGTCGGGGAGCACGTAGTAGTAGGCCCACAGGCCGCGACGCTCGCAGTCCACGATCCCCGCCACCCGGAGCTTCTTAAGGTGGTGCGACAGCGTCGGCTGGGAGATGTCGAATAGCGGCACGAGCTCGCAGACACAGACCTTGCCGGCGTGCTTTCTGAGCACGTCGACGAGCTGGAGGCGGACCGGGTCGCCGAGCGCTTTGGCGACCTCGGCGATCCGCACCGCACGCTCGCCGTTAACGTCCGGGTAGACCACAGGCTCACAGCACGCCTCTCCGACCGGGCGCTTGGTCTTCGGTGTCAGTTCGATGTCGACGGCCATTGCCATGGAGCCTAGCCGATTCCATTGACAATAGTCGATCGAGTGCTACGGTGGTCGCGTCGATCACATCGATCGTCATCGATCTAAAGGAGCACCGTAATGCCCGTTCCGACCGATCCTGACGTTCTGGGCGACCATATCCGCGACCGCTACGCCGCCGCCGCGACCGGGATGACCAGCGGCTGTTGCAGCACCGACCAGTCGACGTGCTGCGATGCGACCGGCGCGATCGTGACCGAAGAGCAGCGCGAGCAGTTCGGCCACGCGCTCTACACCATGGAGGAGCAGGGTGAGCTGCCTGAGGCCGCGCTACTGGCGTCGCTGGGGTGCGGCAACCACTCGCGATCGCCGACCTGCACCAGGGCGACACCGTCTTGGATCTCGGCTCCGGCGGCGGGATCGACGTGCTGCTGGCGGCTAAGCGCGTTGGCCCCACCGGACTGGCCTATGGGCTGGACATGACCGACGAGATGCTCGAGCTCGCCCGGCGCAACCAAGCCGAGGCCGGCGTCGACAACGCCCAGTTGCTGCGCGGCCACATCGAGCACGTGCCGTTGCCCGCCAATACGGTCGACGTGATCATCTCTAACTGCGTGATCAACCTGTCCGCCGACAAGCTCCAAGCGTTCCGCGAAGCGGCGCGGGTGCTGAAGCCCGGAGGGCGCTTCGCCGTCTCAGACGTCGTCGCCGATTCCGACATGGAGGACCAGACCCGTCAGGACATGCAGGCCTACACCGGCTGCATCGCCGGCGCGCTGACCCGCGATCAGTTCACCCAGCAACTGCAGGACGCGGGGCTGACCGACGTCACGATCGAGGAGACCCACCGCGTCCACCCCGCGGCCGTCTCGGCGATCATCCGCGCCACAAAGCCCGATCCCCGCTGCTGCTCGCCCACCGCCCAGACCACGTACTTTGAGCCCTCGGCCAAGGACGGCTGCTGCGACACAGCGTCGACTGCCTCGGGCGGATGTGGATGCCAGTAGCCGACCAGCTCACCATTCGTCCCGCGACGGCCGATGATCTACCGGCGGTCGCGGTGATCTACACCGCCGGCATCGGTCGAGCGCGCCGCCGCCTACTCGGACCGCTGCATCTACCACGACATCGGCGAACACGCCGTCTACGTCCACCCCACCGCCCGCGGCCACGGGCTCGGGCGCCGGCTCGAGAGCGTCGAGCTGGAGGGCTCCGGCGGCTCGTTCCGATCGCGTCTACCGGCTGGGCTCGAGCTGCTGCGTGAGACGTCTCATATTCTCGGGCATCTCGCGGGCGGCTTGCCGTCGGACGAGCAGCGGAACAAGCGGCCTTCCGATGCCGTGACCGGTGAAGTCCAGCTGGATGGTCAACCTCGATCGTGACCCATCGGCGAGCGGCTCGACCGTGACCGCGACGATCGCGCGGATCGGACCACTCACGCCTCGATCAGCCCACCGGCGCGGCGGGTCGTATTCGGTGATCTCGGTGACCACCTCACGCTCACGACCGCCGATCTTGCGGACGGTCAGACACTTCGATCCCGCGCGAGTCGGGGCGTCGTCCATGCGTCCTCTCACGCAACCCTGCTGCCACTCAGGCATGGTGCTCGGGTCAGTCACATACGCGAACACCTCCTCGGGTGAGCGCGCGATCTCAGCGGTAGCTGTGATCGGTGCCATGAAACCGACGATAACCGATCTCAGCCTCCCCGCAACGACTCAACCTAGCTGGCCCCTCGGGGATGGTCCTCGGTACGGTGATCAGTACGAAGCCAACATCCAGAACCACGCGCCGGGCGGAGGATCCGACGGCGCGCGCTCAGCAGCAGGCTCACCCCGGTTCGCAGCAAGCGTCGCCGTGGGGGTTGGTGAGCCCGAGCGGTGCGCAGCAGTCATCACCCTCGCCCTGCCACAGCTCCACGCTCTCCGTCGCGGCGAGCGCAGCGACCAGCAGCGCAGCAATCGGATCGATCGCGCCGACCCCAGCCGACGCGCCGACCAGCGCAATGAGCGCAGCTGCGGCCTGGGCGGCGCACATCAGGTTCTGCACCCCCTCCCCGGCGGTCGCCCCGGAACCGAGACGCTCGCCAAGGCGCAACTTGGCCCAGCCCAGACCGGGCATCAACACGATCGCCGACGCGATGACCGCCATCCCAAGCACGCTCTCGTGGATGTCGCTACCGGCGATCAGCCGGTGGACCGCCTCATACACAAAGAACGGGACGAGCAGCAGAAACGAGCCCGCGACAAGCCGCCGGGCGGTGCGCTCGCTCGACTCCGACATCGTCCGCGAGCCGGTGAAGCGCCAGATCACGATCATCGACGCCAAACCCTCCACGAACGACGAGGCCGCCCACACGACCACGCTGAGCGCGTTCGCGTCCAAGCCCGCGATCAGGCCGACGACGCCTTCGACCGTCATCCACGCCAGCGACGCCCACGAGAGCATTCGCGCGCGACGCGCGGTGCGCCGCCACTGAGCCTCACGCGCAGGCGCCTCTAATCGCGCCGACTGCGGCGCGGCAGGCAGGATCGGCAGATCAACCGGGCTCACACCGCGACGCTCTCGAGATTCAAAAGCAGCTCACGGCCTCGATCGCTGAGACTGGCGAACACGACCTTGCCCTGGGGGCGGGTCACGAGCATCCCCTCGCGCCGTAGGCGACCGAGATGGTGCGAGACGACCTTCTCGCTCTGCCCCGTCACCCACCCCAGGTCACAGCCGCACAGCTCGCGCCGCGCCAACGCCTGCACGATCAGCACCCGCGTCGGGTCAGCGAACACCTTCGCGGCCGCGGCCAGGCGGACCGCGCGGTCGCGATCCAGCGCGCCGCGCACCTCTTCGGCGACCTCCAGATCAAGGCACAAAAGATCACAAGACTCCATCAGCGTCAGTCTAACGATGGTTAGAGCGTTTGCACTAGAGTGAGGCCGGTGACGACCGCCGAGCACTGGGATCAGATCTTCAGCGAAGGCGACGAGCAGCGCAGCTGGTATGAGCGCCGGCCCGACCGGTCGCTGGACGCGATCCGTCGCGTCAGGAGAGCCGACGCCGCGATCATCGACGTCGGAGGTGGCTCCTCGCGCCTCGCCTCAGAGCTCCTGCACGCCGGATTTGACGACATCACCGTGCTGGATCTCTCCACCACAGGCCTCGACCTCGCTCGCAAGCGCCTCGGCCGAGATGCAAACCGCGTGCGATGGATCGCCGACGATCTGCTGGCCTGGACGCCAGACCGCCACTACACCGTCTGGCATGACCGCGCACTGCTGCACTTCTTCACCGACCCCCGCGACCGCACCGCCTACGCCCGCAAGCTCCGTGAAGCGCTCGCCCCCGACGGCCACGTAATCATCGCCACATTCGCCCCCGACGGACCAGACCACTGCTCAGGGCAACCCGTGCACCGCTACGCGACCAACGACATCCTCGGGCTCCTCGGCGACGATTTCGCACTACTGGACACCGATCACGACATCCACCACACGCCATCAGGTACCCCCCAGGCGTTCACTCACGTCATCGCCCACCGCCTCCGATAGCCACCGTGCCGGGCTTGGCATGCCCGCAGACGCCGCGGAGCAACCGATCATCAAGTGAGCTGTCGACCAATGGGGACGGCCAGGCCCTCGTTCAATTCCCAGCTGTGGACCTCGTTCACCCGCCAGCCCGCGCCATGGAATGGCTCGGCATGCGCGAGCGCCTCGGCCTCCTCCCGGCTATCTACGGCGAGGATACAGAACCCGATTTGCTCCGGCGTGCCGCGGTCCAGCGGGCCCGCGCCGAACAGCTTGCCCTGGTCCTCCAGTTCCCACCAGTACAGAAAGTGCTGCCGCAGCATTTCGGCTCCCTCAGGCGTCGCCGGCGACTGCTGCTTCTCAGTGGGCCGCATGAACACGACGTACAGCTGCACCTGGGCGAGACGATTCTTCATAAAGTCATCGAGCTGCCAACTGGAATCGACCATTTCGAGGTCCTCTCCGACGGATGCGCGTTCAGCCAGGGGCCATAGAGCGACCATCATAGGCAGTCTCGGTCCACCCAGCCGGAAGCGCGCTTGTGAGCGGTTTCTCCGAGATTTGCTCGCCGCGCCAGCGGCAATCACCCGCAGGTGTCACTCTGACGGGCCATGCAGGATGACAACAGATCCGCTGTGATGCATCTGCGTTCATCTCATCGCGTCGGGCATCCGGAGCCAGGGGCCGCCACACGAACAGAGCGGCCTCTGCAGCTCGCGCGACAACACGCCGCATCCGACGAAGCGCCGCCTTGAGCTACCCGTCGCTGGGAACCTCGCTAGGTGTCCGGCCTACTTGGAAGGGGGGGATGGTCTCTGGGACCGTGCCTGCCTCCTCGAATCGAGCGAACTCGGCTTCTTCACGGTCAAGCACGCGGGCGACCGCCGGCCGTGCCTCGTTGCGGCGGGCGTGATCTGCGCATCGTGGAAACGGCGCGGGATTCATGCCGGAGCCGACGGCTCGGAACCACAGCCACAGCATGTACGCGTCGATGATCGACCATTCTCCGAATAGCCAGTCGCGGTCGGCAAGGCGCGCCTCGAGAATCATGAAGGCCTTCTCGAGCTCCTTGCGTGCGACCAGCCGGATGCGCTCAAAGCAGCCTTCATCGCCGTCGGAGAAGGTCCCCGGGAACCGTTGGCGCGCAACCGCCGGCTGGATCCCGCTGGCGAACCACGCCATCATCGACATCGCGTCGATCACCATCTGCTCGTCTCCCGTTGGAAGCAGGTTCGCTTCTGGGAACGTTCGGGCGAGCACCCTCTGGATGACCGGGTTCTCGGTGATCGGATGGCCGTCGAACACAATCGACGGTACCTTCTCCTTCGGGTTGATCGCTCGATATTCAGGAGTCTGGTGATCGCCGAGGTAACGGTTGAGGACGTGAAGCTGAAACGGGGCACCAGCGTGCTCCAGCGCGACGAACGGCACACGCGCGCAGGACCCAGGGGACCAGTACAGATCGATTGACGGCATCAACACCTCGAGTACATGGTTGATTGACGAATTGCGACGGCGATAGTCTCACAAACCCTGTCACCAAGCTCTCTACCCTCGGGTAGGCTCAAGCGGACCGCGGTCGGACGACAGCGAGGCGGAAGCGGAGCTGAGTTAGGGATCGTTTGGGCTAATGGCCAGCGGGTCGCTGCCCTATGGGTCATGCATCTCACGCGATCGCCCGCAAGCTCGCGCGGCGCTCCTACCACATCCTCCGCGCGCTCGGCCCCGCCGCGCTCGACCCTCCCGACCATAGCTCCGACAAAGCCCACCCATCACCGATGCGCTCAAAGCGTGCGGCCAGTTCCAGCGGCGATCGAGGCACCCACGCCCCGCGTGGCGCACACAAAAGACAGAGCGGCCGCAGTCGCTCCACCGGAACGACCGATCAACCATCAAGTCACCGTGCGCCAACGCTCGCGGCCGCGGGCCCAGATAAGGCAGGGCGTCCACGAAAGCCACACCCACCATCCGGTAACCCTCCGCTGGCCATCCATGACCAGCGGGCGACCCCCTCACCCAGACACCCCCACCACCACAAGCACAAACACATCGGAGGGCTTGACAACCCCAACCGGGCTCAGATAAGCAATCGTGTGGATCGCGTCGGCCGGACTTCAGGCCGTGGGGTTGGCGGTTGCGATCCTCGAGCGCACGCGCACGAGCGGGGCGTTGGGGTCGTGAGGCTGAGGAATCGCCGCCAGCGTGAACTCGGCGATCGCGTCCGGGCGAAAGACGAGGCAGTGGGTCGATCCGCCGAACTGGAAGTAACCGAGTTCCTCTCCCTTACCGACGTGATACCCCGGCGTCACCTTCGAGTCGATCAGGCAAGAGGAGACCTCCGACATGCCGACCGGCACGAAGGCCATCCTCCCGATGACGGGATCGTCGGCTTCGATGAGGATGATCGCCCGAGCCGCAACGTGCGCAAGGTAGGACTGCGAGTTCATCGGCTCGACCGCGTCCTTGCCTTCTGAGTCGGCCTCGGAGTAGTAGGTGCCCGGTTGAACGAACGCTCGGACGATCGTACCCGCCACCGGGCTGTGCCACCGGTGGTAGTTGGTCGCGCTCAGAAACGCTTGATATACCGTCCCGCCGACGAACTGATCAACCGAATCATCATTGGCCAGCATGTCCTCCAGTGAATATGGCTGACTCTTGATCCAGAAGCGATCTCGCCGCTGTACGTCGGTGCTGATCCCGTAGGGCAGCGACTCGCAGGCGCTCACAATCACCTTGTCGTCATTCGGGGAGTCCACCGGACGAGCGCCGTCCTTGAAACGTCGGGTGAAGAACGCGTTCCATGAGGCAAAGCCCCAATGCTCGTCCTGCGGGTCGTACTCGAACTGCTCGATGCCGACGGCACGCTGGGCCTCGGGGGACTTCCAACCCGACGGCGACTCATTGAGCACATAAAGCGAGTCGCCGCTGCTCAGAAACTCGCACCAGACGGTCAGGATCTTCTTCAGGATCGCGTTGATCCGCGGGTCCCGATAGGCCGCAAAGCCAGCTGGTGTCCCCATCGTCCAGTCGAGGATCGCACCCAACGGGGTCGCCACCATCGCAGGGCCAAACTCAGGCGCCATTGTTAGCACCTCGTTGATCATCCGCAAGAGCTGCTCGATGCTGTCTAGATGCCGCTTGCGATACGGCTTGGTGGCGGGCACCTGCGCGATCATCTGGTTGACGTACATCCGCACCACCGAATCGCTGTCAATCAGCTCCTGAAACTCTCTAATGACGGGGTGAAGCACAATCTGTTCCTCCCGCGCCTCCACCCGCTGCCGGTGGCCGTGGAGCCAGGCTTCCAAGTCCTCCTGGGCATCCGGCAACCACCCGGCCCGCCGGCGCACGTCGACCGCATGCGGGAGCGTCGTCACGGAAGAGAACGTACCCGCGGCGTCCTATCTCAACGCAGACGCCCGCTGGGCGAGCTGATCATCCCGCTCAGCGCCGCACCGCTGGCCCACCCGCACACCGACCAAACCCCAGGGGACAGGGGGACCGTTGGCCAACCAGCCGCTACGTGCCAAGCGTCTCCACACGAGGATCGATCGCGGCATCTGCGGCATGTCGCTGCCGATACCGCAGAACCGGCGCGGTGATCCCGTGCGCGGCGAGCTCATGCTGATCGCAACAGCGGGGATAACCGCGGCGCTGCGACTGGGCGCACGCAGAAGTCCCCGCGCCGAGACCGTCGCACGCTCCTATCCATTGAACCCGAGCGTCCAAAATCGGACCGTCGGCCGCGAAGCACAATGCGGGAAGGACCGGCTAATACCGGGGCCCGCCGACCGAATCTCGCCGAAGCGATCACTGAATCTCCGCCGACGCGGCGTGGAAGATGACTCGAGCAGGCCTGCGGTTCGTGGCGTTGCGGTTGGGCTCGGGGCAGGTGGTCGGCCCCCTGGAGCGATGCGCGCCCGCACTAAGGCGATCAACCACCTAAAGGCGCTGATCGTGACCGCGCGCGAGGAGCTCCGTCACCAGCTCCGCCGCCGTGACACCGACGAGCTCGTCGCCCGCTGCGCCCGACTGCGAACGCTGCCGTCCCACTCCCCGGAGCACCGCGCGACCGTCATCGCCCTGCGACACACCGCGAGGCGGATCCTGACGCTCGAGGCCGAAGCCAACGATCTCGAGAGCGAGCTCGAACAGCTCGTCAAGACCAACGTCCCGTGGCTGCTGGACGAGATCGGCGTCGGGCCGATCAGCGCCGCGCAACTGTTCTGCTCTGGTCACACCCCGGCCGGCTGCCTCAGCGATGCAGCGTTCTGCATGCTCGGCGGCGCCGCTCCGATCCCCGCCTCCTCTGGGCAGACCATCCGCTACCGGCTCAACCGCGGCGCGATCGCCAGCTCAACTGCGCCCTGCACACAACCGTGCTCACCCGCCTAAACCACGACCCCGCTACCCGCGCCTACGCCGCGCGCCGCGCTGCGGAGGGCAAGAGCCCACGCGAGATCAAACGCTGCCTCAAGCGCTACGTCGCACGCCACCTGTTCCGACTCCTCGAGGCCAACTGCCCCGAGAACCCCACCCCTCGCGCACCCCGCAGCCGCACCCTCGGCATCTGCCATTGATGTTTGCGCGTCCACTCCTCGCCGGTGCTCTCCCAGTAAATCTCGCGGCGCAAGAGGAAGTCCCCGATTCGGTGCCGGGTGCACCAGATCGCAGCGGATGTCCTCTCGGCAGCGGACCAGATCCCGCAGCTGCTCACGCTCGACCGACGGGATCGTCACCAGCGTCAGCTCGCCGGCCCGAGTAGCCGGGCTAGCGGGATCGCGTCGCGCTTGTCGGTCTTGACCCGATCCGCCGGCGGACGCTCCGTCTTGCCCGGCGCGCACACCCTGAGCTCGATCCCCTCGGCCAACGACTGTCAAGCGCCATCGAAAGATGTCGGTTGATCGCCATCGAAAAATGTTGGTCGTGCGCTGCTTCGCTGAGCGCCGAGCGCAGACTGGTCGAGGGGGTCAGAGCGTGTTGGTGGCCAGTCGCGTGAGGAGCCGGTCGAAGAGGTCGGTTGCGGCGGCGTCGTCCATGTTGAACTCGGTCCGGTTCGTGTTGCGGACGAGGTTGGTCAGCTCAGCGCCACCGTTTGGATTCGGACGTAACTCGGCCTGGAACATTTCGTTGCCGGTCCAGCTGCGGTGCAGGTAGAGCTGGTTGCCCTCGACGACGCAGAACCACTTGTCGTCCATGTCGCCCGGAAGATGGCCTTCGCGGACGTTGGCGAGTTCCGGGGCGGTGAGCAGGCGCGAGTAATCCAGCGGCTGCGTCTGGGCCATCCTCGCGGTCTTCCAGTCTGAGCGCTGAGCGGGCATCGGATCCGATCTGGTGGCGTCGGTTGCCTGGGAGGATCTCACGACGGCCGACTGCTCGGGGCGCGATTCAACCGGCGTCTTCTGCCCCCTTTTGCGGCCCTTGGTGAGGTTGCCGAGGGGTATCGGTCGGGCTGTTTGCGCCGTTGTCGGCGGTTTTGGAAGAACCGGTTCGCGTCGCCGTGCTCCAGTCTTAGGTAGCCGACTTCATTGACGATCAGCACGTGCGGTCGTTGATAGTGCCCGAGCTTGTTGCGCAGCGTTCCGAGCCGGTCGGCCTGGCGCAGCTCTCGCACGACGTCGTCGAGCGGGGTGTAGCGGACGAGGTAGCCGGCGCGGAGCGCTTCCATCGCCAGCCCGACCGCCAGGAGGCTTCTATGGTTGTCAACGCTCGTGGCTACCTCGATCCGCGCTCGGGCTGTGCGCCGAGATCGGCGAATGGGAGCGCTTCGATCACCCCGACCAGCTCTCCGCCTACCTCGGAATCGTCCCTTGTGAGCACACGACCGGTGCTCAGCGCCGCCTCGGATCGATCACAAAGGCCGGCTCGACCCACGCCCGCCGCCTGCTCGTCGAAGCCTCCTACCACTACCGCCGCGGCCCGGTCGTCGGCGAAGCGCTCGAGCGTCGCAACGCTCGCAGCCGCCCGAGATCATCAACATCTCCTGGAAAGCGCAACGGCGCCTCAATGCTCGCTGCGCCAGCTCAAAGACACCCGCCGCAAACCCGGCGGGATCGTCGCCGTCAGAGGTCGCCCGCGAACTCGCCGCCTACTGCTGGGAAATCGCCAAGTGCACCACCACATCGCCCGTCTCGACACCCACACCAACCACCCGCAAGAGACTGACCAACTCACGCTGACTGACAACCGTTGCGGCTGGCGAGGCGGCCCTAGCCGTCCCGGCTCCCGCACACAACTCCGCGATTTCGCCTGAGCACCCGCCCGCGGGTGGGGGCGCTCGACTTTAGACAGCCGACGTGCGACGAACAGAGGTCGTGGGACAGCCCCCGAATATGAGCATGACCAACCGTCGCGAACCCCGCGAAGGCCGGGCCGCCTCACCAGCCGCAACCAGACGCACACCACACCAACCACACGATGGCCGACAACCCTGCCACTTGACAACCGCTCCTCCATATGGGCGACGGAGCGAGCGCGGCATCGATGACGGGTGGCGCCGGGTCACTGTCCGTTCGCCTTCTGTTGGTGCTTCGCCGTGTTTCTCGGTGGGGCCGTTCCGCTAGCGACAGCGCGCCGGGTCGTTAGTTGGCGTCGATTAGGGTCCTCCCAAAGAAATTGGTCAGTGACTCGTGTCGGTCCAACGGCAGGATATGTGAGACGTATTGATCCGGGCGGACCACCACCATGCACCCCGTCTCGCGGTTCACGCCCCGAACCTCGAAGATGTCATCAGCATTCGGGTCCGGGCAGAACATTTTCTCATAGTCGATCAGGCCGAACCTGCCCTTTCTCGGCAGCAGGACCGCCGGCATCCTGTCGACGGCCAGCTCGTGATGGCTCTGTTGAAAGATCGCGCGGACATCAATCACGGAGTCGGGTTCGGCACCCGACTCCGTGAAGCGTTTGAGCGGAGACGCATCTGACTCCAGGAACTGGCACAGTTCCCGCAGGCGGGAGCTTGCAACCCTCGGGTCATCGTCGTCGGCGAAGATGTAGATGCGCCAGGCGCCGTCTGCCCGGTGGACGTGCCCCAGGTGCAGCGGTTTGGCATCCGCTAACCGGACGACCGGCGCGGAGTGGAAGCGCATCCCGACCGGGAATCCCTCAGCGAGATGCTGGAAGTTCGCGTCGGCGGTGATCATCGATGGGGCATACCTGGTCGCGATGCCCGCGGTGAAGCGGCCTTGCGCGGTGAAGTACTTCTGGAACTCCTCCGGATCGAAGCTCTCTGTCTGGGCGTCACCGGGCTTCGCCGCACGGGCGCTGAACAGTCTGGAGAACTCCCGGTCGAAATCGATGAGTTCCTGAGCGACCGCCTGACGCTCCTCGGAGTAGGTACGCAGGAGCTCAGGCTTGGCCATCCCCCTGAGAACGAACGCCAGCTTCCACCCGAGGTTCCAGGTGTCGGCCATGGAAACGTTCATGCCCTGGCCGGCCTTGGCGCTGTGCGTGTGGCAGGCATCGCCTGCGATGAAAACTCTCGGAAGCTGAGTGGCCGTCTCTTCCACGGGGACGTCATCGAACTTGTCGCACAGACGCTGGCCGATCTCGTACACCGACCACCACCCCACATGTTTGACTACGATGCCGTACGGGTGCAGGATCCGGTTCGCGACGCTGGCCAGCCTCTCGGGGGTCACACTTCGGCTGTCGAGCATCTCGTCCCCGCTGACCTCGTCCAGCTCGATGTAGAACCGGACTAGGTATCCGCCCTCACGCGGGATGATCAGGAGGTTGCCGTGGTCTGCAGAGTTGATCGCGCACTTGACGCGGACGTCCGGGAAGTCCGTGACCGACAAGACATCCATCACACCCCAGGACTCGTTCGTCTCGTCACCGGCCAATTCGCGGCCGATCGCGCTCCGGATGCGGCTGCGCGAGCCGTCGCAGCCGACGACATACTTCGCCCGGACCGTTGAAATGTCTTCGGCCTCCTCCAACCCCCTCATGTGCCGCAACGTGACCGTCACCGGATAATCCGATGAGCCGCGTGTGTCGATCTCGACCTCAGCGGCGTGCAGACCGTAGAACGGCGCCGACCTGCTCGGAGAACGCTCCATGTGATCCCGAAGATAGGCGAGCATCCGCGCCTGGTTGACGATCACATGCGGGAACTCCGACAGGTCCTCTTCGGTGTCCTTGATGCGCCCCGCGCGCATGATGCTGGTGCGATCTTCCGGATCCGGCCGCCAGAAGCACACTTCGTTGACCCAATACCCCTCACGCACCAGACGATCAGCCAGGCCGAACGCCTCGAACATCTCGACGGTGCGGCAAGCGACACCATCGGCTTGGCCTACCTCTAGCGGACCGTCCTTGCGATCGATGACCACGGTTCTGATGTCAGGAAAGTTGGCCATCTGCGCAGCCAGGACCAGACCGGCCGGACCGCACCCGATGATCAGGACGTCGACCTCCTCGGGGAGGCCTCCCGGTCGCTCCGCAACGGACGGATGAGGATCCTCGAGCAGCGGGTCGCCGGACTTGTAACCGTTGAGATAGAACTGCATCGTTCATGCCTCCCTGACGACTTCCTAACGTCACACCGCTGGCCTCAAGGACGTGACACCTCAGGCTTAGCAGCGATCTTGGCGCCGTTAGCGGACTAGAACCGAAACCGATGTGATCGTAGCCCGGCTCTAGCTGCAACCGCATGACGGGCCGGCGGTCGCACTCAGAGAGCGCTCGGCCAGATCTCGTCCCCGCCAGCCAATAGTCTTGCTCGTGGCCCCGACGTCGAGCTGCTCACGTGCGCTGCTGCCCAATCTCGAGCGTACGGCCGCCCCCGTTGGCACGATCGCATTCGTCGTCCAGGTCACCTCGCAGCGCGCGAACGATTCGGCGACATTCCGATCAGCCGGGTGGCTGTTGGTGCGGGACCCCATCATCCTGTCGCCGGCTGCGCTTTGGGGGCAGCCAAGTGCTGGTTACGAGTGACAACCGGCTGTACGGTCGCAGCTGGCGTCGGGTTGTGTCCACAATGTGGGTGCGAGGGCCTCGTCCTGTCAGCAATGAGGCCACCGCACCGGCCGGTCGCGGGCAGCATCGGTGCTCCATGGCCGCCTGCCGCGGGCGACCAGGCCACGGAAGTGAAACGTGCCTGGGTGACCCATCCCGTACGCGCTGTCCACCAGCACCTGCGGCTTTCGAAGGTCATCCTCGGTCCAGTTCATGCCCAGCCGAAGCGCGTCTCCCTGGAAGTTGATCTCACGCAGGCGCTGGCTGCGAAGCCGCTTTCGGTCGGTCGGAGCAGGTGTCTCGCCAGTCGCCATCCGCGTGATCCTCCCTGTGCTGTCAGTTAGGCGGCAGCAGCGGACCCGTCCCGACCCGACCGTCGCCATGTCCCGCTCGAGCCAAACGTCGCACATGCATGCCGCGGGGCACGCCAGCGAGCATACCCCCAAGCGGGGTTGCGGGACTCGCCGATGTGCTTGCCGCCGCCCTGATCCGCGGTGACCTGCAAGCGCACCTGGCTCTCGCTCCGCCGGGACGAGCAGCCACCGTCATCGACTCCCACCTCGCTGCTGGTCCGGCCCGGTATCCGCAACTCCTGAAGAGGCGGAGTGCCGAGCGGCGCGGCCGAAATCGCCTCCACCGAGAGTGAGGTCGCGGCGGTTCCGAGCTTCCGGAGCGCATCTGTCCGATTGCGGCATCTTCACGAACACCTTGCTCCCTCGGCGCCATTGTCATCGCTGGGCGACCGAGCATCCGCTCGCCTGAGGCCGTGCCGCTAACCGCGCTTCTGTCCAGGCCAGCAGGTTGGGAACTAGCCGCGAGCCCGGCCAGAGGAGCGAGAGGTGGTCACGGCCCCTGTACGTCCGATATTCGACGCTCTGACCGGAGTGGCAAGCCCGTTGATGTAGGAGCGTTGCATGCTGGGGAGCACGAGATGATCGTCCAGGCCCTGGGCGATCAGGAGCGGCACCTTGATCGGACCGGTGGGCGTGTTGTGCGCGAGCCGCCGCCCGAGGGCGCCGCCGAGCGGTGTTACGGCATAGATCGGTTGCCGAGACAGGACGGCGGTGACCACGGAGGGAATCGCCTCGGGTATGTCGAGGCATCGATCGGCGGCTTCCCGGACGAGCACGCGGGCAGCCGGCCGCACGTAATGGTCGAATGACACGTCCGGGTAGATGTCGCTGTACGCGCTCAGGATGTAGGCACCGAGGACCCGGCCTTCGAGCGTGTTCCTTACCTCTTCCACGAGCGCCTTGAGGTCACTGGCCGGCGCGAGCGCCGCGACGCCGACGACGTTCACGTCGGGGGCATAGGCCGGGGCGAGGACGCCCGCCCACAGCGCCGCGTGACCTCCCTGCGAGTGTCCCCAAACGACCGTCGCGTCCTGGAGCGACAACTGCGACATCTGCCTGGCAGCTCGTACCGAATCGAGCACGGATCGGGCTTCGCCCTGGCCGATGAGGTACGGGTGCGGGCCTGGTGTTCCCAACCCGACGTAGTCAGTGGCGACGATGACCCAACCGCGCCGGAGCGCCTGATTGATGCCGGGGATCACGTCTGCGTTCCAGCGCGAGGGCAACAGCGAGGGCGCGCACTGGGCAGCGACGCCGGTGGTACCGTGAGCCCACGCGATTACCGGGCGCGGGCCGGCCGGGAGATGGTCGGAGGCGATCACCAGACCGCTGGCGACCGCGGGCTCGTTCTCGTCGCGGGTGGTGGTGTACAGGATCCGCCACGCGCGCCACTGATCCGGGATGCCGCGGGTGTAGCGCTCGCTGCGCAGCAGCACTCCGGGACGCGGTGGAATCGTGCTCGGCGGCTTGTAGAACGAGTCCGGCGAGGCCGTGGAGCGGTGAACCGCGGCGCTGACCGCCACCAGACCCAAGGCAAGCGCCACCGCCCCGATCGCGCCCGAGGCTCGCAACCAGCGCGGCGGGGGGCGTGGGCGACCCGCCGGGTCTCGGCCGGCCTGCGCTCGCCCCACCGCGAGGAGCTGCCCCAACCCGAAGACCACCGTGCTCGGCCCGACGAGCAGGCCGAGGATGAGCACAGTTATGTCCGGCCAGCTAAGGGCCAGCCCCCCGAAGATCACGCTTGCCGCGCCCGTCAGTGTCGCGATCACGCGGTCGTCAACACCGCCGTGAATGGCGCCGGCAACCCTGGTCAGGCCGCCCAGCACCATGCTGATCCCCGCCACGATCGCCAGCGCGTGAATCGTGCTCCCGGTCCAGGCGACGACCGCGACGCCCGCGGCGATCCATCCGAGCCCGACCAGGACCGCCAGCGCAGGATTCCCGGCGTTCCTCGCCGCAACGAGCTCGCTGACACCGGTGGCGAGGAAGGCGCCAGCAACGAACAACACCAGCGCCTCGAGCGAGGTGAACGGTCTCAGCGTCAGGACGACGCCGACGACGGCGCATACGAGCCCGAGCAACAGCCGTGCCCAGGGGCGGGCACGACCTAATTATCTGGTCTTTACGAACTCAGCAGGAGATATGCGATGCCGCAGACGGTCACGAGACAGGCCGCGAGGGTCCAGACGCCGAAGCGGGCGAACTGCGCTCCCGTGTAGCCGCCGGGCTGCATGACCATCACGTTGGACTGGTGGCTGTAGGGGTTGATGAGCGTAAAGGAGACGCAGGTGCCGATCAGGGCGAGGACGGTCACCGGCGCCTTTGCGATAGCGCGCCCACCGCGGGTTCGGAAGCAAAAAGGAATCGTCCGGCCGGCAGCTGCGGCACGTTTGCATCCCG
>CAWHME010000008.1:0-881765 GCA_963830465.1 uncultured Solirubrobacterales bacterium
GGTCCTTACTTGAGCTTCGCAGCGCGCAGGACCGTGCATCGACCGGGATGGAGGTGCCGGCCGCGCGCGGAGAGCCCTAGGCAAGTGCGAAACGCGGCGCTCTTAGGGTGCGCGGAGGTGGAGCACGATCGGTCAGGGAGCGCGGAGGGACCGGACTACGGTCAGGCAGCGCGGAGGGACCGGACGATCGGTCAGGGAACACCGCGAGCCGGCGGATCGCGATTGCCGCGAGCAGCGGGCGCTGCTCTCCTAGAGGGCACCGGAGCTCGGAGTACGATGGGACGCGGCGAGCTTTTAGAGGCACAAGGTGCACGACACACGATGCGGGACGTGAGGAAGTTCCTGCGGGACAACCCGCAGGTGGTGGTGTTGCTCGTAGTGTGCTTAGTGCTTGGCATCGGCACCTTCGTGGTCGTTGTCATCAGCTTGATTACCGCCAACCCCGGCACCCAGACCGGCGAGCCAAGTGGCTCGATCTGGCCGGCCATGGATGCCCTGCGCGGCCTCGATCACCTGCGTGGCCTCGTTGCGATCTGACCCGCCTCAAACTCCTCGACGCCTTTGCCCGGCTCGCGCTCCGCGGGCGATCGCTGACTCCATATGGTTGCTCTCTTACTCCATACACATCATCTGCTCGTACTCGAGGTCGCCGCCGCGTCGGTCGGCGTCCCTCTCGAGCGGGGCCGCTCGGGCAGCGGTGAGATGCAGTAAGCGGGAGGCGCAGGCACGGTGCCGGCGCGGCGCGTGGGCTGCCACCTGAGCGGCCGTCGGTGAGGGTGGGGCGGAGCGGCCTCAGGCGGATCGCCGAGGATGTCGTCCAAGCGGGACAGCCAAGCGCACAATCGATTTGCTGAAGACTGGAACATATGTTCGCAAGGCTAGAGGAGCTGTCGGACGGAACCGACCGCCCGCATTATGTCCCCATAAAAGGGGCTCTATGCAGGTATTTTGTTTCTATCGTGGCGACACCTTGGACCTCGGGTAGCGTCGCTTTGCCGAGTGAGGTGCAGCGGGGGTCGGACCCGTATCAGCCGCCGGCGAGTCGGCCTCAACCGAAAGTTCCATCTAAGCCTCACGCCCATCTCCGTACCTGGGAAACGTCCCTCTCAAGCGTCTCGAAAACTC
This sequence comes from uncultured Solirubrobacterales bacterium, assembly GCA_963830465.1. GTDB lineage: Bacteria > Actinomycetota > Thermoleophilia > Solirubrobacterales > Solirubrobacteraceae > Palsa-465. The sequence continues at coordinate 1,126 of CAWHME010000008.1, forward strand.
GACAGGGGCGTTGAACGTGAAGCACAAGGGAAACGCACCAGTGGCAATTTGAGGGCCTCGATTGGGACGTTGACCAGGTTTGAATAGCCGGTCCGGACCGCCGGCGTGTCGGCCGGGTGTGACCGGAGTGGGGGCCGGCCGGCCGGGTGTGACCGGAGTGGGGGCGGCCGGGCCGGTGTGACCGGAGTGGGGGCGGGCCGGGGGGGTGCAACCGGAGCGGGGGCGGGGCGGTCGACGCCGACGGGGTCGACCCCACGGAGCACATGAGCCGACCCGGACCGCACCGTGGACCTCGACGCTCGCGTCAACGGAACCTCGACGCTCGCGTCAACAGACCGCGCTGATCGGGCGAATAGACCGCGCTGATCGCGCCAACGAACCGCGCCGATCGCGCCAACGGACCACGCCGACCGCGCTGGCCCCTCTTTACGCAGCCGAACCCAGCGACGACCATACCTCGAGCTTGGCCCGTACACGATCGATCGTCGCGTCGGTGAACTCGGTGGTGCCGGCATGGCCGCCGAGATCGGGCGTTCTAATCCCGGAGGCGACTGTCTCGAGCGCGGCCTCGTAGATCGCTCGCGCGGCGCGCTCGGCTCCGGGGCGGGCGGGCTCGGCTTCGGGGCGGCCGCATTCGGCCGCGTAACGAAGCAGCGCCCCGCAGGCGAGGATCATCGCCAACGGGTTCGCCAGATCTTTGCCCTGGAGGGCGGGCGCCGTACCGTGCGGAGCCTCGGCCATCGCCACGGTCGTCCGGTAGCGGTCGTCGAAGGCGAGCAGCACCGACTCGGCTCCCGCGATCGAGCCGAACATCGGGAGCACGAGGTCTGATAGGCAGTCGCCGTCGCGGTTCAGCGCCGGAATCACCAACGGCAGATCGGTCGCGCCCGACAGAAGGCCGGCGTAGGTGGCGTCGATCAGGACCGGCTGGTACGGCACGTCAGGATGGCGTTCGGCGGCACCGTCCATCTCCTCCTTCAGCATCCCTTCGTAGACGGGCGACACTGTCCATTTGGGCCCGCCGTAGACCCGCGCGCCCATCCGCTCGGCGGTACGGAAGGCGTACTCGGCGACCGCACGGCAGGTAGATCTGGTGACGCGCTCTGTCCGGTAGGCGAGCTCCGCGGGCGACGCCGGATCGCCCTCGCGCCATTCCCGGGCGCCGTAGGCGTCGTCTACCGCCATGCGCACGACCGAGATCGGGTAGTGGATGCCTGCGATCGGCGCGACTCCGGGCAGCCGACGACCGGTTCTGATGATCACTTTGCCGTCGACCGCCTCTCGCAGGATTCGGTTTGGCGAGCCGACGTCACCAGCTCCCTCAGGGGTGATCGTCGCCGCCTTCAAACCGAGGCCCGCGTCGCGCATCGCCAACGCGGCCTCGCTCACCACCTGGTTCGAGCTGCGGCGGCGGCTCGCCAGCGAAAGGTCGAAGTGCTGGAGCTCCAGCTCCAGCCTCAGCAGGTCCGGATCGAGGAGCCGGATTGCCTGCATCAGCAGCTCCTGGCCGGTCTCGTCGCCCTCGAGTACCGCGATTCTGATCCCCTCTCCCATCCTCAGGCCGCCCCGATCAGCTCCTCCCGCCGTGCGGTCAACGCGTCGATTACAAGCTGCAGATGCTCGTCGAAATCGACTCCCAGCTCCTCGGCACCGTGTCTCAGCTCGTCGCGATCGACCGCCGCCGCGAAGCTTGGTTGCCTCAGCTTTTTCTTGACCGACTTCGCCGTCATTCCGACGAGTCCGTCCGGGCGCACGTAGGCACAGGCGAGCACAAATCCCGACAGTTCGTCGACTGCGTAGAGGGTCTTCTCCATCGGCGTCTCGCGCGAAACCCCGAGGAAATCGGCGTGCGAGGCGACGGCGCGGACCAGCTCGGGCGGATAGCCGCGCTGCTCGAGCTCGCGCAGCGCATAGCGGGGGTGGCCGTCCTCGAGGTTGGGATAGCGCTCGTAGTCGAGGTCGTGCAGTAGCCCGGTGAGACCCCAGAGCTCAGGATCACCCTCAAAGCGGGGTGCGTAGGCCCGCATCGCGGCTTCGACGGCCAGCATGTGGCGGCGAAGCGATTCTGACTGCGTCCATTCACAAAGAAGGGTCCAAGCCTGCTCACGCGAATTCTGTGGCTGCATGGTTGTTACCCTAGCTCAGCGCTCAGGGCCTGCTGCGCAGCCGCCGCGAAGACGAGCTACGGTGACTGGCTCCGATAAGCGCCTGCCGATAACCATGGAAAAGTTCGTAATCGAAGGCGGCGTGCCACTCTCGGGCACGATCGTCCCAGCCGGAAACAAGAACGGCGCGCTGCCGATCATCGCGGCGTGCCTGCTGACCGACGACGAGGTGATCCTGCGCAACGTGCCGCTGATCAGCGACGTCGAGGCGATGCTGCTGCTGCTCGAGGAGCTCGGCGCGCGGGTTCAGTGGCTCCGCGACGGAGAGGTGTCGATCGATGCCTCCCCGGTCGACCGACACCATGTCGACCGCTACGTGTCCGAGCGGATCCGCGCCTCATTTCTGCTCGCGGGGCCGCTGCTGGCGCGGTTCGGCCGGGCGCGGATGCCGCCCCCGGGCGGCGATGTGATCGGCCGCCGTCGGCTTGACCCGCACCTGGACGCCTTCCGTGCGCTCGGAGCGACCGTCGAGCATCAACGCGACAACGACATCGTGATCGAGGCCCCGGCCCTCGGCTTGAGGCCGTGTGACTTCCTGATGGACGAGCCCTCGGTGATGGCGACCGAGAACGCCTTGATGGGGGCCGCGTTGACCCGCGGACCGACCGTGATCCGCAACGCCGCCTCAGAGCCGCACGTTCAGGATCTGGCGCGCATGCTGGTCTCGATGGGCGCAGCGATCGACGGGATCGGATCGAACGTGATGACCGTCCACGGGACGAGCAGCTTGCGCGGCTGCACGCACACGATCGCCCCTGATCACATCGAGATCGGCTCGTTCATGGCACTCGCAGGCGTCACCGGCGGGGAGTTGATCGTCAAGGACACCGTTCCCGAGGACCTGCGGATGATCAGGCTAGTGTTCGAGCGTCTCGGGCTGCGTAGCGAGGTGCGCGGCTCGGATGTAATCGTGCCCGGAAACCAGCGACTGGTGATTCGCAACGACGCCGGCGACTATATCCCGAAGGTCGAGGACGGCCCGTGGCCGGCATTTCCCGCAGATCTGACCAGCATCGCGCTCGCGCTGGCCACCCAGGCCGAAGGGTCCGTGATGATCCACGAGAAGATGTTCGAGAACCGCCTGTTCTTCACCGACAAGCTGGTCCTGATGGGCGCGGCGATCATGATCTGCGACCCGCATCGCGCGATCGTGATCGGACCCCGCCGCCTGAGCGGCCAGCGCGTCGAGAGTCCGGACATCCGCGCGGGCATGGCGATGCTGATCGCGGCGCTGTCCGCGGAGGGGGTGACCGAGATCGGCAACGTCAGGCAGATCGATCGCGGCTATGAACAGATCGACGATCGGCTCCGCGAGCTGGGCGCGCGGATCGAGCGTGTCGATGACGCCGTACCGGCGTGACAAGCGCCTGGCAGCCCGCCACAGATAGCGCGATGGTGTTTCGGATTCCGAGCGGGACCCGGGACTTTCTGCCCGATGAGATGCGTGAGCTGCGGGCGGTGACCGAGCGCGTGCGCGGCGTCTTCGAGCGGGCCGGCTACGGCGAGATCTACACACCGGCGCTCGAGTACGAGGAGACTTTCGAGCGCGGCGGCACGGGCGCGGTGCAGCCGGCTTACCGGATGTACGACGAACAGGGCCACGTGCTCGTGCTCCGCTCCGATATGACGATCCCGATCGCGCGAGTGGTGGCGACGCGATTTGCGAGCGCCGAGCTCCCGCTGCGGTTCTCGTACTTCGCTCATGCCTACCGCGGTGTTCGTCCTCAGCGCGGGCAGTCGCGGGAGTTCCTGCAAGCCGGCGTCGAGCTGATCGGAGCTCCCGCGCCGGATGGAACCGCGGAAGTGCTGACCGTTCTCTGCGCGGCGCTCGACGCGGCAGGATTGAGGACGTTTCGCGTGGGGCTCGGCGACGCGGCGCTGTATCCGACGCTGCTCGAAGCGATGGGCGTCGACCGCGAGCGCCACGAGCGGATCCTGACGAAGCTCGCGCGAGGCGACTTCGTGGGCCTCGAGGCAGAGATCAGCGAGCTAAAGCTCACCCAATCGGATTTGCAGTTGCTGCTGCGGGTGCCGCAGACGCGGGGCGGCCCCGAGGTGCTGGCAGACCTCGACGCGCCCGTCAACGATGCGCTTGCCGGGATGCGCGGGCTCCACGCGCTGCTCGCGCCGGAAGTCGCGGATCGCACGATCTTCGACCTCGGGCTGGTGCGCAGCCTCGGCTACTACACCGGGGCCGTGTTCCAGGTTTACGACCCGGCCTATGGGGTGCCACTCGGAAGCGGCGGGCGCTACGACGAGCTCCTCGGTCGCTTTGGCCGCCCGCTGCCGGCGGTGGGCTTTGCCCTGAACGTCGAGCGGCTACATATCGCGCTGACCGGAGAGGAGCGAAGACGGCGATGAGCGAGCTGCGAATCGCGGTACCACGAGGCGCGCTGTTCGACGACACGCTCGATCTGCTCGACCGGCTCGGACTTGACACCAGCGAAGTGCGCGAGAACGACCGCAAACTCCTGTTCGAATCCGTCGGGATCGTGACGATGCGGCCCTCGGACGTGCCGACCTATGTCGAAGCGGGCGCGGCTGATCTCGGGATCACTGGAAAGGACGTACTGATGGAGCAGTCCGAGCGAGAGCTGTATGAGCTCGTCGACCTCGGTTATGGGCACTGCCGAATGGTGCTGGCGACGGTCGCGGGAGCAGACCGGACCGCCGAGGCGCTGCGGCGGCTCGGCGTGGTACGGATCGCCACCAAGTACCCCCGGATCGCCGCGCGCCATTTCCTGGAGACGGGCCGGCAGGCTGAGATCGTGGAGGTCAAAGGGTCAGTCGAATTGGCGCCGCTCACCGGGCTCGTCGAGGGAATCGTCGACCTGACCGCGACCGGCACGACGCTGCGCCAGAACGGACTGGTGGTTCGCGAGCAGATTGCTGAGTGCACCGCACGGCTGGTTGCCAACCGGGTCGCTCACAAGCTCAAGGCTCGCGCGCTCGACGCGCTGCTGGAGCGTCTCGATGCGGTGTGAGCTGCTCTCGCTCCGCGTAGACCCCGTCACGCTCGCCGCACAGCTGCGGGCGCTGGTGCCGGCCTCGGAATCGGTCAGTGGGCAAGTCACCGAGATCGTCGCGGCGGTGCGCGAGCATGGCGATCGCGCTGTCCGCGATTACACCCGCAGGTTCGATACCGCCGGGGCCGAGCCGCGATCGCTCGTGGTCGCGGACGCCGAACTCGAGGAGGCCGCCGAGCGGCTCGACCCCGACGTCCGCGCGGGGTTGATCAAGGCGATCGAGAACGTCGGGCAGGTCGCGGGCGAGGCACTCCGAGCGGACCGCACGGTGCGGGTCGGCGCCCACGAGGTGGTGCTACGGGAAGCCCCGATCCAGTCGGCCGCGGTCTACGTGCCCGGAGGCCGGGCCCCATATCCAAGCACTGTCGTAATGGGCGTGGTCCCAGCGAGGATCGCGGGCGTCCCTGAAATCGCGGTTTGCGCCCCGCCGGGACGGGGTGGGGACCTCGATCCGGTGGTCCTCGGAGCATGCCGGCTGGCGGGAGCATCACCCGTATACCGAATGGGGGGCGCACAGGCGATTGCGGCTCTGGCCCTCGGAACCTCGTCGGTCGCTGCGGTCGACGTCATCGTGGGCCCGGGCAACCTGTACGTGCAGGAGGCAAAGCGGCAGCTCTTCGGGCGGGTCGGAATCGACGGGCTCGCGGGCCCGAGCGATCTGGTGCTGGTCGCGACGGGAGAGGTCGATGCAGCGCCGCTGGCCCTCGATCTGCTGGCGCAAGCCGAGCATGGCCCGGGGACGCTGGTGATCGCGATCTCACCGTCGAGCGAGTTGCTGGGCCACTTGCGTGCATCGATAGAGGAAGCCGCGGAAACCGGCGCGGTAGCGCGGCTGGTCGAGGTGGGGGATGTGGAACAGGCGCTCGCGCTCGCTCAGGCGCTGGCGCCCGAGCACCTCCAACTGGTCGGGAGCGAGGTCGAGCCGCTCGCGGCGCGAGCCACTCGAGCCGGATGCGTGTTTGTCGGCGCCGCGGCGGGCACCGCGTTCGGCGACTACATCGCCGGCTCTGATCACATCCTGCCGACCGGGGGTGCAGCCCGGTTCGCATCGGCGCTCAACCCATCGCATTTCCGCCGCGCGTTCACAGAGGTCCGAATCCCTCCCTCGGCGTCGGCCGCTCTGGCCGAAGCGGCCGCTCCGATCGCTCGCGCCGAGGGATTCGAGCTTCACGCGCGCTCGATGGAAGCTCGCATTCGCGACAATGGCTCAGATGACACGCGCCGCTGAGATCGACCGCCGGACGGCCGAGACGCACGTGGAAGTGAGCTTGTCGCTGGATGGCGATGGCGCCGGCACGAGGGACACCGGAGTCGGATTCCTCGACCACATGCTCGACCTCCTCGCTCGCCACGGCCGTCTCGATCTGACTGTGCGCGCGACAGGCGATCTCCATGCCGGGGCCCATCACACAGTCGAGGACGTCGGCATCTGCATCGGTCAGGCGCTCGATGAGGCGCTCGGGGACCGGTCGGGAATCGGCCGCTACGGTCAGGCCACGGTGCCGATGGATGAAGCGCGTGCCTCCTGCGCAATCGACATCTCGGGGCGGGGCCTGTGCGCGTTCGGGGCGCCACTTCCACCCGGTGCGATCGGCAATTTCGACTATGAGCTGGTGGAGGAGTTCTTCAGGGCGTTCGCGACCAACGCCCGGTTGACACTGCACATAATCGTCGAGGCGGGTACCAATGCCCACCACATGATCGAGGCGGCCTTCAAGGCGCTGGCCCGGGCGCTGCGCGCAGCGGTGGCGGTCGATCCCAGCGAGACCGGCGTCCCCAGCACCAAGGGGACGCTCACATGACCAGGATCGGGATCGTCGATTACGGGATGGGCAACCGTCGTTCGGTCCAGAAGGCGCTCGAGCGGGTCGGCGCGATCGCGACCATCTCCCGCGACCATCAGCAACTGCGAGACGTGGATGCGATCGTCGTCCCGGGTGTCGGCGCGTTCCCGCTGGCGATGCGCAACCTCCGGGAGCTCGCCCTCGACTCGTTGATCAGCGAACGGGTCGCCGCCGGCGTCCCCCTGCTCGGTATCTGCCTCGGCATGCAGCTGCTGTTCGAGCGCTCGACGGAAATCGGGCAGACCCAGGGTCTCGGGCTGCTCCAGGGATACGTCACCGCGCTGCACAGCAGCGGACTGCGAGTTCCCCACATCGGCTGGAACGAGGTCTCCTTCGAACGGCAGTCGGCGCTGACCGAGCAGCTTCCCCGCGAAGGATGTCCCTTCTACCACGTGCACTCGTTTGCCGCTCACCCGAAACAGGACGTCGACATCGTCGGCTGTAGCGAATACGGAGAAAGATTCGCCACGATCGTCGAGCACGAGCGAGTGTTCGGGGTGCAGTTCCATCCCGAGAAGTCCTCGACCAACGGGCTGCAAATGCTCGCCAACTTCGTCGCTCTCAGCGGCAACCGAGCGACGGTCTCCGTGCCGGCCGCGGTCCCGCTCCGCGCATGATCCTGCTGCCGGCGATCGACATCCTCGGCGGCAAGGCCGTGCGCCTGACGCAGGGCGACTTCGCTGCCAAGACCGTGTACGACGTCGACCCACTCGAGGCCGCGCGGCGGTGGGCGCAGCACGGAGCGCGCGCGCTCCACATCGTCGACCTCGACGGTGCCCGGACCGGCGTGCCCACCAATCTCGAGCAGGTCCAGCGGATCGCGAGCGAGCTCGAGCTACCGGTGCAGGTGGGTGGCGGCCTGCGCAGCGCACAAGCGGTGGAGCAGGCAATCAAGGCCGGTGCCACGCGGGTGGTGCTCGGCACCGCGGCCTACCGGGACGTCGACCTTCTCGATTCCGCGATCGCCGACCATGGCGACCGCGTCGTCGTCTCGATCGACGCGCGCGGCGGCCTGCTGGCCACCTCGGGCTGGACCGAGCAGACGGAGATTCCCGTAGAGCCTGTAATCGAGCACCTCGGGGCCAGGGGAGTCCGCCGGTTCGTCTACTCGAGCATCGACCGCGACGGGATGCTGAGCGGACCGAACCTCGAGGAAATCAAGCGCATCGCGCTGGCGGTCAGGGGCAACTTCCTGTACTCGGGCGGAATTGCTTCGCTGGATGATCTCGAGCGGGTTGCGGCACTCAGGCAGGTGAACCTTTCAGGCGTGATCGTGGGAAAGGCGCTGTACGAGCAGCGGTTCACGATCGGCGATGGTCAACGGCTCCTCGACGGAAACCGTTGATGCACTACAAGCGGGTGATCCCGTGCCTCGACGTCGACGCGGGCCGGGTCGTGAAGGGAGTCGGCTTCATCGACCTCCGCGACGCCGGTGATCCGGTCGAGCTCGCCTCGCGCTACGACCTCGCGGGCGCGGATGAACTTGTATTCCTGGACATCACCGCGACTTCCGACAAGCGCGATACCGTCGTCGCGCTCGCTCGCCGGACCGCCGACGAGGTGTTCGTGCCGTTTACGATCGGCGGCGGGATTCGCTCGGTCAATGATGCGCAGGCGGTGCTCGATGCAGGGGCCGACAAGATCTCGGTCAATTCCGCAGCGCTCGCGCGACCGCAGCTACTCGACGAGTTGGCTCGCACCTTCGGAGCCCAGTGCGTTGTGGTCGCGATCGACGCAAAGGCGCGGAGGGGTGCTGACGGCTGGGAGGCTTACGTCGCGGGCGGCCGCGAAGCGACCGGGCGGAGCGCCGTCGGCTGGGCCAGGGAGGCGGTCGAGCGCGGAGCGGGGGAGATCCTGCTGACGAGTATGGATCGTGACGGCACGAGCGCCGGCTATGACCTCCCGCTGACCGCGGCCGTGGCGGAAGCTGTCCCCGTGCCGGTGATCGCGTCCGGCGGGGCGGGCGAGCTCGAGCATCTCGCCCAGGCTGTCGCCGCGGGCGCCGACGCCGTCCTGTGCGCGTCGATCTTTCACTACGGACACCACACCGTCGCCGAGGTCAAGGAGTTCCTCGGTCAGGCCGGCGTGGCGGTCAGGCCGGTGCGGTAATTGTCCGCGACCGCCGCTCGCAGGTGTGTCGGCGTAGTGGCCTTCGCCCTTGTGACGGCGGCGCTCGGGCCTGGAGCGGCAAGCGGCCGGGTACTGTCGCCATGGTGGCGAGTGGCGGTCCGGATCGATCGCAGCGGGGACCGCACGGCATCGCCCGACCTCGGCGCGGTGTCGTGCGCGTCAAGCACGCTGTGCGTCGCCACGGACGGCTTCGGCAACATGTTCGCGAGCACTGCGCCGGCGGCGGGCTCGGGGTCGTGGAGAAGCGCGACGGTCGACGCGGGCGGGGACGCCGACTCGGTCGTGCTCGGTCCCGTTTCCTGCGGCCTGGGCATCTGCGCCACCGACGATCGTGGCGGGAACGTGATTGCCTCCGGCAATCCAGCGGGCGGGGCCGGGGCTTGGACGATTGCGGGCGCCCCGCTCGCGCTCGACCGTAATGCAGCGCTGTCTTGCCCGACGAGCGAGCTGTGCGTGGCCGTGGACGGCGACAGCAGGATCCTCAGCTCGACAAACCCCGCCTCGGGAACCCCCGAATGGAGCGTGACGCTCCTCGGCGGGCCACACGTGATCTCGGCGGTGTCGTGTCCGACGAGCAGCTTCTGCGTCGCGGTCGACGACGCGGGCAACATTCTCAGTTCGATCGATCCGACCGGCGGCGCGGCAGCTTGGACGGTGACCCCGCTGCCGGTGTCACGTTACAACCTGTGGGCGCTTTCCTGCCCGACGGCCAGCTTCTGCGCCGCCGTCGACCACGACTCAGACGACGTCCTCACCTCCAGCGATCCCAGCGGCGGCAGCGCGGCGTGGCATCTCGCGAGGATCATGCCGAGCATCCGCAGCTCGCTGCTGGACATCTCCTGCACCGGCCAGCGGCTCTGCGTGGCGAGCGATGACGCGGGCGCCGTGCACACTTCGATCGATCCAACCGCCGGCGCGCGCGCGTGGACGAGCAGCTTCATCGACGGCGTCGCCAACTCGTCGCTGGCGGGAGTCCTGCGAGGTGTCTCCTGCCCGACGAGTGGACTCTGCGTGGCGGTCGATCAGGCGGGGACCGTGTTGACCTCGACAGATCCCGCGGGTCCCGCGGTCCGGGCGGCCGCTCCGACCGTCTCGCACGCGTCGGCGAGCCTTCGGGGCGCGAGGGTCAGGCTCACGTGCTCGCTTGCAGCGGGGATCCCACCGGGGGCGGCACTGACAGGACTCGCGCTGTCCCTGCCGCGGGGCCTAACCCCCTCGAGGGCGCAACGCGAGCTTCACGAGGGCATCGTCGTGAGAGGCGCTCGCGGCCAGCGCCTTGCGACGGTGATCGGGACGAGTAGCAACGCCGTGACCATCAGGCTCAGACAGCCGTCCGCGAGTGCCACGGTGAGCGTTTCAAGTCCCGCGATCATCGTCAGCGGGCCACTCACGCGCGCCGACGCGGAGCATCGCGGAAAGCCGGTCACGATCGGCGTCAGGGCGACCGATTCATACGTTTTCACCACCGCGCTACCAGTCAAGCTGGCGGGATCGAGATGATTGTGACGGTGCTTCCCGGAGAGAGCGAGGGGCGGGGCGGGCCAACGTGACACTCGATCTCTCGCGCACGTCCGATGTAACGCTGGCCCGCGTCAGGCGGGTCAATGTAACACTCGATCTCCGCGGAGTGGGCAATGTAACGGTAGCCCGCCTGACACGGGCTATCGTGACGCTCGACTCCTCCGGCTACTCGAACGTAACGCTGGCCCGCGCTTTTCCCACCGAGGGCCCGGCCGCATCCCCGTCCAGGGCGAGCCGCGCCGGGAAGGCAGCGGCAACCAGATCAGATGTGATTACTCTGTGTGAGCCGCCGACTAAGCGGCCTCTTCGACGTACCCGGCTGCCGCGCACGCATCGCAGTACGCGGCAGGAGGCACACGAGGCTCGTAGCAACCCGGACGGCAGCACGTCGACGACCGCTTCGGCCGGCCCCGCCCGATGCGAGCGGCAGCCGCATCCTTGAGCTCCTCGCGCATGCGATCGAGCTCCGCGGCGTGCTCCGCGCAGAACCGGCGACCTTCAGTCGCAGGTCGTTGACAATGGCTTCCACTACGACAACGCATAGACCCTACAGCATAGCAAAATGGCCGAACGCACGTTCCGTGCAATGGTTCGACCACGGCACGTCGGTTCCTGCTGACCGACCGACAGCGTAACGTGTTCCGAGCGGGAATGGTAGCTTCCGCTGTCGCGCCGCGAGCCGCAAGCGCTCCTCGGCAGCACAAGCTTGTGAGGCCTATCCAGTCAATCGGCGCGGTCCTGATGGCGGCTTGTGCGATGCTCGCCAGCGCGCCGGCCGTCGCCTCTGCTACGGCCGCCGCAGTGCCACTCGCCCCCTCCGCCAGGGCCGCCTCAGCCCCGGCGGTCGAGACTCGGGATCGGGCCGATCCCGCCCCGTACGTCCGCATAACCCCACCCCTTACCACCCCCTGGACCCGCCAAGCACAGGGCAGCCCGACGCCGTTGCCCGAGTACCCCCGCCCGCAACTGGCACGCTCGCAGTGGCTGAATCTGAACGGCCGCTGGTCGTTCGAGTCGGCCGCCGCGAACGCCCGTCCGAACTTCGCCGCGACGCTGCCGAAGACGATCCTGGTCCCGTTCGCGCCGCAATCAGCGCTGTCCGGCATCGAGCGCAGCTCACCGCGGTCCTTCTATGAGCGGAGCTTCACGATCCCGTCGTCTTGGCGCGGTAAGCACGTCCTCCTGCATTTCGGCGCCGTCAGCTATTACGCGCGGGTGTATGTCAACGGCCTCGAGGTCGGCGCCCACCGCGGCGACTACGACTCGTTCACATTCGACATCACCCGGGCGCTGAAGCCGCGCGGCAATCGATTGTTCGTCGATGCCTACGACCCGGGACAAACGGGGGGTCAGCCGGTTGGCAAGCAGTCGAGCAAGCCGCCGGGCGATGTGTTCTTCACCGCGGCCAGCGGCATTTGGCAAACGGTGTGGCTCGAGCCGGTGCCGTCCGCTTATGTCTCCCGGCTGGTGATCGTGCCGGACCCCGGGCATGACCGGGTACTCGTGACCCCGCTGGTCGTGGGCAGGGGCGGCACGCGGGTGCGTCTGCAAGCCCTCGACGGCCGGCGGGTGGTGGGAGTCGCCAGCGGGCTCCCAGGGCACGCGATCGCGGTGCCGGTCCCCCGACCGAAGCTGTGGTCACCGAGCAGCCCATTCCTCTACAACCTCCACGTCCAGGTCATCGACCGCAAGCGCGTCGAGGACCGCGTTACCAGCTACTTCGGCATGCGCACGATCGCCCTCGGGGTCGTAGACGGGGTCACACGGATCGTGTTGAACGGTAACTTCGTGCTCGAGGATGGGGTGCTCGACCAGGGGTACTGGCCCGACGGGATCTACACCGCGCCCACGGATGCGGCGCTGCGATTCGACCTCGAGCAGCAGCGAGCGCTCGGTTTCAACATGGTGCGCAAGCACGAGAAAGTCGAGCCCGACCGCTGGTACTACTGGGCCGACCGGCTCGGAATTTTCGTCTGGCAGGACATCCCCAGCATGTCGCCTTTCCTGGCGGCGCCGAATGCTGGGCGCCAGCAAGAGTTCACGCGGGAGCTCGCAGCGATCGTCGGCGAGCTGCAGTCACATCCGTCGATCATCGGCTGGATCCCGTTCAACGAAGGCTGGGGCGCCTTCGACGTGGCGCCCGTGATCGATACGGTCAAGCGGCTCGATCCCACGCGTCTGGTCGATGGAGACAGCGGCAGCGTCAACTGCTGCGGCGCGCCGGAGCCGGGAACGGCAGCGGCCGGGGGCGGAAGCGGCGGCGACATCCGCGACGCGCATCTGTATATGGGCCCGTACGCCCCGGCCCCCGACGATCGCGCCTCGATGATCGGCGAGTACGGAAACCTCTCCTACCCGCTGCCCGCCCACGAGTGGGATGCGCGAGCCGCCGCACGCCTGACGAACGGAAACGGTGGCTGGGATGTGATGCCCGACCCGACCGCGGCCTGCCGTCGCTATCAGCAGATGGCCGAGATGCTGCGCCAGGAGCTGCGCGGCCCTGGAGTGTCGGCCGCGGTGTTCACCGGCTGGACCGACGTCGAGGACGAGATCGACGGAATCATGACCTACGACCGCAGGGCGTTCAAATGCAATCCGGCGGTGATCCGGGCCGAGAACCAGGAAACGATCGCTGCATCGGAGAATCCTGCCATGCTGCGTCCTGACGCCCCTGCGCTCCCTTCGGGCGAGATCGGATATTGGCCGCTCGACGAAGGCAGCGGCAACATCGCCCATGACGCCAGCGGCGGCGGCCACGAGCTCACGCTTCGAAACGGGGCCGGGTGGGGGGTTGGGTTGCGCGGCAGCGCGCTCGATGTCAGCGGCGACGGCCAGGCGGCCCAAATCGACGCCCCGCTGTTTAACTCGGGCGGAGACTTCACGATCGCGACTTGGGCGCAGGCAGCGGACGCGACCCAAGATGGCACGGTTGTCGGTCTCGAGGGCGACGCCACCAACGCCGTGGCCCTGCGCCTGCAAGGCGGCCGATGGTCGTTCTCGGTGGCCGAGCGAGATCTCCCGCTCAACCCCATCGCCAGCGGGATCGCCTGCCCGCCGATCGACGAGTGCCTGATCCGCGCCAGCAACCGCTACATGGGCCTGGAGAGCGACGCTCGTGACGACGTGATCGCCGGCCGCTGGTACTATCTCGTCGGAGTGCGCCGGCGGGCGAGCGACTCGATCGTGCTCTACATCGACGGCGATCCGGTCGACTCGCGCTGGCTGGGCGAAGGGTTCAGAGCCCCGGGCCCATTCTCGGTTGGCACCGGGCGCACGGTCGCCGGGAATCCGGACAGCTTCGACGGCCAGATCTTCGATCTGCGGGTCTGGAATCAGGCACTCAGCTCGCGCGAGGTAGGGCAGCTGTTCGCGGCCGAGCTAGCTACCTAGCGGCGCCTTATTTGGTCGCCGGGGCGGCTGCTTTGCTCGTCGCAGCAGTCGATTGGGTCGCCGTGGCGGCCGGATGCTGGGGAGCGGGCGGATGGCTGGAGGGCAGCAGCTGATAGATCGTCTTGTATCCGATCAGGTAGATCGCCTCGTTATCGGCGATCACGGGGTTGAACGCACCGTCGGGGAATGAGAAGACCTGCCGGCCGGTGCGCACGTTCAGTCCCGCCGACGTGCGCTGGCCGAGATCGGAGTAGTAGACGACGTCGCCGACGATAGTGGCCGATCCTGAGATCTTGCCCCCGGCATTGTGCTCCCACCGGATAGCCCCCGAGCGGGCGTCGAAAGCGTAGAAGTTGCCGTCGTATGAACCGAGGTAAACGGTTGGGCCGAGGCCGGGCGTGTCCTGCGCCGCTGCGGAGGCGTACACGTAGGCGCCGGTGCCCGTCGCCCATGCCAGCTCCCCGCTGTGCTGCGCAAACGAATACACCCGACCGTCGGTGTTGCCCATGTAGACACGACCGAACGCGACCGCCGGGGTCGAATAGAACTGGCCTGAGCCGAACCCGAACTGGGTCCCGCTCGTGCTGACTGCCCAGATCGGCCGCCCGTTGGCGGCGTTTACCGCGTAGGCCCGCCCCGCGTAGTCGCCGAAGTAGAGCGCGCCGTTCGCGAGCGCGGGACCGCCCTTGATCGCGCCGCTCGCGTGGTAGGTCCAGTTGACGTGACCGTTTCGCGCGCTGACCGAGTAGAGCGTGCCGCCCTGGTCTCCGAAGTAAACGGTGGATCCCCACGCCAATGGCGAGGATTCCGAGCCGGCGGGGAGCGGCAGCGACCACACGACCCTGCCGGTCGACATCGACAGCGCCACCAGCTGCCCGTTTCCAGGACTGGTCCCATGTGTCGAGAGGATCGGAATGAACACCAACTGCTGGTCGACGCCGAGCGCCGGCGACGCCGCGGCAAGAGTTCCCAGGTGACGCTGCCACAGCTGATGGCCATTGAGCTTGTTGACCGCGTGCGCCCAGCCGTTGTCATCGATCAGGTACAGAGTGTTGCGGTAGATCACCGGGGGGAACTCGATCAGCGCGCCGTCGTCGAAGCGCCACCCGAGATGAAATGGAGGCTCGAGCTTCGAGTTCGGGAACACGCGCGTGCGGCTCGCGTCGAACCCATATCGGGGCCATTCGAAGTTGTTCACGACCGCTGGGCGCGGCGCGCTAGTGGTATGGCTGGTGGAGGTGGTGGAGGTGGTGGAGGTGGTCGCGGTGAACTCCACGTCCGGATGTGAAACGTTGCCAGGCGCGTGAAGCAGGATGAACGCCACCGTGCCACCCAGCGCGAGCAATAGGACTGCAACGGCGACGAGCCCCCGCCGACGCAAGCGCAAACCGGGACTCGGCATCCTGGTGATGCTAGCCAGGGCCTCGGAGGTCGCGCCGCGGTTGGGCGCGTCCCCGCAGCATGCGCCGCGATTGGTCCCCGTAGCGGAGGCCCAGCGGACGCGGAGACCTCGGGCGCGAGAAGATCACCGCATGGAGCTCCCGTCCCCGCCGTCGCTGCTGGAGCAGGTCAGATCGCTGCCTGCCGCCAGACCGCTGATGCGAGCGCTCGAGGATGTGCCCGGCGTCTACCTCGTCGGCGGCGCCGTGCGCGATCTGCTGATGGGCGGGAGACCGTACGACCTCGACCTGGTACTCGAAGGCGACGCCCAGGCGTTGGCCACTCGCCTCGGCGGCAGATCTCGAGTGCACGACCGGTTCGGCACCTCGACCGTGAAGCTCGACGGTTTCAGCTATGACATCGCGAGGGCCCGCCGCGAGTCCTACGCGCGCCCCGGGGCGCTGCCCGATGTTGCGCCCGCCCCATTGGAGGAGGATCTGCTGCGCCGGGACTTCACCGTCAACGCGATCGCGATCGCGCTCACCGGTCCGCGCCGGGGCCAGCTCCATGCGCCGCCGGCGGCGCTCGATGATCTCGATGCCCGCAAGCTGCGAGTCCTGCACGACCGCAGCTTCTTGGACGACCCGACGCGACTGTTGCGGCTCGCGCGCTACGCAAGCCGGCTTCGATTTGCGGTCGATCCCCACACGCTCGCGCTCGCCCGCAAGGCGATCGACGACGGCGCAATTGGGACCGTCAGCGGGGCTCGGATCGGCGCGGAGCTAAGATTGCTTGCACGCGAGCGAGATCCGCTGACGGCGTTCGCCGAGCTACGCGAGCTCGGTATCGACACGGCGATCGATCCCGGCTTTCAGCTGACCGACGAGGAGCTTGGCCGCCGCGCGCTGGCGCTGTTGCCCGATGACGGAAGGCGAGATCGGCTCGCGCTCGCGCTCGCGGCGCGGGGGGTACCGGCGGGCGAGCTCGGAGCTCTGCTCGACGAGCTGGCGTTCGAAGCCGACGACCGCGGTGCGATTCTCGCCGCGGCGACGCGCGCCGGTGAGGTTGCGCGCGCGCTCACTGAGGCAGGCAGCCCCTCGGAGATTGCCTGCGCCGTGGCGGGGGCCGGCCCCGAGCTCGTCGCGCTGGCCGGCTCGCTCGGCCCTGAGCGGAAAGCGCGCGAATGGCTCGAGACGCTGCGTCACGTCAAACTCGAGATCGATGGCCGAGCTCTGCTCGCAGCGGGCGTGCCGGAAGGCCCCGCGATCGGTCGCGGCCTCCGCGCTGCGCTCGCGGACAAGCTGGATGGCCGTCTCCGCGGTCGCGACGCCGAGCTTGCTCGCGCGCTCGAGGCGGCCGGCCGCAGCAGCTAGCCTGAGGCGCCAAGCGATGAGATTGCAAGCGCCCTTCTACCGCACCGGTGAGCACATCGGCATTGACCTCGACGGGGCCCGGGCCGTGTTCACCACCCGACGCGGCGGCTTCTCCGTGGGTGCTTACCGCAGCCTCAACCTGGGCCGCCGGACCGACGATCACACGGGGACGGTGCAGCGCAATCGCGCGGCGCTCAGCGAGCAACTTGCGGTCCCGTTCTCGTTCTGCCGGCAGGTACACGGCACCGCGGTTGCCCGCGTCGATGGTGCACCGGCCGAGGACTCGGCCCCGGTTCAGGCAGACGGACAGGCTACGACCCGGACCGGTGTCGGTTTGGTCGTGCTGACCGCCGACTGCCTGCCGATCGCGATCGCCGGGGAAGGCGCCGTGGCGATGCTGCACGCGGGTTGGCGCGGGCTGGCCGAAGGGATCCTGAGCGAGGGGGTGCGGGCGCTTCGGCAGCTCACCTCGGGCGGCCGATTCGCCGCGGCGATCGGCCCCGGCGCCGGACCTTGCTGCTACGAGGTCGGAGACGAGGTCCGCGCGACGTTCGCATCGCTCGGCGAAGCCGTTCACCGCGGCCGGAATCTCGACTTGAAGACGATCGCGCGTTTGCAGCTGAGGCGCGCCGGCATTGACCGAGTCCACGACGCCGAGATGTGCACGATCTGCTCAGATCCATCCCTGTTCTACTCGCACCGTCGCGATCGCGGGATCACCGGCCGGCAGGCCGGAGTGGCATGGTTGAACTGATCCGCGGACTGCGGTCGGAGCGGGTGCGGGCGAATCTCGAGCGGGTGAGGGCCGAGATCGAGTCGGCCGGACGAGCGGATGAGGTCGAAATCCTGGCTGCGGTCAAGTACATCCCTGCCGAGGAACTGGGCGCGCTCGCGCAAGCGGGCGTTCAGCTGCTAGGAGAGAATCGAGTTCAGGAGCTTCTCGCCAAGGCCGACTCTTATCCAAGGACGTTTACCTGGGACTTCATCGGCCAGCTGCAGAGTCGCAAGGTCCGGCAGCTGATCGGGCACGTCCGCTACATCCATTCGGTGGCCAGCGATTCGGTGCTGGAGCAACTGGCCCGCCACGGACGGCCGGACACTCGAGTGCTCGTCGAGGTAAACGTCGCGGGCGAGGCAAGCAAAGGCGGGATTGCTCCCGCGGAGCTGGGCGCTTTCCTCGAGCGATGTCCGGTGACCGTGGTGGGACTGATGACGATGCCGCCCGTCGCGGCGAGCGCGGAGTCGAGCCGGCCGTACTTCGCCGCGCTGCGAGAGCTCGCCGGGCGGCACGGGCTGGCGCACCTTTCGATGGGCACCAGCCAGGACTATCTCGTCGGGGTGCAGGAAGGAGCGACGATCATTCGCTTGGGAACGACGCTTTACGCGTCATAATGTCCGGCAGGGAAACCCGGACATTTCCCGAACAGATCAACCCGAATGGCTTTTCGCGACACCTGGCATCGCACGCTCGTCTACTTCGGTCTCGCCGAAGACGACACCTATGACGACGAGGAGCTCGAGCCGTATGCGGAGCCCGAGCCGGAGCCCGAGCCTCGGGAGACCCATCGAGAGCCGCGCAACGTAAGGCGCCTCAGCTCCCGGAGGCAGCGGGACGACTTCGATGACATCTTCTCCGACGAGGGCGAGAGCGAAAGCCGGACCACTTCGCTGCGCCAAGTCGGGGGGCGCGGGAACGGGCGCAGCGGTAGCGACGTGCGGGTTCACTTCGTCGCGCCGAAGAGCTTCAACGACGTGCAGGACGTCGCCGACAAGTTCAAGGACTCGATCCCGGTGATCCTCAACCTGCAAGGCACCGACAGCGACCTCTCAAAGCGACTGATCGACTTCTCGAGCGGGCTCACCTACGCGCTCGACGGAGGCATGCAACGCATCGCCGACAAGGTGTTCCTGCTGACCCCGCACAACGTCGAGGTGTCCGCCGAAGAGCGGGCGCGGCTCGCCGAAAAGGGCTTCTTCAATCAATCGTAGGGGTGGCCCGGCGCGGGGCGGGATGTCTCCGCAGCGGACGAGGTCTGAGCCAAGTAGCCTTGGTGTCGGATGCAGATCGGACTGATCGGAGCCGGGAACATGGCAAGCGCGCTTGCCCGCGGCTGGGGCCGTCCGGTGCTGTGCTCGGACACCGGGTCGGGTAGGGCGCGGACGCTGGCGGACGAGCTCGGCGGCGAGGCGCTGGCGTCAGCCTCGGCTGTCGCCGAACGGGCGGATCTGATCGTCTTGTGCCACAAGCCGGCCCAGCTCGAAGCCGTAGCGGAAGAGCTAAGGGGAGGGGCGAAGGCGGTCGCCTCGGTGCTCGGCGCGACCTCGCTGGTGACGCTGGAGAGAGCGTATCCCGGTGTGCCGGTGGTTCGCCTGATGCCGAATCTGCCCGTGGAGGTCCGAAAGGGAGTCATTTGCTACGCGCCCGGCGCGGAAGTCGCGGACCAGCTGGAAGCGGATGTCGTAGCTTTGTTCGCGGAACTTGGGACGATGGTGCGGATGCCTGACAGCTCGATCGACGCCGCGATGGCGGTGATGAGCGTGGGACCCGCCTATCTGGCGCTGCTGGCGG
This sequence comes from uncultured Solirubrobacterales bacterium, assembly GCA_963830465.1. GTDB lineage: Bacteria > Actinomycetota > Thermoleophilia > Solirubrobacterales > Solirubrobacteraceae > Palsa-465. The sequence continues at coordinate 20,524 of CAWHME010000008.1, forward strand.
AAGCGCAGATCGATGCCGCGGTCCGCAACGGCATCCCCGCGCCGCTCGCCGGCCGGCTGGTGGTCGAGACGATGGGGGGAACCGCGGCGCTGCTCACCGCACGCAAGGACGACACCCTCGCCGTCAGGCGCGAGGTGACCTCGCCAGGTGGCTCCACGGCGCGCGGCCTCGCTGCGCTCGAGCGTGGAGGGGTGAGGTCCGCCTTTCAGGACGCGTTCGACGCGGTGATCGGAGGCGCACGGCGATGACCGGACTCGCGGCACTGACGCGCGGTGACGTGGCGAACTACGTCGATGCGCTGTTCACGGTCTACATCGTGCTGATCTTCATCTACATCTTGCTGAACTGGATCTTCGCGATGGGCGCGCGGCTGCCGTACTCGCGCTTCACCGACGCGATCATCAACTTCCTGCGTGACGTCGTCGAGCCCTATCTGCGGATCTTCCGGCGCGTGATCCCGCCGCTCGGAATGTTCGATTTCAGCCCGATCATCGCCATCATCGTGCTGTATTTCGTGCGAATGCTGATCGTCAACGCGATCGCTGGATGAGCAGCTCGCGCTCTCTCGAGAACGATCGCAGCGAGTCCCGTGCAGGCAGCCTCGAGGATCCTCGCGGCGCCTCGGAGGCTCGCGCATCCCCGGATGCACCCCCGGACGCGCCGGCCCCCTCGAGTGGCCCGGAATCCCGGGCTCGCGCGATCGCACTGACCCGCGCGGCGGCGGTCGCGCTCGTGGTAGTAGCCATCGATCAGCTGACCAAGCACCTGGTCAGATCGGGAATCGCCGAGGGCCAAGCGAACAAGGTGCTGCCGGGGGTGAAGCTCGTCCACGTCCGCAACACGGGCGTCGCGTTCAGCCTGTTCTCGGGTGGCGGCACGCTCGTGCTCGTGATCACGCTGGGCGCCCTCGCGCTATTGGTCGTGTATCTGATACTCCGTCCGAGCCGGCAGCTGCTCTGGCTCCCCACGGGCATGCTGGTCGGGGGGGCGATCGGCAACCTGATCGATCGGATCGCGAGCGGCGCGGTTACCGACTTCATCAAGCTGCCGGCCTGGCCTGCGTTCAACTTCGCCGACATCTCGATCACCCTCGGCGTGCTGGCGCTGCTATGGGTGCTCGAGCGCCGGCCGCGCGAGAGCCGCTGAGCTGGCAAATGGCGGAGGCCACCGAGGCTCGGATCGAGCTCGAGGTACCCGACGAAGCAGCAGGCACGCGGCTCGATCTGTTCCTTGCCGGTCCGCTCGGATCCCGCAGTCGCGCGCAAAGCCTGATCGACGCGGCGCGGGTCCGGGTTGACGGCCGCGTTCGCCGCAAGCGCCACGTGCTGCAAGCGGGCGAGCGGATCGAGGTCGAGCCGCTGCCAGTGGCCGTTTCGGCGCCCCACTGCACCGAAGTCAGATTTGCCGTCAGCTATGAAGACGAGTACCTGCTGGTGGTCGACAAGCCAGCGGGCGTGGTCGTTCACCCCGCTCGCGGCCACCCCAGCGGCACCCTCGCGCAGGCGCTCGAGGGGCGCGGGGTCGCGGGCGGCGAACCTTGGCGGGCGGGGATCGTCCACCGCCTCGACCGCGACACCTCCGGCCTGCTCGTGGTCGCCAAGAGTGAACCGGTTCATCGAGCGCTCAAGGAGCTGCTGGCTCGCCGGAAGTTGCGGCGTGAGTATCTGACCCTGGTCGAAGGGCGACCGGAGGCGAGGTCGGGCATGATCGACGCTCCCATCGGTCGCCATCGCCGCGACCGCGTGCTGATGTCGATCGATGCTGAGGATCCGCGCGAGGCGCGGACCAACTTCAGGCTCGAGCGGGCGCTGCCCCACGCGACCCTGCTGCGGGTGATCCTCGATACCGGCCGCACTCACCAGATCAGGGTTCACATGCAGGCGATCGGGCATCCCGTGTGCGGCGATCCCCTGTACGGGAAGGCGCATCTATACGGTCTCGAGCGGCAATTCCTGCATGCCGCGAGGCTCGCGTTTGCGCATCCGATCACGAACCAGCGGATCGATGTGAGCTCGCCGCTGCCCGGGGATCTGGTGCGGGGGTTGCAGCGAGCGCAGGCGGGGATCGCCTAAGCGGACCTCGACGGCCGCTTGCATGCCGAACCCCCAGCTGGCTGGGTCAGCTCGCCCGGATCCACACTCGCCCCGATCCACCGCCCGGATCGACAGTCGCCCGGATCGACACTCGCCCGGATCCACCGGAAGGGGTGGCGTAGCCTCGGTTCAAATGTCGACCCCGGTCTAAATCCGCGAGCAGACGGGAAGGATCACCCCGAGCCTCTCGAAACGCCTCCGGGCCTCAGCCCGAGGCGAGGAGTTTGCGTTGCGTTCCGCCAGAGCTCCGAAAAGCCGACGGGGCGGCCCGTCCACAGCCGCCCCGCCGATCAATTGCGAACCGAGCCACCGGAGGTAGGGGAAGGGAGGTTCGGCCCGCGCGGCGCATCGTTACCAAGGTTGGGGAAGGTAACGGCTCGCCTGTATACCAAAACGTAGCGGATCGGCAATACTTGCGTAAACTCCTTTCGAGGAATTTTTATCTGCGACCCCGTCGGTGAGGATCGCGCCCTGCCTCGGCCCTCCGAGGTTCGCGAACACCGGCTGGCGGGCTGTACAAACGAACCAGGATCAAGGGAGCAGGACCGTGGCTCAAATCGGCATCAAAGAGCTGCTGGAGGCCGGCGTGCACTTCGGCCACCAGACGCGCCGTTGGAACCCGAAGATGCGCCGTTTCATCTACGGCGAGCGGGACGGCAACTACATCATCGATCTCCTTCAGACGCAATCGCTGCTGGAGAACGCCCGGAGATTCGCGGAAGACGTGTCCCGCCACGGCGGCACGGTGCTGTTCGTCGGCACAAAGAAGCAGGCCCGCGACGTGATTCGCGATACCGCCGAAGGGGCGAGCATGCCGTACGTCAACCATCGCTGGCTGGGCGGCTTGCTGACTAACTTTCAGACGATTTCGCTGCGGATCCAGCGGCTTCACGACCTCGAGCGCTACGAGACGGAGGGGCAGCTGGAGCTGCTTCCAACCCGCGAGCGGATGGCGGCGCAGGCTGACCTGGAGAAGCTACGAGCCAATCTCGGGGGAGTCAAGGACATGCAGCGAACCCCCGACGCCGTGTTCGTGATCGACCTCAAAACCGAGGCGATCGCGGTCCGCGAGGCCCAACGCCTGCGGATTCCGATCATCGGGTTGGTGGATACCAACTGCGACCCGGATGGAATCGACTACGTGATCCCCGGTAACGACGACGCGATCAGGTCATGCGCGGTGGTCACCCGGGCGATCGGCGACGTGGTGTCCGAAGGCCATCTGGTGTTCCGCGCGGAGGAGGAAGCCGCACGGCTCGAGCGCGAGCGCCAGGAGGCCGAGGAGCGGGCCCGCCGTGAGGCGGAGGAGCAGGCGCGTCTCGAAGCGGAGGAGCGGGCACGGCTCGAGGCCGAGGAGCAGGCGCGGCTCGAGGCCGAACAGCAGGCCCGCGAGGCCGAAGAGCGCGCGCGGCGCGAAGCCGAGGCAGCAGCGCCTGCGCCCGCCGCGCAGCCCGCCCCTGCCGCGCAGCCCGCGCCTGCCGCGCAGCCCGCGCCCGCTGCCCAGCCCGCGCCTGCCGCGCAGCCCGCGCCTGCCGCGCAGCCCGCGCCTGCCGCGCAGCCCGCGCCTGCCGCGCAGCCTGAGCCCGCCGCGCAGCCCGCGCCCGCCGCCCAGCCCGCGCCTGCCGCGCAGCCCGCGCCTGCCGCGCAGCCTGAGCCCGCCGCGCAGCCCGCGGCTTCCGAGCCCCCGGCGCCCGCACTCGCTCCGCAGACCGCACCACAGGCGCCGCAGACACCTGCTGCTCCCGCAGGACAAACGCCGGCCGAACCCGCCGCAGCCGAGGGATTACAGCCCGCGCCCCCCGCCGAGGCCGAACCGCTGCCGCCGACCGGCGAGGCCCCACCGCCCGCGGGCGAGGCCCCGCCCGTACCGGCCAGCGAACAGCCACCACCATCGGAGTCCCCGCCGCCTGGAGCACAACTCGACCCCGGCGCCGACCCGTCCGCTCAGGCAACCGAGCCCGCCGGGGAGGGCGCCGGCGACGCCGTCCAGGAGAGCTCATGACCGCGATCACCGCCCAAGACGTAAAAGCGCTTCGCGACCGTACCGGTGCGGGGATCGTCGCCTGCCGGGATGCGCTGAGCGAATCCCAGGGAGACATCGAGAAGGCGGTCGAGATCCTGCGCGCTCGCGGCGAGGCGCGGGCCGCCAAGCGGGCCGGCGCGGAGGCCCGCGAGGGAGTCGTCCAGAGCTACATCCACGCCGGGGGCAAGATCGGCGTGCTGATCGAGGTCGACTGCGAGACGGACTTCGTCGCACGTAACGACCGCTTCGTCGAGTTTGCGCGAGATCTCGCGCTTCACATCGCGGCCACGGCCCCGCTGGCGGTCACCGAGCAGGAAGTGCCCGTCGAGGACAGTGCGCGGGAGGAGCGGATCGCCGCCGAGCAGGCCGCTGAGCGCCCCGAGAACGTTCGCGAGCGAATCATCACCGGCAAGCTCGACAAGTGGTATGACGAGGTCGTGCTACTGCGTCAGAAGCACGTCAACGAGGACAAGTACGGCGGCAAGACGATCGAGGAGCTGCGGGCGGCGCTCGCCAGCGAAACGGGCGAGAACATCGTCATTCGCCGCTTCGCTCGCTTCGCGATCGGCGGCTGAACAGTGGGCCCTGCGGTGGGGGCAGGATCGCCGATGAAGGCGCCGGTTTACGATCGGGTGTTGCTGAAACTCTCAGGCGAGGCGCTGATGGGTGAGCTCGAGTACGGGACCGACCCGGAGCGGGTCGAGGCGATCGCCAGCGAGGTAGCGGCGGTCCATCGCCGCGGCGTCGAGGTCGCCGTCGTGGTCGGAGGGGGCAACATCTACCGCGGGCTCGCGGCCGCCGCGAAGGGCATGGACCGGGCCACCGGGGACTACATGGGAATGCTCGCGACGGTGCTGAACGCGCTCGCCCTCCAGGACGCGCTGGAGAAGAAGGACGTCGCCACGCGGGTGCAATCCGCGATCACGATCTCCGAGGTGGCTGAGCCGTACATCCGCCGGCGGGCGATGCGCCACCTGGAGAAGGGCCGAATCGTGATCTTCGCGTCCGGAACCGGAAACCCGTTCTTCACCACGGACACCGCCGCAGCGTTGAGAGCCGCGGAGCTTCACGCGGAGGTCGTGCTGATGGCCAAGAACGGCGTCGAGGGCGTCTACACCGCCGACCCGGCGGTCGACCCAGGCGCGGAGTTCATTCCCGAGATCACCCACAAGGATGCGCTGACTCGCGGCCTGCAGGTGATGGACTCGACGGCATTCGCGCTGTGCATGGACAACAACCTGCCGATCGTGGTCTTCAACATGACCGACGGGCGCAACATCGACAAGATAGTGTCCGGTGAACGCGTTGGGACGTTGGTGAGGACATGAGCGGCGAAGACATAATCGATGAGCTGTTGGATGACGCGCGCGATCGGATGGCCAAATCGGTCGACTCGATTCGTCACGAGTTCGGCTCAGTCCGGACCGGCCGGGCGAGTCCCGCGCTGCTCGATCGGATCTCGGTCGATTACTACGGCGCCTCGACAGCGCTGAAGCAACTCGCGACGATCAATGCGCCCGAACCGCGGCTGCTGACGATCCAGCCATACGACAAGAGCTCGATCAAGGCGATCGAGCGCGCGATCCTCGAGTCCGACGTTGGTCTCACCCCGTCCAACGACGGCAGCCTGATCCGGCTCGCGGTGCCCGAGCTGACCGAGGAGCGGCGCAAGCAGCTGGTCAAGGTCGTCCGTCACATCGCCGAAGACGGCCGGGTCGCGATCCGCAACATCCGTCGCGAGGTGATGCACGATCTACGAGAGCTCAAGGAAGCTGGGGAGGCGGGCTCCGACGACGAGCACCGCGCGGAGGTCGAGTTGCAGAAAGTCACCGACGGGCGGATCGGCGAGCTGGACGAGCTTCTCAAGCACAAGGAAGCAGAGATCTTGGAGGTGTAGTCGGTGGGCCTCGGCGATGAGGACGCCCGGGAGGGTGGTCGACCCCTCTATGTGGCGATCATCACCGATGGCAACGGCCGCTGGGCCAAGCGGCGTGGGCTTCCGGTCCTAGCCGGTCACGAAGCCGGGGCGGACACCGTCAAGGAGCGGCTTCGCGACGCCGCGCAGCTGGGGATCCGGGAACTGACCGTTTACTCGTTCTCCACCGAGAACTGGAGCCGCTCCCCGGACGAGGTTTCCGGACTGATGGAGATGTTCGCCAGACGGATCGAGCTGGAGACGCCGGAGCTGCACGAGGAGGGCGTGCGGATGCGATTCGTCGGCCGGCGGACCGCGCCGGTGCCGCGGGCGCTGATGGAGCGCATGCGGTGGGCCGAGGACGTGACCGACGCAAACCAACGGATCACCCTGTTCGTCGCGTTCAACTACGGCGGCAGGGCGGAGATTCTCGATGCAGCTCGAACCTTTAGCGGTGGAGACGAATCGGATTTCCGCGCGCACCTGTACGCCCCCGAGATGCACGATCCGGATTTGATCATCCGCACCAGCGGCGAGCGCCGGCTGTCGAACTACCTGATGTGGCAGTCCGCATACTCCGAGCTGGTCTTCCGCGATGAGCTTTGGCCGGATTTCTCGCGCCAGGCGTTCGAGGAGAGCCTGAGCGAGTTCTCCGAGCGCAAACGGCGATTCGGGGGTCGCTGAATGCCGTCCGCGCGCCGGCCCTCATCCGGCTCGCGCGGGCGTCCGGCAACGCGCTCGAGCCGCGCCCCGAGAAGCACTCGCGAGCGAGCCGAGGGCCGCGCTCCGTCCCCCAGGGCTCGTCGGCGGCGGGCACCCGCCGGTAGCTCCACTCGCAAGCCTCGTCAGCGCTCGGACCTGCTGGCGCGGATTCTGGTGGCCGTTCCGGCGGCGATCCTGGCGATCGTGGTGATCGATTTGGGCGGACTCGTCTTCGCGCTGTTCATGATCGTGGTCGGATGGGCGTGCATGCACGAGCTGTACCGGCTGCTCGCGCGGTGGCGGCCGATATCCGTGGTCGGGTTCGCCTCGCTCGCGGCGATGGTGATCGCCGCTCGCTATGGAGGCATGCTGCGCGTGATGGAGATCGCGGTCGCCACGTTGCCGGTGCTTGTGCTGTTCGTCCTCGCCGGTCTCGGGCGTGGCCGCGCGACGGTCGCGGTGGCCGGAACGGTCCTCGGGGTGTACTGGATCGGGCTGCCGTTCGCGCACGCCGAATTGTTGCGAGGAGTGCCCCACGGAGGGGCGGTGCTGATCGACGTGTTGATCGGCACGTTTCTCGGCGACACCGGCGCCTACCTGGGCGGGCGGCTGTTCGGGCGGCGTCCGCTCGCTCCAGAGATCTCACCCAACAAGACGGTCGAGGGCCTTTTCTGCGGGATGTTCGTGGCAGTGCTGGCGGTCTTCGTCGCGGGGCTCTACCAGGCTTGGCTGACGCAAGGAAACGCCTTGCTGCTCGGGCTGACGATCGCGATCCTCGCGCCGATCGGGGACCTGTTCGAGTCCGTGGTCAAACGTGACGCCGGGATCAAGGACGCCGGCACGCTGTTCGGCGCACACGGCGGCGCGCTTGACCGGCTCGACTCCGTGCTGTTCACCGCCGTCGCCGGCTACTACATCTGGCTGGCGGTGATTCAGTAACCGGCGTTCGCCCGACCGTCGTGGCGTTCGTGGATCCCTGGTACAGCAGGAGGAGCTAGGACCGGCGCTCAGGGTGATCGGGGAGCTCCGAGAGACGTCCACCGCCGGCGGTGGACATGGTCGAGTTCCGCCTAGGCGATCCCGATGACGAAGGGGGAGAGAGACTACGACTGTCATCCTCAACTGTGCGTGAGACCACGCTGTCGACCTACGACGATGCCGAGTTCTTCATCATCCGCATTTCAATTGGCGAGCACGTCATCCAGGTGCAGGATTCTGCGAGCGGGCCTCCGTAGCCGGCGAGATCCCGCGCGGCGGCTCGTAAGGTGCTCGAGATGACCGCGATGCCGCGTCGCCTGATCATCCTCGGCTCGACCGGCTCGATCGGCCTGCAGGCGCTCGACCTGCTCGAGCGCCGGGAAGAGACAGACCTGCGCGTCGTCGCGTTGAGCGCCCACAGCGCCTGGGAGGAGCTGATCGCGCAGGCCCGGCGACACTCCGTGTCGCGGATCGCGCTTTCGGACCCTTACGCCGCCGCGCGCGCCAGCGAGGTGTGGGCCGAAGGGGAGGTGCTGAGCGGCCCCGACGGCCTCGTGAAGCTGATCACCGACAGCGAATGCGACCTGGTGCTGAACGCGATCGTCGGCTCGGCGGGGCTGGTGCCGACGGTGGCGACGCTCGGCGAGGGAATCGACCTGGCGCTGGCAAACAAGGAGTCGCTGGTCGTCGGCGGCGAGCTTGTGATGACGCTGGCAGAGGCGACCGGGGCGTCGATCGTGCCCGTCGACTCAGAGCATTCGGCGCTGCATCAGCTGCTGGCGGGCGAGCAGCCGGGAACCGTTGATCGGCTGATTCTGACCGCGTCCGGGGGGCCGTTTCGAGGACGCAAGAGATCCGAGCTCGCGGCGGTCACGGTGGATGAGGCACTCGCGCACCCGACCTGGGCGATGGGCGGAAAGATCACGATCGACTCGGCGACGCTGATGAACAAGGGCCTCGAGTTGATCGAGGCCCACCACCTGTTCGGGACTCCCTACGAGCGGCTCGATGTGGTAGTCCATCCGCAATCGATCATCCACAGCTTGATCGCCCTCTGTGACGGCGCCACGCTCGCGCATCTCGGCTATCCGGACATGCGTGTGCCGATCTCCTACGCGCTCAGCTACCCCGAACGCGTCGACGTGCCCGTCAAGCCGCTCGACCTGGTGGCGGTGGGCTCGCTGACCTTCGAGCCGGTCGACCTGGAGACGTTCAGTTGCCTGCGCCTGGCCCGTGAGGCGGGGCGCGCGGGCGGCACCGCTCCCTGCACGCTGAACGCCGCAAACGAGGTGGCGGTGCGCGCGTTTCTCGATGGCAGCATCCGGTTCCTCGACATCGCCGGGGTGATCGAAGACACTGTCTCGCGGCTGCCACTGGAGCCGGTGCACTCGTTCGATTCGCTGGGGGCGGCCGACGCCGAAGCCCGGAGGGTGGCCGCGGAGCTGGTCGCCGCCCGCGCGGCGGCGTGAGCAGCGCTTCTTATCGAACCCTCAGTTTCGACCTGCCACACTCGGGCCAGTGTCGTACCTGCTTGCTTTCGTCGGCTTTGCCGCGCTGATCATCCTGCACGAAGCCGGGCACTTCACGGCCGCCAAGGCCGTCGGCATGCGAGTCGAGCGCTTCTCGCTGTTCTTCGGGCCGCTGCTGGTGAAGAAGCGCCGGGGCGAGACGGAATACGGGATCGGGCCGATCCCCCTCGGCGGCTACGTGAAGATCACGGGCATGAACCCGCACGAGGAGATTCCCCCGGAGGTACGTCCGCGCGCTTACTACAACCAGCCGGTGTGGAAGCGGGTGGTGGTGATCCTGGCCGGGCCGGGGGTCAACTTGCTGATCGCGTTCGTGATCATCTGGGTGCTCTTCCTCCACAACGGCACCACGGTCGCCAGCAGGCAGGTGGCGCTGGTGAGCAAGGGTTCGCCGGCTGCCGCCAAATTGCAACCCGGCGACCAAATCGTGTCGGTGGATGGAGTTCGCGGCTCCGCAACCGCGATCCGCAACCAGCTCGCTACCCATCGCTGCGCGGGTCCCCAGGTCAACGGCTGCCCTGCCGCTACCGCGGCAAAAGTGGTGGTGCGCCGAGAGGGGCGGCTGATGACCTTCGAGCTAACCCCGCGCTACAGCGCCGCTGACCAGCGGCCGCTGCTCGGCTTCGAGTTCGGCTCGCAAACGCAGACGGTGGGGCCGGTGCACGCCGCCTCGTTGACCGCGTCCGGACTGTGGGGCGTGACCAAAGAGACCGTTTCCCACGTCGTCAAGATCTTCGAGCCTCAAGATCGCAAGCAGGTGCATGGTGTCGTCGGTGGTTACACGGTGGTCCAGGAATCGTTCTCGACGAGCACTACGCTGGCGCTCCAGCTGCTGGCCCTGATCTCGCTGTCGCTGGCGGTGATCAACCTGTTCCCGTTCCTGCCGCTGGACGGCGGCCACGTGTTCTGGGCGCTGGCCGAGAAGGTGCGGGGCCGGCGGATCCCGTTCGAGGTGATGGAACGCGCCGGCGTGGTCGGGTTCGCGCTGATCGTCCTGATCTTCGTGATCGGCCTGAGCAACGATATCTCGACGCTCGCCGGTTCGGGATTCAACGTGCACTAAGGTCTCCGGGCACCGAGTGGCCGCAATTGGCCGAACATGACTCGAGACCCTGCGTCCGCGCCGAGCGCTGGCCCCCAAGCCTCCCTGGGGGGAGTTAGTGGATCGAGATCTTCTGTGAGCGGCTGAAGACGGTCGCGCCCGGCGCGTTCTTCGGAAGCAGCGGGTCGGTCTTCGGATAGGACCAGGTAAGCCGCACCTCGCCGCTCGCCGGGAACGTCACCCGCACGTCGAAGTAGCCGTGAGCGTTCGTGATCGTCACCGTCTTCACGGTCGTCCAGTTCGTGCCGCGCTGCAGCTGGATCTTGGCCGCCTGCGGGAGCCTCGTCGCGCGCTGCTCGTAGGGTGCCGGGCGGACCGCACCCCAGACTTCGAGGCTCTGTCCCCGGCGCGCCGAGGTCGACGGTAGGTACAGCGGTAACCGGTAGGCGTAATAGCCGGGCTTCGGAGCGCCGTTGCGGAACAGCAGCCCGCTGGCGAAGTCGGCTCCCTTCGTCACGGCCGGGTCGTAGAGCAGATATTGCATCGTGGTCGCGATCCGCGGGTTCTTCCAGGACAAGTACTCCGCCCAGTTGATGTAGAAGGCCGCGGTCGCGGGGCTGGCGAAGTTCCCCGTGTTGGGCGGCTTGGTGATGTAACCGTACTCGTCGTTGTAGATCGCGAGGTGAGCGCCGGAGCCGTAGGTTCGGGCGAGTCGGTCGAGCCCGGATTCCAGGCGCGGAATCTCGGGGAACGCGACGAAGTCGGGGTCCGAGGAGAGCTCCACCGTCGGCGGCTGGTTCTGCGGGTACGGGTGGATCCCAAAGCCGCTGGCATTGAACAAACCGGGGTTGGCGGCGCGGAACTTCCTCGACCCGGCCGCCGTCGTCGGGCACCCGACCTGCGCGGCGGCGCTGCCGCGGAGCTCCTGGTAGGAGGAGTTGACGCAGTACAGGGTGCGGACGAACTGCATCGGCTTGGTCTGTGCGAAGTCGCCGGGGAGGCCCTGCGGATGGGACGGAGTCACAGGGCCGCTGGCGCCGCGCGCGGCCAAGCCGCCGATCAGGATCGTGTCGCGGCCGTGGCCGGTTGCCTGCAGCGCGCTCCAGCCGGCGTTGACGAGGCTCCGGTACATGCCGGGAGCGCTCGAGATGCGCGAGCCGTCGATCGCCTGGGGACCGAGGTCCTCGCCGAAGTTGGGCTCATTCCAAATCGACCAGAAGCGCACCGCCGGCAGCGGCGCGGATGCCCCCTTTGGCACGTAGCGGCCGCTGTAGCGGGTGCCGAGCGCGCGCATGAAGGAGCCGTAGGCCCCAGCGTTAGGGTTCCAGGCGCGATTCAGGTTGGTCTTGATGTCGCTCGGAATTCCCGGACCGTCGGCCCACCTCGGGGACCCGCCGGCGACGAGGAAGTCGACCGCCAGCCCGTATTTCTTCCCGGCGAGCACGATGTTGTCCCAGGTCGTCCAGTTGGCTGCCGGATATGAGGCCGGATTCGAGGCGTTGAAATTCCGCGGGACCTTGGTCGAGAGCGGGCTGGCAGCGATTCTCGACCAAGGGACCCACACGCGCACCACCGTCGCGCCGAGCACCCGGAACTTCTGCATCGTGGCGTCCGGCGCAGCGTCCAGGGTCGGGTCGTCCTGAATCATCGCTTGCTGGTTGACGTTCGCGAGCGCGGCAGGCGGCGCCGGAACGAGGTGGATCACCGCGAGCAGGGCGCCGAGTGCGAGGGCAGCTGGAAGTCGAGTGAATCGCATGGCAGAAGGAACAGCTCACAGCGGGCATAAGTTGCGGCGCCGCGCGGCGTCCACCCCGTGCGGGCTGGAGCCTAGCCGACCGTGATCGCGACCGTCCGGCTGAAGATCTCCGGGCCGTGCGGGTAAGCCCATGCGATCCTGACGTTGCCCGACCCGGAAAACGTCTGGCGGATGTCGAAATAGCGATACGGATCGGTCAGCGGCACCGTCCTGACGGTGCTGAACGGCCCGCTGCCGCCCTTTTGGAATTGAATCTCGGCCTGCTGTGGCTGCCCGGTGTCGAGACGCGCGAAGCGCGCGGGTCGCACGCAGCCCCAGACCTCGAGCGAATGCCCAGAGCCGGCCGAGGTCTGGGGCAGCCAGATCGGCATTCGGTATGCGGAGTAGCTCGGCTTCGGCGTGCCATTGGGCATCTCGAGCGCGGAGGCGAAGATGCCCTTCGGCCCATCGACCAGCAGATATTGGTCATACGAGCGCATGCGCGGGTTCTTCCAGCTGATGTATTCAGACCAGTTCAGATACTTGGCGGCGGTCTCGAGGCTGACCGTGCCGGCCACCTTTTCCGGCGGGTCAGTGAGATAGCCGAATTCGGTGGAGTAGATCGGGAAGATCTTGTCCGAGCCATAGACGCGCTGGACTGTGTCGAGCGCGCGCTCCAGGTGTGAGAGGTTCGGCAGATCCGCGTAGTCGGGCTCGTCCGGCTCGGGCACGTTGGGCGGTCCCTGGGGATATGGATGGTCGGCGAAAGCGCTCGCCTCGAACAGCGCCGGATGCTCGCGCGGGAAGGCTGCGGACCCCGCGGCGGTGGTCGGACAATCGCGCTGCGAGGCGGCGACCCCGCGCAGCGGGCGGTAGTTGGAGCCGACGCAGTACAAGGCTCGCAGGAATCGCAGCGGCACCATGTAGCCGAACGTTCCGGGGCTGTTTCCGACCGTCACCCCCCGGGGCGCGAGCTCGCCGATCAGGATCGTGTCATCGCCATGGCCGGTCACGTGGAGCGCCGTCCAGGCGGCGTCCAGGAGGCCGCGGTAGGTCGTGGGGGAGACCTCCAGCTGGGAATGCTCAACCGATTGCGGGGCCAGCGAAGGGCCGAAGTTCGGTTCGTTCCAGATCGCCCAGAAACTGATCCGCGGCAGCGGCGTCGTCTCGCCCGCGGGGATGTAATGGCCGCCGTAGCGGGTTCCCAGCGCTTCGACGAACTGCTGGAATTCCTGCGGCGATGGTTTCCATTGCGGGTGCGCGACGGCAGTTGCCGGGTTGGTCTGTGCCGCCCAGGCGGGACCGGGCGGCCCGATCGTCAGGTCGATGCCGATCCCGCGCGCGGTGGCGTCGCGGATGATCGTGTCGTAGATCGCCCAGCCGCTCGCCGGATAGGCCGCCGGGTTTGTGGCATCGAACTTCGGTGGCGTGGTCGAGCCGACGTCAGGGGCGATCGGGGGCCATCCGGCCAGCGATCCCCACGGAACGTAGAGGCGGATCAGATCGACCCCCAGGCTGCGCAGAACGCTGACCGTGCCCGCCGGATTGGCGTGCAGCGACACATCGGCCTGGAAGATCGACACGAGCGGAGGCCGCGAGGCGGCGGGTTGCGCCGATTGACTGCTCGAGCCGCAACCGGCTATCGCGCAGGCGGCGGCGAGCACCGCGGCCCCGACCAAGGCGCGCCAGCGGGTACTCAGCGGCGCGCTCGGTCCGGCGCGCCGACGGGACTGACAGCCGGATGAGATCAAGCCATACAGGCGCGAGACAATAACGCCGCCGACGGCCGCGAGTTCCGGCAGTCGATCGGCCGCTCACATCGCCACAGGGCTCCCGCGCCGCCGATTTAGCGGCACTCGTGACCGAGAGAACTTGCTAGCCTCGCCCGGTCCGCGGCATCGACCACCACGCCGGGGACCGATCATGCGTCGGCTGCACCTTACTGTCTCCCTGCTCGTCGTGGTGTCGCTCGGCGCGTTCGCCGCGCCTGCGCTGGCGGCCTCGAGGAGCCCCGCGGTATCGGACTGCGTCGCGAACGCCAGGCTGACGCGGACCTACACGGTGTCCGAGCTGCAGAACGCGCTCGCGACGATGCCCACCGATGTCAAGCAGTACACCGACTGTTATGACGTGATCGACCGGGCGCTCCTGGCCCAGCTCGGCAAGCTCCACGCGGGCCGACCAGCCTCTTCCTCGACGAGCTCGGGCGGCTCCTTCCTGCCGACGCCGTTGCTGATCATCTTGATCCTGCTGGTGCTGGCGGCGGGTGGATTCGGCGTCCTCGCGCTGCAGCGCCGGCGCCATAGAGCGGGTCCGCTCTAGGCCTCTACACTGGCTGCGTGGCCTCTAAGCGCCAGATCAACGTAGGCGGCGTGCCGATCGGCGGCGGTGCGCCGGTCGTGGTCCAGACGATGACCAAGACCGAGACCGCCGATCTCCGCGCGACCATGGATCAGATTCGCCGCGTGGCCGATGCCGGCGCCGACCTGGTCCGCGTCGCCGTCCCGCGCGAGGTCGATGTCGAGGCGCTGAAGACGATCGTGCGGGAAGCGCCGATCCCGGTGATCGCCGATATTCACTTCAACTACACCCTGGCGTTGAAGGCGCTCGACGTCGGCGCTCATTGCGTCCGGCTCAACCCCGGCAACATCGGGGGGCCAGATAAGGTCGCGCTGGTCACCGAGCGCGCCTCCCAGCTGGGAACACCGCTGAGGATCGGCGTCAACTCAGGCTCGCTGCCCAAGCACCTGCGGGCGCTCGAGCGCGAGAACCCCGTCGAGGCGTTGGTGACCGCGGCCACCGAGTTCGTCGAGCTGATGGAGCGCCTGAGATTCGAGAACTTCAAGGTTTCGATCAAGTCGACGAACGTTCCCAACACGATCGCTTCGAACCGCCTGCTCTCGGAGCGGATCCCGTACCCGCTGCACCTGGGGATCACCGAGGCGGGAACCAAGTGGTCCGGCTCGCTGAAGTCCGCGGTCGGCCTGGGCACGCTGCTCGCCGACGGGATCGGCGACACGATCAGGATTTCGCTGTCGACCTTCCACGCCGAGGAGGAGGTCAAGGTCGCCTGGGAGATCCTGAAGGCGCTGCAGCTTCGCGAGCGCGGTCCGGTGCTGATCGCCTGCCCGACCTGCGGCCGGCTGCAGTTCGACATGGATACGGTCGTCGCCGATATCGAGCGGCGCCTGGAGCACTACGCCGAGCCGATCGAGGTGGCGGTGCTCGGCTGCGCGGTAAACGGACTGGGCGAGGCCTCCCACGCCGACTTCGGGATCGCCGGGGCCAAGGATTACGGGGTCGTGTTCAGCCACGGCGAAGCGCTGCGCAAGGTCCCAACGCATGAGCTGGTCGACACTTTGTTCGCCGAGATCGACAGGTACGTGGCTTCGAAACGGGTCGAGGTCGACGCCGCGGAAGCCGCCGAGGGCGCCGCATGGCTGGCGCGGATCGAGGAGGAGCACGCCGGCGAGCTCACCCCGGAGCGGCTCGCGGCAATGGAGGCGGCGGCCGCCGAG
This sequence comes from uncultured Solirubrobacterales bacterium, assembly GCA_963830465.1. GTDB lineage: Bacteria > Actinomycetota > Thermoleophilia > Solirubrobacterales > Solirubrobacteraceae > Palsa-465. The sequence continues at coordinate 36,059 of CAWHME010000008.1, forward strand.
CAGGACGAGCCGGTGCGGCTCGACGAAGCGCTCTCACCGGTCACCGGTCGCCGCTTCACCCGGGCCTGAGACGAGCGCCGGCGTGATCGAGGGCGGCGTTCGCAGCGAGCCTTATCGCGCCGAGAACCTGCTCGACACGATCACCCGCAAGGCCACCCGCGCCCATCACGACCGGCACTTGCTGGCACGCGAGCGCGCGGTGCTGGCGTGCCGGCTGCCGCTCTCGAGCGGGAATGTCCTCTCGATCGGCTGCGGCTGGAACCCCGGCCGTCACCTGTTCCCCGCGCCCGCCTTCCGGCTGGTGGGGGTCGACTCCGACTCCGCGAAGGTGCAAGGAGTGCTCGCCGCCGGAAGGGTCGATGAGGCGCACCTCGGAACCGCCGGCGCGCTGCGGCTTCCCGCGCACGCCTACGACGTCGTGCTCTACCGCCTGGTCCTACACCACATCGCCTATCAGGGCCCACTCGAGCCGTGCTTTCGAGAGGCCGCCCGCCTGCTCGCTCCCGGTGGCGCGCTCGTCGTGATCGAGCCCGGGCTCTGGCACCCGGTGGGGGCCGGGCTGTCTCTGGCGAACCGGCTCGGGGTGGCGACGGCGATTCACGGCACACCAGATGACGTGCCGCTCTCGCCCCGCGCGCTGATCGCACTGGCGCAGGCCGCGGGCCTCAGGCCCGAGCTTCACGCGCTCACGTATACGTGGCGGCGGATGCCGCCATGGCTTCAGCGGCCGCTGGCGCGGCTCGATCGGCTCGGTACCCGCCCGCGAGCGGCTATGTTCGGCCACACGCTGCTTCTAATCGCCCGCCAGGCGTAGCTGCCCGCGAGGCGAGGAGCTCGTGAACTCAGCCGCCGACCTTCGAGAACCCCTCCGCCACCTTCGCCCAGTTGACCGTGTTCCACCACGCATCGATGTAGTCGGGACGACGGTTCTGATACTTGAGGTAGTAAGCGTGCTCCCACACGTCGACGCCGAGCAGCGGCGTCTTGCCATCGCTGATCGGGCTGTCCTGGTTGGCGGTGGAGACGATCGCCAGACCCGAGCCGTCGTGGACCAGCCACGACCAGCCGGAGCCAAAGCGCTTGACGCCCGCGTCCTTGACCTTCGCCTTGAAGTCGTCAAACGAGCCAAACGCGGACTTGATCGCGTCCGCCAGCGCCCCGGATGGCTCACCGCCGCCGTCAGGCGACATCCACTCCCAGAACAGGGAATGGTTGTAATGCCCCCCGGCCTGGTTGCGAACCGCGGTCTGCTTGTCCCCCGGCAGCTGTGAGAGCGACTGCAGAACCTCCTCGACGGGTTTCTCAGCCCACTCCGTTCCCTCCAGAGCCGCGTTGGCGGCCGTCACGTAGGCCTGGTGGTGCTTGTCGTGGTGCAGGCGCATCGTCTGCTCATCGATGTGAGGCTCGAGCGCGTTGTAGTCGTAGGGAAGGGGTGGGACTTCATACGCCATTGCATGGCTCCTTGCAGACGTTTTCTTAGGCACGCGTTCTATCAGACCGGCGCCGCCGGGAGTGACTGGCGCGGTTTCAGTCCCGGCGCGGCGCTGCCGATATTGAAGCGAGAGACTGGTTTCGTCTGCGAGTCATGTTGCGATCACGCGCCGCCCACTCCACACACAACCAGGCCAGGTCGCTGGCTCGTCATCGCGGCGACCCGGATCACGCTCGGCCGCTGCTGCTCGAGCGGTTGTTCGCAATCGTCAGCGATCTGGTCGTCGTGATGACGCTCGAGGGCGAGATCATGATGGTCAATCCGGCGGCGGAGGCGACCCTCGGCTGGAGCCCGCAGGAGCTGGTCGGCCGGGTCGTTTGCGAGCTCGTGCATCCCGACGACCGTGCGACGATCCGCGAAACAACAGGGCCGGTCGCGAACTTCACCGCCCGCTGCCGCCACAAGGACGAGAGCTGGCGCTGGCTTCTGTGGAGCGGGCGCCGGGACGGGGACGCCTGGTATGCGGTCGCCAAGGACGTGACCCAGCGCCTCGACCTGGAGCGCCGCGCGCTCTACGACGAGCTGACCGGGCTCGCCAATCGTGCCCTGCTGCTCGATCATCTGCAGGCCGCGCTGGGCCGCCTGGGCCGCGCTCAGCCGCAGCTGCTGGGCGTGCTGTTCCTCGATCTCGATGGCTTCAAGCTTGTCAACGACCATCACGGCCACGAGGCCGGCGACCAGGTGTTGGTGGAGGTGGCGGGCCGCCTGCGCGAGGCGTTTCGCGAGGCTGACCTGGTCTCACGCTTCGGCGGCGACGAGTTCGTGGTGGTGGCCGAGAACCTGGCGAGCGAGGCCGAGGCACAGTCATTGGCGCAGCGAGTCGCGGTCGCGCTGAGACGCGAGTTCAGGCTTCCCGGCGGGCGCGTAGAGCTGTCGTGCAGCGTCGGGGTCGCGACGACCGGCGATCCCGGCGCGGATCCCGCCGCGATCCTGCGCGCGGCCGACCACGCCATGTATCGCGCGAAGACCCGTGCCGTTCGCATCAACCTGCGGTAGGACCGCGAGCGTCACGCCCGGGTAGGCTTCGGCGCCTGCGATGACGCGGCTGTCGAGCTATTTCCTGCCAACCGAGCGTGAGCCTCCGGCCGAAGCCGAGGCGATCTCGCATCAGTTGATGGTCCGGGCCGGATTGATCCGTCAGGTCGGCTCGGGCTTGTGGTCGTGGCTTCCGGCGGGCTGGCGGATCCATCAGCGGGTCGTGCAGATCGTGCGCGAGGAGATGAACGCGATCGGCGGCCAGGAGCTGCTGATGCCGGTCCTGCATCCGGCCGAACCGTGGCGGCGCACCGGGCGCTACGGGATCGACGAGCTGTTCAAGCTGAAGGATCGGCGCGGCGCCGACATGGTCCTGGCGATGACGCACGAGGAGATCGTCACCGGACACGTCGCCGCGGCGGTGCGTTCCTACCGCGAGCTGCCGCTGATCCTCTATCACTTCCAGGTCAAGGAGCGCGACGAGCCCCGGCCGCGGGCGGGCGTGCTGCGCACGCGGGAGTTCATCATGAAGGACTCCTACACGTTCGACCGCGATCGAGAGGGGCTGGACGTTGCCTACCAGAAGCATGTCGGGGCATACGACCGGATGCTCGATCGCTGCGGGCTCGAGTGGTACCGGGTGGAAGCGGACGTCGGCATGATGGGAGGGCTCGGGGCGCACGAGTACATGGCGCCCTGCGCGGCGGGCGAGAACGACGTGGCGCTGGCGCCCGGGTACGCCGCCAACGTGGAGGTGGCGAGCGCTCAGGCCCAGCCGGTGGAGCTTCCCTCGGCGCTCGAGCGGCCTGAAGAGGTCGCAACCCCCGGGATGACCACGGTCGAGGCGGTCGCCGGCGAGCTCGCGGCTCCCGCCGGGGCCCTGCTCAAGGCGTTTCCGGTAATCGTCGATCCCGATGCGATGAAGCTGGTGGTCGTGCGCGGCGATCACCGGGTCAACGAGATCAAGCTCCGCGCCGCGCTCGGCAGCGAGTTTCGCCCGGCGCATCCCGACGAAGTGGCCGCGCGACTCGGTCCGCCCGGATTCATTGGCCCGGTTGGAGCGCAGATGCCGATTCTCCTGGACGCCGCGGTGCAGCCAGGCGGCTACGTGACCGGGGCCAACCGGCCCGATGCCCACCTCCGCGGAGTCGAGCCCGGTCGCGATTTCGAGTATCAGACCGCGGACGTGCGGACGGTGATCGACGGTGACACCGTCGGCGGCGCGGCGATCCGGATCGAGCCCGCGATCGAGGTCGGGAATATCTTCAAACTCGGGGTGCGATACTCCGAGCCGCTGAGAGCGACCTACCTCGACGAGTCGGGCCATGAGCAGCTGATCTGGATGGGCTCCTACGGTTTCGGGCCCGCTCGCGCGGCGGCGGCGGCGGTCGAGCAGTATCACGACGAGCACGGGATCGCATGGCCTCGCGCGATCGCTCCATTCGACCTCTCGCTGGTCGTGCTCGGGCGCGAAGGCAGCGAGGAGCGGGCGCTCGCCGACCGGCTCTACGAGCGTTTGCGGGCCCTCGGTCTCCAGGTCCTCTACGACGACCGCGACGCCGGCCCCGGGGAGAAGTTCGCCGACGCCGAGCTGCTTGGCGCTCCGGCGCGAGTTACCGTCGGGCGGCGGACGCTATCGGCCGGCGAAATCGAGGTGCAGCTGCGGCGCGGGCGCGAGCCACGGACGGTGCCGGTCGACGGGGCGGCGGAGGCGATCGCGGAGCTGTGGCAGGGCCTTCGGTAGCGCTCCCGCGCCGGCGCGGAAGAGCGCGGTGAGTCCTGATCTGAACAGGCGCCGTCTGGTCGGCATCGACCGCTCGGGACCTCCACCGCCCGAGACCGCCTCCAACCAGCCCTGGCATCCCTGGACGCTGCCGAACGCGATCGGCTACATCCGCCTGGCGCTGATCCCGGTGTTCCTGGTGGTCGGGTTCTCCAGCGACGATGGCCATTCCGCGCTCGCCGCGGTGCTGTTCGCGGTGATCGGCTGGGCCGACTATCTCGACGGCTTCGTCGCCCGGCTTACCGGCCAGTACAGCCGCTTGGGCGCGCTGCTCGACCCGGTTATCGACCGCTTGCTGGTGATCTCCGGGATGGCGGTCGCATGGCGATTCGAGCTGTTGCCACGATGGGCGATCGCGGTGGTGATCGGGCGCGAGCTGGTGATGCTCGCGATGAGTCGTTACGCGCTGTATCGGGGCATCGAGCTGCAGATCAACTGGCCCGGGCGGCTGGGGGTGGCACCGACGATGGGAGCGGTGTTCTTCGCACTCGCGGGAGTGCACTGGCTCGCGATCGTGCTCCTGTACATCGGGATCGCCTTGTCGCTGCTGGCGACGGCGTTGTACGCGCGCCGCGGCATCAACGAGCTTCGGCGCCAAGCCTCAAGCTCAGATTGAGAGACAGGCTTCGCCGAGTTATAATCGGGCCTTGAGCACACCCACTCCTCAGGGACGGGAGGATTCCCCTCATGGACACGTTTCCCGACCTCGGCTCGCTGACCGATCAGGAGCTGAAGGATCTGATCAGCCAGCTGACTGAGGAGGAGATGGAGATCTCCTACAAACGCCGCATTCTGCATGGGAAGATAGACATCCTCCGAGCGGAGCTGGTCAACCGTCTGCGTAAGAAGCAGGAGGGGGGAGAGAACGTCATCTCAGGCGCGGACATCCAGCAGCTCACCGACATCCTCGCCGGACGGGTGCCGGCGATCGACTCCGAATAGCGTCGGCGAGGTCGTGCCCCAGCACTGCCCAGAGTGCGGTTTTGCGAACGCCGACGGCGCTAATTACTGCCAGCGCTGTGGCGCGTTTCTCGGGCACACCGATCCGCCCCCAGGCGCGACCACCGCCACCTACAAGGTGGGGGATACCGGCGAGCTCGAAGAGGTCAAGCTCGAGGAGGTCGTCGCTCGCGGAGCCGCGCTGGTGATTCGCGCCGGCGGCGGCCGCGCCGGCGAGAGCTTCCCGCTCGAGGCGGATCGGCTCAGCGTCGGCCGTCGCCCCGACAGTGACATCTTCCTCGATGACGTGACCGTCTCCCGCGATCATGCGGTGATCGTGCGCCGCCAGAGCGAATACTTCTTGGACGACTGCGGCTCGCTCAACGGGACCTACGTCAACCGCGAGCGGATCGAGTCCCAGCGGCTCGTCGACGGCGACGAGCTCCAGATCGGCAAGTACAAGCTCGCGTTCCTGAGTCGCTGATGGCCACCTCGGAGACCCGCAGCCCGCAACTGGGAATCCCACCGGAGGCCCCGCCTGAGCGTCTGCGCCAGAAGGCGGTCACGATCGGCGCCGTCTGTAAGGCGCTGCGCCAGGAGTTTCCCGACATCTCGATCTCGAAGATTCGCTACCTGGAGGACCAGAAGCTGCTCGCCCCGCGGCGCACACAAGGTGGCTACAGGCTCTACGCCCACAACGACATCCAACGCCTGCGCACGATCCTTCGGCTGCAACGGGACGAGTTCCTGCCGCTGCGGGTGATCCGCCAGGAGCTCGCCGGCGGGCGTGCGGAACGCGAGGTCGCGGCCCCCAGCGACGGCCGCACGCTGCGCCGAGCGGCGGTCGCAGTGCGAGATCCGGGAGCGCTCTACTCGCTCGAAGAGGTCGTCGAGGAGACCGGCGCGGAGGCCGGCCTGATTCGCGAGCTGGTCGACTTCGGCGTGATCAAGGGGGAGCTGCGCGGCGGTGTGAGGTATTTCGACGAGACCGAGCGCGAGATCGTCAGGGCGGTGTCCGAGCTGGCTCGCTACGGCGTCGGCGGCCGAAACCTGCGCGTGTTCCGCAGCTCCGCCGATCGCGAGGCACAGTTGCTGCAAAGCATCCTCGCGCCGGCGTTGCGCTCCCGCAATCCCGAACGCCGCAAAGAGGCGATCGAGGCGCTCGAGAACCTCGCCACGGTGACCACCCATCTGAAGCATCTACTGCTGATTCGCGACCTGCGCAGGATTGCCACGTAATTGGAGAAGCGCCCGGAGACCGTCGATCTGCGCTCGTTCGTACGGGAGATCCCTGACTTCCCGAGTCCGGGAATTCTGTTCAAGGACATCACCCCGCTGCTGCTCGACCCCACGGCGCTCCGGGTCGCGGTCGACGGGCTCGCAGAGCTCATCGAGCCGCTCGCCCCCGAGCTCGTGCTCGCGGCCGAGGCGCGAGGCTTCATTCTCGGCGGCGCCCTCGCCCGCCAGCTGGACATCGGCTTCGTCCCAGCACGCAAGCCGGGAAAGCTGCCGCACGACACGGTCAGCGCGGAGTACACGCTCGAGTATGGGATCGACGCACTCGAGGTCCATTCCGACGCCTTCGCCGGTGGCGCACGGGTGCTTGTCCACGACGACCTGCTGGCGACCGGAGGCACGGCGGCCGCAGTCTGCAGGCTCGTCAGCGAGCTGGGCGCCGAGGTGGTCGGCTGTGTGTTCCTGGTCGAGCTGACCTTCCTCGGTGGGCGCGCGCGGCTGGCGCCGCACGAGGTCTTTAGCCTGATCGAGTACTCCTCGTGAGGTGTGGGGCTCACGCTTCACGCTGACGGTCGCCACGACCCATAAGACCCGGACGCTTGCAGCCCCCCAGCAGCGGGTCTGGGAGCTGGTCGAGGATCCTCGGCAGATAGCCCGATGGTGGCCTGGGGTGGAGCGGGTCGACGGCATCGAGAGCGACCGCTGGACCGAGGTTCACGCTGGGAAGCGGGGACGGACGGTGCGGTATGACTTTCACCTGCTGGAGTCCGCGCCGCCCTCGTATCGGCTCTGGGAGCAGGAGCTCGCGGGAACGCCGTTCGAACGGGTCATGGATGAGGCGATCACCGAGCTCGCGCTGGAGCGAGTTGCCGGCGGTACCCGTGTGACGATCGCCGCGCGGCAAAAGCTGCGCGGCTACTCGCGCACCGGTGCGCGAGTGCTGCGGCGGGCCACCGGGAAGCAGCTGTCCCAGGCACTTGATGGTCTCGAGCGCGTGTTGGGCTGAGGAGGACGGAGAGCGCGTGTGGGCTGAGGCGGACGTGCGGTAGTGTGCCGCGGCCATGAGCCCCGAGCTTCCACCCCGCGACCTCGAGGGATTCGATCGTCTCTACGGGCTCGAGATCACCGATCTCTCCGACGAGCTCGTCCGCGGGCGGGTGGTCGTCCGCGATGAGCTCAAGCAGCCGGCCGGCCTCGTGCATGGAGGCGTCTATGCCTCGATCGCCGAGGCGCTGGCCTCGTGGGGAACGTATCTGGCCGTGGTGCAGGAGGGCGACACGGCGACCGGGCTCTCCAATCAGACGAGCTTCCTGCGCCCGATCACCGAGGGCACGATCCACGCGGTGGCGATCCGCAAGCACCGCGGTCGCACCACCTGGGTTTGGGAGGTGGAGCTGAGCGATGACCAAGGGCGGTTGTGCGTCATCACCCGGATGACGATCGCCGTGAGGCAGGCATGACCTCATCTGAATGACGGTCGCGGTGGGGGACGCGTAAGCCGGGCCCCTGACTTCGAACTTCCGCGATTTCTGTCCACCCCTCGGACAAGATTTGCAGAAGTTGCCTCACCCGCGAGCTCGAGATCGCAACAGCGCGGCCGCCGACAAGCAGTGCGGGGCCACTCAGCTGCCCACGCCGCGCCCGAGCCAGAACTCGGCGAACTGCCGCAGCAGCGGGTCACTCGGCGTCGCGACCCGCACCATGTGAGTCCAGGCGAGCCCGATCACGCCCGAGGTGCCCGCCCGCCGAGCGAGAATCGCGGCCTGCCCCGACCGGGCCAAGGCGGGAGTGAACGGCCCCGCCACCTCGCGAGCGAGCGCCAACAGGCCCGGCGGCGCTGTCGGCGCGCCGTACATCAGCACCACGTTCCCGAGCGAGAGCGCTTGCAGCAGCTGATCATCGCTCAGCGCCGCGCCGTCGTTCAGCACCGGCTCGGGAACGCGGGGCCCGCTGGTGGGCGGATTCGAGTTGTACGGGGGGTGCGGCTGGCCGGGGCGAAGGTGGGCGTTGCCCTGGTCGGGGAAGGTCTGTCCGGGGCCCTCCGCGGCGGTCGAGAGCCCAGCTTGATCGCGACCCGCGAAGTAGCCCGACAAGAGGATGATCAGCCCGATCGACAGCACCAGCGACGCGACCACGATCGCCACGCGTTCCAGCACGGTGATCCCCCGCTCGCGCCTCAACTGGCGAGCCCGCCTTCGATCACTCCGCCGCGCGGATCGCCCGAGGGCGCAACCTACGCGGGGCCCCGCCGGCACCGTTGCGATGCGGCACGCTGGCCGCTCCCAGCAGCTCCACGAGCGACTGGCGGAGCTCGTCGGCGAGCAGCTCGACGTCCGCGAGCGCGTCGTAATCGGCGGTCAGGCCGAAGTTGAGCTGCCCGTTGTAGGAGATGAGCGCAACGCCGAGCGCCGTGTTCTCCCCCAGCGGCACCATCGGATACAGCGCGTCGAGCTCTCTCCCCAGCATGTACAGCGGGAACTGAGGACCTGGAACATTCGTGACGACCAGGTTGAACAGCCGTTGGCGCGCCTGCAGGCGAGCGGCCTGGGCGATGATCGTCGGCGGCGCGAAGCCGCTCAGCTGCGTCAGCACCTGCGCGCCGACCGCCTGCCCCGATCGCTTGATCTCATCCATCGCCTCGCGGACCTGGTAGAGCCGCTCCACCGGATCGGTGACCCCGACGGGCAGCGGGGCCCACATCGCAGCCACCCGGTTGCCGAGCGCCCCCCGCTCCACGTCCGCGCGCACCGACACCGGCACCATCGCCTTGAGTACGACTCCTTCGGTCGCGTCGCCGTGCAGGCGCATATAGCGTCCAAGGGCGCCCGCCACGACCGTCAGCACCACATCGTTGACGGTTCCTCCCAGCGAGTCCTTGACCCGCTTGTATTGCGCGAGCTCCCCCGCGACCCAAGTGAACCTGCGATGGGGACCGATGCGGACGTTGAAGCGGCTGGGCGGGGCCGGTTGAAATCCCGCCCATGCCATCGCGCCGACGCCGACGAGCGCGTCTGCGACCCGCGAGGCCACCTGGCGCGGGCCGCGCAGCGCGGCCCGGACCCCGCGGGCGATCTCGTTCGGCGCGGTCGCGCGTTCGAGCAGCGCATCGGCGAGCAGCTGCGCCCCGCTCGGCACCGGACGTGGGATCCACTCGTGGTCAGGCGGGGCGACCGGCAGTGGGCCGGGACTCGAGTCGAACAGGACCGTGGCGATGTCGACGCCGGAGACGCCGTCGACGAGCGCGTGGTGCGTCTTTGACAGCAGCGCAAAGCGTGCGTGCGCGAGACCTTCGACCAGCCACACCTCCCACAGCGGCCGGGCGCGGTCGAGCGGCTGTGAGAACACGCGTCCGGCGAGCCGCTTGAGCTCCTCCTCGCCGCCGGGACGAGGAAGGGCGGTGTGACGCACGTGGTAGCCGGGGTTGAAGTGCGGATCGTCGATCCACACCGGCCGCCCCTGGTCGAACGGGACGAACGCCAACCGTTGCCGGTATCGCGGAACCAGCTGCAGCCGCGACACGATCTGTTCCACCAGCTCGTGATACGACGGCGGGGCGCCTTCGAACACCGCACAGCTGGCCACGTGCATGTGCGCAGTGTCGCGCTCTAGGTGCAGGAACGAGTTATCGAGGACGGTAAGCCGATCGGGGTTGGGCACCAACATGATTCTTGCAGGGGCGCATCTCTCAGGCCGCCACCGCAGCCCGCGATTCGCAGAAGCTTGTGTGACCGACGTCACACAAACTCCAAAAACTCGCTGCCACCCTCACTGGCTTGTAAATCGACCTGCCGAGTCGTGCCTGCCCGGTGCGGGAACGAACGGGGGACCCAACGCTGAGGACGTTCCCGCTCGGCTGGGGCGAATCGGCTGCCCGGCGCACAACCGGCGGCAGCCGTAGCGATCGCAAGCCACCCCAGGTGATCTGGGGTGGAAACGGCCGCGAGCCCGACAGCTAACCCCGTAGGCGCCCGGTCGACGTCGGAACAAGGAGGACCTCACGATGAGGCCCATTGCCAAGCTGCGCAAGGCGCGCCTGATCTACGCAGGCGCAATCGCGCTCATAATGTCCATCCCGGCCACCGCCGTAGCATTCCCGGGCAGCCCGATCAGCTTGTCGGACGCCGCTTCGAGCGCCGCGCCGGCGAGCACTTTGCGCGCCGCCATCGGCCGGCGCCAGATCAAGTACGGCGACCACGTGATCGTCACCGGCAGCAGCTCGAGCGCCGCCGCGGGTCATACGCTGTGGCTCGAGTTTGCTCCCTCCCGCAGCTCGAGCTGGCGCGCGCTGAGCTCCGCCAAGGTCGATGCCAGCGGCCGCTTCAGCCTCTCGGCTGCGTTGCGCCAATCCGGCTTCGTACGCGTCGTCGATGGTGGCGGGGCTCCGGCCGGCGCCGCCGGCGCGGTCGCGCCGAGCTCTTCGCTGCCGGTGTCGGTGGGTGCCGGGCTTCAGGTGCCCGCTCGCGCGATCGGCGTCCTGGCTGGGCAGGCGATCGACGTTCGCGGCAAGCTGCTGCCGGCCGCACCCGGTCGCCATGTGGTGCTCCAAGCTCGTCTCGGAGGCGGATGGCGCGTGCTGGCCGCGGCCCGCACCGGTCCGCGGGGCGGGTTCGATCTGCACTACCTCGCGGGCGGCCTCGGGGAGCAATCGCTTCGGGTCCGGTTCAGCGGTGACTTCCGGAACGCTTCCGTCGCCCAGCCGGCAGGCCAGCTGACCGTGTACACGCAGAGCGTTGCCTCCTGGTATGACGACGCCGGCTCGACCGCGTGCGGGTTCCACGTCTTCTACGGCGTGGCCAACAAGTCGCTGCCGTGTGGGACGAAAGTCACGTTCCGCCTCAACGGGCACACCGTGACGGCAGTCGTCGATGACCGCGGACCATACGTCGACGGGCGCGAGTGGGACTTCAACCAGAACACCGCCGCCGCGCTTGGATTCGACGGCGTCGGGACCGTCTGGTCAAGCCAGTAGCGACGAACCCGTGCCAGTCAGCCGGCCGGCCGCTCACCGGCGCCAGCCGGCTGACTGGAGGTCATATCGCCGGCTGCCCGCCGGGTGCCCCTGCTCCGAAGCTCGCGCCTGGCTTCTTCCTCGGCCTCTTCCTGCACGGTCTCGATCCGTTCAGCGCTCTGAAGCTCGCGGCAGAAGCGGCGCACGATGAAGAACAGCGCCAGCGGAACCACCCAGATGCCGATCCGGAACACGTACAACTGGGTGTTGTAGCTGAGCCCCCAGAGCACGAAGATCCGGTCGGCGGCACCGAACACGAAGATCAAGAACACCCAGGTCATGAAGGCGACGCCGAATGCGGTTCGAGTGGGCGCATCGCGGGGGCGGTCGGCGAGATTGTGGACCCCGCGATCGCCGCTGAGGCGGCGCTCGACCCACGGGAACGAGGCAAGCACGGCCACCACCACCAGCGGAAACAGTATCCCGCCCCAGAACGGATTCGGGATCAGCGTGAAGTGGCCGATCGTCACGTCGAAGCTCGGCATCAGCCGCAGCGCACCGATCAGCCAGCCGAGGTACCAGTCGGGCTGGGCGCCGTTGGTCCCGAGCCACGGGTCGAACGGACCCCATTGCCAGATCGGATTGATCTGCACCAGACCGCCGAGCAGGAACAGCACCGCGGCGACGAAGAACACCAGCGCCAGCGAGCGAGGAGTCTGGCCCGGGAACAGCGGCACGCCGATGAGCCTCCGCTGCGTGTGCCTGGGGCTCTCCTTGAATTGGGTGTGGTGGCGAGCCATGATCAGCACCAGGTGAATCGCGATCAGCGTCGCGAGCAGCGCCGGGATCAGAAACACGTGGGCGATGTACATTCGCGACCAGAACTCCGGCTTGCCGGGGAACGGCGCGCCGAAGATCGCAAGCGTCATCGGACCGCCGATCACCGGAATCGAAAGGCCGACCCCGTAGCCGATCGCGAGGCCCATTCCGGAGAGGAGGTCGTCGACCAGCGAGTAGCCGAGGTATCCCTCGAGGAGCGCGGTGAACAGCAGCAGCAGCCCGACCAGCCAGGTGAGCTCGCGCGGCTTGCGAAAGGCGCCCGTGAAGAAGACTCGCATCAGATGCATCACGATCGAGGCGACGAACACGTCCGCGGCCCAGTGGTGGGTTTGGCGAATCAGCAGGCCGGCCTTGTAGCTCAGCGACAGATCGACGACGGACTTGTAGGCGGCGCTCATCGTCTGTCCGTCGAGCGGGGCGTAGGGGCCGTGGTAAACCGTCTTCGCCGTGCTGGGCTCGAAGAACAGCGCCAGGTAGATCCCGGTGGCGATCAGCACGACGAACGAATACAGCGCGACTTCGCCGAGCAGGAACGACCAGTGGTCCGGGAACAGGTAGCGCAGCCCCTTGCGCAACAGCGGCGCCGAGGCGGTGCGCTCGTCGATGAACCTGACCGGATCCTCGATTGGGTCGTGACTCATTGGGAAACCGGTCGCTCTCGGACGTTCCACCAGGACGGACCGACTCGCGCGGAGAAGTTTCCTGCTGCGCGCAGGTAACCGCGGAAGTCGATCATCAGCGGTAGCTGCGGCAGCGGGCGGCCCGCGGGGCCATAGGTAACCGTGCCGCCGGTGAAGGGGTCGAAGGTCGAGTAGTGGCAGGGGCAGACCAGCGCGTCGTTTGGCTCGAGCACCTGGAACGTCGGCTTTCGATACAGGGCCACCGCGCAGCCTGCGTGGGTGCAGATCTTCGAGTAGGCGAGGATCCCCGCGGGCGCCCAGTTCGCGCGCCCGGGCGGCAGCTGCAGCTCGCTAGGGTTCACGCGGATCACGACCAGCGAAGATCCGATCTCCTCCGGGTCCGCGCCCTCAGGGAATGCCGTATAGAAGCTCTGTCGCTCGATATCCGCGGCGCTGATCGGCGCGCCGGTCTCATCGACCAGGCGCACGCCGTAGCGCCACGGCGTCTCATCCAGTGGAGTCGTATCCCAGATCGGCCCCAGCGACAGCGCCGGAGCCAGCGCCGCCAGCCCGAGCGCGCCACCGGTCGCCGCGCCGGCCGCGATCAGCAGCCGTTTGCGGGTGATTCGGCTGCCGCTCTCGCGTACGATCTCCGCGATCTCCTGCTGCTGCTTGGAATGCTCTTCGGGGTAGTCGTCCTCGAGCTCTTCGGTCACCACCAACCGCTTCGCGACCACGGTGAGGGCCGCGCCGATGAACAGGCAGGAACCCCCGAGACAGATGCCGAGCAGTTCGTTGGGGAGCGCAGCGGGACTGAAGAGCGCGTAGGTGACGACGAATCCGAGCGCGAACAGGGTCGCGAGCCCCAGCAGGACGAGCACCAGATTCTCGGCCCGTCGCTCTGGCGGTCCCTCCGCGACGATCCGCTCCGGTTGCTCGTCCTGCTCGGGCGAGCGACGGCGCCACAGCCTCCCGAACAGAAGCGTCAGGAGCGCGACCACCCACCGCCAGAGCCTCATCCGCGCGACCTCCGCGCCGTCAGCGAGTAGGAATTGTTCTCTGGGCTCACGCGCGGAGTCTCCTTCCCACGGCCAGGCAGGCGATGATAAGGAGCGGCGCGGCGATCCACCAGGTCACGAGCCCTTCGGGAATCGGGCCGAGATTCCCGATCCCCCACCCGCCGCGGTTGTCGGGGTGCCTCGTGCTGAGCACGTATTTGACGATCGAGTTGAGCTGCGCGTCCGAGATCTGCCTGGTCGTGAACCGGGGCATCAGATATGGGCCGATCCGCACTGCCTCCGCGATCTCGGTCGGGGTCGCGCTCTGCAGCGGCGGCACCATCGCGCCGGTGACGAATCCGCCGCGGGCGAGGATCTGATGGCAGCCGGCGCAGTGCAGCGAGAACTGCTGCACGCCCTCCGACAGGCTGCCGGCCGCGGGATCGGGTTGTGGGATCGGGGGTCCGGGGCCCAGGGAGGCGATGTACGCCACCAGCGAGCGGATTTCCTTGTCGGAGAACAGCACCCGGTCGGGCCCGGGCTGATCGTGAATGCTCGACAGCGGCATGTACCCGGTGCGCAGGTAGAAGTCCGGCGCCTGCGCGCCGACCCCCGGGAGCGGCGGACCGGCGCCGAGAATGTTTCCTGCACCGCGGCGGGGGGAGGTGATCCCCGAACCCGAGATGCCGTGGCAGCTCGCGCAATTGCCGGCGTACAGCTCGGCTCCCAGCTCCACGCTCGGGGTAGCGGGCTCGGTGGTGGGCCGGACGATCCCCGATTGCGGCTGCGCGTCGGCGATCCCGGCGAAGCCGAACGCGAGCATCACGATCGCCAGAGCAAGCCGCCGCGCCCGGGTCATGATTGCTGGCACACGGGTAGTAGCGGCGCGCCGATAGCGGTCATGACGATGATCGCCAGCGCGAGGAAGTTGACCGTGAGCCCGACCATCGCGAGGAAGTTGATCCTGCCGGTCGGCGGGGTGCTGCCCAGGCCGCGCATCTCTGCCTGCGCCACGTGGTCGATTTCGTTGGTCACCAGGAACAGCCATCCGGAGATCAGCAGCGCTGTCAAGCCGATCGCGAACGCCACCACCGAGACGGCGATCTCGATCGCGTGGACCGGCACGTTGAAGCGCCCGGACGGAGCATTGCAGCGAGCAAAGCTGAACATCAGGTTGATCACGAACTGAACCGCCCACGCCAGCGCTCCTCCCGTCACCGCGAACCACACGCGCAAGTTTGAGGGAGGCCACTTCACAGTGACGGAGCGAGCTGGGTGAACACCACCACGATCGCCAGGGCGCCGACCACGTACCAGTAAAGGGCGACGGCACGGACGGCGACCAGCCAATAGTTGGTCAGGCCTCGAAGCCAGACGAACGCGAGTACGGCGAGGTCGAGCAGGATTCCGAACAGCACGTGCGCGTGGTGGGCGGCGAGCAGCGTGAAGTAGATCGAACCGTAGGCGCTCCCTTGCGGGCTGAAGCTGCGCAAGTCGTGGCGGAACAGCAGGATCTGCAGCGCCAGGTAGCAGCTCTGGATGATCGCCGCGATCGCCAGCATCCAGATCACCTGCCGAGGCTGTCCGGCCCTGGCCGAGCGGGCCGCCAGCCACAGCGGGAAGACCGTTGCCACCAACACGCCGGTGGCCACGAAGGGCAGCACGACGCTCGGCGCCTTGATCCCCGCCGGCGGCCAGCTAGTAGCGTCGAAGTCGAGATAGAAGTAGCTGGCGATAAGGGTTCCAAACAGCGTCACCTCGGCACAGAGGAACAGCGCCATCCCCCACCAGCCGTTGGGCTGTGCCAGGCGCTCGCGCGACACCCGGCCGGCGGCAGCGGCCGTGAACGCGGCCGCGCTGCGGCTGACCTGCGATCCCTCGCTCATGCCCGGGCCTCGTTTTTGTGCCAACCGAGCAGCGACAGACCTCCCAGAACCAGGAACCCGACCGCGATCCAGTAGTGCGCCATCAACAGCATCGCGAAGATCCCGGCGAGCGTGAGCGCCGAGACGACCGGCCAAGCCGAGTGTGGGGGCATCGACAGGATCTCGTCGAGCGCGGCGTCTTGCACGGTGGTCGCCGGGGTCTCGTGCCCCAACTCGAGCACCCCCTCGCCGCGGTCGAGCCTACGGTTGTCGCGCTCGCGATCGTCCTTGTCCCACATCGGGTAGGCGCTCGAGATCGTCGGAATCACCGCGTAGTTGTAAGGCGGCGGCGGCGAGGTTGTGGACCATTCGAGCGTGTCACCCTCGAACGGATCGTTACCCGATTCGGGACCTTTGAACAGGCTGACCGCGAGGTTGGCGACGATCATCAACAGTCCAACCGCGAGGATGTAGGCGCCGATCGACTCGATAAAGTTGAGCAGCGTCCATCCCATCCCGGGCGGATAGGTGTAGTTGCGTCGGGGCATGCCGAGGATGCCGACGATGTGCATCGGAAAGAAGACGACGAACGTGCCGATGAACGTCAGCCAGAAGCTGAGCTTCCCGATTCCCTCGTGATACACCTTGCCGGTCAACTTCGGGAACCAGAAGTACATACCCCCAAGGATCGGGAAAACCGCGGCGCCGAAGATCACGAAGTGGAAGTGGGCCACGATGTAGTAGCTGTCGTGGACCTGCTGGTCGAATGGGATCGCGGCCACGGTGATCCCTGACAACCCGCCGATGATGAAGTACACGATGAACCCGACGATGAACAGCATCGGGGTCCTGAACTCCGGCGTGCCGGTCACGATCGTGGCGATCCAGGCGAACAGCTGGATCGCGCTGGGGATCACGATGATGAGGCTCGCCGCCGCGAAATAGACGGTGGTCAGCGTCGCAAACCCGACCGTGAACATGTGGTGGACCCACACCCCGAAGCCGAGGAACGCCACGAGGATCTCGGCCAGGGCGACCAGCGGGAAGAACACCATCCGGCGGTGCGAGAAGGCAGGGATTATCGAGGTGGCTATCCCGAATGCGGGCAGGATGATGATGTAGACCTCGGGATGCCCGAAGATCCAGAACAGGTTCTGCCACAGCAGCGGATCGCCCCCGTGAGCAGCATCGTAGAAGTGGAAGCCGAGCTGGCGGTCGAGCTCCAGGAACAGCGCCGCCACGCTCAGCGAGGGCAGCGCGAACAACAGCGCGAAAGCGACCGCCAGGAACGCGAAGCAGAACAGCGGCATCCGGTTCAGCGACATCCCCGGTGCGCGCATCTTGAAGATCGTGACGATGAAGTTGATCGATGCCGCCGTGCTGGAGATGCCGTTGAAGATCAGCCCATAGCCATAGAAGTCGATGTTGTTGCCCGGGTCGAACTGCTTCGAGGCCAGCGGCACATAGTCGAACCAGCCGGCGTTCGGCGCATGACCCGAGGCCAAGGCCACGTACATGAAGATGCCCGAGCAGAGATAGATCCAGTAGGACAGCGCGTTCATCCGGGGAAACGCCATATCCCGCGCGCCGATCATCAGCGGAATCAGGTAGTTGCCGAACGCCCCCGTCGTCATCGGAATCACGAACAGGAAGATCATCGTGATCCCGTGCATCGTGAACATCTCGTCGTAGACCTGAGGCGAGAGCACGTGACCGTTGGGGCCGATCAGCTGCGTACGGATCAGCAGCGCCTCGACTCCGCCCGCGCCGAAGAACGCCAGCGCGGTGAAGAAGTACATGATCCCGATGCGCTTGTGGTCGGTGGTCGTCAGCCACCCGAGCAGCCCCGAGCGCTCGGCCCAGATGCGCTCGAGACGATCGACATGCCGCTGGCCTCGGGGGGTGATGACGGTCGCCATCGTTACCTCAGCGTCTCCAGATAGGCGACGATCGCGTTCACCGTGCTGGTGGACAGGCCCAGGTCCGGCATCCGAGCGCCGGGCTTGATCGCCTGTGGATTGGAGATCCAGTCGGTCAGCCAGGCCCGAGTGTTCGGGATCGTGGCCGCCGCGAGGGTTGTGCGAGTCGCAAGATGGGTGAGGTCCGGTCCGACGGTTCCCTGGGCGGGCGTCCCGGCGATTCGGTGGCAGCTCGCGCACTGGCTGCTCATGAACAACCGCTCGCCGGTACGGGCCCCGGCGCTGGGAGTCAGCGCCGGCGAGGCCATGTTGGCCAGCCAGGCCCGAAACGCCGCCGGTTGCTGCACGAACACGTACATCGACATGTGCGCGTGCTGCAGGCCGCAAAACTGCGAGCACTGGCCGCGGTAGTTGCCGACGCGCGAGGCGTACAGCAGCACCCGGTTCTGCCGGCCGGGGATCATGTCGATCTTGCGATTCAGCGCCGGCACCCAGAAGCTGTGGATCACGTCCGCGGTCGTCGTGACCACGTTGATTCGGGTGTTGACCGGGATGTGGATCTCGTTTGCGGTCACCGCGTTCGTCCCTGGATACCGCACCTCCCACCAGAACTGATGCCCGATCACGTTGATCGTCAGCCCGGTGCTGCGCGGATCCGGCGGCGAGGTCTGCTTGACCAGGTAGACATCGGCGACCGCGAACAACGCGACCAGCGCGACGATCGGAATCCCGATCCCGAACAGCAGCACCATTCCCTCGGTCAAGTCCTCGCGCTCGCCGAGCAGCGGCAACCCTGGAGAACCGCGGCGAAACCAGGCCAGCACGAGCAGTCCGGCGGCGCCGGCGAACACCACCACCGCGGCTGCCAGCATCCACCACCACAGCAGCGTGATGTTGTGCGCCTGTGGGCTGTGCGTCGAGAGGATCGACTGCTTGCCGCAGCCGGCAGCCAGCGTCGCGAAGGCGCAGAGCACCGCAATCGCGAGGCCCAGTCGGCTGCCGAAACGGCGCCGCTGATGCGGGTTCGCGGGAGGGCTGGCGTTGTCTGCGGCGTCAGTCAAGCGATGCTCGGTCTGTTCCCGTCAGGCCCGTTTACCGGCCAACTCGCTGACACCAGCGGCCGGCTACGGGCCCTAGCCAACCCGCGGCTCAGTGTGCGCGGGGCCGGTACCTTACCCCGGCTGATACCTCGGGCAACCCATCAACCGCAAAAACGTACGCGTTCGAACATGGTGATCGTGCGAGTCGGGCTCGCGGGGAGGGTCCGGGTCGCGGGCCGGGTCGCGGGCCGGGTCGTGGGGGTTCGCGGTCCGGGTCGCGGGGAGGAGCGTCTGGAGCGGCCCCTAGCCTCTGCTTGGTGACCGAGCGTTGCGTTGCCCACCTCGACATGGACGCTTTCTACGTCTCGGTCGAGCTATGCCGTCGTCCGGAGCTGCGAGGCCTGCCGGTGATCGTTGCCGGGAGCGGGCCGCGGGCGGTTGTGACGACCGCGTCCTACGAGGCCCGGCGCTTTGGCGTCGGTTCTGCGATCCCCGCCTCGCGCGCCCGCAGGCTGTGTCCGCAGGGGATATTTCTGGGCCCCGACTTCCCCTATTACCGCGAGGTCTCCCGGACGGTGATGGAGATCGTCCGCGCTCACGTCGAGACGGTCGAGGTCGTGGGGCTCGACGAGGCTTATCTGGAGCTGACCGGGCTGCCCGCGCCGCGGGCCACGATGCGGCTGATCCGCGCCGAGATCGGTCGGGCCACGGGGCTCGGTTGCTCAATCGGCATCGGCCCGAACAAGCTGGTCGCAAAGGTCGCCTCCGACGCCGAGAAGCCGGGCGGGTTCGTGGTCCTGACCAGGGAGCAGGCTTCTCAGCGGTTCGCGGACGCGGCTTGCGGCCTCGTGCCCGGGATCGGGCCAAAGACCGCCGAGCGGCTCCGGGCCAATCGAATCGAGACGCTGGGTAAGCTCGCGAGCACGCCGCTCGAGCTGCTGAGCACCCGCTTCGGGCCCAGGCTCGGGAACGAGCTGCTGCGCCGCGCGAGGTTCGAAAGCGACGCTCCCGTCACCGAGGAGCGAAAGGTCGTATCGGAGTCACGCGAGACCACCTTCGACCGCGACATCGCCGATCTCGCGCGGCTCGAGTCGGTCCTCGACGAGTTGGTGAGGAGGCTGTGCGAAGAGCTCTTGCGCCAGCAACGGTGCGGCCGCACGATCGGGATCAAGATCCGCCTCGATGACTTCTCGACCCATACCCGCGCGCGCACGCTCGCCGGGCCGGTGAGCTCGGCGGAGCACGTAGGCCCGGTGGCACTGGAGCTGCTGCGGCGGTTTGCGCCGCCGCGCCCGGTGCGGCTGATCGGCGTTCGCGTCGCCGGCCTGGAGCCCTCAGCGCCGACGGGCGAGCATCAGCTGACGCTGGCCGTCTAGCTCACCCCTTCAGGCAGAGCGTTATTCGCCGAAGGCCTCAGTACAGCGCCGAGGCCAAGCGCCGCCGCGTCTCCCGCGCGAGCGGATGCTCGACGCCCAGTTCGTCGAGGACGCCGACAACCACCCGGCGGATCTCGTCACGCGCGCCGTCGGCGGACGGCAGCGCCGCGAGCAAGAGGTCCAGCCCGCGTTGATCATCGCCTGAATCGAGCGCCGCGAAGGCGTCCGTGAGGTCGAGCGCTAAAGGCTCTCCGTCGGCAGCGCGCTCGAGCGCGATCCTCGCCGCCAGGCCATCGGCTGCGAAGCTTCCGGGGACACGGGCCAGCAGCGCCAGCGCCTGGTCACTCTCGCCCCGTCCGTGAAGGATCTTGGCGAGCGGCACCGCCGCGTCAGTTCGAGTCGGCTCGAGTTCAACGGCCCGACGCAGCGACTGCTCATCGCCGCGCTCGACGAGCGCATCGGCCTCGGAGGGAAGCAAGGAGTCGAGGAACCGCTCGACCGACGGCGCCGGCTGCGCGCCGACGAACTCGGCGACGACCTTGCCGTCACGGAATGCCTTCACCGCCGGGATGCCCTGGATGCCAAACGTCTGCGCGAGCAACGGGTTGGCGTCCACGTCGATCTTGGCTAGCTCGATCTTGCCCGCGCGCGCGGCAATCGCACGCTCGATCACCGGTCCGAGTTGCCGGCACGGCCCGCACCACTCCGCCCAGAAATCGACCACCACCGGGAGCTCGTGCGAGCGGTCGAGAACAGCCGATTGGAAATTGCTTTCGGTGACATCCATCAGCATTGATGGTAGCCATCGCCGACGGCTGCCGGCCACGCTGCCGTTCGCGCGGGCGATGCTCTACAACACTGGCGTGGCCGAGCATGTGATCGAGCGCGCCGGGGTGGGCCTGGAGGGAGAAGCCCACGGGGAGGGCACTCCAGTGCTGCTGCTGCATGGGCTGACGGCCACGCGGCGGTACGTGGTGATGGGATCGAAGGCGCTCGAGCGCTCCGGGCACCAGGTGGTCTCCTACGACGCGCGTGGTCACGGGCGCTCTCCGCCCGCGCCTGATGAAGGCGCGTACACCTACGAGGAGCTGATGCTCGATGCGCTCGCGGTGCTCGACGGCTTCGGCTTCCAGCGGGCGGTGCTCGCCGGCGCCTCGATGGGCGCCCACACGCTCCTCGCACTCGCACTGGCGGCTCCCGATCGGGTGGGCGGACTGGTCGTCATAACGCCGGCCTATGACCCGGCGACCAACGATGATCCCGCCCGGTTTGCCCACTGGGACTCGCTATCAGACGGCCTGCGTCAAGGAGGCGTGGAGGGGTTTCTCGCGGCTTCGGAGCTCGACAACCTGCCCGAGGACTGGCGTGAGACCGTGGCCAGGGTGATCCGTCAGCGCATGTCGGCACACGAACACCCTGCAGCGGTTGCGGATGCGCTGCGGGTGGTCCCGCGCTCGCGGCCGTTCGAGACGCTCGAGCAGCTCGGCGAGATCCGGGCACCGGTCGCGGTCGTGGCCAGTGCCGACGGACCCGACCCGGCACATCCGCAGGCGGTGGGGGAGGCGTACGCGAAGGCGATCCCCGGAGCTCGTCTGATTCTCGATCGACCTGGCCGGTCACCGACCGCCTGGCAGGGTAGTCAGCTGTCCAAGATCATTGCCGAGGTGGCGGCCGAGGCGGGGATTGGATGAGACTTAGGGGCGGCTGGGGCCTTGAGGGCTTGAGGGTCGGCGGGCGACCTGGGGATGGCCAGATTTGGAAGACGGCGAAGACTTCGCGCCCGTAGCTGGGGCGGGGCGGGGCGGGGCGGGGCGACGAGGATATCCGGGGTCCCAGTCGGAGGCCGATGCCTACGCAGCCTCCGCGAACCTGGGGCCGTGAGTAAGCTCGCGCTCAAAACCGGCAGGAAGGAAACGATTGGCCAGCGCCGTGCCGCTGGTGCGCAAGCTCGGAGTCAAACCAGGGGCGCGCCTCGGGCTCCTTAGGCTGCCCGCTCAGCTCGCTCCGGCGTTCGCGGAGCTGCCCGCCGGCGTGAGCATCCGCCGCCGAGCCAGCGGGCCGCTCGATGTGATCCTCTCGTTCCACAGGCGGCAAAGCGAGCTCGAGCGGCGCCTCCCGGTCCTGAGAGCCGTGCTCGATCCCGCCGGTGGATTGTGGATCGCCTGGCCCAAGCGGGCCTCCGGGGTGCAGACCGATCTGTCCGAGCCGACCGTGCGTGAGCTCGGCTTGGCCGCCGGGCTCGTCGACAACAAAATCTGTGCGGTCGATGGGACCTGGTCGGGATTACGGTTCGTCTACCGGCTGCGCGACCGGCCCTAGCTCGCCGCGACGCGTTGCCGAGACCGCAGACCGCCGCCTCGCGCCGGCCCCAACACCAAACACACGCCGCGCGATTCAGCGCAGCGTCACGGTCTGCGAGCGCGCGCCGCGGGGCGTCAGGTAGCCGTTGCCGTTGAAGTGGACCTGCACCTTCAGCCGGACCGTCCGGTTCTTCTTGCCGCGGCCGGGCAGCCGGGCGAACGTGACGGCGGCCGCGAACGTGCAGTTTGGTTGAACCCCGGCGACCGTTGCCGCGACCTGGCGGCGGCCGAGTAGATAACTGACCGTCGCGTTTCCGTTGCACTGCAGCGCGGCGGCGAACGGTCCGCTGATCGAACCGAAGGTAGTGAACGTAAATGGCCTCTTGCGCGCTGTACGAGGCGTCGTGTTCGCGCGCACCCGAGGCTGGGGGCGGGGGTAGGGAAGGGTCATGAACGCCTGGTCGGCGCCGTAGGAAACCGGCTGCCCGTTGTGGAATGCCACCAGCCGGTAGTGGAAGGCGGCGTTCGGCTGCAGCCCCAGGAGCCGTTGCGAGACCGTCGCCGAGGGAGTCGAGGCGGGAAGCACCTCGAGGAAGGTCAGGTAGCCGTACCCTGGCGTAGGCCCGAACTGGAACCCCCAGGTCGTGGCCTCGTCGTTCGTGCTCACGGCGCCGGTGACGGTGGCGGTGAACTTGCCGATCGCGATCGCCGGGCCGGTCGTCACGCCAGGCGGTGGATGTCCGCCCGTCTTGAAGGTGCGATCGACCCCGATCGAGGTGCCGAACCTGCTTGCGGCAACCACCCGATAGTGGTAGACGGTCCCGGGAATCAAGCTCGTGGCGGTCGCGGTGACCGCGCGAGCCACCGTGCCGTGACCTGCCGGATGCAGATTTCCGGTGGTGCCGTATGCGTTGGTGAGGCCCCACTGGAAGTAGTAGGTGGTGGTCTGTCCGTTCGGGTTCACCGAGCCATGCAGCACCGCGCTCGTGTCACCGATATTCGAAGCGGAGCCGGTCGATACACCCGGCGAGGATGCCGCCTGCGCGGCGCCTGCGGTGGCTGCTAGCGCAGCGACCGCGGCTCCCAGCGCTACGAGTTGCGACCTCATCCCGAACCTCCTGTGCCGGTTGTCAGGCCTTCTATACCCGGCGAACCCGAGAAGTTGCGCCGCTCGCCGCTCCCCGCCCAGCGACCGCCGCCGCTCCCCGGATGGCCGTTCACGGCGCAGAGGGTACCGGTACCTCGAGGCCGAGTAATCCCGCCTCCCGGAGCTCCTCCCAAGCCTGTTCGGAGACCGGCGTGGCGAACGCCCGCACGTTCTGCTCGACTTCCCCGGCGCTCCGCGCACCGACGAGAACGGAGACCACCGCCGGGTGACCGAGCGGGAACTGCATCGCGGCCGCGAGCAGCGACGCGCCGTGGCGAGCGAGCAGGTCCCGCATCCTGACAGCGCGATCGACCAGCTCGGGCGGGGCCGGGCCGTAGTCGTAGTGCCCGCCCGGAGTTGGATTCGCGAGCAAGCCGCTGTTCAGTGCCCCGCCGACCACGACCGCCACGTTGCGCTCGAGACAGGCCGGGAGCAATTCGCGCAGCGCGCTGTGATCGATCAGGCTGTAGCGGCCGGCGAGCAGCACCACGTCGAGGTCGAGCCGGCGCACGAACCGGGTCAGCATCTCGGCCTGGTTCATGCCGGCGCCGATCGCGCCGACGACGCCTTGCGAGCGCAACTCCGCAAGCGCGGGATAGCCGCTCTCATAAACCTCGCGCTCGAACTCGTCGGGGTCATGGAGGTAGAGAATGTCCACCCGATCGAGCCCAAGGCGCTCGAGACTCTCCTCGAGCGAGCGCCGGATCCCGTCGCGGGAGAAGTCCCACACGCGCTTGCAACGAGCGCCGCCGGCAAACCCGTCGTCCACCGCCTCCTCACCCGGCGCGAGTGGACGCAGCAGCCGCCCCACCTTCGTCGAGATCAGATACGAATCGCGCGCAACATCGCGCAGAACCCGTCCGAGGCGCCGCTCCGAGAGGCCCAAGCCGTAGTGCGGGGCGGTGTCCAGGTAGCGAAGCCCCAAGTCGAGCGCACGCTTGATTGTCCGCTCGGCTTGATCCTCTGTCACCGGCTCGTAGAGCCCGGCGAGGGGGGCGCCGCCGAAGGCAAGCGCGGAGGGCGCCAACCCGGTCGAGCCCAGCGGGCCTCCAGGGCCGACCTCCCGGCGCTCGCGAGTCCGGCTCACGCTGCCGGCAACACGTCAGTTGCGGCTCCGCAGCCGGAGCCCCGCCATTCCTCCGTCAACCTCGAGCGCGGTGCCGGTGGTGGCGGCCGCAGACGGGCTCGCCAGCGCCACGATCGCGTGGGCGACCTCCTCCGCACTGACGAGCCGCCCGATTGGCTGGCGTGCCTCGAGCGCGGCGCGCTCCTTGTCCGGATCATCCGCCTGCTCGAGCAAGCGACGAACCCAGGGCGTGTCAGCCGTTCCCGGGTTCACGCAGTTGACCCGGATCCCTTCCTGGATGTGGTCGGCGGCCATTGCTCGCGTGAGCGCCAGCACGGCGCCTTTACTCGCGGAGTACAGGGCACGTTGAGGCAGCCCCGCTGTCGCGGCGACCGAACAGGTGTTGACGATCGCGGCATGAGGCGACTCCCGCAGCAACGGCAGCGCCGCGCGAGCGGTCCGCGCCATGCCGATCACGTTGACGTCGAGCACCCGCCGCCACTCGTCGTCGGGATTGTCCTCGACCGTTCCCGCCGCGCCGATACCCGCGTTGCTGACGACGATGTCGAGCCGGCTCCAGCGCCGCGCCACCTCCTCAACCGCTGCCGAGATCAATCCCGAATCCGTGACGTCCGCGGGCAGGCCGACGACCGGCTCCGGCACGCCTGAAGGGTCGAGGTCGAGCGCCGCCACGCGGGCGCCGCGCTCGGCGAGCAGGGTCGCCGTGGCTAGCCCAATCCCGGAGCCGCCGCCGGTGACAATCGCGACCAGCGGGTCGAGTTCGCCCGGCATCAGCCTGCTCCGGCGACCGGGCTCGCCGAGGAGGGGCGTTTCGCCGCGGCGGGGAACTCGTACTCGGCCAGCGTTGCGTCCGTCATCTGGGCGCCGAAGCCGGGAGCGCGCGGCGCGAGGTAGCGGCCGTCCTCAACAACCACCGGATCGACGAAGTGCTCATGGAGGTGATCCACGTACTCGATTACGCGGCCCTCCCGCGAGCCGCTGACCGCGACAAAATCGAAGAGCGCCAGATGCTGCACCAGCTCGCACAGCCCGACACCTCCCGCATGCGGACACACGGGGATCCCGAACTTCGCCGCGAGCAGCAGAATCGCCACATTCTCGTTGACGCCGGCGACCCGACAGGCATCGAGATTGATGATGTCCACACCCTCTGCCTGGAGCAGCTGCTTGAACATCACGCGGCTGTGCGTGTGCTCGCCGGTGGCGACCAGGACGGGCGCGATCCCCGCGCGGATCCGCGCATGCCCGAGCACATCGTCGGGCGAGGTGGGTTCCTCGATCCAGAACGGATCGAACTGGGCGAGCTCCCCGACCCACTCGATCGCCTTTGCGACGCCCCACACCTGGTTCGCATCGATCGCGATCTTGACCTCGGGACCGACCGCGTCGCGCGCGATCTGCAGCCGGCGCGCGTCGTCGCGGAGATCCCCACCTACCTTCAGCTTGATCTGGCGAAAGCCGTCCGCGACTGCGGCCCGGGACAGCTCTGCCAGCGCGGCATCGTCGTACCCGAGCCAGCCCGGGCTGGTCGTGTAGGCGGGGTAGCCCTCGTCGAGCAGCTGCTGCTCGCGTTGCGCGCGCCCCGGGACCGCCGCAGTGAGGATCGCGAGCGCCTCGTCCGGGGTCAACGCGTCCTCGAGATAGCGAAAGTCCACGAGGTCGACGATCTGCTCGGGCTCGAGGTCGGCCAACAGCTTCCACACCGGCTTGCGCTCGCGCTTGCCGTACAGATCCCAGACCGCATTCACGACTCCGCCGATCGCCATGTGCACGATGCCCTTCTCGGGACCCAGCCAGCGGAACGGGCTATGTCCGGTGAGGCCGCGAGCGAACCCGCCGAGGTCGGCGAGGACCTCGTCCACCCCCATTCCGGCAACTAGCGGCTCGAGCGCTTGGAGCGCGGCCACCTCGAGCTCCGTGCCCTCGCCGATCGTGAACACCAGCCCGTGCCCCTCGAGCCCCTCGCTGGTGCGCACGATCACGTACGCGGCGGAATAGTCGGGGAGCGGGTTCATCGCGTCCGAGCCGGCGAGTACCTGCGAGGTCGGGAAGCGCACATCGCGGACATCAAGGCCTGTGATCACATCAGCCAAGGGACCAACCCCCCGATTGTCGGGCACAGTGGAACGGGCCGTCGGGCTGCCACGGGTTCTCCTCCTCTCACGCTCTCTGCACCCTACCGTTACCCCTTCTCGGGGTAGCTAAGCAGCCAGCGGGCGGAGGCTGCCCCCGGGAGATGCCGCTCTCAGCGCGACGGCAAACGAGGACGCGCGCGTCAGCGCTCCCCCCGGACTTCCGCGACGAGCTCACGCATTCGCGCAAAGACCCGTGTCGTGAACCGCTCGTCGAGCCAGCCGAGAAAGAACAGAAGGTCGCCGGCGCTGAAGCGCTTTCGCATCAGATGGGCGTGCTCGAAGGCCCATCTTGCCTCAGCCTCCGAGATCGCGGGCTCGAGCTCCTCGAAGCGCAGCGGGTGCCCCGCGGAGGCGAGGATCCGGACGATCTCGCGTGCCGGGCTGGCGAGCTGCGCGAGGATCTCGCGCTGGCGGCTCCAGTCGGCCAGGAATGCTTCGAAACGAGGGCGCGCGCGGTACCACGCCTGGAGCTTGCTCGAGTAGTCGGCCCAGCACTCAGCGCCCATCGCGCCCGACGGGTCCAGCTCGATGAATGTCGACTCGACCCGCCTGTTCATCTCCTCGGGGGAGGGGTAACACGCATCAAGCTCGACGCGTCCGGGATCGAGCC
The DNA here is from genome assembly GCA_963830465.1 of uncultured Solirubrobacterales bacterium. Taxonomy (GTDB): domain Bacteria; phylum Actinomycetota; class Thermoleophilia; order Solirubrobacterales; family Solirubrobacteraceae; genus Palsa-465. The sequence goes on from CAWHME010000008.1 coordinate 63,369, forward strand.
GCTCGAGCAACAGCTCGTATGCGATCGCGTGGGGGATCAGGGCGACAGCCACCTGCGAGCCGTGGCTCGCGGTCGCGCGGCGGAAGTGCTCGGCGCTCATATCGAGCATATGGCCGGTGACGTGTTCGTATCCGGACAGCGGTGCCGACTCGCCGGCAAACGTCGCCGACAGCCCTCCCAGCACGATCAGCTTCGAGAGCAGCTCGAGGCCCAGCTGTGATCCGGCGCCGAGCTCCCGCGCGCAGCGCTCGAGGCTCGAGCGTACGTCCTCAAGGATGTTCCACGACGACACCCGCGTGCTCGCCAGCCCCAGGGCATCTCCGATCTGCCAATCGGCGAACGAGGTGAACACTGGACAGAGGTCGCCGATCCCGCCCATCGTCATCCGGCGCGGTGCCTGCGCCAGCGTCTCGAGGTCCATCACCAGGACGTTGGGCAGCCGTGAGGGCCATGTGCGCTTCACTCCCGCCCGCGAGATGACGGCCATTGCCGCCGCGAACGCCAGCACGGACGCTGCGGTCGCGAAGACCGCCAGCGGCAGCGGCTCGCTTCCATGCTCGTCGGCCCAGCCGGCGCAGGCGTGCTTGCCGATGTCGGTGATCGTCCCCGAGCCGAGCGCGATCACCGGGACGCCGGCCCGCAGCCGTGACTTGACCGTTTCGACAGCATCGAAGGTCGGGTGCAGCTCCTGCTCGCCGCCGGACAGCTCAATCGTCTCGACGCCCCACCCGCTGCGCTCGAGGAGCCCCCGGACAGCGGGCTTCAGCGGCGCCCCGCGACGGGTGATCACGGTGTCATCGCACACCAGAATCGCCTCCCGGCGGCCCTCCTGGCACAGGCCGTGGAGGAGCTCGGGGAGCCGCTCGATCGCATCTTGCTCGATTACCACTCGTTCGAGCTCGATCGACGGCAGCCGGTCGCCGTCCGGCCACTTCCGCGCCGCGCTGAGCAGCCGGCGCATATCGGTAGGATCATGCGCCAGCTCCGTCGTCGCGCCGCTAGTCATCGCCTCGAGACGGGTAGAAGGTGCTCCGCAATAGCAACATAGTCAAAGTAGGAACGCGGAGGTGGGCGTGACCTACATCGTAGGAGTAGACAGCTCGACGACCGCAAGCAAGGCGGTGGTCTGGGATCGTGAAGGACGAGCAATCGCGGAGGGCCGGCAGGAGTTCGGGCTGGCGATGCCCCACGCCGGCTGGCACGAGCAGGACGCGGCGGACTGGTGGCGCTCGACCGCATCTGCCCTCAAGGAAGCTGCCGCAAATGTCAAATCGTCGGATATCGAGGCGATCGGGCTCACCCATCAGCGCGAGACGTTCGCCTGCCTGGGCGAGGACGGGACCCCGCTGCGTCCGGCGATCCTGTGGCTCGACGGACGCGCGGTGAAAGAGGTGGAAGAGTACGGCAGCGAAGAGATTCACCGGATCACCGGCAAGGTTCCCGATACCACGCCGGCCTTCTACAAGCTCCTCTGGCTGCGTGCGCACGAGCCCGACGTCCTCGAGCGGACCGCGACGGTCACCGATGTTCACGGCTTCTTGGTCAAGCAGTTGACCGGAGACTGGAGAACGACCTCCGCTTGCGCGGATCCGCTGGGGCTGGTGGATATGGAGAGCTTCGATTGGTCGGATGAGGTTTTGAGCAAGGTGGGTCTCAACCGCAGCCAGCTGTCCGAGCTGGCGCCACCCGGCGAGGTCATGGGAACGTTGCGCGACGAGGTGGCCGAGGAGCTCGGATACCCGCGAGGGATACCAGTCGTGGGAGGCGCTGGAGACGGCCAGTCCGCGGGTCTTGGAGCAAACGTCACCAAACCCGGACGCGCCTACCTCAATCTCGGCACCGCGGTGGTCTCGGGAACGTACAGCGATGAATATGCATGGGCTCGCGAGTTCCGCACTTTGGGTGGACCGATCCCGGGCACGTACACGCTCGAGACCCTGCTGCAGGGTGGAACCTACTCGGTCTCGTGGTTCGTGAACAAGCTCGCCGGCGCGGACGCCTGGCGCCTGGGGCTCGATCTCTCACACGAGGAGGTGCTCGAGGCTGCCGCCGCCCGGCTCCCGCGAGGAGCAGACGGTCTGCTGCTGGTTCCCTACCTGAACCAGGCTCAGACCCCCTATTGGGACGACTACGCGCGCGGCATCGTGATCGGGCTCGCCGGGCATCACGGAAAGGCACACCTGTTCCGGGCGATCCTCGAGGGAATCGCGCTCGAGCAGCGCCTGATGACCGACGGCGTCGAGTCCGCGCTCGAGCAGCCGATCGAGACCTACCTCGCACTCGGCGGGGGCTCCCGCAGCAAGCTGTGGTGCCAGATCATCGCTGACGCCACGCGACGCTCGGTGATCGCCTGCCGGGAGGTCGAGACGACCAGCCTCGGCGCTGCGATGCACGCGGCCGCTGCGATCGGCTGGTTTGATTCGATCGCGCAAGCCGCCGAGGGGATGTCGGGCGAGGGCGCCCGCTACGAGCCCGAGGAGGCCGGCGTCGAGGCCTATGAGCGGCTGTTCGAGGTTTATCGCGACATATATCCAGGCGTCTCGAAGCTGTTTCCCCGCCTGAGCGAGGCGCTCGAGACGGATTGACGCACTCGCAAACGTCGTAAGCTCGTCCGATGAGGTTGGGAGCGGAGCGCGAGGAGATCACCCGTTACGCACAGCGCCTGCGGCCGGATGGCCTGGTCACCGGAACTTCCGGCAACATCAGCGTGCGCAGCCGGGACCTCGTCGCGATGACCCCGAGCGGCCTCGACTACGACGCGATGCGTCCCGAGCTCATCTGCGTCGTGAACCTCGACGGGGAGCCGGTCGAAGGGGAGCTGATGCCGACGACCGAGATCTCGATGCACCTGGCGGTCTACGAGCTCACCGACGCGCGTGCGACGGTGCACACTCACTCACCTTACGCAACCGTGCTCTCGACGGTGATCGACGAGCTGCCACCGATTCACTACTCGATCGCTGAGCTCGGCGGTCCTGTGCGCGTCGCGCCCTACGCGACCTTCGGCACCTCCCAGCTGGCAGCGAACATGGGCCGCGCACTCGCGGGAAGGCACGCCGCGCTACTCGCCAATCACGGCACGATCTCGATCGGAGAGACTCTGGAAGTGGCGTACTCGCGGGGCCTGACCCTCGAGTGGCTCTCGGCGCTCTATTACCGCGCGCGCCAGTTCGGCGAACCGCGTCTGCTGGGGATCGATGAGGTACGGCGCGTGATCGAGCGGATGGCCGACTACGGACAACTCGCCCCCCACGGAACCTCGTGAGGATCAATCGATTCCGGATCTGGGCGCTCGCGGGGCTGCTGGCCGCCGTGCTCGCGATCATCACCGCCCCCGACGGTGCCGCGGCGCGGAAGTCCCGGCTCTCGGCGGCCAGTCCGGCACAAGGAAACTTCCCCGGACAGATCACGATCGGCCCTGGCCGCAAGCTGTACCTGCGGTGTGCGGGCCGGGGAGCTCCCACCGTGGTTCTCGAGTCCGGTATCCACGACTCCTCGGACCCGTGGACCTTGACCGCCACGACGCCGCCCGTGCTGCCGTCACAGTCGGTCTTCTCCGGCGTCGCCCGCTACACGCACGTCTGCATGTACGACCGGCCAGGCACGATCCGGTACACGAATCCACCGACGCTGACTATTCGCAGCACTCCGGTGAAGATGCCCCGCACGTTGCCCAGCATGGTCGCCGATCTGCACGCGCTGCTGACGCGAGCACGCGTGCCGGGACCGTATCTACTCGTCGGTCACTCCTATGGAGGGATGATCGTGCGCCTCTTCGCCTCCACGTATCCCTCCCAGACCGCCGGCTTGGTGCTGGTCGACACGTTCTCCCAGAACATCAAGACGCTGTTCGGGCCTCGTCTGTGGCCCCGCTACGTGAAGCTGCTCAACTCTCCCGGCACGCCGCTGGAGAATCAGCCGGGGTGGGAGACCTTCAACGTCGACGAGACGATCAGGGCCATCGAACGGGCCAGGCCGCTGCCCCGCGTCCCGCTGGCGGTGATTAGCAAGACCGAGCCGTTCGCCACCGCGCCCAGTGCACCCAAGGCCATCACCACCAGGCTGGAGAAGGTGTGGCCGGCGGTGCAACAGAGCCTGGTCGCGCTCGAGCCGCAGACTCCACACGTGTTCGCCACCGGGAGCGACCACTACGTGCAGGTCCACGACCCCGATCTCACGATCAGCATCATCCAGCTGATCCTCGAGCGGGTGCGTGGCGGTCCTCACGTACTGGATAGGTGGGCGGAAACTGCTCCATCAGCGTCGCAAACCTAAGGCGCTTGCGAGCAGGCGCTTCGACGCCTTCGATTCCCACGCGTCGAGGAGCAGCTCGCGCAGCAGGACCTCGTCGACGCGGTCGAGTGCGACCTGGACCGCCGCCAGGCGCTTTCCCCACCACAGCTCTTTGCACGCGTCAGGTCTCTCCTGGGTCACGGTCCTGGTGCCAGCTTCATCGAGCATCACGTTCATCAGATGCTCCTCCCACAGCGTGGCAAAGATGCGACCCTCGACCCGAAACGAAGGACGCCCGTGATGATCCTGCTCTATCGCCTCGGGAAGCGAGAGCGCGAGCGCCCGAGCGCGGTCCACGGTAACCCTGGCCACTATCGCGAGACGGTACCGGTAACGGTCCCCGCAGGATCCGGGGCCGCGCGCTCAGTAGGCGCGGGCAGCCAGCGCATCGACACCATCCGCCCAGGGATCGTCGACGGGCGCGCTGTCCCGGCGGATCAGGCAGCGGACAGAGATGCCGGCCCGGTTCAGGCGATCCTCCCCCTGTTGACCGCAGACCGGCCAGGGAAGCCGAGCCCAGCCCTCACGTGCGATCTCCAGTGCTTCGTCGATCGTCCGAGCCGGGCGCGTCCTCGTATCGCGCAGCGCGGTTGCCTGCGCCAGCAGCTCGATTTGGTCGTGCTCGAGCATCTGCGGAATCTGAGCGCTCAGCGCGCGCAGCGGCAGTGTCTCCTTCGCCGCTCTCGCGCGTCGCGCGACGAGTGCGTGACCGGCGGCGAGGTCACGAGGACCTAGCTCGATGCGCAGTGGCACGCCGCGAAGCTCGTGGTCAATGATGCGCCTTCCCAGCGAGACTTCCAGCTGGTCATCGAGCTCGACGCGGACTCCGGCTTGGCGGAGCTCCGTGACCAGCGTACGCGCGACCTCGAGCACTCCTTCGCCCGCGCGGACGGCGAGCACGACGGCCTGCGTCGGAGCGAGCCGGGGGGGAACGCGCAACCCGAAATCGTCGCCATGAACCATGATCATCGCGCCGAGCAGGCGCGTCGAGGCGCCCCACGAGGTTTGCCAGACGTGACGCAGCCGGCCCTCACGATCGCCGAACTGGATGTCGAACGCGCGAGCGAAGTTCTGGCCCAGCTCGTGTGAAGTGCCCATCTGCAATGCCCTGCCGTCGCGCATCAGGCCCTCGCATGACCACGAGACCTCCGCACCGGCGAACTTCTCCCGATCGGTCTTGCGCCCGCGGAACACCGGGATCGCCAGCTCGTTGATCATCGCGTCGGCGTACACGTCGTCGAGGATTCGCAGCGCGTACTCCTGCGCCTCCTCGCGGCCCGCGTGCGCGGTGTGCCCCTCCTGCCACAGGAACTCCGAGGTGCGCAGGAACAGGCGCGGCCGGAGCTCCCAGCGGACCACGTTCGCCCACTGGTTGATCAGCAGAGGCAGGTCCCTGTAACTCGAGATCCACCGCGCGAATGACGAGTTGACGATCGTCTCGCTTGTCGGGCGAATCACCGCCGGCTCCTCGAGCGCCTTCCCACCGCCGTGCGTAACAACCGCAAGCTCGGGACTGAAGCCCTCCACATGCTCAGCCTCGCGGCGCAGGAACGCTTCCGGGATCAGGAGTGGAAAATAGGCGTTGCGCGCCCCGGTGGCCTTGATCCGCTCGTCAATCGCTGCCTGCAGACGCTCCCAGATCGCATATCCCCACGGGCGGATCACCATTGTCCCGCGCACCGGACCGTTCTCGCCCAGCTGCGCCTTGGCGATCACATCCTGATACCAGCGCGGGAAGTCCTCCTCCTGAGACACGAGCACGCTTGACATCCAGGACCACTCTACGACCGCCTGCGACGGCATCCGGCGACGGCGACGTCGGCGCGCCCGCGCACGCCCCGGCGCGGTTAGCGGTCTTGGATCAGCCCGAGCACGTTGCCGTCGGGATCGGTGACCGTGGCCACCAGGCGGCCGCCCCCGACATCGCGTGGGGGCTCGTTCACGGCCGCGCCGGCGGCGGTGACCTCGGCCAGCTTCGCCTCGATGTCCGGCACATGCCAGTAGGCCACGGGGGAGGTCATGCCCTGCGGTCCACCGCCCGGGACCAGCCCGATCTGCTGGCCGGCGGCCTCGTAGCCAACGTAGTAGGGCTCGTCGCTCTGCGGCGGTACGCCGAGCAGGGCGGTGTACACCGCTTTCGCCCTCCCCAGGTCGGACACGGGATGCAGCACGGTCTTGATTCCCTCGGTGGATGAGCCGGTCATATTCGCTCCTGAGTCGTCGTGCGGATGTCGATCGCGGTCACCGTAGCTCTGGCTCGGCGAGGGCGCTTCTCGATTCCTGCTCCGTTCTCAGAGCGGGGATCGACTCACACGATCGTTTCGGGTCATTGCCGGACTCGGACCGAACTCGTACGATCCATCACCACCTCTGGGATGTACGCGTGCCGGCTAAGCCGGAGCATCGTGCGGACGACCTCGGCGACGTCGCCGGCCTGGATCATCTCCTCGCGCGGTACCGTCGCGATCGCGGCCATTGGGGTATCGACGAACTCCGGGCAGATCGCGATCGCCCGTACGCCGGCGGGTTCGAGCTCCGCGTTCAGTGAGGTGACGGCGGCCTTGGTGGCGCCGTAGGCGGCGAGCCCTCGATTCCCTTCCTTGCCGGCGATCGAGGCCCTGTTCACTATCAGCCCTTGTGCGGAGCGAAGGAGAGGGAGGAGTGTTTCGCCATCGAGAAGGTGCCGGTGACATTGACTGAAAACTTCGATCCCAATCGACGACGACCCGGTCCTCCAGGGGGCCGTGGTGCAGGATCCCGGCTGAACTGGCGAGCACGTCGAGGCGGTCGAAGCGCTCGCCGTGAGATGGACGCGCTCGCCGCCCAGGGTGACGTCGCCGGCGCCGTGCGCATCTACGCCCACGCGCGGAGCATCCTCGACCGGGAACTTGGGGTCACCCCGGGCCGGGCGATCCAGTCAGCACACCCCGCCTGCTCGGGATGTCAGCTGCTCCACTCCGAGTGGTTTGGCGGGAGCTGTCTAGCGTGAGGCGATGTTGCGAGTTGGCTGGGCGGCGGTCGGCGAGCGTTCCTCGGCAAGCTCTTCCCAGAATTCCACGAGGGCCCGCTCCATCTGTAATCCCCAGCCCAAGGGGAGGTTGCGGTGGGCGTATTCGGGGCGTTCGCCGTACCTTCGCCACAAGGACTCGTAGCGGGCGAGGAGGTTGCGATGTACGGCGGCCTGCTCTCGGGCGAGCGCCTGGAACTCGTCCTCGGTGGCCAGTTCGCTGAAGAACAGCTTCAGCAGGCCGAGATCGCGTATCTCGGGGTTCTCGGGGGTGGGTTTCGCAAGCCACGCTTCCAGGGCCTCGCTTCCGGCTGCAGTGATCGTGTAGGTCCGCCTGCGGCGGCCGTCCCGTTCGCGATCCTCGCTGAGGAGCCCCGCGTGAGCGAGCCGGTCCGGCTCGGCGTACAGCTGGGAGTGGGGGAACGACCAGAAGTGGCCGAGGCTCGCCTCGACGAACCGCTTCAGCTCATACGAGGTCGACGGTCCCCGCAGCGAAATGCTCCCGAGCACGACATATGACGTCGGCCCGAGTCGAACGCTTGACATAGTCCGAATCATATCGTATGGTCAAAAGTCCGAAACGGAGTATCGTTGATCGCGGACGGGAGGATCAGGCAATGCAACCGACAGCCACCGCAGCGCCGAGGGTGATCTCGAGTCCATGGCCGGCGCCTCAGATCCCCAACGTTGACTTCGCCGGGCATGTTCTGCGTCACGCCGAGCGGCTCAGAGACCACGCGGCGCTCGTGGACGCAGCCGACGGCCGTACGCTGACCTACGGCGAACTGGCAGCCGCCGCGCGGCGAAGCGCCGCCGGTCTGGCGGCACGCGGCTTCGGACGCGGGGCGGTGCTGGCGCTCTACTGCTCCAACACGCCCGAGTTCGCGGTGCTGGTGCTCGGCGCAGCGATCGCCGGCGGGACTGTCACGATGATCAATCAGCAGTACACGGTGGGCGAGCTTGCCTCTCAGCTGCGCGACTCCGGCGCGCAGATCCTCGCGACGATCCCGTCGCTCGAGGAGCGCGCCGCGCAGGCCGCGAACGAGGCCGGTGTGCCGTCGGTGGTCGGTTACGGCGACCTGGCCGCGGATGCCGAACCTCCCGCGGTCGCGATTGAGCCCGAGGACGTGGTGCTGCTTCCGTACTCGAGCGGCACGACCGGTCTTCCGAAGGGCGTCGAAATCACCCATCACGCGGCGGTCGCGAATCTCGTCCAGATCGAGTCCGCGCTGACGCTCAGCTGCGATGACGTGGTGCTGGCACTCGCGCCGATGTCGCACGTCATGGGGTTGATCGTGGTCGTCTGTCACGCCCTCTGCCAGGGCGCGACGGTGGTGACCTTGGCGCGCTTCGAGCTCGATGAGTTCCTGCGGGTCATGCAGGACCATCGCGTGACCAGCGCGGTCGTTGCTCCCCCGATCGCGCTTGCGCTCGCCGGGCACCCAGCGGTTGAGCGGTATGACTTGTCCGCCTTGCGCTGGCTGGGCTGCGGCGCGGCGCCGCTTGACCGGCGGATCGAGGAGCAGTGCGCGCGGCGGGTCGGCTGCTCATGCGGCCAGGGCTATGGCATGACCGAGACGACCGGCGCGATCGCGCTCGCCCACGTCGAGGTCCCCGAGCTGATCGTGCCGGGGACGGTGGGGCAGCTGCTGCCGGGCACGCAGGCGCGCGTGATTGAGCCCGGTACCGGCGCGGATCTCGGAGCCGGCGCCGAGGGCGAGCTACTGATCCGCGGGCCGCAGCTGATGCGCGGCTATCGAGGCGACCCGGACGCCACCGCGGCGACGATCGACGCCGATGGCTGGCTCCACACCGGGGACCTCGGAACGGTCGCCAGCGACGGCGTGGTTCGGATCACCGACCGCATCAAGGAGCTGATCAAGGTCAAGGGCCTTCAGGTGGCCCCAGCCGAGCTCGAGGGCCTGCTCTGCGCCCATCCCGCCGTCGCCGACGCCGCCGTCATCGGTATCCCCGACGACAGAGCCGGCGAGGTTCCCAAGGCGTTCATCGTCGCGCGCGACGAGGTCGTCGCCGATGACCTGATCGCATGGGTCGCAGAGCGCGTCGCACCGCACAAGCGCATCCGCGCGGTCGAGTTCATCGAAGCAATCCCGAGGCTGCCATCGGGCAAGATCATGCGCCGTCTCCTGCGCGCTTCCAGCCCGGCTGGGGACTGCGGACGACAGACGGCGAGCGTCGAACACAACGGGAACCTCGCGGTGCCGGGCGAGCATTCTTCTCTTTCAACGCTCGATAATCGGGCTTATGTAAACCGATAACGAATTAAGGCAGTCGGTCGCGGTGTGGTCGGCAGCTTGGATGTCAGCGGTTCGGACGGCTCACCTACGAGGCCCTGTCGGTTGCCTACACCCCCACCAGGCCCGTATTCCGTGGTCTTCCAAGAAGGGCAGCCTGGCCCTAAGGAACCTGCTTCCGTCACGGCACGCGCATCTCGAGCGCACCGGCGACTCCCCCAACGCGCGGAAGGTGGGGCTATCGGTCGGCGCCTGCAGCCTGCCCGGCGCGCGTTGGCGCGGCGGTCGCGGTATCCGCGCCGAGCAGGTCTGTCGATGAACTCGTCAGGAAGCACGCGCTGGACACGAAGCGGGGCCCGAGCGTCTCCAAGTCCTGGTCCGCCACGGCGTGGTTCGACCCGTCGACCGATGAGTTCCGCGAAGCTGCCCGGTCCTATGGTCGAACTACGAGTGACCCTGGACGGGGCTCGTCCAGGGTCCCCAGGCGCAGAAAGGAGCTTCATCATGGCTCGCCCTGTCGTGCACTTCGAGGTGATCGGCAGCAATCCGGATCGGCTGCGGCGTTACTACGGCGACTTGTTCGGCTGGACCTTCGACACGCCTTCGCCCGTCGCGAAAGAGGTCTCCGATGCCGAGGGCTACGGGTTTATCGACCTCATCACGACGGACGACGGAACTGGCATCCGCGGCGGCATTGGAGGGGGCGAGGGCTATGACAGCCACGCGGTCTTCTATGTCGGCGTTCAAGACGTCGAAGCCGCGCTTCAGCTGGCCGAGAGTTTGGGCGGCACTCGGGTGATGGGTCCGGCCACATCACCAAACGGACTCGTCGTCGGCCATTTCAACGACCCGGAGGGCACTCTCATAGGCGTCGCGGGAGTCAGTTGATTCCCGTACAGGATGTGTCGCACTTGCCGCGCAATCCGGGGCGCTCGTCGGTGGGGCCGCGTCCATTTACCGCTGTAAATTCGCGCGTGGTTCGGGTTCCCGTGGTTGAGTCTATGCGGCGGTGACCTCCTCGTCGAGGGTGTCGGGGTCGGCTTGCTGGTATTTGATTCGGTAGAGGTGTTGACGGTCGACGTCGGTGAAGGTGGCGCCGTTGCTGGCGTGGCTGAAGAACAGGTCGAGGACCGCCCAGACGAGTGAGAGGCAGCTGGTCTCCCCGGGGAAGCGGCCCATCACTTTCGTGCGACGGCGGACCTCACCGAGCGAGCGTTCGAGGAGATTGGTTGACCGCCATCGTTCGCGGTGCCGTAGGGGGTAGCGTAGGTGCACGACGAGCGCGTCGAGGTCGTCGGCGAGGCAGCGGGCGGCAGCGTCGTAGCCGGCATGCTCGAGTTCTGAGATGAGGACTTGGAGTCGGAGCTTGCCGTCCTTGACGCTGGTCGCGTCGGTGAGCGCTGACCAGTAGTTGAAGCGGATCCGGTCGTGCTCTGACTTGGGCAGCTTCGCTTGGAGGTTGCGCAGGCGGTGAACCGCACAGTGCTGGCGATCGGCGCGCGGCCATAACTCCTCCACTGCCGAGATCAGACCGGGGGCGCCGTCGGCCACCACCAGGCGTGGTGCGGCGAGCCCGCGGGTGGTGAGGTCGCGGCCGAGCTCGAGCCAGTCCTCCTTGGCTTCCCGCATCCCCAGGCGCACGGAAACCAGTGCTCTTGCGCCGGTTTCGGTGATTCCCCACGCGCAAATCACGCCCTCCTTCGGGCCGCTGGGACGGACCGGGAGATAGATCGCATCGAGGAACAGCACGACCAGGTTGACGTCGTAGAGCGAGCGGCGACAGAACGCCTCGAACCGCTCACGCAGCTCCGCGCAGATCGTCGCGACCGTCGACTTCGACGTGCGACCGAGCCCGGCCTCATCGCACAGCGACTCGACATCGCGCATCGACATGCCGCGAACGAACCCGCCGATCACCAGCGCCTTTAACGGGTCCGTTCGTAGAAGCCGCTTGCAGTGCCACTTCGGGAACAGCTTGGAGACGAACGGCATCGCCGCCTCGCGGACCTGCGGGATCTCGATCCGCAGCTCACCTTCGGCCGTCTGCAGGTGCCGGGGCCGGAACCCATTTCGCAGGCCGCGCTGCCGCTCCGGCCGCCGCTCGTAGCGGGCGCGACCGAGCCACTGGTCGAACTCGTCCTCGACTGCCCGCTGGATGATCAACCGAGCGCCGAGCCGGGCGAGCTCGGACAGCATCTTCTGCGGGTCATCAACCATCCCCTTCGACAGCAGCTTGTCGATGCTCGCTTGTATCTCCGCCGACGGCGGTACCGTGCGTCTCACGGCGTAGGCCTCCTTCTTCGTCTTGCAGGACTTGAGGGAACCTACGCCGTCGCTCTGACAGCACCGGTCACGTATCTACAGCACTCTTTGGACGCGGCCTCGGTGGGGTGCAGATGATCGCGGCCGAGCGAAAGCAGGAGCCGATTGACGTTGCCGGATTTGACCGGGAGGAGAAGCGTGCCGAGCCCGATTCGGAGCGCTGAGGGTTCTCCGTGTTCGTGAACGGGCAGTCGGTGGAGCGCGAGGACGGGAGCGACGGCGACTTTCTGCTCCTATGCGGACAAACGCGTGGGTGACGGGCTTCGGAGCATGTTTCGCTGGAACCAATAGGACAAGCGCGCTCGGTGCAGCTTTTGCTCCCAGACGCGGAACATGCGAAGGTGCCTGACCGTGCGGGTGGTGAACGTGTTCGACGACCGCGAGATGGAGGAGGGGCCCGGGCGTGACGGGTTCGGCGGTTGCCTGCTGATGGCGTTCATGGGAATCGAGGGTCGGCTCCGCCAAGGCGAGACCGCTCGCAGTTTCGACACCGATGACCAGGATCGGGGAACGACCGCGGCGGCCGGCGCCTCTTTCGGGACCGCGTTGGTGGGAGGGCCTCTCCTGGCCCGTTGCCGGCGGGGGCGACTGCCGGATGTGCTTGGGTGGGCTGGTGTCGGGGTGATGGCCGGCGGAATCGTGCTGCGGGTGGCCGCTGCGCGTGCTCTCGGCGCCCACTACACCCGGACGCTTCGCATCCAGGATCGCCAAGCCGTGGTCACCAGCGGCCCGTATCGCTTGATTCGCCATCCGGGCTATGCCGGAGTGCTGGCGATGTGGCTCGGGTACGGGGTGGCGATGACTAGTGCTCCGGCGATTCTCGTCACCACCGTCCCCAACCTGCTCGCCTACCGTCGTCGAATCGATGCCGAGGAGGCCATGCTTGCCGGCGCCCTCGGCCAGTCCTACCGCTCTTACCAGCAGCACTCGCGGCGGCTCGTGCCCGGCCTTTACTGAACATCGAGAGCTTCAGCTGCGTTCGCTCCCTCGGCCCCGTGCCGAGCGAGCACGTCCACCTCGGTATCCGCGCATTGGGCGTTTGTGGCCGGTTTGGGGCGAGATGCTCATGGCGTGATGAGAGCAGGTCTCTCGAGCGGGGTGCCGTTCAGCTCTGCGGGTGATGTGGGAGGATCGCGATGATGGAGCTTGGTGTGCACCTGCCGCTGATGGAGTTTGGCGACGAGGGCCAGTCGTTGGGGCGGTTGCAGGCGGTTGTCGATGTGGCTCGTGAGTCCGGGTTCGTGGCTGTATCGGCAAACGACCACTTTGTGTTCTCGACGCCGTGGCTCGATGGTCCGACGGCGCTTGCGGCAGTGATTGACCGTTCGGGTGACATGACTGTCGCCACGACGATCTCGCTGCCTGCGCTCCGTGGTCCGGTGCCGCTGGCGAAGACTCTCGCCGCCCTCGATCTGCTGTCGGGCGGGCGATTGGTGGCGGGCGTCGGCCCCGGGTCCTCGAAGCGTGACTATGACGCTGTCGGTGTTGCGTTCGAGGATCGCTGGGAGCGATTCGACGAGGCGGTGATGATCCTTCGAGCGCTGCTTCGGGACGAGCCCCTGCCGGATCGCAGGCGTCATTTCGCGTTACCGGACGCGCGGCTTGCACCCGCACCGCGACGGACTGACGGCCTTCCGCTGTGGATCGGAAGCTGGGGATCCAGGGCGGGGCTGCGGCGGGTGGCACGGCTGGGAGACGGGTGGATGGCTTCCGCATACAACGCCTCCCCCGACCAGTTCGCGTCCGCCCGCGAGGCGTTGGCCGTCGAGCTTGCGAGCAGGGGTAAGAGCGCCGAGCAGTTCCCTAACGCATTGGTGACGATGTGGACGTGGATCACCGATGACCGCGCCGAGCGAGACCGCGTGCTGAGCGAGGTTCTCTCGCCGCTTCTCAGACGTGACGCCGACCAGCTCGGTGCGCAGGTGTGCGTCGGGTCGGTCGATCATTGCGCCGAGTTGCTCTCCCGCTACGAGGCGGCCGGGTGCCAGCGCGTGTACGTGTGGCCGCTGGGCGACGAGCCACGTCAGCTCGAACTCGCCGCCGAGATCGCGCCCCGCGTCCGCCGCTAAAGGGAGTACGACATCGACGCACCTTCCGCGCTGAGCAGGACGCTACCCGCGTCGGGGGAGCTGACTTCGGCGCGGTCCTCGCCGAGGTCGGCGACTGCCGGCGGTTCTCCTCATCGCGCTACGCGGTCCGCTACGGCGGCCTGGACATCACCGTGCACGCTTCTGACCGGCGGCGCGCGGCCGGACACCTCTCCCGCCAGGGACCACCGGTCCTGCGCTGGGCGCTGTATGAGGCAGCCCAGACCGCGACTTGCCTCAGCTCTCCCGACCACGCCTACTACCGGCAAGCCGCCCAGAGACTCGGGCACAATCGCGCCTGCCTCGCGATCGCGCGCAACCTCCTCAAACGCAGCTACCACACCCTCAAGGCTCGGCGACCAGGCGCTCGCGCCCGCATGAGAGACTGCGTGCGCGCAACGCTCCACCTCAGCCGATGCACCGCGACCAGCTCCCGCCCTGCTGCCCGCCACGTTCGCGTGGACGGCCTCCAAAGACCGAGCGGCCGCACCGGAACTTCCCCCAGCGGGAAACCCGATCACCATCATGTCGCCGACCCCGGTAGCCAACCCGAGTCGCGGACCGAGTTAAGCATCGGCACCCGCACGCACACGCCACAACGCCAGCAGCAACTTCATACCGGAGGCCTTGACACGACGCGACTGCACAGATAAGCAGGGTTCACCCGTCGCAGGCGCCTGAGCCGCGTTCGCTGTTACCGAACGCTCATCGCGGACAGACGCACCGCCCCCGCTCGAGCGGGTTCCCGATTGCTGAATCGCCGAGGGCGCCAGCGTCGCCGAAGTGCCGGATCGCGACCGGCTGAGCCGCCGGCCTGCTCAGACGTTCGGGTGCGTTTGGCTCTCTGGTGCGGGGACGAGGTCTGCGATCGCCTCTCGAACGAGGTCCGCGAGCTGCTCGCGTGAGACGTCTTCGAAAGCGGCGGCGCTGTCCCCGAAGACCTCAGTGATCACGCCGACCGTCGCGGCCATCCGGACGCGCTCCCTGAGAGGGATCGTCGACGAGGAGAGGATGCGTTCGAAGCGCGCTTCGACCTCCCGGCCCTCTCCCAAGCCGCGCGCGTCGAGGCTTTCGAACGCGTTGCGGTTGCGGTTGTGGAGGAGCAGCAGCTCTCGGTTCTCCACCATGAAGTCGATCATCTCGTTGGCGAGGCGAGGCCAGATCGCGGCTCGCGCGGGCCCGTCGGGGGCTGCCTCGAGCTCGTCAATGACGTTCGCGCCCAACGCGTTCAGCCGCCGGTGGAGCGCGAGCAGGATTTCTTCCTTGCGCTCGAAGTAGTAGTAGAGCGCCGCCTTGGTGATCTGCAGGCGCTCCGCGATTTCCCGCAGCGAGGTCTTGTCATAGCCCTGCCGGGTGAACAGCTCCTGGGCGATCTCGAGGATCCGCTCGCGGGTCTGGGTGCCATTACTGCCGGTTGGTCGAGCCATTCCAGCAAATATTACTTGACGGCCGGTGAATTATCGCTACTCTCTGCCCCAGTCAATTACTTGACGACCGGTTAGTCAAACTGGCTTGGCCAGAGTTCGGACCTGTGAGCCTCCAGTGAGCACGACGACCATCACCCCCACACAGACCGACATGGACCGCTCGAACCGGCAGCATCATCGCTTCCGTTGGGTCGTGCTCATCGTCGTGATGACTGCCAACGTGATGGACGCGATGGACGCAACCATCGCGAACATCGCCGGCCCATCGATCCGACACGATCTCGGCGGCGGCGCCTCGACGCTGCAGTGGATCAGCGCCGGCTACACCCTCGTATTCGCTGTGCTGCTGATCGCCGGCGCTCGGCTCGGAGACATCTTCGGCCGCCGCCGGGTATTCCTCGCCGGGCTCGCCGGCTTCACTCTGTTCTCCGCCGCCTGCGCAGCAGCCCCATCGATGCCCGTCCTGATCGCATGTCGAGCACTCCAAGGCGGCTTCGGCGCGTTGATGATCCCTCAGGGCTTCGGCTTCCTCAAGCAGCTCTTCCCCGACCCGGACGAGTTCGATAAGGCAATGGGATTCGTCGGTCCAGCCACCGGCCTGCCGCTACTCGCTGCGCCGGTCCTTGCCGGCGCGATCATCGACGCAAACCTCTGGCACGTCGGATGGCGCCTGGTGTTCCTCATCAACGTCCCGATCGGGGTCGTGGCGCTCGCCCTCGCGCTCCCCGCCCTGCCCGACAGCGCCAAGCGCGCTGACCTCAAGCTCGACATCGGCGGGGTCTGGCTCGTCGGCCTCGCGCTGGTCGCGATCATCTACCCGCTCATCCAAGGCCGGGCCGAAGGCTGGCCGTTGTGGATGTTTACGATCCTCGCCGCCGGGCTGCTCCTCCTCTTCGCCTTCCTGCGCCACGAGCGAAGCAACCGAAATAACGCCCTCATCGAGCCGTCCCTGCTCAGCAACCGCACCTACCTCAGCGGGATTGCCGTCATCCTCTTCTTCTTTGGAGCCTTCTCCGGCCTGCTGCTCTGCGTCTCGCTCTACGGACAGCTCGGCGAGGGCTGGTCACCGATCCACGCCGGCCTCTCGCTGACCCCGATGGTCATCGGGATCGTCCTCGGCATGACCGCCTCCTTCGCGCTAGTCAACCGCCTCGGCCGACACCTCCTCCACATCGGGATCCTGCTCATCGCGGCCGGCAACGTCAGCGTCGCCCTCACCCTCACCGGAGCCGACAGCGCCTCAACCTGGGACCTCGTCCCCGGCCTCGCGCTCGCCGGCATCGGCGCCGGCACGAGCTTCGCCCAGCTGTTCGGTTTCGTTCTCAACAGCGTCAACATGGACGAGGTCGGGTCCGCGTCCGGTGTCCTCGAAGCGACGCAGCAGCTCTCGACCTCACTCGGCGTCGCCGTCCTGGGCACGATCTTCTTCTCCGCCTTCGACCACCACCTCGCGACCGACGCTTTGCAGATCACCGCATGGGCATGTCTCGTACCACTCGCCGGCGCATTCCTGCTCGTTCTAGGCCTGCCGATGCGCGCACGAGATGAACAACCGCAACCTCGACAGAGCGACGAGCGGATGCCCTCAGTCACGCCGCCAAGCCCTCGTGATCTTGCTCCGACCTCGCCCATGACGCCGGCAACCACCAACGAATAGAAGACTCGATCGAAGGCATCGGTTCGGGCGCGGTTCGGTGTCAGCCCGTTCCAACTGTCGAGACTGCGGTAGGAGTGGGCGTCGGGGTAGCCGATCGCTTACTGCAAAACGCCCCGATCGCGGTCGGCGCGCGCCCCCTTGCACGCAGATCCAGTCACGCCGGTGCCATCTCGCGTCGGCGACTCGCGACACCTACCGGACAGGACCAGCAGTGCTCGCAACAAACTGTCAGACGCGGAGTCGCCGGCGGGGCGAGGAGCCGTTCGCTGCGACGGCCTTCACTGTCATTCAACCGACGGTCTCCAGGACAGCCCGGGTTGGCAACTCCGGGATGGATGTCAGCAGGACATGCGTTACTCAGGCTCCAACCGGCCAGTGCTGGACCTGCAATTCGGACATCGGGAAGTCTTTGGGGTTGCCGGTGGCAAGCGGTACGCCCAGCGAGACGGCGATGGCGGCGATGAGGCAGTCAGCCTGAGCCAAGGTAACGCCGCCAGCCGCGTGCTCACGGCGCCAGTCGCCGGCGCGTGCACCTTCTGCACGACCGATTGAGGCGATCCGAAGGCCGTCGAACAGTCGGTCGACGGCGCCCCGCTCACCGGATCGGAGTCCGCGATGAATCTCCTCTACGCTGATTGCTGTCGTAAACGGCGGATCTCCGTTCCGACGCAGAGCCGCGAGACGCTCGACGGTCAACGCACGCCCACGGAGCAAGTCGATTAGCACGGTCGTGTCAAGCAGGACGCTCAGGGCTACCCGACCCGCACAGAGTCCGCTCGGCGCTGATCCCTGACCCAGCGCGCCGGATCATCGTCCCAGCTGTGGTCGGCGTCCTCGATGGTCCCAACTGCTTCAGCGATCGCCTCCCAGCGGCGCTCGTCGTCCAGCGCACGCCGGAGGGCTGCGGCGATAAACATACTCCTGCCACGAGCCCCCACCCGCTGGTCCAGTTCCTCGACGATGCTGTCCTCGATACTAATGTGCAGACGCATGGCCACAATATGGCACACCCAAGGCCCTGGGCCGAACCGGCGTCCGCTGCCGGCGCGGCGCTGTGATCCGACCGACGTTCTACATGCGGGCGACTGCCTTCAGCTCAGGTCAACCGCGATGATCTGCTCGGCGACCTCGGCCAGGTCGGATCCCACGATTTCCGGCTGGAGCCCGATCGGGCTCAGCACCATCCCCGGTCGTGCCACGAACGCGCCTTTGGCCCCGGCCGCGAGCGCGCCCGATACGTCCCAGGCGTGGGCCGCCACCAGCCGCACATCCGAGAGTTTGACGCCGCACTCGCGGGCAACGAGCTCGTATGCGGCCCGCGCGGGCTTCAGCGCGCGCACCTGGTCGGCCGAGAACGCGTTCTCCAACAGGTCGCTGATGCCGGCGTTGCGCAGCTGGTCAGAGGCGACGTCATGCGTTGAGTTCGTCAGCGCGACGAGCCGCAGCGGGGTCTCGCTCAGCTTGCGGAGCGTGTCGGCGACCTCCGCGTGAGGTGGCAGCGAGCGCATCCGGTCGACCATCTCGGCCGCGGTGTGATCGTCGATCGCGACGCCCTGGCGGGCGCCGAGCATCTCCAGCGCGGCCCGCTGCGCGGTTCCGAAGTCCACGTAGCTGCCGGTCAGTCCGCCGACGAACGCCAGCTGCAGCATCTGCGCAAACCACTGCGCGCGCAGCGCTCCGGAGCCGAACAGCGCTTCGAAATGAGGGTCGAGCGCGCGTAGGTCCAGCAGCGTCTCGTTGACGTCGAATGCGATCACTTTCGCCATGCGGCACCTCGGATTCGGTCGATCAGTGAGCGGGGGTCTGCAGGACCCGACTCATCCTGCCAGGCGACGTGCTGGTCGGGCCGCACGAGCGTGTAGCCGCGCTGCCCGGAGCGCCGCAGGACGGTCAGCGGGACGCGCCGTTCGCGCGCCGCGGCGACGATCCCATCCACGGCCACGGCATCGTCGCCCGCGATCAGCGTGAAGCCGGCACCGAGCGCGTCGAACAGCGAGCGGCCATCGTCCAGCCAGGCGTGCGGCAGGCGGCCGCCGCCGCTCGCGACCACGGGCGAGTCCTCGTAGGCGATGCTCAGCACGAGGTCGAGGGCGTGGAATTCGGCGTGTTTATATGCCTGGATGTTCGCGGCCGCGGCGGCGCGGGCCTGCTCGCCGGCATCCGTGTCGGCGGCGAGCTCCGGTACGACGAGCTCGGTCGCGAGCGTGCGGTTGTTGGCCTCGGCGGCGTCGATCACGAGCTTCTGCACCGGGCGTCGCTCGGCCTCGTAGCTCTCCAGCAGACCCTCCGCGCCCCAGCCCTGGAGCACCGCGGCCAGCTTCCAGCCGAGGTCGATTGCATCGCCGAAGCCCGTGTTCATGCCGTGGCCACCGAATGGCGGGTTGAGGTGGGCCGCATCGCCGGCGAGGAACACACGCCCCCGGCGGGCGCGGTCGACGAGCTGCATGCGCGCCGTCCAGGGGTCGATCGACAGCACCGTTGCC
This sequence comes from uncultured Solirubrobacterales bacterium, assembly GCA_963830465.1. Taxonomy (GTDB): domain Bacteria; phylum Actinomycetota; class Thermoleophilia; order Solirubrobacterales; family Solirubrobacteraceae; genus Palsa-465. Next base: position 82,900 of record CAWHME010000008.1, read on the forward strand.
TCGACGGGTCCGCCGGCGAGGCCGTCGATCAGCCGCCCGGGGTCACGGACGCCGGTCTCGCGGTCGACTCCGATCGCCATCGCCCACCATCTCCCTTGGGTATCGAGCGGACCGATCAGTCCAGGCGTGTCACCGTTGATGATCCAGTATTGGACCGCGGGGCCGTGGCGGACGAGGCTCCATAGGTCGGGCGCCTCGAACGTCATCCCGAAGTTTGGGCGCAGCGCAGTCTGGCCAACGTACGCAGAGCCGATCGCCCCGCGTACGACGCTGTGAGAGCCGTCGCACCCGATCGCGTACTCGGCGTCGGCGCGCGTACCGCGATCGGTCTGCACTCGAACCCCTTGGTCGGTCTGCTCGACGTCGGTCACGCGCTCGCCGGTGAGCAGCGTCACCGCCGGCAGCTCGGTGGCGACCTCGCGCAGCAGTTCCTCGAGCACATACTGGGGTGCCTGCTGGCCCAACTCGGGGAAGCGGTCGCCCTCGGGCCGCAACCCGAGCACGCCGCTGAAGCGTGATAGCTCGTGACCGTTCAGCGTGGTGCAGAACACGATGTCGCTCGACCATTCGGGCGACAGCGGCGCGCGTTCGCGTAGCCGGCCGGCGATCCCCCAGCGGCGCAGGTGCTCCATCGTGCGGACGTTGACCGTCTTACAGCGCGGGCGAGCGCGGCTGACCTGCTCGCGAGGCTCGATCACGAGCGTCGCGATGCCGCGGCGTCCCAGCTCGATCGCGGCGGCCAGCCCAACCGGGCCGGCACCGGCGATTGCGACTTGCGTGTCTGGCCGCATGCCGTCGATCACTGCGGGCGCGCGAGCTTTATCGTGGTCTCGACGATTATCGATAATCTACACGTTTGGGTGTTTGTGGCGGCAATGGAACTTCGCTAATTCGGGGATCCTGCAGCCGCTGATTGTCACGCCGAGAAAGGGAGAGAGTGATGTCCGCAACCGCTGTGCCCCGCCCAACCCTGCATCACGTGACGCTCAAGACCACGCGCGTACAGAAGATGCTCGACTGGTACTCCCAGGTCGTCGGAATGACCGCCAACCACCATTCGAAGTTCGGCGCCTGGATGACCAACGACGCCGCAAATCACCGGGTGGCGCTGCTCGCGCACCCGGCGCTCGTCGACGATCCCGACAAGGTGCCCCACACCGGGATGCATCACCTCGCGTTCGAGTACGAGCACGTCGGCCAGCTGATCGACACCTACGAGCGCCTGCGCGATGCGGGCATCACGCCCCACGCGTGCCTCGACCACGGATTGACGACGTCGCTGTATTACCTGGACCCCGATGGCAACAGCGTCGAGCTGCAGGCCGACAACTTCGGCGACTGGGCGGCCTCGAGCGAGTGGATGCGGACCTCGCCTGAGTTTCATGTCAACCCGATCGGGATCAATACCGACCCCGAGCAGTTGCTGTCCGCCTGGCGTCAGAGCGGCGATGCAGTCGCGGTGCACGAGCGCAGCTTCGCCGGCGAGTTTGATCCCGGCACGCCGCTCGACCTGCGGCTCCCGGAGGAGCCTGCGCCGCCGGAGGACGCTGCTCTTGCCTGATCCGCCGGATCGAGGAGCTCTCACCTTGCCTGTCGCGGGCAGGCACGTGAGCGGCCCGAGCCGCACCGGGATCGCGCCGCTCGTCACCGAGTCGCAGTCGCTTGTCGACCGGGCGAGCCACGCCGTACGCCGCGCGATCCTCGAGGGGCGGCTGCGGCCCGGCGAGACGCTCTCGATCAGCGATCTGGCGGCGGACCTCGGCGTCAGCCACAGCCCCGTGCGCGAGGCGCTGCAGCGCCTGTCCGGGCAAGGGTTGGTCCAGCTGCGCCCGGCGCGGACGGCGGTGGTCGCGCCGCTCGAGCTCGGCGACTTGCAGGAGATCTACCGGCTGCGCGAGCTGATCGAAGCCGATGCCGCGAAGCGCAGCGCAGCGCGTTTCTCCCACGAGGACCTCGAGGCGCTGGCCGGCGAGTTTGCCCTGCTCTCCCGCGAGACCGCCGACTCCGATCGCTTCTGGGATGCGCACAGCGCCTTCCACATGCGGCTGATGGAGCCGGTGTTGACGCCGCGGCTGAGGCGGATCGTGACCGATCTGTGGCACGCGGCCGAGCGCTACATCCGGATCGTGTACGTCGAGACCGACGCCCTATTTGCCCGGACGCCGCGCGAACGTCACCAGCCGCTGCTGGACGCCGCCGTGGCGCGCGACGCTGAGCGGCTGCGCGAGGCGGTCGCTCAGCATCTGCGCTCGAACCTGAGCGAGGTTTCGGAAAGCCTGCAGACGATCCTGCCGACCACGACCGATTAGTGAGGGTAAGCATGAGCATGCTCGAGATCGCCGACCGCGACGACCTGTTCGTCTCGCACGCGTTTCCCGAACAGTTGGTGGATCTCGGAGAGGTGCGGATGAACTACGCCACCTCCGGCGCCGCCGGACGCCCGGCGCTGCTGCTCGTGCCCGGCCAGACCGAATCGTGGTGGGGATACGAAGCGGCGATGGCGCACCTCGGTGAGCACTTCCAGGTGTTCGCCGTCGATCTGCGCGGTCAAGGCCGGTCCACCAGGACACCTGGCCGCTACACGCTGGACAACATGGGCAACGACCTGGTGCGGTTGATCGACACGGTGATCGGCCGACCGGTGACTGTCAGCGGGTGCTCGTCGGGCGGCGTGCTCGCGGCGTGGCTGGCCGCCTACGCACGGCCGGGTCAGGTGCAGAGCGCGGTCTGCGAGGATCCGCCGCTGTTCGCCTCCGAGCTCAACCCCGCCTGCGGCCATTCGATCCGCCAGTCGATCGGCCCGCTGTTCGCGGTTTTCAGCAAGTGGCTCGGCGATCAGTGGTCGATCGGCGACTGGAACGGTTTGCAGGCGGCGATCCCCCGCGAGCTGCCCCCGCACGTGCTGGTCGCCCTGCAGCGAATGGGGCTCGGCGGACCTCCTGACGGGCCCCCGCCCAGCGGCCCACCCGGGGGGCCTCCCGATGGGCCTCCGCCGAGCGGCCCGCCGCAGAACATCAGGGAGTACGACCCGGAGTGGGCGCGCTCCTTCTGGTCGGGCTCCGCCGGCGCCGGGTGCGATCACGCGCGGATGCTCGCCGCCGCAAAGGCTCCGATCCTGCTTACTCATCACTACCGCGAGCTCGATCCGCAGACCGGCGACCTGATGGGAGCCGTCTCCGACGAGCAGGTCGCCCGCGCAGGTCGGCTGATACGCGACGCCGGACAGACGTTTGAGGTCCTCGACTTTCCGCAGATGGCCCACGCTATGCACGCCGCTGATCCGTTGCTGTTCACCAAGACGATCGTCGACTGGCAATCGCGGCTTGCGTCCAGCGACGCCGCGATCGTGAGCGATTAGATCGAAGACCCGGGGTCGGCGCGGGACCAGAAGGCGCCGACATCTTGGGATGAGGATCCGCTCCTCGCAGGCGTCTCCGCATCGATCACGGCGACGCGGCCAGACTCGCAGCTATCCGATCTAACTCCAGCTCACCTCGAGGCCGTCGCGCCGCCCAAAGCGGGCCAGATGCGAGCCGACGACCTCCTCGACACGCCGCAGGTCCTCCTCGCTGCCCGCCCGCGCTCGCAGCAGGAGCCCCTCCCCCGCGCGCTCGAGCTCGCCGGTTCCGAAAGGAAATGCGATCTGTCCCCGGTCATCGTCGAAGCTGACCTCGAGCCGATGCCCGAAATGCCGGCAGAGCTGCTTCAGATACGGCGACGGCTTGCTCGTCACCACCAGCGTCTCCTTGACCGGCTCGGGCATTCTCCTCTCGTATAGCAGACGTCTCGAGCGCTGCCGTGGCGCTCGGGCGCTCGTGTTGTCTCTGGCGAAGCGCTGCACCTTCACCCTTTCCCGGCTGACTCGACTTCGCTCCCGCCCCGCCGAGGCGGAGGCGGGCTACCGTGACACTCGACTGCGGCACGCGGATCGATGTAACGTTGGCCCGCTCCACGCGGGCTACCGTGACACTCGATTTTTCCCGCCGAGCGGATGTAACGATCGCCCGCGCCACGCGGGCTACCGTGACATTCGAGTGCGGCACGCGGACCGATGTAACGTTGGCCCGCTCCCGAGTCCACCCGCCCACCCGCAGCAGAGGGTGCTCCCCGGGGAGGGCGCTACTGAGGGAGGATGCTCGCGCGGAAGGACAGAGCCATACTCTCCGCCATGACGTCGGACAGCAAAACCGCGATCCCGCCGATAGATGGTGGAATCGCCTTGGTGACCGGGGCATCCTCGGGCATCGGGCGTGAGCTCGCGCGATTGCTCGCCGCTCGAAGCAGGGCGCTGGTGTTGCTCGCCCGCCGAGCTCAGTTGCTCGAACAGCTACGTGAGTTGCTGTTGGTAGAGCATCCCGATCTGCGGGTGGAGACGATTTCAGCCGATCTGTCCGACGAAGCGGATATCGATCGCGCTCTCGATCAGATCCATCAGCGGGTGGAGTCCGTGGACATTCTCGTCAACAACGCTGGGCTCGGCCACCAGGCCTTGTTCGACCGCGCCGATTGGGGCCGTACCCGGCAGGTGCTACTCACCAATGTCCTCGGCATGACCCATCTGACCGCCGCTCTCGTGCCGGGGATGGTTTCCCGCAGCCGTGGCGGGATCCTCAACGTGGGGTCGGGGGCCGGGTTGACGGTGATGCCCGCCGGCGCCGCGTACTGCGCCAGCAAGCACTTCGTCGACGGATTCAGCGAAGCCCTGCGTGCGGATCTGGCCGGCACCGGGGTGGTCGTCACGGAGGTGTGCCCGGGACCGGTGGAGAGCGAGTTCGACCAGGTGGCGGGCGTGTCGGGCCGCATCGCCGGCGGTCCCCCGGGATTCTTGAGAATCAGCGCGGCCCAGTGTGCGCGCGATGCGCTGGCCGGCTTTGACCGTGGCCAAGCAGTGGTTTTCCCGGGGAGGGCCTATCGATTCGGGATGATGCTTCTACCGCTTGTACCGCGGGCGCTGCAGCGGCGTCAGGCCGCCCGTACCGCCGAACGTATTCGCCAGGAGCCAGATGGGCGCCGATCAGGTAGTGACCGCTGTCGGTGACCACAGGTTCGCCTCCGACCTCCCGGCGCGGCAACTCGACCTCTGGGTAGCCCGCCCGCTCGAGCAGCGAGCCGACCTGGCGCCGCGTAACCGTCCAGCCGAAGCGGATCACCTCGAGCTCGTCGAGAGTCGCGAGGGAGATCCCCGCTCGAGGGCGAGCTCGCGCGTACCCCGCGACGATGAGACGCCGACGATGTCGAGCCTTCATCCCGTCTCGAACGTGTCGCTCGAGGGCGGCGTTGCCCGCCGCGGATTTCGCGGCGTCCTGCTCGGTCTTGAACTCCAAGCCTGCCTCTCTCGCCTACGAGGGAGTGCCCGCGGATCCGGCCCGCGCGTCAACCATGTCGACCAGCTCGGCGAAGCGGTGGATTCTCGCGCAATCGCGCTCGCCTCCCGCGGGGACGCTGCCCCAATCGACGATCACGCACGAGACTCCGGCAGCGGCAGCCGTCTCGACGTCGACCTCGTTGTCGCCGACGTAGACGGCGTGGCCGGAGTCCGTCTCCACCGCCTCGAGCGCGGCACGCAGATGCTCGGGATGCGGCTTGCGACGCGGCGCCTTATCGGGGCCGATGACGATGTCGACGCAGCGATCGATACCGAGACCGCGCAGGACTGCCCACGAGAGCTCGGTTTCCTTGTTGGTACAGATCGCGAGCGCCAGGCCGCGCTCCTTCAGCGCCGCCAGCGCCGCCGCCGCATCGTGGAACAAGGTCGAGTCTTCCACCGGGTGCTCGCCGTAGCGATCGAGGTATGCGATCTTCGCTTCCTGCAGCTCCTGCCCCTCGAGCTCCAACCCGACAGCGGCAAACGCCCGGCGCACGAGCTCTTCGGCGCCAAAGCCGGTGAACTCGCGCACGGCATCCACCGACAGCGGCTCCCGTCCGTGCTGCTCCAGCACATGGTTGACCGCGGCGGCGATGTCCGGCCCGGAGTCGACGAGCGTTCCATCGAGGTCGAAGATGACCGCCCGTAGGCTCATGCCGCATTCCCGGCTGGCGCTCAGCGGGCGGCGCTGAGCTGCTGGGCCCAGAATCCGCCGTCCGCGAACAGCTCCTCGACGCACTCGTCGAGCAGCATGGTCTCGGTGAGCAGGTCGAGCACGGTGTAGCGGCGACGGATCATCTGCGCCCGGCGGTAGGTCGCCTTGAACCGCTCGGGACTCAACTCGAGCTCGAGCGGGGTCGTCGGACACCCGGCATCCCGCAGCTGCGCTTGGAGCTGTGCGGCTGGCGTCAGCTGAGCGCGGACCCGCTCGCGCAGCTCAGGCCAGCGCTCGCCCAGCAGCGTGAGCCGCTGCCTGAGCTGGCCGGCATCGATGTACTTCGCCTGGGTCTCCTCGACCGCCGCGTCGTCGAGCCCGGGGGTCGTGTGGTCCGCCCGAACGCGGCGCTCGACCTCGTCCCAGCTCGGCCACGCCCGAGTGATCGCTTCGATGTCGAGCGCGGAGAAGTCGCGATCGAGCACCCGCTCGTACAACGCGGCGATCGATACCGTCCCCAGCCCGACCTTGAAGCCATGGGAGAGCGGCGGTTCGCCCTCCGGGGGGTTCTGACCGAGTCCCTCCATCTCCCACAAGTGACTGAATTGGTGCTCGGCGCCCGAAGCCGGGCGCGACGAGCCGGCGGCCTGCATCGCGAGACCGGACATGATCAGGCCTTCGATCAGTGCCTCCATTGCCCCCGCGTCCCCCGCATGTAGCTCCCGCGGGCGGCCCGTGGCTTCCCGCAGCGGCTCCTGGACCAGCGACCACGGGGTGGGATCGATCGGTTCGACCTCCAGCGCGTCGGCGAGGATCCAGTCCGCGCCCGCGGGCACCTTGCCGAGCAGATCGGCGTATCCGGAGGAGGTCATCCTTGCCGGCGCGTGTGTCAGGACCGCGAGGTCGGCCAGCACCGCGCGCGGCGCCGGGCAGCTCATCGTGTGCTTGTAACCCTGTTCGGTGATCGACGCACCGAAGGCCGTGTAGCCGTCCATCGACGCCGCGGTGGCGACAGTCATATATCGGCGCTCGCACTCGTGCGAGGCGCGCTTGACGATGTCGTTGAGCGTGCCAGATCCGACCGCGACCGGAATCGCCTGATGCTCAGTGAGCGAGCCGATCAGGGTCTTGATGTTCTCGTAGTCGGCATACAGGGTGGGCTGGGCCGGGAAGATGTACGGCTCGAGCAGCTCGCGTCGGGCGCCCTCGAGCTCGTGCTGAACCGTCTCGCCCGCGACCCGGAACGTGTTTCCATCCGCGACGACGACCGCCGGCCGCTGGCCGAAGGTGCGCTCGAACAGGTCCGCTACGGAGCTGAGGACGCCTTCCCCGATCAGCACCTGGGCGGTGTCTGTCGCTCCCCGCAGTGCGTTGCTGATCCGCTCCTCGTTCATGATTCTCCTAACTCGGCCGCGCGGGCCGTTCGCCGCCGAAGAACGCCTCCCAGGGCATCGCCACCGGGCGTTCGAGCTCGACCACCTCGTACAGGTGGCGCATCAGCGGGAAGTCACCGGCCGCGACGATTCCCCGCTCGGTCAGCTTCGACAGCGCGCCGCCGAGTACGCCGATCGCCGCGGCGCCCTCGAGCGTGATGTGATCGAGCCGCTCCCACGCCTCGGTGAAAGCGACACCGGCGCCCAGTAGCCTGCCGACGCGGACGTTGCGGCCGCCGGTGCTCGTCACATACATGTCTCCGACGCCGGGCAGCCCGACAACCGCATCCGGGTTGCCACCGAGCAACGCGATCATCTGGGCCATCTCCACTGCGCCCTGCGCGAGCAGCGCAGACTCGTAGTCGTGCATGCGATAGTCGCTGTCGGACTCGCCACGCGCCTCGAGCACGCCCTCGGCCAAGCCGGCTCCGAGCGCATAGCAGTTCTTCATCGCCGCGCAAACCTCGCATCCAACCAAGTCGCTCGAGGTCCATACCCGGTAGCGCTCTGTCGCGAACATCCCCGCGAGGCGATCGAGCGTCGGTTGATCGGTCCCGGCGAAGATGACGCAAGTGTCGTGGCGGACCGCCACCTCACCGGCAATCGAAGGACCGACGATCGCCGCAACTTCGCTTGCGGCGCGTTGCCGCTCGGACCACGATTCGGTCAGCACCTGTGGCAGGATCCGGAGATCGCCTTCTTCGCTCGCCTCCATACCCTTTGCGACGGCGACGACCGGCGCGCCCGCGGGAAGTAGTTCGGCGAGCCGCTCGCTGGCCCACTGGACTCCGAAGGAGTTGACGCCGCTCAGCACGACTTCGGCACCCGCGAACGCCGTGCCCGCCTCTTCCAGGTGATACGCGCTGACGGCCGCGGGCAACTGCACCTCCAGTCCGGGATGGACGCCGGTTTCCTTGACGCTGTCGATGATTTCGCCGTCCAAGTGGGTTCCGACGAGGCGGATCTCGTGTCCGTTCTCGGCCAGCGGCACCGTCAACGCAGAGGCCATGACTCCAGATCCCAAGACGGCAACGACGGTCATCGCTCACATCCTCCTTTTCCGCAAGCCACGAAGCTCCACCCGGCCGAGCACACTCGCGCCTGCTCGGCGCGCGGCCCGGAGTCCTCCGCGCCATGGTAGAGGTCGCGCTAACGCAGTCGTCGTTCGGGTAACACTTATCGATTAATGGCTGACGCCGGGAGCAACGGCGCGATTACTGTCCCAGAGCGGGTGTACGAGGTGTACGTGCTCGACCTGGACGGGACGGTGTACCTCGGCGATGACCTGCTGCCAGGGGCCAAGCGGCTGATCGAGGAGCTGAGGGAGCGCGGCAGCGCGGTGCGATTCCTCTCCAACAACCCGACCAAGGACCCCGAGCAGTACGCGGACAAGCTCGCGCAGCTCGGATTGCCGACCCCGGTCGAGGAGATCGTGAATACGACCGTCACGATGACGCGGTGGCTGCTCGACAATGCTCCCGACGCGGTCGTGTTCCCGATCAGCGAGACGCCGCTCAAGCGGGCGCTGGAGAGCGCCGGCATCAGGATGTCATCGGACCCCGCAGAGATCGACCTCGTGATCGCGAGCTATGACCGCGGGTTCAGCTACGAAAAGCTCCAGATCGCGTTCGACGCGATCTGGTTTCACAAACGCGCTCGGCTGGTCGCCACGAACCCCGACCGCTTCTGTCCCTTCCCGGGCGGCCGCGGCGAACCTGACTGTGCGGCGATCATCGCCGCGATCGAGGCCTGCACGGGAACCAAATGCGAGGCGAATCTCGGCAAGCCTAATCCCGCGATGCTGGAAGCGGCGCTGTCAGGGCTCGAGGTCGATTTCGCCGATTGCCTGATGGTCGGCGACCGGCTGTCCACCGATATCAGAATGGGCCTGGATGCGGGCATGGCCAGCGCGCTGGTGCTGACCGGCGAGACCACGCTTGACGAACTGGAGAAGCTCGGGCCCGAAGACAAGCCGCCGATCGTGGTGGACCGAATCGACCGGCTGCTTCCGCCCGAAGCCTGGACCGAGCTCGGATGGGAGGAAGAGTGAGCCTGCATGAGGCGGCGTTGACAATTAGGAGGGAGCGAGTATGAGCGGAGATGCACACGGAAGCGAGCACCACTTGCTCGGAATCGATTTCGGAACCGAGAGTTGCCGCGCCGGCGTGTTCGACCTCGATGGGCGCTGCCTCGCGGCCGAGGCCACGACCTACGAGTTGAAGCACCCCCGGCCGGGGTGGGCCGAGCAGGATCCCGACGAGTGGTGGTCCGCACTGTGCAAATCGGTCCGCGAAGCGATCAGCGCCGCCGGCGTCAGTGCCGACTCGATCGCGGGGCTATCGATCGACGCCACCACGTGCACGGTCGTTGCCCTGGACGACTCGGGGCGTCACCTGCGTCCCGCGATCATGTGGATGGACGTGCGCGCCGCCGATCAGGCGCGGCGGATCGGGGAGTCCGACGACCCGGCACGGAGGTACAACGGAGGCGGCCCGGTGTCGGCCGAGTGGCTGCCGTCAAAGCTCTTGTGGCTCAAGGAGCGCGAATCCGAGACCTATACGAAGGCGACTCATCTCGTCGACGCGACCGACTGGGCGACATTTCGGCTCACCGGTCGGATGACCGCGAACATCAACACGGCGGCAACGCGCGGCTATCACAACCGCGACACGGGGGGCTGGCCGACATCGTTCTACGAGGAGATCGGGCTCGAGGACGTGTTCGAGAAACTGCCCGGCGAGGTGCTCGATCTCGGCACGCCCGTCGAGGGTTTGAGCAAGGAGGCCGCCGACGAGCTCGGGCTGAATCCAGGGACGCCGGTGGCGCAAGGCGGCGGCGACGCCTGGGTCGGACAGATCGGGCTGGGCGTGGTGATGCCCGGCCGCATGGCGCTGATCACGGGATCGTCCCACGTGCTGATTGGGCAGAGCGATGATCCAATCAGCGGTGAGGGTTTCTTCGGCGCCTACACCGACGCGGTGATCCCCGGCCAGTACACGGTCGAGGGCGGCCAAGTCTCTACCGGCTCGGTCCTGAAATGGTTCCGCGACCACTTCTGCCGGGACGAGACGCACGCCGAGGCCGAGCGCCGCGGGGTCACCGCTTATGACGTGCTCAACGAGCGCATCGGCTCGATTCCGCCCGGCTCCGAGGGGCTGATCATCAACGAGTACTGGCAGGGCAACCGGACTCCATACACCGATCCACTGGCCCGCGGAATCGTGTGGGGTCTCAGCCTTCACCACACTCCCGAGCACGTATACCGCGCGATTCAGGAAGGCGTCTGTTACGGCACCGCGCACATCTTGCGTGCGATGAGCGCTGCCGGCTTCGAGGTCAAGGAGTTCGTCGCGGCCGGTGGATTCACGAAAAGCCCACAGCTGATGCAGATGCACGCGGACGTCAGCGGTGTCCCGATCACCTTTACCGAGGTCGGCGACGCGGTCATCCTCGGCGGGGCGATTCTCGCCGCCACCGGTGCCGAGCTGTTCCCGAACGTCGCCGAGGCCGCGAGCGCGATGGTTCACGAGACCCACACGATCGAGCCCGACCCCGAGCTCCACGAGCGCTACCAGTTCTTCGTCGACGCATACGTCGACACGTATCCCGCGATGCGGCCCTTGATCCATCGGATGACGCAGAAGATCGCCGAGCAGGAAGGCGTCGAGGTCTAGCCATCTACACGTACGAGAGGAGTGTCGAACATGTCGTCAATCGCGATCGGCGCCGATGAGGCCGGCGCCGCGCTCAAGAATCACCTCGGGAACTACCTCGAGCAGCACGGCTACGAGGTCAAAGACTTCGGCGATGGCAACGAGCAGGACTATCCTGACGTCGCCGCGGATGTCGCCGAGGCCGTCTCCAGGGGCGAGCACGACCGGGCCTTGCTGGTGTGCGGCACCGGCCTGGGAATGGCCATCACCGCGAACAAGGTTCCGGGAGTGCGCGCCGCGACCGCTCACGACCCCTATTCCGCCGAGCGCGCCCGCAAGTCCAACGACGCGCAGGTGCTGACGATGGGCGGGCGCGTGATCGCCCCGCAAGCGGCCGAGAAGGTCCTCGACCACTGGCTGGCGTCGGAATTCGAGGGTGGTGGCTCGGCCAAGAAGGTCGAGAAGATGAACGAGGTCGACGCTCGCTTTCGCTCCGAGCGAGCGCATGCCGGCTGATACCGCGTTGCTGGGCGGCCGGCGCGAGGCGCAACTGGTGCCTCGCGCCGCGCCGCGCCGCGTCGGGGAGGGGGTCAGAGGATTCGAGTGACCTTCCCGGTGACGGTGTTGACCGCCACGTATTGGGCATTGGCAAAGCCAAAGATGTAGAGCGGTTTCGAGATCGTAGGTGCGAGCGGATAGCGAAGCGTGACGTTGACGAACGCCCGGCGGTAGCCGGCCCGCTGCAGCCCTGTCACCGCCTGGCGCAGGGTCATCCGCGGCGCCTTCGAGATCACGCGGTCCTCGAGGAAGGGAGATCTGTATCCCTTCACCTTGCCGAACTTCCGTGGCGGCGGCCCGTACGACAGCGTCGCGCTCGCGTACCGCGAGTGCGAGGGGTAATTGTCGAACACGAACCGCCAGTTGACGATGCCCGACGCCGATTTCGTGCCACGCCCACCGCGCGTGGTGCCATCGGCCTCATATACGACCGCGCGAGCGTAGGTAGGCCGGCTCGTCGCGCGAATCAGCTTCACGGCCCGCCCAAACAAGATCGTCACGTCGGGAGTCGAGCTCGGGCGGCCGCTCGCCGCGGCGACGTTGGACGCGGGTGAGAGCGCAATCACCAGCGCGCATGCGGTCAGCGCGATCCCGCCGTAAGCGGCACGAAATAGCACCACAACACCTCCTCTTGGTTTCGGCGCGAGCCCTATTCCTCGGTGCTATGCGACGCCCGCACGGCACCGCAGGAGGGGCGCAAATGTAGGAGATTGCGCCCGACAGCGCTTCTTAGTTCGCTCGCGCAAGGCCCAGCACTCGCGGCGCCACCGGATACAGATGCGCTTCCGGAGGGAAGCCGAAGCCGCGGCAGCGCTCGACGCGGAAGCCGGCTGCGGCGATCGCCGCAAGCGTGTCGCGATCGGTGTGACAGCCACCCATCAGTCGCGACCAGATCGAGTCGACGCGTCGCTGCCAGCGGGCAAAGCCGGCTCGTCGCGAGCACACGTGCTCGTAGAAACGAAGCTCGCCGCCACTTCGGAGCACGCGCCCGAACTCCGCCAGCGCCTCGCGCTGATCCGGCACCGAGCAGAGCACTCCGCACACCACGAGCACATCCACCGAGTCCCCCGCCAGTCCGAGCGAAGCGGCCAGGCCGGGCACCACCCGCACCGGTATCGCGGCTTTGCCGGCGGCCCTTTCGGCCTGCTCGCGAAGGTATGGCTCCGGCTCGACGGCGATCAGCTCGTCGACGGTCCCGGGGTAGTGCTCGAAGTTGATGCCGTTTCCGGCGCCCACCTCAACCACCCGTCCGCTGGCCCCGGCCAGCAGTTCGCGGCGCAACTCGCGCTCTCCCTGTCCCCGATCGCGGCCGCAGAAGCGATGAAAGAAGCGCGCAAACAGCGGGTTCTCGATCTCCTGGCCCATCGTTTCTACGCTACCCGGCTCGGCGGGGAGGGCGCCGGCGCGCGCCGAATCGCAGGACCCGGCGGGGAGGGCGCGGGCGCGCGCCGAATCGCAGGACCCGGCGGGGAGGGCGCGGGCGCGCGCCGAATCGCAGGACCCGGCGCGCGCGACTGCGCTCAGGCGTTGCTGGGCTCGCGCTCGGTCGCCCGCAGCACGCTGACCCGACCCTTGTGGGCGCGCTCGTAGGCGCGCGTCTGCTTGATCCGCTCGTCGTCGGCCTCTGACAGGGCGGACGTGATCTCGTCGACGGTGAGCTCGTCGTAGCCCGGCCACGGCTCGGTCCCGCGCAGAGAGCTGACCCGCTCGAGCACGGTGCTCCGGTCCTGGTGCCTGCGCTCATAGGAGTCGATCTTCGCCAATTCGATTTGCGAGAGATCGCTGAGCTTGCCGTTGATCTCCTCGACCGTCAGCTCGTCGTACCGGGGAATGCCGAGATCTTCCGCGGAGGCCACCGCTCCCTTGACCTGTCCCTCGGCCTGCGCCACGCCCGGAACCTTGCGGGCCTGACGCGCGGTGCGCCTGGTGCCCCGGGAGGTCGCGGCCGCGGTCTTGCGAGCGGTCTCCTTGGTCGCCTGGGAGGTCTCGCGAGCGGCGTCCTTGGCCACCGTGGCCGCCTCCTGGGCGGCGTCCGTGGTGACTTCGCTCACGCCGCGCACCGCGTCGGCGGCTCCGGTGGTGGTCATGTCGTAGCTCGACTTGCCCTTCACGTCGGCGTTGACGACCGCGGAGGCCAGCTTCGGGATCTCGCGCATCACCCGCTGAAGCATCTTCTCCTCGTCGGCGAGGATCGAGGCGGCCAGGTCGGCGGTCTCATCGTCGCCGACCGAGCGGGCGATTCGCTCGATCGCGGTATAGGTAGCGATCTCGAGCGCCTCGGTCGCGGTGGTGTCCTTGGCGTTCTTCAGCAGCTTCTCTTCGCCGCTCGAGCCGCGCAGGAGATCGAGCGGCGCCTTCGAGAGCGCCACCGTCTGCCCGATCGCGCTCTCCCAGAAGCCGAACAGGGACATCAGCGGATTTGTTCCCTGGCCCAGGGCCTGCAGCCGCTCTCCCACTCGCTTGGAGTGCTCGCGGGTCTCCCCGAGGTGCGTCTCCAGCGCCGAGCGATAGGACCCGCGTGGCGTCATCGCGATCTGCGACTGCAGCACGCGAATCAGCGCATCCTCGGTCGCCCGGGCCTCGTTCAGATACTGCATTACCTTTTGCTGAGAAGCGTTCATACGACATCCAATCTTGGGAGCAGGGACCGGACGCAGCGGCTTAGCCCCCCAGCCCGAATAGGTTTTCCGCAGACCGCACACGCCCGAAACGTCTGCTTTCAGTCTAGCCGTCGATTCCGGCGCTAAACGCTCCACCGGGCCGATTTGAGCGCTCCACCTGGCCAGCAATCCGTACGCGGAATCCGTACGCCGGAAACTTTCGCGATTTTTGTCCACCCCCCGGACAAGATTCGCAAAAGTTCGCGCGCGCGCCGCGCGAGGCGCGAGCCAAAGGCCGCCCGACCCGCGTCGCCGCCGATCCCGCGTCGGCACCCGCCCGAGATGAGTAGCCTGGACCGATGCCCCTCGAGCATCTCGACGTGCTGATCATCGGAGCCGGCCTGTCCGGTATCGGCGCCGGCTGCCACCTCGAGCGGCACTGTCCGCACAAGCGCTACGCGATCCTCGAGGCCAGGGGCGCGATCGGCGGAACCTGGGAACTGTTCCGGTATCCGGGGATCAGGGCCGACTCCGACATGTACACGCTCGGGTATTCGTTTCGGCCGTGGTCGCAAGCGACCGCGATCGCCGACGGTCCTTCAATTCTCGACTACGTGCGGGAGACGGCCAGGGAGCTCGGCGTCGAGCCGAAGATTCGTCTTCACCATCGGGTGGTGCGAGCGCAGTGGTCGAGCGCTGCGGCGCGCTGGACGGTCGAGGCGATCCGGGCCGACACCGGCGAAACGGTGCGCCTGACCTGCGACTTCATCTTCTCCTGTGGCGGCTACTACCGCTACGACGAGGGCTACACCCCGAGCTTCGCCGGTATCGAGCGCTTCGCCGGCCAGGTCGTGCATCCCCAGCACTGGCCCGAGGAGGTCGAATATGCCGGCAAGCGGGTCGTGATCATCGGCAGTGGTGCGACCGCGATGACGCTCGCCCCGGCCATGGCAGGTAGCGCCGCACAGGTGACGATTTTGCAGCGCTCCCCGAGCTATGTGGTCTCGCTGCCGGGTCAGGACGCGACCTTCGAGCGGCTCGGCCGGGTGCTCCCGCGGCGGCTCGTGTATTCGCTCGTCCGCTGGAGGAACGTGCTGCTGACGATGTTCAGCTTCCAGCTCAGCCGCCGCCGGCCGCAGACGATGAAAGCGATGCTCCGCTGGGGCCTCGAGCAGCAGCTGCCCCCCGGCTTTGACATCGATGCGCACTTCACGCCGAAGTACAACCCTTGGGATCAACGGTTGTGCGTGGTCCCTGATGGCGACCTGTTCAAGGCGATCCGAGCGGGGCGCGTCTCGATGGTCACCGATCGCGTCGACGAGTTCACGGAAACCGGCCTCAGGCTCGGCTCGGGCGCCGAGCTCGAGGCGGACCTCGTCGTAACCGCCACGGGGCTCAATCTGCTCGCGCTTGGAGGGCTCGAGCTGGTCGTCGACGGACGTGAGATCAGCCTTCCGGAGACGATCGGCTACAAGGGCCTGATGCTCTCCGGAGTTCCCAACCTGGCGATGGTGCTGGGATATACGAACGCCTCGTGGACGCTGAAGTCAGACCTCGCCAGCGCGTACGTCTGCCGCCTCCTCAGGCACATGGACGCCCACGGCTACCGGCAGTGCGTGCCCCGGAACCATGACCGCTCGGTCACCCTCCAGCCGCTGCTCGACTTCTCCTCTGGATACGTGCTCCGGTCGATCGATCAGCTTCCCAAGCAGGGATCGAAGCCCCCCTGGCGGCTGCACCAGAACTATCTCCGCGACCTGCTCGCGCTGAGGTTCGGCGCGATCGAAGATGAGTCGCTGGTGTTCTCGCGCGCGAGCCCCGCGTCGCACCGGGCGGAGGAGATGCCCGCGCCGGTTACCGGTAGCTGATCAACTCAGGGTCGGCTTCCTCCAGGTGAGCGTGGTCATTGCAGGAGATCAGCGTAGTCCCGCCGCGGCCCACCGCCAGCTTGCTGATCGCGGTGTTCACGCTCACATGGTTGAAGGTGATCATCGCTTCCGGCGGGACGCGCAGCAGCGTCGCGGTCAGCGCCGCGATCACGCCGCCCGAGCTCGCGACGAGCGCCGTCTGCCCCTTCCCCAACCCGCTTACGACGTCGTCGAGCGCCGCGCCGGCGCGCCCCAGAAACTGCGGCCAGCTCTCCGCGCATGGGCTGGCGGACCCCGCGGCGATCCACTCCGCGAGCGCCAGGTTGAGCAGCCGCTGGAAGTCCCTCGAGCTCAGGGCGTCATCGCCGGGACGATGCTCGAGGCCCGCCGGCACGCCGCCGTAGTGCGAGAGGATGTCGCGGTCGTCGTACTCGTTCCAGCGATCGTCGACCGTCAGCTCGACGCCCATCGCCTCCGCGCACGGCGCCGCCGTGTCAAGCTGGCGGCGCAGGCTGCCGGCGAGCACCAGTTTCGCCGCTACCCCCCGGCGCTGCAGCCCCGCGGCCAGCGCGCGAACCTGTTGCTGACCGCGTTCCGAGAGGACGTCGTAGTCCGAGGCGC
Source organism: uncultured Solirubrobacterales bacterium (assembly GCA_963830465.1). Taxonomy (GTDB): domain Bacteria; phylum Actinomycetota; class Thermoleophilia; order Solirubrobacterales; family Solirubrobacteraceae; genus Palsa-465. Next base: position 99,653 of record CAWHME010000008.1, read on the forward strand.
CGAAAGACGCCTGCGCGTGACGGATCAGGAGCACGGTGGGAATCGCAGGGCACTGTATGCGAACTGCCGGTTCGACCGCGTACGCTTGAGCCGGTAGTGGCCGCGTCCGCCCACAGCGCGCCGTCCCCGCGCAAGCGTCAGGCGCTTGATCTGTTCTCCGGCTTGCCCGGTCGCTATGACCGCATGGGAGCGATGCTCAGCTTCGGCCAGGACCCGCGCTGGCGCCGTGCGCTGATCGCAGCGATCGACCCCCGCCCCGGCCAGCGGATACTCGATGTGGCAACGGGAACGGGGCTGGTCGCAGCCGCCCTGGTACGTCGGGGCGGCTGCGAGGTGACAGCGCTCGACCAGAGCCCGGCGATGCTCGCCGCCGCGCGCGCGCGTGCCGGCGACGACGCCGTTCTGCGGGAGCGAATCCGGTTCGTGCGGGCGGAGGCCGAACGGCTGCCGTTCGCCGATCGCCAGTTCGACGCGCTCACGTTCACGTACCTGCTGCGCTACGTCGACGATCCTGCGGCGACGATGCGCGAGCTGGCTCGGGTGGTGAAACCAGGAGGCCGGATCGGGATGGTCGAGTTCGGCGTGCCGCCAGCGCCGTTGCCGCGCGCGCTCTGGCGGATCTACACCCGGCTCTGGCTGCCGCTGCTGGGAGGCCTGGTCTCGCGCGCCTGGTTTCAGGTGGGCCGGTTCCTCGGCCCGAGCATCGAGGGGTTTCACGCGCGGGTGACGGATGTCCCGGCGCTGTGGCGATCGGCGGGCATCACCGAGGTGCACGAGCGGCGGATGAGCTTTGGTGCCGGGCTCTTGATCTGGGGAGCGTGCGGTGGCGACGGCGCCACATGAACCGGACCGACCCGCCTTCTATGCGCTTCAGTCGGGCGGCTGGCGAGATCTGGTCACGCTGCTGCACCCGCCCTACACGGCCTGGCACCTGAGCTATGTGGCGATCGGGGCGGCCGCCGCGCCGACGCTCCACGTCGACCGGCTCCTAGCAGCGCTCGGCGCCTTCTTCCTCGCGGTCGGCATCAGCGCTCATGCGCTCGACGAGTGCAGTGGCCGCCCCCTGAAGACCCTCGTCAAGCGACGGTCGCTGATCGCGTTGGCGGTCGCGGGATTGATCGGCGCGGTCGCGATCGGCGTCGCGGGGATCGTAATCGTCTCGCCGCTCCTGGCCCCGCTGGTGCTCCTCGGGGCGTTCCTCGTGCCGGCCTACAACCTCGAGCTGTTCGGCGGCCGCTTTCATACCGACCTCTGGTTTGCCTTGGCCTGGGGCGCGTTTCCGGCCTTCACCGGCTACTTCGCGAACGCGCTCGTGATCCGGCCGGCGGGCGTGCTGGTCGCGACCGCGTGCTGTCTGCTGAGCATCGCTCAGCGCCGGCTGAGCGCTCCCGCCAGGCAGTTGCGCCGTGACACCACCGCGCTCTCCGGTGAGCAGCGGCTGAGCGACGGCCGCGTCGTCGAGTTGACCAGGGAGCGGCTGGTGGGGCCGCTCGAGGGGGCTCTGGCGGCGCTGTGGGTCGCGGTCGTGGTGCTGGCCGCCGGACTCGTCGCGATGCGGCTGTAGCGGCTTATCCCCCGGTAGCGTCGTCGGCTCGCCGCGCGACCGCCAGCATCGCCAGCAGCTCGTAGGCCACCGCGGCGGCGTGGAGAGCCGTGATCTGCCCCGGCCCGTCGTACGGCGGGGAGACCTCGACGAGATCAAACCCGGTGAACCGCATTCCAGCGAGCGCGCGCAGCAACCCCAGCGCCTCGCGCGGTTGCAGGCCACCGACTTCGGGTGTACCGGTCCCCGGCGCAAACGCGGGGTCGAGCACGTCGATGTCGAACGACAAATACGCGGGTCCTTCCCCCACCCGCCCGCGCACCCGCCGGGCGTACTCCTCCGGCGAGAGCGACGCGAGCTCCTCACCCTCGATCATCTCGAACCCCAGCTCGCGTGGCAGCTCGAGGTCTGCAGCCGAGTACAACGGTCCCCGCATTCCCGCCAGCAGCGAGCGCCCAGGATCGATCAGCCCTTCTTCGACGGCCCGCCGAAACGGGGTTCCGTGGAAATACCGCTCGCCGTAGTACTGGTCCCAGGTGTCCGCGTGCGCATCGAGCAGCACCAGCGCGAGCGCTCCGTGCGCCGCTGCGTGCGCCCGCAACTCGCCGAGGACGATCGAGTGGTCGCCACCCAGCACCAGCGGCACGATGCCCGCCTGCAACACTGGGCGCAGCGCCGCGTCGATCTGCTCGGCGGTGCGTCGCGCGTTGCCGGGAGTCACCTGGAGATCGCCGCCATCGACCAGCGACAGGGTTCCGAAGACGTCGACCTGGAGCGGTGGGTGGTACGGGCGCAGCAAGGCGGACGCCGAGCGGATCGCTTCCGGGCCGAAGCGAGCTCCGGGACGAAAGCTCGTTGCCGTGTCGAACGGGGCGCCGAGCACGGCAGCGTCGACATCCTCGTGCGGGAGCGCGAGCAGCGGCAGGCGCGCGAACGTCCGCACGCCGGTGTAACGCGGCGCGAGCGTGGCGTCGGCGGGCCGGAAGCGTGGCGCGCGGTCACTCAGCTAGCGGCCCTCCGGCATCCCAGGGCGCAAACCGTGCTGCGATCGCGTCGCGATCGAGGCCCGCGCCCAGGCACGCCAGTAACATCACCCGTGCGGCGGCGGGAGACAGAAACGGCGCGCACACGGCCCCGCTCGAGCGGAGATCCGATTCCGAGCCCTCGAACCCATATGTCTCGAACAGCATCGAGCCGCGCTCCGGCCTGCAGGTGATCACCACCGGCAGCCGTGATCCGAGCCGCCTCACCTCGGCCAGCACCGCGGGCGGCAGGTGGCCCGCGCCCAGCGCCACTACGACCAGACCGTCAGCGCGATCCTCGATCGCCCTCAGCAGCGCGCCGTCGTCTCCAAGGACGGTCGTGACGACGTACACCCGGTGGGTCAAGCCGGCGACCGGGAGCGGTGGCGGACGGAGCGGGCGAGCATGGATCCAGACGCGGCCTTCGAGCACCCGGCCAAGCGGTCCGGTCACCGGCGAGGCGAACGCTGCGGGACCGGTGCTGTCGACCTTGCGAGCGGTCATCGCGTCATGGATCTCCCCACCGAAGACGACGAGCGCGCCAAGCGCCGCCGTGGCGGCCGCGCCGGCCACGGTCACCGCATCGATCAGGTTGGCGCCCCCGTCTGCCCCGGGTCGCGAGCTGGGCCGGTTCGCGCCGGTCACGACGACCGGTGCCTGCGCTCCGCTCAGCAGCGCGCAGAGGACCGCGAGCTCCTCGAGCGTGTCCGTCCCGGTCGTGACCACGACGCCCTCTCCAGTGGTGGCGGCGCCCGCCGCCCGAGTCGCGATCTCGAACGCCTGGGCGAGCGTCACCTGGGCTCCGGGAACCGCCAACAGCGTCTCCGCCTCGAGACCCTGCAACTCGGCCAGCCCGGGCACTCCTGCCATGAGTCCGTTCGCGTCGAGGGTCGGTACCGCCCGTTCTCCGAGCATCGAGATCGTCCCACCGGCGGCCAGCAGGCGGACATCTCGAGCAAGCGATGGGACGATCTGCTGCGCGATCAACCGAACCTACCACTGCTTTCGATCAGGCCGAGGATTCCCAGGAACGAGCTACTAGACTCTTCGCAGCGATGGCCAAGCAGCAGCGCACAATGCGGATGGAGCAGCGAAGCCAGCTCGCCGCGATCCAGCAGCTGGAGAGCCGCTCAGACGAGGAGCTGGAGGCCGAGACCAAGTACAAGGCGGCCGCGCAGGCGATCCTCGGGGCGCGAGCTGCCGAGCGATACGACGCGAAGACGGCCCGAGCTCACTTTCAGCGCGCGCTCGCAGCGGCGCGCCCCCAGGAGCGCCTGCAGCTGCGGCGGATGGCGGATGCGTCACTCGCGCTGGCCGAACGGCGCGCTGACGACCTCAAGCGCGCGACCGAGCGCCTCGGCGTCGAGACGCCGACCTCGCGCCAGCTTCGGGGGTTGCGGTTGATGGCGCTCGTCGCGCCGCCCTCGAGCGCCGGAGTCGTTCCGCGGATCCGGGGGATCCTGATTGTGGTCCTGCTCGTGGTGCTCATCCTGGCGGTGGCCCTCGGGCTGGTCAAGCTCGTATCGCTCCCGTTCGGCGGGCTGTCCCTCGATCTCACAATCTTCTACGCGATCGTGCTCGTGCTCGTGGCGGTCGGTGTGCTCCTGTTCGTGGGGCGCCGGCGGCAGAAACGAGCGCAGGCCCAGCGCGCCGAGCAGATCGCGGCGCGCTCCCGCTAACTGCCGCGCCGTGTGTGGCCGGTACACGCTTGCCGCACCGGACCCGGCGGCAGTCCGCGCCCGCTTCCCGATTGGCGAATCGATCGAAGTCCGCCGGCGCTACAACGTCGCGCCCGGCGATGACGTGCTGGCCGTGAGAACCGATCGCGAAGGCCATGCGCGCGGGGATCTGCTGCGCTGGGGGCTGGTCCCTTCGTGGGCAAAGAGCCCGCACACCGGCCTGAAGATGATCAACGCGCGGGTCGAGACGGTCGCCGAGCGCAGCGCCTTCCGGCGTGCCTTCGAGCGGTTTCGCTGCCTGGTGATCGCGGATGGGTTCTACGAGTGGCGCCGCGCGCCTGGCGCTTCCAAGCACGCCTTTCACATCGCTCGGGCTGACCACACCCCATTTGCGTTTGCCGGCCTGTGGTCGATCTGGTACGACGAGCAGGACACCAAGCTCCGCAGCTGCACGATCCTCACGACCGCCGCGAACTCGGCGATCTCGGAGTTGCACGACCGGATGCCGATCATCCTCGCTCCGGACGATGAAGCCGCATGGCTCGATACGAGCACCCCGGCTCCCCGGCTTGCCGAGATCCTCTCCGGACTCGGCGCCGCCGAGACGTCCGTCGAGCCCGTCGGCCCGGCCGTCAACGACGCTCGCTACGACGGCCCCGAATGCCTCGCGCCACCGCTTCACAGCAGCCAGGCGACCTTGTTCTGATGACCCTCTCGCCGCTGCTCGCACACTACGATCACGTGCTGCTCGACCTCGACGGCTGCGTTTACGTCGGCGAGGCCTGCACCCGCCGCGCTCCGGAAGCGGTCTCTGAGCTGCGTGCCGCGGGCAAGGGCGTGATGTTTCTCACCAACGACGCGAGGCGATCACCCGAGGACTACGTCCGCAAGCTGTGGTCGCTCGGTCTCCGTGCCTCGCTCGAGGAAATCGTGACCGTCGGGGCCGCGATCCAGTACGTGCTCGCCGAAAACAAGCCGGGGACGGCCACCTATGTGATCGGGTCGCCCGCGGTCTTTCGCCACGTGTCCGACGCCGGACAGCGGATCGTCAACCGCACCGGCCAGGTCGATGACGCCGAGCTGGTGATCATCGCAAGCCACGACGAGCTCCAGTTCAGCGAGCTCAGGGACGCCACTCGCGCGGTCCTCGGCGGGGCGGAGATGCTGGCCGCTGGTCGCGACCGCACTTACCCCACTGAAGACGGGATCTCTCCGGCGACCGGCGCGGTGGTCGCGGCGCTCGAGTACGCCACCGAGCGCACCGCCCGCAGCGTTGGCAAGCCGGCGCCGGACATGTTCAATGCCGCGCTGGACCGCTTGGGGCCAGGGCGGGCGCTGATGGTCGGCGACCGGCTCGACTCCGATCTCGCCGGTGCCGCCGCCGCCGGGCTCGACGCGGCGATCGTCCTGACGGGCGTCAGCACCCGGATGCAGGCGGAGGGCGCGAGCGATCCGGCGCCGGTCGCGATCGCCCCGGATCTCCATGAGCTGCTCGTCGGCTCGTGACGCTGGCCGTGATCATGAACCCCGCGGCTGGCGGCGGGCGCGCCCGCCGGGAGCTGTGCGCGGTCGAGGAGAACCTCACCGCCAGGCGGCTCGCCTACCACATCGCGCGCACCAGCAGCCTCGAGCACGCGCGAGAGCTCGCCCTCGCAGCGGTCGCGGCGGGCGAGACCGCCGTCGCGTTCGGCGGCGATGGCCTCGCCGCGGTGGTGGCCGGCGCGCTGCGCGACTCAGACGGTCAGATGGGGGTGCTGCCAGGCGGTCGCGGCAACGATTTCGCGCGGGCGCTGGGGATCCCGCTCGACCCTCGCGGCGCCTGCGAAGTGCTCGCCCACGGCGTCGCGCGCTCGATTGACATCGGCACGGTCAATTCGCGGACCTTCATCGGGATCGCCAGCTGCGGCTTCGACTCGGACGCCAACCGGATCGCCAACGAGGCGCGCCTGGTCAGGGGCAACTTGGTCTACGTTTACGGCGCGCTCCGCGCGCTCATCAGTTGGAAGGCGGCGGAGTTTCGGGTAGCGGTCGATGGTGCCGAGCGATTTGCGTTCTCCGGTTACTCGGTGGCGGCGGCGAATTCACCGGCCTACGGCGGCGGCATGTTCCTTGCGCCACAGGCGTCGCTGGAGGACGGCCTGCTCGACGTGGTGATGATCGCCGACCTCGAAAAGCTCCGCTTTCTGCGGCTGCTCCCCACCGTGTTCAGGGGCCGCCACATCGAGCAATCAAACGTCGAGGTCATGCGCGGGCGGGAGGTACGGGTGAGCGCTGACCGCCCGTTCACGATGTACGCGGACGGCGACCCGATCGCGGAGCTCCCGGTGACGATCCGCGCGCTCCCTGGGGCGGTGCGGGTGCTGGCTCCCGCACCGGAGGATCACCAGTGAGCGTGATCTGGCACGACCTCGAGTGCGGCGGATACGTCGAGGACCTGCCGCTATGGCGAATGCTGGCATCCGAGTACGGCGATCCGGTGCTCGACCTCGGCGCCGGCACCGGCCGGGTGGCACTCGACCTGGCGCGCCATGGCCATCGCGTTACCGCGCTCGATCACGATCGGGAGTTGGTACGCGAGCTGGCGGCTCGGGCCGAGGGGCTCGAGATCGAGACCGTGCTCGCCGATGCGCGGGACTTCGAGCTCGAGCGGCGGTTTTCCCTTTGCCTGGTGCCGATGCAGACGATCCAGCTGCTGCGAGGGGCCGCGGAACGGGCTCAGCTGCTTGCGTGCGTGAGGCGACACCTGGGTCCCGGAGGGGCGCTGGCGGTCGCGATCGCCGAGACGCTCGAGCTTTATGAGGTCGTCGATCAATCGCTCGCTCCGATCCCCGACATCTGCGAGCGCGGCGGAATCGTGTACTGCAGCCAGCCGGTAGCGGTCAGGGCGCAAGGCGGCAGCTACACGCTCGAGCGCCGGCGCGAGACCGTGGGCCTCGACGGGCAGCGCTCGGTGCACAGGGACGTGATCGAGCTCGAGCGAGTCACTCCCGCCGAGCTCGAGCGCGAGGGCCGAGCGGCCGGATTGGCCCCCGCCGGAACCCGGATCGTTGCCTCGACACGAGACTACGCGGGTAGCACGGTGGTGATCCTGAGTGCCTGATGCGCGGCCCCGTCCCGCGCCCGCGGAACCCGGTACGCGGTCCCGACAGTGGTTAGGATGGCTCGTGGACGCCCTCGTTGATGTTTGCCCGGAGCCCCTCCGTCCTCACTCGCGTGCTCGCGCCGGTGCTCGCGTGCACCGCTGCGCTGCTCGCCTCCGGGTGCGGCGGAGGGCAGCAGAGCCCGCTGAGCACTAGCGTCGCGTCGTCCTCCTCCGCGAGCGCGGCCGGGCCCAGTACGACCACCTCGACCGCCACGAGCACGTCGACGCCGGCGCTTCCCGGAACCGGGAAACCCACTGTCACGATCGGAGATAAGAACTACACCGAGCAATTCGTGCTCGGCGAGCTGTACGCGCTGGCGCTGAAAGCGAACGGCTACACGGTCAACTTGGACCGCAACATCGGCCCGACCGAGGTCACGATCCAGGCGCTGAAGACCGGCGCACTGAGCATGTATCCCGAGTACCTCGGAACCTGGAACTCGACCGTCGCCGGCTACAGGTTTGGCTTTCAGACCGTGACCGACGCCTACCACGCCGGCCAGCGCTACGCGATCGCTCACGGGTTCATGCTCCTTGATCGCACCCCGTTCAGCGACACCGACGCCGTCGGCGTGACGGTCGCTTACGCAGCCGAGAACCGGCTGGAGTCGATCGGGGAACTGGCCAGGGTGGCCCAGCCGGTGACGTTCGGCGGCCCTCCGCAATTCGAACAAGCGCCGGAGGGCCTTCCCGCGATCAAGCAGGCATATGGCTTCACTCCCGCGGCGTTCAAGGCGTTTGCGGTCGGGGATCAATATCAAGCGCTGAACCAGGGGCAGATTCAGGCGGCGGACGTCGACACCACCGACGGTCAGCTCGCCACCGGCGATTACGTGCTGCTCGGCGATCCGCGCAACGTGTTCGGCTGGGGCAACGTAGTCCCGGTCGTCTCAGCCAAGGTCATGGCCGAGGAAGGTCCTGACTTCGTGAGCACGATCAATCAGGTGAGCGCGCTGCTCACGACCTCGACGATGCGCGAGCTCAACTTCCTCGTCGATGTGGCTCATGAGGACCCCGCGTCGGTGGCACAGCAGTTCCTGCAGACGCATGGCCTGATCCCGAGCACCCCGGGATCGTGAGGCCGTTCAGCTGCCGCTGGAGCCAAAGCCGCCCGGACCGCGCTCAGACCAGGCGAGCGCGTCGACCTCGACAAGCCCTGGGAGCTCCACCGCCACCAGCACGAGTTGCGCGATGCGGTCCCCCTGGGAGATCGCGAACGGCTGCTCGCGGTCGGTGTTGAGCAGCAGTACCTTCAGCTCGCCGCGATAGCCGGCGTCGATCAGCCCGGGAGCGTTGACCAGCGCGATCCCATGGCGGGCGGCGAGCCCCGATCGCGGCAGCACGAGACCGGCCCGGCCCGGCGGGATCTCAACCGCCACCCCGGTGCGAACAGCGCTCCGCTCCCCTGGAGCGAGCGCGACACCCTCGAGCGCATACAGATCGAGTCCGGCGTCGCCCGGGTAGGCTCGGGTCGGGAGCGTGGCGCGGGCGTCGAGCCGCGCAACGCGCAGGCTCATGTTTGCCTGGCAGAGAGCTCGAACCGGCGATAGCGGGCCGCGGCGGCCGCCGGCAAGCGCGCCAGCACACGCACGCCCTCGGGCGTCTCCTCGCGCTCGAGGTCGCCCGCCAGCGTGTGCAGCTCGGCGAGCCGGCCGCCCTCGTCGTAGGGGATCAGCAGATCGACTCGCTGCAGCGAACGCGAGAACTCGTCCTCGATGCGCTCGCTGAGCTCCTCGATGCCCTCGCCGGTCACCGCTGAGACCAGCACCGCGTCGGGGTGCCTGCGCTCCAGCTGCGCGCGATGCTCGCCGTCGATCAGATCCGCCTTCGAGAGGACCAGCACTCGAGGCGCGCTCACGGCATCGATCTCCGCCAGCACCTCCTCGACCGCCGCGGTCATCGCCAGCAGCTCCTCCTCCGGTGCCGAACCGTCGACCACATGCAGGATCAGATCGGCCAGCCGGGTTTCCTCGAGCGTCGCGCCGAACGCATCGACCAGCTGATGCGGAAGCTTGCGAATGAAGCCGACCGTGTCCGTCAGCAGGTAGTCTCGCCCGCCCGCTCGCAGTATCCGCGTCGTCGGGTCGAGCGTGTGGAACAGGCGATCGCCGACTCCCACGGTGGCGCCGGTGAGCGCGTTCAGCAGCGTCGACTTACCGGCATTCGTGTACCCGGCCAGCGCCACCGACGGGACATGGGCGCGCTCCCGCTCGGCGCGCATCACGGCCCTGCTCGAGCGTACGCCTGCGAGCTTGCGCCGCAGCGCCGCGATCCGGTCTCGAGCGAGACGACGGTCGGTTTCGATCTGCGACTCACCCGGACCCCTCGTGCCGATGCCGCCGCCGAGCCGCTCGAGGTGCGACCACAGCCCGCGCATCCGCGCGAGGTTGTACTCGAGCTGCGCGAGTTCGACCTGCAGCTTGCCGTCGGCGCTGTGGGCGTGAGCGGCGAAAATGTCCAGAATGATCGCGGTGCGGTCGATCACCGGGATCCCGAGCGCCTCCTCCAGGTTGCGCTCCTGGCGCGGGGAGAGCTCGTCGTCACAGGCGATCAGGTTGGCGTCCGCCGCGGCCAGCTCGCCCTTGAGCTGGTCGAGCTTGCCGGGCCCGATGTAGCTGTTGGGATGAGGATGATCGCGCCGCTGGACCAGCTCGCCGACGCCTGCGACTCCCGCGGTTCGCAGCAGCTCGCGCAGCTCCGCGAGCTCGTGGTCCTCGCCGTCGGCAAGCGCGGCGATCAGGTAGGCGCGCTGCCGAGCGCGTGGGGTGCGCCCGTCGACGGCGCTTCGCGAGTGATTCGTGCGGCCGTTGCGGCTTCGCTGCACAGCTTTGATGGTAGCCGCGAAACGATCGCCTCACAGCGACCGTAGTCGCTCGACGGCCTCCGTCAGCCGCTCATCCGGGGTCGTCAGCGAGATCCGGAAGAAGCCCTCGCCGCTGCGGCCGTAGGCGCCGCCGGGCGAGATCACCACCCCGACCTGCTCGAGCACGTGCTCGCAGTAGGCCGCCGATGATTCAAAGCCCTCGGGCACCGGCGCCCAGACATAAATCGTGCCCTTCGGGGGCGTTACCTGCACCCCGGCCGCGGCCAGCGCGTCGCAAACCAGGTCGCGGCGGCGCCGGTAGACGGCGTTCATCGCGCGCACATCGGCGTCGAGTTCCGGCGAGAGCGCGGCCGCGCCCGCCAGCTGAACCGCGTCGAACAACCCCGAGTCGACGTTTGACTTCAGCCGCCAGTAATGGTCGATCGCCTCCGCGTTGCCGACGATCGCGGCGCATCTCCAGCCGGTCATGTTGTAGCCCTTGGAGAGCGAGAACACCTCGACCCCGACCTCCCTGGCTCCGTTCGTGGCAAGAAACGAGGGCGCCACGTATCCGTCGTAGGTGGTCTCGCTGTAGGCGTTGTCGTGGACCACCAGCACCCCCGACTCCCGTGCCAGCTGGACGGCGCGCTCGAACAGACCCGCAGGGACGACCGCTCCGGTGGGATTGTTGGGGTAGTTGATGAACGCCAGCCGGGCCCGCTCGAGCTGCACCGCGGGGATCGCGTCGAAGTCGGGAGCAAACCCCAACTCGGGCTCGAGCGGCATCAACACCGGCTCGCCGCCGGCGAGCAGCGGACCGCCGGTGTACACCGGATAGCCCGGGTCGGAGGCGAGCGCCACGTCACCGGGATCGAGGAACGCGAGATTGAGATTGAAGATGCACTCCTTGGCTCCGATCGCCGCCATCACCTCGGTCTCCGGATCCAGCCGCACATCGAAGCGGCGCGCGTAGAACTGAGCGACGGCCTCGCGAAACTCCTTGCGGCCGCGGTTGGTCGGATAGCGGTGGGTGCCCGGGTCTGCGACAGCGCGCTGCATCGCGGCGACGATCGGCGCGTATGTGGGGGTATCGGGATCGCCGATCCCGAGGCTGATCACATCGACTCCCGCGGCACGCTTTGCCGCGATCTTGCGCTCTAGCTCGGCGAACAGGTACGGAGGAATTCGGTCAAGCCGCCTACTGGGCCGCATGCAGCTCCTTTATGAACTCGTCGGCGAGCGTCCCCCGGAACACCGGGACCGCCCAGCCTGTCAGGTTGATGTGCAGATCCTCCCCCACCTCGACTTCCAGCTCGCCGCCATCGAGCAGCACCGTCACCGGCGAGTTGCCGCCGCCCAGCACGTACGCTACCGCCGCGCCGATCGCCCCGGTGCCGCTCGCCGAGGTCTCGCCCACGCCGCGCTCGAAGATTCGCGCGCGGATCCTCCCGCGCGCAAGCGGCGTGAACCAGGAGACGTTGGTCCGGTTTGGAAACAGCTCATGGCGCTCGATCTCAGGCCCCACTGCAGCAAGCTCGAGCGAATCGAGCTCGGTCTCGGAGTCGATCGCGATCGAACATTGCGGATTGCCGGCCTGGACGTGCTGAAAGCGCCAGGAGCGGCCGCCGGCGTTCAGCTCGCCACGCCCGTCCTCGCCGCCGGACGGGAAATCATCGCTTTGCAGCCTGGCGGCACCCATGTCGACCGTACAGGTGGTCGCCGAGTTGATCGTCGGACGGATCACGCCCGCCACGGTTTCGAGGGCGAACGAGTCCGCCTCGGTCCAGCCGTGCCGGCGAAGGTAGAGGACCGCCTCGCGCGCGCCGTTGCCCGACAGCTCGGCCTCAGAGCCATCAGGATTGAAGATCCGCAGCCGGGCGACGAACCCTGGCTCCTCAGGCTGCGACAAGAGCAGGATGCCGTCCGCGAAGATCCCCGTGTGGGCCGCGCAAATCGCACGAATCCGGGCCGGCGTCAGCTCGAATTCGAGCGCGGACTCCTCGAAGATCAGGTAGTCGTTGCCGAGCGCGTGCCACTTCTCGAATTCCACGCGACCCCAGTGTATGTAGCGTCGCTCGGCAATGGCTCGCGAACTTGAGTCGCTGGGCTCGCGCCCGCTGGCGTTGCTTGCGGTCCTCACGCTGCTCTCGCTGGCCGCGCGCGTGGCGTTGCTCGGTGAGCCCTGTCGCTCCCCGTGCCGCTCGCCTGCGGATCACACCCTCATGTTCGACGAGTCCTACTACGTCAACGCGGCCCGGGTGATCGCCGGCGTGCGCCCGCCCTCCGGCTCTACATATGCGGACGCCCCCCTCGGGAAAGATCCCAACGCCGAGCACCCGCAGCTGGCGAAGCTGGTGATCGCCGGCTCGATCGAGCTGTTCGGGGACGGGCCGCTCGCCTGGCGGCTCGGCAGCCTGATCTGCGGCTCGCTGGCGATGCTCGGGGTCTACGCCCTGGTGCGCGCGGCCGGCGGCGGACCCTGGGTCGCACTCGGGGCGAGCGCGCTGATGGCGTTCGACAACCTTCTGCTGGTCCACGGGAGGATCGGGACGCTCGACATCTATGCCCTGGCGGCGATGATCTGGGCTGCGGTGGCCTACCTGCGCGGTCGCCCGATCGTCGCCGGGACGCTGATCGCAGTCGGCTCATGCTGCAAGCTGGTGGCCCCCTACCTGCTGCTCGCGCTCGCCGTGTTCGAGGCCCTGCGGTGGTCCATGGACCGACGCGAGGCCGCCCGGCGAGCGGGTCGGGTGGGAGCTTGCGCCGCTGCCGCCGTGGGGGTCTTCTTCGTCCTGCTGGCGATTCTCGATCGGGTTGCCCCTCCCTACGACCCGGTCGCCGGCGAGGTGATAGGGGGCGGCCCGTTCGGCCACCTGGCGCACATGATCAGCTACGCCGCTGCCCAGAACAGCCCGCACGGACCGACCGGAATCGCCTCCTACCCGTGGGAGTGGCTGATCGATCTGAAGCCGATCGTGTACCTGAACATCAACCCCTCCCAGCCCGCCCCCGGGCTGTACCACATCCATCCGGCGGCTCACTTCATCGGCATGATCAGTCCGCCGATCATGCTGCTGGCACTGCCCGCGCTCGCGTTCGCGCTTCCGGCAGCGGCTCGGGCGCGCAACGACGTCGGCGTGATCGCGCTCGCTTGGTTCATCGGCACGTTCGTGCCCTTCGCGCTGCTGAGCCTGATCTGGAGCCGAACCAGCTACATCTATTACATGGTGACCGTGATGCCCGGGATCTATATCGCGGTGTCGCAGCTGGTCGCCGCCATCCACGTCAGCTCGAAGTTGGTCGCGGCGTGGGTGGCGGCGGTCGTCGTGGCGGCGGTGGTGATGTACCCGTTCACGCCCTGGCCGTGACGCGTGGCAGCATTGCTAGTCAGGCCTGATCGTGCTCGCGGAGCCAGAGCCCGAGCACCTTCTCCGCCACCTCGTCCGGCGACCGGCCCGTCACGTCGAGCTGCTCGACCGCTGCCAGCTTGCGCATCCAGGTCAGCTGGCGGCGGGCGTAGTTGCGGGTACGGCGTTTCATCGCCTCCGGATCGCCCGTCAGCAGCTCCTCGAAGCCCAGTGCCTTGCGGGCGGTGATCGACGCTCCCGCGCCGTTGGCGCGGCGGACCTCTTCTTGGGCCCCGGCCCCGATCATCTGCTCGACGCGGGCCTCGATCCGCGCGTAGAGCTGCTCACGCTCCATCACCAGGCCGACCAGCAGCGTCGTGCGCCGAACATCGGCCGTCCACAGCTCCGATTCCCCCTCCGGGGGCTCGAGCTCGCCCGCCTCGAGCAGCTCCAGCGCGCGCACGATCCGCTGACGGTCGCTCGGCTCGATCTCCGCCGCCGCCCACGGCGCACGCTCGGCGAGCACCGCATGAAGCGCGGCCGGACCGCGACGCTGCAGCTCTTGCATCCATCGCTGTCGCACGCCTTCGGGGGGCGGCGGGCGAAGGCTCAGCTCCGTCAGCGCCGCGCGCAGATACAGGCCCGTCCCTCCGACCACGATCGGACGCCGTCCTTCGGTCAGCAGCGAGTCGATCTCGGCGTGGGACAGCTCCGCGTACTGGCCGGCGCTGAAGACGGCGTCCACAGGGAGAAACGAGATCAACCGGTGCTCGAGCTGTGCCCGTTCGGCCGCGCTCGCGGCGCCGGTGAGGGTCTCCAGACCGCTGTAGACCTGCAGGGCGTCGGCCGACACCGCCACCGGATGTTCTCCCAGTGCCCGCAGGCGCTCGGCAAGCGCGATCGCGACGTCGGTCTTGCCGATTCCGGTCGGCCCGAACAGGGCGATGATCTCGGCGGGGGCCACGGGCGCAGTAATACACAGCGACCGGGGCTTCGTGGGGCTCGCGGGCACGCGCTACCCGGACCCGCAGGCGCGGGCCACGAAGACCCCGCCATCGGGACGGGCGGAGTATCGTGAAGCGATGAGCGGGAGCCAGCGATGAGCATCCGAATCGGAGCGGGAGTCTCCGCGGAGCTCGATCCGCTTGATGGCGCGGTCCAAGCCGCCAGCACCGCCGCGTCCGCGCTCGAGGGCGCGCCGTCTGACTTGACGCTCGTGTTCGCGAGCGGAGCCCACCTGCTTACGCCGGAAGCCACGCTCGAGGGGATCCACCGTGTATTGGCGCCGCGCGCGCTGATCGGCTGCGGCGCCGGCGGTGTCCTCGGCGGGGATCGCGAGCTAGAGACAGGCACCGCTGTGTCGGTGTGGGCGGCGACGTTCGAGGGCACCGGCGACGCGAGGCCGTTTCATGCGACCGCGAACGTCGACGAGCTCGAAGGGATACCCGAGCTGGACGGAGACCAGGGCGCGATCATGCTCTCCGATCCCTACACATTTCCGACCGACGCGGCGCTGGCCATGTTCGCTCGCGACTCGCCCACGGTTCCGATCGTCGGTGGTCTCGCCAGCGCGCGCAGCCCCGAGGGCACCGGAATCCTGTTCTTTGGAGAGGAGGTTCGCGACCAGGGGACCGTGGGCGTCAGCCTCCGCAGCGTCGAGATGCTTCCGTGCGTCTCCCAAGGAGCGGCCCCGCTTGGACGTGAGGTCACGATCACAGCCGCGGATCGAAACGTCATCCATGAGCTGGCGGGCCGGCCGGCCCTGCAAACACTGGAGCAGGTCATCACTGAGCTCTCGCCGCGAGAGCGGGCGCTGATCAGCGGCGGCGTGCTGATCGGGATCGTGATCGACAGCGGCAAGCCGGAGTATCAGCAGGGCGATTTCCTCGTCAGAGGCGTGCTCGACGCGGATCCCGATGCGGGCACGCTCACGGTTGGCGCCGAGGTGCGAGAGGGGCAGGTCCTGCGTCTCCACGCGCGCGACGCGAAGTCAGCCGACGAGGACCTGTGCCGGGCGCTGCGACTGCACACCGAGGCGATGGCGGGCTCCCCACCGGCCGGAGCGCTTGTCTTCTCTTGCAACGGCCGCGGCCAGGCCATGTTCGGCTCCTGCGATCACGATGCGAAGACGGTCCAGCGCGAGCTGCACGGCGTGCCCGCGGCCGGCTTCTTTGCGGCGGGCGAGATCGGGCCGGTGGGCGGCCGCAGCTTCCTGCACGGCTTCACCGCCACGCTTGGGATCTTCCCGCCCTGATCCGGGAGCCCCCCGCGACTAGCACCGCCGAGGCCCTCCTCTCGCCCTGACCCGCGAGCTCCGAGGGCCCGCAGCTGTGAAAGGTCATCCGGCGCGTACACTGGCCCGCCGTGAGCCTTGTTGGCGGCAACGTGCTGATAACGGGCGCGAGCGGCGGAATCGGTCATGCCATAACGCGAGCGTTTGCCGCCCGGGGGGCGCGACTGCTGTTGACCGGGCGCCGTCGCGCCGTCCTCGATTCTCTCGCGGCGGAGGTCTCGGGGTCCGCGATCGCCTGCGACCTTTCGCGACGCGAGGACGTCGAGCGGTTGATCGCGGCGGCGCTCGAGGCCGAGACGGAGGTGCTCGTCTGTAACGCGGGCGCTCCTGGCGGTGGGGAGCTCGTGAAGCTCGAGCAGGAGGAGATCGATCTGATGCTGGAGATCAACCTGCGAGCTCCAATCGCGCTCGCACGAGCGCTCGCGCCGGCGATGATCGAACGCCGCCGTGGCCACATGGTGTTCGTCTCCTCGCTGTCGGGCAAGGTCGCCTCGCAAGCCTTTTCGATCTACTGCGCGACGAAGTTCGGACTGCGAGGGTTTGCGCTCTCCGCGCGGGAGGACCTGCGGGCCTACGGGGTAGGCGCGTCGGTGGTGATGCCCGGATTCATCCGCGGCGCCGGGATGTTCGCCAACACGGAGGTCGAGCTCCCGCGCGGAGTCGGCACGCGCACCCCCGAGGAGGTGGCGGCGGGGGTGATCAGCGCGATCGAGCGTAACCGTGCCGAGGTGGATATCGCTCCCGCGTTCCTGCGTCTCGGGGCCAGTTTCGGGGGGCTCGCGCCCGACGTCGCCGCTGCCGTCAGCCGGCGGTTCGGCGGAGAGCGGCTAACCAGCGAGATCGAGCTCGGTCATCGCAAGCAGTGAGGCCGCCAGCGACGGCGGGCGATCAGCCTCCGAGCCCGCCGAAGATCGCGAACGGGTTGGAGGGCCGATCGTCGAGGACCTCGCGGCCTGTTCCTTCGACCGTCACCACACAACCGGACGGCGCCTCTCCTTTCAGGCGCTCAGCGAGCGCCTGTGCGCTGTCCTCGTCGACGGCGCCGATCAGCAGGTAGTTCGAACGCCGCACGCTGGCTATCCCCTCCCCTCGCACCCGATCGGCGATCTCTTCCGCGGCTTTTGGCGAGGGGCACTGCAGGCGGACCTCGAACGCCGGATAGCCCCGCTCCTCGGCCTCTTGCCGCTCGCTCGCCAGCGCTTGCGCCCGCTCGGCCGCCAGCTCGGCATTGCTCTCGGGCAGAGGGACCTCGGGATCCTCCCAGCTCTCCGCGCTCGGATGCCAGCGACGGAGCTCGATCTCCACGTTCCAGTCGTGCTCGGCCGCGAGCGAGCGGATGAGCTGCTCCACCTGCTCGATCTGCTCGCGGGTGTCGGCGTAGCAGAACACCTCTCCACCGTCGTGCGAGACGACCACCCGATCATGGAACGAGCGCGCAATGTCATGCTCGAGCTCTGAGGCGTTGAGCCGCTCGGTCAGCGCATGCGCAATGCCTGATTCTTGGAGATCGGTTCGCAGACGCCAGTCTTCGCTCACGGCCGCTACTCCTTCGCCAGCGCGTGGTCGCGAGTGCCGCGGCGACCCGCCTCGCCGGCGGCGTCGTGCGCCGCGGTCGTATGATCGCCGGTGACCGCGGCCAGCGTGGCGATTATCTCGTCCGCAAGCCTCGCGCCGTCCTGGGCGCGCTCGGGGGTCGCCAGCACGCGGACGACCACGTCGTCGCCGTCGATCTCCTCCAGCAGCACGGTCGCACGCGACCGGGTCGCCGTCTTCACATGGTCGTTCAGCAGCGCCTGCACGTGGCTCGGACGCACCCCCGCGTTGAGACGAACTCTGACGTCGACGGAGTCCGGTTCCTTGAGCGGCATGACGGCTGCCGAGAGCACGACGTTGTTGGGGACCATCACTCGATCCTCGCCGCCGAGGACGAGCGTCGTGTACAGCAGCCCGAGCGAGCTCACCACCCCCTCGATCGTGCCGCCGACGACCCCAGCCTGCAGCCGGACTCGCTCGCCGACGCGGAACGGCCGAGCGCTGATCAGGACCAAGCCGGCGATCAAGTTCCCGAGCGTCTGCTGAGCCGCGAGACCGAAGACGACCGCGGTGAAGGCGCTGGTCGCGAGCAGCGTCTGCGGGTCCGCTCCGGCGACGCTGAACGCGATCACCAAGCTCACGACGATCGTAGTCAGCCGGATCAGGAAGCCGACCGTGCCGGCTGTCGCGGGATCCATCCGCCTGAAGATCGTCGGCGCAGCGGCGCGGCCGATGTCGCGAGCGAACCACCAGCCAAGAATCAGGATTGCGATCACAGTCGCGATCTGCAGCGGCGTCTCCCAGGCGCTGTGCGTGCAGTGGGAACCCGACCCCGCAGGGACACACTTGATGCCGAGGAGCGTGTCGCGGTTGTAGTAGACCAGCAGCACTGCGATCAGCAGCGGGAGGAAGATCAACGCCTGCCGCCGCGCCTTGCGGATCGCGCGTTGACTCGTGTTGACCGCCAGCCCAACCCGCTCCCAAGCCTCGCTGCGAGTCTCGAACATCCGGTCGATGCCCAGGTCTTTGCGGTTTTTCAACGGGTTTTCCATGCTTGCTTGATCCTGCCAGGTCCGGTCCCTCCACGCCGTCCGCTCGAGTCGGGTGGCCGACTCGGCTAAAAAAGGCGCTGCTGCGTCTCGAGCTGCAACTCCCGCAACTTCACCGTCGGCGGCCCCGGTCTTCGACCGCGCATGAACTGGTCCAGCTCGCCGTCGCTGCGCTCCTCCAGCGTACCGTGGGTCGGGGCGCCGGGCGTCGACGGGGTGGGGTTGTCCCCGCGGGCGGGGGTGTGGTCGGGTCGGGCGGGGTTGTCGGGTTCGTGGTAGGCGCTGTTGTTGGGGTCGTGGTTCGCGGGATTGCCTGATCCGTGGTCCGCGGGATTGCCCGATCCCTGGTCGGCGGCGTTTCCCGTTCCGCGGTCCGCGGGCCGGTCGGATTCGTTGTTCGAGGAGCGGTCGGAAGCGTCGGGGCTGGGGCGCAGGTGACCATTTGACCTTCCGCGCATGCGCTCTTCGGGCTCGAGATCGGGGCCGTTGACGAGGCTCGCGAGCCGGCGCCGCTGATCGAGCGCCATGTACGCCCCGCGCTTGTATAGGCGTTGGTAGAGCGGGATCAGATCAGGCCTGTTGTCCTCCAGCCACCGAAAGAACAGTCCCTTGACATCACCCCGCATATGCAGCGCAATCCCGCTCACATATGCCGCACCGGCGGCCGACGCGAGCTCCAGGATTTCGGCCACCTGCTCCGGGGCGTCATTGATCCCCGGCATCAGGGGCGCGACCAGCACCCCGGTTCTGATCCCCGCACGGGTCAGCGCGGCGACCGCCTCCAGTCGCGCCCGCGGGTTGGGCGTATGTGGCTCGGTCGCACGCCAGGCCCGCTCGTCGATCGTGGGGACCGAAAGCGCGGCGCTGAAGTCGGTCCGCTGCGCGATCTCGACCATCAGCGGCAGATCTCGCAGCAGCAACGGCGACTTGGTGAGTATCGAGCACGGGTTGCCGGCATCGCGCAGCGCCGCCCAGATGCCGGGCATCAGCTTGTAGCGGCCCTCGACCCACTGGTAGGGATCGGTGTTCGTGCCCAGTGCCACGTGCTCCCGAGCCCACGACGGCTTCGCAAGCTCCCGGCGTAATAACTCGGGCGCATTGACTTTGACCACGATTTCCCGCTCGAAGTCGCGTCCGGCATCGAAATCGAGATAGGTGTGCGTCGGCCGAGCGAAGCAGTAGACGCACGCGTGGCTGCAACCGCGGTACGGATTTATGGTCCAGCGGAACGGCATCCGCGACGCCTTCGGGACTCGATTCAGGATCGATTTCGCCCGGACCTCGTAGAAGCGGGTCTGGACGGCATCGGGCGCCTCGAAGTGGCGAACCAGGGCCTCGTCGCGGTAGCCGGGCAGGCGCGTGCGCTCCTCCTCGAGAATGCTGAGATTGCTCCAACGCATCGAACAGATGTTCGCACATGGAGAGGCGGAGCCCGATCAGCGCGGGCGAGCACCCGATTGGCGTCTGGGTCGCGGCGGCGGCCGGCGCAGCGGGAGCGTTGCGGGATAAACCGACGCGCCGCACTCAGGCGCGGCGCGAGCGGGCTCAATCAGCTCTTACGCGCGTCAATGCGTGTGAACACCAACCGCCGCGCGGTCGCGTCGTCTCAACGACGCGTTCACGCCACCTCCCAGCGCCGCGCCCGCATCGTCTCGATCACGTGCATGGGAGCAACATCGCGGAGGTATCGGTCGGTGACTGCCAGGCTGGTGTGTCCTAGCGCGTCGCGGATGACGTTGATCGGGGTTCGCTCACGGGCGAGCTCGGCGGCGTAGGTATGCCTGAGCCCGTGCGCGTGGACGCGTCGATCGACGTTCGCTTTCCGGGCCAGCCGGGGAAGCAGATGACGTACGTAGGAAGAGTCCAGCCGTCCGCCTCGTAGAGTGCAGAACACCGGCGCGCGAGCGCCGGGGAACCGACCCCTCCGCCGGTCTACCCAACGAGCCAGCAGTGCGCCGGTTTGCTCGTCGAGACCGACCGTACGGCTCTTGTCGCCCTTGCCGTGGCGCACCCTAAGCGTCCCAGCCTCGAGATCGACGTCGCGCAGCTGGAGCGCGAGCGCCTCCGAGATCCGCAATCCCGATCGCCACAGCACCGCGATCAGTGCCCGATTGCGAATCCCGGTTGGCGCCCGCGGTGAGCACGCCCGGATCAGCGCCACCGCCTCCGGCTCGGTCAGGACCTCGGGAGGACGCCGACGAGACCCCGAGGAAGGAGAGCTCGAGGCCGCGGCCTTCGCATGCCGATGAGCTTCGCCGTCATGGAGTTCGGTCACGTTTAGATTCATGTTCGTGACCGTACCGGCGGCGGCGGACGGTTTCGTCCAGGTGTCGCCCTCCCCCCGGCCCCGCGTCAGGCAAGAGGCGGCAAGTTGTCACCTCTACCGGGGCCGCGCTCCCCGGCACCAGAAAAGAGGCGGGAAGTTGTCACACCTACCTGGTTATCGTCCCAATCGCCACCGTCGAAATCGCGATTGGGAATGTGATGAAGGAGGCGGGTGGTCCGGTTGGCGGTCGTGACCGTTAGGGAGGTGGTCGGCCCTCCGCGTCGAACAGCGTGGTCAGGCGCGGGAGTGTCCGACCTTCTGTGTAGGCATCGCTCAAAAGGAGCGTCATGCCTACAAGCCAAGGAGTTGATTCTGTAGTTCGAGCGAGTAGCTCTATTCCGGTTGGCGCCGGGGAGCCGGCAGGCGAGCCGGCGCCCCGGTTTGGGATCCTTGACCGGTTGCCGGACGAGATGCGCGAGAAGCTGCCGGACGAGCTGGTTGACGAGCTGCTCGCCGGAGCGAAGACGGAGGAGGAGATTGTCGGGGTCGGGGGCCTGCTGAGCCAGTTGACCAAGCGGCTGGTGGAGCGGGCGATGGAGGTCGAGCTGAGCGATCACCTCGGCTACGAGCCGCACCAGGAGCCGCCGGGCGGTGCCGGGAACACTCGCAACGGGTCAACGCCCAAGACGTTGAGCACTGAGCATGGGCCGGTGGGCATCAGGACGCCCCGGGACCGCGAGGGGAGCTTTGAGCCGCAGATCGTCCGCAAGCGCCAGCGGCGCTTCGAGGGGTTCGACGAGAAGATCCTTGCGCTCTACGCCCGGGGGATGTCGACTCGCGATATCGAGGCGCATCTGCGCGAGCTCTATGGCGTCTCGGTCGGTCGGGATCTGATCAGCCGGGTCACCGATGCCGTCATCGAGGATGTCAAGGCCTGGCAGCAGCGCCCGCTGGATGACCTCTACCCAGTCGTGTTCCTCGACGCGCTGGTGCTCAAGATCCGCGACGGCGGGTCGGTGCAGCGCAAGGCCTGCTACCTGGCGATGGCGATCACCATGGACGGTGAGCGCGAGGTGCTGGGGATGTGGTTTCAGCAGTCGAGTCGCCGGGGGGAGTTTCACCCCCCGGCGCTCACAGATCCCGGCGTGAGCCTCTCGACTCACCGGGCTCCTGTCATCCAACCATCGACCGTGTCGGCAACGCCCAATGGGCGAACAGTCCGGGGTCCCGTTTGGCGATCGTCTCAAGGAACCTCGACGCCCGCGTGCGGTGCCGGCGCAACCGTTTGTATTTCCGCATGGCCCAACGCACCAAGTAGTGGTTGATGCGCCTGAGAGTCCAGATCAGCTCGGTTCGGTAGAAGCGACCGTAATAGTTGATCCAGCCTCGCACAGTCGGGTTGATCTGCTGCGCGATGTCGGCGAGGGTCGCCCCGCTCCACAGGTGCAGCCGCCAGCGCTTGATCGTGCGACGCATCTCCTTGCGGGCGTCGCCTGAGACCGCCGGGATGAAGCTGACGAACTTCTCGCCAGCCCGATTCCGCGCTAGTCGCGGACGAAACGTGTAGCCGAGGAACGTGAACTGCTCGTGCTCGTGAGAGCCGGTGCGGTTCGAATCCTTGCAATACACGATGCGTGTCTTGTCCAGATTGAGCTCCAGACCGACCTGCGCCAACCGCTCGATGATCGCGTCACGCACGATCTCGGCTTGCTGCTCGCTATTGCAGTGCAGGATTTCATCGTCCGCGTAGCGCTCGAACGGGACGTCCGGGAACTCCCGGCCGAGCCACAGATCGAGCGCGTAGTGCAGGAAGATGTTCGCCAGCACGGGCGAGATCGCGGAGCCCTGCGGGCTGCCGCGATCCCTGGGCTTCAGGGTGCCGTCCTCCGACTGGATCGGCGCTTTGAGCCACCGCTCCACGTAGAGGAGGATCCACCGCAGGTCGGTGTGGTGAGCGACCGCCTTCAGAACGAGCGAGTGATCGAGCGAGTCGAAAAACGACTTCAGATCCAGATCTAGAACCCAGTCGTACTTCCAACACCGCTGCCGGCATGTCCGCAGCGCGTCGTGGGCCGACCGTCCCGGCCGATACCCGTATGAGTCCGGGTGGAACACCGGCTCCACCTCTGGCTCCAAGTACAGGTAGGCGACCGTCTGGGCGATCCGATCCGCGACGGTGGGCACGCCTAGCGTTCTCACGCCTCGTCCGCCCTTCTTCGGTATCTCAACCGCCCTCACCGGCGGCGGGATATAGCTCCCCGAGGACATCCGATTCCAGAGCTTGTAGAGGTTCCCCTTCAGGTTCTCCTCAAACGCCTGGATCGACTCCTCGTCGACCCCTTCGGCCCCCTTGTTGGCCTTGACCCTACGCCAGGCCTCCCAGACCAGCCGCTTGGAGATCGCAAACGGCTTGCCGTCAGGCTTCGGCTCGCTCACCGGCTCCTCCCGCATGATCGCGGTTGGCCACCGACCGAGCCAGGATGACCAGCCCCCGTCGCTCCACCCGTATTACCAGGCTTCACAGCTACCACGAGGCTGTCCGCCCCTGTGCCCCGCATCGCTACTCTCCCCCTCGCGGATCAGCCACTTGGGGTTCTCGCTCCAGACGACCAGCCGCAGGCCAGACCTTGCGCCACTGGCCAGCCATCCCATCGGGACGACAGGTTCACACGTTCCGCACCAGAGCCCAGACCAAGCTCGCGCCACCTCCATGCCGGACACCGCCTGGCCACTAGGCAGGCTCCCGCCAGGCTCATCCCGGGCTCTCGGTTCCGCCCGGTTTCGATGTCGTCTTGCTTGCCTTTCGACACGTCGTCAGTGGTTCGCTTGCGCTCGCCTTCTTGGCCATACCTGCCGCGCTCACGGACGCGACTTTTCCGCGACGCTCAGCACGAGCGGCTCTTGACCGCCGCACCTCGCGGTGGTTTGCGACCTCCCCCTGCAGGGCGGTCGCGGAGGACCACCAGCCGAGTCGACTGGCCCCTCCATCTCCGATGCAGCACCGCATCAGCTAACCGATCTTCTACATCGACTCTCTCCTTTGCGTTTCGTGTTCGCACGACCGAGGGCGCCAAGTTCTGGATGCAGGTCCTCTCAGACCTCAAGCACCGCGGCGTCCAGGACATCCTGATCTGCTGCGTCGATGGCCTCAAAGGCTTCCCGGACGCGATTGAGGCGATCTTCCCTGAAACGGTCATCCAGACGTGCGTCGTGCATCTGATCCGCCACAGCTTGAGGTATGTACCCCGCCGTCAATACGACCAGGTGGCCAAGGACCTCAAACCGATCTACACCGCCGCCGACGTGGATCAAGCCCAGGAAGCGCTCGAGCGCTTCGATCAGAAGTGGGGCAAACAGCTGCCGCCCGTGGTCAAAGCCTGGCGGGAGAACTGGGAGTACGTGATCCCGTTCATGGCATTTCCATCCGACGTCCGCCGGGTGGTCTACACGACGGATGAAAGTGTCAAGTCCCCGGCTCAATTTCACGGTCTGTGTTCGAGACGTTCTCCGGTGCTTGTGGGCGAGGTTGGTGTCTGCGAGGGTGTCGCTCGCCGGCAGGGACGCCGGCGAAACACGGGTTCGGATGAGGTTCGGCCGAGTGCGGGCGTGCGAGGCTCTCGCCCCCGGAGGGACGGCGGTTGGCAGGAGGCGGTGTCGGGGTTAGGCTTTGCTCAGGGCGTGGTCGACCCCGAGCGAAGCGCAGGTTCTGGGACTGATGCCTGCCGCGCAGCTTGCCCCGCAGAGGGCCTTTTCAGTCGCGTCCCATTGGCGGCGGCCACGCCCGGTTTGCCAGGTCCGCGAGCCTGCCAGTCTGCGACCTGTTGGCGGTATGCGTGTTCGGCCTGCTCGGCGAGCTCCAGCTCGCGTTGCCGGACTTCTCTGAGCGAGTAGTTGGCGGCGGCGCCCTTCTTGCCGGGGTGGGCGGGCATGCCGGCGCGGAGCTCGAGCGCGCGGAGCTTCTTCTCGGTCAGGGACTGCCGGGCGAACGCGTAGTCCTCGCCGCGCTCGATCATCGTCCAGCACAGGCACACGAGCTTGCGAGCGGTCGCGACGATCGCGATCTGCGTCCCGCGGCGCGCGCGGACGCGTTGATAGAACGCCCGCAGCGGACCGGGGATCTTCGAGGCGGTGAATGCGGCCTCGACGAGCATCCCGCGCGCGTGCGCACGCCCGTTCTTGGTGATCCGCCCGTGCGACGCGGCCTTGCCGCCGGACTGCCTGACGCGCGGGTTGAGCCCGAGATAGGACACGAGCTGCTCAGGTGTGCGAAACCGGCGGAAGTCCCCGACCGCTGCGATCAGCGACAGCGCGACGGTCGCGTCCACGCCCGGGATCGTCATCAGCTGGCGAACCTCCGGTCGCTCAAGCGCGATCCGGCCGAGTGCGGCGTCGATGATCCGTAGCTCCTGAGCGTGGAAATCGAGCTGGCGCAGCAGCGCCTCGACCGCATGATGCTCGTCCGCTGGAAGGTTCTGGTCGCCCAGCCAGCAGCGGCCCTTTACCCCGAACAGATCTGAGAACGGGCAGCGGTTCACCAGGTTGCGGTGAAGGATCGCCTGGATCTGGTTCTTCAGTCGCGTGCGCTGCCGGACGATCTGCGTGCGCCGCGCGACCTGCCGGCGCAACGCCTGCGTGTCCTCATCAGGAACCCACACCGACGGCAAATAGTCCGCCGCCAGAAGCTCAGCCAGCACGGCGGCGTCGACCTTGTCGGTCTTGACCTTCGCCTCGGCGATCGCGCGCGTCTTCATCGGATTGGACACGATCACCCGGGCCACGCGGGGTTCGATCGCGCGGACGATCGCGTGGGTGTTGCACGTCGCCTCGATCGCGACCTCATCCTCCGGACCCAGGCTGTCCGCGAACACCCGCAGGCTCTCGCCACAGATCTCGACCTGCCCAGCATGTCGCACCTGTCCGTTCTCCCAGATCGCGACCTGCGCGAACTCGCGATGCACGTCCAGACCGATACATCTCCGTCCCACCACTTCACCTCCATCCACGACGCGTTGATGATGTGGGAGCAGGCGGGCGAACGACACCTACGGATCCGCGCTCACGGCGCAACCGGGCAAGTCGCAGGGGCGGCCAAGTACTAACCCGCGCTCGAGGCGCAACGTATAAGAACGGCCTGCCCAACCGCGTTCGCTCCCGGATGCCCCGCGGCCCGGACGGTCGCACCGTACCCACCAGGCCCTACACGCTCAATACCTGCAACAGCCCGGTCGAATGGGCGCGGCGACATCTGGTGCCTTTCATACCGGATACAAATCCCATCGAGGCCCTGAACCGTCAGCTCAGAAAAGCAATCAAGACCAAAGGACATTTCCCCAACGAGGAGGCCGCTAGGAAACTGATCTACCTCGCCATCGCCAACGCCACCCCTAAGTGGACCAAGGTCGCCGGGTGGACGAAAGCCCTCCTGGCGTTCAAGATCCACTTCGAAGACCGTCTAACCGACTGACGCCTACACAGTTAGACGGACACCCTCACCCAATAATGCTGGTCGATGGCCATCGAATTCTGTCGGTCAACCAGGGAGCTAGGAAGCGGGGTACGCGCGTGATGGGTGAGGAGCCCCGGAGGGGCGACGAGCCCGTCACGCGCGTGCGCGCCGTCTGATCCACCCCCTCGGTCGGCTGTTCTGTCTGGGGCGGTCTTGACGCTCACGGCTTCGTCGTCGAGCAGGAGGCCGTCTGTGATCAGCGAGGAGGATTTGATGGACATCAGGGCGCTATCGCGTCAGGGCTACACGTACGCCGAGATCGGCCGGCTGGTCGGCCGTGATTGACGGACGGTGAAGCGGTATGTGGAGACCGGGGCGCAGCCGGTGTATCGCCGCAAGCGGATGCCGTCCAAGCTGGACGAGTTCAAGCCGGTGATCGATCAGTGGCTTGCGAAGGAGCCCAGGTTGTTGGCGACACGGGTGCATCAGGACCTGGTCCGCGATTACGGGTTCGAGGGCAGCTACAACACTGTGCGCCGCTATGTCGAGCGCTTTCGGCCGAAGCCGCCGGCGCGCTCGGAGGTGCGGTTCGAGACAGCGCCGGGGTTCCAGGCGCAGGTCGACTGGTCCCACGAGGAGCCGATCCGGACCCGGTCGGGGCTGGAGTTGCCGCTCTACACGTTTCACATGGTCCTCGGACACAGCCGTGACTCGTTTTGTCGGCTGACCGGCTCGCAGGACCTGGTCACGTTCTGGGCGTGTCACCGCGCGGCGTTTCAGCACTTCGGCGGCGTGCCGCACGAGCTGCTCTACGACCGCACCAAGACGGTCGTCCGCCAGCACATCGGCCGCGACGTGACGATCGAGCAGCGGATCTTCCACCCAGAGGCGTTGGCCTCGGCGCACCATTACGGGTTCTCGATGCGGCTCTGCCAGGCCTACCGAGCGAAGACGAAGGGGAAGGTCGAGCACGACGTCCCCTATGTCCGCGAGCGGCTGCTCAGAGGCCATAGCTTCACGAGCTATGAGCAGGCGAACATCGAGTGGCTGGCGTGGAACGAGGAGATCGCCCGTCAGCGCAAGCACGGCACCCACGGCGAGATCGGTCGCTGTCCGCGCCGAGCGCGACCGCGCCGCCTTGCTGCCGCTCCCGCCGACCGCCTACCTCGTCGTCGACCGCACCTCACGGGTCGTCGCCCGCGACGGGTTCTTCAGCTTCGAGGGCCGCCGCTACTACGTCCCAGACGCGAAGCCGGGCGAGCGGGTCGAGCTCATGCTCGGCGCCACCGAGCTCGAGGTCCACTCCCTACTCGACGGCCGACGGCTCGCGCGTCACGAGCGAGGCCGGCCGTCCCGGGTGCTCCCAGATCCGGTCGAGAACTCGGTGTCGCTCGCGCAGGTGCTCTCCGCGCTTCCGGACCCGGAGGTCCATCGCCGGTCGCTTGATCGCTACCAGGAGGCGATCGATGGATGAGCTGATCTCAGAACGCATCCGACGCAACGCGCGGGAGCTGAAGCTCTACGGGCTCGCCGACACATCCGATGAGCTCGTCGACCGCGCCGAGCAAGGGAAGCTCGGCTACCGCGAATTCCTCGACCTCGTCCTCGAATCCGAGGTCGGCGTGCTCGAGGGTCGCCGCTACGCCTCCCGCCTCAAGCTCTCTGGGCTGCCGCACCACAAGACCCTCGACGAGTTCGACGCCAGCTTCCAGCCCGAGCTCGACCCCAAGCGGCTCGCCGAGCTCCGCTCGCTCCGGTTCGTGCAGAACAAGGTCTCGTCGCTCATTCTGGGCCCGCCCGGCGTGGGGAAGACCCATTGTGAGACTCCGTGATTAAGTCGTCCTGGGCGTCAGCGAGGCTGACGCCGGCTTGGCGGAGTTGACCCCAAAGACACATTGACCCTGCGGCTCGCCGTGGGTGTCCTTGCCTTGGAGGTGTCGCTCGGTCGTGCCGGCGTCGGCCTGGCTGTCGCACCGCTGGCCTCATTAGAAGCTTGTCCGCTCCTTCTGAATGTGATGAACGAGGGCGGGGCGCCCGAGGCGGTAGCTGGGTGAAGGCGGTCGGTCCTCCGCGTCGAACAACGTAAGTCAGGCGCGCGCGGTTGTGGTCCGCGCGGCCGGCTATTCGAAACGAAGGACCGACCTTGCTCACGGTACGCCGTGGGGCGGGCCGATCCTGCTCGACTTCCTGGAAAGGAGGGAGTTGCTGTGCTGCACGTCGGGTTGGACCTGAGTCGCAAGCGCGTTGACGTGTGCTTGATCTCGAGCGAGGGGGAGCTGGTCGAGCATTTTCGGGCGCCATCTGATCGCGACGGCCTGTACGGGCTGTCGCGGCGGGTTGCGGTGTATGACGAGCCCGTCCGCGGGGTCGTTGAATCGATGAACGGCGCGCGGTTCGTGCACGACGAGTTGGTCAGGTATGGGTGGGAGGTGTTGGTCGCCGACGCGCAGCGGGTCAAGGGCCTGGCGCCGTTGGCGTGCAAGACCGACAAGGTCGACGCCCGGGTACTGGCGGAGCTGTCGTTCCGTGATCTGGTGCCGGCGATCTGGCTGCCCACGCCGGAGCTGCGGGCCGAGCGGGAGCGCGCCCGCTGGCGGCTGCACCTGGTCAAGCACCGCGCGACGCTCGAAGAACCGCGTTCACTCGTCGTTGATCGCGTTCGGGCATCAGGTCCCGATGGCTGACCTGTTCGGCGTCGCCGGCCGCAAGCTGCTCGCCGAGTTGGATTTCCCCGAGCCGTGGCGTGGTCACGTTCAGGCGAGCGTTGAGTTGATCGACGAGCTCGAGCGGCGGATCGGCGAGATCGAGCGATGGCTGCGCCGCTCTGGCGCCGATCATCGCTACATCCCGCTGTTGATGACCGCCCCCGGGATCGGCTGGGTCACCGGGTTCACGATCGCTGCCGAGATCGGCGACATCAACCGCTTCTCCTCGCCGACCAAGTTGACCGGGTACACCGGCCTGTGCCCGCGCGTGAACCAGTCCGGGGAGATGGACCGACGCGGCCCGTTGTCCAAACGCGGCCCGCGATATTTGCGCTGGGGGCTGATGGAGGCCGCGATCGCCGCCTCCTCGCACCCGCTCTACAAGGAGCGCTACCAGCGCACCAAGCGCCGCCTTGGCCGTCAGCGAGGCGCGAAAGTCGCCCAGATCGAGCTCGCCAGAAAGCTGACCGAGTCGATCTGGTACATGCTGACACGCAACCAACCCTTCAAGCCCTTCGCTCCGGCAGGCGCCATTTTCGCCCTGACTGCATGACAGTCCATTTTTGAGTTGCGCCACCGGAGCGAGCACCGATCACACCTGGTCCTCGAAGTCGACGAAGCGATAGAGAGATGAGCACCGCTCCAGCCTGCTACCCCACCCGCGCCCCGTAGGATTCGCTGGCACCCCATCCGGCCCGGGGCTCAGCCGGCATCCATGCCGGCTGGCGACCACCTCTCGCAAGCACGCTCCGTCCCGCCGAAGCACAAGGGGCCTTGACAACGGGCCCTCGTTCATAGAGGGGCGTGACCCATCACAGTCTCGCCGCGCGGCAGTCCAGGCCGACCACCACAGGTTCACGCCAACCCCACCTTTGGGAGGTTCACGCATGGGCATCCTCGCAGACCAGGTCGACCACGTCGTCGGCGTCGACACCCACCGCGACTCACACACCGCAGCGATTATCACGGCCGCCACTGGTGCCGTCACCGGCACCGAGTCGATCCCGACCGACGCGTTCGGGAACAAGCGCCTGCTGCGATTCGCGCAGCTGCACGCGCGCGGCCGTCGGGTCTGGGCGATCGAGTCCAGCGGCAGCTATGGCGCAGGGCTGGCGACATTCCTATTGGAGCGAGGCGAATGGGTCGTCGAGATCGACCGACCAGCCCGACCGGCGGACCGCAACGGAGCAAAGTCCGACGAGCTCGACGCCGTCCGAGCCGCCCGCGAAGCCCTCGCCCGGGAGCATCTCGCACAGCCCCGTCGACGTGGCGACCGGGAGGGGCTTCGCGTGCTGCTCATCACCCGCCGCGGCGCGATCCGCGCACGAACCAAGGCGATCAACCACCTCAAAGCGCTCGTCGTCACCAGTCGAGAGGAGATCCGCCACCAACTGCGCCGCCACGACACCGACGAGCTGATCAACCGCTGCGCCCGGCTGCGAACGCTCCCATCCCAATCCGTCGAGCATCGCGCGACGATCATGGCGCTGCGATGCACCGCCAGGCGCATCCTCCTACTCGAGGCCGAAGCGAACGATCTCGAGACCGAGATCGAGCGCCTGGTTAAGACCACAGTTCCGTGGCTGCTTGACGAACTTGGCATCGGTCCGATCACCGCAGCACAGCTCCTCTGCTCCTGGTCACACCCAGGCCGGGTCCGTGACGACGGCGCGTTTGCGATGCTCGGCGGCGCCGCACCAATCCCAGCCTCCTCCGGACAGACGATCCGCTACCGGCTGAACCGCGGCGGGGACCGGCAGCTCAACTGCGCCCTGCACACAATCGTGCTCACCCGCCTCCAACACGATCCCGCGACTCGCGCCTACGCCGCCAAGCGCGCCGCCGAAGGCAAAACACCCCGTGAGACCAAACGCTGCCTCAAGCGCTACGTCGCCCGCCACCTATTCCGGCTCCTCGAAGCTGGCGGCCCCAAGAACCCAATCCCTCGCGCACCACGATCACGCACTCTGGGAATTTGCCATTGACAGACATAGAAGCCTCATCTCGATCGCGTTGGGGATCCGCGCCTGTCTCGCCGGCCACCGCGTTCGCTACATGACGCTCGACGACATCGTCCGCGAACTCAGGCAGGCAGACCAGCTCGGGACGCTGCGCAACAAGCTCGCCCACTACCAGCGCCCGCACGTTCTCATCGTTGACGAGGTCGGCTATCTCAGACTGGAACACGCCGACGCGAACCGGTTCTTCCAGCTCATCAACCGCCGCTACACCCGCTCCTCGATGATCGTCACGTCCAACAAGCGGGTGTCCGAATGGGCGGAGCTGTTCGGCGACGAAGTCCAGGCCGTCGCGATCCTCGACCGCCTGCTGCACGACGCCGAAATCCTCACGATCAACGGACCTTCGTGGCGGCTCCGCGGCCGCGGCGACCTTCTCGCCGACGACACCAAGAAGGCTCAGAACACCGAAAACAGTCCAACCGATCCCCCTCAGCAAACCTCGTCGAGGACCGCAGAAGGGCTCACATGAGGCCGATTAACCAGCCGGACACGAGAGGATGCCCTCTGAGATGCCAACCGTCACCCTTACAAGCGACGAGATCGAGGTCGCGTGCGACGCCCTGTGGTTCGCGAAACAGCATGAGTGCCTCACTCCCGCCGGCGCGGCGCTCTGGGATCGCCTCCAACCGCTCAGGCACGGCGATTACGGCTCCGACGGCCCATCAGTGCCACTCGGCAACGAGGAGGCCGACGTCCTACGCGCCGCGCTCGCCCTCGTCGCCACCCACGGCTGCATGGATCGCGACGAGCAAGCGCTCGCTGACCGCATCACGCAGGCCTAACCGGCCGACCAAGGCGCTCCCCGACCGACATCTTTCGATGGCGATCCACCGACCGTTTTCGATGGCGCTTGACAGTTGACGTGAAGCAGAAGGGAAACGACCCAGTGAGCATTCCGAAGTGCTCGAGTGGGATGTTTTCCAGGCGTTCGTTGATCCTCGACCGGGCACACAATCGAACCCCGGCCTCCCCAGGCACGCAATCGAACCTCGGCCCTCAGGCACGCAATCGAACCCCGGCCTCCCCCAGGCACGCAATCGAACCGCGGCCCTCAGGCACCCAGCCGAACCCCGGTCCTCGGGGACCGCGTCTTTCGAATTCGCAGAATGGAGCTGTCGAAAACCGGCGCGTCCGGAGGATGGGCCGCCCGCTCAGCCCGGGCCGATCAGGGCACGAGGTTCCACCTCGTCCGCGGGACGATCACCCACCCGCACGAGCTAGAAGCGACTCCTCTCCAGAGAGCGTCTGGCTGGTGGCGCCGGTGATCTCGACCTCGACCAGCTCCCCTGGCGAGGCCAGGCCGGTGAAGTTGACTACCTTGTTGTGGCGCGAGCGGCCGCGCAGGCGGCTCGGATCGGTTCGCGAGGGCCCCTCGACGAGCACCTCGAGACGCCGGCCGACGAACCGCTGTGCCCGCTCGGCCGCGCGACGCTGGACCACCTCCACGAGCCGTTCCAGGCGCGCGACCTGCAGCTCGTGTGGCACCTGATCCGGGAGTCCCGCCGCTTCGGTTCCTCGCCGCGGCGAGTAGATGAACGTGAACGCCCCGTCGTAGCCGACCTCCTCCGCGAGCTCGAGCGTTTGCTCGAAATCCTCCTCGGCCTCGCCGGGAAAGCCGACGATGATGTCGGTGGTCAGGGCACAGTCGGGGACGTGCTCGCGGATCATCGCGACACGGTCGAGATAGCGCTCGCGGTTGTAGGTTCGGCGCATCCGCTTCAGCACGCGGGTCGAACCCGACTGCAGGGGTAGATGAATGTGCTCGCACAGCGACCCGAGCTCGGCGTGGGCGCGGATCAGCTCCTCGCGCATGTCCTTGGGATGCGGGCTCGTGTAACGAATTCGATCGATGCCGCCGGTCGCGTCAAGCGCTCGCAGCAGCTCGGCAAACGTCATCCGCGCCTGTCCGGAGAGGTCGCGCCCGTACGAGTTGACGTTCTGGCCCAGCAACGTGACCTCTTTGACGCCGTCGGCGGCCAGCTGCTGTACCTCCGAGATCAGCTCGCCGGCCGGGCGGCTCACCTCGCGGCCGCGGGTCGAGGGCACGATGCAGTAAGAGCAGACGCAATTGCAGCCAACGCTGATCTGGACCCATCCCTGGAACTCGCGGGCGCGCTTGGCCGGGAGGTGACCGGTGAAGCCCTCGAACTCGAAGAACCCCTGGGCGGTGATCGATTCGCTGGTCAGGAACTCCGCCAGTTTGTGCACCTGGCCGGGACCGAAGGCGACGTCGACGAACGGAAACCGGGCGAAGACCTCGTCCTTGACCGACTGGGCCCAGCATCCGCCGACTCCCACGATTCGCTCGGGATCCGCCCGCTTGAGCCGCTTTGCCTCGCCGAGATGCGAGACGAAGCGCTCATCGGCTTTCTCCCGGATCGAGCACGTGTTGAACAGGATCAGGTCCGCCTGGTCGCGTTCGGCGGATTCCGCGTAGCCGAGCGACTCGAGCATGCCCTTCATCCGCTCGGAGTCGTGCTCGTTCATCTGGCAGCCGAAGGTGGTCAGGTGGTAGCGCTTCATCTGCGGACTAGGGTACCGGCGGCCGAGCACTCGCTCGCTCCTGGCGTCGCGCCGAGTCCACCGGCTACTGCGCGTACTCGCCGGCGGCCGAGCACTCGCTCGCACCTCAAGGCGGGCGAACTCCGCCGGCTACCGCGCGTACTCGACGGCGCGGGACTCGCGGATCACCGTGACCTTGATCTGCCCCGGATACTCGAGCTCCTTTTCGATCTCGCGAGCGATCTCATGGGAGAGCAGCGTCGCGGCGTCGTCGTCGATCGTGCTCGGCGCCACCATCACCCGGATCTCGCGACCCGCCTGCATCGCGTACACCTTGTCGACGCCGTCGTGCCGGGTGCCGATCTGCTCGAGGTCGCGCAGCCGCTTGACGTACTGCTCGAGCGACTCGCCACGCGCGCCCGGGCGAGCGCCAGAGAGGGCGTCGGCGGCTTGCACGACGACCGCCTCGATCGTCTGCGGCTCGACCTCGTTGTGATGCGCCTCCATCGCGTGTGCGACGGCCTCGGTTTCGCCGTAGCGACGGGCGAGATCGCCGCCCACGAGCGCGTGCGGGCCCTCGATCTCGTGCGTGACCGCCTTGCCGACATCGTGCAGCAGCGCCGCGCGGCGGGCGGTCTTGGCGCTCGCGCCCAGCTCGTCGGCCATCATCGCCGCCAGCCGAGAGACCTCGATCGAATGCGAGAGCACGTTCTGGCCGTAGCTGGTACGGAACTTGAGCCGGCCGAGGAGCTTCACGAGCTCGGGGTTGAGGCCCTGAACTCCGGCCTCGAACACGCCCTGCTCCCCCATCTCGACCATGTGGCTCTCGAGCTCGGACTTGGCCTGGTAGTACATCTCCTCGATTCGGGCCGGGTGGATGCGGCCGTCTTGGAGCAGTTTTTCAAGCGTCAACCGCGCGATCTCACGCCGCACGCCATCGAACCCGGAGAGCACCACGGCGCCGGGGGTGTCATCGATGATGAAGTCGACGCCGGTCAGATTCTCGAGCGCGCGGATGTTCCGTCCCTCGCGGCCGATGATCCGTCCCTTCATGTCATCGGCCGAGAGCTGAACGACCGAGACGGTCGTCTCCGCGGCATGCCCCGCGGCGAGCCGCTGCATGCACACTGAGAGAATGTTGCGCACTCGCCGATCGGCCTCGCGCTTGGTTTCCTCCTCGATCTGGCGGATCCTGCGAGCCGCATCGTGCTTGGCCTGCTCCTCGACCCGCTCGAGCAGTAGCTGCTTGGCCCGGGCCGAGGACAGCCCCGAGATTCGCTCGAGCTCCAGTTCCAGCTGCTCCTGACTCCGGGACAGCTCCTGACGCTCACTCTGAACCTCAGCTTCATGCTTGGTGAGCGCCTCCTCCCGACGCGCCAGCGCCGTGCTTCGCTCTCGCAACTCCGCCTCGAGCGCTGCGGCGCGGGCAGCGCTCTCATCGGCGACAGGCGCCGGTGAGCGATCACCACCGTGTGCGCGACCTAGGCGCGCGTAAATGACCGCGGCGAGCACGAGTCCCACCGCTATCAGCGCTGCGGCGATGATGTCCATGGTCGTTCCTCTCCCTGGAGCCCGGGCGCACCTGGGCCGTTCACTGCGTTGAGTTTTTCGGGAGCGACCGAACGGCCCGTGCGAGGCACGAACGGATGCCGATGTGACGAAGTTGCCGACCCTACGGCCGGCGACTAACTAGCGGTGGCTCTGGCTGTTGGGATTGGGTGTGGAATCGACACGGATGGTCGGTCTCAGCCCTTTACGCGTACGGTCAACGCTTGCGTCCGGTATCCAAGATTTATCGAAGTTTGCTGGTATTTCATCGCCCTGTCGGGCCATTCGTTCGCTCCTGGCATCGTAATACCGGGCGGCGAACGGCGCAATCTCGCCAGCCTGCGAACGGGAGCTGCAGCGCACCCGCCGCCGCGCCGCGACTCACAACGAGTTTGCATCTCCGCCCGCGTGCTGATAGGCGGCCAGCGCGTCCAGCGCGAGCTCGCTGTCGTAGCCCTTGCGGATCATCATTCCCAGCGCCCGGTCGCGCTCGCGCCGATCGCGCGGCGGAGACGGAAACCGGCGGCGCAGCACGGCCAGCGCGCGCTCGAGCTCGCTCTCGCCGGCGCCCTCAGCGAGCGTGCGCTCGATCAGCTCGGGGTCGATGCCGCGGTCTCGCAGCGTCCGCCTGATCCGCTCGTTGCCCCAGTGCTCGAGCTCGCGCTTGTCGGCGGTGAACAAGCGCGCGTAGCGGAGATCGTCGAGATAACCCTGCTCGCACAGTTGCCCGATCGCCTGCCCGGCGATGCTTGAATCGACATCGTGGCTGGCCAGGCGACGCCCGATCTCGCCGATCGTGCAGTCGCGGCGACTGAGCTGGCGAAAGGCGAGAGCGAGCGCGTAATCGAGGGGATCGCCGGCGTCTGCTTTCGGTGGTGACCGGCCGTCAGGTGCGTCCACTTCGCCATCCGTGCTCGCAGCGCGTCAAGCGGCTCGCTCTCCAACGGCACCGACAGCCGCGAGCGACTGCTCCTCACGCGGCTCGATCGGCTTCACGAGATCGCGGTTGAGCCCGAGCGCCGCATAGATCTTGGCCTCGATCTCCTTGGCCAGCTGCGGATTCTCGTCGAGGAACGCCTTGGCGTTGCCGCGGCCCTGTCCCAGCCGCTCCTCGCCATAGGAGAAGAACGAGCCGGACTTGGTGATGATGTTGTGCTCGATCCCGTAGTCGATCAGGCAGCCGGAAGTCGAGATCCCCCTGCCGAACTCGATGTCGAACTCGGCCTGCTTGAACGGCGCCGCGACCTTGTTCTTGACCACCTTTACCCGTACCCGGTTTCCGACCGCCTCGGTGCCGTCCTTGAGCGTCTCGATCCGGCGGATATCGAGGCGCTGGGATGAATAGAACTTGAGCGCGCGGCCGCCTGGCTGCGTCTCCGGCGAGCCAAACATGACGCCGACCTTCTCCCGGATCTGGTTGGTGAACACGCACAGCGTCTGGGTGCGGTTGAGATTGCCGGTCAGCTTGCGCATCGCCTGCGACATCATCCGCGCCTGGACGCCGACGGTCTGGTCTCCCATCTGTCCTTCGAGTTCCGCCCGAGGCGTGAGCGCGGCAACCGAGTCGACCGCGATCACGTCGACTGCCCCCGAGCGGATCAGCATGTCGACGATCTCGAGCGCCTGCTCGCCATAGTCGGGCTGAGAGACCAGCAGCTCGTCGATGTCGACGCCGATCTGCTGCGCGTACAGCGGGTCCATCGCGTGCTCGGCATCGACGAACGCGCATACTCCACCGAGCTTCTGAGCCTCGGCGATGATGTGGTAGACGAGCGTCGTCTTGCCGGAAGATTCAGGGCCGAAGATCTCGACGATTCGCCCACGCGGCACGCCGCCGATTCCGAGCGCGATGTCGAGTGCCAGCGCTCCCGTCGGGATCGCGTCCACGGCGACGCGGGCGCCCGGATCGCCCATCCGCATCACGGTCCCCTTGCCGAACTGTCGCTCGATCTGGGTAAGCGCGCCCTGGAGGGCGGCCTGACGCTTGGCGTCGACCTTGGCGTCAGCCGGTGCGGCTGCCTTGGCGGCGACCTTGTCTTGCTCGCTCATGTTTCGCTCGGCTCCTTATTCATGCGCGTTGAACCTGCCACGGTAGGACGGGTGGCGGACGGAAACCGAACGCTAGATCCGACCACTGTGAACGAACAAGACACGTTCGTCACAGGTGTGTTTACGCCAGCACGAGGAGGATCGGGCAGAGCCCCCTCAGCTCAATTCCACGGTCCGCAACGGCTCATACCGGGCGCCCGATGGGCTGAGCCGTGAGCGAAACAGCGTCACCGCCGATGCCGCGAACGTCATCTGCTGGGGAGCCGGCAGGACGTCCGGTCGCACCCGCGCGCTGCGGCCCACCCGCGCGAGCGTGACATGCGGCAGGTAGGGACGCGACTCTGGTTCATACCAGCCGCCGATCGCGAGCGCCTCCGAGAGCGCGGCTTGAAGGCGCGCCAGCGCGCCGCTTGCGTCCTCGATCTCGACTGCCAGCACGCGCGGCCGCCGCCGGGGCAACCACGCGCCGCGGCCAAGCGCCAACTCGAGCCGGGCGTCGCCAACAGCGGCGTCGGCACAGCGGTCGCCGAGCTCGCGGATCTGGTCCTCAGGCTGCCAGCCGAGGAAGCAGAGCGTCAGATGGATGGATTCGGCCGCCGTCGCCCGCAGCCCGGCCGCCTGCGCGAGGATCGGGGTCCGCCAGGCGACGAGCACCGCCCGGATCGTCTCCGGTAGCTCGAGCGCGACGAATACGCGAAGGCGCCCGTCGCTCACCTGCGCTCGGCGGCGGTATCCGTCCCGGAGAGGCGTCCGTCGCTTTCCCCGAGCAGCAGCCGTCGCAGCAGATGCAGCGCGACCGTGGTCGAACGGTCGCGGATGTCGCCCCGATCGCCGGGAAGGCGCACGCTGCGGGTCAGGCGCCCTCGATCGCGTTCGGCCACCGAGATGCAGACCAGCCCGACCGGCTTCTCTTCGCTGCCGCCACCCGGCCCGGCGATCCCAGTGATGCCGATGCCGAGCTCGGCGTCGAACCGCTCGCCGGCGCCATCGGCGAGCGCCTCGGCGACCTCGGTCGAGACCGCCCCGAAGCGCTCGATCAAGCCGGGGTCAATGCCGACCAGCTCGATCTTCGCCTCGTTGCTGTAGGCGACGATCCCTCCGGCGAAGTACTCCGAGGAGCCGCCGCGATCGGTCAGGCGAGCCGCCATCAGCCCGCCGGTGCAGGACTCCGCGACGGCGAGCTGGCGGTGGGCGAGCAGCGCGAGGACCTGCTGATCGATCGTCGAGCCGTCCTCCGAGAAGAGGGTGTCGGGATGACGCCGGCGCAGAAACTCGAGCAAGCTGTCGTAATCCTCCTGCGCGGGCGGCTCGTAACGAGTCGCGACCTCGATTTCCCCGCGACGCAGGCAGGTGGTGATCTCGAGCCGATCCAGCTCGAGTCCAGCGTCTGAGGCGGCGCGCAGCGTGTTAGCGATCTCCGACTCGGGAATTCCGAATAGGCGCACGATCGCGCGGCGGTAGACGGTGGCGCCGGCGATCGCCACCTGGAGTGCCTCGGTGGCAAGGGCCGTCGGCCACATCTCCTGAAGCTCGCGAGGAGGTCCAGGCAGCACCACGACCGTGGGATGAACGCCGGTCAGCGGTGGCACGACCAGCCCCGGCGCGGTTCCCACCGGATCAAGCGGCGTGGCGCCGCGCGGGATCAGCGCCTGCTTGCGGTTCGAGGCGAGGATCGCGTCCGGGTCGAGTCCCTGCCAGCGCTGCATCAACGGCCGCAGGATCTCGCCGATCTGCTCCTCGAGCTTGTCGTCGAGCACCATCTCGCGACCGCTGAAGCGACCTACGATCTCGGCGGTGAGATCGTCGGCGGTGGGCCCGAGCCCGCCGCTCGTGACGATCACCGCCATCCCCTCCCTGCTCATGTTCTCGAGCGCGTGCAGCAGATCTTCCGGTCGATCGCCGACGACCTCGATAATCGCGGGATCGACGCCGATCTCGGTCAAGCGCTCGGACAGCCAGGGCCCGTTGCGATCGGAGATGATCCCGGTCAAGACCTCCGTTCCGGTGATCAGGATCCCCGCTCTCAGCGGCGCCGCGCCCGGCGCGCCGCTACCCGGGCGGTCGCTCACGCGCAGCGAGGTTGTTGAGAAGTGGGCAATGAAGTGCTTCCGCTCGGCTGCAACAGGAATCCGATCGAGGTCGACGAGGGGTTCACCTTAACGACTGAGCCGTTCACCTTCATCTGGACCGACGCGTTGCCGAGGGTTAGCTTCAACTTTGGTGCCTTCTCGGTGGGAATCGCCTGTCCGACACTGAAGATCTGTCCGGGGATCAGAGCTTTTCCCTGCCCGTCGACCAGGCAAACGTACACCGGACCGGTGGGCTTCAGCTGCAGGGTCACCGTCGTCGGCCGCGGGCGGGCGGCGGGATGCTTCTTGTGCGGATGGCGCACACGGTGGTGGCTGGCGCCCGCCTGGGTGCTCGTTGTCGGAGTGCTCGGACCCGAGCTCCTGCCCACCAGGTACAGCGCGACGACCACTCCCACCAGCACCACCCCGACGATTGCCCACGGCGGCACCAGGGGCCCTCGCGCTGCTCGCTCGCGCTCTCGATTGAGCGACGCGACGGGCCGGATCTCATGGTCCGTCGGGCGCTCGTAGCGGCGCTTGTACTCGTCGACGAGCGCGCGGCTGTCGAGCCCGAGGAAATCCGCGTACGAGCGCAAGAAGGTCTTGGCGTACACGGGCCCTGGGAGAAGATCCCATTCCTCGTTCTCGATCGCTCGCAGATAACGCGCGCGGATCTTGGTACGAGCCTCAACTTCGGTGATGTCGATTCGGGCGCTCATTCGAGCCTCCCGCAGTGTCGACCCGATATCAGCCATCTACCCGAAGGCTAGCGCCGACTGAGCGCTTGACAGGACACCGAAACGCCTTGATCTAGAGCGCGTCCGAGTCCTCCGCGGAAACCGGAACGGGAGTCGCTGCAGCCGCTGAGGAGGCGCCCTCGGCTTCGGCCAGATGCGCGAGGATCCGCGGGACATCGGCCTCGGTGATCAGCACCTGGCGCGGCTTTGAGCCCTCATAGCCGGAGATGATTCCGCGCCGCTCGAGCATGTCGATCACCCGGCCCGCGCGCGTATAACCGAGCCGCAGGCGGCGCTGGAGCATCGAAGTTGAGGCGGTCCCCATCTGCGCGACCAGCGCGATCGCCTCGTCGAGCATCGGGTCCTCGTCCGGATCGAAGCCGTCGTCCTCGGAGCCGCCGCCGTCCTCGCTGGCGACTTCCTCCAGTAGCTCCTCGTGAAACTGCGGCTCGCCCTGACGACGCCAGCCATCGGTCAGCTGGGCGATCTGATCTTCGTCGATGAAGGCACCCTGGATGCGTTGCAGCTTCGAGGACCCGATCGGCGAGAACAGCATGTCGCCCTGGCCGAGCAATGACTCAGCGCCGTTCAGGTCAAGGATCACACGTGAATCGGTCTGGCTCGAGACCGCGAACGCGATCCGCGAGGGGACGTTGGCCTTGATCATCCCGGTGATCACGTCGACGCGTGGCGACTGGGTCGCGAGCACCAGATGGATGCCGACGGCGCGGGCTTTCTGCGCGAGGCGGATGACCGAGTCCTCGACGTCGGCCGGCGCGACCATCATCAGGTCCGCGAGCTCGTCGATCACGCAGAGGATGTAAGGCAGCGCCGGCTCCCCGCGCCGCTCGCGGGCGCGGTTGAGCTCTGGCAGGTTCCTGGTGCGGGCGAGCGACATCGTCCCGTAGCGCTGTTCCATCTCCTTGACGAGGTTCTGGAGCGCATTGGCCGCCATCCGGGGGCTGGTGATCACCGGCGTGAGCAGATGCGGCACTCCCTCGTAGTGGTTGAGCTCGACCTGCTTGGGATCGACGAGCACGAATCGCGCCTGGTGCGGGGTCGCTCGCAACAGAATGCTCGAGAGCATCGCGTTGACGCACGCGGACTTGCCCGAGCCGGTGGTCCCGGCGACCAGCAGGTGGGGCATCTTCGCGAGGTCGGCGCCGATCGCTCGGCCGCCGATGTCCTTCCCGAGCCACACCGTGAGCGGCGACCAGTCGGGCGGGGGGTCCTGAAATACGTCGCCGAGATGGACGATCCGCCGGCGCGCGTTCGGGACCTCCACGCCGACCGCCTGCTTGCCGGGGATCGGCGCCAGGATCCGGATCTCCGTCGCCGCGAGCGCGTACGCCAGGTCGTCCTTCAGCTGAGCGACCTTTGCGACCTTGGTCCCGGGCGCCAGACGCAGCTCGTAGCGCGTGATGTGAGGGCCGGCGACGCGGCCGACCACCTTCGCCTCGACCCCGAAATGGCCGAGCGTCTCGAGCAGCGTCCTCGCGATCTGCTCCTGGCCGGCGGTATCGGGCTTGGCGGCGTCCCCGGTCGAGCGAGTCAGAAACCGCGAGCCGGGCACCCGCCAGTTGAAGTTCGGGTCCTCGGTGATCGATGCCCGCAGGCGACCCTGGGGAGTGAGGTCCTCCGGACCGAAATCCGCCCGCGCGCCGGCGGCCGGGCGCCCGTCCGGCTCGGGCTCGGGCTCGGAGGGCTCGGAGGGCTCCTCCTGGAGCTCCGCCAGCGAGCCCTCGGACGGCTCGATCGGCGGCGCCTCGACGTGCGTCTCCCGCACCACCAGATCCTCGGTATCAGGCTCCGGCGCCGGCAATGGGTGGCGATCCGCGGCGGCTGACTGAGCCGCCCGTCCGGCCGCGGTGGCGGGCCGCCGCGCCACCGTCGCCGCGATGTCCTCGCTCGAGCGCTTGAGCGCGCGGCCGGTTCCCGCCACCGTCGAGCCGGTGGCACGGACGATTCCGCCGAGCGTCGCGCCGGTCACGAGAATTACCCCGGCGATCAGCAGAAATACGGCGAGGACGTTGGCGCCGAGCGTGGAGAGCAGATGCGAGGAGACCCAGAACTCGCTCTGGCCGAGCACTCCCCCTCGGGCCTTGAACGCCGCCGGATTCCAGAAGAGAGCGGCAGGGGTGCGGCCGGGACCGAGTCCCAGCGTGCCCGCGGCGAGCGCGAGCGTCAGCGCGATGAGCAGGCAGATTGTGCCCGTCCGCAGCGGCCGGGTCGGAGGTCGCAGCTCGCGAAACAGGATCAGGACCCCGCCGGCGATCAGAGCCGCGGGGATCGCGTAGCCCAGTGCTCCGAGAAGGAACCGGGCACCTTGCACGGCGCCGCTGCCCAGCGCCCCTCCCGCCCAATTCAGATACGCCACCCCCCCTAGGAACAGCCCCACGGCGACCAGGGCGAGCGCGATGATGTCGATGTGGTGGGGCTCGAGGTCTAGCCTGGGCCGAGGTAGGGTGAAGCGAAAGCTCGCGAGCAGCGAGCGCTTGGCGCGCTTGGGGGGCGGCTTCTTCCGACGGCGGGTGGCCATATTGCAACTTCAATGCTTCGACGGCGAGACCCGCGCTCCTGCCGTCTATCAAGCCGCACTAAAACTTCGATCTGGCTTCACTCGGAGCCGTACCATCTAGCCCGATGGCCGACTTCGAACGCTCCCCTCGGGTGCTGGTCGTCGAGGACGACGACGCGATCGCGCACGTCCTCCAGCGCTCGTTGCGAATGGAGGGGTATGACGTCAAGATCGCGGGCGATGGCGTGAGCGCGCTCGACCTCGCCCACGGCTTTCTTCCAGACCTGGTGATCCTCGATCTCGGTCTGCCGGGGATGGACGGGATCGACGTCGCGAAGACGTTGCGCCAGACCGATGATGTCCCGATCCTCGTACTGACGGCGCGAGATGCGCTCGAGGCGCGCGTCGAAGGTCTCGATTCCGGCGCCGACGATTATCTGGTCAAGCCATTCGAGCGCCAGGAGCTGCTCGCGCGGCTGCGCGCCCTGCTCCGGCGGCGCCCGCCACGCGGCCAGGCGACGCTGACGGTCGGCGATCTGAAGCTCAATCCGGATACACACGAGGTGACCCGCGCGGAGCGGATGATCGATCTAACGCAACGCGAGTTCGAGCTGCTCGAGTACCTGATGCGCAACGAGCGGATCGTGATCTCGCGCCAGCGGCTGCTCGACGAAGTCTGGGGATATGACCCGTTCTCGATGACGAACACGATCGAGGTGTTCGTCTCCAACCTGCGAAGGAAGCTTGAAGCCAGTGGGGAGCCTCGGCTCTTACACACAATCCGCGGCGCGGGCTACGTTCTCCGCGTATAGGTCGGTCCCGATCCGCTGGCGCCTGGCCGGCGGCTCGGCAGTGCTGACCTGCGTGATCTTGGCCGCGTTCGCGGCAATCGTCGGCGTCCTCACTGATCAGCAGGTCGTACGCCAGTTCAACAACCAAGTGAACTCGGCGGCGGACGAACTGGTCCAGGAGCTGAAGGCCAACCACCTGCGGTTCATCGGGCCGACGCTCGGGTGCAACCGCACCAAGGTCGACCTGAGCGATTATGCACGCGCCGAGAGCGCGCAGATCAGGATCTTCGATGATGGCGGGCTGCTGTGCACGCAGAGCGACATCATCATCAAGGGCACCAAGCGGCCGCCGAACACCTCGCTGTTCGTCGATCCTCCGCGGGAGAGCTACGGCTTGTACACGGAGTCGGGCTATCGAGTCGCGGCCCGGGAGCTCACCGCGCAACCGGTCGGCCAGCTCGTGTTGCTGTACGCGAGGCCGGTCTCCGACGTCGAGCACACGCTCTCGCGGGTGCGCTTCTTCCTGTTGCTCGGCGTCCTCGGCGGCACTGTCTTGGCGCTGCTGGCGGGTCTTGCCACCGCGCAGCGGGCGATGCGGCCGATCGCGCAACTGACCGAGGCGGCACGCGAAATTGAGCGTACCCGCGATCCATCACGACGGCTGCCACATCCGGTGGCCGAGGACGAGGTCGGTGAGCTCGCGCGTACGCTCGAGGGGATGCTCAGCGCGCTCGGCGCTGCCCGCGGCGAGACCGAGGCGATGCTCGAACGCCAGCGCGAGTTCGTCGCCGACGCCTCGCACGAGCTGCGAACGCCGCTGACGAGCATGCTCGCCAACCTCGAGCTGCTGACCGAGGAGCTCGACGGCGAACAGGCCGAGTCGGCGCTGTCAGCGCTTCGCTCCACTCGCCGGATGCGCCGCCTGGTCGGGGATCTGCTGCTGCTGGCCCGCGCAG
The DNA here is from genome assembly GCA_963830465.1 of uncultured Solirubrobacterales bacterium. GTDB lineage: Bacteria > Actinomycetota > Thermoleophilia > Solirubrobacterales > Solirubrobacteraceae > Palsa-465. The sequence goes on from CAWHME010000008.1 coordinate 143,672, forward strand.
ATGCCAAGCGGGTGCAGCCGTTCAGGGCCACCGACCTCGCGGAGGTGCTCACCGACGCGGCCTCCGAGCTCGGGCCGGTGGCCGACGATCACGAGCTATCGATCCAGGCTGAGCCCGCGGTCGTGGCCGGGGTCAAGGATGATCTTCATCGCCTGACGCTGAACCTGCTCGAGAACGCGGTCCGCCACACGCCGCCGGGAACGCACGTGCGCGCCGCCACGGTCACCGACAACGGCACGGCGAGCTTGGTCGTCGAGGACGATGGTCCCGGGATTCCCGACGAGATCGAGCGGCGGGTGTTCGAGCGGTTCGTGCGCGGTGGCGGCGAGAGCGGCCGGGGCTCCGGGCTCGGACTGGCGATCGTCCGGGCGGTGGCCGAGTCGCATGGCGGCACGGTGGCGCTCGAGCGGCCCGACAGCGGCCACGGCACCCGGTTCGCGATCCGGATTCCGACCGGCGAAGTCTCGCCTACCGAGAACGGCGATCGCCCCGAGTCGGCTCAGACCTCGACGACCACCGGCAGCACCATCGGCCGCCGCCGCAGTCGGTCGTAGACGAACGCAGCGAGATCGTCGTGGAGCTCTCGCTGGAGCAGGTCGATCTCGCGCACGCCCGCCTGGCTGGCGGCCGCGAGTGAGCGATCCACCTCGTCGCGGATCTCCTGGATCAGGCCATCGGCCTGCTCGATGAACGGCACCCCGCGGAAGATCACCTCCGGCGGCACGACCGACTCTCCGGTCTGCTCGGATACCGTCGCGACGACGATGAAGATCCCGTCGGCGGACAGCATCCGGCGGTCGCGCAGCGCCACGTCGCCGGGATCGCCGATGTCAACGCCGTCGACGAAGATCATCCCGGACTGCTCGCGCTCGCCGAATCTGGCACCGCTGGCATCGATCTCGAGCGGCAGGCCGTTCTCCCCTTCGAACACGTCCTGAGGATCGATCCCGACCGCGTCAGCCAGCTGCGCGTGGAGATGCAGACGTTTGTGATCGCCGTGCGCAGGCATCACGTAGCGCGGCTTGACCAGGTTGAGCATCAGCTTGATCTCCTCCACGTAGCCGTGGCCGGAGGCGTGGATCGGCGCGTCGCGCGTCGTGATCACATCGCAACCCAGTTGGTAGAGGCGATCGACGGTCTCGTTGACCGCCCGTTCGTTGCCGGGAATCGGCGTGGCCGAGAACACAACCGTGTCCCCGCGATGCAGCTTGATCGCCCGGTGGTCGTCGTAGGCCATCCGCCGCAGCGCCGACAGCGGCTCACCCTGTGAGCCGGTGGAGATCACCACGACCCGGCTCTCCGGCCAGTCTTCGACCTCCTGCGGCTGGATCATCATCCCCTCGGGAATCTCGATGTGGCCGAGCGAACGGCCGATGTTCACGTTCTTTCGCATCGAGCGGCCCACTAGCGCGACCTTGCGTCCGAGCTCGGCGGCGGCGTCGACCACCTGCTGCACGCGGTGGATGTTCGAGGCGAAGCTGGTGACAATGATCCGTCCTTCCGCGTGCGCGAAGACCTCTTCGAGCTGGGGCCCAACCTCGCGCTCGGAAGGCGAGAACCCGGGGCGGTCCGCGTTGGTCGAATCCCCATAGAGCAGCAGCAGCCCCTCCCGGCCGAGCTCGGCCAAGCGCGAGACATCCGCCGGCGGACCGTCGACGGGCGTCTGATCGAACTTATAGTCGCCGGTGACGAGCACCGTGCCGAGGTCGGTGGTGAGGGCCACGGCGCAGGAGTCGGGAATCGAGTGGGTCATGTGGATCAGCTCGAGCGCAAACGGCCCGACTCTGATCTCCTCGCCCGGCTGTAAGTCCTCGAGCGGCGCTTCGCGCAGCCTGTGCTCGTCGAGCTTCGAGCGCGCCATCGCGATTGTCAGCCGCCCGCCGTACACGGTCGGCGGACGTCCCCCTCCAAGCTCGCGGAGAACCCATGGAAGTGCGCCGAGGTGGTCTTCGTGCCCGTGGGTGATCACGATCGCCTCGATGTCCTGCACCCGGTCCCGCAAGTAGCCGAAGTCGGGCAGGACCAGGTCGATGCCCAGCATGTCCGTGGTCGGGAAGCGCAGGCCGGTGTCGACGACCACGATCCGGCCGTCGTACTCGATCACCGTCATGTTCTTGCCGATCTCGCCGAGACCGCCAAGCGGAAGCACGCGCAACGAACCGCTCACGCCGCCGCCGCTTTCCCCCTCCCGAGCTCGAAGCCCGCTTGCCATCCGGCCACTTTACGGGCCGTGCGCCGGTACCTCATCCAGCTGCGGCCGTGAGCAGCCCGTGGCGCTCGAGCATGTCCCGCACGATGGTGGTCTCCCGCTCGTCGAGCTCGACATAAGGCAGCCGCGGCACGCCGGCGCCGAGACCGATCAGGGCCAGCCCCGCCTTGATGCTGCACGCCAGTGGGGCGACCGCCAGGTCCCGATATACGTCCTGCAAGCTTTGATCGATTTCCCGCCGCCGCTCGGGCTCATCGACCATCTGGCGCATCTGGTCGCCGAACAGGTGACTGGCGACCAGGATCCCGCCGGGCTCCCCCATGTCGAGCACGTCGGCGAGCAGGTCGTCGTTGCCCGCGTAGATACTGAGCCCGTCGATCTTGGCGAGGTTGGCGGGATTGGCCTGCTTGACCGCGACGATGTTCTCGAGCTGTGCGAGCTCCGCAAGCAGGTTGTTCGGCATGTCCGACGCGGTGCGCTGAGGAATGTTGTAGAGGACGATCGGCTTGTCGGTGGCGCGCGAGACCTCCTCGAAGTGGCGAACGATCCCACGGCGGCTGGGACGGTTGTAGTACGGATTCACCGACAGGAGCGCGTCCGCGCCGAGCTCGGTCGCGCGCTCGCTCAGATGGACCGCATGGCGCGTGTCGTTGGAGCCGACGCCGGCGATGACCGTGGCCCGGCCGCGCATCTGCTCGACGGCGAGAGCGACGATGCCGAGGTGCTCGTCGTCTGACAGCGTCGAGGCCTCCCCGGTCGTCCCGCAGACAACGAGGCCGTCCGAGCCGTGCTCGATAAGGTGATTCATCAGCCGCACGGCGGCGTCTTCGTCGACGCGCCCGTACTCGTCGAAAGGCGTCACCATCGCCGTGAAGATGGAGCCGAGGCTCGCTGACATGCTGGTGATTATCGCAGGGCGGCAGGCGGCAATGGGCTGCCGCGCTGAAACTACTGCTTCTGCGGCCCCCAGGCGAGCACCGAAAGCGGCCCCAAGCTCGCCTTGCGCTCATCGGACTGGGGCACCTGAATGGCCTCGAGTTCCCGTTTTGGCGGACTGGAGACAACGTGCGTGACGGGAGCGCCGGTCAACCTCGAGATCCGCTCCGGAAGGCCGGCGTGCATCCACTTCGAGAATTTCATCGGCAGCGTCGAGACCACGATTTCGTCGTAGCGTTTTGGATCCCAGGTCTCGGCCACGGCGATGAACGGATCCGCGTCGCCTACCGCACCGTCGGCTTCGAGCCCCGCCTCCCGCAACGCGGCGATCGCCGCATGGAGTTGTTCGGTGGCCGTTGAGCGCCCGCCACCGAACGGCGTTGCGGGGACAACCAAGAAGACCGACAGACCTTGCTGAGCGCGCGCGTGAGCGCGCGCGCGAAGGGCGTCAAGCAATTCCGGCGAGGTTGCCGTCACGTTGGCGACGACGAGCAGGTTGCGCTTCCATGGCATCAACAAATCTCCCGATCTCGAAGCGTTAGCGCTAACAACATACCGCGGCGAACCGCGCGCATAAACGCGATCCGCGCATAACCGAACGCGACTTAACGAACCGAAAACGTTGAGGAACCCAAGGTCGGCGAACCGAGGTCGGGGCGCGGCGGGTGCCGAGCGACGTTGGCGAGCCCGGGGTCGGGGGCGCGGCGGGTGCCGAACGCTTACAGCAGCCGCTCCAAGCCCACGACCAGTGGCTCTGGCAAGCCTCCGACCCGCCGGATCGCGAGCAGCACTCCCGGCATGAACGACTGCCGGTCGGTGGAGTCGTGCCGGATCGTGAGTGTCTGTCCCACGTCTCCCAGGATCACCTCCTGGTGGGCCACGAGGCCGGGGAGCCGAACCGAGTGAATCGGCACATCGCCTCCCATCAGCGACGCAGTCCGGATCGCGGTCCCGCTCGGCCGATCGAGCTTTCGATCGTGATGTAGCTCGATGATCTCGGCGCGCGGCATGTGCCTCGCCGCCTGCGCGGCGAACATCATCATCAGCACCGCGCCGATCGCGAAGTTGGGAGCGACGAAGACGTTCGCGCCGGTCAGGCCGACGAGCTCGTCGACGTCGAAACCGGTGGTCCCGATCACGACATGGACGCCGGCGGCCACCGCCTCACGCGCGTTCGCCGCGACGGACTTCGGAACGGTGAAGTCGACCAGTACCTCCGGACCCGCGGCGAGAGCATCGGCAAGCGACGCGCCCAGCGCCGGGTCGGCGCGAGCCACGATCTGCATGTCATCGGCGCCCTCGACCGCTCCGCACACTGTCTCTCCCATGCGCCCCGCCGCGCCGGCAACGGCAACCCTGATCAATGCAGCACCTCGGCCGCGACCACGGCCGACATTGCCTCTTCGAAGCGCTCCTCGTCAGGGCCGATGCCCGCGGCCGAGAGCCGCTCGGGAGTCCACAGCTCATCGACGAGCGCCTCGAGGTCATCGATCGAGACCGCTTCGATCCGCTCCACCACCTCGTCGAGCGATAGCAACGGGGCGTCCCCGAGCACTTCGGAGCCGAGCCGGTTCATCCGCGCGCCGGTGGACTCGAGCGACAACACGACGCGTCCTTTGAGGTTCTCCTTCGCCCGCTCGAGCTCATCGGCGGTCGCGGCCTGCTCGCCGAGCCGCGCGAGCTCGGTGCCGACGATTGCAAAGGTCTCCACGAGGTTGTCCCCGCGGGTTCCGATGTAGAGACCGATCTGGCCGGTATCGCGGTAGGCGCTGGTGAACGAGTACACCGCGTAGGCCAAGCCCCGCCGCTCGCGCACCTCTTGAAACAAGCGCGAGGACGTGGTGCCGCCAAAGATCGTGTCGAGCACTCGCAGCGCAAACCGGCGCTCGTCGTGACGGGATAGGCCGACGCCCCCGAGGCAGACGTGGTACTGCTCGGTGTCCTTACGCTCAAACCGCCGGCTCACCGGACGCGCCGGCGGCGCCGGGGCCGTGGCTAGAGGCCGCACCCCATCGCGGCCGGCGACTCGTTCTCCGGCGAGCTCGACCAACGCCTCATGATCGACTGCGCCCGCGGCGGCGATCACCACGTTGCCCGGGACATACCTACCGGCGTGGAAGCTGGCGATCTGCTGCGGCGGGGTGTCCGCGACCACCGGCGCGCGGCCGATGATCGCGCGGCCAAGCGGGTGGCCGCCGAACACCGCTTCCCCAAACACATCGAACACCTTCTCCTGCGGGTCGTCCTCGTACATCGCGATCTCCTCGAGGATCACCGCGCGTTCGGAGTCGATATCGGTGAGCGATGGCCGGAACACCATGTCGGCCATCACATCGAAGGCCTCGGGCAGGTGCTGGTCGATCAGCCGGGCGTAGACCGATGTCGTCTCCTTGCCGGTCCCGGCATTGAGCTCGGCGCCCATCGCGTCGAAGATCTGATCGATCTCGAGCGAGCTGTACGTGGCCGTGCCCTTGAACAGCAGATGCTCCAGCAGATGCGAGAGCCCGGCCTGTTCATCGGACTCACCACGCGACCCGGTCCCGATCCAGAATCCGAGCGCCACGGACCGGACGGAGGGCATTGCCTCCGTCACGATCCTGACGCCCGAGGGAAGCGTCGTCAGGCGATGCTCGAGCGACACGCTAGGAGCGCGGCCGCTCGGGGTCACGATCGCGGACTCGCCCGCGATCGCCGTCACGTGGGCGATCCCTCGGTCCCCGTGAGTCGCGCGGCCCTCGGTCGCGATCGCGGTCGCGGTCGCGATCGCGGCCGCCGCGGTCGCGTCGCGGAGGACCGTTGTCGCCGCTGCCGACCGCCGCCAGCTCCTGAACGGACTTGCCGGCGACCTGCGGATCGTCCGCCAGCCGCAGGCCGATGCGCCCGCGCTCGCGGTCGACTTCGACGACGCGCACGTGCAGCTCATCGCCCTTGCTAAGGACATCCTCGACCGTGTCGATTCGCCGTCCCGGGGCGACGTTGGAGATGTGCAGCAGCCCGTCGGTGCCCTTCGACAACTCGATGAAGGCGCCGAACGTGGTCGTCTTCACCACCTTGCCGGTGAACTCGTCGCCGACCTCGACCTCCTTGGTCATCGCCCGGATCCGATCGGCCAGCGCGTCGCCGCGCTCGCCGTCGGAGGCGTAGACGAGCACCTGGCCCTCGTCGTTGACGTCGATCTGCGACTCGAACTCCTCCTGCAGCGCACGAATCGTCTCGCCGCCCTTGCCGATCAGCAGGCCGATCTTCTCGGGGTCGATCTGGATCGTCGAGATCCGCGGCGCGTGCTTGGAGAGCTCCGTTCGCGGAGCATCGATGACCTTGGCCATCTCGCCAAGGATGAAGCGTCGCGCGACCTTCGCCTGAGCAAGCGCGTCTCGCATGATCTCGAACGTGACGCCGGTGATCTTGATGTCCATCTGTAGCGCGGTGATGCCCTGCTCGGTGCCCGCGACCTTGAAGTCCATGTCGCCGAGGTGGTCCTCGACGCCGGCGATGTCGGTGAGGATGATGTAGTCATCGCCCTCCTTGATGAGACCCATCGCGATGCCGGCTACGGCGCTCTTGATCGGGACTCCCGCGTCCATCAGCGACAGCGTCGAGCCGCACACCGAGGCCATCGAGGACGATCCGTTTGACTCGAGGATGTCCGAGACGACGCGAATCGTGTAGGGGAACTCCTCCTGCGTGGGAATCATCGGCACCAGCGCCCGCTCGGCGAGCGCGCCGTGGCCGATGTCACGGCGCTTGGGCCCGCGCATGAAGCCCGCCTCCCCGACCGAGAACGGCGGGAAGTTGTAGTGGTGGAAATAGCGCTTGGCGGTCTCCAGGCCGAGCGTGTCCAGTCGCATCTCCTCGCGCATGGTCCCGAGCGATACGACGCTCACGGCCTGGGTCTGCCCGCGGGTGAAGAGCGCTGAGCCGTGAGCGCGGGGCAGCACCCCGACCTCGATCGAGATCGGGCGAATCTCCTCCGCGCTGCGGCCATCGGGACGCCGCTTCTGCACCGCTATCCGCTCGCGGATCAGGGTCTTCTCGAGCTTGTCGAAGGCGAGCTGGGCCTTCTGGCGATACTCCAGGTAGGTGTCGGCCTCGGGGTCGCCGGCGTACTCGGCCAGCACCTGCTCTTCGACCGCCTTCGAGGCCTCCTGGCGCGCGAGCTTGTCCTCGACCTGCGTCGCGGCGTCGAGCGCCGCGCCATGCGAGGCCTTGACCTGCTCGTAGAGGTCGGGGTCCACCTGCGGGACCTGCACCTCGGCCTTCTCCCTGCCGGCCTGTTCCGCCAGCTCGCGCTGGGCCCGGCATAGCTTCTGGATCTCCCCATGGGCGATATCGAGCGCGTCGAGGATCTCCGCTTCGGGGATCTCGTTCGCTCCCGCCTCCACCATCAAGATCGCCTCCTCGGTGCCGGCGACGATCAAGTCGAGGTCGGTGTTCTCGACGAGGTCCTCCTCCTCGGGGTTGACGACGAAGTTACCGTCGATCTTGCCAATCCGCACCGCGCCGACCGGCGCCGGGAACGGAATGTGCGAGACCATCAGCGCCGCCGAGGCGCCGTTCATCGCCAGGATGTCGTACGGGTTGACGTGATCGACCGACAGCGGCATCGCCACCAGCTGGGTCTCAAACCGCCATCCGCTCGGGAACAGCGGCCGGATCGGACGGTCGATGAGCCGGGCGCCAAGCGTCGCCTTCTCCCCCGCGCGACCCTCGCGCTTAAAGAACGAGCCGGGAATCTTCCCGGCCGCGTACATCCGCTCCTCCACGTCCACGGTGAGGGGCAGGAAGTCCACGTCCCGCAGGTTTCCTGCGGTTGCGGTACACAAGACCATAGTGTCGCCCGCGCGAACGACCACGGCACCGGAGGCCTGCTTGGCCAGCTTGCCGGTCTCGAACGAGATCTCCCTACCCTCGACCTCGACGGAGACGCGCGTAACGGCGTCAGACATATTCAGTTTCCCTTCTGCTTCGCCCTTCGGTCGGCGAAGTTCTTCGTTTCTCTACCTGTTCCGAACGTATACGATGGTAGCGGGCGGTCCTGATCGAGTGGCTCCGGAGCGGGGCCGCGGGCGGGTTCGCGAGGGGTCCGGCCGGGGGTTTCGGGCCGGGGTTCGCGGCGGGTTCCGCGGCTCGTGTGGGCCGGGGTCCGCGGCGCGGACGGGCGCGGCGGAGGTGTGGTCTCTCGCCGACGGCCAGGCGGGCTAACGTGACACTCGACCGGCGGCGCGGCTCGAGCGTGACGTTGGCCCGCGTCACGCCGGCGAACGTGACGTTCGATTCGGGGCGCGAATTCAATGTCACATTGGCCCGCCCCAGGCGGGCGAACGTTACATTCGAGCCGCGCGCGAGGTTTCGTGTCACATTAGCCCGGGCAACTCCGGCTGACACCGACTTCTGACCCTTGCGCGGTCCCGCCGAGAGCTCTGCCCGCACCCCTTTCGTGGGCCCTGAAAGCTCCGCCCGGACCCCTCCGCGGGCCCGCACAGGCCCGTCTCCCGTGGCTCCGAGGGTCCGCCTCGCCGCGCGCCCCTTCATAGCGAATCGTCCACGGTCGCGGCCGCAACCGGACCGCCCGGTCCGCTTGTGTGCTACCGTAAGCGGACCACGCAGTCCAGTTTATCGACCGTCCGCGAGGAGCAGCGATGACCGCCGACCCAAGCGCTAACACCGGACACGCAACCGAGAAAAATGCCGGCGCACCCGAAACCGCCGCCGCCGCCACCACAACCCCTGCACCAGCACCCCCGACCGCCACCCCAACCCCGGTAGTCGCCGATCCCACGCCCTCGAGCACATCCCGCTGGCTGGTCCTCGTGATCGCCTGCCTGGCGCAGTTCATGGTCGTGCTCGACGCGACCGTGGTCAACGTCGCGCTGCCCTCGATCCAGCGTGGCCTTCACTTCTCGCCGGCGAACCTGCAATGGGTCGTGAACGGCTACACGCTCGTGTTCGGCGGTTTCCTGTTGCTGGGCGGCCGGGCCGCCGACTTGCTCGGCCGCAAGCGGCTGTTCATCGCGGGCATCGTCGTGTTTTCGCTCGCCTCGCTGCTGAACGGTCTCGCCCAGTCCTCGACGATGCTGGTCGCCGGGCGCGGACTGCAAGGGCTGGGCGGCGCGCTGGTATCTCCGGCGGCGTTGTCGATCATCAACACCACCTTCACCGAGACCCAGGAGCGCACCAAGGCGCTTGGCGTGTGGAGCGCGATCGCTGCCGGAGGCGGCGCGGTCGGCCTGCTGCTCGGCGGGGTGCTGACCGATCTCGCCTCGTGGCAGTGGATCTTCTTCGTCAACGTGCCGGTGGGGGTCATCGCGCTGCTGCTGGCAGTGCGCTACGTGCCGGAGTCGCGGATCCTGCTGGCGCACCGCACCTTCGACCTCTCCGGCGCGGTGACGGTCACCGCCGGCCTGGTGGTGCTCGTTTACGCGATCGTGAAGGCGCAGGCGTTCGGGTGGGGGTCGGCTCGCACGGTCGGCCTGATCGCGCTGTCACTGGCCTTGCTCGCGCTGTTCGTGGCGATCGAGCGCCGTAGCGCGGCCCCGCTGATGCGGCTGAGCATCTTCAAGATCCGCACGCTGACGGTCGCGGACATCGTGCTGCTGCTGGTCGCTTCGGGACTGTTCGGGATGTTCTTCTTCGCCTCGCTGTATGTGCAAGAGATCCTCGGCTACAGCCCGTTGCAAGCGGGCATCGCGTTCCTGCCGGTGACCGCGGGGATCGTCGTCGGCGCGGGAATCTCGCAGCAACTTATACCCCGGCTCGGGTTGCGAAACGTCTCGATCGGTGGGGTCACCTTGGCGACTATCGGGATGCTGGTGCTGACGCAGCTCCCGGTCCATGGCAGCTACGCGGCCGACCTGCTTCCCGGCCTGCTGCCGATGAGCATCGGGATGGGTCTGACGTTCGTGCCGATCACGCTGCTCGGAACCGGCGGTGTCGCCCCGGAGGATGCCGGCCTCGCCTCGGGCCTGTTCAACACCGCTCAGCAGGTCGGCGGCTCGCTCGGGTTGGCGATACTGTCGACGGTCGCGGCGAGCCAGACGAGCAGCTTGCTGAATGGGAGCGCCCATCCCACCCCGGCGATGCTCGTGTCGGGATATCACGTCGCGTTTCTCACCGCCGCGGTGATGCTCGCGCTCGCCGTGCTGATTCTGGCGCTCGGGTTGCGTAGACGCCATCTGCGTGCGTTCGAGACCGACCTGGCGCCGGCCGCCGGCGCCGCGTAGGAGAATCTATTGCGATGCTGAAGGAGGAGCGGCACCTTCGGGCCGACGCCGAGCGAAACCGCAAGCGGCTGCTCGCGGCCGCGAGCGCGCTGTTCTCCGAGCGCGGGCTCGACGTCGGTGTCGCGGAAATCGCCGAGCGCGCCGGCGTCGGGCGGGGAACCTTGTTTCGCAACTTCCCCACCAAGGAGGAGCTGATCGCGGCGGTCGTCGTCGAGCGGATGCGCGAGACCGCCGCCCGTGGACGGGGGCTGCTCGAGGCACCCGACCCGACCGAGGCGCTGTTCGAGTTCCTCGGCGGGATCGTCTGCGGGCACCAAACGGACCGGGTGCTGTTCGACGCGGTCGCCGAGACGTTCCTCTCGCATCAGGGAATCCGCGCCGCCTACTCGCAGCTCGTGGAGGTGCTGGAGGCGCTGCTGGAGGGTGCGCAGGAGGCCGGCTCGGTGCGACGTGACATCGGTCCGGTCGATCTGCTGATGATGGTCAAGGGGGTGTGCGTCGCGTCGATGGCCTTCCAGGACGCCGATCAGGAGATCACGCTTCGAGCTCTGGATCTGGTTCGCGGGGCGCTCAGCACCGCCGCCTCCGCCCAACCGCTCCGCGGCCGGACGCTCACCGTCGAGGATCTGGAGCGCACGGTACCTCCGCGGCTGGCACCAGCCACCGAGTCTCCCCGGCTGGCCCCGGCCACCGAGTCGCGCCCAACCAGCTCCCCTAAGTTCGTCCGCCGCCCAGCCAAATCCCGCTAGGTTCCTCCGCCTACCTGGTGCTCGCCAGGCGCTCGAGCGCCCGCTCGTCGACATGGCCCGAGTACATCTGGGCACCGGTGAACAGGGTCGGGGTGGTAACCACTCCCGCGCGCACCCCGGACTGGAAGTCGCCGCGGACCCGGGTGAGCACGGCATCGCTGCGCCGATCGGTCTCGAAGCGCTCGAGGTCGAGGCCGAAGTTGCGCGCTCGCGCCCAGAGATGTGGGTCCTCGAGCCGACCCTGATCGGCGAACAGGTCGTCGTGCATCTCCCAGAAGCGGCCTTGGAGGGCGGCCGCTTCCGCCGCACAGGCGGCGGGCCAGGCACGAGGATGGGTGGTGCGAACCGGGAAGTGGCGGAACACCCGGCGCAGGCGGCGGGTGGCCAGCTTCAGGCTGAGCAGCGCGCAGAAAGGGCACTCGAAGTCCGCGTACTCGATCACCAGTGGCGCGTCTGCCGGCCCGCGCAAATGATCCTCGCCCGACGGCGGCGGGACCGGTGAGGAACCAAGATCAGCCATCGCGAGGGCACGCTGGCGCGAGCTCTGATCCTTCTCAGGCCGAGCTAGCGGCGGCCCGCAGCGAGCGCGTCGAAGATCAGGTTCGCGCCCGGCAAGTCACCGGGAGACGCTGCCTGATAGCTCCAGCTGACGACTGCGTCGGGTTCGGTCATCACGAGCGCGCGCTGCGGGAAGCCACCCGCGTGATAGACCCCGAAGGCCCTGCACACCGCTCCCTTGGGCTCGAAGTCAGAGAGCTGTTCGATCGTCACGCCCAGCTTTTCGCGGAACGCAGTCTGCGAGTAGCTCGCATCACAAGAGACGCCGTACAACGTCGCCCCGAGGGCCTGGAACTCGTCGAGCAGAGCGTCGTACAGCCCGAGCTGATCGGTACAGACGGGGCTAAACGCGAACGGGTAGAAGACGAGCAGCGATCTCTGCCCCTCCAGGTCGGCGCGGGTGAACTCGCTGCTGTCCTCGCGGCGAAGCGTGAACTCGGGTGCCGGCGTACCGGCGGCGATCGGGTTCACCTCCGCAGGCCGAGCTCGCGAATGAGGGCCCGGTAGCGCTCCAGATCCGTGCTCTGGAGGTAGTTGAGGAACCGCCGGCGGCGGCCGACCAGCATCAGCAACCCGCGACGGGAGTGATGGTCCTTGCGATGGGCGCGGAGATGGTCGGTCAGATGGTTGATCCGGTCGCTCAGCATCGCGATCTGAACCTCGGCCTTGCCGGTGTCCATCGCGTTGTCGCCGAACCTGTCTACCAGCTCCTGCTTGCGTTCCTTGGTCAGGGCCATGCGCTCGCTGAGGCTAGCAGGTGGGCGCCGCGCTCAGGCGGACGATCGCCCTGCACGCTCACGCGGAAGATCGCGCTGCACGCTCACGAGCAGCCGAGGCTCTTGCACAGCTCCCGCGCCCGCTCCACGTCCTCGTGCATCTGCCGCACGAGCGCCTCCGGGGTGGCAAACCGGCGCTCGCCGCGGAGACGCGCGAGGAAGTCGAGCTTCAGCGCCTGGCCGTAGAGATCGACGTCGCGATCGAGCAGATATGCCTCGACCAGCACTGCGCGACCGGTGCCGAAGGTGGGACGGACGCCGATGCTGACCGCGGCGCAGTCGCCGCCGGCGCGCGCCACATAGATCCCATGGCCCGGACACACCAGTTCTTCGTCGGGCACGATGTTGGCGGTAGGAAAGCCGAGCGTGCGGCCTCGCTGCTCGCCGCGGACAACCTCGCCGCGCATCTGAAAGGGCGCGCCGAGGAAGTGCGCGCCGAGCTCGACCTCGCCGGCGAGCACCAGGCCGCGGATGTGACTGGAGGAGACGATCTCGCCGTCGACTTCGACGAGGGCAACGACGCGGAGCTCGAAGCGCCCATCGGCCGCGAGCAGCTCGGGATCGCCGGTCGCCCGATGCCCGAAGCGGAAGTTCTCGCCGACCGACACGTGGGTCGCCCGCAGCCGCTCGACCAGCACCTGGTCAATGAATTCCTGCGGGGTCTGATGGGCGAAGCGATCGTCGAACGGGATCACCACCAGCTCCTGCACCCCCAGCTGCTCGATCAACCCCGCTTTCGCCTCGAGGCTCGTCAGCAGCTTCGGCGCCGCCTCCGGGCGCACCACGCGGAGCGGGTGCGGCTCGAAGGTAAGTACGGTGTCATTGCCGCGGATCACCTCGCGGTGACCGAGATGGACGCCGTCGAACTCGCCCACCGCGATCCGCCGGGGGCGCGGCTCGGCCTCGTTCAGCTGGGTGATTCGCATCGCCGATGAGCGTAGAGACTTCGGTTCGCGTGGTGCGCTCAGCGACGAGCGCGATCACCCCCGAAAGCCAACGATCGGCTTCAGCGAGTGCCCATCCCCCACTGGTTCGGCGAGCGCGATCAGCCCCGCTTCGTCGGTCAGCCTGACCACCCCCGGCGCCTGTCCCGCGATTGCAGCCCCGTGAGTGGCCCGGCGAGCGGGCTCGCCGTCGAGCTTGAGCTCCGGGATGAAGGCGAGCGCGCGATCGAGCGGCACGACGTGATCCGGATCGGCATCGGCCACGTCGAAGGTCCCGATGCGGCTCCGTCGCAACTGCTCGCAATAGGCGTCGCCGAGATCAGCGACCAGGCTGCGCACGTAGGTGCCAGACGAGCATTCGATCAGGAATCGGCGCCACTCGCCGTCGCGGCCCAGCTCCTCGAAGCGGTAGACCTCAACCTCGCGCTCGGGCAACTGCACCGCGGCCCCTGCCCGCGCCAGCGCGTACGCGCGGCGGCCGCGCAGCTTGACCGCCGAGTACGCCGGCGGGCGCTGGCGGATCACGCCGCGCGGAAGCTCGAGGTCTCCAGCGGGCACGACCCCGGTGCAGACGAGCTCGCCTTCGGGGTCGCCGGTGCTCGACACGTAACCGAAGCGCGCGGTCGCCTCGTAGGTTTTCGGCAACGCCATCAGGAAGCGCTGCACGCGGGCCGCGCGCCCGAGCAGGATCAGCAGCAGCCCGGTGGCGAACGGATCGAGAGTCCCGGCATGCCCGACCTTGAGGCGGTGCCCCAGATCCCGGCTCACCTCCGCCGTTTCTCGGCCCCCGCTCGCGCCGCCCGCGAGGCCGCGGCGCACGCGCGCGACGATGTCGTGTGAAGTGACCCCTGCCGGCTTGTCGTAGAGCAGGACGCCGTCGATCACGACACCGCGGCCAACTGCTGAGCCACCTGGTCACGAAGGAACTGCACCAGCTCGTGCCAGTGCATCGCGGTCGTGAAGCCGGCAGCCTGGCGGTGTCCACCGCCGCCCTGCGTTCGTGCGATTCGGGAGACATCGACGCGATCGTCGCTGGCGCGCAGCGAGACCTTGCGCAGCTTCCCTCCGTTGGTATCACCGATCCGATCGCGAACGAGAGCCGCGACGGCAGTTCCCTGGACAGCCCGGAGGTAGTCGATCAAGCCCTCGGAATAGCTCTCCTCGGCATCCGATTCGCTGAAGTCGGCGGCGCTGAGGCCGGTGACCGTCAAGATGCCGCCGTCGTAGCGCTCGACGTTCATCAGCCCTCGAGCGAGCAGCGCAAGCTTGCCGTACGGCACGCCTTCGTACACGTGCCGGTAAATCTCGTGCGGCTCGACGCCGGCCTCGATCAGTTCGGCCGCCATCAGGTGTGCCCGCGGCCCGGTGTTCTCGTACATGAAGCGGCCGGTGTCGGTGATCAAGCCGACGTACAGGGCCTCCGCGATCGAGCTGGTCGGCTTTACGCCGAGCGCCTTCATCAGATCCCAGACGATCTCCGCGGTGCAGGACGCCTCTGGAACGACGAGGTTGACGGTGCCGAAGCGGGTGTTGTCGTGGTGGTGGTCGATGTTCAGGATGTGCGCGCCCGGGCGCTGCAGCGCCTCCGCCCGGCTGCGCTCCAGGTTGCCGCAGTCGAGGAACATGATCGTCCGCTCGGCCAGGTCGTCGGGGGGAGCATTTACGAGTCCCGGGAGCGGGAGGAACTGGTATTCCTGGGGGAGCGGGAGATCGCTCTCGTCGATGAACATGATGCTGTCCTTGCCCAGCGAGGTGACGATCTCCTGCGTTGCGATCAGCGAACCAAGCGCATCGCCGTCGGGATTCTCGTGCGACACGAGGATCAATTTGGTGGCGCGGCGCAGTTCGTCTAAGACAGCGTCGCGGTTAGCTCTGTTTCCGTTCTCAGCCATTTGGTTTCCTCCGCGGGGCATCCTGCCCCGCGCCTTGTTTTCGTTGCTCCCGCTCAGGTAGCTCCGTCTTCTCGATCAGCCGCGAGATCCGCATTCCGCGATCCACGGATTCGTCGTACTGGAAGGTCAGCATCGGGGTATGCTTGAGGCTCAGCTCAGCCGCGACCCGGCTCTGTAGAAAGCCATGAGCGGAGCGCAGGCCGGCGAGGCTGCTCGCCCGCGTATCGCCGTCCCCGAGCACGCTGACGAACACTCGGGCGTGGCGAAGGTCTGGGCTCGTCTCGACTCCCGTCACTGTCACGAATCCCACCCGAGGGTCTTGGAGGTCCTTCCCGATCGCGTCGCTGAGAACAGCACGCACCGCTTCGTCGACGCGGCGCATGCGAGGCTGGCGCGGCATCCTATCCCTCCGGGCCGAATCGAGGAACGACGTCGCGAAGGTCCTCCAGCGAGACGACGAGCCGATCCACCCGAACCCCGTCTGGCCATCTCGCTTCCAGCCATCGCTCCAGTTTGTCCGTTGCCGCGGACAGGGTCGCGAGCGACCCACCGGTCAAGGCGGCGGTGAGCGTGGAGCGCTGCCAGGTGTCCTGGTGATCGACCTCCGCAACCGCGGCGCCGAGGCGACCCCGCAGCCCCGCCTTGATCGAGCTGAGCTCCTTGCGCTTGCTCTTGAGGCTCCCCGCGTCCGGAAAGTGCAGCTCGATCACCAGCACGGCGACGAAGCCGCCCGCGGACATCAGCCGGTCCTTCAGACGAGCTCGCGCTCGACCTGGCGAGTGGCGTACGTCTCGAGCACGTCGCCTTCCTTGAGGTCGGCGAAGTCTCTGAGCACGATCCCGCAGTCGAAGCCGGCCGCGACCTCGCGCACGTCCTCGTTGAAGCGCCGGAGACTCGCGATCTGACCGTCGTAGACCACGGTCCCGTCGCGTACCAGCCTGACCCTGGAGCCGCGCGAGACCCTGCCTTCGGTGACGTGCGAGCCGGCGATCGTGCCAACGCGAGATGCGCGGAACAGCTGCCGTACCTCCGCCAGCCCCAGCGTCTCCTCGACCTCCTCGGGCGCGAGCATGCCCTGCATCGCGCTGCGCAGCTCTTCGGTGGCGCGGTAGATCACCGAGTAGTGGCGGATCTCGACGCCCTCCCGTTCGGCCACCGCGCGGGCATCGCCGACCGGGCGCACGTTGAACGCGAGGATCACCGCATCCGACGCGGATGCGAGCATCACGTCGGACTCGGTCACCCCGCCGACCGCACCGCGGATGATGTTGACCGACACCTCCTCCTGCGGAAGCTTCGCGATCTCGTCCTCGATCGCCTCGAGGGACCCTGCGACGTCGGCCTTGATCAGCAGGTTGAGCTCCTGGACGCCGCGCTTGAAGATGTCCTCGAGCGAGACCTTCTTGCCGGCGCGACGGGCCAGCGATTCCGCCTTCAACCGCGAGGCACGTTCGCCGGCGAGCTGGCGCGCGCGGCGATCGTGCTCGACCACGCGGACGTGCTCTCCCGCCTCGGGTACCCCGTCGAAGCCGAGCACCTCGACCGGCTCGCCGGGGAGCGCCTGCGCGACGCGGTTGCCGAGGAAGTCGTGCATCGCCCGCACTCGGCCCCAGTGGGCTCCGGCGACGAGCGCGTCGCCGACCTCCAGCGTTCCGCGACCGATCAGGATTGTGACCACTGGCCCCCGGCCGGGATCGAGCTTGGACTCGATCACGCTTCCGGAGGCGGGGGCGTCGGGGTTGGAGCGGAGCTCGAGCAGTTCGGCCATCGCGACGATCGTGTCGAGCAGGTCGTCGAGCCCTTGCTTGGTGCGCGCCGAGACATCGACGAAATCCGAGTCCCCGCCCCACTCGACCGGCTGCAGCCCGAGCTGCGTCATTTCGGTGCGTACGCGTACCGGGTCGGCGCCCTCTTTGTCGATCTTGTTGACCGCCACGATCATCGGCACGTCTGCTTCCTTGGCGTGGTCGACCGCCTCCTGAGTCTGCGGCTTGACCCCGTCGTCGGCGGCCACGACGATGACCGCGATGTCGGTCACCTTGGCCCCGCGGGCCCGCATCGCGGTGAACGCCTCATGGCCCGGCGTGTCCAGGAAGGTGACCGTCCGGTCGCCGTGGTGCACCTGGTAGGCGCCGATGTGCTGGGTGATCCCGCCGGCCTCCCCGGCCGCGACTTCGGTGGTGCGGATGGCGTCGAGCAACGAGGTCTTGCCGTGGTCGACGTGACCCATGATCGTCACTACCGGGGCGCGTTCGGAGAGCTCTTCCTCGGCGTCGTGGAAGACGGGCTCGGAGACCGCCTCCTCGTCGGAGTGAACGATCTCCACCTCTTTGCCGAGCTCCGCCGCCAGCACCTGGATTGCTTCGTCTGAGAGCGTTTGCGTCAGCGTCTTCATCTCGCCGAGCGCCATCAGCTTTTTCATCACCTCGGGCAGCGGCACGTCGAGATACTCGGCGACATCCTTGACCGTCGAGCCGGAGTTGATGCGGATCGCATTGGGCTCGGCGACCGCCGTCGTGGCGGCCGGGCGGGCCTCCGCCTCCTCGTCATAGATGCCGCGGCGCCGGCGCCCGCGGCGCTGGCGCCGGGGCGGCTGGTTGGACTGAGCAGGGCCGCCGCCGGCGGGCGCGCGGCGAGAAGCTTGCGAATCGATGACCACGCGCCGCCGTCCGCCAGGCGTGCCGGGAGCGCGCTCGCCCTGCAGCGAGTCGCGCGTCGGGCGCTTGTGCGCGGGCTCGCCGTTCGACGCGCGCGCCGCCGGATCGGCGGGCGCACCGTCGGAGCGATCTGGGGTGGCGGACGAGGGCCGTTCCTCGGCGCGTGCCGAGCCGTCGCCACCGTTGCCGAGGGCTCGTAGCGCGGCGTCCTCATCCACCGACGAGGACGGGGCCTTCACGTTCAGCCCGGCGGCGCGCAGACGCTCGACGACGTCCCTGGCGGGAAGTCCACGTTCCTTGGCGATCTCATGGACGCGCTTGTTCATCTAGCTCCAGTTTAGATCTCCTAGGAAGCGCTGGCGCGCGAGTCATCGACCTCGGCCGTCCGGCCGCCGCCCGAGGCCTCCGCCGCCGGCCCGCTGTCGCCGTTGACCGCGTCGACGCGGTCGGTGTCCTTGCCCGCCAGCGCCTGATGAGCCTCGAGGCCGCAGTAGCGCGACCCGGGCAGCGCGGCGTTCGGGCAGCGACGGCCGTTGGAGAGAATCGCGGCGCAGCGACCCTGAGCCTCGTCCTCCTCGTAGCCGTGCTCGGCCTCCTCGGCGGCGAACTCAGTCTCGGAGCGGATGTCGATGCGCCAGCCGGTGAGGCGCGCCGCGAGGCGTGCGTTCTGCCCCTCGCGCCCGATCGCCAGCGACAGCTGGTCGTCAGGCACGATCACCGTGGCTTGCTTGCCCGCGTCGTCGACCAGCACTTCCCGCACGCGCGCGGGCGAGAGCGCCTTTGCGACGAACCGGGCCGGCTCGTCGTTGTAGGGGATGATGTCGATCTTCTCGCCGCGCAGCTCGGACACCACCATCCGCACGCGCGAGCCGCGCGGGCCCACGCAGGCGCCCACGGGGTCGACACCGTCGACGTGGGAGACGACGGCGATCTTCGAGCGGTAGCCGGGCTCGCGCGCCACGCCGGTGATCTCGACGAGCCCATCGGCGATCTCCGGCACCTCGAGCTCGAACAGCGACTTGATCAGCTCGGGGTCGCGGCGGGAGACGATGATGCTGGGCCCCTTGGTCGAGTTGGAGACGTCCTTGATCACGGCCTTGATCCGCTGCGAGTGGTCGTAGCGCTCGCCTTCCACCTGCTCTGACTTGGGCAAGAGCGCCTCGACACGCTCGCGCAGCTGGACCAGCGTGTAGCGCGAATCGGACTGCTGCACGATGCCGGTGATCAGCTCGCCGACCCGGTCTCGATACTCCTCGAACATCATGTCGCGCTCCGCCTCGCGGATCCGCTGCAAGATCACCTGCTTGGCGGTCTGCGCAGCGATGCGGCCGAAATCGTCGGGAGTGACGTCCTCGATCTCGATCTGGTCCTCGTACTCCTTGAGCTTCTCGAGGTCGATCTCCGGCTCGGCCGGCTCGCGCATCTCCCCCGTTTCGGGATCGACTGTCGGCTGCTGGTCCGTGGTCGCCTCGACCAACAGCTGCTCCTCCAGCTCCTCTGGGATCTTCAGCTCCCAGACCCGGAAATCGCCACTGTCGCGGTCCATCTCGACCTTCGCGTAGGGCGCCGATCCTGGGGTCTTCTTGTACGCGGAGAGCAGCGCGTCCTCAAGCGCCTCCATCAGCTTCTCGGAGGAGATGTTCTTCTCGGCGGCGAGGCCCCTAACGGCTTCGAGGATCTCTCTGGACATTGGCTCAGACTCCGGGGACGAGGTTGGAGCGTGCGATTTGCTCGTAGGGGATCGTGAGAATCCCGCCATCGGCTGCGATCGTGACCTCCCGCTCGGAGGCGCCCACGAGCTCGCCCGTCACGCTCTTGTGACCGTCTCGCGCATTCCGCAAGCGAACGCGTGCACGACGGCCCAGAAACCGCGAGTAGTGCTGAGGTTTGGTCAGCGGCCGATCTTGACCGGGAGAGGAAACCTCTAGCGAGTAGCGATCGCGAAAGTCGTTGAAGCGACCGGACACTCGTTCGCACAGCGAGAGCGTCACCCCGTCGGGGTGATCGATGAACAGCCGCAGCGTGCTTCCCGAGACGACCTCAGCGAGCAGCACCTCGACCTCGGGCTCGCTGGCGGCGAGCCTTCCTTCGATCTCATTCTGGAGTGCGCTCACGATCTCCTCCGTCATAAAACTCATCAAACTCATAAAAAAAGCGGGCCAGCGCCCACTTCCTTGACCCGCACCGGGAAGCGCCCGGCGCGCAAGCTGTCAATTCAGGTTAGCACCAGGTCAGTGGCTTCGCGACTCACGAACGAGCCGCTGCAGCACGCGCCCGATCCCGATACAGGCGGTAGTCACGCCGGTTCGGCTGCAGGCAGGCGGCCAGTGCCAGCGGTTTGCGAGCCTCGGCATGACGGCCGAGCATCTGCAACGAGCGGCCGAGGCAGAACAGCGCGAAATCGTTGGTCGCCGCACGGTCGATCACCGCTTGAAACTCCTCGGCGGCCTGTTCGTAACGTTGCGCGTGGAACAGCGCCCGCCCGAGCGCCTCGCGAATCGATGTCTTGTCGGGAGCAAGGTCCCGCGCGCGCGAGAGCGGAACGGTCGCCTGGTGGTTGTGTCCTGCCTCGAGCAGCTCGGTCCCTCGCGTGAAGAGCTCGTACACGTCGTCCATTGGGCTCAGTTTAGGGCGCCCGCCTGCGCCTTCCCCGGCGAGCCGAGGCGGCGCGCTCGCGAGCGCAGGTAGAAGCGGGGCGGAAGCGCCCAGAACGCCCTCACCACGCCCGCTAGCCCCAGTCCCGAGGCAAGCTGGGCGCGGAGCGCGCGGCGCTGCTCGACCGTTGGCCGCTCGGGGCGCCCGGCGAACCGCGCCAGTCTCAGCGAGCGGATGTAGTCGGCGGCCTCGGGGGTGGAATGGAAGCGCCGCTCTAGCTCCGCGAGCGTCATACCGACGCTGAGCGGCCTCCCACAGCGCCGCAGTCCCCGTTCGAGCTCGAGGATCAGCTCCTCGGTACTCGGCTCGCGGATCCGCATCGCGATCCGCGCGACGAGCGCGAGCCCGATCAACAATACGATCACCGCCACGATCAGCAGCACGTCGGGCCCCTTGCCGCGCTGGTGCGAGACGGTCGGCACCGACGAGGCGGGGGCGCTGCTGGCTTTGCGGACCGCCGTCCGCGGCTTGGTGACCGTGTTGCCGGCCCCGACCACCGCCGGGAGAATCGCGGTGCTGCTGCGGGCCGGAGCCGAGGCCGGCGTGGGGTCAAAGCGAACCCAGCCGTAGCTCGGGAACCACGCCTCGACCCAGTCGTGGGCGTCGATGTCGCTGACGGCCCACTGGCGGCTGGTCGAGTCGTAGGTTCCGGAGGTAAATCCGGCCGCCACGCGGGCAGGAACGCCTCCCATCCGCAGCAGCATCGCCATCGCGCCCGAGAACTGCTGGCAGTAACCGAGCTTGGTGGCGAACAAGAAGCTCTCCAGCGGGTACGGCGAGGGAGGCGGATTCTCGTCGTAGACGAAACCGTGCCGGAGATAGGCGAGCACCGCCTCGACATAGGCATATGGGGTCCGCGAGCGGTGAGCCAGCGTTCGCGCCAGCGCGTACGCGCGGGCATACGGCGAGGCGCGGACGATCGCGCTGCCGTTGACGCCGTCCGCGGTCCGCGCCGGCTTGTTCGAGTGAAACGGCGGGAACACGACGTTCGTGGCGGGGGGCGTGGAGGGTGCGACCGCAGCCAGACTTGGCAAGCCCAGCGAGCGGTAATCCGCGAGTCCGCTGGTAACGGCGCCGGCGTGCTCGAGCTCGGCGCCGCTGGGACTCGGGTCGTACACCGAGATCGCGTAGCTGTCTCCCGGGCCGAGCGGGCTCGCGCTCGTCCAAGTGCCGGGGCTCGCGCCGGGCACGACCTGGGCAGGGAGGTGTTGCGGCGCTTGCGCGCTCCCGGAGGCGATCACATCGGTGGTCTGCATCCCCTGGATCGTCACCTGGATCGTTTGCGTGAAGCGGCTCAGCGCGGCGGCGGCCGGCTGTGGAAGCGACTGGTCGCTGGCGAGCTGGCCCTGGGAGAAGCCGTAGCCGTTGAACACGTCGAGGTTCTCCGCCTTCCAGTACTCCGGGCGCGCGGCTTTTATCGCCATCACCTGGTGACCCGTCCGCGGCCAGCGCAGCGGCCCGTACTGCTGCTGCCAGGAGAACGTCTCGACGTGGGTCGGCGACAACGTGCCCGCGAGCGCCTCGTAGTTGAACCACGGCTTGTGCTGATCGAGTCCCGGCGCGATGACCGCACCTGCGATCCCCGCGAGCGCGGCGATCGCGACTGCGGCCCATGCTCCCCCCGCGCGGATTCTCTCGCCCCAAACGAACGCCGCCAGCAACGCGAACAGCAGCAGTCCCTGGAGGTATGGCAGCGAGGGGCGCAGCAGCGTCGAGGGGACGATCGCCAGCGCCACGAGTGGCAGTGCCGCCCCGGCGCGTTGCAGATCGCCGATCCCGTGGGGAGCCAGCGCAAGGACGAAGGCGGCGTCGAGCAGCAACACCCCGGCGCCGAGGATGATCACGATCCGAACCCAGTCCGAGGGCCCCGGGTAGGGCACCAGCACATGCGGAAGCGCGGTCAGCCCATCGCCGATCCGGTCGGCGGTGACGATGATCCGCAGGTGCCACAGGAGGGAGAACGGCACCCCTGCGATCATCAGCATCAGCAGGAATGCAAGCACCGCACCCACTGCTGCCGCGACGCCGCTGCGCCTCACCACGAGCCCGCCCGCCACCGCGATCAGCACGGCGAGCGCCAGCAACCCGAGCAACCGCGAGCTGGGGACCGGGGTCAGCATCGTGCCCCACCTGATCACCCCGTAGAGGCCGAGCGCGGTGAACGCCGCAAGCCTGATCAGCGGGCGCTCGGAGGCGCTCGCCGCCGGGGCGCGCGAGCGCTTGCCGGCGCGGGTCGGCGATCCGAGTACGGCGATCTGAGAGCCGCTGGTCACGCCGCGAGCCCCGTGCGCATCCTCACGCGGCGACCTCCGTGCGCAGGCGGCTGGCGAAGCCGTAGCAGCCCGCGACCTCGAAGCTCGGACGCAGCTCGATCTGCGCCGCGAGCTCGCGCGGCAGCACCAGCACGGGCGCGCCGCGGGCCGGTCCGGTCACCCTAGGCGGCAGTCGCTCGAGTGGTTGGGCGGCGACGTAGAACAGAAGCCCCAGATGCGTCCCGGGGTTGATCTGCGGCGCGCCGATCCCGGGGCGATCCTCGATCAGCGCCAGGCGCGCATGGGCGCTGGGCCAGGCCAGCTGATCAGGCTCGATCTTAATCGCACGGTGCTCGCCGGGCAGCAGCAGCCCACATCCGCGCCGGCGCGCGAGCTCGACCACGAGCGACGCGGCCGCGCGGACGGCGGCGTCGAGATGCTGTGCGGAGCCGTTGCTGCGCGCATCGAGCACGACCAGCGGCCGCGTGTCGCCGTCGGCCTGAAGACGACGCTCCAGCAGACCGGCACCGCGCGCCAGTGCGCCCCAGTGGATGCGTGAAGCGGGCGTTCCCGGACGGTAGGGACGCAGGCCGTCGACGTCGACGGCTGCGAACGGCTCGTTCGGCGGCGCGTGGCCTGAGGCCCTCGCTTGCAGCCCACGGCCGGGATCGGTCCACCGCACCGGCTCGATTCGCGGCAGCACCAGCACCTCATCCTCGGCGGAGCTGTCGGTGATCGCAAATCGCGCCAGCTCGAGCGTGTCTCCGGAGCTCAGCGTCGGACCGTCCAGGCGCCGCAAGCCCCGACGGGCGAAGCTCGCGACGATTCGAACCTGAGCCGTGCGCGCGCCGCGAACCAGGGACAGCGGCGTCGTCAGTTTGACCGGGTTCGGCGTCAGTGGGTCGACCACCTCTGCTCCGGGCAGCCCTAACGGGCCGCGACGGATCTCGATCGTCGCCTCGAGCGGCTCTCCCTCGAGCACCCGGTTGCTGTGCACGCGGCGCTCGATGCCGGCGCCGCGGAGCGTCAGCCAAACCCAGGCCGGCACGACGACGCCAAGCAGCATGAACGCCACCGCCGGCACGAACAGCGGTGAGGCGTCAAACACCCACGCGACGATCGTCAGCACCGCCCCGGCGGCCGCTACACCCGCCGCCCGGCTCATCCGTCGTGCCACCTCATCACAGCGCTCGCACCGAGGAGATCGCATCGGCGACAACGTCCCGGGCCGCCGCGCGCGGTGAGTCCGGAGCCATGACCAGGCGATGTGCCAGCACCGGCTCCGCCAATGCCTGCACGTCGTCCGGCAGCGCGTGGTCGCGCCCGCGCACCATCGCGTGCGCTTTTGCCGCGCGCAGCAGCATCAGCCCCGCTCGGGGACTGGCGCCCAAATCGACGCGAGGATCCTCTCGTGTGCGCCACAGCAGCCGCACGATGTAGTCCCGCAGCGCTACCGAGGCGCGCAATCGGGTCGCGGCGTCCTGGGCGGCGAGCACCTCGGCAGCGGTCGCCACCGGCGCCAGCGTCAGCACGCGGTCGCCGGTCTCGTGCTCGGCGAGCATCTCCGCCTCGGCAACGTGGGAGGGATAGCCGAGCGAGACCCTGACCATGAACCGGTCGACCTGCGCCTCTGGCAACGGGTAGGTCCCCTCGTACTCGATCGGATTCTGGGTCGCGAGCACGAGGAACGGGCGCGCTAGCTCGTGCGTCTGCACATCGACGGTCACGCGCCGCTCCTGCATGCACTCGAGCAGTCCGGACTGGGTCTTCGGGGAGGCGCGGTTGATCTCATCGACGAGCACGATGTTGGCGAACACCGGGCCGGGGCGAAACTCGAACCGCTGCTCGCGCTGGTCATAGACGTTGGTTCCCACAACGTCGGCCGGGAGCAGATCGGAGGTGCACTGCACGCGGGCGAACTGGCAGTCGATCGAGCGGGCGATCGCGCGCGCGAGCGCCGTTTTTCCGACTCCGGGATAGTCCTCGACCAGAACATGCCCCTCCGCCAGCAGCGCCACCAGCACGCACTCGAGCGTCTCCGGGCGGATCTGCACCGCGCGCGAGATGTTCTCCCCCAGGCGCCGGGCGACGGCGGCTGCCGACTCATACTCCTGCTGGGCTACGGGCGTCTGCTCCGGCTCCACGTTGCTCCTTGACTTGGACTTGGTGGTAGAGACGCTCGGCCTCGTCGAGAACTTCCGCGGCGACCTGCGACTTCGAACGCCGAGACACCTGCCGCAGGCGTCCATCGGCACTCAGGATCGCCACCTCGTTGGATGACGCGTCGAAGCCGATCTCGGGCACCGATACGTCGTTAACGACGACCGCGTCGAGGCCCTTGCGCTCGAGCTTGCCGCGCCCGTACGCGAGCGCCTCGTCTCCGTGCTCGGCGGCGAACCCGACCAGCACTTGGTCCCGGCGGCGGCGGGCGGCGAGGGCGGCGAGCACGTCCTCGGTCGGCTCGAGCTCGATCGTGGGGACGCCCCGATCTTTCTTCAACTTCCCAGACGTGGCCCGCGTGGGACGGAAGTCCGCCACCGCGGCGGCCATCAGCAGGATGTCGCAGCTCTCGAAGTTCGCCGCGCACTGGCGCGCCATCTCGGCCGCTGTTCGCACCGCGATCACGTTCACGCCCGTGGGCGGCTCGAGCCCCACGTTCGCCGCGATCACGGTCACCTCCGCGCCCCTGCGGGACGCCTGCGCCGCGAGCGCCATCCCCATGCGCCCGGACGAGCGGTTGCCGATGAAGCGCACGCTGTCGATCGGCTCACGTGTGCCACCCGCGGTGATCAGCACGCGCAGGCCGTTCAGCGTCGATGCCACCAGCAGCGACTCGCACGCCTCGAGCAGCACCGGCGGCTCGGCCAGCCTGCCGACGCCGTGCTCGCCATGCGAGGCGAGCTCTCCTTCGCCGGGCGCGATCACGGTTACCCCTCGCGCCACCAGCCGATCGATGTTCTCCTGGGTAGCGGGGTGCAAGTACATGTGGTGGTTCATCGCCGGGGCGACCGCCAGCGGGCAGCGGGCAGCGAGCGCCGCGGTCGTCAGGAGGTTGTCGGCATGACCGTGGGCCAGCTTCGCGAGGGTATTGGCGCTCAGCGGCGCGATCAGGTACAGCTCCGCCCGCTCGACCAGCGCCAGGTGGCTGATCGGCGCCCGCTCCGGCAAGGGCTCTCCTGGGTAGGAGCCGCGTGCCGGATCCGGCTCGAACTCGCTCGTCAAGACGGGCGCGCCGGTGATGCCCTCGAACGTCGCCGCGCCTATGAACCGTCCGCTGGTCGGGGTCTGAATAACCCGTACGGCGTGGTCCGCCTTGATCGCAAGCCGCGCCAGCTCGACCGCCTTGTAGGCCGCGATGCCGCCGCTGACTCCGACGAGCAACCGCGCCAAAGGGGTTACCTCCGCGGGGCCTCCAGCCCCGCATCTTGACACCGTTGCTCTGCCTCCGGCATCGCTTGACCGGTCGGGCTCGCCCGACCTCTTACCTGTAGTGGTACTTCAGCTTGCCCTGAGCGACTTCCTCGAGCGCGATCGTCAGGTAGTTCTTCGAGCGGGTTTCAACCATCGGCGGCGGGAACTCGTCGAACGTGCCCTCGCCCAGATTGTGGTAGTAGGAGTTGATCTGCCGAGCGCGCTTGGCGGCGACGATCACGCTCGCGTAGTCGGAGTCGACATGGTCCAGCAGTTTGTCAATGCGGGGTGAGATCAAGGCCTTCAGTCGTCCTTTGCGGGTTGCTGACTGCCACAAGGTTAGCGGCCCGGATCCTTCTGGCGCACGATCTCGACGAGCTCGTTCGTGGCCTGCTCCAGCCGGTCGTTGATTACCACGTGCCCGAACTCCGGTTGCGCCTCGAGCTCGCGCGCGGCCGTGCGCAGCCGCTCGTCGACCTGTCCTGGGTCATCGGTCCCGCGCCCCACGAGCCGCGCCCGTAGCGCTTGCACCGAGGGAGGGGCAATGAAAACCGCGACCGCATCGGGAAGCGTCTCGCGGACCTGGCGAGCGCCTTGGACCTCGATCTCGAGAACGACCGGGACGCCGGCGTCCAGGCGCCGCTGCAGCTCGGAGCGCAGCGTTCCATACCGGTTGCCGGAGTAATCGGCGTGCTCGACGAAGTCACCTGCGGCGACATGCTCCTCGAACTCCTCGGGAGTTAGGAAGTGATACTCGACTCCGTCTCGCTCTCCGGGCCGCGGAGCACGGGTGGTCGCGGAGACGGACAGCTCGAGCCCGGGTACCCGTTCGAGCAGCCCGCGAATGAGCGTGCCCTTGCCGACGCCCGACGGCCCGGTAATCACGAACACCTCGGGCACTGAGCCGGGCCGCGCGGTGGAGGCGGCCTCAGCGGCGGCGCATCAGCGCGACCAGCTCCGTGCGCTGTCGCTGCGAGAGACCGCCAATCGTCTTGCTGGGGGAGATCCTGCAGTGAGACAGGATCTTGTTGACCTTGACGCGACCGTACTTCGGTACCGCTAGCAGCAGGTCGAACACCTTGGCGGTTTCGAGGAAGTCGGGCGGCTCGAGCAGGAGCTCATGGATCGGCTGGCGACCAGCCTTGAGGTCGCGCTTCAGCTGCGCGCGGCGGCTGCGGATGTCGTTCGCGCGCGCGAGCGCCTCCATGCGTTGCACAAGCGAGCGTTCCGGCGCAGCAGCTGGCTTGGGAGGCGATTCACTGACCGGCGGCATGGGCGGCGACTATACATCTTGCGAGGGGCCGATCAAAGACCAATCAGCCTAATTTGACTCGACCTCAAGCTGAGGTCGAGCATTGTCGAGGATGGTTCGGCCAACTAGGCAGTTTGCAGGGGCTTTCATTTCGCGCTGTGCTGATATACAGAAAAGGTGTTTTTTGGGTCATGCGGCCGATCTGCAAGCCCGTTTCCGGCCTTCCCGAGCGCTTCGCGGGCGATCCGCAGGCCCGCGGCAGGGTCTCTGAAGCTCTCGGTTCCCACCGCCACCAAGTCTGCGCCCGCTCGTAGCAGATCGAGGGCGTCCGCGCCGCGCTGAACGCCCCCCATTCCGACCACCGGAACATCGACCGTCTCCGCTACCGCGTACACCTGCGCGAGCGCCACCGCTCGCACCGACGGTCCCGACACGCCGCCGCCGACTCCCCCGAGCCACGGCTCGCCGCTGCGCGGGTGAAGGGCCATCCCCTTGATCGTGTTGATCAGCGAGACCGCATCCGCGCCGGCTGCCTCGGCGGCCTTCGCGACCGCCGGGACGTCGGCCGCGTTCGGGGTCAGCTTGACGATGATCGGCTTTTCGGTGAGCGGGCGAACGCGGTCGACCAGGGCGGCGGTCTCGAGCGGATCGGCGCCCATCACGAGGCCGGTCTCCACGTTCGGGCAGGAGACGTTCAGCTCGAGGGCTGCCACCTCTGCTCGCGCCCCGAAAGCGCTCACCAGCTCGGCGACCTCCTCGCGCGTGAAGCCCATCACGTTGACGATCAGCGGCACCGGCAACTTCGCCAGCTTCGGCAGGTCCTCGGCAAGGTAACCGGCGAGGCCCTTGTTCGGCAGCCCGATCGAGTTGATCATGCCGCCGGCGAGCTCCCACAGCCGCGGAGGCGGGTTTCCTTCCCGTGGCGCGAGCGTGACCGTCTTCGAGACGAAAGCGGCGAACGGGAAGCGCTCGAGCAGCTGCTCGCCGAACGCCCGCTGCGCGGCCAGCGCGTCGAACGTGCCCGAGGCGTTGATGATCGGGTGCGCGAGCTCGATCCCGCAGAACTCGACGGTCAATTCCCGGCTCCCACAAGCGCTGCGCTCCGCAGACGGGCGCCGTCAAGCACCGGGCCGTCGATGCACAGGCGCACGTAGCCCTCGCGGGTGAGCACCACACAGCCGAAGCAGGCGCCGAAGCCGCATGCCATCCCTGACTCCAGCGCGAGCTGCACGGGGATCTCGCGCTCCGCGCAGCGCCAGCGGACAGCCTCGAGCATCGCCGGCGGACCGCAGGCGTACACCTCGATCGCGGCGTCGGCATCGAGCTGCTCGGCCAGCAGATCGGTGGCGAGCCCGTGGTGGCCGATGCTGCCGTCGTCGCTCGCCAGCTCGGCGCGCTGAAGTAGCCGGGCGCCATGGGCATGGGCGCGGTCCCGGAACCCAAGCAGTGCCGCGGCGGCGTGCGGGAGCTGATCCTGCAAGATCGCGAGCGGCGCGATGCCGACGCCGCCACCGACCAGCAGCGGCGTCCGGTTCTCGCGCGGCGGCGAGAATCCGTTGCCCAGCGGCCCGACGAGCAGCAGCTCCTCGCCGGCGCCCAGCTCGCACAAGCGCGCCGTCCCAGGGCCGACGTCCTCGATCAAGAAGTGGAGCTCGTCGCCGTCTGGGGGCGCTCGCATGACGCTGAATGCGCGCGGCAGGAACGGCCGCTCGCCCTCTCCCCCGCCCCATCTCGCAGCCGCCGAGAGCATGTAGAACTGTCCCGCCTGAGGCCGCGGGCCGGCCGGGTCCTCGCAGCGCAGGACGATGTAGGCGCCATGCTGCTCGCGCGCGCAGATCCTCGCCGAGCGGCGGCCGAACGGGGCCAGCGTGCGGTCAGGAGACATGCGAGGGGTCGGCATGGATCTGCTGCAGCGAGAGCACCTCCGGCTCGCCGCGCCGACCGGAGGCAATCGCCCGGGCGGCGGCCATGCCGCCCGCCATCGTCGTGATGCAGGGAATCCCGCGGGCGACCGCGGCGGTGCGAATCTCATAGCCGTCGGCCCTGGCTCCGGTTCCGCGAGGCGTGTTGATCACCAGATCGACCTCTCCCCGCTCGATCCAGTCGACGACGTGCGGCGACCCCTCGCCGAGCTTGTTGATCGTTTCAGCGGGGATTCCCATCTTCCGGATCGCCTGAGCGGTGCCGCGGGTGGCGATGATCTGGAAGCCGAGGTCGTGCAGCACCGTCGCCACGCCGGTGGCGGCGGGCTTGTCTGCATCCGCGACGGTGATGAACGCCGTGCCGGTGGCAGGGAGCTTCGCGCCGGCCGCGGCCTGCGCCTTGGCGAACGCGGTTGGGAAGTCGCGGGCGATGCCCATCACCTCGCCGGTCGAGCGCATCTCGGGGCCAAGCAGCGAATCCGCGCCCGCGAACCGATCGAACGGCAGCACGACCTCCTTCACGCACACGTGGCCGTTGCTCGTCTCCTCGGGAAGGCTCAACTCGGCGATCCGTTCGCCGAGCATGATCCGGCAGGCCAGCTTGGCGACCGGGATCCCGATCGCCTTGGAGACGAACGGCACCGTCCGCGAAGCACGAGGATTGGCCTCGATCACGTAGAGGCCGTCGTCGCCGTGGATTGCGAACTGGACGTTCAGCAACCCCACCACCCCGAGGGTCCTCGCGATTCCGGCGGTCTGCTCGCGGATCTGTTCGAGCATCTCGCCACCGAGGGTGTGCGGCGGCAACACGCACGCGGAGTCGCCGGAGTGAATCCCGGCCTCTTCGACGTGCTGCATGATTCCCGCGATCCAGACCTCGCTGCCGTCGCACAGGGCGTCGACGTCTACCTCGATCGAGTCCTCCAAGAAGCGGTCGAGATAGATCGTCGCGCCGGGCTGAGTGCCGACGCGCTCCAGGTACTCCTTCAGCCCGGTGACGCTGTAGACGATCTCCATCGCGCGTCCGCCGAGCACATAGCTCGGGCGCACCAGCAGCGGAAACCCGACCTCGGTCGCCCGCTCGAGCGCCTCTCGGGGGGAGTGGGCAGTCGCGTACGGGGGCGCCTTGTACCCGAGCCGGTCGAGCAGCGGCCCGAACTGAGCGCGGTCCTCCGCGAGGTCGATCGCCTCGATGCTGGTCCCGAGGATCTTCACTCCGGCGCGATGGAGGCCGGCCGCGAGCTTCAGCGGGGTCTGGCCGCCAAACTGCACCACCACCCCTTCCGGTCGTTCGAGCTCGGTTACTCCGAGCACATCCTCGAGCGTCAGCGGCTCGAAGTAGAGCCTGTCAGACGTGTCGTAGTCGGTCGAGACCGTCTCGGGATTGCAGTTGATCATCACCGCATCGCGGCCGGATTCGCGAACCGTCTGGGCGGCGTGAACGCAGCAATAGTCAAACTCGATGCCCTGGCCGATCCGGTTCGGCCCGGAGCCGAGGATCACGACGCTTGCGCGCTGCCCGCGCCTGACCTCGTGCTCTACCCCCCGGCGCGATCGACGCTCCCAGCCGGAGTAGTAATAGGGCGTGCGGGCCGCGAACTCGGCCGCGCAGGTGTCTACGGACTTGAACGTCCGCTCGCCGGCAAACGGCGCCCCCGGATCGGCCACCAGTTCGCCCAGCTCGCGCAGGAACCAGGGATCGATGCTCGTGCGCTCGTGGAGCTCCTCGATCGAGGCGCCGCGACGGAGGGCCTCGAGCACGTAGTCGAAGCGCTCGGGTCCGGGCTGCCCGAGCTGGCGCAGCAAGTCGTCATCGGCGGCCGGCGGCCGCGGCTCGAGATCGAGCTCGCGCGATCGGAGCGCCTTGGCGAACGCCTGCTTGAAGGTTCGTCCGATCGCCATCGCCTCCCCCACCGACTTCATGTGCGTCGTCAGCCCCGCCTCGGCACCGGGGAACTTCTCAAACGCGAACCGCGGCCATTTCACGACGCAGTAGTCGATCGCGGGCTCAAAGCTTGCCGGGGTCGCCCTGGTGATGTCGTTGGGAATCTCCTGGAGGGTGTAGCCGACCGCGAGCCGGGCGGCGATCTTCGCGATCGGGAAGCCGGTCGCCTTACTCGCGAGCGCGCTCGAACGAGACACCCGGGGGTTCATTTCGATCACCACGATCTCGTCGGTCTCCGGGTTGACCGCAAACTGGACATTCGAGCCGCCCGTCTCGACGCCGACCGCGCGGATCACGGCGATCGCCTGATCTCTGAGCTTCTGATACTGCTGGTCGGTGAGCGTCTGCTGCGGCGCGACGCACACGCTGTCACCGGTGTGGACCCCCATCGGATCGAGGTTCTCGATCGAGCACACGATCACCACGTTGTCGGCGCGATCCCGCATCACCTCGAGCTCGAACTCGCCCCATCCGAGTACCGACTCCTCGAGCAGCACCTGGCCGATCGGCGACGCGCTGAGACCCCGGCCGACCACGGTCGCCAGCTCGGCCTCGTGGCGGACGATCCCGCCGCCGGTGCCCCCGAGCGTGAAGGCCGGTCGCACGATGCAGGGCAAGCCGATCTCGTGGAGCGCCCCACCCGCGTCCGCGATGCTGTGGGCGATCGCGCTTCGCGGTACCCGCAATCCCGCCTGGGTCATCGTCTCCCGGAACCGCTCGCGGTCCTCGGCGCGGTCGATCGCCTCGTAGTTCGCGCCGATCAGCTCGACTCCGTAGCGTGCGAGCGTGCCGTCTTCATGCAGCGCCTTGGCGATGTTCAGCGCTGTCTGCCCGCCGAGCGTCGGCAGCAGCGCATCGGGCCGTTCGCGCTCGATCACCTGGGCGACGGTCCGGGGCAGCAGCGGCTCGATGTAGGTCACGCTCGCCACCTCGGGATCGGTCATGATCGTCGCCGGATTGGAGTTGACGAGCACGACCTCGTAGCCCTCCTGCTCCAGCACGCGGCAGGCCTGAGTGCCCGAGTAGTCGAACTCTGCCGCCTGGCCGATCACGATCGGCCCCGAGCCGATCAGCAGGATCTTGCTGAGATCGTCTCTACGCGGCACGTTCGATCTCCTCGATGAAGCGGTCGAACAGATACTCGGCGTCGTGAGGACCAGGGCCGGCCTCGGGGTGGTACTGCACGGTGGCTCCCCGCACGTCGTTCAGCCGCAAGCCCTCCACGGTCCGGTCATAGAGGTTGATGTGGGTCAGCTCGGCCGAACCGAACGCAGTCTCCCAGCGGACCGGCTCGTCGGTTGCGATCGTCCTCGAGCCGTCGGGACCCAGCACCGCGAAGCCGTGATTCTGGCTCGTGATCGCGGTCAGCCCGGTGGTCAGGTCCTTGACCGGATGGTTGGCGCCGTGGTGGCCGAACGGCAGCTTGTAGGTCTCGAGTCCCACCGCCCGGCACAGCAGCTGGTGACCGAGGCAGATGCCGTACACGGGCAGCTCGCCAACCAGCTCACGAACGGTTTCAACGATGTAGCCGAGCGCCGCCGGGTCGCCCGGGCCGTTGGCGAGGAAGATCGCGTCCGGGTTGCTGTGGCGGAGCTGGTTTGCGGTCGCCGTGCACGGATGGAGCTCGATCGTGGCCCCGCGCCCACGGAGGTTGCGGATGATCGACAGCTTCACGCCGGTGTCGATCATCGCGATCCGCGGTCCCTCGCCGCCGTTGCTGGGAGCGAGGATCTGCACGGCCTGCGGCGTCACCTCGCGCGCGAGGTCGCGGCCGTTCATCGGCGGCTCGGCGGCGATCAGCGCCTGTGCCCGGTGCTCGGGGAGCCCGGCGGGGAACACTCCGCCCCGCATCGCGCCCTGGTCGCGGATGTGACGGACGAGCGCCCGGGTATCGACCTCGGTGATCGCGGGAACGCCGCAGTCGCCCAGCCACGAGAGCCATCCTCCCTCAGCGCCGGGGGCATCTTCTCGGTCCACCGCCGCGCGCATAATCGCGGCGCGCGCGTGAATGCGACCCGACTCCATCGCCTCCGCATAGACGCCGTAGTTGCCGATCTGGGGATAGGTGAAGGTGATCAGCTGGCCGGCGTAGCTGGGGTCGGTCATCGCCTCCTGATAGCCGGACATCGAGGTCGTGAACACGATCTCACCGACTGCGTGGCCCTCAGCGCCGCAGGCGAGGCCGTCAAATCGCGCCCCATCCTCGAGCAGCACGTACGCGGTCGAGTCCAGGCTCATCGCTGTGTGGCGCCGACCTTCGCCGGTGCCGACAGCGGCGCCTGGAACGCGACCTGCCCGGCGGCGAGCGTGAGCGTCACCAGGCCTTTGAACGAGCGTCCGTGGAAGCAGCAGTTGCTGGAGCGGCTGACGTAGCCCCCGGCGCCGACCTCGAATCTCGCCCCGAGATCGACCAGACAGAGGTTCGCGGGCTCGCCGCTGGCGATCGTCGGCGTCGGCAGTTCATACAGCGCGGCGCCGGCCGTCATTCGCTCGATCAGCGTTTCAAGCTCGAGCTCGCCTGTCATCACCAGCTCCGTGTACAGCGCTGCGAACGCGGTCTCGGAGCCGATCGTTCCCATCGGCGCCTGCTCGAACGGAACCTCTTTCTCGTACGGCGCATGGGGCGCGTGGTCGGTCGCGACGCAGTCGATCACCCCGCTTGCCAGCGCTTGCACCAGCGCCCGGCGATCGCGCTCGGCGCGAAGCGGCGGGTTCATCTTCAGCCGTGTGTCGAGCGTGCGGACCACGTCGTCGGTGAGCGTCAGGTGGTGCGGGCAGACTTCAGCGCTGATCCGCGCGCCACTGGCTTTCGCATGCGCCAGCGCCGCGACGGATTCGGCGCAGGAGAGGTGCTGAAAGTGCACCCGCGAGTCCTCGTAGCGAGCGAGCGCCGCGTCGCGCGCGACCATCGTCGACTCCGAGAGCGAGGGGATCCCCGCCAAGCCGAGCCGCGCCGAGACCGCGCCCTCGTGCATCACCCCATCGCTGGAGAGAGCGGGATCCTCTTCGTGCAACGCCACCACGCCGCCCGCCAGCCGCTGGTACTGAAGCGCCTTGCGGAGCATCCCGGCGGACACGACCGGCTTGCCGTCGTCGGTGAAACCAAGCGCGCCGGCGTCGCGCAGCGCGGCCATCTCGGTCAGCTCGTCGCCCTTCAGGCCATGGGTGATCGCGGCGAGGAACCCGACCGGCACGTGCGCGCTCAGCCTCGCCGTGTCGACCAGCGACCTGAGCACCGCCGGATCGTCGACCACGGGCGAGGTGTTCGGCATCGCGATCACCGCGCAAAAGCCTCCGGCGGCGGCCGCCGCGGTGCCCGTCTCGATGTTCTCCTTGTATTCCTGACCAGGGGTGCGCAGGTGGACATGGGGATCGACGAACCCCGGGAACGCGTGCTTGCCCGCCGCCTCGACCACCTCGCCGTCCTCCGGCGCCGGCAGCGATCCCGGCGATCCGAGCTCGGCGATCCTGCCGGCGCGGATCAGGATGTCGTGAGGCTCATCGAGAACGGCCCTGGGATCGAGCGCGTGGGCACCGCGGATCAGTAGCTCGGCCGAGGCGGTTGGCCGCTGGAACAGGTTGCCCATCACGCCACCGCCGCCAGCACCGGCGCCCCGACGAGCAGCTCGTACAGGACCGCCATTCGCACCGCCACCCCCGCCTTCACCTGCAGCGCGATCAGCGCTTGCGGGGAGTCGATCGCGTCGGCGGAGAGCTCGACTCCGCGGTTGACCGGCCCGGGATGCATCAGCAGCTGGTCCGGTTGCAGTCGCTCGGAGTTGATCTGGTAGCGGGCCGCGTACTCGCGCAGCGAGGGGATGAAGGACTCGCTCATCCGCTCCTGTTGCATCCGCAGGACGTACACCACGTCGGCCTGCTCGAGCCCTTCCAGCGTCGCGCGGGCGCTGCAGCCGAGCGCCTCGATCTCTCGCGGCAGCAGCGTCGGCGGGCCGCAGACCGTGACCTCCGCGCCCATCCGGTTGAACGCGAGGATGTTCGAGCGCGCCACGCGCGAGTGCAGCACATCGCCGACGATCCAGATCCGCGCTCCGTCGAGCGGGCCGAACTGGCGGCGCAAGGTGAACACGTCGAGCAGCGCCTGGGTTGGGTGCTCATGCTTGCCGTCGCCGGCGTTGACGACCGCGGCGGGCGTCCAGCCGGCGACCAGCTGCGCGGCGCCGACGTGCGGCGAGCGGATCACGATCGCCGCGGGGTCGTACGCCGAGAGCGTCTCCACCGTGTCCTTGAGCGACTCCCCCTTGTCCACGCTCGATCCGACCGAGCGGATGTTGACCACGTCGGCGCTGAGCCGCTTCGCGGCCAGCTCGAACGACGAGCTGGTGCGGGTGCTCGACTCGTAGAAGAGGTTGACGATCGTGCGGCCGCGGAGCGCGGGCACCTTCTTGATCTCGCGTCCAGCGACCTCGGCAAACGACTCCGCGCGGTCCAGGATCCGCTCGATCCCGGCGCGGTCGAGGTCGTCGATCGAGATCAGATGCCGGGGTATCTGGGCGGTCATGCTGTCTCCGGTTGGGCGATCTTGGGGCCTCCGATCGGGGGGCTGGTGCGGCCTCGGGGCTCGGCGGTCGTGCGGCCTCCGATCGGGGGGCTGGTGCGGCCTCGGGGCTCGGCGGTCATGCGGCCTCCGATCGGGGGGCTGGTGCGGCCTCGGGGCTCGGCGGTCATGCGGCCTCCGATCTGCGCTCGCGGGCGGGGCCGATCGTCACCTCGTCGAGGCCGTCGATCTCCCGCACCCGGACGTTGACCCGCTGCTGTTGCGAGGTGGGGATGTTCTTGCCGACGTAGTCGGGGCGGATCGGGAGCTCGCGGTGACCGCGGTCGACCAGTACGGCGAGCTGAACGCGGGCCGGGCGGCCGTAGTCGAAGATCGCGTCGATCGCCGCGCGTGCCGTGCGCCCGGTGTACAGCACGTCGTCGACGATCACGATCGTGCGGCCTTCGAGGATGAAGTCGAGATGCGTGGAGTGAACGATCGGCGCACTCGGCCGCGTCGCCAGATCGTCGCGATAGAAGGAGATGTCCACATCGCCAAGCGGTACCGCCGGCGCCAGCAGCTCGCTGGTCAGCGCATGGACCCGCTGCGCGAGCACCGCGCCGCGGCGATGAATGCCCACGACCGCGACGTTCCCATCCGCGTTCTTCTCGACAATCTCATGTGCGATCCGCACCAACGTGCGGCGCATGTCATCGCGGTCCAGTACGACCGTAGTGGCTTGCAACGTGCTCCTTCCTGGCCTCACGGGACCGGGTTAAAGGGGCCGACGTGTTCAGGGTATCAGCGCGTTCGGCGGGTGTTCGGAGACGAGCCGCCTCAGCAGGTCTCAGTGCGACTCGCGTGCCGCGGCGGGCCGGCGGTTTTGAGCGCGGCCGTTTTCCCGAGCCGGGCGCGAACTTCTGCAATTTGTGTCCACCCCTCGGACATGAATCGCAGAAGTTGGCCTCCCGGGGCGGACGCGATCCCGAGAAGCACGCTTACACCGCCAGGCACCACCCCCGGACGCGATCCGCATCAAGCCGCCCACACCGCCAGGCAACACGAATCGCAGATCCGCGTGCCTCACTCCACAGGACGGTCGCGCCGGTAGAGGACGTGAGGTAGCCCGCTGTGCTCGATCTCGCGCTCGAAGCTGAAGCGCGCCTTCTCCATCACGCGCCGGGAGGCGATGTTGTGCGGCAGCGTGAACGCGACCAGCCGCCTCAGGTCGAGATCATCGAAAGCCGACTCGACACTGGCCTGCGCGAGCTCGGTGGCGAGCCCTTGGCCCCAGCGCTCCGGAACGATCGCCCAGCCGGCCTCGATCTCGCTCATGCCCTCCACATAGGTGTGCTGCAGCCCGCCGCGGCCCACCATCGCCCCGGTCTCTCGATCGAGCAGCAGCCACAAGCCGAAGCCGAAGCGCTCCCAGTGATCGACCTTCGCGCGGTGGCTGTCGAGGACATCGCGAGGACTTGGTAGCCCGTCCCCGGGCCACAGGGTGCGGGCTACTCGCGGATCCGTCATCAGCTTCGAGACATCCCCGAGGTGCTCCGGGCGCAGGCGGATGCAGATCATGCGCTCGGTCACGACCCGGTCAAGCGAGCGAGTGCCCACGCTACCGATCGCTCGCGAGCTCGACGACCTCTCGTTCGCTGCGTCCACGGTCCTCCCACCGCACGAGCTCTGGCTGCCCCCGCTCGGGAAACGGAATTTCGATCGTGTCGAAGTCGCGTGGCAGCACCGTGTTGCGGAACCTCGCGCGGGCCTCGTCGCGCAGCAGGCTGGCCGGATACCGCGTCGAGAGGTGGTGCAGAGCGAGCATCGTCACCTCCGCCTCGCGAGCGAGCGAAGCGGCCTGGCTCGCGGTCGAGTGCCCGGTCTCCGCGGCCCGGTCGCGTTCCTCCTCGGCGAAGGTCGCCTCGTGCACGAGCAGGTCCGCGCCATGGGCCGCGATCCGCAGCGACTCGCAGGGAGAAGTGTCCCCCGAGATCGCGAGCTTGCGTCCCGCGCGCGGGGGCCCGAGCACCTCTCCAGGAGTCACTCCCCTGATCGTCTCGCCGTGTTGGACGCGACCGAACTCCGGTCCCGCGACCAGCCCCAAGCGGACCGCGGCTTCAGGATCGAACTCCCCCGGCCGCGCGTCTTCGAACAGCACGTAGCCGAATGCTGGCCCGCGATGGGCGACCGGAATCGGAGCGATCTTGTAGCCATCGCGCTCGAGCACGTCGCCGGCCTGGAGCTCGGCCACCTCGAGGTCGAACGAGACTCGCCCCGCCGTCCGGAGGGAGAGCAGCAGCAGCTCCCGCAGGCCGTGTGGGCCGCTGATTCGCAGCGGCCGCTCGCGACCGCGCAGATCGAACGTCTTCAGCAGGCCGGGCAAGCCGAGCCAGTGATCGGCATGGAAGTGAGTCAGGAAGATCTCGGTCAGCTCCGCCAGGCCGATCGAGCTCATCAGCTGGCGCTGGGTGCCCTCGCCGCAGTCGAACAGGATTCGATCGCCGCCCCGGCGCAGCAGCAGCGCGGGAAGCCCCCGGCGCGCGGTCGGGATCGAGCCGCCGGTGCCGACGAAGAAGAGCGAGAGATCCATCAGCTTGCTGAGTTTCGCAGCCCCGCCGTCATTCCAGCGGCACGAGCTCGAAGGTCACTTCGCGGCCGGACACGCGCGCGAGGCCCATCGTGTGACGGGGTGCGCGCCTGCGCTCGGTAGGGCTTCCGGGATTGAAGATCTGAAACCCATCGGCGGTTCGCTCGTGCAGCGGGATGTGCGAATGACCGAAAATCGCAGCATCTGCGCCGGCGAACATCCTCCGGAGCCGCTCGGGCCTACCGCGCGCCGGCCCCGCTTCGTGGATCAGGCCAATCCTGGCCCCCGCGGCCTCGAGCACGGTGGATGCTGGAAGCGCGGCCCGCACCTCATCGTCATCGACGTTTCCGTGAACCGCGACGACCTCCCCCAGTTTCTGCAACTCGCGCAGCACGGGCAGCGTGATCAGATCGCCGGCGTGAACGATCAGCTCGGCCCGCCGCAGCCGCTCCACGCAGCCGGCCGGCAGTCGCCGGCCGCCGCGTGGCATGTGCGTATCCGAAATGATCGCGATCTCCACGATAAGCTCTTCAGGTCATTTCCCCCTGGCGCCCGTAGCTCAGGGGATAGAGCGTTCGCCTCCGGAGCGAAAGGTCGCAGGTTCAAATCCTGCCGGGCGCGTGTATTCGTTGTTGTGGTCGGGTGGGGATTGGGGGGTTCTGCAGATGACTGGAAACCTTACAGATACTGAGGATTCAGGCGTTGCGCAGGCCCAGAGGGGCCAAATTGGCGATGACGTGCTGTAAGCCGTTTTCCCGCCTTCTGAGACACTTTTGAGACACTGGGAGGGGCAAAGTGTCTCAGCGGCCTTAGGAGCGCGCAGGTGCGCTCTCAGGGCTCTAATGTGCGTGTCGCGCCGCCCAGTTGGTCCCGGCGCCAGCCCCGGGGGTGTGAGGACCCGCCGGGGCATCCTTTTGGCGGCGAGGTCGTCCGCCGCGAAGACAACAATCGCACGATGCCTCTCGGCGTTTGGCAGATCATCGTTACCGCTATCGGCATTGTCGTCGCGCCGATCATCGCCGCGAAGCTCGCGGTTCGCAATCTTCAAATCGAGCGCGATCATGCGCGTCTCGACGAGCTGCGCAACGTTCTGGATGAGGCCGCAGCTCAACATGGCCGTCTGCGAGCGAGCACAGATTGCCGCTAGTAGTGCGGTGAGGACTCGTGACGAAGACGACGCACGGATCAAGCTCCACACCTTCGATGGCGAGATCCAGCCGCTGCAAGGGATCAAGGGGCGCCTAGGGCTCCGCCTTTCTAACGACCCAATCTTTGAGGCAATGTCGGAGGCCGTGTCTTCACTGCAAAGGATCAGGAATGGGCTCGGTAGGTGTGTCTTCGATCCGAACGCGTGGGACCCCCAGGAAGTTTCCAACGCGCAAGATGCCTTCCTCAGCGCACACGCGAGGTTCATCGGGCTGAGCCGTCAAGTGGTCGGTCCCTCGGAACAAGCGTTGGCGCGTATGCGCGAACGGAGGGCGGGCAGCCGTGGGTCGCCTGCGGCATCGCAATAGACCCACCGCGACCTCCCGCGCTCTGCCGCTAGGAGCCGCCCAGGTCGAGGGATTGATCGCAGCCGCGATGGCTCGGCTTCAGGGGCGCGCACAGCCGCTTCCAGCTATGCAACCTGCAGTTGCACTTGATTGACCAGACGTCGGCCATGGTGGCCGTTGCCCCGAGAACGCAACCGTGGTCCTGGTTACGCATTGGCATGAGCCGCCGAGGGCCACACGGCAAACAGCGAAGCCGCGCCGAGCCGGAGCCCGCTCCCGAGCCGGTTCGTCGACAAAAAATCCGCATCCCCCCACTACCCCCCGCCAGGAAAACCGCGGACACTATCCACAGCGCGCCTTACGCGAACGCGATTTGCCAGCCGTTTTCCCAAGCCGAAGGCGGCTCCAGCCGGTTTTGCCGCGATAATTCCGCCATGGCCGCGGATTTCACGCTTGCCTGGACTGACCGGGAACGCGGGCGTGTTGAGGAACCGCTCTCGGCGCGGGAGGCCGAGCGGCTGATGGTCCTTGGGAGCGGGTTGCCGGACCCGGATTACGTCTCCAACGACGAGCGAGACGATGACCCCGCCGCCTGAGGCCCCGACCGACGGCGGCGGCGATGCTGGGCAGGTTCATACTCCCGCGCAGAGCGTTCCCGAGCCTGCGGATGGCTCAGAGCCGCGGCAGCCAACACTCGAAGAGGTCCAGGGTCTGCGCGCCGAGGCGCGACAGCACCGCATGCGCGCCCGAAACGCCGAATCCGAGCGTGACCAGCTCCGGTCGCGGCTTGAAACGCGCGAACGCGGCGACGTCGAGCGGATGGTGGCCGACCGGCTTGAAAATCCGGGGGATTTGTGGCTCACCACGAGCGTCTCGGACCTCAAGGGCGACGAGGGCGAGATCGACCACGAGAAGCTCGACGAACGCCTCGACCAGCTGCTCGAACAGCGTCCTCACTGGCGGAAATCCGAGCGTCCGCAGTTTCACAGCGGCGCAAGGCGCCCCGTGCAGCGCCCGAAGACGCTCGGAGAGGCGCTCAAGCGGTCGATCGGCGGCGGGTAGGCCCCGCGTGGACACCCTCAAAGTTGCCGTTGAACAGGCGGTGGCGTTTTGGCCAGCTTGTGGTCAGCAACCGAAGTCCTCGCAAGTCGGCTCGGCGTCGTCGAGGTAGATCAACGGTCCGAACACTTCGAGCACTCGCACGGTTGGCTTGATACCACACCGCACGGACGCCTCGGCAAGCCCGTCAAGCTGCTCCTGTGTCGGATCGTCAGCGCCAGGTGGCAGAACGCCGAGCAGTTGAGCGCCGCGCCACCGCGTGGCGATTATCGCGTGGCGACCCGCCATCACTTGACCGTTCGCTTCGTTCGCGGCTTGGACGTTGGCTTCGGCGCAGCGACCGGCTCGGGCTCGTCATCAGCCAGCTCGACGAGTCCGAACGCGACCGCGTCCTTGCCAGCCTGCTCGTGATCGAACGTGTCACCGGCCGCGATCGTCTGACCACCAACGGCAACGTCAGCCAGCGCGCGGTAAGTCGGCATCACGCACCAACCACGCACGTCGCATGAGGATCGCTGACCGCGAACGACGCTCTCATCACGACACGAGAGAGGACTCCGTCGCTGCTGAAGATCGCGTCACTGCTGAATGCAACCGACGCGTCCTGTCGGACCGCCACAACAATGTATTTGGCCATTGCCACCAACGCCGTGCCAGCGGCCATTCCCGGCGTCGGGTACAAGCGCGCTCCGGCGACCGTTTCCGCGCCAGCGGCTTGAAGGTCTGGCTGCAGCAACGGACGGCCTTGTGCGTCCTTTGCCAACCTCAAAGCCGTCAAGTCCTGCGCGTTCAAGTACACGCTGTCGGCGACCCCGCCAGCGGCACCGATCAGACCAGCGGCAGAGATGATGTTGTCGATCGTGACCCCACCGGTCACGCTTGGCAATGCTCCGTTGAGCAATCCAGCTGGCGATGTTGGGGTGGCGGCAGCTGTGGAAAAG
This sequence comes from uncultured Solirubrobacterales bacterium, assembly GCA_963830465.1. Lineage (GTDB taxonomy): Bacteria > Actinomycetota > Thermoleophilia > Solirubrobacterales > Solirubrobacteraceae > Palsa-465. The sequence continues at coordinate 185,625 of CAWHME010000008.1, forward strand.
GCGGTCTCATCCAAGCTGATCGCGACGCCTTTCGTAAGCGCGTCCCCGACCGTGTTGAGCATATCGACCGAGCTGTCCATGATCGCCTCGTTGCTGATCGTGATCACGTCCGCCAGTTTCAACGGCGAGAGCACCAACTCATCCTGTGTGCCGCTGTCAGATGGGATCTCGGCAAGCTCCGCTGTCCACGCCGCTTTCGGCAGGGCGATCAACCGAGGGATGTGGATCACGCGACCGGAGCACAGCACCCTGGTGACGCCGCTGTTGAGCAGCACGCTCTGCTGGGTGAGCGCCTGGATTAGGACGCTGCTCCAGTCCTCAACGCCCCAGAGGCTGGTGGTGATGGGTGTGGCAGGCATAACGCCGCTCCTCTTCTAGGGAGTTGGTGTGGTTACCGGCCTCAGATGCCTGTCGTCGGTCCGGCGCGCACCGTGGCGCTAGCTATCGGTCGACCGTTGCCGCCGGGACTGACGGTCAACCGACCATCAAAGGTTACCGCCGTGAGCGGGACTGCCGTCCTAGACGCCAGACAGCCCCGGTCGCTGAATGTACAAGGAGCGAGCAGGCGCGCGACGTTGCCTGACGAACTTCCGGATGTACAAGGAAGGCCCGCCGTGACCGCCGTCGGGCTCTGTGGGTAGGCTAAGTCTCGACAACTTGACCTAGCTCCTGTTGGTTGTCGGGCGACCCAGCGCCCTTCCACCGCCGCCTCCGGGCGGCGGCGGTCGTTCTGGCCCCGTCGGGTGCCCGCGATAGGACTCGGTCGATCCGACGCCACTGGGTGCGCGTCGGGCATACCAAGGAGCACAGCATGCCGAACAGACGTAGACTCCGCTGTGTGGGGATCGCCGACGAGCTTCGGGATCTTTACCAGGAGCTGATTCGCCAGGAGAAGCAGCAGCGCAAGTTCTCCGCCGACGTCGCTCGCGTCGCCGCGGAGATGCCCGGGGAGCCGATCGCCGACTTGCACGAGGAGGTCGCGTTCGGTCGAGCGACGCTCGACGACACCTGGGCGAGGTGGGAGCAGCTGGCGCGCAAGCACGGCGTGATCGCGACTTGCCCGGCGGCGGTGATCTCGCTCGCCGCGGCCCGGCGCGGCTGCCCGCGTCCTCGCGGCGCGGGACGTCCAGCGGCGCGGCGGACTGTGGGTCGCGCCGTACCGTCAGACGACAGCGAGTTAGCCGACGACGGTCCGATCGCCATGGTGCTCGTCAACGAGCACACAGGCGCACGGATCATCGTGCAGTTCGGGCGTCGGGAGCTGAGCGACAAAGAGGCGATGCGTCGCCTGCTGTATCGCGCGGGGTGCGATCCGCCGCCGTGGACCGATGAGGAGTTCGCTGACGTGGTCGAAGTGCTGCACCGGCTCGCCGATGCCGAGGAGCGAGGAGAGTCACTGTGACAGTGTCAGTGTCACTAAACAGAACGACCCCGGAATTTCCCCGGGGTCGTTCCCTTGCAAGCTCGAACGCGAAGGCGTAGGCTTGCGAGTGCGATATGAAGTGCCAGGGATCCTACACGTGATGCGTGCGTCTCGCCACCGCCGCGCGCCGACCGTGATGAGCTGGGATCAGCTCAGCTCTGGGGCGATGTTCGACCAGCTCAGCCTGGTTGACCAGCTCTCGCACGTTTCCCGCGTGATGACGCGCACAGCGCGAGGACGCAGAATCGAGCGACGCCACCGGCTGATGCCGCGCCGACTCCGCACTCGGGTTGCTCGCCCGCGCGAGCGCCGGGCTCGCTGCTCCAGACGCTCGACGTCCTCCAGCGACAGCTCTCGAAGTACCGGCGACAGTGATCCTGACTCGCCTCCTGTAGGCGGGGCGCTCGGCGCTGCCCATGGGGGAGGCGCGGCGTGAGCGACCCGCTGCGCACGTGGTGGGACGCGCTTGAGCGTGGCGGCTGCGGTCCGCATGGCGCTGCTCACGACTACCGCGCGCGCTGCCCACTGCACGGCGGCGACAACCGCGAAGCGCTGCACGTGTTCCCCGGCGTCGACGGCCGCGCGGTGCCGCACTGCTTCGCCTGCAAGGCGCATCCGAAGGACATCGCGCTCGCGGTCGGGATCGATCCGCGCGATTCGTTTCCGGCTGGACATGTAAGCGCTCGCCGACGTCCGCTCGCCGACGTCCCGCGAGCGGAGTTTGAGGGCAACGCTCGCCTCGCCGCTAACGCGCTGGCGGCGGGGGAGCGCCTCGACGGGCCTGACTGGCGGTTCGAGCTGACGATCGACTGTCCGGCCTGCGGGTGTCAGTTCGCGCAGCTCGTCGTCAGCCGTCGCCGCGACCCGTTCGTGCACTGCCGCAACGAGTGCGGCGTGAAGGCGTTCACCGGCGGGCTGGCGCAGCTCGTGACCGAAACGAGGAGGACGCAATGAGCGATCCGTTGGGCGACGCGTTGGACGCCGACGACGCGGCGCGCAAGGGCAAGCCTGGCTTTCCCGGCGACGGTGCGAGCGACCCGCACCGTCGAGATTGGCTGGTATGGGCTTTCAGCGTCCCGAACGGCTCACGCATCGGCGAGGTCACGCGATATGGCGCTGCCGACGTCACGCCGATGACGATCGAGATCATCCCGCCCGGCGACGGCAAGGCTCGGCTCGTGCGCTTTGAGGAAGAGCGCGAAGCGAGCAAGCACGCGACGCTACGCGCTGCGCTAATCCGCGACGGCGGCTTGAGAGCCGAGCAGATCACCAACGCCAAGATCGCTGGCGACGCCTACTACCTGCTCTGCAAGCTCGCTCGCGTCGTCGGCGGTGCCGATCCGCGAGACGAGGTACGGGAGTGGCTCGACGGCTACCGCGAGGAAGCCAAGCGCACCGAGCGGTCGCTGGCTAAGCGCGACTTGTACGCGACGCTCGACGCGCTGCGCTGCTACCCGTACTCCAAGCGCCAGATCAACCTGTGGCTGAGTGCGATGGAGCGCTTGCGACCGGGAGAGCGTGCCCCGCAGCCGCCCGCCCCGCCGCTGTTCGTCGTCGACAAGGACGCTGAGTGGACCTCGATCACGCACCTCGCCACGTATGTCCGCTGGGGGCGGGATCAGCCCGGCACGATCAGCAACAAGGCGCTCGCCGGACTCGTCGTCGAGCTGGGCGGGGAGCGTCAGCGAATGCGCGCCTGGAACGACTCGAAACGCGAGCGTCAGCACCAGATCTGCACGGTTCTCGTGCGGCTCCCGCCACTCCGCGCGGACCTAGAGGACGAGGACCGTGTGTAAGCCGTCGTTAACTCTTCCCCCGCGCGTGAGGAGAGCGAAGCGATCCCTCACGCGCGTATGGACTCACGGCGGCTTACACACTCCGACTCGCCTAACCGGCGACAGCGGGCGTAGTGCCTACCCCGATCACACCTCAACGAGGGAGACAGCATGAACAATCCCGAGTCCGACGAGCCCGAGCTGGAGGACATCGAAGACGCGCTGGTCGGCACTAGCGACCTACTCGCTGCTGCGGCCCTGTTAGACCACGTCAACGCGGCGGACGCCGTCGCCGACTTGTACCGCATGCTCCGTGTCGTGCTCGAACACGAGCGCAAGATGGCGATGCTCCTGCATCGCCAGCCCGCGATGGCCGAGCGCCTCGCCGACGACATCGACAGCTTCGCGGACGTGCTTGAGCGAGTGCTTCCGCCGACGCCGCTGGAGGACGAGTAGCCGTGCCACGCCGCGTGCAACGGCCGCGAGACGGCCAGATAGGAGCAGGAGATTGAGCGACTTTGCCCGCAAGATCAAGCGCAACCAGCTGCGCGCCGTCCTCGTCGCCCAAGCGCGAGCGGAAGGCTGTACGTGCGAGCCGGATATCACGTTGCCGCGCTTCGAGCCTGGCAAGGTGCGCGTCGCGACCGTCGCGCACGACATGGACTGCCCGCACCGCACGGACAGCTCCGATGAGCTTGCGGCCAAGATCAATTCGGGCGCTTGGGACAGCGACGGGGCCGGTGACTGAGCGCTACATCACCGCCCCAGAGCTGGCCGAGCTGATGGGGATCTCGGTCAAGACGGTCCGCCGGTTCACCGCGGAGGGGATGCCGAGCGAGAACTGGGGCCTGAGGCGCACGAGGCGATTTCTCGCCTCAAAGTGCATCGAGTGGGCTCAGAATCGGTCCGATACGCTCAGCAGCGTGACAACGCGACGCCTCACCGTCGCCCATAGGAAAGGACCAACCAATGGCCGCGAAACTGAGTAACGGCAACTACCGCGGGCGCGTACGCGACCCGCGCACCGGCAAGCAGGTCGCCCCGCACACCGTCATCGGCGGGCCGCGCAGCTACCCGACCAAGGCAGCTCGCGACGAGGCTCAGCGCAAGGCCCGGTCGATGCTGATCGAGCCCAACGCGCACCTGACGGTGCGCGACTGGTGGGAGGAGTGGACGACGTCGGAGGCGTACGGGGTCGCCCGCGGGCGCTCGCCCGAGACCGTCACCCACAACCGTGAGCGCACGACTGCGTTTGTCGAGAGCTACGGCGACCGGCTGATGCGCTCGATCGACCGGAACATCGCCAACGAGTGGATCGCCGACATCCGGCGCTTGTGGACCGTCCCCGCACTGCGCGCGATGTTCAACGATGCTGAACGCGCCGGGAAGATCAGCGACCCGCCGTTCAACAAGCTTGGGCTCGCGAAGCGCACCCGCGTCAGGCGCAAGCTGCCCTCGCGCGCGGAAATCGACCGGATGCTGTCGCTCGCCGACGAGCTGACGCCGCCGAGCTTCGCCGCGTACTTGATGACGACCGCTTGGCAGGGCATCCGGCCGGGCGAGTCAGACGCGCTCCGCTGGGACCGGCTCGACTTCGACGCCTGCACGATCATGATCGATCAGCAGTGGTCGGCGAAGGGCGCGCGGTTCAAGGAGCCGAAGCACGGCTCGACGCGCAAGCTGCCAATAACCCCTGTCGTGCGCGACCGGCTGATCGAGCTGCCTCGTGAGTCCGAGTTTGTCTTTACCAGCCTGCGCGGCAGTCACTACACGCCGAGCAGTCGCGTGCATCACTGGAATCGGGTTCGCTGCTCGCTCGGCATGGGCGACGTCGAGCTGTACCTCGCCACCCGGCACTTCTTCGTCACGTACGCGATCGAGGAGCTAGGGCTCTCAGTTGACGACATCGGCTGGTACTGCGGCCATCGCGGCGCGGGCGGCCGAATCGTCCGCGACCACTACCTGCACCCCGACGACGACCTACGCCGCGAGCGGATCCGCGCCAAGTTCGAGATCGTCGAGCACGAGACCGGGCAGCGCAGTCTCGACGGCAAGCGGGCGCGGCGACTGCACTCTGTCTGAACGCAGGCGCTTGGGCGGCCTATCCGAGCCGCTTGAGTGCATCTCTGATGCTGTCCCGCGCGCTCTCGGCGTTCTGAGCTGTTTGTTCATCAGCGCGGCGGCCTAGAAGGATCACGGCCACGGAGTTGTAGGCGCTTTCCACCGCCTGCCATTCGTCATCGGAGAGCCCACGAGCGAGTCGATCCGAATGCGCCGCCCACATCTGCGTGGCCATGATGTCTTGCCTCCAGCGGCTCGGATCGGCTTCCAGGAATTCAGCTTCGACCAAGTTCAGCTGAAGCTCTGTTCGGACCCGCCGCCTGGCAACACGCATCTCGAGTCGCTCGGTTCGCGCGGACAGCCTCCATTGTGCAAAGGTTGTAATGCCGCTGCCTACCACAACGCCGACGAGGCTGTATATGCCCGAGGAGAGCGCCACCGCAAGAACCTACCCAGCGTGCCTGTCGGACCGGCCACGCCGAGACACTTTTGAGACACCAACCCGCGATTTGCAGCGATTATAGTACGGGCGCGTCAAATAACAGCTGGCGGGTAATCGCGGCCGGCTGACGACGCTGACCGAGCAGCCGACGCCGCACCGCGATGCGCGAGGCCACTACTTCCTCCGATCTTCAGACGGTCGCAAACGGGGATCGATTCCCGAGTCAGAGCCGCCGTCCCCGGCTCGCCGTCGCTCGGTCGGCTCGTGTGGGCCGCCGGCCTACACCCGACGCAGCGGCTGACGAACGAACGGCGCCACCGCGCAAGTTGACAAACAAACGATGCGGGTCGTCCGAGTGGCGCGCGGGGAAGCCGGGCGCCACGCTGATCACTGCACTCGGCGGCGAGCGGGTCTGTGCTTCACCGCCGAGCGCCCCGCGGCGTCGACGAAGTCGCGGATGACCTCGCGGTGATCATCCTCGCGCCACAGGAGCACGAGCCGGCTCGCCGGGACCCCCCGGACGGGCACGGTGGCGATTCCGGGACGCTGATAGATCTCCGCGTTGCCGGCGGACAGCAGCACCACGCCGAGCCCCGCGAGCACAGCCTCGAAGGTCTCCTCGGCGTTGGTGACGATCCCGCCGATGCGCGGCTCGCGGCCGTTGCGCTGGTCCACGGCGAGCCAATCGGCGCGCAACTGCCCGGCCTCCTCGGGCAACGCCAGGAACGGCTCGTCGAGAAGCTCCGCGAACTCCACCTCACGCCGGCCGGCGAGGGGGTGATCGGCGCGCAGGGCGAGATGGCGCGGCTCCTCGGCGAGCACCAGATACGAGAACCTGTCGGCCGCCGCCAGCGGGCGCCAAACGATCGCCAAGTCGCTGGAGCCGTCTCTCAGACCGCCGGTGGGGTCGGCCCAGTCAACCTGGCGCAGCTGCAGCCGCCAGTCCGGCCGCGCCCGGGCGAACTGCTGCTGGATACGCGCAACCAGCCCACGTCCGATTGAAGTCGAGAATCCGATCCGCAACACCGCCTCGGCAGCGGCGGCGGCGTCGGCGACCGCCTGCTGAGCTGCATCCCAGCCACCGACCAGCTCGCGAGCGCGCGCGAACAGCGCCTCTCCTGCCGGGGTCAGCCGGACATGCCGCCGGTCGCGTACGAACAGCTCGACCCGGAGCTGGTCCTCCAGCAGCCGGATTTGCTTGGAGAGCGCGGGCTGAGAGATGAACAGCCGCTCGGCCGCCCGGGTGAAGTGCAGCTCCTCAGCGACCGCGACGAAATACCGCAGTTCCCGCACGTGCACGTCCATAACCGCTGGTTATCAGAACAAGTCTTGGACATCCATCCCCGCGCGACGGAGGATCTGTCCCTACCCCACCCCGAATCCGAAATGAGGAAGAGATGGCCACCGATACCCAGCACAAGCGCATTTGGCTGATCACGGGCGCAAGCTCCGGCTTCGGACGGGCCCTGGCCGAGGCGGCGCTCGCCGTGGGCGATAGCGTCGTCGGGGCGGCCCGCCGCGTTGAGCGACTGGAGGAGATCGCCGGCGGGCATCCGGGCCGCTTTCACCCTGTCGCGCTCGACGTCACCGATAGCGAGCGCGGCAGACAGGTCGTCCAGGAGGTCGTCGAGCGCTACGGACGGCTCGACGTGCTCGTCAACAATGCCGGCCGCACCCAGGTGGGCGCGCTCGAGGAGACGACCGAGCGGGAGCTGCGCGACCTGTTCGAGCTGCACTTCTTCGGGCCGGCGGCTTTGACCCGAGCAGCTCTGCCACAGATGCGCCGTCAGCGGTCGGGCTGGGTGGTGCAGCTCTCGAGCGTCGGCGGACAGGTCACGGTCCCGGGATTCGGGGCTTACTGCGCCACCAAGTTCGCGCTGGAGGGGCTGACCGAGACCCTCAGCCAAGAGGTCGACTTCGCTCGCTTCCTGATCGTCGAGCCGGGCCCGTTCCGCACCGACTTGTTCGCTCGCGACGCTGCGCTGTTCTCCGAGCCGATGGCCGAATACGAGAAGACGGTTGGGCCGACCCGCGAGTACGTGCGGACCGGCGGCGGCTCACAGCCAGGCGACCCCGTCAAGGCCGCTCGCGCGATCCTGACGGCAATCGACGCCGATCGGCCGCCGCTGCGCCTCGTGCTCGGAGGCGCCGCCATCGATGCGATCGAGGACCGGCTGCACAGCTTGGAGACGGAGCTGGCGGAATGGCAGCGGACGGGCCGCGACACGCTGCTCGACACCGATCCCACGACCACGCGAACCTGAAAGAGCCTCAGCCTCGTGAACGACAGGTCATGCGCGCGCGGGTGAGCGGTCGCTCTCATAAGCGATCCAGCACGTCGAGATGACCTCCGAGCGGGTCGATCAACCGCGCCATCGGGTGGCCGCCGCTGGGGCAGCAAGCACGGCAGGCGAAGATCTGGCACCGTGTCGGCTCGATGCTCCTCGCGATCTATCTCAACGATCACCTAGCCGCCGCCACCGGAGGCCTCGAGCTGGCCAAGCGCGCCGCCGTCGGCAACCGTGATTCCAGCCACGGCCCGTTCCTCGCCCAACTTGCCGCTGAGATCGAGGAGGACCGCCAGTCGCTGGTGCAGATCATGGGCGCGCTCGGCGTCAAGGTCGACCGAATCAAGGTGGCAGCTGGATGGGCCGCCGAGAAGCTCGGGAGACTGAAGCTCAACGGCCAACTGCGTGGCTATTCGCCGCTCAGCCGCGTGGTCGAGCTCGAAGGGCTCGAGCTGGGAGCGCACGGCAAGCTTGCTCTGTGGCGGTCGCTGGAACAGCTCGAACCCGGCCGTTCCGGCGCCAGCAGGGAGACGTTACAGGCGCTGGCGGCGCGCGCGGAGCGCCAGATCGAGCAGCTCGAGGTTCACCGCCTGCGAGCGGCTGCGCAAGCGCTCTCGACCTGAGCGGCTGACCCGGCGCGCCGCGAGCGCGTGCTGCGCTGACGCTTGCGGCGGCCGCCTGTTATTCCTCTTCGGGTTCCTCTTCGCCGGGCCACGCACCGGTCACCCGGCTGAATGCTTGCCGGGAACCGTGGGAGACGAGGCCCCTGACCAGCGCAAACAGCGCGCCCTCGATTGCCAAAGCGAGCACCAGCTTGCCGAGGGGAACCCGGCGGTGCTCGGGTTTGGGTGGTTCTTGGTCGTCGATCAGTCCCCAGATCGCTCCGAACAACCTCTTCCCGATCACTCCGGCTAGGAGACCGCTGAGGACGCTGACCGGCACAAACAGGATCTTGCTCACATCTCACCCCCGAGTTTCCGCGGGGCTGGCGTTCGGCTCACGCTCGCGCCCGGCATCGTTTGAGTTCGGTTCACGCTCGCGCGCGTTCGGCTCACGCTCGCGCCCGGCACCCCCTGCCAGGAAAGTTCGGTCGGCTGGTCGGGCTCGATCTGTCTGCCATCCGGTTCCCGTCCGCTCGGTGTTCGCTTTTGCATGCGCTACCTGCGCCCCAGTAACCATCCGATCAAAAGTCCACCGGCGAACGCCGCGCCTGCCGCGAACGGCAGTGGCTGTTGTTGCACCGTGAGGGAGACTTGCTGCGCTCCGGCGCTGGCTGACTCAGGCGTGGCTTCTTTTGCCTTCGAGAGAAACTCATCACGTTTGGCCTGAGCGGCCTGGCTGAATCCTGAGAGCCGGTTCTTGGCTTGCGCTTTGACGTCGGTCTTCTCAGCCAGTGCCTCGATCGTGTCGCCGAGCTGTTCGCGAGTCTCCTCGATTTCCGCTCTGATCTGCTCGGGTGAGCGCTCGGCGTCCTCCCCCGCTTGCCCCTCGAGGTTCTCGTTGACATCGGTCATTGGCGGCCCTCCTTCGCTCGCTGCCTTGTCACCTGCAGATCTTCCTTCACGCTCTCGACAGTGCGCTCCGGCGTGGGGGGCACGCCCTGCTGGACCTTGGTCTTGCCCATCAGCGCCAGGATCCCGGCGGCTGCCGCCCACACCACGGTTACGATCAGCGCCGCCAGCCACGCCTTGACCGCGAGACTCAGCGCCAGCACCGCGGTCGCCGTCAGGCCGCCGAGCGCGTACAACCCGAAGAGGCCGGCCGCGCCGAACATCCCTGCCCCCAAGCCCACCCGTTTGCCTTTCTCCGACACCTCGGCCTTGGCGAGGTCGAGTTCCTGGCGCACCAGCGTCACCGTCTGGTCCGAGAGCTGTTTCATCAGGTCGGCCGTCGAGGGCTCGGCCGCTCTGCTGCGGTCTGCAGCCGAGGCCTCGGCCGCTCTGCTGCGGTCATCGTCAAGCAATGGAGTCTCCGTTCTGCTCGGGGGAGATCGGCTGCGCTTCGGGAGCACTTGAACCTGCGGCGAAAGTGCTCTCGCTCGACTTACTTGTGCCCGTAAGCAAGCTCCGCAACCGGTCTCTGACGGTCTCGTTCACGATCGCGAACAGCAGTCCGGCGAGCAGCGCAATCAAGAGCACACGCGGGCCCCAGCGGCGGCGGGGGGGCGGTTCCTGGACCTCTCCCCACAAACCACTGATCGCGCCCGCGGCCTTGTTGACCTGGCGGCGGAACTTGCGATCGTGCATCACTGCTTGCGCGTCCTTGCCTCGAGCGCGTTGGTATGCCGCCCACGTAGCCTGCGCCGCGTCTCGCGCCGAGGCCTGAACGTCACTGTCGTGCAGCAGCTGCTCGGCGTACGGTGCGATCGCAGCCGCTCGGTCATTCAAGGCCATCGGGATTGCTCCTTCTTGCGCGCCGGATGCGTCTTCAGCTTGGTCTTGGTCCCATCTATGTGAGACACATTCGCCCGCGGAAATACCCATCCGAGCGCGACATAAACCCTAAATCGGACAAATTAGGACCCGTTCGCCTCGCGGTAGGGCAGACCGCTTCCCGCGGCTTCGGGCGCCCGCTAACTTCTCCTTGGCGATGGCAGAAGCCGCTCAGCCCGATCAGCAACCCCTCGGCGCTCCGAAGGCCGGAGTGTTCATGCGCGCTGACGCGATCGCCAGCCGCGAGCGAATCCTCGCCTCAGCGGCGATGCTCGCGGGAGATCGTCGGGTCAGCATGGCGGAGATAGCGGCGGCGGCGGGGGTCGGCCGCTCCACCTTGTACCGGCACTTTCCGACCCGGCAGGCGCTCACTCAAGCCCTCGAGGACGCCGACCGCAGCGTAGAGGCCTCCCCGCCCGCCGAGACCGAGGCGGAATTTGGGCACGTCGCGACGCTACCGTTCAAATCGCCGGGCCGGCTGGGTCGCGAGCGGTCGTTGGCGCTCGAGGTCACGCGAGTCCTGGACGAGGTGCCTCCGCACCTCGTGCCCGATCAACTCGTGGCGGAGGCACGTCGGGCGGCCGGGGTCGCCGTCGCGCTGTATGTAGTCGACATCGACGGATCGCACCTGCTGCGAATCGCGGGCACCCAGGAGTTTCCCGACCGGATCGACAATCCGCCGGCCCTGGGGCCCGAGATCGTGCCGGAGGGACTGCCCGAGTTTCACCAGCGACTGCAGCAGCAGTTCCCCGGCTGTGTCGCCGAACCGCTCTGGCTGCGTGGTCGCGTGCTCGGCCTGCTGCTGTGCCTGGGTAACCCGATCGGCTCGCTGAGCGACATCGCCAAGCAGGGAGCCGCGGCGCTCGAGCTCGCTCACGACTACACGGACTTCATCGAGGCCGCGCGGCGCCACAAGCCCACCAGCCCGGCAGCGGAAATTCAGCAGAATCTGTTCCCGCCCCGGATCGCGCGCGTCGCGGGAGCTCAGATAGCGGGCGTACTGCTACCGAGCTACGAGGTCGGCGGCGACTGGTTCGACTTCGTCGAGAACCGCGACGGTGCGTGGCTTGCGATCGCCGACGCCGCTGGGAAAGGCCCCACAGCTGCCGGTCTCGGCGCCGCAGCGCTCGGTGCCCTGCGTGCGGCGCGCCGCGATGGAGCGGAGCTGGAGCAGGCGCTCGAGCTGATGCACCGGACGGTCAGGGAACTCGAGAACGAAGACTTCTTCGTCACCGCGGTGGTCGCCCGCTGGCACGCGGCGACGGCGAAGCTGAGGTGGATCAACTGTGCGCATCCCCCCGTGTACCTCGTTGACGCCGACCGGAATCTCAGCCCACTTCACAGCTCGCCTCACCTCGCTCTCGGCGTCGGCGACGGCGAGCCGAGCTTCACGCCAACCGAGCGGCGAATCGAATCCGGCGAACGGTTGATCTTTCTCACCGACGGAATCATTGAGCGACACATGGAAGACGGCGAGAAGTTCGGGGTCGCGGGGATCCGGCGGGCGCTCGAGAGCGCCATCGACCCCACCGCGGCGTGTACCGCGATGGCGATCCAGCGAGCAGTCACCGACTGCTGGCGAGAGCCGCTACAGGACGACGGCACGGTCGTGGTAATGGCCGTTGCCTGAACAAGATGTTTAGGGTTAGCTGAACAGGACAGCTTGTACCTGGAAGCGGGCACACCCCCTAGACAAGACAGGAGTGGATGTGGATATCGAAGGAAGGACCGCGCTTGTCACCGGCGCCAACCGCGGTATCGGTTGCGCGATTGCCGGCGCCCTTGCGAGCGAGGGAGCTTCCGTGCTGGCGGGAGTCCGGTCACTGGACGAAGCGCACCAGGTCCCGGAGAGTGGGAGCTTGCGGCGGGTGCCCGTCGACCTCTCCTCCAGAGAGTCGATCGAATCGAGCGTCGGCGATCTGGGGGCAGTCGACATAGACATCCTTGTGAACAACGCCGGGGTGTTCGAGGGTGGCCTGCTCGAGTCTCAAGAGGTGGGGCGCATCTACGAGCTGTTGCAATCTTCGCTGACCGGGCCGATCCATCTCACCCGGCTGCTGCTCCCCGGAATGCTTTCGCGCAGGCGCGGGAAGTTGGTCAACAACGCGTCGATCATCGGTCACGCTCCGTTACCCGGAGCGACCGTCTACGCCGCGGCGAAAACCGGTCTGCACGGCTTCACCGAGTCGCTGCGCCGCGAACTGGACGAGACCGAGGTCTCCGTTCTCGAGCTGATCACTCCCGGCATCGACACTGACATGATGGACCAGGTCCAAGCGCAGCTGTCTGAACACGCGGACACAGACGGATGGGATCACGTCGACCCAGAGGACTGGGCTCGGCAGGTCGTTGACGCGATCCGCTCAGACAAAGACGAGCTGAACCCAGGCGGAGCGGAGCGCCTGGCGAAGCTGCTTCCGAAGGCACTCCTGGACTTCGGCTCGCGGCGAGCGTTTCACCGCGAGTAGGCGCTTCAGACACGCCGCTACGGGGCCGTCGCGGTAACTCCGTGCGAGCATCAGCGGGCGGGGATTGCGGTCCAGGACAGCCCAGCTAGCCGGCGGCTGACCGGAGTCACGACCGCGGACGGCTGCTGCGAGCATTGGGCAAATGTCACGGATCGCGACGATCGGCGTCTATGACTTCGACGCCCCCCACTTCATCGGCGTGCTCGACGATGCCCGGGTCAGCAAGGTGCTCGATATTCGTCAGCGCCGCGGCGTGCGTGGGTCGAAGTACGCCTGGGCAAACGCCCGCCGGCTGCAAGCGCTCCTTGCCGAAGCCGGGATCGCCTACGAGCACCACCGCGAGCTTGCCCCCACCACCGCGCTCCGGCAGCTTCAGTACCGCGAGGACGACCGGCAGGGTGTCGGCAAGCGCAGCCGCGTGCGCCTCGCACCCGAGTACGTCCGTCAGTACACCGAGCAGATTCTCGACCGTGTCCCGCTCGAGCCGCTCGTTGGTCGCCTCCCGGTCGACGGACTCGGCGCGTTGATGTGTGTCGAGGCGATCGCTCAGGCGTGCCATCGGTCGCTGGTGGCAGCGCGCCTGGCGGAGCGGTTCGAGTTCGAGGTGATCGATCTGGAACCGGAGTAATGCCTGGCGTAGGTCGGCCGCCGGCGGCGCGACTGCGTAAGAGTTGTCCCGCCGGCCGACGGCCGCGCGACGTCCGGTGTCGCGACCCGAATCCTACTTAAAGCTCATCATTGCGCGCGTTGCGGCTCGAGGCAAGTGGGCGACGTTCGCTTACGCCCTCGCCTCGTCCCGCACCTTTCCGATCGCTCCAGTCGGTTACGCTCGCGACGATGACCACGATCACCGGGCACGCCGAACCGTCGCGGCTCGGGCGGCGGATCCTCGCGCTGTTCAAGCCATATCGCGGCGAGCTGGCGCTGATCGCGGCGATGATCCTGGCGGCGTCGGTGCTGAGCGTGATCAGCGCCTTGCTCGTGCGCCGAGTGTTCGATCAGGCGCTGTTTGTCCGCGGCGGCCCCGATCTGGGAGCGCTGTATCCGCTGGTTGCCGGGCTGATCGCAATCCCAATTGCCAACGGAGTGCTGAATGTGGCTCAGACGTACCTGACCGAGGTCGTCGGAAATCGGGTGCTGCAAGACCTGCGCGATCGGCTCTTCGAACATCTCGAGCGACTGTCGTTGGCGTTCTACACAGCAACCCGGAGCGGCGAGGTTCAGTCGCGGCTGGCCAACGACGTCGGCGGCGTGCAGACGACGATCACCTCGACCGCGTCGACCGTGGTGAGCAACGTCGTCACGCTCTTCTCCTCGGTGGTCGCGATGCTGGTGCTCTCGCCGCTCTTGACCGCGATCTCGCTGGCGGTAACGCCGATGTTCGTGCTGTTCAGTCGCCGGGTAGGTCGAGCCCGCCGAGCTGCCCGCCGAGACGCTCAGGCGTCGCTCGCGTCGATGGGCTCGATCACGCAGGAGACGCTGTCGGTATCGGGGATTCTGCTGGCCAAGGTGTTCGGTCGCCAGGAGCGCGAGGTCGGGCGGTATCGCACCGAGAACGCAAACCAGGCCGCGCTACAGGTGCGCCAGGCAATGGTGGGGCGCTCGTTCTTTGCGATCACGCAAGCGTTCTTCGGGATCAGTCCGGCGCTGGTGTATCTCGTGGCCGGCTTGCAAGGAACCCATGGAGATCTCTCGGCAGGCACGCTGGTGGCGTTCACGACGCTCCAGAGCCGGTTGCTGATCCCGATCAATCAGCTGCTGCAGGTATCGGTCGACGTTCAGTCCTCGTTGGCGCTGTTCGGCCGGATCTTCGAGCTGATCGATCTGCAACCCACGATCACCGACCGACTGGACGCGCTCGCGCTGGATCCGGCGGAGATTCGTGGCGAGGTTGCGCTCGAGCACGTCTCATTCCGCTACGGCAGCGGAGAGCAGGGCGGCCCGCTCGCGGTCGACGATGCCCTTCGTGACGCCTCGATGCTCGTCTCGCCGGGACAGCTGGCGGCGTTGGTCGGACCCTCGGGCGCCGGCAAGACGACGATCTCGTATCTGATTCCGCGGTTGTACGACGTCGAGCGGGGAGCGGTCAAGATCGACGGTCACGACGTGCGCGACCTCACGGCTGCAACGATCGCGGCTGCGGTCGGGGTCGTGACCCAGGAGAGCTACCTGTTTGGCGGCACAGTGCGCGAGAACCTTCGCTATGGCCGCCCGCAGGCCACCGACCAGGAAGTCGTCGCGGCGGCGAAGGCGGCCTACATCCACGACCGCATCATCGCTTTGGAGCAGGGCTACGACACTGTGGTGGGCGAACGCGGCTATCGGTTCTCGGGAGGTGAGCGCCAGCGGCTCGCGATCGCTCGGGTGATCCTCGCGGACCCGCCGATCTTGATCCTGGACGAGGCCACCTCGGCGCTCGACACTGAGAGCGAGCGCGTCGTCCAGCAAGCGCTCGAGGCACTCATGCAGCGTCGCACGACGATCGCAATCGCGCATCGGCTGTCGACGATCCGCAACGCTGACGTCATCTTCGCGATCGACCACGGCGAGATCGTGGAGCACGGCACTCACGCGGAGCTGCTCGCTCGGGGAGGCGTGTACGCGCGGCTCTACCAGGAGCAGTTCGGCGATGGGGCGATCGAGGCGCACTGCAGCGACGGCGTGATCTTGGCCAACGGGCACGCCTGCCGGCCATCGAGCCAGCGCTCGCGGCACCCGGCAAACGTCCCTTCGCGCGTGGATGGAGGACAGCCCGAGTTGGTCGCCGATCTCCCACCCGAGCTGCGCGCGGCATTGACGGCGTAGGTGCGACGCCCCGGTGAGACTTGTCCGAGCTCAGGCGCCGCTGCGAGTGCCGGTGATATAGGCCCGCAGATATCGCGCCAACACGACCGCGCCGGCCGGATTCGGGTGAACGTCGTCGGCGAACCATGGCTTTCCCGCGCTGTAGGCGTTCCAGTCGGCGATTCGCAGTTGCGGCCAGCGATGCGCTGCTTGACGGATCGCCGCGTTCGTCGCTTGGTAGGTGGAAGCGTAATTTCCGAAGTCGCGCAACGTCAGCCACAGAACCTCGCGCGCGCCGTCAGCGAGGGCGGCGCGCATGATCTTGTCGATGCCAGATCCGTATCCGGTGCTGTCGTCGTTGTAACCGACATCAACGATCAGGAGCGGTCCGAGCGTCCTCCCCAGCGACTTGATCGTCTGCAGCGCCGGCGGCGGCGTGTCCCCCTGGTAGGTGCAGCTCTCGAGGATCAAGCGACGGCACACTCGCAGCGCAAGGCGTAAGCGGAGACCCTGGGTGAGCGCTTGCACCGCCTGTGGTGTCTCGTCGATCGTCTCCGCGACGGAATCAGACACGATCGTCGCTTGAACCCCCCTCGCGCCCGATGCGGTGACTTGTCCAGGCACGGGAGATGCTCCTCCCGTGGAGCCCGATCGGCCGGCGCGCGCGGGCGCGGCGGCTCCCCCAGCGACGCCTTCAAGCGGCACCGTTCGTGCGGCCGCGGCCGAGACCAGCGACGCAAACGGCGAGCGCGGCGGTGCCACAGGTGTCACCATCACCGCGGCGATCACTGCGCAGACCGCGAGCACGCTACCCGCGACCGCCACCAGACGCGCGGACGGGCGCCGCCGATCCAACCACGCTTTGATCGCGCCCGAGGCTTGCCCTCGGCGGACTGGCATCTCGACGTACCTGAATGACAACGCCGCCAACGCCAAGGTGATCGCGATCTGGATGGGCACGAGAATCGAGCTGCTCCAGGTCACATCGATTCCGGGACGGGTCAGCGCCATCACCGGCCAATGCCACAGATAGATGCCGTAGCTCCGCTGTCCGATCCACCGCAGCGGGCGCGTGCCGAGAAGTAGCGCGAGGCTGCAAGCCGGATGCACAGCGCACGCGATGACCACCGCCGAGACCAGCGCGGCAATCAGAAATCCGCCGTGGTAGAGAAACGGGTCGATGTCGTGCCATTCATGTGCGAGCAAGAGAAGCGCTAACAGCGCTGCGAATCCCGCTCCGTCGAGCACTCCGCGAGCACCCCGGGCCGGACGGGCCGTCATCCGGCCCAGCGGCCAGCCGAACGCCAAGACCGCTCCGAGCATCAACGGTGCGGCGCGAGTGTCGGTCCCGTAGTAGTCGCGCGAGGCGTCGACGGCGCCGTGGTAGAGCAACGCCATCAGCAGGACTGAGATCGTGATCGCTCCGATCGCCGCGCCGACGATCCATGCGCGCCGAGAAACCACCAGGCCGGCCATCAGCACCAGCGGCCAGACCACGTAGAACTGCTCCTCGACTGACAGCGACCAGTAATGCTCGAGCAGGGACGGCCGCCCGAATGCCGCGAAATATGACTGGCCCGCCAGAATTTGGTGCCAGTTGTTGACATACAGGGCCGACGCGAGCGCGTCTGCCCGAAGGGCTTTCAGGTCACCGCGGAAGAACAGCGCGTCGACGATCAGGCAGACGACGATCACGAGCAGCGCAGCCGGCAGCAGACGTCTGGCGCGCCCAACCCAAAATCGCACCAGATCGATCCGCCCCGATCGCCCGTGCTGCGCCAGCAGCAACGAGGTGATCAGGTAACCGCTGAGAACGAAGAACACATCGACGCCGAGAAAACCCCCCGGAAGCCAGGGCACGCGCGCGTGGTAGAAGACCACGGCGGCGACCGCCAGCGCCCTGACTCCGTCGAGCCCTGGGGCATATGGAAGATCGGCGAGATACGGCGAGCGGATCTTCGGCCCGCTGGTTCGCGGCTTCGTTGCCGCGGACCGGCGAGCCGGCCGAAGAGAACTGGGGTCACCGCTGGTTGGCTTCAAGTTGACCAAAATCCGCGCAAATCCTGTCAAAGCATTCGGCGTCACGCGGCCGGGCCCTGCGGGGCGCAGCTCGGCGATGTGAGGACTCGTCGTCCTTCCTTGCCCGAGCAGTCACCCGTGGCTTCATGCCGCGCGAGCGCCGGCAAGCGCGACCGTCGCGAGCGAAGCCGTCTGCAGCGTGATCTGCTCACGCCCTTGTTCACCGTTCCCGGGGCGGACCGCTGAGCCATGCACGCGCCGTAGAGATGATCAGCTTTGCGTAGCATTGTCCCGGTGAGCAGGATGCTCGCGACCGGCCGCCGGACGCGTGACCCCTTCCAACGCCCCGTCGCGTGCCCGGCGGCCCATTCCGTGGCCCCAGCGGGCACGGCGGGCGGTGGCCGCGCGGCTTCGGCTGCGCGGCCACCCGGCTCCGGCGGGCCACCTGGCGCTTGCGGGCCACCCAGCGTCGCGAAGGGATCAGTCGCCCGCGCTCAACCGCAGCAAGCTCGATCTGAAACCGGCCGGGTGGCGGCTGCGGCTGCATCCGCGCGGCGCCGCGGGGGACATGAAGGCAAGGCGGATGCGGCCGGCATCCGCTGCGCACCTGGACAACATCCCACTCGATGATCCGGAAATCCCGACTGGGATGTTTACCCTGTACCTCAGGGGAAACGCCCCATTGGCGGTTTGGCATGCGTTGACTGGGACGTTGACCAGGATGCTGCAACAAGCGACCGCTCACATAGCGCCGACCGAGCCGCTAGGCGCCGCAGCCATCCCCGCAGTGGACTCCGGATGGAGTGAATGGCAGTCATCCTCCACCCCTGGGTGGAGACCCACGATCGGCCTCCGAACCGATGACAGCCCGCGCACGGGGGCGTACGCTGGCGCCATGGTCCCCTCATCAGGCACAGCGGCAAGTGGGCCACGAGTCAGCGGTGCTCAGGCGCCGAGCGAGGATCGACTGCGGTGTCTGCGCTGAGGACCTCTCTCCTCATCGCCTGGGCGGTCTTCTGGATCTATTGGCTGCTCTCCGCGATCGGCGTCAAGCAAGGCTCGCGGAACCTGACCAGCAGATTTCCCGGAATCGTGTTGATTGTCCTGGCGTTGGTGCTGACACGGATATTCGGAGTCCACAGTCTCGTTGTCCACAGCGTCGTTCTGCAGGTGGTGGGAGTGGCCCTGTTCGTGTCCGGTATCGGCCTCGCGATCTGGGCAAGAGTTCACCTCGGTCGAAACTGGGGCATGCCGATGACTACGAAAGAGGAGCCGGAGCTCGTCACCTCAGGCCCTTACCACCTAGTCCGCCACCCAATCTATTCAGGAATCCTGGTGGCCCTTTTAGGCACGGCGCTCGCGACCAATATCTATTGGCTGATCGCTGTCGCGGTGATGGGCGTGTACTTCATCTACAGCGCTACGGTCGAGGAAAAACTGCTGACGAGCTCGTTTCCGACCGCGTATCCCGAGTATCGAACGAAGACGAAGATGCTGATCCCGTATGTTCTTTGAACCGGTTCTGCGCCTCCGGGCCGGACGGCCGGCCGGCCTGCGCCACGCTCGAACCTACCCGGCCACCGATTGCTCGCGTTGCGCGCCAGCCTTCCTACTCGCGAGCAGTTCCGCGTAGCGCTTCGCGAACGTGTGGACGTCGCCCGGCCAGCGCGCGGAGATGTAGTTCCCGTCCGTGACCACATGTGCAGGTCGCTGGTCCTGAATGGTGTCCCGATGTAGACCGTCCCGTTTGCGGCGAGCGTTCGAATCCTTCGGGTCGACGTCGATGAAGTCCTCGGGCCGGCGAAGGGCGCAGATGACTTCAGACTCGACTGACATGTGACCCCGTGGCCGGCCTGGGCCGTCAGGATAGGTCCGGTAGTAGCCCGGATCCCAGAAGCGCACGATGCGGCCGACGGCGGCCGCCAGCCGCTCCTGATCCCAGGTGAGAGCGGTGGTTTTCCGTCCGTCGAGCACCGATTTGCCGGTCTCAGGATCGATGCTGCGGGCGGCAAGCAGGACTCCGTGGCAGACCGCCGCAACCGGCATATCGCGCCGGAAGGCATCGACGATGACCTTTTGCAGGCGCTCGCTTTCCAGGTAGCTGCGCATACCTCTGGCTCGATGACCGCCGGGGAGCAGCAAGCCATCGACTTTCTCCAGCTCGATCTCGTCCCAGCGGATCGGACGCGCGAATTCAGACGAGATCGTCATCTTCGCGTACGCGGCCCGGCCCGCGGCGTCCGCTCGCAGAACTCGACCGACCGCGGTCAGCCGGCGCAGACCGGGAACTCGCCCCCAGACGTCGAGCCCCTCCCCGGTGATCATGCAGTCGTCGGCGGTGCCCGGAGCGCCGGCAGGCGTCGCAAAGCAGACGCCGTGGCCGGCGTTGACGAGCACCCGCCAGCTGACGGCGACCTCGGTGGGATCGAAGTCTCGTGCGGGGATCGGAATCAGGACCACGGCCATGCGTTGATCTCCTGTGGCGGGAATGAGCGGCCAAGGATAGAGCCAAGATCCCGGCTGCCCGGGCGGATCGGCGGTCCCGGCTGCCCGGGCGGATCGGTGGTCTCCGCTGATCGGTCTTGCGCGGGCCGGCGCAGGCCTCAAACCGTGATCCCGGCGCGCATCGTCAAACCACTGGCGGGCGATCCCCCGGAGCCGGCGGGACGGCCGCGACCGTGAACGGGGGCGCGAGCTGGCGGACCAACGGGCCGGCGTTGCACCTCAACGCCGCCCAGGCGCCGCTGGTCGTGCTGTTCCCAGGCGCCGCCAACACGAGCACGTTCTACGCCTTCGGAGGAGGACAAGTCGTCGACGCCACGGATGACGCAGGCAGACACTGGTGGCGTGCCTTCCTCGGCGACGCCGTCATCGCTGTTGTGCCTCGTATCGGCGGCGGCCTCGTAGCGTTCGCCCAAGACGCGACCGGCACCGCTGGCAATGCGGTCACGCTCGTCTATGTCTCGCGCGATGGCGGTCACCACTGGACGTACACGACGAAGTTCGGAACCTGAGCCGCTCGCGCTGGGCGGCCGGTTCGCTGCTCCAGCCGGACAGCGGTCGTGCTTACCTTCTGGTGCTTGGATCGGATGCAGACAAGGAGCTGATAGTGGATCTCGGAGCCAGGTTCGATGAGCATGTGGCGAGCGAGTTCGCCGCCAAGGACGTCGATGCGACGATGCGCACGATGGTCGCCGAACCTTACGTTTGGCATGTCCCGCCCCTCACCGGTGGCAGCGGCGGCGACGCCGTGCGAGCGTTCTACTCCTCGCAGTTCATCAATCACACGCCGGATGACGCGGTCCTGACACCGATCGCGCGCACCGTCTCGGAGGACCGGGTGATCGACGAGTTCGTGCTCGAGTTCACCCACGACATCGAGCTGCCATGGATGTTGCCGGGGATTGCTCCCAGCGGCAGGCGAGTCCGGATCCCGACCGTCGTAGTAATGGGATTCGACGGCGGCAAGGTGGCCTACGAGCACATCTATTGGGATCAAGCATCGGTGCTGGTACAGATCGGCCTGATCGATCCGGCCCTGCTGCCCGTGTCCGGCTCAGAGCAAGCCGACCGACTCCTGGAGCTCGCGGGGAGAGATACCTGATCCACCCCGATCGGCGACGCTCGAGATCGAATCCCGCTCCACAGCGGCGGCCATTCCGCGGCGGCGCTGCTGTAGGCTCGACCGAAATCAGGTAGGAGGAGGGTGGCGTGGGCGCAGTCGAGCTCGATCGGATGTCCTGGCCTGAAGTGCAGGCCGAGTTGCAAGCGGGTCGCGATACGGTGGTGATCGCCCTCGGAGCTACCGAGCAACACGGGCCACATCTGCCGCTGGCAACCGATGCGCTGATCGGCGATCAGCTTGCGCGAGTGATCGCCGAAGAGCTCGACGCGTTCCTCGGGCCGACAGTCAGGATCGGCTGCTCGGAGCACCACCTCGAGTTTCCCGGGACGTTGTCGATTTCCGAGACCACATTCGAAGAGCTGGTCGGAGACATCGTCCGCTCGCTCGCGCGCGGCGGCTTTCGTCGCGCGGTGCTGTTGCCTACCCACGGTGGGAACTTCGGGCCGCTCGCGGCCGCGCTGGAGAAGCTCGAGCCACTCGAGGGCATCGAAGTTCGCGCGCTTACTGACATGAAACTGCTGCTGGCAATCGCACAGCTCGGCGCCGACGAGCATCATGTGCCACTCGCGCAAGGTGGCCTCCACGCAGGCGAATGGGAAACCTCGATGCTCGCCGCAATCCACCCACAGCAGGTCCGCCTCGATCAGGCCGAGCCCGGCTACACCGGCGATCCCGAACGCGCGATGGCTGTGATCTTTAGCCACGGCGTCCGCGCCCTATCGGAGAACGGCGTCATCGGCGATCCGGCACGCTCCACTGCCGAGCACGGGCAGCGTTATTGGGAGCATGTGCGCAGCATCGTCCTCGCCGCGATCGACGATCCGCCGCCAAGCTGATCGCCCGACGCCGCTAATGTTCCCGAAGCGGACACGGAAGCAAAGGAGCAGGTTGATGTCGAGAAAGCTGAGCGACGGCGTCGATCGCCGCCGCGTAGACGCGGCCAGGGAAGAGCTCGGAGGTTGTCGTGCGGACGCTGATTGACATCTCAGTTCCATTGCGCGCGGGAATTGCCTCCGATCCCCCCGGGCTGCTGCCGGAAATCGACTACTACAACCACCAAGACACGGTTGACGACGTGCTCGCGTTCTTTCCAGGCGCTCAGAAAGACGATCTCCCGGATGGAGAAGGCTGGGCGATCGAGCGGGTCCGGATCTCCACCCATAACGGCACCCACCTCGACTCGCCCTATCACTACTCAGCGACGATGAACCGCGATCAACGCTCCGTCACGATCGACCAGATTCCGCTCGAGTGGTGCCTGCAGCCGGGAGTCAAGCTCGATTTCAGAGAGGCCCCGGACGGGTATGTGCTCACCGCCGATGACATCGAGCGCGAGCTGGAGCGGATCGGGCACCGCTTGAGCCCGCTCGAGATCGTCGTCGTGAACACGCGCGCGGGATCCCGGTACGGTGAAGCTGACTACGTCAGCGCCGGCTGCGGCGTGGGCCGCCAGGGCACGCTCTACATGCTCGAGCAGGGCGTGCGCGTCACGGGAACAGATGCCTGGAGCTGGGACGCTCCCTTCGTCTATACCGCAAAGGTCTACGAGCGCGACGGAGATCCGTCGGTGATCTGGGAAGGCCACCGAGCGGGACGCGAGATCGGCTACTGCCACCTCGAAAAGCTGCACAACCTCGAGTCGCTGCCCGCGACGGGATTCCAGATTGCCTGCTTCCCCGTCTCGGTGCACAACGGTTCAGCCGGGTGGACCCGGGCCGTGGCAATCCTCGACGGGGAACCGGCCTCGACATGAGCGCACATCTCTCGACCACGAGCTGGCGCGCTCGACAGCCCTGACGCGATGCCTCGCCTAGAGGACCTGCCCAACGTCACTGCCACCATGCTGCTCACCCGGCCAGTGGAGGTCTACCGTGAAACGCCGTTCACGGTGCCCGAGATGCCCGTGAGTGACGCGACGGTCGCGATCGTCACGACCGCGGGGTTGCATCTGCGACGCGACCGGCCGTTCACGATTGACGATCCCAGCTTTCGCGTCATTCCCGGTGACGTCGGCGAGGATCAGCTCGTCCAGAGCCACACGAGCCTCGGTTTTGACCGCACGCCTCAGGCCATCGACATCAACGTCGTCTTCCCGATCGACAGGCTGCGCGAGCTTGTCGACCGTAATCAGATCGGCGCCCTGGGAGCGAACCACTACTCCCTGCTCGGCGCCCAGCAGCGACCAGAGAGGATTCTCGCCGCCAGCGCCGAGGCGCTGGCCGACCGCCTGCATTCAGAGCAGGTCGACGTCGTGCTGCTGACGCCGACCTGACCGCTGTGCACGCACACCGGTGGTGTGCTGCAACGAGCGCTCGAGGAGACAGGGCTGGCGACGGTCTCGATCAGCCTTGTTCGCGAGCACACCGAGAAGCTGCGTCCGCCGCGGGCGTTGTTCGTCCCCTTTCCCTTCGGCTCCCCGTTCGGACGGGCCGGCGACGCCGAGCAGCAGCATCGTGTGCTGGACGCGGCACTCGAACTGCTGCGGGTACCCGCCGGCCCGGCTCTTCGCGACTTCCCAGACGACGGCTGGGGCGCACCCGCGAGTCCGCTGCAGGCGACCCAGGTCCAGCCCGGGCCGGCTACGGTCGATCTCGCGACGGAGGTGACGTTGATGCGGCGCCACCACGAACAGTGGCTCGAGCGCGAGCACAAGACCACGGTCGGGGTCAGCGGCGTCGCGCCCAGGCAGTTCCGCGGCATTGTGCGTTTCCTCGAGGCTTTCGCGGCCGGCGAAGAGGCCGATCATCCGCGAAGACCGCCAGATGTTCCGGTGCTGGTGTTTCTGCGCTGGTGCGTCGATGACCTGAAGGCCATGTACCTGGAGGCTCGCCTGGTGATGGCACCGGACGAACCTCCCCACGAGGTCGCTAACTGGCTGTGGGGCGAAACCAGCCTCGGGGCGCTGCTTCGCCAGATCGGCCAGCGGCTCGCGGAAACCGATGACCCCCAGCTGGCGCGCGTCGGTTATGGCATCGCTCGTTGACGGTTCACGCCCGATCGGCGGCGCTCGGTGCGACGATCGCCGCCGCCCGACTCACATCCCGCCGGCGGTTCTCGGTGCGACGATCGCCACTGCCTCACGCAGGTGCGCGAGGTCGTGGGTCGGGTCGAGCGCATCGAACACGAGCCGCACCGTGTGCAGATAATGCGCCGCCAGTAGCTCGGCGGCGGCTTCGGCGTCCGCGCTAGCGGCGGCGTCGAGAATTGCTCGATGCTCGGCGCGTCGTTGCTCCCAGGAGCCCGCGGCACCGAACCGCCGCCGGTACCGTTCGGAGTGGTCGAAGAGCTCCGATATCTCGGCGTCCACCCGTGCTCCCGCGGCGTAGGTCAGGCGATGATGAAATCCCCGATGCGGTGCAAAGTAGCCGGCGGTGTCTCGCGACTTGATGTAGTGATCCATCTGCGCGAGGTAACCTTCCATCTCAGCGAGATCGGTGCCGGTCAACACTGGCACCGTGACACGGATCGCGACCGTCTCCAACGAGATGCGCATGATGTAGAGCTCCTCCGCATCCTCGCCTGACAGGCCGGCGATCCGTACGCGGTGGTTGGGCTCAGAGATCACCAGCCCTTCCCGCTGCAGCATCCGCAGCGCCTCGCGAAGCGGCGTCCGTCCAACACCGAACTGCTCCGCGAGGCTCATTTGTGTGGTCGTCGTGCCCGCGGCGATTGCACCCTCGAGAATCGCCGCCCGTATGAGACCGTGAACAGCCATGAAGCTCTGGCCGCCATTCCGGCTCGTTGCACTGCTCGAGGACGACCGCATCCGCCTAACTTTCGGCGCAGATTCTGATTGCATCAGCACACAGCGACCGCTCGCGATGGCCACTGCGCCGGCCTCCGCCCGCGTGCGAGCCACTGGGCGTTCACCCGGCACTCACGCATATGTAGCCTCCTCTCTGACCGGGTGAAATCGTGTAAGCACGATAGCAGTCGTGGAACGGCAATTGGATCCAAGATCAAGCTTGCATTCGATGTGCGGTTTCCACGGAAACTGGCGTCGAGTTGCATCCACTTGATCAGCGGCCCTCGACCTGGTAAAGGTCCCAGCCGAGCCGCGCTGAAGCGCGCACGGGGCGTTTCCCTTGTGGTAGAGGGCAATCATCCAAGTCGAGATTTCAACACGGTCGAGTGGGACGTTTTCCCGGTTGCTGAGGATGTGATGGCCGCCGCCCGGCGTGCGGGCGACCGCCTCGCGCCGCTCACGACCGGTAATCGCCCCGTCTGCCGTCGGTGAACCTCTAAATCGGTTGGCTGAGGACCTTGAAGGTCTCCGTTGTCAATTCTGCGGCGCGCATCGCCGGGGCATCCGGTTCCAGGTCCCAGCGCGACAGCGTGCGCGAGTTCTCGATCACCATCCGACACCGTTCATAACGCTGACGCATGAACAGCTCGAAGGCAGATGAAACGCTGTCTTGGTCCCGCAGGCACCTGGCAAGCACGATTGCATCCTCGATTGCAATCCCGGCACCGCTCGCTAGATGAGGCGGTGTGGCATGAGCCGCATCGCCGATCAGAATCACGCGGCCTCGATGCCAGTCCCCCGAGATGAAGCTCGTGTAAAGAGGCCCGTAGTGCGATGGATGATCGGGCGTGAGACGCTGTGCCATTTCCGCCATCAAGCCGCCATATTCACCTAGCAGTTCCGTTAGCTGCGCGTGTGACTCCTCCGGGGTCAAGCGTTGTCGAGCGTCGGCGGTCTGGTGAAGGAGATAGATGTACATGTCGTTGGGGAGGATCGGATTGAAGCCGGCCCGCGTGGTCTCGCCCAGGAACAGCATCTGCCCGTCCACCTCGTCGGGGCGCTCTCCAACCCGTACTCGCCATCCGCACTGGCCGATGTAAACGGGCGGCGCCTGCTCGGGGAACACCATCGAGCGGATCGCCGATCGCAGCCCATCTGCCCCGATGAGAACGTCATAGCTCCTCGAGGTGCCATCAGCGAGCGCCACTTCGATCCCGTCCGGCCCATCAGCGATCGCATCCACGGTCATGCCGAACTGAAAACGGACACCAGCGCTAACCGCGCGCTCGCGCAAGATCTCGCCGAAAGCGGGGCGAGCGATCCCGACCGCCGGAGGATACGGAGGCGCCACCAGCGACCGCATGCGGTTTGCATCCAGCACGGTTCCATCCGCGGCGCAGGTGATGAAGCGATATTGGCCGATCCCCCGCTCGACGCATTCGTCGGCGAGGCCAAGCTGGTGGATCGCGCGAAACGTCGGCGGCAGCAGCACGATCCCGATTCCGCGGAAGGTCGGCTCCTGCTCGCATTCCACTACGTCGACCCCGACGCCTTGCGACTGCAGCTCACCCGCGAGTGTCGTACCCGCGATTCCGGCCCCGACGACTAGAGCTTGCTTCACCGTCAAGACGTTGCTCCTTCAGCCAGGTATCCCGACGGTCATCGCTGAGCGTGCCGGCGTAATCAGCTCACCACATCTGGCTGATGGGTTCTAGTCCCATGCGCACGCGACCATAAGTCTCGGCCTGTTCGTCCCAGTTGGCGATCAGCTGCATCGAGCCGGCGTGCACGTCTCGCATGAACCGCTGGATCGGGTTTGTTTCGAACAGCGATGAGGCGCCGGATGCGCGAGCCAGCATCATCGTCGCGTCGTAGCAGAGATTGACCGCATAGGCGTGATCGCGGCGGAACCGTACGCGATCCTCGGTGCTGAACTGATCGCCGCGACCACCACGCCCGATCACTTCGCGGATGTCCTGCCGCGCCAGTGCCCGCGCCGCGTCCAGCGCCGCGGCGGCGGCGCTGATGCGCATCTGCGGCCCGGCCATCTTCGAGACCTGTTGGCCGGCAAAGGCGGTGACTCGAGATTGAGTCGCCCGCTCGTACACGTCGAGCGTTCCTTGCGTCATCCCGATCACCGGCGTCGCCAGGGTCCACGGAATCAGCGACGGAACCGGCGCGCCGTAGGAGCCGCGATCATGTGTGGCGGCGGCCTCGAGATCGCATCCTCCCAGCGGGACGTGTCGATGGCTGGGGACGAATACCGGCGCGTCGATGACGACGTCGTGGCTTCCGGTGCCGCGCAGACCTGACACGTGCCAAGTGTCCTCAATCGTGAAATCCGCGCGGGGCACCAGTAACAGCACCGGAGCTTCGAACTCGGGAACCATCGCACCCAACAGCGCCCAGTCGGCGTGCAGGCAGCCACTCGAATACTGCCAGTGACCGGCCAGCTTCCAGCCGCCGTCGACCGGTTCCACCTTGGCGCCCCTCGGATTGAACGCCGAACAGGACCACACGTCGCCGCGGGCGAAGTACTCGTCTTGAGCGGCTTTCGGCGAGAGCCCCAGTTGCCAGTGATGAACGGAGGCCACAGAGTAGATCCAGCCGGTCGAACCGCAAGCCGACGAGAGCCGCCAGGCGACCTCGAAGAACGCGTCGTAATCCAGGCCAAAGCCGCCGTACCGAGTCGGGTGAAGAATCCGGTTCAGGCCCGCGGCCTGGATCTCATCAAGCGTCTCCTGCGGGATCCTCCGCTCGCGCTCCGTTTGCAGCGCTCGCTCCGCGATCGCGGGCAGCAGCGCGTCAGTCCGCGCCAGCAGTTCGTCAATCGACACACTCGTCGTATCAGTTGCACTCATTCGGACACTCTCGCCTCAATCACGTTTCGTCAGATCGGTAATCCCTCCACGCCGGGTCGCCCGGGCCCGATTCACGAGCGAGCGAGTGCCGCCTCGGCAGAATCGCCGCTGGTATCGATCATCTCGGAGCTAGATCCCGCGATCCCCGGTGGGATCGCCACCATGTACACCGCCGGCATTCCGATCTCGGTCCGATACGTGTTGTTTGATCCCTGCTCCGGGTGCCAGATCGTAGGCTGCCAGTCGGGCACGTAGTTGCGGTAGCCGCCAGAGTTGAGCTCGTAGCGCAGGCCCACGGGATCGCGGAAATAGAGGTAGTTCTGCTCTCCGATCCCGTGCTGTCCGGGGCCGAAGTCGACCTCGTGGCCGTGCTCGATGATCGACGTCGCCGCCTGTGTCAGGTCGTGATTGGTCTCCACCCAGAACGCCACGTGGTGGATACGACCGCGCTGGCCCTCGAAGTCCTGGATGAAACCGAAGTCGTGCGATTTCTCGTTGTTGGTGGTGATCGCGAACACCCACGGCGCACCCGGCGTCGGCTCGACCGCCGCCATGATCCGCGAGCCCAGATTATCGCGCATCCAGAACGCCGTGGAGTGGACATCGAGGGTGGTTACAGTCACGTGATCGAGCAGTCGGACCCCGACGCCGCGGCTCGGAGCGCGCTGCGGCCGATCGGGAAAGCACGACTCCTCCCCGGGCGGCGCAACCGCGCGATCCACATCCCAGAACACCTCCATCTGCTGGCCACCCGGCCCCGTAAATCGAAACGCCCGGCCGTGCCCATAGGCGTCGTCGATCCACTCCCCGTCGGTGCCGGACTCGGTGATCCGGCGAACAGTCTCCGAGAGCTGCTCAGGGCCCTCGGTACGCCACGACGCGTGCCCCAGACCCGGCCCGTCCGCTGCCGTCAGGACCAAGCTGTACAGATAGTAATCGCCCCAACACCGCAGGTAGATGGAATCCCCGACTCTCTCGACGACATCCAACCCCAAGATGTCACGAGCAAACTCCTCGGACTTATCGAGGTCCGGCGTCAGAAGCTCGACGTGAGCCAACGAGGACAACAAACGTTCCGGCATAAGGCTTATCCCCTCCTCGGAGACTGGTTCAGGGTGAGCGCCGGCGACAACCGCTCCCCGCGAACTGTTTCGCTCTCAGAGTCCAGTAATGTATCCAATCGTTGGCTTGGGCGCAAGTGACTGGATCTCCCTCAAGCCAGGCAGCGTCTGAGCGCAAGCCATCGATCGGGCGCCACCCGCTTCGGCGATGACGGCGGCGCTCCCAGCATTCGGCGAGCGCCGCCACCCTCGGGAGCATCATGCTCCTCAGATCCCCGCTCGGCCCCCCGCACACCCGGTTGCACAGCGCCCCCGGGGCCACCCAAGCTAAGCTCCCCCCGATCCCCGCCGGCCCCCGGGGCACGCCGAGTCCCTCGGATCCCCGCCGGCCGCTGGGCCCACCCGGTCGCGTAGCGCGCAACCCACCCGACCATGGCTGGATCGCCCCACGAGCAGCGGGCAAGAGTGTCCTGCGGCGTTTCTTGACGCAGTTTCACTCTCTGGATACATTACGCGTCTGTCGACCGAAAGCTCCTCCGACACTCAACAGCTGACTAGCGATTGCCCGTGTTTGCTCTAGGAACATTCACCGACGGCAGCGCGGATACGTTTCCGGGGCTCGTTTTGGACGAGCGCGTCGCCGATTTGCGCACGCACTTCGGACCGAGCGCCTCGACCGCCAGCCTGCTCGCCACCTGGGAGGTGAGCCTCGGGCGCTTGCGCAGCATCGCCGACCAAGGGGTCGAGACCTCCTTCCACATGGACGAGCTGCGTCCGCTGCCGCCGGTTCAGCCCATCGGCCAGTTCTTCTGCGCCGGCGCCAACTATCGCAAGCACCTTACGGAGATCGTATACACGATGGCGCGGAACAGTCCCGATGAGACGCGGCCCGACGCCGCGCTCAGAGACGAAGCGAAGCGATTCGTGCAGGACCGCGCGGCATCCGGGTTGCCGTTCGTGTTCACGATGCCCGCCAGCGCCGTCTCCGGCGCCCGCGACGACGTCGTCCTCTGGGGTCCTGGGGTCGAGCACGACTGGGAGCTGGAGCTGGCCGTGGTAATCGGCCGGCGCGCACAAAACATTTCCGCAGAGCGCGCGATGCAGTATGTAGCGGGCTACACGATGAGCAACGACATCAGCACGCGCGACGTGATGTATCGCCCGAACTTCCCCATGACCGACTTCTTGATGACCAAAGGAAGGCCCGGTTTCTTTCCTACCGGCCCGTACATCGTGCCGCGGGAGTTCGTCCCCGACTATCGTCAATTGCGCCTGACCCTGAAGGTCAACGGGGAGACGATGCAGGACGAGCTCGTCGAAGACATCATCTACGGGGTCGAGGAGCTCGTCGCATACGCGTCATCTGTCATCGAGCTGCGGCCGGGGGATCTCCTGCTCACCGGCTCGCCGGGAGGAAACGCCGGGCACCACGGCAACCGGTGGCTGCGGCCCGGTGACGTGCTGGAGGGCGAGATCAGTGGCTTGGGAGTGATGCGCAACCGCTGCGTCGCCGATCCGAGCTTGGCGGAGGTAGCCGACCAGTTGGTTCGCTCTTCCTAGGCGGCGCCGGCACAACCGGCGCAGCGGAAGCCCGACCCGGATGCGATCAGCCTGAAAGTCGCAGCCTAGTTCCTGCTTGACGTACGACAGCGGGTTTGGATACATTAGGCAATGTTGCACCGCTTCGCGTCTTGCGTACAGCGCGCGGCGCCGACATTGACGCTTGGAAGAGAGGGAGCATGCTGAAATTGAAAAGGGTCGTCGCCGTCGTGGCGATGCTGGCTGCGGCCGTCGCTGTCGCTGCGTGCGGAAGTTCGAGCAGTTCCAGCACCAGTAGTGCCGCCGCAAGCAGTTCCGGTTCTGCGAGCGGGCAGAGCACGGCCGCGAGCACCGGCTCGTGTGGACCGATCCCGCAGGCAATGCCGGCCGACCCCGACGGAGTGCTGGCAAAGCTGCCGAAGTCGACACAGGCCGCCTACAACCTCTTCCCCCAGGCAGTTCACGCGAGCGCATGGGCGAATTGGAAGCCCAAGCATCCGGGCCCGTACACGATCTACTTCTCGCCGGGCAACACCAGCACTCCCTTCATTCAGACGTTGCTGGCGACGTTCAACCAGTTGAAGACGAAGTCAGGCGTCATCAAGAACGTCATCACCCAGGACTCGAACAACAGCGTTCAGACCCAGATCCAGCAGATTCAGCAGGCCATCCGGGAGAAGGTCGATCTGATGATCATCCTTCCGCTGCTGCCGTCCGCCGATACTCCGGTACTGGCGGCGGCCGGGAAGGCGGGGATTCCGGTGATCGCGCCGCTCAACGCTGCCTCCAGCAACTACGTGGTGGGAATGGTTGGCAACATCAACCTCGAGGGAGCCGAGATGGCGCAAGTCCTGGCGTCGATCCTGGGCGGCAAGGGCAGCCTGCTCCAGGTGCACGGCATTCCCGGTGTGACAGCGGATACCAATATCTATACCGGGGCGAACGAAGTCCTCAAGAATTGTCCGAACATTAAGACAGCCGGCTCGATCGTCGGTCAGTTCACCCCCTCGGTGGCGAAGACGCAGACGCTCGAGTTCTTGACCTCACATCCGCAATCGGTCGATTCCGCGATCCAGACCGGCGGCATGGCCACGGGGATCATGCAGGCGTTCCTGCAGACGGGACGGAAAGTGCCCACGATCGCCGACACCGGGGCGACGCCGGGCGCGCTCGGCTACTGGGCCAGCCACAAGGGCAGCTACAAGGGCGTTGCGGTCGGTATTGCCCCAGCCCAGCTGGCCGATGCGGCCTGGTACGTCGCCCAGGAGATGTTGGCGGGCCGCGGAATCAAGATCACCGACCTGTCTCACCCGCCGTTGCTGATCACCGACGCCAATCTGAGCCAATGGGTGCAACCTGGCTGGAACCTCACCACGCCGATCGCCTACGCACCGGGACCACCTGGGCTCTACCCCGACTCGTTCTGGGATCAGTTCTTCACCAAGCCGGCCGGGAAGTAGACTGACGCCGAGGACGCGATGGAGGCCACCTCGAGGGAACCCACCCCGCCTCCGGTCGGCTTAGCGGACGCCGGCCGCGGGGACCGGGTTCTCCTCGCGGCCGATGGCTTGGCGAAGGCCTTCGGGCAAACTCAAGCGTTGCGGGACTGCTCCTTTTCGGTGCGCGCCGGGGAGGTCCACGCGGTCATCGGTGAAAATGGCTCGGGCAAGAGCACGCTGGTCAAAATCCTGGCCGGGGTGCATCGCCCCGACAGCGGCGGCCTCGAGATCGACGGAACGCGAGTGGCCCGCTTTCAGTCGCCGCGGAGGGCGCTCGGCGCGGGAGTGGTGGCGGTCTTTCAGGAAGTGCTCGTGGTCGGTCCGCAATCCGTGCTCGAGAACGTATGGATGGGCGTCGACGGTCTCTTTCGCCGGCGGGTGCCCGAGCGCGTGAAGCGGGAGCGGGCCAGCGCGATCCTGCAGGAGCTCCTCGGTGACACCCCGCCCTTGGACACGCCGGTCGAGGCGCTGCCGCTGAGCGTTCGCCAGGTCTGTGGAATCGCCAGGGCGCTGGTCCGCGACCCGAGGATCCTGATCCTCGACGAGTCGACATCGGCACTCGACGTGGCGACGCGCGACCGGCTGTTTGCGATCGTCCGCAGACACATCTCGCGCGGACAGAGCGTGATCTTCATCTCGCACCGCATGGACGAGATCGAGGAAGTTGCAGACCGGGTCACGGTGCTCCGCTCGGGCCGCTCGGTGTCGACGGTGAATCGAGGACAGGCGTCAGCGCAGGAGCTGGTCAGGTTGATGAGCGGCGCTGACCATCTGACTGCGGGAGCCGGACCGGAGATGCCCGTGTCAGAGCGGATGCGCGGCGTCGGCGTACTGCAGGCGCGGGGACTACGTCTCGGCGAAGGTGCGGCTTCGATCGAGTTCGGGCTGTCCGCCGGTGAACTGGTGGGACTCGCCGGCTTGGAGGGTCACGGCCAGGACGCGTTCCTGCGCGCTCTGTGGAACGGAGCATCCGAAGGTGAGGTGGTACATCTCGGTAACGGCAGCGAGATCGTGATTCGCTCTGCTGCGCAAGCCGCCGAGCTGGGCGTGGTCTACGTTCCGCGTGACCGCCGGTCGGAGTCACTGTTTCCCACGCTCTCGGTCCGGGACAACTTCGCGGCGCCTACGCTCGAGGCCGATTGCCGGATGCACCTGCTGCTGCGATCCCGGACCGATGCGCGGCTGTCCCGGTACCGGGATCAGCTCGCGATTAAGCTCGCCTCGGCGGGCCTGCCGATAACCACGCTCAGCGGCGGCAACCAGCAAAAGGTAGTGATGGCGAGGTGGCTCGCGGTGAATCCCGCGGTGCTGCTGCTGAACGACCCGACTCGCGGCGTCGACTTGAACGCCAAGCGCGATCTGTACAAGCTGCTCGGAGAGCTAGCCGAGAAGGGAGTCGCCGTCGTGATGCTCTCAACTGAGGTCGATGAGCTGATCGAGCTGATGGATCGAGTGCTGGTGTTCCGCGAGGGCTCGGTGTTCGCGCAGCTCGATCGCCAACAACTCACAAGGGAGACGCTCGTAGCCAGTTTCTTCGGCCGCGAGCGGCAGGTGCATGCATAGAGCGATCTCACGCGAGCGTGTCTTGGATTTGCTGCGCGCGCGCACCTTCATGTTCGCGGCGGTGTTCGCGGTCGCGCTGTTCGTGGCCAACCTGATCGTGCAGGCCAGCTTCGTCTCGGGGGGATCGCTGCCGGACACGCTGGCTGACCTGGCCCCGTTCGCGTTAGTCGCGATGGCCAGCGCGCCATCGATCATCGTCGGCGGCCTCGACTTGTCGGTTGGACCGGTTCTCAGCTTGACCAATGTGTTCATGGTCGCGGTGCTGCTACCTCACGGTCTCGGTGGCCCCGGGGCGGCGATCCCGATCCTGCTCGCGCTCGGTGCGCTATGCGGCGCTCTCAGCGGCGTGCTGATCTCGTATCTCCGCGTCCCGGCGATCATCACCGGCCTTTGTGCCCTGTTCGTGGTTACCGGCATCGGTCAGCAGATCCTCCAAAATCCCGAACAGGCGCCGGTGAACTGGACCAATCATCTCGGCGGCAAGATCGGGCCCGTCCCAGGCGGCCTGATCACGATGGTGATTCCGCTGCTGGTCTGGTTCCTGCTGCGGCGCACCCCGTTCGTCAAAGCGATGTTCTCAGTCGGTGGAGACGCGCCAACCGCGTTCTCGGCCGGGACAGACGTCGGCGCGACGAGGGTGATTGCATATGCGATCGGCGGAGTGTTCGCCGCGATCGCCGGACTTGCTCTCACCGGGCTGATCCGATCGGGGGATTCCTCGCTGGGCCTCCAGTACACGTTGATCGCGATCGCCGCCGTCTCCCTGGGCGGAACACCAGTCGGCGGCGGTCGTGGCGGCCTCGTTGGCGCCCTGCTCGGGGCGATCTGTATCTACCTGATCGAGAACCTCCTGTCCGGCCTGAACATCTCTGCCCAGTGGCTCGACGTGGTGTATGGCTGCGTGCTGATTGCGGCCGTGGTCCTCAGCTCTCAGCTCAGACCGAAGCGGCTCGGTGGGCCTGCCACATGACCGCGGTCGACCCCGCTCGCGAGCAGCAAGGAAGATTGGAGGCTCGCGCCACACTTGCTCGTTTGAGCCGTGACACCCCGTTGGTACAGGTCGCCGTGCTGATCGCGATCTTCATCTACGGAGCCGCGACGCTCGATGGATTCAGCTCGTTCCTGAGCATCAAGTCGATGCTGCTGCTGGCTTCGTTCCTCGGTCTCGCGGCACTGGGACAGACCGTGCTGGTGTTGCTTGGCCATCTCGACCTGTCGGTCCCAGGCTTCATCGGTCTCGGCAATGTCCTCACCGCGATCCTCGTCGGGCAGGATCACTGGTCGTTCGTGTCCACGATCGTGCTGATCGTCGGCGCCGCGATCCTGTTGGGCAGCGTCAGCGGACTCATTTGCCATTACTTCGGGGTGCAGTCGATTGTGGTGACGCTGGGGATGAATTTCATCCTGCTCGGCGCGATCGGGGTGATGGCGGGAAGCGGCATCACCGGCACCGCCCCTGGCTGGCTCACCCGCTTTGCGACGGTCGGCAGCGCGACGTTCGGCGTCAGCATCCCCCCGCTGGTGGTCTTGTGGGCAGTTGTGGCGATTATCGCGGGGTTCTTCCTGCGTCGTACGCTCGCCGGCCGGCGCATCTACCTCACCGGTTCCAACCCTCATGCGGCGAGACTGGCGCTGGTCAAGACGGGG
This sequence comes from uncultured Solirubrobacterales bacterium, assembly GCA_963830465.1. Lineage (GTDB taxonomy): Bacteria > Actinomycetota > Thermoleophilia > Solirubrobacterales > Solirubrobacteraceae > Palsa-465. The sequence goes on from CAWHME010000008.1 coordinate 220,857, forward strand.
CGCGTGGTCGTGGCGGCCTTCGCACTGAGCGCGCTTGGAGCGGCGGTGACCGGAGTGCTGCTGACCGGGTTCAGCGGCTCGGGCGACACACAGGTTGGCACCCCCTACCTGTTCACGAGCCTCACCGCGGTGATCGTCGGAGGCACCTCGATCGTGGGCGCTCGCGGCGACTACTGGCGGACGGTGATCGGCGCGATCATGCTAACGGTGATCAACACCGTCCTCCTAGCCAAGGGCTACAGCAACGCCGAGCAACAGATCCTGTTCGGGCTCATCATCTTGGTCGCGGTGCTGGCATACGGCCGCGAGCCGCGCCTGCGCGACCGCATCTGACCGAGTCCGAGGACGCCGTTGCCCGGCGCCTAATTCCACACCGAATGGGCGACGTCGGCCACGAGCCGGAGCTTCGCCGCCTGCACCTCGTCGGTGATCTTCCGCTGCTCTGCCGTCTCGGCGGCCGAGGCGAACCCGCACTGGGTGGCCAGTGCCAGCCGGTCTTTCGGATGAAAGCCCGCGGCCTCATCGATCCGAGCCCTTAGCTCCGCCGGATCCTCGAGCTTGCGCCACTTGGTCGAGACCAAGCCGAGCACGGCGACCTTGTCGTCGGGCAGGTGTCGCAGCGGCTCGAACGACCCCGAGCGCGCATCGTCGTACTCCATCAGGAACGTGTCAAAGCCTTCGGCTCGTCTGAACACCTCGCGGCAGATGTCCTCGTATCCCCCTCTCGCGATCCAAGACTGCGTGCCGTTGCCCTTGCAAACGTGCAACCCGAGGACCGTGCCTTCATCGCGCTTGACGTCGGCGACCTGAGCGAGCAACTCGGCACCGTCGGACTTGAACCGCTCTACGTCGATTCCTCGCTCTTCATACTCGGCGCGGATCCGCGGATCCGCGTAGACCTCATTGAACTCCGGGGCATCGATCTGCACATAACGACAGCCTGCATCAAACAGCTCTTGGACCCAGGTTCGCAAGGCCTCCGCCGCGTCGGCGAACAGCGCGAACGGCTCGGGATAGGCGCCCCTTGATTTCTCGGCCGACCAGAAGGCGGCGATCAAGGTGGGACTTGGCAACGTCATCTTCACCGGAAGATCCGTTCTGTCCTTACATGCCAGGAACTCGGCGAGCGCGGGAGAGGAGCGTGGCTTGACCTTCTCGGTCACCGTGAATGGAATGTCGACCTCAAACGCTACGTCGGTGTCCTGTTGGTGGAATTGGACGGTCCACGCACGTTCGTGGCTGAACCCATCCATGCCGTTGACGAAAAGGTCGAAGAAGATGTCACGACGCATCTCTCCATCGGTGACCACATCAACGCCGGCATCCTTCTGCAGGCGCAACGCCTCGTCGACCGCGCGATCCTCGATCGCTTTGTAGGCGTCCTGGTCCAGCTTGCCCGCGCGGAGCTCAGCGCGCGCCTCGACCAGGTACGAGGGACGCAACATCGATCCGATCACTTCGGCTCGATAGATCGCGGTTGGCTCGGTCACTGCACTCTCTCCCATCTTTTCGATCACCTACCCCACACCCGTTCGGCAACCCGAGCCTGGAGCTCGAGCTTGCGCCATTGAATGTCCGGGGCGAGTTCGTTGCCGTCGCCTCCGTCGAGTGCCGACAAAGCTGAAGCAAACCCACATTGAGGCGAGATCGCAAGTTGCTCGACCGGGAGGTAATGCGTCGCCTCCTCGATTCGGCGCAGGATCTCGTCTTCGGCTTCGATCCGGGGATCCTTGGAGCTGAGAATTCCCAGGACCACAATCGGACCAGGGGTTGGCACGTAGCGGAGCGCCGCGAAGTCGCCCTCTCGCTCGACGTCCTCCCACTCGACCAGGAAGCGGTCGAAGGGCAGCGAGAAGAACGCCTCGGCTTCGGGGTCGAGTGGACCGGATGCCATGTAGCGCGAGGCGTAGTTGCCGCGGCAAATGTGGACCGCGGTGGTGATGTCCCCGGGGAGCGAGGCAAGAAACCGCCGGTCGGTGTCAACGCTCGTCTCTCTCAGCGTGGCGGGGCTGCTGCGAAGCATCTCCAGAAACTGCTCGATCCCGGGAGTGAGCAAGAACACGTAGGCAGGCTCGTCGAACTGCAGGCAGGATGCCCCGGCGGCGACGGCGTCGGCGGCCAAGTCGCTCAGAATCTCGAGCGTGTCCTCGAGCACTTCCTGGGCAGACTCGTAAACGCCGCTCTCGAGCGCGGGCGCGCGTAGAGACTGAAAACAGAACCAGGATGCGGCTGGAAACGTGATTTTGAAGGGCCGGTCCGTAATCGAAGCCAGAAACTCGGCCTCTCGCGCCGCCGGGCTGTCGATCTTCTGTAGGCGGCCTCCCACCAGCGCCGGTCCGGGATGTTCGACGACGCTGCCGTCATCACCATGGAAGGTCAGCGGGTGGGTGTTCGGCTCGAGTCCCTCGACCGCGTCGTAGAACGAGTTGGTGAAGAGGACGCGTCGAAACTCACCATCGGTGACAACGTCGAGCCCGGCTTCGATCTGCCGAGCAACGACTTCACGGATCGCTTCATCTTCTAGTTCCCGCAGCCTGCTGCGATCCTTGCTGCGCTCCTCCTGGTGCAGCGTAGTGTGACCCCGCTCATAGATGCGATGAACCTCCTCCAGGAGTTGCGGCGGCCGCAGCAAGCTGCCGACATGGTCAGATCTTGGCGGTGTTCGTGGCGGACGGCCGGTCGCTTGCTTCTCGGCTGTGTCTGCGTTCGCCATGACCGCTCCTCCTGATAAACGACGTTTGCCCGGGCCACGCGGGCGCCATCGTGTTTGCCGATCAGACGGCTAGTGTATCCAAGCTGCCAAAGTGGGTCAAGATGAGCTGATGGACACGCTACTCTGCTTGACGCCGAGCTCCACGGCAAGCGGTTCGAGACCGAGCAGCTCGGCGATGGTGCCGCCGACAACCATCTCGACCTCGGCTTGAGATAGCGCCGGGCATCTGGAGACGAAGCCGACGGGGTCGGTTTCTCCGACCGGATAGTCGCTGCCCATCACGATCCGATCAGCGCCGACGCGCGCAACGAGCGCCGCCAGCATCGCCGGCTCATACAGACAAGTGTCGTAGTAGAGACTTCGCAGATACTCACTTGGCTTGCGGGATATGTTCGCCGTGCTGTGCGGGTGTGCCTTGACGTTGCGATCCAAGCGACCGTAGTAGTGGGGCAGATAGCCACCGCCGTGAGCGATCACGATCTTCAAGTCGGACAGTCGCTCGAGAACGCCCTCGTAGATGAGCGAGGCGATGAACTTCGCTTCCTCGATCGGCTGGCCGACCGAATTCCACATCGAATAGCTCTGGAACCAGGGATCCCGGATGCCGTCCGGGTGAACGAACGCGATCAAGCCGCGCTCCGCGATCGCCTCCCATAGGTAGTGGTACGCCGGGTCGCTCAGATATGTTCCCGACACAGACGCCGGAAGTTGCACCACTTTCAGGCCCGGCTCGGCGATGCGCTCGTCGAGTTCCTGGATGGTGCGCTCACGACTCTGCAGGGGCAGCGTGAAGCTGCCGATCAGTCGCGTCGGATACTCCTTGACCCAGCGGATGATCTCGTCATTGATACGACGATTGAGCTCGTGCTCGTGCTCGGGAGATGCCCAAGAGGTTCCCTGCATGACGGTCATCGACAACAGCACCTCGGCGTCCAGTCCGAGCCGATCGAGCATCGCGACATGCACCGCCGGATCGTAGCCCGCCCGCTCGGCCATCTCCTGCGCGGTGCCCGGGGTGGCTTTTGGCAACGGCCGGGCGCCGAAGCCCGTGACGACGCTGTGGGGGACGCCGGCTTCTGCTGCCGCCCGCTCGAGCATGTGCGCGTGCAGGTCGATCTTCGGCTTTCGGGCAGGCGGATCTGGGTTCATGCGGGAGACCTCACTCGATTGACTTCAGCTAGCGGATGGCAACCGGCCCAGGCGGGGCGCCCGCGGTTCCCGTGAACGGAAGCGGCGGAGCGGAAATGAGCATCTCGTAGACACCGTCATCCGCGCACGCAGCCGCCAGTTCGTCGAGCTCGAACATCTCCCCGAGCGGCAGCCCCATGTACACGATCGCCGGGATGTGCATCGGCTGGAAGCTGTCGGGAAGCTCGTTTGGCCTCACCTCCACCCCCCATGTGTCCGAGGCTACCGCGGCGATCTGCCTCTCCGCCAGCCACGGGATCGTGAAGAAGCTGAGCCCGGGCGCATCACCACCGGCATACGTTCCCCATCCCTGGCGTCGGCAGCGAGCCATTTGCCCAGTTCGCAGCAGCAGGATGTCACCGTCTCGGATCTCGATCCGCTCAGCCTCCGCGGCCCCGTTGAGGTCATCCACCGTGATCGCGTAGCCGTCCTCGAGCCACTCGACGCCTTTGCTTCGCGGGATGTCGAGCAGAACCGCGCGCCCGACCAGGTTGCTCTTGAGGCTTTCCGCCCCCAGGCGCGGCGCGCCGAAGCTAGAGACCTCGGTCGCTGGAAATCCGTTATATGCCTTCCCCGCGTGAAAGATGTGTGCGAGAGCATCCCAATGTGTCGCCGACTGCAAGTGAAACACCACCGTGTCGTCGGCGTATCCGAGCTGGCGGGGCAGCGCCTTTCCCGACCAGCGCTGCGCTCCGGCCACATGGTCGGTGCCGGTTGCGACCGAGTAGCGCAAGCAGTTGAACCGCCCGTTCTCGCCGGTGGCGGGCCCCGACTGATCGATGTTCATCGCGAGCGAGATGACCTGTCCGGTTCGCACGAGCCGCGCCGCCTCGCGAACGTGGCGGGCGGTGATGTAGTTGGCCGTCCCCACCTGGTCATCGTTGCCCCATTTGCCCCAGTTGCTGTATTTGACGACGTACTCGTCGAGCACGTCGGTCGGGAGATGTGTGGTGGTATTGGAAGTCATGATGGGATCGCTGTCTCGTTAGCACCTTTGAGGGCCAGAATCTCACGCGTCTCGTCGGGGGTGGCGATCTCTAGCGAGAGCTCGCCCAGGATCCGGACGATCTTCGCCACTTGCTCCGCATTGCTTTTCGCGGCCTGGCCCCTGGCCAGAAACAGACTGTCCTCGAGTCCAACCCGCACGTTGCTGCCGAGGATCGCTCCGATCGTGACCAAGTTCGTCTGATGGCGACCCGCGCCCAGGACCGACCAGCGATAGGCATCGCCGAACAGACGGTCGGCGGTCGTCTTCATGTGCATCAGGTTCTCGGCATCAGGGCCGATGCCGCCGAGAATCCCGAAGATCGTCTGCACGAACAGCGGCGGTTTGACCAGCCCTCGATCGAGAAAGTGGGCCAGCGTGTAAAGCTGGCCGACGTCGTAGCACTCGAACTCGAACCGGGTGCCCTCGGCGCCGAGCATCCCGACCACGGTCTCGATGTCCTTGAACGTGTTGCGGAAGATGTAGTCCCGAGTCATCTCGAGATACTGCGGCTCCCAATCGTGCTTGAACTCCTTGATGCCCGCGGCCATCGGGAAGATCGCGAAGTTCATGCTTCCCATGTTGAGCGAACACAGTTCGGGCTTGAACCTCTGCGCGGCCGCGGTCCGCTCATCGAGCGACATGCCGTGGCCGCCGCCCGTCGTGATGTTGATGATCGCATTGCAACCACGGCGGATCTCGGGTAGGAAGCGACCGAAGATCTCTGGATCGGGGGTCGGCCTGCCGGAGTCAGGATCGCGAGCATGCAGGTGAACGATTGCCGCCCCCTCGTTTGCCGCACCGATCGCCTGCTCGGCGATTTCTTCAGGCGTGACCGGTAGATATGGAGACTGCGATGGGACGTGGATCGCGCCGGTCACTGCGCAGCTGACGATTACCTTATTGCTGGGCATGGCTCCTCTCTCGCGCACGCCGGATCGCTTTTGCCGCGACCCAGGGCAGCCGCTTCTGCACTGGATCGTGACGTTTTCCCGGTGGTCGTGGCGCGCACGACCAAGCGCTCGCTAACACAAGCATTGGATCCTATCGGTTTTGACGACTAAGTCCTATCTTGTATATCCTTTCTGCAACGTGGATAGAGGGAGCTGATGAGCGCCCCGACCGTGCAGCGAGTGCTGGTGGTGGGCGGCGGGATTTCGGGCACATCGCTCGCAATTGAGTTGTCGCGGCGCGGTATCGAGGCCGAGATCGTCGAGAACGAGCCGATTTGGGGCGCCAAGGGGACGGGGATCACGCTGATGGCTCCGGCGCTGCGGGCCTTGAAAACGCTCGGCGTGCTGGACCAATGCATTCAGGCGGGGTTCGGCGTCTCCGAGATGAGGATCTTCACCGCAGCCGGCGATCTGCTCGAGGCGGTGCCGCTCCAGGGCCTCTTGGGACCGGATTATCCGGCTATGGGCGGGATGATGCGGCCGCAGCTGCATCGCCTACTGTCGGAGACGGCGGTGCGGGAAGGAGCCACCGTGCGGGTGGGCACGACGGTCACCGCGCTGACTCAGCAGGACAGCTCAGTCGAGGTGCACTTCACCGACGGAACGCACCAACAGTACGACCTCGTCGTCGGAGCCGATGGCTGGCGGTCGAGCGTGCGCGCGCTGCTGCTGGGAGCGGAGGCGGTAGAGCCCCAGTTCCTGGGGCAGGCGGTCTGGCGAGCGCTGGTTGAGCGACCGAGTGCCGTGACAGGCCTATTCATGTTCTACGGCGAGCGCCACAAGACAGGCTTTACGCCGCTCACGTCCGACCGTATGTACGTGTTCCTGGTCGAGCCCGCCGCTGACCGCACGCGTCCCGAGCCGGCCCGGAGACCCGAGATGATGCGCGAGTTGCTCGGCGACTTCGGCGGATTGGTAGTCGATGTTCGCGCGTCGATCCGCGATCCCGAGCAAGTGGACGTCAGGCCACTGGATGCGATGATCCTTCCGCCCCCTTGGTATCGCGGACGAGTTGTGCTGATCGGGGACGCCGCCCACGCGACGACGCCGCAACTTGCCATGGGAGCCGCGATCGCGATGGAGGACGCGATCGTCCTCGCGGAGCTGCTCGCCGACGGCGATGACCTCGGAGAGGCGCTCGAGCAGTTCATGGCACGGCGATTCGAGCGCTGTCGGTTGGTCGTGGAGAATTCTGTGCAGCTCGCCGAATGGGAGAAGAACGCGGCTCAGCACGGCGAGGACTCAGCTCGGCTGATGGGTGAGAGCCTCGCGGCGCTCGCCGCGCCGATCTGAGTAGATCCGTCTGACCTGGAGCTCAGCGACGCGCTCGGCGCTTGCGTGTCGAGATGCGATCGAGTGCTGACTCCGCCCCGGGAGCAAGGATGCGGATCGTCGTGCGCAGCCTCGCGAGATCGTGACCGGGATCGAGCACCGCAAACACCAGCGCTGCGGTGTGCAGGTAGTGCGCCGCGAGCCGCTCGGCCGCCAGGTCGGCGTCGCGCTCGGCAGCTGCATCGAAAATCGACCGGTGCTCGGCACGCCGCGCCTCCCAAGATCCGGTGATCCCGAACTGCACCCGGTAGCGTTCCGCATGATCGAACAGCCGCCCGATTTCGTCGCTCACCCGAGTTCCCGCGGGAGCGGTGAGGAGTTCGTGGAAGGCCTTATGGGGCGTTCGCATCCCGATGTTGTCGCCGACGGTCATGTAATGGTTCATCTGGGCCATGTAGCCCTCGAGCTCGGCGAAGTCATCGGTGGTGAGCGCCGGCACGGCGATGCGAATCGCGATTGTCTCGATCGAGATCCGCATGATGTACAGCTCCTCGGCGTCGTCGCCGGAGAGTGTCGCGATGCGTACCCGCCGGTTGGGCTCAGAGATGACCAGCCCCTCACGCTGAAGCATGCGCAACGCCTCGCGCAGCGGGGTGCGTCCCGCTCCGAACTGCTCAGCAAGCGCTGATTGGGTGCTGGTCGCCCCGGGAGCGATTTCGCCTCTGAGGATCGCATCCCTCAGCCGCTCGTGGATCGTCGCTACGGTCTGACCGTCGCGCGATCGCAGGGATTGTGATGAGAGCGCCATTTCAAGCCAAAATAGGCTTTTGTCGGTGGCGCGTCAAGTGGATATCAAACTGCTCTGGGTCGCAATCGAACGCAACACCGACGATCGATGCTCGCAAGCGCGCCTGAGCAGCGAGGCGCACACATCGCAGGGATGGCGCTCGTTCGTGAGCGCAGACTGCGATGCTGAGCGCTGTCGGGCGAACGAGCGGGAGGCTTCGGCGTCATCGTCGGCTAACGGGTGATGACCGCGGCCGCTCCATCGACCGTGATCGCCGCGGGCCTGCCACCTGCGCGGGCAAACGTGACATTCGATCCCAGCGGCTCATCCGATGTAGCGCCAGGCCGCCCAGCGCGGGTTAAGGTGACATTCAACCCCGGCCTGGAGTCTGATGTAACGGTAGCCCGCGTCCGGCTTGTAGCGGTGAGGCGGGGCACCCGAATTCCCGCTCACGCGAACCTCCCTTCCCCGAAGCGCAGCTCGCCCGGGCATCACACCCGGTGTGAATGTCTTCAGGCGGCCACCTGGAACAGGCGCTCGGCGGCGTTCTCGCCGAGGATCTTGGCTTTTGCGCGATCGCTTACGTCCGGCAAGGCGCGAATCGTCTCCCAGATCGGAGCGTTGTCCCAGCCCGGGTAATTGGAGCCCATCACGACGTTGTCTTCTCCCATCACGTCGATCAACAGCATCAGCGAACGCGGCTCGTGGACGACCGTGTCGAAGTAGAACCGCTCGAGATACTCCGCCGGTCTGCGCTGGAGCTCCGCTCCCGCCCCGCGATGCCCTGACCCAAACACCTTGGCCTGGTAATCCATGCGCCCGAGCTGATAAGGGATCATTCCCCCGCCGTGAGGGATCATGATCCGCAGGCTGGGATGGCGATCGAGCGCGCCGCTGAAGATGAAACCGATCACCGCCGCCGTTTCCGTGAACAGGTATCCCCATGCCCAGTCGATCTGATACTTGAGCAGCCAGCCGGCGCGACCGGCCTCGACATCCATGTCCTGTCCGAGTGCCACCGGATGTAGCAGGATCGGGACGTTCAGCCGCTCGACAACCGCTAAGAACGCGTCGCATTCGGGGTCGGCAAGCGTCCTCTCGGATGAGAGGATGAAACCCAGCGAGCATGATTTCAGTCCCAGTTCGGTCACTGAGCGCTCGAGCTCCGCGGCTGCCATCTCGAGGTCCTGCATGGGCAGCTGGGCTGATCCCCAGAACCGGTCCGGATGCTCGGCGATGTGTTTCGCGGTCTCGTCGTTGAACGCGCGCGAGAACTCCTGACCGACCTTCGGCTCGAGGTGGTAGCTGAAGATCATCGGGCTCGGCTGCAGCACATGGATGTCGATCCCGGCGGCATCCATCTCGGGAAGCTGGCCGGCGAGCCCCCGACCCCAGAATTTCTCGGGGGTACCCGGAATGTTGTACTCGACGCGGCCGGACTTGAAATGCCAGCCCCCGTCGGGACCGGTGACCATCTCGATTCCATACGGCTCAACGATCGAGAGCACCGATTGCGGCTGATAGTGCGTATGTACGTTGATCACCGGTGATGACACGATCTGCTCCAAATCGATCAGGGGTAGAGATCAGATCTACCGCCGCTCGTCCTATGGTGGTTCCCGCTCGCGGCGGACGGCACCGGCGACCGCGGGATTGGTCGAGTCCGCACCCATGTATATGCCGCGATCCCAGCTGCGTCCCAGCGGATCACGGACACGCACCGAGAACGCTCCGATTCCTTGTATCTCCATGTCGACCAGGTCCCCGTTCTGCAGTGGCCCAAGCCCCTCGTGATTGGTTCCGCAGGCGATCATGTCGCCGGAGCGGAGCATCATCCGGGAGGACGCGAATTCGATCAGCTCGGGCACTCGGTGCTCCATGTCATCAGTGCTGTAGTCATGCCGTAGCTGACCATCGACCCACAACCGGACCTTGAGATCATTTGGATCGACAATCTCATCGGCGGTCACCAGCCACGGACCGATCGGACAGAACGTGTCGAACGATTTCCCGAGCCAGCTTCCGTTGCCCCAGGTTTTGCGGCCCTCCCCGCGTGCGGAGACATCGATCAAGCAGGTGTATCCAAATACCGCATCGCGCCAGTTGGCCTGAGTCACTTCGCCGTCAGTAGCGCGCAGCACGATCGCGAGCTCGGCCTCGTGCATGAAGATCCACGGTTCGGTGAACTCGGGGAGCAGGACCGTATCGTCGGGACCGATCACCGCTTCCGGGCTCTTCAGGTACATCCTCAGCGGGCGTGGTTCCCGCTGCGCGTGCTCCCAGTAGTTGGCGATACAGCAAAGGATCTTCCGAGGCCTCGGAAGCGGAGGCAGCAGCCGCACATCGGCCAGCGGTTGGGCGAGCGCGTGTTCGACGAGTCGCTCGAGCTCAGGCCGAAGCAGGTCGAACTCGTCGACGATCATGGTCATCATCTGCTGCGCCGTTCGGCCGCCCGAACATACCTCCGAGACGTCGACGACACCGCGGTCGGTGATCACGACGGGCAAACCCCCGTCGGCAAGTCCCAGTTTCATGCCACCTCGACGGCCAAGCGGCCGATGCCCTCGATTTCCATTTCGGCGCGCTGGCCGCCGCGGATCTCACGGACCTGGTCTGCCTCTGCCCCGCAGGCAAGCAGATCTCCGGTGCACAAAGTCATGACTTCGCGTGCGAACTCCAGCAGGCTGCTCACATCAACCCTCTCCGGGGTCAGCTCGTCGGAGGTGACGATCCACGGTCCAATCGCGCAGTGCGTATCGAATGACTTCTGCCAGGACACGCCCCATTCGTCGGCAGGCGGACGTGTCACATCCATGAAGCACGTGTAACCAAACACGGCGTTGTCCCGGATGACCACACCAAGCTCCGGCTCGAGCAGGAATGGACCCCGCTCGTTGGGCAGCATGAGCGAACCACCGGGGCCCACGACCGCGTCCGGGTTCTTCAGATAGAGCTGCCGAGAGGGTGGATCGTCGCCATCCGCGCCGAAGTTGGCGACTCGACACAGCACCTTCCCTGGCTCCGGCAACGGTGCAAGCAGCCTCACCGTGTCAGGCGCCAGCGCCGGTCCCTGCTCAGCTAGCCGCTCCACCTCCAGGTCGTGATAGTGCTCGATCACATCCTCCATCATCCCCTGGGGCGTCTCGCCGGCGGCAGCCTCGCGATCGAGCGCCACGATTCCCCGCGCGGAGAGGAGTCCCACGGCGGGGCTCCCCGAGCGCTCCTCGAACAGCACGAGCTTCACTGCCTGGGCCGCGGCCGGCGCCGCCGTGGCGCAATGCGAACCGGATCGAGCATCGGCTCTGGGTTTGCATCCTCCGTCACCGATCCAGGAATTGGATACACCTTGACTGACGCTATCAAATCTCTCGGGCTGGGGGTTTTCGGTCCGCGGCTGCTCAACGTATCTGAGCTCGAACTCACCGCCAGCGCGGCACCAGGGCCAAGGCATTACGGGCATCGATCGCGCGGCGCTCAGCGGAAGTAAGCGACCTCAGCGCGGGAGCGGGGTCGCCGCCTTTGGGCAGCGCCGCATATGGCCAGTCGGTGCCGAACACGATCCCGTCCGTCCCCAGCAGCTGTCGGGTGGCAGCGATCGGCGGCAGGTCGTTCGTGAGACCGGTGTCGTAGAACAACGGGCGCAGGTATGACACGACGCCGGCGGGGGCACCAGCGGCCCGATCGGGCTCTCGATCGGCCAGCGACGCAATCCGGTGCGCGAGGAAGGGGACGGTTCCGCCCAGGTGCGCGAGCTGCAGGCGGATCCGCGGGTTGCGCTCGAGCGTGCCCGAGTAGATCAGGTTCGCGACCGCTCGAGTGGTCTCGAACGGGAACTCGTACAGCCATACCGGGTGATTGGTCGCGAGCGGTGGCGGGGTGGGGGGAAACCCGGGATGCAGGAAGACATACGCCTGGCGGCGGTCGAGCTCAGCGAACACTCGGTCCCAGCGGGCATCGCCGAGATACGTGCCGGCGAGGTTGCTGAACATGATCACGCCATCGAGTGCCAGCTCGTCGAGCGCGTACGCGAGCTCCGCGAGCGCGGCGTCCGCATCGGGCAGCGGCAGCAGCGCCAGACCTGCGAACCGATCGGGTGCATCACCGACGATCTCGGCGAGCTCCTCGTTGGCGAGTCTCGAGACCTCGTTGATTCGCTGCTGGTCGGGTCCGATCGCGCCGGGAGGGCCGGTGGAGATGACGGCGCGATCGATGCCGTACGCGCTCATCATCCGCTCGAGCTCCAGGCGCCCCGCGGGTGGAAGCGGCGGACCGCTGGGCGCTCCCGCCGTGATCGCTTCTCGATAGCGGGGTCCGATCAGATGTGCATGGGTGTCAATGCGTTCGTCGGCCATGTGGCTCCTTTCTCATCGGGACTGAAGTCTCCAGAAAAGCCCTCGCGCGCGGCCGCTGTCGGGGAGAGCGGCGTTGCGAGGTTCCTAGCCGGAGGTCGCGGGCCGTCGTCCCTCGGAGCTCCGATCGGTGGTCAGCACCTCGCCGGCTGACGGATGCAGGCGCAGCACCGCTGCCGTCGCCAGGGCGCCAACGACGGTCATCGCAAGGAACGCGATCGTATAGGCGGTGCGAGCGTCCTGCCCTCCGGGCAGCAGCTTCGCGAGCACGTCGCCGAGGCGCAGCGTCACCGTGGCGAGCGCCACGGCCAGGCCGGTGAACAGCTGCTGCCCGGTGCTGACCAGCGCGTTGGCCGTACGCATTTGAGCCGGCGGGACGTCGCTGAGCGCAAGCGTCATGTACCCGGTCATCGAGACCGACCTGGCCGCTCCGCTGATGACGGCCAGCAACGCGATCGCGATCACGGGGGTCCCAACGGTGAGCAGCGCGCATCCGATTGTGGTGAGCGTCAGGGAGGCACATGCGGCCAACAGCACTCGCTTGAATCCGTATGCCTTGTAGAGACGGGTCGTGGCCGGCTTGATCGCCACGTTGCCGACGAACACGAACAGCACAAGTGCGCCTGACTTGATCGGGCTCCAGCCGAACACCGTCTGAAACAGCAGCGGGAGGAGAAACGGAATCGCCCCGATTACCAGCCAGATCAGGCTGCTCCCGATCATCGCGTTGCCAAACGTCGGGATCCGTAATGTCCGCAGATCGAGGAGCGGCGTCGCGGTCCGGAGCAGGTGCCGCGCCGCCGTTACGAGCAACACGATCGAGGCGAGCCCTAGTACCGCGACCAGCGTCCATGGCGGATGCGCCTCGGAGATCAGGTGGGCGCCATAGGTCAACGCGCTCAACCCGCCGCAGCTCAGCACCACGCCCACGCGGTCGAGAGGCGGCGGCTCCTGGCCAGGCCTGCCTGTGATCAGGCGTCTGGCCAGCGCGAAGCCGATGACGCCAAGCGGAATGTTGATCAAAAACAACCATCGCCAACTCGTGTAGGTGGTGATCACGCCACCGGCAAGCGGGGCGATCACCGGAGCAATCAGTGCCGGCCACACGATGTAGGCCATCAGCCGCATCACCTGCGACTTGTCAGCCTGCTCGAAGACGACCATCCGCCCGACCGGCACCATCATCGCTCCGCCGACGCCTTGCAGCACCCGTGCCGCGACCAGTTCGCCGAAGCTTTGGCTCGCGGCGCACCCAAGCGAGGCCAGGGTGAAGATTGCGATCGCCGCCGACAGCACCTGTCGATAGCCGAAGCGCAATGTCATCCAGCCGCTGAGCGGAATCAGCACCGCGACGGTGACGAAGTAAGCCGTCACCACCAATGCCGTAGTACCGGCCCCGATGCCCAGCGACGCGCTGATCCTCGGGATCGCCGTAACCACGATCGTGCCGTCGAGCAGCTCCATGAAGAAGCATCCGGCCACGAGCAAGGCCACGTTTCGAACACGTGTGTCGATCATTGGTTGATCAAGCGGGGTCGCCTGGGATCTCGAGCTGTCGCATGCGCTGTTCGACGTCCGGGTCAGGCGGCGCAAGCCCGGAGGCGGCGATCGCCGATTGCCGTGCGGCGACGCCCGCCGCGCCGAACTCAATCACAACCCCACCGAACGAGTCGACATGATCAGTCGCGAAACACGCCCGCCGGCCATCTCAGGCTGGAAATGATCCCCGCGATCGCGACCACCGCACCGGCGCCGATCAACGCGATCGCGATGTTCCGCAGGACGCTCGTTCCGATCGTCCAGGCGATGTCGCCCGCCGCCCTGTAGGCGTCCGGAACAAGCGCCCCCACAACCGCCGGTTCGAGCAGCCGGCGCGCGACCAACACGGCGATGCCGGCCACCAGCAAGCCCAAGCCGATCCGCCGCAGCACGGCTCGCCGCCAGCCCCCGGCCAGCGCCAGCGCCAGCGCGAACATGATCAAGGCGACGCTCGGGAGCACGATCGCCAGCACCCGAATCGCCTCGACACTGTGTTGGGCCGTCCGAAGCTGAGATGAGCGCAGCACGACGAGCTGCCCGCTCTGCGCCGGCACGACGATGTCGAGTAGCCGTTGGGCGACCGCGTTCAGGTCGGAACCGAGCAGATCCCTGACCTCGCTCGGTAGCAAATTTGGCAGTGACTGCTTGGAAAGCGCCGTGGCCAGTTCCGCGACGAGCGGATGCAGGTTCAGGGTCACCGCACCCTCACGGGTCGAAACGACCCGCCCACCGCCGCCGAGGATGTCGACCAGCTCGAGCTGGGCGGTGCGGTTGGCGCTGCGCCAGACTTCCTGGACTGCGGGCTGCGCAAGCAGCCCGACGGCGAGCTCGTCGGCGCCGCTTTGAAGTCGCCCGTCGACCGTATCGGCCAGCTGCTTGGGGAGCACCGTCTGCAGCGCACCCGCCACGTCCACCGAGCTGAACAGCTGTTGCGTCGCGTACGCGCCCACCGCCTTCTGCACGGTCCGATTGGCGAGGATCTGAGCGCTGGTGTTCGTCCAGTTGTCGGTGTTCAGAATTTGCAGGCGAAACCAAACGGCGAAGGTGCCGAAGAAGAGGCACACGGTCGCGATCGCGATCGCGCAGCCGACCGCCAGGCGATTGCTTCTGAGGCTCGCTTGCCGCGGGCTCGCATCGGCGACGTGGAGGGACACCTGCTGCTCGATGGTAGGGCGGCGAGATCCCGCCGCCGCGCTTGTGCGCCACCGCGCTTACCGCGGCTCGCTGATAGCTGACCGGGCAAGCGGCTCGCCGCTGCGCGTGAATGCGGAATCATCTCCCTCCGAAGCTTCTCTGAGCTTGAGTGAAGGATTGACAATTACCGCGAAGCAGCGCGCTGGCTTCGCTGTTGAACATGGTGCAACAGGACGAGCTGATGATGGCTGGAGCTGGCGGGTGTCGACGAGCGGGAGCGGGCGGCTCGCTCCCGGCCGCTCCGCGGCCCCTCTGGCGAGCCGCCTGGCGCGCGTCGCCGGTCCGTCTGTTCGCCGTGGTCGTGGCCGCCGTGACGTTCACCGCGGGCTGCGGCGGCAGCGGCTCCAGCAGGAGCTCGAGCGACACCTCCACGGGCACCAGAACAAGCGGCCGCTCGGTCGCGGTGAAAAACAAGACTCCCCCTCCGAGACCCCGGCCTGCCACACACACTTCCTGCCGGGGAGTCGTTTACATCGGTGATTCCACATCCGATGGCGAGACCTCGAGTGACTACATACCGAACCCGAGGCAACAGCTCCCGGCGCAGCTGAGCAAGGTGGGAGTCGCCACCTTCTACCCCGAGATCTCAGGCGCGCGATCGATCGTCGAGACCTACGAGAATTATCCAAACGCCGCCACCGTGGCGAAGGCGCATATCTCCGAGGGCTATCACGGCTGCTGGATCCTGGCGCTCGGAACCAACGACGTCGCTGATGTCGGGGCGGGCTCCAACTTCGGTCTGCAAACCCGGATCGCTCGGATGATGTCGATCATCGGCCACCAGCCCGTTCTCTGGGTGAACGTGATCACGCTCCTTGGCTCGGGCCCGTATGCCGAGAGCGGGATGCGGCATTGGAACCACGACCTGCTTTCGGATTGCCCGAAGTTTCCGACAATGCGCGTCTATGACTGGGCCGCTCGCGCCAAGCAGCAGTGGTTCATCAACGACGGTATCCATTACACCTCGCCGGGATATGTGGCACGCACACGATTGATCGCCCACGCCCTGGTCAAGGCCTTCCCCAGGGACCAGCCTGCAAGCAGCAGCTGCCTGGTCCCGTAAGCGATTTGCACACTCTCGCCGGCTGTTTCGATCGGGACCTCATCCAGGTCCGTGAAGCGATCGGCCCGTCCGATCAGGCGGCGGTGTCCTACGGGGCCCGAGCCGGGCTCAGCCGCAGTGTGCGCACCAGGAACTCGTGCTCTGCCGACAGCGCCACCTCGGCGACGGTCATCGGCAGCGAGATGAAGCCATGCGGCGCCTCGGGCCAGATATGCAGCTCGGTGCGGTGTCCGGCGGCACGCCAGCGCGCCTCCATGAACAGCGTGTCGTCGAGCAGCGGATCCTCGGTGCCTACCGTGAAGATCGCCGGGGGCATCCCCGCGAGGTCGGCGAATAGCGGCGAGATGTCGGGATCGCGACGCTGCTCGCGGTCGTGGGCGGGGAGGAACTGGTCGCCGAACCAGCGGATGATCGGGTCTGAGAGCACCAGGTTGCGATCTCCCCACAGCCGCTGGCTCGGGGTCATCGACAGATCGAAGCTGCCGTACTGGAGGACCGCAGCCCCGAACGCGCCGGTGATCCGGTGGCGATCGCGGAGGCGTAGCAGCGTCGCCGCCGCCAGCTGCCCACCGGCCGAGTCGCCGCCGATCGCGAGCGGCCCCGCTCCGATCGCGGCCTTGCCCTCAGCCCCGAGCAACCACAGCGCGGCGGCCTCGCAATCGTCGGGCGCGGCCGGATAGGGATGCTCGGGCGCGAGCCGGTAGCCAACGCTCACGACTGTGAGCCCGGTGTCACGGGCCAACCGCTGCAGGCGCAGATCTTGCATGTCGTTCTCACCCAGGGTCCATCCGCCCCCGTGCATGTGCAGGAACGCCCCGGCAGACTCGCGCTCGGGCTCGATCACCCGCAGCCCGAGCCGGCCGGCGGGTCCGTCGATCTCGATCGTCCGCGCCTCGGGCAAGAAAATCGGTGCCGGGTAGATGCCGCGGCCCTCGCGCCGGGCCTGGCGAGTCTCCTCCGGCGGCACCGTGTGCAGTGATGGCATCGTCGCCAGCACGCGCTCGAGCTCGGCGTTGAAAGCGCGCGTCTCCTCGCGCAGTGTTTCGAGATCGTACGGTTTCATCGGGATCGCTTCCCGCTCACATCCGCTGCCGGCCGGGGAGTGCTCTCAGCGAGTTTCAGGGGCGCATTCTTGCAACGTCTGTCGGTACGATGGTTCGCGCTCGATGGCACTGCATCCCCGCCTGTGGCGGCCGGCCGTCCGGAACGTCGGTCTCGCCGATCTTCATGAGGTCTTTCTGATCTCGGCGGTCGGGATGATCTTGATCATTCGGCTGCAGCTGTGGGCAACCGGCTATCCGAAGCTGGGGGGCGGAAAGCTTCACATCGCTCATCTGTTGTGGGGTGGGTTGCTGATGGTGATCGCGCTGGGGATCCTGTTGTCGTTCATCGATCGCCGGATGCGCGTGCCGGCGGCGGTACTCGGCGGGGCGGGGTTCGGGTTCTTCATCGACGAGATCGGCAAGTTCGTCACCTCCGACAACGATTACTTCTTCAAGCCAACCGCGGGGATGATCTACCTCACGCTGGTCCTGATCTATTTCGCGCTACGAGTGGTCCGGCAGCGACGCGGTTTTTCATCAGCCGAATACCTGTCGAACGCGCTCGAGGTTTTCGCAAGTACGTCTGGCGAGGGGAGCTCCTGCCGGGATACCGGATGCTCGAGCGGGCAGTTCTGTTTCAGCTGTTCATCGGTCAGTTCTTTGCCTTCATCGACCATTCGTTTGTCGCCGTGTGGGCCTTCTTGGCCTGCGTGGCGATGCTGGTCACGGTCCGCTTCATGATCGCCCAAGAGCTTCGCCGCTCCGGAGCGGAGCCGATCTCGGTCAGCCTCCACATCGCCGTTCCACGCCCGGCGATCGCGATGCCGGCGACGAACACCTTCGTCGAGCCGAACGCCTGAGGCACCTAGCGCCGGCGTCGCCCTCTGGCCTGGGAGATAGCGACCGACAGCAGCCCAGCCCCGATGACACGAGCGCAAAGGGAGCCAGTTGCGCCCACCCTTCGACGTTGGACGCCAGCGCCGCGTCGTCGTTCGCGAGCCAGATCAAGCCCACGGCGAGAACGCACGGGACCACCGTCAAGCCCACGATCAGCTTCAGCACCGGTCTCACCGCGCCCACGATACCGAGGTAGCGATTGCTGGCGCGGCCGGTCGATGCTCTACCGGCGCCCCATGCGTACGATGTGGCGGATGGGCAAGCTGCTGCGCCGCACGGCTGAAGGCGACGAACTGCTCGTCGAGTGGGTTCGATCAGACCCGGCCTCAATCGCCGCCGCCGAGGCGACCTATCAGCACTGGCTCGACCAGGATTACGAAGCGGTCCAAAGCGACGGCGTCTACTACCAACCGGTGACCGGGACGCGACTGCCGCTGGACGCGGAGGAAGTGATCCTCAGCACCGCGATGGGCGGCGGCTGATCCCGGGCTCAGCGGATCCGGCGCCCGATCCTGATCCCGCCGGGCTCAGCGGATCCGGCGCCCCATCTCGCTCGTGTCATAACCGCCGAGCTGCCGGACCGCAGAGCGGAACTGCGCCGAGCTGAGCAGCTCCCATAACGGGTCGAGCACCGGCAGTTGCAGCGACTCCCGCTCAAGCACCAAGTCATAGGGCTCCTGTGTAACCGGCACGAAGTCGAGTCCGAAGGCGCGCGCCGCGGCGCGGACGGCCATTCCACAGTCTGCGCGGCCCGCCGCCACCGCCGCCGCCACGGCGAGGTGCGTTGGCTCCTCGCGCCCGTAGCCGAGGATCCGAGCGGGGTTGATTCCCTCCCGGCCGAGCTCGTAGTCCAGCAACACCCGCGTCCCGGCGCCTGGTTGACGGTTGACATAGCGGAGCCCCGAGCGGGCGAGTTCCGCGACGCCGCTCAGGCCGAGGGGATTCCCGGCCGCGACGAGCAGCCCCTGCTCGCGGTGGACGAGGCGGACCACCGCGATCTCGCGATCGCCCAGGAGCCTGTCCACATACGGCAGCGTGTAGGACCCCGTGTCGGGATCAAGCAGGTGCGAGCCTGCCAGGTGACAGAGTCCGTCGCGCAGCGCGATCAAGCCGCCCATCGAGCCGACATTGCCCGACGCCAAGGTCACACCCGGCTCCTTGGAGCGCAGCTTCGAGGCGGCGAGATCGAGGATCAAATCATGCGAGCCGATCGCCACGATCGTGTGCTCGATCTGCGTCAGTTCGCGCAGCAGCTCGACTTCGACCTCCTCGCCGGCATGATGGCCCTCGACATTCGCGGGGACGATCAGGATCCCGTCCGCGCGAACCAACGAGGTGAGCACCCCGGCGCCGCGCGGTAGCGGCGAGGCGATCAATGAACCGCCGACGCGGCCAAGCCGCACCCGTACCCAGTCGTCCATCCCGATCGCCGAGGTGAGCTTGCGCGCTACCCGGGCTTGGGCCACGGATCGCCTGGGGGTCGCGACGCCTTCCAGGTCAGCCAGCAGCGGCGCGGCGAAGATGTCGAACGTCAGCGACGCCGATACGGGATACCCGGGCGACCCTAGCACCGGCGTCGACTCGATCGCCCCGAGCACCACCGGATGGCCGGGCCGCACCGCGACGCCGTGGACCGCCAGGTCCCCCAACCGCTCCACCAGCGCGGCGGTGTGGTCATCGCGTCCCGCGCTCGAGCCGGCAATGATGATCAACAGATCGCAGTCGCCGATCGCCTCGCTGATCGCGGCGGCGATCTCGGCCTGCTCGTCGGGCGCGATCGGCAGTACGCGGACATCGCAGCCGACCGCGCGCGCCTGCCCGGCAAGCATCAGCGAGTTCGTCTCGAGTAGCTCACCCGGTGCGAGCTCGCTGCCGAGCGGGCGCATCTCGTCTCCCGTCGGGAGGATCGTCACTACTGGCTGGCGGCGGACGCAGGCCGTGGTCGCGCCCGAAGCCGCCGCCGCGGCCGCGTCGACCGGGCGCAGCCGATGCCCGGCTGGGAGGAGCAGCTCGGTGGCGCTGATGTCCTCGCCGATCGAGCGCACATGCTGATATGGCGCGACCGCGGAACGCAGCTCGGCGCGGCCGCTGACGAAGTGGACATGCTCGCGCATCACCACGGCATCAAATTGCTCCGGCAGCGGATCGCCGGTGTCGACGACGGTGAACGCGCCGAGCTCGAGCAGCAGCGGCGTGGTTTCGCTCGCGCCCACTGTCTCGGCCGCTCGCACGGCGATGCCATCCATCGCCGCACAGTCAAACGGAGGAGACGAGCGCTTGGCCCAGATCGGCTCCGCGGTGACCCGGCCGATGGCCCGCTCGATCGACACCGTCATCGGGTGTAACCGTGACGGGCAGCCGGCGTGCGCCCGACACTCGCGCCAGCTGTCCAGTGCGGCTGCCAGCGGGACGTCGTGCAGGAACGGAGTGGTGCCGCTACCCATAAGCGAACACCTCTACCGGCTCGCCCGCCGAGAGGCCGTTGGCATCCTCTGGCACCAGCAGGTAACCGTCGGCCGCGGTGAGAACCGACAGCAGTGCGGAAGGGCCAAAGATCGGTTCGGCGAGCTCACCGGCGAGTCGCACCTGGACGACGTCCAGTCTCCCGGCAGCCGATGGGATGTCCCGGGACAGGCGCGCTCGCACGGTCGCGAAACGAGGCTGGAGCGCCCATCCGCCGATCCGGCGGACGAGCGGCATCCCGATCAGCCTGAACACGACGAGCGCCGAGCGCGGGTTGCCCGGGAGCCCGACGATCGGGACCGCGCCGCTCGACGCGAGCAGGGTGGGCTTGCCGGGCTTGATCGCGAGCCCGTGGCACCAGATCTCGCCGTCGGTGAGCGCAGCTATCGCGGCCGAGGTCTGATCCCGCGCGCCGACCGATGATCCGGCGCAGACCACGACCAGATCGCTCGCTGCGACGGCGTCGCTCAGCGCTTCCCCGAGCGCATCGCGATCGTCGGGAACGATCGTCGGCGGGGCGGGCTCACCGCCCGCCTCTCGGATCAGCGCGCCGATCGAGACGCTGAGCGCGTCTCGCACGTGCGCCGGCGGAAGCGCCGGCGTGTCAGGCGCCACCACCTCATCCCCGGTCGCGAGGATCGTCACCCGCGGGGCAGCATGGACCTCCAGCTCGCCGACGCCGCAGGCGGCGAGCATCGCCACGTCCTGGGCGCGCAGCGGGTGCCCGCGACGGACGATCGTGGCCCCCGCCGCGACGTCCTCGTCGCAGCGAACCACGCCCTCGCCAGGAGCCACCGGCCGGAGGACCTCGATCGTTCCCGGCAACGCCTCCTGCGTGTGCTCGACCATCACCACCGCGTCGGCGAGCGCAGGCAGCATGCCGCCGGTCGGGATCGCGACCGCGGTCAGCGAGTTGACCTGCTGTCCGGCGACGGCACCCATAGTTACGGCACCGAGCACCCGGAGGTAGGCCGGGATCGCCTCCGAGGCGCCATAGGTGTCTTGGGCGCGGACGGCGTACCCATCGACGCTCGAGCGGTCGAAGCCCGGCAGCGCCTCGCGCGCGCGAATGTCGGTCGCGGGCACGCGTCGCCACGCGGCCGCGAGCGGGACGCTTTCGATCGCGCTGCGGTGTTCGGGCCGAAATTCGCCGAGCGCTTGCGAGACGGTCTTGACCGTGAAGAATTCCCGCCCGGCGGTGGCCATCAGCGGTCAGGTCGCGGCGTGGGTGCGCTGCAGACGCAGCACGCTCATCACCGGCCCCAGCGCGACCTGTCCAAGCCCGCAGATCGAGGTCAGACGAAGCGTCTCCTCGAGCCGGTCGATGCGGTCGTCGATGTCATCCGCGCCCGCGCCGCGCTCGAGCGCGGCGGTCAGGATGCGGTGAGCCTTGTTCGAGCCCACGCGACACGGCACGCACTTGCCGCACGATTCGTTGCGGAAGAAGCGCAGCACGTTCGTCGCCGCCGCGAGCAGATTCGTCTGATCGCCGATCACGACCACCGCTCCCGAGCCCAGCATCGAATCGGCGTCGGCCAATGGCTTGAAGTCCAGCGGCACGTCGAGGTGATCGGGGCCGAGGAAGTTTGACGATGCGCCGCCGGGCTGGAACGCCTGCAGCTCGAGCCCATCGGCGACACCGCCCGCCAGCTCGAGCAACTCGCCGGCCGTGGTACCCATCGGCACGCAGTAGACATCGGGCCGGGCGATGTCGCCGGAGATCGCGAAGAACTTCAGGCCGACGCCGCCACGGACACCTTGCTCCTGCCACCACTGGCCGCCGCGCTGCAAGATGATCGGGACCGCGGCCAGCGTCTCGACCGAGTTCATCAGCGTCGGCTTTCCCCAGAGCCCGCTGGTCCCGGGGAACGGCGGCTTGTTGCGCGGCTCGCCGCGATGGCCCTCCATGCACTCGATCAGCGCCGATTCCTCTCCGAGGATGTAGCCACCGGGCGAGGTGAACACCTCGATGTCCAGCCGCTGGCCGGAGCTGAGCGCATCCTCCCCCAGTATCCCCGCGGCTTGCGCGGCTTCGAGCTCCTCGCGCACCAAGGCTTCCTCCGGTCCGTACTCGTGGCGGATGAAGATCCAGCCCTGCTCTGCACCGACTGTGAGCATCGCGGCCAGCATTCCCTCGATCACCAGATGCGGCTGCTCGGCCAGGATCTGTCGATCCTTGAACGTGCCCGGCTCGGACTCATCGGCATTGCAGATGACGTACTTCGGGTCGTCGGTCTGGCTTGCGACGATCTCCCACTTGGCGCCGGCAGGGAACCCGGCTCCGCCCATTCCGCGCAGGCCCGAGGTCTTCAGCGCCTCGACCGCGTCCTCGCCTGAGAGCTCTCCGGCGAGCATTGCCCGGACCGCGGCGTACCTCGAGCCGACGGGGTTATCGGCGTAGGGATCGTTCGGCCACGCCCGTCGCCTGGAAGGCGTCGGCGCCGGGGGCTCCTCGCCGACCCGAGCCCGCTGCGCGACCTCGGTCACATCGACGCTTCGAAGCGGTCGCTCCTGGACGGTCGCGGCCGGAGCGATGTCGCAACGCCCGATGCACGAGACCTCACGGACCTCGATCTCGACATCGTCGCCGAAGCGCTCGTGGATCTCGGCGATGCGCTCATCGGCGCCGTGCAACCAACAGGAGAGATCGCGGCATACCGTCACCTCGACCTTCGGCGGCGCGTCGGTCCGGAAGTGGGGATAGAACGAGACGAGCCCCTCGAGCTCGTACAGCGGCCTGCGCGTCTCGCGCGAGAGGCGCACCAGCTCCTCGCGGGGGAGCCATCCGTGCTCGCGCTGGATCGCGTTCAGCGACGGGATCAGGCTGGGCCCCGGAAACCGTCCAGCGCGCGCCTCCCGGCCTGGGACGCGACCGTCGACGACTGGCATCAGCGGCTCCCCGCGAGCCCGGCGGCCAGCCGGGCCGGCTCGACGCGTACCGCGCAGAACTTGAACTCGGGGATCTTCCCGATCGGGTCGATCTCGTCGATCGTCAGCAGGTTGGCGGCGGCCTCGCGGAAGTGGAACGGGATGAAGCAGCTGCCGGGGGTCTCCCGGTGTGAGACCCGTGCCTCGAGCTCGATCGATCCGCGCCTGGAAGTGACCCGCGCAAACTCGCCGTCGGCAATTCCCAGCTTCTCCGCATCGCCGGGATCGATAAAGACAATCGCCTTCGGCGCGATCGAGTCCAGCGCGAACGACCGCCTGGTCATCGAACCGGTGTGCCAGTGCTCGAGCAGGCGTCCGGTGTTGAGGACGAACGGAAACTCCTCGCTGGGCAATTCGCGCGCGGGCATCCACTCCGCGGGCACCAGATGCGCCAGCCCGTCGTCGGTGTTGAACGCCTCCTGGAACAGGACCACCGTTCCGTCGGACGCTTCCGGATCGGAGTTCGGGTAAAGCTTGCCGGTCTCGCCGAGGTTGTCGTAGCTGAGGTTCGTGTAGTTGGGCATCAGCGCCACCAGCTCATCGAAGATCTCACCCGCCGACTGATAATCCATCGGCAGCCCGATCCGATTGGAGATGTCCTGAATGATCTCCCAGTCGACCCGTGCCTGACCGGGCGGCTCGAGCACCTTGCGGCCACGCTGCACCCGCCGGTCGGTGTTGGTATAGGACCCCTCCTTCTCGAGATACGAGGAAGCGGGCAGCACCACGTCAGCGAACTCCGCCGTCTCGGTCAGGAAGATGTCCTGGACCGCCAGGAACTCGAGCGCGCTGAGCGCCTTGCGCACCTTGTTGATGTTCGGATCGGAGAGGAACGGGTTCTCGCCCATCATGTACATCCCGCGGACGCCGCCCGCCAGCGCGGAGGCGACGATCTCGGTCACGGTCAGGCCCCGCGCGGGATCCAGCTCCCGCTCCCATGCCTTCTCGAATCGCTCGCGGATAGCGGGCCGGTCCACCGGCTGGTAGTCCGGATAGAACATCGGGATCAGGCCCGCGTCGGACGCTCCCTGGACGTTGTTCTGGCCGCGCAGCGGGTGCAGCCCGGTTCCAGGACGCCCGACGTTGCCGGTAATCGCGCACAAGGCGATCAGACAGCGGGCGTTATCGGTCCCGGTCGTATGTTGAGAGATGCCCATCCCCCAGTAGATGACCGCGGCCTCGGCTTCTCCCCACAGCCGTGCCACCTCGCGTAGCACCGCCGGCGAGATGCCGCAGATCTGACCGGCCCGCTCCGCCGGATACTGCTCGAGCAGCTCGGCCAGCTGCTCGTAGTTGGAGGTCCGCTTGGCGATGAACTCACGATCGACGAGACCTTGAGCAATGATTTCGTGCATCACGCCGTTGTAGAACGCGACGTCGGTGCCGGGCTTGATCTGGCAGTAGATGTCGGCGTGGTCGGCGACCCGCTCGCGCCGCGGATCGACCACGATCAGCTTGGTCCCGCGGCGATGCGCCTGCTTGAAGAACGACGAGGCGACGGGGTGGTTGGCGGTGGTGTTGGTCCCCGCGAGAATCGCCACGTCGGCGTTGATGATGTCTCCGTAGGTGGTCGACACCGCGGCCGAGCCGACGCCCTCGAACAACGCGGCGACGCTGGAGGCGTGGCACAGCCGCGTGCAGTGGTCGACGTTGTTGGTCCCAAACCCCGCACGGATCAGCTTTTGGAACAGGTAAGCCTCTTCGTTGGAGCACTTGGCTGAGCCGAATCCCGCGATTGCCCCGGGGCCGTACTCGTCGCGGATCGACACCAGCCGGCTCGCGATCAGATCGAGTGCCTCTTCCCAGCTCGCCTCGCGGAAGTGGGGCAGCACCTCGTTGTAGTCGACCAGGCCCCCGGGCTTGCGCCGACCTTTGCCCTCGCCGCGGACGTCGGTGGACAGCGGACCCTTCGGATAGGAGTCCTCGCGGCGGATCAGCGGCATCGTCAACCGCTGGGTCGACGCCGCGTAGTCCCAGCCGTAGCGTCCCTTCACGCACAGCCGGCGCTTGGATCCGGGCTGCTCGCGGCCCTCGGAAAACGAGATCGCCTGACGCTCATCATCGACGTGGAAGGTGAGCGCACAGCCAACGCCGCAATACGGGCACACGCTGTCGACCTGGCGGAGCTTCTCCCGAGGCTGGATCGGCACCCCGTGAAGTGGCTTGTTGGTCAGCGCGCCAGTCGGGCATGCGGCCACGCATTCCCCACAGGTCACGCACGAGGACTCGCCCATCGGCTGGTTGAGGTCGAAGGCGATCCGCGTCGAGTACCCCTTGCCGCTGCGACCGATCACATCGTTGCCCTGGATGTCGTCGCACGCGCGCACGCAACGGTCGCAGAGGATGCAGGCGTCGTGGTTTACGGAGATCACCGGGTTTGAGTCATCGATCCCGCGACCGTGGCCCTGGGGAATTCCGTTCGCCTTCTCGAGACCGTACTGACCTACGAGCACCAGTAGCTCGTTATCGGCGGTGGTGGTCTCCTTTGGATCATCCTCGGGATCGGGTTGGTCGGCGAGCAGCAGCTCGGTCAGCATCGCGCGCTGGCGCTCGACCCGCTCGTCGCCCGTCTTGACGTCCATGCCTTCCTCGCATGGGCGCACGCAAGCGGCAGCGTAGACCCGAGCGCCGACGTCGACGACGCACATCCGGCACACGCCGACCGGGTCATAGCGCTCGTCGTGGCAGAGGACAGGGATCTCGATCCCGAGCCGAGCGGCCGCGTCGAGGATCGTGGTCCCGTCTGGGACCGTCACCTCACGACCGTCGATTCGCAGCGTGATGTTCTTGGTGATCTCGGTCGGTGTCGCTGCAGAAGCCGTCGCCATTCGATCTCATCTTCCTCGTTTCAACAATTATCCAGCTTCGGTCCCGAGGGCATGCAACGCCAGCTGTTGCACCGTTGCCGTGGCGGGCTCACCGCTCTGCTCGAGCCCGCGCCCCCGGTAGTAAGAGCTGATCATTTGCTCGAGACGCGCTGCGCTCAGCGTCGCGGTGCGGCCCGATTCGAGCTCCAGCGACTCGGACAGAAAGCGCTCGGGAAGCCAGTCCTCCTCGCGAGTCCATCCCTCGCGGAGGTTGAACATGCGCTTGGCGAGCACGATCCGGCGCGCTGTCCCGTGGAGCTCGCCGGCGTCAAGCTCCCAGCCGGTGACCAGGCGCAGCAGCTCCGCCCACTCCGAGAACGGGTCGGTGAAGACACCGCGCAGGAACTTGCACAAGATCAGCGAGTCCATGATCGCCGCGCGGTCCTCGGTCTCGATCGCCCCTGCCACGTGCGGCTCACCGCCCGCGAGGCGGTCATGGGCGCCGGAGAGATCGGCCTCGTAGGCCCCGGAGCGGTTGTGATCGGCTCCCCGCGCGTTGACGGCAAGACCGAGCGCCATCGCCTGCAATGTTCGCGGCTCGTAGCCAGGCAGCTCGAGCCCCTTCACGTGAGCGGCGAACGCTTCCGAGCCCTGTCCGACCGAGCGCGAGGCGCGACGGGACCCCTCTGCCAACAGATCGCCGATGCCCTTGCGAGCGCCGATCTCCTCGATCGCCCGCAGCAGTGCAGCGCCGTCGCCGAACCGCAGCCAAGACGCGTCGAGCAAACCTCGCTCGGCACATTCCATCGCCCACGCGATCGTGCCGCCGGCGGAGATCGTGTCCAGTCCCAGCTCGTCGCAGCGTGAGCTGGCGGCGATCACCGTATCGGCGTCGCCGACGCCGCACAACGGGCCGAGCGCGAACACGTTCTCGTATTCCATCCTCGTCTTCTTCCCGCCCGGGCCCTTGTACAGATGCTCGCAGCCGATCGAGCAGGAAGCGCACGAGCTCCGGGCCACCTGGCGCAGTCCGGCGATCTCTTCCGCTCCCAGCGACGGCGCCTGCTCGAAGCTCGCGGCCGAGAAGTTGCGCGTGGGAAGCGTCGAGATCGCGTTGAACGCGAGCAGGTTGGCCATTGTCCCGAGCTCCCGATACTTGACCGTGGCGGCCCCGAACGAGCGCTCGCGCAGGCCCTTCGCCGCGGCGAGCACGCCAGCCGGATGGGCGGCGGGCACCTTCCCGCGACCCCGCACGACAATCGCTTTGCACAGCTTGGAGCCCATCACCGCTCCGAGCCCGCCTCTTCCCGCGTGACGCCCGTCGTGGGAGATCGTCGCGTAGCGGACCAGGCGCTCGCCGGCCGGGCCGATCGCAGCTACCCTCCAGGCAGGTCCCATCCGCTCCCGGAGCCTCACTTCCGCAGCCGCCGCCGGCAGCCCCCAGAGATCCTCGGCCGGCACGACACTGATCATGCCGTGATCGATCACCAGCACGGACGGTCGCGGGCACGCTCCGCGGATGACGATCGCATCGTGGCCGGTCAGCTTGCCGGCGATCGCGAAGTGGCTCGAGGCGAGTGCGTCCGTCAACCTGCCCGTGAGCGGAGACTTTGCGATCACCGCAAACTTGGCGCTGGTCGTCAGCGGAGTTCCCACCAGCGGCGAGAACACGAACATCAGCGGCGCCAGAGGTTCGAGCGGGTCGACTCCCGAGGGGCAGTATTGATGCATCAACCAAGCTCCCAGACCGGCCCCACCGATGAAGGAGCGAAGCACCGGCTCGTGGAGCGGCTCAACCGTCCCTGCGCCGGTGCTCAAATCAACGATCAGCGCCTTCCCGAAATAACCGCCGGGTGGCATGCCTTGATCGTATCCGACCCCGGAACCGCCACTGAGCCGGTTCATCCGCCTGCGTCCGCGACCATGAACGCGACCGTGTCCCCTGCGGCCAGCGGCAGCTGGGAATCGCGGCTGATCTGATCGCCGTTCAGCGCAGCGACGATGTGGTCACCCAGGGTCAGCCCGACGGCGGCCGCGACTTCGCCGAGCGACCACCCCCGCGCCACTTGCCGGCGCGAGCCCGGCGGCCTTGCGAGCGGCCCGAACCGCTCGACCTGCACCTCGGGCGCGGGCAGAGCCACAGCGCGCCGATAGTCCTCGGGCTCGTTCAGGTTGCTCACTGAGGCGAGCGCCGGGTCGAGCCGTGCCAGCGCGGGATCTTGCAGCAGCACCTCAGCCGGCAGCGGCCGGACCCGGCAACGCTCGAACAGGAACGCCGGGCGGAGGCGGTCGGCCTCGATCAGCTCGCGAACGATGCTCAGCAGCGTTACCCGGTAGGCGGCCGCCAACGGCTGTCGAAAGCCGCCGACCTCGGGAAGCACCACATCGATCGAGCCGTCGAGCGCCCGTACGACGGTCCGGACGAACGCCGGGTGCAGCAGCGGCACATCGGTCGAGGACACGTACGCCACCGCGGCGCTGTCGGCTATCGCAGCGAGACCGGCCTCGAGGCCCTGCATCGGGCCGCGACCCTCCCGCTCGTCGGCGACCACCTCGACGCCTGGGCCGAGCGCAGGGAGCGCCTGCCCCGGCGCCGACACCACGATCACCGGTCCGCCAAGCGACCTCGCGAGGATCGCGGTGACCCGGCGAAGCAGCGTCGAACCGTGCCATTCGAGCGCGGCCTTCGGCGAGCCCATGCGGGAGGATCGCCCACCCGCCAAGACGATCGCGGCAGCGTCAAGCATCTCCTCGATGGTAGATCGCGCACGCGAGTGCGAAGCGCGTTCGAGCGTTCGAGCACCCGCACCGTGCTGCTCGCGGACAGCGTTAGCCGATCCCGCCTCAGCCCGCCGCCACCTGCCCGCGACTCACACCCGGCGGCCGTCAGTCGGTGAGCAGCAACCGCGAGCCGAGCTCTGCGGCCAAGCCCTTGCCGCCCTGGCGCATCACGACGTCATGATTCCACGCGAACGCCGGACGAGCGAGGGGACCAAACAGGTTCATCCACGGCTTGGTCGTGCGGACCCGCCAGTGATAGACGATCGCGACGCCGTCTCCCTCGTACAAGCGCCAGGTGCCGATCCCTTCGAGCTCGCCCGCGGCGTGACCCTCGATCAAGTAAGGACGGTTGACCCGTGTCACCCGCATATCGAAACCGAGCGAGTAAGGCAGCACGCTGCGCCAGGTGAAATGGTCAAGCTGGCCGACTCCGAGCTCATCCCCCGCTTCGAGCCTCTGCACGCCGACCACCTCCTTCCACCACCGGGGGTAACCAGCGGAATCATTGAGCACCTCGAACGCCGCCTCGATCGGCGCGTCGATGCACCAGGTGGTCAGAAACTCATACGCTGCCATCGGCTGCTGGCAGAGCATCATCGCGGTTCGCGCCGCGCCGCGGCATCTAGAGGACGAGCGGGTCGCTGCAGCGCCGCGACGGGCGAGGCTGCAATTATGTCCTACGGCCGGCGCCGAGACTGCGCGGCGGCGATCGGCCGGCGACGAATGAGAGACCTAAACGAGAAGCTCGACGATCCCCATGCGCGCGGCGCCTACCCGCGGGGGCCGAGCGTGCTGCTGCGCCAGCTGGGCGACAAGCTGGAGGGTTTGCACCGCAAGCTTTTCGGGGCGCCCCCCGAGTGCACGTGCCAAACCTCAGCCGGTCGCTGTCCGCGTCACGGATGAGGTCGATGGGATACCGACTGCTTCAGGCCGAGGATGCGTTCTGGCGCCCGTCCAATCAGATGGGAGTGCTGAACACCGATCTCGGCAAGCAGCTTCACTCACAGACGCTCGGGGCGCGCCTCTGGAGGCTGGCGCCGGGGCAGGCCTCAACGCGCCATCGCCACCGGCAAACCGTTGAGCTCTACGTGCTGCTGGAGGGCACCGGGCGGATCCGGGTCGACTCCGAGCTGCTCACGCTCTCGCCGCTCAGCGCCGTACTGGTCGATGCCGACTCGATCCGCCAGGTGTTCAACGACACCGACCTCGACCAGTTGTGGCTGATCGCGGGCGCCCCGCCTGAGGCCGCCAACACCCTGGAGCTGAGCGAAGAGACGCTCGCGTTCATGTATCCGGACGGGCCCAAGGCGCTTCCGCCCGAACTCGAGTAAGGCTCCGTCGGGGGCCTCGAGGCTGCTGACCGGCTGCGCGGCCCGGCTTCTGTACTTGCGCAGCCAGCGGCAGCCGTGGACCGTGTAGGTCTTGCCGCAATCCGGCCCAGCTCGATCGGTGTGCCTGAAACGTGACGGTGTTGTTGCCCGTCCCCGCCCGTCACCGCCCGGTCCGCGAACTGTATCCATTGGCCGAACTGGGTTCAATATGGTAGGGTGGCAACAATGTCCGACGGGGCGGAAACACGTTTCGCGCTGGGCAGGTTCAGCGCCGGAACCGCCCCGCCGGCCGCCGCTGGAACCGCCCCGCCGGCCGCCGCGATCGTGATTGAAGGGAGTGCGTCCCCAGCAGAGCTGCCGGACGAGCGGACGATCCGGCCGCTGTCACGCCACCCGCAGCAGGCGCTTCCGGAGTCGCAGGCGACCTCCGAGTGGCGATCGCCGGCGAAAGCACGTGGGTCAAACGAAGGGAGAGTGAGTCGAGATGGCGCGTAGAGCACATTTGGTTGGCGCATGGCCGGGCCGCGACCCGGAGCACGCGATGGAGACGGCGCTCGGATATCTGGCTCCGTATCTGGCCCGGATGTCTGACGGTGAGACGGGGGATCGTCACCTCTGGGTGACGCCGGCGCTCGATTCGTTCCGCGCAAACCCGGATGTGGAGATCGTGCACGACGGCAACTGGTCTGACTATGACGACGTCGCTCTCTGGCGAGTCAAGAATGGCGTGACCATGGACCCAGACAACATCCGCCTCCATTACACGCTCTCGTTTCAGCGAAGCTTTCCCGCCTTCAAGCACCTCCGCGAGCGCTTTGACCGCGGCGATCTGCGCTTTCAAGTCGGGATCCCTGCACCGATCGATCTCGCGCTTTACGCCTTCGGCGATGCGGTGTTCTCCGATCCCAGCATCCTCAACGCGTGCATGCAGGCGACCGCGAGGGAGATCAACAACATCTTCGCGATCGGCGGCGACGAAGTCGTATTCCAGATCGAGACCGTTGTGGCACTGGTCGGCGTCGCGCAGGCACCACCCGACCAGCAAGCGGGCGTCGCCAAGCAGATGGCCGATGGAATCAACGGGCTGGTGGCGCTGGCGCCCGACGGCAGCCACTTCGGCCTCCATCTCTGCCTCGGCGACTTCCACCACAAGGCATACGGCAACATGCGCGACGTCGGGCCGATGGTCCTGCTTGCGAACGCGATCGTCGAGGGCTGGCCGGAGGGCCGCACGCTCGACTATCTCCACGCTCCGTTCGCGGCCGCGGCCGAACCGCCGATCTCAGATGAAGCGTTCTATGTCCCGCTCGAGCAACTGCGCCTGCCCGAGCAGGTCCGGTTCATCGCCGGCTTCCTGCACGAGAAACTCGACCTGGCCGCCCATCAGCAAATGCTGGCCCGGATCGAGGGCCTCGTCGGGCGCGAGGTCGACATCGCCGCGGCCTGCGGACTCGGGCGCCGGGATACCAACGAGGAAGCGTTCGAACAGATGCGGGAGACCGCCTCGCTGATCGACTCGAGCACCGGCTGAGCGCTGCTGCGAGTTGCGAGCGGACCGCGTCTGCACAACCGCACTCGCGATCCCGAAAAAGCGCAAGTTTGGCGATCTTTACGAAAAGGAGAGCAACTTTCCCGGCGTGTAAGCGTTGTAAACCGCAAAGCCGAGCTCCAAGTATGGACAAGCGCTCGCCTAGGGGGTGCCCGAATGGATTCGGGCAGGCAAAGGGTCCCGGCGGTCTCTCACTTCTTCCATCGCCGGGACCCTTTTTATAGCTCGATCCGAATTCCTGGGACGCGCCCGATCCATTTCCTGAGCTTGGGGGTCGCGCGCTTACTGGCGGTTCTCCTCGGCGAGGCGAACGTCAAATACGAGCTTCCACCAGCGACCGTCCAGCTTGCGTCCGGCGGGTCCCTCCCCCGGAGGCTGCTCGCTGAACTCTTCGATCAGCGAATCCTTGACGCCGAACACCGCGTCGTCATCCAGGTGCGGTCCGCCGGCGGCGAACACGTGCGTAACCAACGTCCGGTGTCCCGGGGAGGCCACCATGAAGTGAATGTGGGCGGGACGCATCGGGCTGCGCTTGGCGGTGGCGAGCAGCTCGCCGACGGGACCATCTTCGGGGATCGGATACGGAGACGGCTTGACGGACCAGAAACCGAAGCTGCCGTCGGCGCGGGCGGTCATCCGCGCCCGGCCGGCGGTGCGCCCGTCGCTGTACTGGACATCGTAGAAACCGTCGTCATCGGCCTCCCACACCTCTATCTCCGCGCCCCCGAGTGATCGCCCTCGCACGTCGCTCACACGCCCCTCGACCCAGCAAGGCTCGCCGCTCGCGCCCTGGGCGATATCGTCGCCGAACTGGACCTCCGGGGCGTCGCGGACGAAGAAGGGGCCGAACACGGTGGGCTCGGTTGCGTCCGGGTCACTCGGGGCATTGACCGCGATTGTCAGCATCGACAGACCCAAGACGTCGGAGAGCAGAATGAACTCCTGACGCTTGTCGTCAGTGATGTGACCAGTGCGGGTGAGGAAATCGATCGCGATTTGCCACTCCTGCTCTGTCAGGTGAACTTCGCGCGCGTAGGAGTGCAGGTAACGGACGAGTGTTTGCAACAGCTCTCGAGCCCTCGGGGTCGAGGCGTCATCGAAGCTGCGGATCACCTGCTCGGTGAGACGGTCCATCCGCTGCTCGAGCTCCGGTGCCTTTTCGGTTGTGCTCATGAAGTCCTCATCTGTGGTGTCCGGGAGGAGCCGGCCCACGCGGCTGGCCTGCGAGGTTGGCGAGCGCGCTGCGCTTATGGCTTACTCGCTGACACTACCTCGTAGACGATCTCGCCGCCGGGGGTCGGCGGGATCCCGGCGCGATCGACCTCAGAGCGCTCGCAGCGCGGGATCCCCGCGATCGACCTCAGAGCGCTCGCAGCGCCGGCAGCAGCTGCTCTCGCGCCCAGGAGATGAACTCGGTCTGGTGATCGGCGCCGATCTGGACGAGGGCGACCTCGGTGAACCCGGCGTCGACGAACGGGCGGAT
Source organism: uncultured Solirubrobacterales bacterium (assembly GCA_963830465.1). GTDB lineage: Bacteria > Actinomycetota > Thermoleophilia > Solirubrobacterales > Solirubrobacteraceae > Palsa-465. The sequence continues at coordinate 254,182 of CAWHME010000008.1, forward strand.
CTTCTCGACGTGCTCCTCGACGTCGGGCCCACACGCCAGCGCCTCGGCGACCTGCTCGGGAGTGACGAACTGCGTCGCGCCTTCGAACGAGTCCGGATTCGGAAGATCGGCGTTGACCTTCCAGCCGAGACCGAACCAGCGGAACTGTTCGTGCGCTCGCATCACGGCGCGATCGCGGTCGGGGTCATAGGCCAGCGCGACCTGGCCGACCTTCGGCTTGTCGGCCCCGCCGGCGTGTTCGAACATCTCGACAAGCTCAGAGGACGGTTCGGTGGCGACGAGCAGGTCCGCGTGCTTGCCGGCCAGCGAGCACGACTCCGGGCCGGAAACGGCGACGCCGATCGGCACGCGTTCTTCGGGCAGGTCCCACAGCTTCGCGGTCTCGACATCGAAGTAGCGGCCGCGGTAGTTGATCGTTCCCTGACCCTCGAACAGGGCCGCGATGATTTCGATCGCCTCCCTCAGCATCGCGTGGCGCACTCCGGCCGCCGGCCAGCGCTTCCCGACGACATGCTCGTTGAGGTTCTCGCCCGCCCCCAGGCCGAGGCGGAAGCGATTCCCGGAAAGTATCTGGACAGTCGCCGCCTTCTGCGCGACCACCGCAGGGTGGTAACGAAGAATCGGGCAGGTGACGTAGCTCATCAGCCCGATCCGGTCGGTGGCTTGTGCCGCCGCGCCGAGGATCGCCCACGCATACCCCGAGTGGCCTTGCTCCTCGAGCCACGGCTGGTAGTGATCGCTGATCACCGAGAAGTCAAAGCCTGCCTGCTCGGCCAGCTCGACGTCGCGAACCAGCTGATCGGGACGCGACTGCTCGCACATCATCGTGTAGCCGAATCTGGTCATCGCGACCGGGCTACCCGGCAGAGCCGGGCCGTAACGCGTGGCCGCCGACGCAGATGCGCCGCGGGAGCGGACATGCGAAAGTGCTGTGAACACATCCGGCTCCCCAGGAGGTGATCGATGACCGACAGGATCGGAGCAGTTGCAGCAACGGTCTCGGCACTGCCGGTCTCGGCGCGGGAGCGATTCGGTCCGCGGATCGGCGCAAGGTACAAGCTCGAGGGCGACTGGCGCGAGCTCACCTACACCGACCCGGACGAGATCGTCCCCTGGGCCAGCGAGCACGGGCTGCCAGGGGAGCTCGCCGACCTCGCGGAGCACACCGCGGTCGGTGAGCTCATTCAGCGAGAGCTGGACCGGGTCAATGCCGGCTACGCCCCCGTCGAGCAGATCAAGAAGTTCGCGATTCTCGACCAGGACCTGACGATCGACGAGGACGAGTTGACTCCGACGTTGAAGGTCAAGCGAAACGTGATCAGTCGCCGGTACGGGGACCTGTTCGAGTCGCTGTACGGACCCGGCTGAGCGAGGCGGGTCCGGTTGATCAGTGGATCGGGGTCCGCGCCGGGCGCGAGAGGTCGAGCTCGAACAACCAGAAATCCCGCTCGATCACCGGCACGGAGACGTTGTACACCGGGACCGAACCGATCGCGCCCTCGAACGTGCCGGCGTGCGCGTGGCCGTGCAACACCAGGTCTGGCTCGTGCTCGGCGATCGGTGCCGCGAGCCGGTCGGTGCCGAGGAACGCCCAGATCCCCGGGGGTTCTCCGGTGATCGTCTCCTGGCAGGGCGCGTAGTGGAGCATCACGATCCGGGTCTGGCAGAGCGCGATCTCGCGAAGCCCGCGGTCGAGGGCGTCGACCTCACGCGAGGTGTCCCGGTAGACCTCGCGCAGCAGGGGCTCGCCGAAATCGGGCATGTGCGATCCCGGGAAGCCGCCTACGAAGCCCTTCACCCCGACCACGCCGACCTCCGCTCCAGCCGCGTCGCAAACCGCCCAGTCGCGGTCGAGGACCCGGATCCCGCCCGACTCGAGCGTCTGCACCAGCTCATCGCGGCGGTTCGCGTGCCAATCGTGGTTGCCGAGCACGGCGAAAACGGGCACCTCAACGCTCGAGCAAGCCGCCGCGAGCACCGCCGCTTGTTCGGGTGCCCCATGCGTGGTGAGATCACCGCACAGCAGGATCAGCTCGGCGGCCCCGGAGAGTTCCTCGAAGGACCTCGAGATCTCATCGCGGCGCTGTTCGCAGCAGTGCAGATCGCCCGCGGCCGCGATCCGCAGACAGCGTTTGGGCCGATTGTTCGATCCGGCACTCATCTGCGGAGATGGTTACCCGATCGGGGGTAATGCATACAGCGATGCCAACCCCCCAATCCTTCCAAGCGCTCGCGGAGACGCTCAAAATCGCCGCAGCGGCGCTGCGCGAAGCGCGCGTGGAATTCATGCTCGGCGGCAGCGTCGCAGCCTGGGCTCGCGGCGGCCCATGCCCCGACAGCGACCTGGATCTGGCGATCCGTCCGCAAGATGCTGATGCGGCCCTGGGAGCGCTCGCGGCGGCCGGGATGCGACCCGAGCGCCCCCCGGAGGAGTGGCTGTTCAAGGCCTGGCGAGACGACGTCATGGTCGACCTGATCTTTCATCCATCGGGCCTCGCGATGGACGATCAGATCTTCGCCCGCGCGGACGTGCTGCCGGTGCTCGCGGTCGCGATGCCGGTGATGGCGCTCGAGGACGTGCTGATCGCCAAGCTCCACTCGCTCGACGAGCACGCGCTCGACTACAGCAGCCTGCTCGCGATCGCACGCGCCGTCAGGGAGCAGATCGATTGGTCCGCGCTTCGCGCCCGCGCCCAGACGCCATATGCGAAAGCCTTCTTCACGCTGGTCCAGGAGCTCGGGATCGCGCCGGCGGGGACGCAAGCAGCGGAACCCGAGCGTGATCGCGTTCGGGTGATGACGCAGAGTGGGTGAACTCGAGCGACTCGCGGAGGAAGATTGACGGTCAAGTTGGCGGGCTCATCTGCGGGGCCTACCGTTACGTGCGAGCCCCGGCGGGGATCGAAAGTCACGTTGGCCCGGCTCACGCGGGCTACCGTTACACACGAGCCGCGGCGGACGACGAGCGTCACATTAGCCCGCGCCGCCCCGTGCGCCTCGCCCGCACCCTGTCGCGATCACGAACGGGTCGAGGGCCACGTTGCGCGGCCCGCGCCGAGCGGCGCGCCCAGCCCGCGCGACCTCAGCTGACCGTCGCGCCGGACTCGGCGCTGAAGCGCTCCCGCGATCGCTCGATTTCGGCCACCGCCCCGTCGCGGTCCCGCCATCCCTTGACGCTCGAGTGCCTGTCGGGATCGAGGTCCTTGTAGACCGCGAAGAAATGCATGATCTCGTTGCGAAGCTGGGAGGGCAGATCCTCGAGCCGTCTGACCGTATTCCAGCCGGGGTCGTTGCAGGGAACGCAGAGGATGTGGGGATCCGGCCCGGCTTCATCCTCCATCTCCAGCAGGCAGACCGGCTCCGCGAACACGACGCAGCCGGGAAAGGTCGGCTCCGAGACGCAAACCAGCACGTCGAGTTCGTCCCCGTCTTCTGACAGGGTCTCGGGGATGTAGCCGTAGTCGGTCGGGTAGACGACCGACGAGGAGATGAAGCGATCAAGCTTGATTGCGTTGATCTCCGGGTCGAACTCGTACTTGTTGCGGCTCCCTTTCGGGATCTCGACGACGCACTTGATCTCCATCTCGCTCGCTTTCACCGCGGGTTATCGGCTTGCAGTCAAAGGGTAAAAGCTACGGGGTGAAGCTGCTTGTATTGACCAGCGAGCCGGTCTCGGCCGAGCAAGTGCGGGGGGCGCTCGGCGGCGAGCAGGACCCGGAGGATGCCGAGGTGATGGTGGTCGCCCCGGCGCTTCAGGACAGTCCGATCAAGTTCTGGACATCCGATGCGGACGAAGCGATCGCGCGGGCACAGGAGGTCAGCAGCGAGACGGTCAAGGAGCTCGGCGAGGCCGGCGTCGGGGCCTCCGGCGACACCGGCGACAGCGACCCGATGCAGGCAATTCAGGACGCTCTCCAGACGTTCCCGGCCGATCGCATCCTGGTGTTCACGCACCCGGACTCCGACCAGCACTACCGCGAGGACGTCGACCCTGGCGAGGTCACCGACCGCTTTGGTTTGCCGGTCGCCGTCATCGATGTGCCGGGATCAAGCGGCTGAGCTCAGCCTGCGGGCGAGCAGCTGTGCGTTGGCGGGCGCGAACCCCCGCCAGTCGTTGTTGAAGTAGGCGAACACCTCGTGGGTATGGCGCCAGGCCGCGATCCGGCGTGCCCACTGATCGATCTCGCTGGCCGAGTAATTGCCCTGGCGGCCCCGGGCGCCATAGTGGAAGCGAACGAAGCGCCACGGCGCGGTCGCCTCATGCGATTGAAACGGGCGCTTCGGGTGATCGCCGATCGTCAGCGCCACCCGGTGGGCGCGAAGCACGTCGAGGACCGGTGCCACGAACCAGCTCTGATGGCGAAACTCGATCGTGTGCATGCCGGCCGGCAGCAGCTTCAGCCAGCCTTCGAGCCGCTCGTCGTCGCGGCGGAAGTTTTCCGGCAACTGCCAGAGGATCGGGCCCAGCCGGCCCGCCTGCTGCAGCGGCTGGAGTGGCTCGTAGAAGCGAGCGATGCCGGGTTCGATGTTGACCAGACGCTTGATGTGGGTCAAGTACCTGCTCGCCTTGACCGCGAACGTGAATTGCCCGGGGGTGTGTGAGACCCACGCGGCGACGGTCTCGCGGCGGGCGAGGCGATAGAAGGTGGTGTTCACCTCGACCGTGTCGAAATGCTCGGCGTAGAGCTCGAGCCAGCGCCGCTTCGGCTCGCGCTCGGGGTACAGGCGGCCGCGCCAGTCGTCGTACATCCAACCCGAGCAACCGATGCGTACCGCCTTCACGGTGCGGGTAGCCCACGCCTCAGCGTATGTCCCCGGCGGCCAAGCAAGCAGATCGACCCCCGCCTCCGGTTCCGTCGCGCCCCTCGCCGGCGAACCTGCGCAGCGCGGTTCAGGAGTGCCACGCCTGCGACCTGTGGGAGGGGGCCACGCAGGCGGTGATGGGCGAGGGCGCCAGCGATGCGCGCTTGATGCTCGTCGGCGAGCAGCCCGGCGATCAGGAGGATATTCAGGGGCACCCGTTCGTCGGTCCGGCGGGGAAGGTGCTCGAGCGGGGCCTGCAGGAAGCGGGGATCTCCAGCGACGATGTCTACATCACCAACGTCGTCAAGCATTTTCGCTACAAGGCCAGAGGCAAGCGCAGGATTCACCAGACGCCCGACCGCTGGCAGGTGGTCGCGTGCCTGCCGTGGCTGAGGGCGGAGCTGTCGCTGGTCGCGCCCGACGCGCTCGTGCTGCTCGGTGCGACCGCGGCTCAGGCGCTGCTCGGGTCACACATCCGCATTGGACGCCATCGCGGGCAGCCGGTCGACTCCGGCCTCGCGCAATTGGTGACCTTGACCGCACATCCCTCCTCGATCTTGAGGGCACAGGACGATCGGGACCGCGACGCCGCGATGCGCCAGTTCGTCGCGGACCTCGAGCACGTCGCCTCATGGCTGCGCGAGCGCTGAGTGCCCGCGCGCGGGCGCGTCGCCGGCAGACCCCGCGGCCGAGCCCGCGCCGGGGCTGAGCCCCTGGTCGAGCCGGTCCGCGAGCCGCGACGCCAGAGCCATGACCGTCAGCGCCGGGTTCGCGGAGCCCTGCGTCGGCATCACGCTGCCATCGGCGACGAACAGGTTGGGGATTCCCCAGGCGCGCTGATCGGCGTCGACGACGCTGCGCTCGGGGTCTGACCCCATCCGGCAGCCGCCCACCAAGTGTGCGTACCGATCGATCTCCAGCACGTCCTGCGCACCGGCCGCACGCAGGACGTCATGCAGCGTCTGTTTGGCGAAGGCGATGTTCTTACGGTCGTTCTCCGACTGCGTGTAGTCCATTCGCGCCACCGGAATCCCGTGCCGGTCGGTGACCTCCGGCGCGACCGTGATCCGGTTCTCGGGGTGCGGCAACAGCTCAGACAGCGCCCCGAGCGTGTACCAGTGGTTGTAGTCGCGCATGTATTCCCGCAGAGCTTGGCCCCAGTGGCCATCGGCCAGCACGTGACGGGCCCAATCGATCGGGAGTGGCCCGACCGTCTGGATCGAGAAGCCCCGCGCGAACCCGCGGGTCGCATCGGTCTCGTAGAAGTGCTCCGATGAGATCTCGGGGGGCGGCGCCTTGTACATCCGCATCTCATCCGGAAAGCGACCCGCGACCTGCGGCGCCCCCTGGACCATCACGCAGCGCCCGACCTGGTCGTTGTCGTTGGCCAGCCCCTTGGGAAAGCGGCGAGAAGCCGAGTTCAGCAACAGCCGCGGAGTCTCGATCGAGTAGCCGGCGACCGCCACCGCGTCGGCGCGCTGCAGGCGCTCCCGTCCCTGCTGGAAATAGCGCACCCCGGTGACCCGACCAGAGCCCTGATCGACCTCCACGCTCGAGACCATACAGTCCGCCCGGATCTCCGCTCCGTGAGCGATCGCATCGGGGATGTGGGTGACCAACGGGGAGGCCTTCGCATTCACCTTGCAGGCCTGCAGGCAGAAACCGCGGTAGATGCAGTGGGGTCGATTGCCGAACGCCCCGTTGGTGATCCCGACGGGCCCAACTCGCATCTCGATGCCGAGCTCGCGCGCACCGCTCCAGGCGAGCTCGGCGCCGCCCGCGATCGGATGGGCGGTATGCGGATAGGAGTGCGGATCGCCCCAGGGCCAGTGCTCTCCCGCGACCGGAAGCTCGAGCTCGAGCCGCTCGTAGTGGCGCTTGAGCTCCGAGTATGAAATCGGCCAGTCCTCCCCCACTCCGTCGCTGCTGAACACCTCGAAGTCGGAGGGGTGAAAGCGAGGGCAGTAGCCGGCGTAGTGGATCATCGAGCCGCCGACGCCGTGGCCGGAGTTGTTCTTGCCGAGCTCGACCGGATCCTGTCCGCCGATGATCCGCTCCTCGGTCCAGTACAGCGGGTGCGAGCCGGCCTCATCGGAGACCCAGTCCTCGTCCGGGTCCCAGAACGGACCGGACTCCAGCACCACGACCTTCCAGCCTCGTCGCGCCAGCCGCTGCGCCAGCGTGCCGCCGCCGGCTCCAGCTCCGACGATCGCCAGATCGACGGAATAGGAGTCGTCGTAGCGCGCCATTCGCTCGCGCGGAACCGCTCGCCGGTGGACGTCGAGCAGAAACGCGGAATCGTTCTCGGGCGGCCGGATTGCGCCACGCGCCGCGATGCGCAGGCCGTGCAGTGCCGTCTTCACGAGGGGCCCTGAGACGCTGTGTCGGTGACCGGATCGCGCTCGAACGCCGGCGCCCCCTCCCACTGCTCGCGCTGACCGGCGCCCAAACGCACATAACCGCGCGGATACGCCGGGCCGCCGAAACCGATCTCGTTCCAAGCCCAAGGGTGTGAATAGAACTCGCTCAGCACGTCGCGCATCACCACGCTCCAAGCTCGCTTGCAGGGCAGCTCGTCCCACACCTCTCCGTGGAGCTGGCCGTCCGCGAATGCCTGGATAACGCGCCGCTGCACCTCGGCCGAGGCACCAGCGAAGTCGTCGCTCCCGTGCTGGCGGGCGGCGGCGTCGAGGCCGCGCGCGACGCGCCGCCACACCTCCCCGTCGTCGGGCAGCTCGGCGTAGCGATATCCCTCCCGCTTGCCGGAGACCAGTTTCCCGTCGATCATCTCCACCACCGGAATCCGGGGTTCTCTGTCCTGGGCGAGCACCAGGTCGCAGAACACGCGCAACGTGGCCGCCTCGTTCGAGGTCAAGAATCGGATCGGCGGCACCTGCTCGACGCGCGCGAGCACCACGCGTCGCGTCGCGTCATCCCAGTGATCGGCCTCGTCGAGCACGTTGTAGTCGGGGTAGCGTCCGTGCATCTGCGGCGTTACCCCGTTGCGCTGGCGCGGAAGCTCCTCGGGCGACGCCGGCTCGCCTCCGGCTCTCAGGTTCGGAAGGTGCTCCGCGCGCCGGAAGTCTCTACCGCTCGGCATCCGGCCTCGCTAGTTCGGGCTGCGCTCGAGTCATCAGGCTCACCGCTCGCGTCCGAGCGCCGCCGCGGCGAGTCCCATTCCCCCCACCAGCGCCAGCGATCCGGGCGCGAGCAGCGGCGGTCCCATCACGATGTTGAAGAGCGGCTCGTTGAACCCGCCGGGTTTGCGCGCGACCCCGCGCACATGCGTCACCACGCCGATCACTCCGTCCAGGCAGTAGAGCGCCGACAACGCCGGAAGCCAGGTCCTGGCGACCCGCGGCGAGTAGACGCCGCCGATTCCGGCCGCCGTCAACGCCGGCGAGAGCAGCACCGGCGTCCACATCCACTTGTCCCCAAAGGAACCGCGGAAGTGCTCGAAATAGGTCTCCACCCCGAGCGGCATTGCGCTCGCTGCCGTAGCCGCCGCCAGCGTCCGCTGCATCCTGCCGCTCGAGACGTTTCGCCACCAGCGCGCGGCGGCCCGCTCAGAGCGGCTGCGTCGCCTGAGCGGGAAGCGATCGCTACGCGGCATAGCGCTCGGCCTCGGTCCGCTTCAGCGCCAGCCCAATCCCTGGGCGACTCAGATCCGGAAACAGGGCCCCGTCGCGGGGCTCCACCACGCCGTCGAACAACAGCCCCTCGATCCGCACGTGATCGTGGAAGTACTCGAGATGCGCGAGCTGCGCCAGCGCAAGCGCGGGATGCAGGTGGATCGACGGCCCACAGTGGAGCGATAGCGGCAGGCCGTGCGCGCGGCAGAGCCCGTCGACGCGCAGCAGCTCGGTGACCCCGCCGCAGCGCGTCACGTCCGCCTGCAGAACGTCTACCGCGCCGGCGTCGAGCATCCGCTCGAAGTAACCGGCGTCATAGCCGTACTCGCCCGCCGCGATCGCGACCCCCGCAGGCGCCCGGTCGCGCAGCAGCCGCAAGCCATCGAGATCATCGGAGGAAACCGGCTCCTCGAACCAGCTGACCCCTGCTTCGGCGCGGAACCGCTCCGCGAGCGCCAGCGCCTGCTTGCGCCGGTAGGCGCCGTTGGCGTCGACAAATAGCTCCGCCTCGGATCCGATCGCGTCGCGGGCGGCGCGCACACGACCCGGATCCTCCCCGGGAACCGAGCCGATCTTCATCTTCACCCGCGGGATCCCGCCGGCGACCCAGCCGCCGAGCTGCTCGCGCAGGCGCTCCAGCGAGTAGGCGGTGAACCCGCCGGAGCCGTAGATCGGAACCCGCTCGCTTGCCATTCCCAGCAGCTTGCACAGCGGCAAGCCCAGCAGGCGCGCCTTCAGGTCCCACAGCGCAAGGTCGACTGCCGCGATCGCCATCGACGCGATCCCGGGGCGCCCGAGGTTGCGGATTGCATGCACCATCGCCGCCCAGCTGGCCTGCGGCGAGAGGGCGTCGCGACCCTCGACGACGCCGGCGAGCTTGGACTCGATCAGCGTCGCCGTGGAGAGGTCGGCGTAGGTGTAGCCGAGACCCGTTTCGTCACCGCCGTGGGCGTGGACGACGACGATCGTGGTCGAGTCCCAGGCAAGCGTGCCGTCGGCCTCGGGCTCGTCCGTGGGCACGGTGAAGGCCGCCACTTCGAGCTCCTTGACGGGAGCGTCGATTCGCGGCAAGGTCGCGCTCATCGCCCGGGCAGGAACTCCTGGACTTTCTGGGTGAAGGCCTGCTTGATGATCCGGCCCGCTTGCGGATCGCCGCTGAGCAGGGCGGAGCTGAGCGCCTTTGCCTGGTCGAGCGTGATGTGCGGCGGCAGCGGAGGCACCTCGGGATCGGTCACCGCTTCGTAGACCACGGGCCGGTCGCTCGCCAGTGCCTCGTCCCAGGCAGGCCCGATCCGCGCCGGATCGTCCACCCGGATGCCCTTCAAGCCGAGCATGTCCGCATAGCGAGCGTACGGGAAGTCGGGGAGGTTCTGGGAGCCCTCGAACTTGGGATCACCGGACATCGCGCGCTGCTCCCAAGTGACCTGGTTGAGGTCCTGGTTGTTCAGCACCAGCACGAACAGCCGCTGATCGCGCCACTGGTGGCGGTATTTGGCGATCGTGATCAGCTCATTGATGCCGTTCATCTGCATCGCGCCATCACCGACCAGTGCGAACACCGGGCGTCCGGGGTGAGCGAACTTGGCCGCGATCGCGTACGGAACTCCCGGCCCCATCGTCGCCAGCGTGCCCGACAGCGAAGCCATCATGCCCTTGCGCAACCTGATGTCCCGGGCGTACCAGTTGGCCGCCGAACCGGAGTCCGAGCTCAGAATCGAGCCGTCCGGCAAGCGCTTGGAAAGCTCCTGGAAGACCAGCTGCGGGTTGATCGGCTGCGCAGCCAGCTGAGCGCGCTCCTCGATCAGCCGCCACCACTGCTGAACCTCGTCCTCGATCTGCTCGCGCCAGGAGCGATCCTCCTTGCGCGTAAGCCGTGGAAGCAGCGCGCGCAGCGTCTCGCTGCTATCGCCGACGAGGTTGACTTCCATCGGGTAGCGGATCCCGAGCATCCGCCCATCGATGTCGATCTGCACGCCCCTGGCGTTGCCTTCCTCCGGCAGGAACTCCGAGTAGGGGAAGCTCGAGCCGACCATCAGCAGCGTGTCGCACTCCTGCATCAACGTCCAGCTCGGCTTCGTCCCGAGCAGGCCGATCGAGCCGGTGACGAACGGCAACTCGTCGGGCAGGACCGCTTTGCCCAGCAGCGCCTTGGCGACCCCGGCGCCGAGCGTATCGGCGACCTGAGCGACCTCGTCGCCCGCGTGCAAGGCGCCCTGGCCCACGAGCATCGCGACCCGCTCGCCGCTGTTGAGTACCTCGGCGGCGCGGTCCAGGTCCCGATCGTTTGGGAGCACTCGCGGCGGCTCGTATCCCGGGCCGGAGTGGACTGTCCCGTGCGCGTGGGGAGGCTGTTCGACGGCCTCGCTCTCTTGCACGTCGTTAGGCACGATGATCGTGGTCACCGTTCGCTCGGCGAGCGCGATCCTGCACGCCCGATCGACCAGATGGCGGATCTGCGCCGGCTCCATCGCGGTCTGGACGAACTCGTGGGCGACGTCCTTGAACAGCGTGTTCAGGTCGATCTCCTGCTGGTAGTGGCCCCCGAGCCCCGCCCGCGCCTGCTGGCCGACGATCGCCACGACCGGCTGGTGATCGAGCTTCGCGTCGTAGAGCCCATTGAGGAGATGGACGGCTCCCGGCCCCGAGGTTGCCATGCAAACCCCGAGCTCACCGGTGAACTTGGCGTGCCCGCACGCCATGAAGGCGGCCATCTCCTCGTGGCGGACCTGGATGAACTCAGGACGGGGCCCGTCGCTGGAGTGAGTGAACGCGCCCATTATCCCGTTGATCCCGTCACCGGGATATCCATAGATCCGCCTCACGCCCCAGGTTGAGAGTCGATCGAGGAGGAAGTCGCCGACGGTTGGGCTCATGCGGCTCTCCGTTTCATCTTGATGTACGTCCGCCTGATTCGGATCGGGGTTACCCGTCAGTCGCGGGCGACTAACTGTGAGCGGGCTTTTCCACTGCCTGCTCGCACTGCGTGAGCGCGAGCGCCGCGTCGACGTGAGCGAGATGCGTCAGGGCCTGGGGAAAGTTGCCAAGCAGCTCTCCGCTGGCCGGATCGACCTCTTCGGAGAACAGCCCGAGGTCGTTGCTGCGCGCGATCGCCTGATCGAACACCGCGCGCGCCTCGCGTAGCTCGCCCGAGCGTGCCAGGCACTCGACCAGCCAGAACGAACAGCACAAGAAGGCGCCCTCCTGGCCCTTCAGCCCGTCTTTGCCGCGGTATCGGTAGAGGAGGCCGTCGCCCGCATCGAGCTCCTCGCGGATCGCCGCCACGGTCCGGATCATGCGCTCGTCGTCCCAGTCGATGAACTCGACGGAGGGCAGCAGCAGCAGTGCCGCGTCAAGCTCGCTGCTGTCATACGCCTGCACGAACACGCCGCGCTTGCGGTCATAGCCGCGGCGCTCGATCGTTTCGCGCAGCTCGTCCCTGACCTGCTTCCAGCGGCGAACCGGCGCTCGGCGCATGCACTCGTCGGCTAGCCGGATCCCGCGCTCGAGCGCCGCCCAGCACATCACCTTGGAGTGGACGAAGTGCTTGGGCTTACCTGGCCACTCCCATAGCCCACTGTCCGGCTCGGTGCACCGCTCGGCTGCACGGTCTATCAGCGACACCAGGAATCGCCAGTCATCGTCGCGTGGTGAGTGGCCGCGGCGATGCCAGCGCCAGGTGAGATTGACCAGCTCGCCGAAGGAATCGAGCTGGAGCTGCCCGGAGGCGTCGTTGCCGACCCGCACCGGCGTGGACCCTCGATATCCCTCGAGCTCATCGAGCAGCGTCTCGCCCAGGCGCCGCTCGCCTCCGATCCCGTACATCACCTGCAGATCGTCGGCGTGGCCGGCCGCGGAGCGCATGATGAACGCCCGGAAGGCATCCGCCTCCGCCTCGCAGCCGAGCTCCGCGAGTGCCCGTGAGCTGAAGCTCGAGTCGCGGACCCAGGCGTAGCGGTAGTCGTAATTGCGCTCGCCGCCGATGACCTCCGGCAATGACGTCGTCGCGGCCGCCGTGATCGCGCCGGTCGGCGCATACGTGAGCGCTTTGAGGGTGAATGCGGAGCGCCTGACCGCCGGTTCATCGCGCCCATCCATCCGCACCGACTGCGCCCACTGGCGCCACCATTCGATCGTGCGCTCGAGCGCCTCGTCGAGCTCACGCGCGCTGAGGTCGCTCGGCCCGTCGGCGTCAACCAGCTCGGGGGAGCAGTACCGCAGCGAGACCGGGATCCGGTCGCCGGCGTCGACCGTGAGATGACCGACCAGCTCGTGCTCGGGGTCCTCGTGAAGCTCCTGGTCGCACCACACGATCAGCGCATCGTTGCCTCCGATCGCGCTGTGCAGACGGTGTCCGTGACGACGGATCCACGGCCGCACCATGCCGTAGTCGAAGCGTGGCGCGATCTTGAGCTCGAGCTCGACCGACCCCCGTTGACCCTCGATCAAGCGCAGGATGTGCCGCTCGCGATCGCGGCTGGGGTCCTCGGCGATCAGGAAGCAGTCGGTCAAACGGATCTCCCCAGAGGGCCCGTGGAAGGTCGTCGCCAACACCAGCCCGTCCTCGAGGTACTCGCGGCGATAGTCCCAGTCTTCCGCGTCGCCGTTGATGGGGGAGACTGCGCAATGCCCGCCCTGCCCGCGGTCGAGCAGGCGGCCAAACGCGCTGCCGCCGTCGAATCGAGGAAAGCAGCACCAGTCGATCGCACCTGATCGTGACACCAGTGCGGCCGTATGGCAGTCCCCCACCAACCCGTAATCGCTGATCGAGGGATATTGATTCATGGGCGGCTACCTACCCGGGGTCGTTTGCTCTCTTACGGGACGGGTAGACCTTTTACAACATGTGGCTATACATGCTCGGGATCGTGCTGGTGCTGCTGGGGGTGCTCGGCCTGTTCGCAGGGGGCATCTTCACGATCGTGCTCGTGCCCTTGGGGCTGATCGTGCTGGTCGCGGCCGTCACGATGGGGATGCTTTCGCGCCGCGCCCAGGCCCGCGCCGGAGGTTCGGTGGGACCCTCCCAGCAACGCGAAGCCGAGAAGCCACTTCCGATCTCCGAGCCGGCGGACACCGGCCGCGCGCCGACCACCCCCGAGGGCCTGGCTGACGCCCGGCGGCTCCAGCAGTAAGCGCTCGGGACCATGAGCAAGCAGCCTGAAGTCGTAGTGGTGACTGGCGCCTCGGGCGGCGTCGGGCGTGCGATCGCCCGTAGGTTCGCTGCCGATGGGGCGAAGATCGGGCTGATCGCGCGCGGGCGCCGGGGACTCGAGGGCGCGGCGCAGGATGTCCGGGCCGCGGGCGGCGAGCCGCTGGTGCTCGCGCTCGACGTGGCCGACCACGAGCAAGTGCAGAGCGCGGCCGCCGCGGTGGAGAAGGAATTCGGCCCGATCGACGTGTGGATCAACGATGCGATGGTTACGGTGTACGCCGAGTTCCTCGACATCGAGCCCGACGAGTTCAGGCGCGCGACGGAGGTCACGTATCTGGGCATGGTGTGGGGCACGCGCGCGGCGCTCCAGCGGATGGTTCCCCGCGACCACGGGACGATCGTGCAAGTGTGCTCGGCGATGTCCTACCGCGGCATCCCGCTACAGGCGCCGTACTGCGGCGCCAAGCACGCCTGCAAGGGGTTCACCGAGAGCGTCATCACCGAGCTGCTGCACCACAAGTCGCAGGTGCGCCTCTCGATGATCCAGCTGCCCGGGATGAACACCACGCAGTTCACCTGGGGTCGGACCAAGCTTCCCAAGCAGACGACTCCGGTGCCGCCGATCTACCAGCCGGAGATCGCCGCCGACGCCGTCCACCACGCCGCTCACCACAAACGGCGTCAGATCTACGTCGGCATCCCGACGGTGATGAACATCATCGGTGAGCGGCTGGCGCCGTGGCTGCTCGACCGGTACCTCGCGAGGTATGCCTACGGCTCCCAGATGACCGAGCACGATCTCGATCCCACCAATCACGACAACTTGTTCACGCCCGTCGACGAGGACCGCGGCGCACACGGCCCGTTCGATCAACAAGCCCATGAGCTGAGCCCCCAATACGAGCTCGCCAAACGGCGAGCGCTCGTGTTCGCCGGCCTGGGCGCCGCCGCGCTCGGCGCAGGCGCCGCGGCGCTAAGACCAGGCCGCTGACCGCGCCCGGGAGTCGCGCGGATCGCGGGGCAGCTCGCCGCGAGTTTCAGCTTCCGCCGCCTTCACGGCGACGTGCTCATCGACCAGGCTGGTGACGCTGATCAGGCGCTCGCGGCGGTTGCGGGCGAGCGCCGTCCACAGCCAGCGGGTGACCGCGCCGAACCGATTGCCCCAGCCGACCAGGTACGCGAGGTGGACGAAGGCCCAGATCAGGAACGCAACCACCCCGCCGAGCGGAATCCGGCCAAACAGGTCGGCGACCGCATCGACGCGGCCGATCACCGCCATCGTCCCCAAGTTCCGGTAGCGGAACGGCTCGATCTCCAGCTCACCCGCAATCCGGCTGCGTACGACGCGCGCTACGTACTTGCCCTCCTGAATCGCCGGCTGAGCGACTCCCGGAACGCCCTCGATAGCGATCATGTCGCCGATCGCGAACACCTCGGGGTGCCCGGGGAGCGTGAGGTCCGGTCCCACCTTCAGGCGCCCCGCTTTGTCGGTCTCCCCTTCGCTGGCGCGGGCCAGCACCGCGCCGAGCGGCGACGCCGTCACGCCCGCGGCCCAAATCACCGTCTTCGCGGTGATGCGGCGAGATCCGCCGTCGCCGCCGATCGTCACCCCGTCGACGTCGATTCCGACCACGCGCGAATCGAGCTGGACATCGACCCCGAGGCGCCGGAGGTCGCGCTCGCTGCGTTCACGCAGCGTCGAGGGAAAGTCTCCTAGCAGGTAGGGCACCGCGTCCAGCAGGATCACCCGTGCGGTCGCGGGATTTATGTGCCGGTACTCGCCCCGCAGCACCCGGTGCGCGAGCAACGCGATCTGGCCGGACAGCTCGACCCCGGTCGGGCCGCCGCCGACGATCGCGAAGGTCAGCCACGCATCGCGCTCTTCGCTGCTCGGCGCCTGCTCGGCGAGCTCGAACGCGGCCAGAATCCGCGTGCGCAGGCGGATCGCGTCGTCGAGCGTCTTCATTCCCGGCGCCCATTGCGACCACTCCTCGTGGCCGAAGTACGAGTGGGTCGCGCCCGCGGCAACGATCAGCGTGTCGTACGGAACCTCGAGCTGCTGCTCGGCGAGCATCCTGACCATCCGGCGATCGAGGTCGACGTCCTGCACCTTGCCCAGCAGTACCTCGACGTTGTCCTGGCGGCGGAAGAGGCTCCTGAGCGCCGGCGCGATCTGCCCCGGCGACAGCAGCCCGGTGGCGACCTGGTAGAGCAGCGGCTGGAACAGGTGGTGGTTGGTCTCGTCGATCAGCGTGATCTCGACCGGCGCGTCGGCGAGCGTATCTGCGGCGGTCATTCCCGCGAAGCCGCCGCCGATGATCACCACGCGATGAGCGGCAGGTCCCCTGGCGTCGAACTCCATCCCGCCTGGAGGTACCCCGTCGCGGGCGGAAGGACACACCGCCGCGCTTGCGCGACGCCGCGCCACCCGGCGGGGCGCGTCGGCTCGGTCGCGTACGCTCAGCAACCAGCGTGCCGAGAGTCGAGCTGGTCATCGGGCTCCTTGCTGGGATCGCGCTGCTCGGCGCGGTCGCCGAACGGGCAGGACTTCCCTACCCGCCGGTCCTGGTGCTCGGCGGGCTGGCGCTGGCGGTGGTCCCCGGCCTGCCGTCGATCCACCTGCAGCCCGACATCGTCCTGTTCGGGTTCCTGCCGCCGCTGGTCTACAGCGCCGCGTACCGAGCGGCGAGCTTCGATCTCGCCTCCCAGCTAGCGCACATCATCACGCTCGCCACCGGATTGGTGCTGTTCACGGTCGCGCTCGCGGCCGTGGCGGGGCATCTCGTTGCCGACCTGCCATGGGTGGCCGCGTTCACGCTCGGTGCTCTCTGCGCGCCGACCGACCCGATCTCGGCCAGCGCCATCGTGCGGGAGATCGGGGCGCCAGAGCGGATCACGATCATCCTCGAGGGCGAGTCGCTGATCAACGACGGCACCGGCTTGGCGGCTTTCCAAGTGGCGATCGCCGCGGCCGCCGGAGGCTTCTCGGTCAGCGACGGCATCATCAAATTCGTCACGATCTCCTTGGGGGGAGCTGCGATCGGCCTGGCGGCGGGCTGGCTGGTGGTGTTCGTCCGCCGGCGTCTGAACGAGCCGTCGCTCGAGGTGGCGATTGGCCTGCTCGGAGCATTCGGCTCCTACGCCGCCGCCGACGCCGCAGGGTGTTCGGGCGTGCTCGCGGCGGTGGCAGCCGGGCTGATCGTCGGAAGACGCGCCGAGGACATCGCCTCGGCGGAGGTACGGTTGCGCGTCGAGCCGTTCTGGGACGCGCTCAGCTTCTTGCTCGAGTCGTTGCTGTTCCTGCTGATCGGCCTCGAACTCCCCGACGTGATCAAAGGCCTTCCCGGCGGGAACGCCTGGACGGGAATCGTCGACGGCGCGGCGATCGTAGCCACGCTGATCGTGCTTCGGTTCGTGTGGATGTTTGGCTTCGGACGCTGCCTGCCGTTCGCCGGACGCATGATGCGCACCACGATCGAGGCGATCCCCGCCAAGCAACTGACCGTCCTCGGCTGGAGCGGGATGCGCGGCGCGGTGTCGCTCGCCGGTGCCCTCTCGATCCCGGTCCTCGCCGGCTCGCATCCGTTTCCCGGGCGCGATCAGGTCATCTTTCTCGTCTACTGCTCGGTGATCGGGACCCTGATCGTGCCCAGCTTCACGCTTGGACCGCTCGTGCAGAGGCTCGGCCTGGCCCAGAGCGCGCGCCTGCACGAACAGGAGATCAAGGCCCGGATCCGCGTCAACCATGCCGCGCTCGCGCGGCTCGAGGAGCTGGCCGAGGAGCACCAGCCTCCCGAGGAGATGGTCGCTCGTCTACGCGGCATTTACGAGCTTCGGCTGAGCCGCCTCGAGAAACTGCGCCACGGCAGTCACGAGGAACCGCAGGAAGCCGACGGGGCGCCTGCACTTCAAGAGCTGCGCACCGAGATGATCGACGCCGAGCGCCGAGCGGTGAGTCAGATTCGCTCGGAGCGGGCCACCCCGGCTGAGATTCTCGGGCGCATCCAGCACGACATCGATCTCGAAGCGGCGCGGGTCCGCAGATAACGGGCCGGTCGACGGGAACAGGTGGCCCAACTTGACTGGTATGGCAACTTTTGATCACTCAACCGTCAGCGGTCCGTATCCTGCCGCACGCGTGAGGAGTTCTGTAGCTTGAAAGCAGGGAACGTGGTCGCTGGGCCGGTCAGCATCCAACAAGTCAGCCAACTTCCGCCGTCGCTGGTCGACGGCGCGGCCGAGGCACTGGAACGTGCCCGGCACCATCTGCTCGGCTTGCAGGCCTCGGATGGTCACTGGCGGGGACTGCTCGAGACGAACGTCTCGATGGACGCCGAGGACATGTTGCTCCGCGAGTTTCTGGGGATCCGCGACGAGCAGCGCGTCGATCATGCCGCGGCGTCGATTCGCTCCCGTCAAAACACCGACGGAAGCTGGGCCAACTTCGCCGGAGGCCCTGGCGACGTATCGACGACGATCGAGGCCTACTGGGCACTGAAGCTGGCGGGGGACTCTCCCGCCAGCGAACACATGCGGCTCGCTGCCGAGTTCGTCCGCGACAACGGGGGCCCGCGCGCGGCTCGTGTCTTCACCCACATCTGGATGGCGCTGTTCGGGCTATGGCCCTGGGACGAGGTTCCGGCACTGCCACCCGAGATGATGTTCCTCCCCGAGTGGTTTCCGCTGAACCCCTACGACTTCGCCTGCTGGGCTCGGCAGACGATCGTCGCCTTGACGGTCGTCCGGGCGCACCGGCCAGTGCATCGACTGCCGTTCACCCTCGCCGAGCTGGGGCCCGGAGCTCCCGCGGCACGGCCTCGAGCGACGCCGCGAGGACATGCGCTGATCGCGCTCGACCAGCTCCTGAGGCGCTATGAGCGCCTGGCGCTGGGGCCGCTTCGGCGCCACGCGCTGGCGGCTGCGGAGCGCTGGATCGTGCAGCGCCAAGAGGCCGACGGCAGCTGGGGCGGCATCCAGCCCCCCTGGGTCTACTCGCTGATCGCGTTGACGCTCCAGGGCTATCCGCTCGATCACCCGGTGATGCGAGCCGGTCTCGAAGGCCTCGAGACGTTCACCGTGCAGGAGCACGATAGTTGCTCGTTGGAGGCCTGTCAGTCGCCGGTTTGGGACACGGCACTGGCGGTGCTGGCGCTGGCGGACGGCGGCCTCGATCCCGGCGATCAGGCGCTGATCCGCGCCGCCGACTGGCTGCTGGACCGCCAGGTCGCGAGCGTGGCGGGCGACTGGGCGGTGCGTCGGCCGGGACTCGAGTCCGGCGGCTGGGCGTTCGAGTACCACAACGTCAACTACCCGGACCTCGACGACGCCGCGGTGGTCGCGCTCGCGCTTCGGCGAATCGCGCATCCGGATCCGGAGCGCCTCGAGCAGGCCGTCCGGCGAGCGGTCGCCTGGGTGATCGGGATGCAGAGCAGCGACGGCGGTTGGGGCGCGTTCGATGCGGACAACATGCGGGCCATCTGTCGCGAGATCCCGTTCTGCGACTTCGGCGAGGTGATCGACCCTCCGAGCGCCGACGTAACCGCCCATGTGGTGGAGCTGCTGGCGGCCGAACACGGCGATGACGCCCGCGACCGCGCGGCGGAAGGGCTGAGCTGGCTATCCGCCGAGCAGGAGGCGGAGGGTTCCTGGTTCGGGCGCTGGGGCGTCAACCACCTCTACGGAACCTGGTCCTCGCTGTGCGCGCTGGCGGCGGCGGGAGTTGGTCCCGGCGACGCCCGGGTGCGGCGTGCAGTCGCGTGGCTCGAGCGCCACCAGAACCCCGACGGCGGCTGGGGCGAGGATTGCCGCTCCTACGTAGACCGGGCATGGATCGGCCGGGGGAACAGCACCGCCTCGCAGACCTCGTGGGCGCTGATGGGACTGCATGCCGCGGGCGCGTCTGGCTCGGCTGCTGCGCTGCGCGGGGTGGGATGGCTCTGCGCCACCCAGCTTCCCAACGGCACTTGGGATGAGCCGCAATACACCGGGACTGGATTCCCCGGCGACTTCTACATCAACTACCACCTCTACCGCCTGGTGTTCCCGGTGATGGCGATCGGTCGCTGGCTGGAGGCACTGCAATCAGGTTGATGGCCGCGACCCTACCCCCTGCCGGGCAGACGTTTTCAGCCAGCGAGGCTCGGCTGCCGGCTCCGGCGGCCGTGATTGCGCAGGCCCAGACCGAGAACTTCCCGGTGGCAAGCCGCTTGCTCGCCCGCCGAACTCGCTCCGATCTGCTCGCGCTGTACGGGTTCGCGAGGTTGGTCGACGATGTGGGAGATGAAAGTCACGGTGACCGGCTCGAGTTGCTCGATGAGCTCGAGGCGGATCTCGAGCGTGCCTTCGCAGGCGGTGCGCGCTACCCGCTGATCTCGTCGCTCGAGCCCACGATCCGCGCCTGTGATCTGCCAATCGAGCCGTTTCGCCGCCTGATCGAGGCCAACCGACGCGATCAGGTCAAGCATAGATACGAGACCTTCGAAGAGCTGCTCGCCTATTGCGCGCTTTCCGCGCACCCGGTCGGCGAGCTCGTCCTGGGGGTGTTCGGCTGCGCGACCCCGGATCGCGTGGCGCTCTCAGACGCGGTCTGCAGCGGGTTGCAACTGGTCGAGCACTGGCAGGACGTCGCCGAGGACTACGCGCGGGGACGGATCTACCTGCCGCTCGCGGACTGCAGGCAGTTCGGGGTGCAAGCCCGCGACTTGGCGCTGTCTGAGCCGACGCCGGGGCTGCGCGCGCTGCTCGCGCTGGAGGTCTCGAAGGCGCGGCGATTGCTCGATCAGGGCACTGCGCTGATCGGGACGCTTCGCGGCCGCCCCGCGATCGCGGTTGCGATGTTCATCGCCGGCGGGAGAGCGGCGCTGAAGGCGATCGTGGCTGCCGACTACGATGTCCTGTCGATGCGGCCACGTCCAACTCGGGGGTCTCTTGTCACGGAGCTGCTGGCGATCCTGCTTGGACGGCCCGGACGGTGAGCCGCACCGCGGTCAGCGATCCCCTTCTCGACGAGGCCTACCGCCACTGCGAGGCGATCACCCGCGCTCGCGCCGCGAATTTCTATTACGGGATTCGCTTGCTCCCGACCGCGAAGCGCAAGGCAATGTGCGCCGTCTATGCGTTTGCGCGCCGCGTCGACGACATCGGCGACGGGGACGCGCCGGCCGAGCGGAAGCTGGCGCTGCTGTCCCAGTGCCGCGCCGAGCTCGAGTACGGCGACGGCGACCAGCTGGGGGTCGCGCTGGCGGACGCCGAGCACCGGTTTGCGCTGCCCCACGACGCGCTGGTGGACCTGATCGCGGGCGTCGAGATGGACGTTCGCGAGCAGCGCTATACGACCTTCGACGAGCTGGTCGTTTACTGCCAGCGAGTGGCGGGCACAATCGGCCGCCTGTGCTTGGCGATCTTCGGCAGCAGCGACCCCGCCGCCGCCTCACCGCTGGCCGAGGAACTCGGCGTAGCGATGCAACTGACCAACATCCTTCGCGACGTGCGCGAGGATCTCGATCGCGGACGCGTGTATCTGCCGGCGGAGGACCTGCATCGGTTTGGTTGCGAGGAGCTTGCGAGCGCTCCGCCGAAGGCGTTCGCCAGCTTGGTCTCGTTCGAGGTCGAGCGGGCGCGCGAATGGTTCGAGCGGGGCCTCGAGCTGCTCGAGCTGATCGACGCCCGCAGCGGCTCGTGCGTCTGCGCGATGACCGGTATTTACCGCCGCATTCTGGAGCGGATCGAGCGGGACCCGGAAGCGGTGCGCGAACACGGGATCTCGCTGCCCCCTTGGGAGAAGACCTGGGTCACCATGCTCAGCCTGACGGGAGTGTCACGGTGAGCGCCGGCCGAGTGGTGGTCATCGGCGGCGGGCTCGCCGGGATCACGGCCGCGCTTGACTGTGCTGCCGGCGGCGGCGCGGTGACGCTGGTGGAGGTCCGTCCACGGCTCGGGGGCGCCGCCTACTCGTTCGAGCGCGACGGTCTCTGGCTCGACAACGGTCAGCACGTGTTCCTGCGCTGCTGCTCGGCCTACCGAGAACTGCTCGCGCGGCTCGGCAGCACCCAGGACACGATGCTTCAACAGCGGCTGGCGATCCCGGTACTCGCGCCTCGCCGCGGGGTCGCATGGTTGCGCCGTGGCGGCCTGCCCGCGCCGCTCCAGCTCGCCGGATCGCTGCTGCGCTACCGGCATCTGAGCTGGGCGGAGCGGCTCGCCGCAGCCCGCGCGATGATCGCGCTCAGAGGTGTCGACTCCGACGATCGCCTCGCCGACGAGCGAAGCTTCGGCGCCTGGCTCGAGCAGCACGGGCAGGGGCCGCGCGCCGTCGACGCACTTTGGCAGCTGATCGCCCGTCCCAGTTTGAACCTCAGCGCTGCGGACGCTTCACTGGCGGCGGCGGCGTTCGTATTCAAGGTGGGCCTGCTCGAGCGCGCCGATGCCGGCGACATCGGCTACGCCAAGCGGCCGCTCCAGCGAATCCACGGGGACGCCGCGCTGCGCTGCCTGCAAGCCAGCGGAGTCGATGTGCGGCTGGGGTGGCGGGTCGAGGCGATCGAGGCCTCCGCGGATGGAGTCCGGGGCGTTACAGGCCCGGGCCAGCGCCTCGATGCCGATGCGGTGGTGCTCGCGGTTCCTCATGAGCGTGCCGCTCGCCTGCTTCCCGAGGGGGCGCTGCGCGAGCGGATCGAGCCCGACCGACTTGGTAGCTCGCCGATCGTCAACCTGCACCTGATCTACGACCGGCCCGTGTTCAAGTTCGAGTTCGCCGCCGCGGTCGGGTCCCCGGTCCAGTTCGTCTTCGACCGGACCGCCTCAGCGGGCGTTCGGGGGGGTCAGTGCGTGGCGGTGTCGCTGTCCGCCGCAGATGCGGAAGCGAGCATGAGCGCCGAGGAGCTGCGGGCCCGATTCCTGCCCGCGCTGCAGGAGCTGTTCCCGCAGGCGCGGGCCGCGGAGGTGCAGCAGTTCGTCGTCACTCGCGAGCACGCGGCCACGTTCCGGGCGGCCCCCGGCGCGCGCCGCTGGCGACCGGGCCCACGAACCGCGATCAACGGGCTGGGGCTCGCGGGCGCCTGGACCGACACGGGGTGGCCGGCGACGATGGAGGGGGCAGTGCGCTCCGGCCATAAGGCGGCCGAGGTCGCGCTCGCGGCACTCGGGCACGAACGCGCGATCGCCAACGCAGCCGTATGAGCGACCTCCTGCTGCTCGGACCGATGCGGATCGAGACGCTGGCGCTGCGTGCAGGGGCACCTGGCGCGAGGGTGCTCCGCACCGGAATCGGGCCACGCCGGTCCTCCCGCGCGGCAGCTGCGCTGGCAAGCGTCCCCGGGTCGGGCGTCGCCGTGGCAGGGTTCGGAGGCGCGCTGAGCGACCGGTTGCAGCCGGGCGACCTCGTCGTCGCGAACGAGATTCGCGCCCGCAACGGCGACCCAGTGGCCCACTGCCCGGGCGCGCCGGTGATCGCGGGGATGCTGGCCCGTCGCGGCGTCCGCGCACACGTCGGGCCGGTCATCTCGAGCGCTCGGCCCGTGACTGGCGATCGACGCGCGGCCTTGGCCGAGCAGGGCGCGCTGGTCGCCGACATGGAGTCGGCCTGGCTGGCGCCCGCCGCCGCTGGGCGGCCGCTAGTGGTCCTGCGTGCGGTGATCGACACGCCCTCGCGCGAGCTGAGCAATCCGTTCGCGCTGGCCGGGGCGCTTGCGCCGGCATGGCGGGCGCTCCGCAGCGGAGCGAGCGTGCTCGCCGAGTGGGCGCCCGCGATCTCCACTCGCGAGCTGGTCCGAGCCGCGCCGCGGGCATCCTGCGCAGGCGTCGAGCGCGCGATCGAGGTCGTCGAGCGAGTGTTGCAGCGCTACGGACCGCCGGTCTACATGCGCAGGCAGATCGTCCACAATCGTCACGTCGTCGACGAGCTCGAGCAGCGCGGAGCGGTCTGCGTCGAGGAGCTCGACGAGGTGCCCGAAGGTTCCACCGTCGTGTTCTCCGCCCATGGGGTCTCTCCCCAGGTGCGCGAGGATGCGGCGCGCCGGCGCCTGACCGTCGTCGACGCCACCTGCCCGCTCGTCAGCAAGGTGCACGCCGAGGCCCGCCGCTTCGCCGACGCCGGCTACACGATCGTCTTGATCGGGCACGAGGGGCACGACGAGGTGCAAGGCACGACCGGCGAGGTCCCCGGCAAGGTGATCGTCCTCTCCGGCGCCGAGGAGGTCGAGCAGCTCGAGGTGCCCGACCCCAACCGGCTCGCTTACCTGACGCAGACGACGCTCGCGGTGGACGAGACCGGAGGCATCGTCGAACGCCTCCGCACGCGGTTTCCGGCGATCGTCGGTCCCCGCTCGGACGACATCTGCTACGCGACCCAGAACCGTCAGGATGCGGTTAAGGCGCTCGCGCGACAGTGCGACCTGATCCTCGTGGTGGGGTCGCGCAACTCGTCCAATTCAAACCGCTTGGTGGAGGTGGCCGAGGCTCACGGCTGCCACGCGCGCCTGCTCGACGACGAGCGTCAGCTCGATCCGAGCTGGATCGCCGGAGTCCGCCGAATCGGGGTCACCGCCGGCGCCTCGACGCCGGAGCGAATCGTAAAGCGGGTCGAACGAGCGCTGAGCGTGTTCGGTGCGATCGAGGCCCGCACGCAGGCCGTGGTGGACGAAACGGTCCGGTTTTCGCTGCCGCCGGAAGTGAGGGACTAGTCTTCAGCGCGATGGCGGTACCGCTCCGGCAAAGCTTGAAGGTGGGTTCGTATATCGCGCGCCAGCGTCTGACGCGGCGCGAGAAGTACGCGCTCGTGCTCGAACTGGAGCCGCTCTTCCAGTGCAATCTGGCTTGCGCCGGGTGCGGCAAGATCCAGCATCCCGATCACGTCCTGCGCCGGCGGATGCCGGTTCAGGATGCGGTCTCGGCGGTCCAGGAGTGCGGCGCTCCGATCGTCTCGATCGCCGGCGGCGAGCCGCTCGTACACCCCGAGATCGACCAGATCGTCGGCGAGCTCGTGCGGCGCAAGAAGTTCGTCTACCTGTGCACCAACGCGCTGCTGATGGACAAGAAGCTCGGCCAGTTCGAGCCGTCTCCGTACTTCGCCTGGGCAGTGCACATCGACGGTCTGCGCGAACGACACGACAGATCGGTCTGCCGGGAGGGAGTGTTCGACAAGGCTGTCGCGGCGATTGAGGCCGCCAAGCGAAGCGGCTTTCGCGTGACCACGAACACCACCTTCTTCTCCCACGACACGCCGGAGACCGTCCGCTCGGTGCTCGACTTCCTCAACGACGAGCTGCACGTCGATCAGATGATGATCTCGCCTGCGTACGCGTACGAAAAAGCGCCCGACCAGGAGCACTTCCCCGGCGTCGAGCAGACCCGGCGCTTGTTCCGCGCGGCGTTCGCCGACGGGCGCCGCCGGCGCTGGCGGCTGAACCACTCACCCCTGTTCCTCGACTTTCTCGAAGGCCGCCAAGACTTTCGGTGCACCGCCTGGGGCATTCCCAGCTACTCGATCTTCGGCTGGCAGCGGCCCTGCTACCTGATGTCCGACGGATACGCCGGCAGCTACCGAGAATTGCTCGAGCAGACCGATTGGGACCGTTACGGCCGCGGCAACGACCCGCGCTGCGACAACTGCATGGCCCACTGTGGATACGAGCCAACGGCCGTCACGGAAACGGTCCGGTCGCCTCACAAGGCGCTGCTATCGGCGCTCCGCGGCTGATGCATCAGCGCCCGCCGCTGCGGGTAACGGGAGATCACACACGAGCTAAGCGAGGAGGCAACGACGGATGAAAAACAGCACCAAGGCGAAGGCCGCGGGCAAGACCGTCAAGGGGCTGGCGAAGTACCCGATCGCGCGGCAGGCGACGGTCAAGGCGGCACGACCCACCACGAAGCTGGCGTTCAAGGTCGCTAAGCCGATCGCCAAGCGCAAAGCGACCCAGAAGATGGCCCCAATCGCCGAGGCCGCGCAGCGCGTCGGCGAGGTGGCGGGTCTCGCGTACGCCGTGATCGCCACCTACGGACCCGACGCCGCCCGAGAGCTCGGGCTGATCGAGCCGCCGCCGAAGCCCAAGCGGACCTTGCCACGAGTGGTCATCGGCGTCGTGATCGGCGGCACGGCGGTCTATTTCCTTGATCCTGACAGCGGCGATGAGCGGCGCAAGAAGGTGGCTGGTCTGGTCAGCTGAGAGCTCGGTCCCCGCCGGTCTGTCAGCTGACCACGCAGCTGTCGGGCGCCTCGGCGTGCGCCGGCGCGGACCGTGCCGCGCCTCGCCGATGACCCTGGATGACCCCCTCGCGTTGCGGCGCGATCACGTACCGGGGGTCAGACGCCGACGCGATTCCAGCTTGGTACACACTCCAGCGGGCACTCAGGGCACCGTTCAGCAGCAGGGCGCCGGCTGCCGCGGCCGCCGCCCGCGAGCGTCCGCGCAGCGACAGTAGCGCCGCGCCGGCCACGAGGGAGGCGAAGCTGGCGCGGCGGAAGGTCGCCGCTGGGCCACGCGTGTACGGCTCCCCGTGCTCTCGCAGTGCCCGCTTCATCAGCTCGTTGGCTCCGAGCTCGAGCGCGGCGCTCGCGAGCGCCAACCGTCGCGCGGGCCTGGCGTGAGCGGGGGGTGTCAGCGCGACCGCGGTTGCCCCCGCGCTGAGCGCGGCCCCAGCTCCGAACACGAACGGGAGCTCGCGCCGCGCCTCGTGCCAGACCGGCACGGCGGTGTTGGAGATCAGCGCCGCGGTATAGGTGCTGAGCGGAAGGCCCAGGAGCGCGGCCGCAGGGCGGGCCAATCTTCCCAGGCGCGGAAACAGGCCGAGCCAGGCGTCAGCAGCCGCCAGCCCGGTCGTGCCCCCGCTTGCAACCAAGATCCACGTGCCGACGCTCATCGGCGAGCTCAGCTTGAACATCCGCAGCATGTTCAGGAACCGCTCGGGCCTGCCGAGGTCGGATGTCAGCAGCACTGGGCTGACGGTCAGGCCGGCCAGCGCGGAGCCCCAGGCGCGACGGGCGAGCACCTCGTTGCCGCTGAGCTCGGAGAGGAAGGCGAGACCGGCCGAGGCACCCGCGAGACCTCCGCAGAAGAAGTAACACGGGATCTCCCAGGTCCAGACCGGCTGCTTGATCACCGGCTGCCCGTGATAGGAGCGGTATTCGCTCTGGTCGCTCACCGCTCACCGCCGAGCACCGCCGCGGCCAGTCCCACTCCCAGTGCCAGCGCAGCGGCGCCCGCAGCCTTGTAGATCGAGCCCAGATCGCGAACTGGGTCGACCGGATCCGGCGGCAGGCCGTAGACCTCGGGTTCGTCGAGCAACAGGAAGAATGCCCCCGCGCCGCCGACGCCGTCGTCGTCGTCGGCGAGATACAGACGTGCGTCCCTCTGTCCGGCGCCTTGCAGCTGTTCCAGTCGGCGCTCGGCGCGCTCATGCAGTGCTGAGAGCTCGCCGAACTGGATCGAGTCGGTGGGGCAGGTCTTCGCGCAGGCCGGCTCCTGGTCGTCCTTCAGGCGGTCGTAACACAGCGTGCACTTCCATACCCGCCCGTCCTCCTCGCGCTTGTCGAGGACCCCGAACGGACACGCCGGCACGCAATATCCGCAGCCGTTGCAGACGTCCTGCTGCACGACGACCGTGCCGAACTCGGTGCGAAACAGGGCGCCGGTGGGGCAGACCTCGAGGCAGGCGGCGTTGGTGCAGTGCTTGCAAACATCCGAGGCCATCAACCACCGGAACCCGTCGCCCTCCTGATACGTCTGGACTCCCTGCTCGATCGCCTCCGAACGTGCGGCCACCGCGACCAGCGAGGGATCCTCGCGCGCATCCGCAGCGAGGCGCTGTTCGATGAACGCGACGTGCCGCCAGGTGTCCGCGCCGAGATCGACGGTGTTGTCATAGGACTTGCCGGTGAAACCCTGAATCGACATCGGGACCTGGTTCCACTCCTTGCACGCCACCTCACACGCCTTGCACCCGATGCAGATCGACGTGTCGGTGAAGAAGCCCATCCGCGGCTTGGCGTCAGCGCCGTAGCTCTGCGGCCAGGCGTGCGTCTCCAGCTTCATTTCCCGATCCCCGCTCGCCGTCGATATTCCTCGACCAGGCGCAGTCGAGCCGGACCTCGCGGCCGGCGCCCGGGCTGGATATCGCAGGTCGCGGCCTTGTACTCGTTGATGTGGACATTGTTGTCGAGCACCACCGGGAGCAACTCGTTACCGGAGTCGCCGGTGACGATCCCGATCCCGCCCCAGTGGTATGGCACGCCGACCATGTGCATCGTCCGGGGTGGATCGGACCCGATCCTCAGCGGGCTGATCCGCTCGGTGACCATCACCCTGGCCTCGACCACCTGGCGAGCGGTGACGATCATCGCCCAGCCTCCGTGCTCGAGCCCGCGCTCGGCGGCCAGCTGCGGCGAGACCTCACAGAAGAACTCCGGTTGCAGCTCGGCCAGGTAGGAAACGATGCGGGACATGCCACCGGCCGTGTGGTGCTCGGTCAGCCGGTAGGTGGTGAGCACGAACGGAAACACCTCCGCGCCGTGATCGCCGTCGCGCGGGTGGTAGAGATTGACCGAGCGAGGGAACAGCTCGCGCGTTGGATTTCGCTGCTGGGGATAGAGCTCGTTGCTGAACGGCGATTCCTGGGGCTCGTAATGAGCGGGCAGCGGACCGTCGACCAGCCCGGTGGGGGCAAACAGCCAGCCGCGGCCGTCGGGATGCAGCGTGAACGGCTTGTCGCCGGCGATCGCCTCCATCTTCTCGGCGTGGTAGGGCGGCTCATAGCCCGGTTCCTTCGCGCTCGGGAAGTCCGGTGAGTCCCCGAGCCCCGTCCACTGCTCCTCCTCCGCGTCCCACCAGATGTAGCGCTTGCGCTCTGACCACGGATTTCCGTCGGGATCCGCCGATGCCCGGTTGTAGATGATCCGCACGTTCTTCGGCCAGGCCCAGCCCCACTCGTGCGCGATCCAGTTCTGTTCGGTGCGTGGCTTCCTGCGAGCGGACTGGTTGACGCCGTCCGCGTAGATCCCGCAGTGAATCCAGGAGCCGGAGCTGGTCGACCCGTCGCCCTCCAGCTGATCGTAGGTCGAGAGAAACGAGCCTCGATCGTCCTTGCCGGAGATCTCTTGAAGGATGCATTCGGCGTCCGGCTCCGCATTTGGGCCGAGCACCGGGTAATCCCAGGTCAGATCGAGAATCGGCCGGTCGCGCGGGTCGGTCGAAGCGGCCAGCTTCGCCCGGATCGCCTTCCCGAGGTGATAGATCCAGTGCAGTTCCGAGCGGGCATCGCCCGGCGGCTCACAGGCCTTGTGGCGCCATTGCAGAAGCCGCTGGGTGTTGGTGAAGTTGCCTTCCTTCTCGGTATGTGCGGCAGTGGGCAGGAAGAACACCTCGGTTCTGATGTCCTCGGTCCGGACCTCGCCGGTTTCGTGCTCGGGCGAGTCCTTCCAGAACATCGCCGTCTCGACCGGTTGGAAGTCGCGCACCACCAGCCAGTCGAGCCTGGCGAGCGCGAGCCGCATCAGCTTTGAGTTCGCCGATCCAACGGTGGGGTTTTGCCCGACGCAGAACATCCCGCGTACCTCCCCGTCGAGCGCCCGCAGCATCGTGGCGTAGTGCGAGTGGTCGCCGTCGATCCGCGGCAGGTATTGGAAGCAGAACTCGTTCTCCTCGGTGGCCGCCTCGCCCCACCAAGCCTTCAGCAGCGAGACGATGTAGGGACGGAGGTCGCCCCAGACGCCGGTATCCGGACCGTTCAACTCGACGAACTTGTCGAGCGATGAGTGGTTCTGCGGATGCGGCATCGGGATATATCCCGGCAGGATGTCGTACAGCGTCGGAATGTCGGTCGACCCCTGGATGTTCGCGTGCCCGCGCAGCGCGAGGATGCCGCCACCGGGGCGGCCGATGTTGCCAAGCAGCAGCTGGATGATCGAGGCGGCGCGAATGTTCTGGACCCCGACCGTGTGCTGCGTCCATCCCACCGCGTAGGCGATCGCGGCGGTGCGTTCTCGGCCCGAGTTCTCGGACAGCGCGCGCGCCACCGCAGTGAACTGCTCCACGCTGCAGCCGCAGATCTTGGCGACGGTTTCCGGGGTGTAGCGCGAGAAGTGACGCCGTACCAGCTGGAGCACGCAGTTCTCGTCCTGCATGGTGTTGTCGATGTCAGGCGGATCGCCGCCCTTCAAGCTCATCCCATGGGCGCCGTGGGCCTGCTGACCGGAGACGTCCCCCTGCTGCTCGGACTTGCCGCCGGCGGTTTCGCTTTCGGTGTCGTTGTAGCCCCAGCTCTCGATGTTGTAGGCGCCGTGCTCGGCGTTCCACCCGGAGAAGAACCCGGCCGCTTGCTCGGTATCGCGGAATTCGGGCTTGATCACCACCGGCCCGTTGGTGTAGTGCTGCACGTACTCACGAAACCACGCCTCGTGCTCGAAGATGTAGTTGACGATCCCTCCCAGGAAGGCGATGTCGGTGCCGGCTCGGATCGGCACGTGGAAATCGGCGATCGCGCTCGTCCGGGTAAAGCGGGGATCGACGTGGATCACCTTGGCGCCGCGCTCCTTGGCCTCGACGACCCACTGGAAGCCGACCGGATGCTGCTCGGCCATGTTGGAGCCCATGATCAGGATGCAGTCTGAGTTCTGCAGGTCCTGTTGGAAGGTGGTTGCGCCGCCGCGACCGAACGAGGTCCCCAGACCGGGGACCGTCGAGCTGTGTCATATCCGTGCCTGGTTCTCGATCGACACGGCCCCCGCCGCGGTGAAGAACTTCTTGATCAGGTAGTTCTCCTCGCTGTCCAGGGTCGCGCCGCCGAGGAAGTGGATTCCGAGCGTGCGCCGGAGCGGCTGGCCTTGGTCGTTCTCCTCCTCCCAGGTCTCCTCACGGGCGCGGATGACCCGCTCGGCGATCATGTCCGTGGCCCGCTCCAGGCCGATCTGCTCCCACTCCGTCCCGCCGGGCCGCCGGTACTTGACGGTTGTCTCCCGCATCGGGGAGTTGACGAGCCGCTCGGAGGCGGCACCCTTCGGGCACAGCCGCCCCCGGGAGATCGGTGAGTCGGGATCGCCCTCGATCTGGATCACCCGCTCGTCCTTGACGTACACCCTCTGGCCACAGCCGACCGCGCAGTAGGGGCAGATCGACTGCACCATCCGGTCCGCCGTCTTCGTGCGCGGCGCCAACCGCTCCGAACGCGCGGACTGAGCCGCGCGGCCGAGCCCGAACGGGTCGCCTCCCAGCTGGCGCAAGAGGGGCGGAATCAAGCGGGGACGGACCGCCATGTGCACGTCGATACCCCGCCGGTGTGGCGCTGTAACCTGCGCGGCTTCTAAGCCGGGAACGCTGGGTAACACGGCGGCATGGCGGAGCGGCCCCGAGCACTTTCCGTCGCGCACGGGCGCAGGCCGGTCAGTCCTCGCCGGCGTCCGCAGGCGGGTCCGTTGCCGTTCAGTCCTCGTCCGCGTCCGCGGGGGGGCCGGCTGCTCCCTCAGAGGGCGCTTCCGCCTCGCCCGGGGCTTCGTTCTCCGGTGGCGCCTCGGGGCCAGGCGACTCGCTCCCTTGCCGATCGTCGCCGCTGTCGAGCTCGTCGCCAGCCGGCGGTGGCGCGCCCGGTACGCCCTCATCGCCTCGCTTGCGCTGCCAATCGCTGCGAGCGCTGTCCGTTTCCTTATGCAGCTCCTCGCTTCGCTGCTCGAGCTCGTCTGCCTGTTGCTCGAGTTGGTCGGCTAGCGCGTCTGGATCTGACTCGTCACGGGCCATATCGCCGAGCTACCCGGCTGCGGCCGTCCGCACACCGGTGAGCGATTCGAAGGCGGCCGATGGCGGTGCCAGGTCGCTCACGGCGTACATCCTGGCGCTGGCGGTGGCGGCTGGATTCGTGGACGCGGCCAGCTATCTCGGCCTCGGAAAGATCTTCACCGCGAACATGACCGGCAACACGGTGCTGCTTGGCGTGGCGGTCGCCACTGGTAGCGGGACCGACGCGGCGCGGGCGGCGACAGCACTTGGCGGCTTTGCGCTCGGAGTGGTCTTTGGGGTCCTGATTCTGGGGCGCGTCGCGGGCCGCTGGCCACACAACAGCACCGCCGCGCTGCTGCTGGAAGTCGCGGCGCTTGTGGCGCTGTCGATCCTGTGGACGGTGATCGGCGTTGGTTCGCTTCGCTTTCTGCTGATCGCGCTGTCGGCGATCTCGATGGGCGTCCAGTCCGCGATCGTCCGCGCTGCCGAAACGGGCGGGGTGGCCACCACCTACGTCACCGGAACGCTCACCGGAGCGATCGCCCGGCTCGTACAGCGTGCGGCCGGAACCGCGCCCGAGCAAGCGCCGGGCCCTCAGCTCGCAAGCGGGGTCTGGGTGGTGTACGCGCTCGGCGCGCTGGGCGGTGCGGTGTGCGAGCACAGCTGGCACGGAGCGGTGATCGCCGTGCCACTGGCGATGGTGTGCGCGGTCACCGCGGCGGCGCTCGCGGGCCGCTGAGTCGTTGCGGCTACCTTCCTCCTATGAGCGAGTCACCCCGGCTGGGAGCGGAGGTCGTAGTCGGCGATCGCCGAGTGCTGACCGGCAGCTGCTCCTGGACCGACCGAACCCTGGTGCAGGACAGCGACTGGTACCCGCGACGGACGATGAGCGCCGAGGAACGCCTGCGCTACTACGCGAGCAAGTTTCCGCTCACCGAGATCGACTCGACCTACTACGCGCCGCCCTCCGAACAGCAGGCACGCCTGTGGGCGCAGCGCACCGAGGACGGATTCCGCTTCGACGTCAAGGCGTACTCGCTGCTGACCGGCCACCCGACCCGTCCGAGGTCACTCTGGCGGGACCTGCGCGAGCAGTTGCCGGCCGATGTCGCCGAGAAGCGCAACATCTATGCCAAGCACCTCGATCCTGAGGCGCTCACCGAAGCATGGCGGCGATTCGAGGCCGCGCTGCGGCCGTTGCACGGGGCCGGACGGCTGGGCTCGGTGCTGTTCCAGTATCCGCCCTGGTTCGGTCCCCGGCGCGAGAACCGTGCCGAGATCGAGGCCTTGCGGGAGCGGCTGCCCGACTATACGGTATGCGTCGAGTTCCGCTCACCGCGGTGGCTCGCGCAGCAGCGCGACCGCGAGCGCACCCTCGGATTGCTCGAGGAGCACCGACTCGTGTTCGTGGGCGTCGACGCCCCCAAGGTGTCGGGGCTCGCGCAGCTGTTTGCCGTCACCAACGAGGACCTGTTCATGGTCCGGTTTCACGGGCGCTCTGAGGAAACCTGGTCTGACACCTCGCGCTCGGCGGCCGAGCGCTTTCGCTACATGTACTCCGATGACGAGCTCGCGCAGCTGGCGCAGCCGATCTCGGAGGTCGCGGTCCAGGCGCGCGAGACCCACCTGCTGATGAACAACTGCTACCGCGACTATGCGGTCCGCAATGCCGCCTCGCTGCGCGACTTCGTGGCCAGGTACGCGGGGGCTGAGCCTTTCTGCCCGCCTTGCTGCGCCCGGAGTTGAGGCGATCTCGCTAGGGTAAGGGGCCCCATGAGCGCTGAAACCGAACTCGATTCGATCTCCAGATACGACGGCTACGCCGATGAGCCCAAGCCAATCGGGGGTTACGCGGTGCTGATGGCCACGTTCGGAGCGCTGGCGAGCGCATTCGCGCTGTGGTTTCGCTCGTGCGGCCGAGAATTGCCCGAGCGAGTTGAGCTTGGCGACCTGTTGCTGCTCTCGTGCGCGGCGCATAAGGCGTCGCGGACGATCGCCAAGGATCGCGTTACCAGCACCCTACGGATGCCGTTCACGCGCTATCAGGAAGACGCGGGCCCCGGGGAGGTCAGCGAACAGGCGCGCGGGCGTGGTCTGCGGCGTGCGATCGGAGAGCTGCTGATCTGTCCATACTGCCTCGGCCTGTGGATCAGCGCGGGTCTCACTGCCGGTCTCCTGGTTGCGCCACGTTGCACTCGCTGGCTGGCCTCGACCTTGACCGTGTTCTTCGGCTCTGATCTGCTGCAGATTGCCTATAGGAAAGCCGAGCAGTCGCTGTAGCTGCATCGTGGTCTCGACGGGCGCTTGCAGTGATCGGTGGGGAGTGCCAGGCGGGCTGCTCCCCACGCTCCCAGCGCTCGAGCTCTGGTACCTGAAGGCGCGCTCGGCCGTAGAGGAAGACGCAGGCGGCGAGTAAGCCACCGCCCGCCGCGATCCCGCAGCACACCCACAACCCGAGCTTTACTCCGTCGGCCTGCGACCCACCCACCGTTTTCGCGAGATGCAGGATGACGGGGGCCGCCATGAACGCGGCGACGCCGCGAAGCAGCTCGATCAGGGCGAAAATGCGCTGAATCTGGCCGGACGGCAGCGAGAAGCCGGCGCTGAACAGGGCCGGTGACACAGACGCTCCGACTCCCAGCCCGACCAGGCCGGACCCGACCAGGACGACCGTGGCGGCTCCTCCCGTGACGCCCGTGAGAACGGCTGCCCCGCCCGCCAGCATGATCGCTCCCGCGAACGCGAGCAACGGCACGAAGCGGGTTCGCAACAGCAACCCGAGCAGTGCGGCAGTCAATAGCGCCCCGCCAAATTCGGGCCAGAAAAGCATCGCGTTGTGCGTTGGGCTGCCCTTCGACTGCAGCGCCGTCTGGGCCAGCTCGACGACCGCGAAAGATGCCGCGCCGGCGCACATCGCGATCACGATGCCGGCGACGGGGATTGTCGTGAAGGCCTGCTTCACCGGCATCAGCGGCCGCCTGGCGTGGTACTCGTAGAGCACCAGGGCGACGATCATCCCCGTGCCTGCAAGCAGCGCCGGAAGTGTCACGGCGCTCACTATCGGGTGCGTCTCGAGCTCCGAGGCGCCGAAGAACGCCGCGGCGCAACCGCCGCCCGCCAGCACCACCGCGACCCAGTCCCACGGGGCGCTGTGATCCTGGGGCGGCTGGTCCTCGAAAGTCAGCAGCGCCAACGCGAGCGCGAGTACCGCCGACCCGGCCACCAGCCAGAAGATCAGCCGCCAGCTGCCGGCGCCCGCTTGCACGCCGCCGGCGACCGGACCGATCGCCACCGCGCCAAAGACGCAGAGGTTCATCACCGCGGCGGTCCACGGCATCTTCGACGGCGGCCAGCCGGTCACCAGTGGTGGCACCGCCGCGATCAGCATCAGGCTGGTACACAGGCCCGCGATCACGTAGCCGGCGATGAACAGGCCGGGCGTCAGATCCAGCGCGGCCATCGATGTGCCGACGACGAACAAGCTGCAGTAAGCGACAAGCATCCTCCGACCCGGGAGGTGCACGGCGAGCTGAACGGCCATCACGGTCCCGAACGCGTATGCAGCGTTTGCCATGCCAACCGTCAGCTCCAAGGCTTGCCGGCTGACGCCGAGGCCGTTCGAGAGCACGGGCATCAGCGACAGGAACGCGGCGCTCAGCGCCAGGTACGGGACCAGCGCGAAGATCACCAGCGCGGCGGCCGCAGGGTAGCTGTCCGCGAGCGGGCCTCGGAAACGCGACATCCTTCGCGGCTACCCGGCTGCACACCCACGAATCGCCCGGGCTGCGGACGCTGGCCCGGCGCGCCCGTGCCTCGGGCCGAGCGGGGTATGTTCGTTTCCGGTCCTCGTGCCGGGGGAACCGAACTGCTATGCCAGGTGTCGCCGTGCTGGCGCAAACCACCATCCGCCGCCCGGCTCAGGCGTGAGCCCGAAACGACGCGTCGCGCGCGTGCTGGTCGTCGGCGCCGGCCACAACGGCCTGATCTGCGCGGCGCTGCTGGCGCAGGCCGGCCTCAGCGTCACCGTGCTCGAGCAGGCTCCGAGGCCAGGCGGCTGCGTCTGCACGGTGCAGGACAGCCTGCCTGGATTCCGACACGACCGCTGCGCCGGATTCTTCCCGCTGACGATCGTCTCGCCGGCTTTCCGCGAGCTGGCGCTCGAGGACGACGGACTCGAGTGGATCTCCCCGAGCCTGGCGATGGTCCATCCGTTCCTGGACGGCTCCTCGATCTCCCTGTCCCGCGAGATTGGTGAGACCGTTGCGACGCTCGACGCGAGCGCACCCGGGGCCGGCCGCCGCTGGCGGCAGCTGGTGGAGTTGTTGATGCCAAATCGCGAGCTGCTGATCGGCGCCGCGCTGGCGAGGTTTCCGCCGGTTATCGATGCTGCGCGGCTCCTCGCCCGGCTGCGGCGCCACGCGCTTGATCTTGCGCCGAGGTTGATCGGCTCAGCTGCGGCGCTTGGTTGTGAGGTGCTCGGCGGAACTCGGCCTGCGGCGTGGCTTTCGGGCTCGGCGTGCCACTCCGACCTCGAGCCGTGGGCGGCCGGCTCGGCGGCGATCGGCCTGGTTCTGAACCTGCTTGGCCAGTCAGTGGGCTGGCCGATCGCCCGTGGGGGCGCAGGTCGGCTGACCGAGCTGCTGGTGGCTCGTATCGAGCGCCATGGCGGCGAGGTGCGCTGCGAGGCTTCGGTGGAGCGGCTGCTTCGAAGGGGCCGCCGGGCGTTCGGCCTGGCACTCGCCGGTGGCGAGGAGATCTCAGCCGATGCGATCGTGGTCACGGTCAGCGCCCGGCCGCTCGCCGCGATGCTCGATCCCGGGGCCCTTCCAGACCGCGTGTTCAAGCGTCTGCGCGGCTGGCGTTACGGCCCCGGGACGCTCAAGGTGGACTTCGCGCTCGCGGGTCCCGTTCCGTGGGGCGCAATGCAAGCACGCCGGGCGGCGGTCGTTCACGTCGGCGGTGAGCTCTCGGATCTGGTCGAGTCCGCCCACGCCGCCCACGCCGGGAGAGTGACGCCGGCGCTGACGCTGGTCGTCGGCCAGCAGTCGTTGTTTGACGACACTCGCGCGCCGCCGGGTCAGCACACGCTCTATACCTACGCCCGGATCCCGTCTGACCCGGAAGTTCCCGACGATCAGTTGGGGCGCCTCGTCGAGGACAGAATCGAGGCGTTCGCGCCGGGCTTCCGGGAGCTGATCCGGGCGCGCTCCGTCCGCTCGCCGCGAGCGCTCGAGCGCGAGAACCCGAGCCTGGTCGGAGGCGACCTTGCCGGCGGAAGCATCGAGCTCGATCAGGTGCTCCTGTTTCGGCCCGCGCCGGAACTGGCGCGCTACCGTACGCCGCTACGCGGTCTCTACGCGGCGGGAGCGTCCGTGCATCCAGGGCCTGCCGTGCACGGCGCCTCCGGGGCGGGGGCAGCTCGAGCAGTGCTCGCGGATAGCGCGGGGTGGCCGCGGGGCAGGATCGTCAGAATCTGATCGTGGGCGGCGATCCGGGAGCGAACTTGACAGCGGCAGCGAACTTGACAGCGGGAGCGGGTTGATCGTGGCAGCGAGAGTGCGGACCGAGCTTCATTTCCATCTCCTACCGGCGGTTGACGACGGGCCGGTCGACGACGCCGAGGCGATCGAGCTGGCGCGGCTGGCGGTCGCCGACGGCACCGGGCGAGTCGTCGTCACTCCCCACGCGCACCTGATCGATTTCGCTGAACTCGAACCGCGCACCGCTCGGCTACAAGCGCTGCTGGCCGAGGCCGGGGTCGAGCTCCAGATTTGTGTCGGGGCGGAACTGTTGCCCGATGACGTCTCGCGGCTCAGCGATTCCGAGCTGGAGTTGGTTGCACACGGACCTTCCGGACATCGGTGGCTGCTGCTCGAGGCGCCGCTGTTTCCGCTTCGCACGACTCTCGCCGAGGCCGCAGCCGAGCTCCGCGAGCGTGGGTTCGAAGTACTCGTCGGCCATCCGGAACGCTCCCAGAGCACCTCGATGGCCGACATCGTCGAGCAAGTCGAGTTGGGAGCGGTGCTTCAGATCAACGCCTCCTCGCTCGTCTCCAATCACGGCGCCGAGGCGCAGCGGGCGGGATTGCGGATCGCTCGCTCGGGGCTTCCGTTCCTGCTCGCATCAGATGCCCACTCCCCCTCCCGGCCGCCGCTGCTCACCGCCGCGGCATCAGCGCTCGCGGCCACTGGGATACTGGAGGCCACGATCCGCGAGGCGGTGGACGTCGCGCCGGAGCGGCTGCTGGCGGAGGGATTGCCGGCCGGAGCCGGTCCGCTACGCAGGGCCGCCGAGGGGTAGCCCATCGGTCGTGAGAGCCGGATCATGCGAGCCACTGCTGCGGGGCAGCGGCTCGGCTCGCGAGCTCACCTGCACCCGGCCCCGACAGCCCGTTCAATCGTCGACTTTGTCCCGCTTGGGCCCCTCCCAGGGCACCGCTTCCGGATCCTGTGAAGGATGGGGCTCGCTCGTGCTCGTGGCCCCGGTGCTCGTGTGTGGCTCGTCGCCGTACTCCACTCCGCTGGGGTCCACCGGGTCGCGGGGATCCTCTCGGTGGTCATAGGGATCCGGCCACTCGGTGGGATCAGGATCGTCCGCCGGGGTGTTGAGGGCGTGGTGAGGATCGGGGTCGTGCGATCGGTCGCCGGGGTCCTTGCCGCCTGGCTCGGGAAAGCCGGTCGGCGGCTCGCTCGGACGCTGCTCTTCATCCGCTGTCATGAGTGTGGGGTTCCCGGCGCGCCGAGGAGGGAAACGCTGGAGCGCTTGGCGGCCGGGGTGATCGCCGGGCGGCCCGGGGCGATCGCCGGGCGGCCGGGTGATCGCCGGGCGAGAGCGAGATACCGGTCAGCGTCCCCCGGTTTCGCGCCACGGGGACCGAAACAACCTGGAAAACGTCCCACTCGACGGCACCCAAACCTCCACTGGGGCGTTTCCCTTCTGCTTCACGTTGAACGTCCCAGCCGCGTTTCTGGGGGCATCCAGTGGGACGTTTTCCAGGAAAATCGTCTTTGAAATCGGGACCATGGTCGACAAAACCCGGACCAGCGAGAAGTCGCTCCGCCGTCGCTCACCATCCGCACCACCGAGGAGTCGCTCCGCCCTCGCCCGCCCTCGCCCACCGGCAGCACCCACGCCCAGCCACTCCCCCACGCCCAGCCACTCCCCACACCCCAGCCCAGCCACTCCCCACGCCCACCAATCCCGACCCTACCGCTGCCGCGCCGACAAGCTTCGCCGGCCCAACCCCAACCCGAGGCTCGCGTACCTCCGGAGCAGGTGCCTCTCGGCCTGCTCTAGCACTTCCTCCAGTGCTGCCGCGAACCGCCGCAGCTCGCCCTCTGAGACCACCAGCGGCGGGAGAGCCTTGACGACGTTCATGTGATGCCCGGCGACCTGAGTCAGGATCCGATGGTCGTGGAACAGGGGAACCGTCAAGAGCTGGGCGAACAGGCCGGGCTGACGGCGCTCGATCGCGTCCCATATCCGTCTGGCGGCCGGACCCGCGGGCCGGCCGAGCTCGATCGCCCACATCAGACCCAGCCCCCGGACCTCGCGCACGATCTCGAAGCGCTGTGCAAGTGGCCGGGTCAGTTCCAGCAACATCTCGCCGAGGCTCGCTGCCCGCTCCACCAAGCGGTCGCGTTCGATCACGGTGAGCGTGGCAATCCCCGCCGCGGCCGCGAGATCGCCGCCGCCGAAGGTCGATCCGTGCACCACTGAGCGTTCCATCGAATCGAACGTGCCCTTGAACACCTGGCGGCTCGCGAGCAACGCGCCCAGCGGCACGTAGCCACCGGAGAGCGCTTTTGAGAGCGCGACCAGGTCTGGCTCGAGCCCCCAGTGCTCGAGCGCATAGAAGGCACCGGTGCGCCCGAGACCGGTCTGAACTTCATCGACGATCAGCAGCGACCCCGCCCGGTGGCACAGCCGCTGCGCTTCTGAGAGGTAGCCATCGGGCGCGATGTAAACGCCCTTGCCCTGGATCGGCTCGATGATGAAGGCAGCCACATCACCGCGTCGCAGCTGCTGCTCCAACGCCTGCTGATCGCCGAACGGCACCGGATCGCATCCGGGCAGGAACGGACCGAATCGCTCCCTGAACTCCTCGTTGCCGTTGACCGACAGGGAGCCGAGCGTGAGGCCGTGAAAGCCCCGTTCGCAGTGCAGGATCCGCGGGCGGCCGGTCGCCGCGCGGGCGAGTTTGATCGCGCCCTCGACGGATTCGGTGCCAGAGCTGGTGAGGACGACGGCGTCGAGCGGCGCCGGAGCGCGCCTGACCAGCTCCTCGGCCAGCGCTCCCGCGAGAGTCGAGACGCCGAGCTGGGGAAGGCTCGGGGTGTCCAGCTCGAGTACCCGCTGAAGCTGGCTCTTGACGTAGGGATGGTTTCGCCCCAGCGCGAACACCCCGTAGCCGGAGAGCAGGTCGAGATACTCCGCACCCTCCCGGTCGATCAGATGCGAACCGCGGCCCGCGGCCCAGTCTCGGTCGAAGCCGAGGGTGCGGAGAACGCGGCCGAGCTGAGGGTTGAGGTAGCGCTGGTTGAGCTCCATCGCCTCTCCTGCGCGGAGTGCCAGGAGGTCGGCGACGTCGGGCCAGCGGAGGTTGTCCGGGTCGGGGGCGATCATTACATCGTGCCATCACGCCGCCGCGCTGCGCGCTCTGAGCAGCCAATAGCGCAGGGCTAAGATGTTTCATAGCTGGCGCTCGGGGCGCACCGGGCGCCCAGAACGAACCCAGCGATGATGAAGGCGGGTCACAGGATTCTTGTCTCGATCGCCGCGCTCTCGGTGGCGAGCGGGCTCACCGCTTGCGGCGCAGGCTCGAAGTCGAGCACCACCACCACCAAGACCACATCGGCCACCACGATCACCAAAACCTCGAGCGCGACCGGCGCCACGCCCACGGCTGCCAGCAAGATCCACGCGACGCTTCAC
This sequence comes from uncultured Solirubrobacterales bacterium, assembly GCA_963830465.1. Classification (GTDB taxonomy): domain Bacteria; phylum Actinomycetota; class Thermoleophilia; order Solirubrobacterales; family Solirubrobacteraceae; genus Palsa-465. The sequence goes on from CAWHME010000008.1 coordinate 294,402, forward strand.
GCCCCTGACCACACTCCGACCGCCGGCAAGCTGTGGCCATACTCGATACACGTCACGGACGCGAGCGGCCACCCGCTGTCAGGCACCGTCAGGATCCAGTTCACGTTCGCCGGCCTGGTCGTCGGGACCGACCATCCCCCTGTACATCGGCTCGAGAACGGCTCCTGGCACGAGCTTCTGACCTTCCCAAAGGAGGCCGTCGGGCATCCACTGACATTTCAGGCGATCGTGACGACCCCGGCTGGATCGACCACCTTGAACTGGCCCGTATCGGTCAAGCCGTGAGAACCTCGAGCCGCTCACGCGCGAGCGACCGACCGCTGGAGGCGACTCGTGAGAACCTCACCGCTGCCAGCGTGGCGGTGGAGCACGTATTCAAGACATTCGGTCAAACCCAGGCTCTGCGCGGCGTCTCGCTGACCGTCGACCCGCACGAATGGGTGACGATCACCGGCCCGTCCGGTTCTGGGAAGAGCACGCTGCTGAACCTGATCGGCAGCCTCGAACTTCCCGACGCGGGCAGGGTCTTGGTGGATGCCAAGCCTGTTCCCGAACCCTCCAAAGCAGTGCGGTTTCGCCGTCAAGTCGTCGGGTTCGTGTTCCAGGACAATTTCCTGCTTCCTTATCTGAGCGCGCACAGCAACGTCGAGGCGGCGCTGCTGGCGTCGGGAGTCAGGCATCACGAGCGCCATCAGCGGGCACTCGATCTGCTGGCCGAGGTCGGCCTCTCCCACCGTGCCTGGCACCTTCCATCACAGCTCTCAGGAGGCGAGCGCCAGGGCGTCGCGCTGGCCCGCGCGCTTGCCAACGACCCACGCCTGCTGCTGGCCGATGAACCGACCGGCGCGCTTGACTCTGCCAGCGGGGAACGGGCGCTCGACCTGCTCGGCGCGATCCGAGCCAGCCGCGGGATGACCGTGATCGTCGTCAGCCACGACCCCGAGGTGGCGCGCCGTGCCGATCGCGTAGTGCACCTCGTCGACGGGCGCGTCCAGCCGGACTGAGCCCGCCGGCGCCGGGTCATCCGGGCGCCAGCGCAAGCGCGGGCCTGATTCTGGTCGCCCGCCAGATCGGATAGATCGCGCCGATCGCGCCGATGATGATCCCGATCAGCGCCGCGCGGCCGAGCGTCCAGGCGGTCAGGTCGGGCGAGATGAAGGCGCCTAACCCGAGCGCACCCGGCAGCAGACTGCTCGCGGCCAATCCCAGCAGCAAGCCCAAACAGGTGCCGAGCATGCTGACCGCGACCGCCTCGCCGAGCACGAGCACGCCGAGCTGGCGGGTGCTCCAGCCGATCGTCGCGAGCAGCGCCAGCTCACGCCGCCGCTCGAGCACCGCCGCGAGCATCGTGTTGGCGACGGTCAGCGCACCGATGATCAGCGCCAGCACGACGATCAGCACCACCGCCTTGCTGATCAACTCGGTGTTCGCTCCGGCCCGGGCGGCCTGACCGGGGTCGGCGATCGCATTGAGGCCGGGAAAGGCTGACTGAATGCGCCTCTCAGCGCTCGCCGCGCTGCTCTGGGGCGCCAGTCGAACGGCGAACGTGGTGGCCTCCCCGCCCGACCGCCCGGCGAGCCGCTGGGCATCTCGAAGAGTGGTCACGGCGCCGCTGTCGACGTAGGAAGTGCCAGAGTGATAGATGCCCGCGACCGCGAATGTCCGGGCGCCGATTCGCAGCTTCGAACCGGTTACGAGGTGAAGGTTGCCGGCCAGCACGTCGCCGACCTCGACCCGACCGGGGCTCGCCGCGCTGCCCGAGGTCAGCACGAGCGATGCGGCCACGAATCCATGCTGATCAAGTCCGAGCACGACCGCACCGGGAGCCCGCTGCACCTCACCGACCACCAACTGGATCGGCGTGACATCGGATATCTCGCCCTGGGCTCGCAGCCGCGGCAGCATCGTAAGCGGCAGCACGGAGGATGTCGGGTCGCCCGCGTCGCGCTGGAACAAGCCCAGATCCGCGCCGCCCAGGTGGACCAGCTCTCCCGCCGTCCGGTTCAGGCCGGCCGAGAGAGCCAGCAACGCCACGACCGCCGCGACGCCGACGGCGATCCCGGCGGCCGTGAGGAACGTGCGCGCGCGGCGCCGCCCGACATTCGCTGCGATCAGACCGAGCACTGCTCCACTTCACAGGCTACTGGCCCGATTGGCGGGCGTCCCCGGCTATGGTCGTAGCCGTGACTCGCCGAGCGGGCCATCCGATCGCAGTCTCGGCGTTCGCCACCGCCCTTGCCGCGCTCGCCGTGCTCGTGATCGCCAGGGTCAGCGGCGCCGAGTCGATCGGTCGGGTGTTCCAGGACTTCCGCCCGTCCTGGGTTGCGCTGATCGCGGTCGCAGAGCTGCTGACCTACCCCGCGTACGTCCTCGCGTACCGGTCGATCGCCTGTCTGCACGGCCACGCGCCGCTCGCGCTGCCGCTGGTCGCGCGTGTGGTGGTGGCCGGATTTGGCCCGTTCGCGATCACCGGCGGGTTCGGGATCGACAAGCAGGCGCTGCACGCATTGCACGAGGACGAGCGCAGCGCGCGGGTGCGGGTACTCGCGCTCGGGGTCGTCGAGTGGGCGGTGCTGGCCCCGATCACCTGCGTGGTCGCGATCGTGTTCCTCGCGACCGGCGCGGACATCATGTCCTCGCTGCTGTGGCCATGGGCGGTGCTCGTACCGGTGGGTTTCGGCTTCGGTCTGTGGGTCAGCTCTCCCCGACGCAGCGAGCGGATCGCGCTGCTCGCAGGCAGGCGCAGGGAATGGCTCGAGCACCTGCTCGCGGGAGTGGGTGTGCTCCACACCCTGATCCGCAACCCCCGCAAGTACTGGGGCGCGTGGCTGGGGACGACGCTCTACTGGGCTTTCGACATCGCCGCCTTCTACGGCGGGCTGCGGACCTTCGGGCTCGAGCCGAACGTCGGCAAGGTGGTCCTCGCCTACGCCACCGGCTACGCCGCCACACGCCGGTCGCTGCCGCTTGGAGGTGCCGGGGTGACCGAAGTGCTGATGACCTACGCGCTCTACTGGGTGCGTCAGCCGCTCGCGCCGGCGCTGGCGGCAGTCGTGGCCTACCGCGTGTTCAACTTCTTGTTGGCCGCGACCCCGGCGCTGATCGCCCGCCACCAGCTCGAGCCTTTGCTTGCCGGCGCCGAGCGGCTGCGAAGAAGATCTGCCCGTTCGCGTTGAGCCCCGTCGCCGCGGGGTATAAGAGCAAAACCGTGACGGTAGCCATCCTCGATATCGACGGCACGCTGGTGGACACCAATTACCACCACGCGATCGCCTGGTACCGCTCCTTCAAGCAGCACGACATCATCCTGCCGCTGTGGCGGATCCATCGTCATATCGGAATGGGCGGAGACCAGCTGGTCGGCGCGCTGACCGACGAGCGAACCGAGCGCGAGCAAGGAGACGACATCCGCGCTGCCGAGAAAGTCCTGTACTTCGAGCTGATCACCGAGGTCGAGACGATGGCGGGCTCTCGGGAGCTGATCGAGCAGCTCAAGCAGCGGGGGCACACGGTCGTGCTCGCCAGCTCCGCAAAGGCCGACGAGGTCGATGTGTATCTGGATCTGCTCGACGCGCGCGAGCTTGCGGACGCATGGACCACCTCGGCGGACGTCGAGGAGACCAAGCCTCAGCCCGATCTGGTGAAGGCAGCGCTCGAGCGTGCCGGCGGAGAGGACGCGGTGATGGTCGGCGACACTCCCTGGGACATCGAAGCCGCCAAGAACGCGGAGGTCCCCACGATCGCGGTCCGAACCGGCGGCTTCGGACCCGACGAGCTCGAGGAGGCGGGCGCGGCCGCGGTGTTCGAGTCGGTTTCGGAGCTGCTGCAGGGCCTTGACGAGACGCAGCTGGCGTGAGCTCGCCGGCTTGGGCGAAGACAAGCCGGGGCCTCGGAGAATCCCCCTACATCCGCGCCGCCGCGACCGCCGCCTGGCCGTAGGAGATACCGCCGTCGTTGGCCGGTAGCAGCTGGGGCGTCAGCGTGCGCAGGCCGGCACGCTCGAGGCCCGTGACCGTCGCCTCCAGCAGCCGCCGGTTGGCGAACACTCCACCGGATAAGACAACCGCCTCGGTCCGAAGCTCTCCCGCCAGGCGGGCGCACGCGTCAACCGTGACTTGCGCGATCGAGTCATGGAAGCGGCTCGCCACCGACCCCAGATCCGCGCCTGCGGCCGCCTCGTCCGCGATCGCGCCGATCATCTCTCGCGGGTCGATCTCGAGCATCCCGTCGACATCGACTAGCTCGACCTCGTAGCGCCCATGATCGCCCACCTGGCACAGCGCCTCGAGCTCGATCGCCGCCTGGCCCTCGTAGCTGATCTCGGGGCGCAAGCCGCAGAGGGCGGCGACCGCGTCGAACAGCCGCCCCATGCTGGTGGTGGTAGGCGAGGAGAAGCCCGTCTCCGCGAGCCGGGACACCTGTCCCCACCGCGAGGGCTCCACCCGGCCGCGCAACTGCACCGGTACTCCCCGATCACCGAGTCCGGCTTCCCGCAGCCACGCACAGGCCATCCGCCATGGCTGTTTGATCGCCCTCGGGCCGCCCGCCAGCGCCACCGTGCGCAGCGCGCCGACACGGCGGAAACCAAGCAGGTCGCCGTACAGCAACTCTCCTCCCCAGATGGTGCCGTCCAGCCCGTATCCGGTCCCGTCGAAGATCGCGCCCACCGCCTTTCCGAGCTCGCCGTGCTCGGCGAGGCAGGCCGCCAGATGCGCATGGTGGTGCTGGACTGCCAGCAGCTCGACGCCGTCTCGCTCGAGCGCATACTTGCTCGACAGGTAATCCGGGTGGAGGTCGTGCGCGACCACCTCGGGCGAGACCGCGAACAGCCGCTCGAAGTGCTCGACGCCGGCCATGAACGAGCGCAGCGTGGCGTAGTTCTCGAGATCGCCGATGTGGTGGGAGACCCATGCGCGGGCAGCCTTCGCCACGCAGAAGGTGTTCTTCAGCTCCGCTCCGCAGGCCAGCAGCGGCCGCGCGCGACCCCCGCCGGGCAGCGGCAAGCTCCCTGGAACGTAACCGCGGGAGCGGCGCAGGAATGCCGTCCGACGGGCGCCACCCGCGTGAACGACGCGAACCACCGAATCGTCGGTGCGGGTCTCGATCTTGCGGTCGTGTCGCAGGAACAGATCGGCGATCGATCGCAACCGCTCGAGCGCGTCCTCATCGCGATAGGCGATCGGCTCATCAGAGACGTTGCCGCTGGTCATCACCAGCGCGGTGCTCGCGTCGGCGAGCAGCAGGTGGTGAAGCGGCGAGTAGGGCAGCATCACCCCGAGCTCGGGCGTCCCCGGCGCAACCGACCGGGCCACCGGCGCACGCGGCGCACGCGGCGCGAGCACGATCGGCCGCTGTGGGCTCACGAGCAGCTCCCGCGCCGCGCATTCCAGCGCCACGAGCCGCTCCGCGCCCGCCAGATCGGGCGCCATCAGCGCGAACGGCTTGTCCTCGCGATGCTTGCGGGAGCGCAGGCTGGCCACCGCCTGCTCATGATCTGCGCGACAGGCGAGGTGGTAACCGCCGACGCCCTTGAGCGCGACGATCGCCCCGCGGGCCAGCGCCGCCGCCGCGGCGGCGACCGCGTCGCACGTGCGATCGCGGACAACCGGCGCCCCGGCGCGATCGACCAGCGCGAGGGAAGGACCGCAGGCCGGGCAAGCGTTCGGCTGGGCGTGAAAGCGCCGGTCCGCCGGATCGTCGTACTCGGCCTGGCAGCTCGCGCACATCCGAAACGGAGCCATCGTCGTCAGCGGACGGTCGTACGGGACCCCGAGGACGATCGTGAACCGCGGCCCGCAGCCCGTGCAATTGATGAACGGATACCGAAATCGGCGATCGGCGGGATCGAGCAGCTCGCGCAGGCAGTCCTGGCAGATCGCGGTATCGGGCGTGACGGGCGCGCTCGCTTGCTCGCCGTGCGGGCTCTCCCGGATCTCGAAGCCGAGGGCGCCATCGCACTCGAGCGCGTCAACGGACACCCGGTCCAGCACGGCCAGCGGCGGCGCCCCCGAGCGCAGCCGCGCCAGGAACTGATCGATTGACGCCCTCGTCCCCTCGATCTCGAGTAGCACGCCGTGGGCGTCGTTGAGCACGTAGCCGGCGAGCTCGAGCTCGCGCGCCAGCCGGTAGACGAACGGTCTGAATCCGACTCCCTGAACCGTGCCCTCCACCCGTACGCGCAACCGCACGCACGACCGCGCGGCGGTACTCACGGCGGCGGTGGTTCGACCAGCTCCCGCAGCACGTGATAAGCCGTCGCCTGTGCCTCTTGTATCCGCGGGATGTGCTGCGAAGGCGTAACCACGACGTGGTCGGCGAGATGCTCGTCGAGGACCCGGCCGCCGTCGTAGCCGACCAGCGCGAGCGTTGCCAGCCCGCGACGGCGAGCCTGCGCGAGCGCTTCGAGCACGCTCAGCGAATTGCCGCTGGTGGAAGCCGCGACCAGCGCGTCTCCCGAGCGGCCGTAGGCGATCACCTGGCGGGCGAAGATCGCCTCGGGGCCGATGTCGTTGGCGATCGCGGTGATGATCGCGGCATCCGCCGTCAGATCGATCGCGGGACGCGACTGCCATCCTGCCCCCGCCGGCGGGGACATGAAGTCCGCGACGAGGTCCATCGCGTCGGTGGCCGAGCCGCCGTTTCCGAGCGCCAGCAGCCTCCCCCCGCCCTGCAGAAGCGACCTGAAGACCGCCGCGGCTTGGCCCAGCGACGTCGAGTTGCCGGTCAGCGTCCGGGCGCGCAGCTCGGCCACCTCATCGGCCTTCATCAGTACCGAGGCCCGCACGTCGGCGAGCACCGCGTCGAGATCGTGCTCGCGCTCGGCGAGGAACGGGTAGAGGAAGCTCGACGCGCCGGCGTCATGGGCGCGCTGCTCGGTCCGTCCTTCGAGCAGCCCACGGTGCTCGAAGAACACGTGCACGAGCTCCCAGAGAACGTGATAGAGCGTCTCGACGAGCTCCTGGCGGATAAACGGATCGCCGCTGGGCGGCTCGAGCTCCCATTCGGCGGCGAGCGCCGAGAATCCGACCGTCAGGCAGCCGCGTGCCCGCGCAGCTGCGATTCCAGCGGCCAGCTCGGGCCCGTCGCTCGGCTCGCCGAAGGCGATCACGATGTCCTCCGGCTCCGCCAACAGCGTCAGCTCGTCCAAGACGCCGCTCCCTTCCCCGGTCAGGCCGATCGCGGGCAGCGCCCGTTTGCCGACGATCACCGGGTGCACGAACTCGACCGCCACGTGGCGCACATCCGAGCGGGCCGCCGCCGAGAGCCCGAACGCGAGCAGCCGCCCACCGCGGGCGAACCGCTCGGCCATCCGATGGCAGAGCCGTGAAATCTCCTCCGCGCGCGCCGGGAAGTACCTTCCGGCGGCCTCACGGCGTTGCTCGAGTCGCCGCTCGAGCAACTCCTCGACGGCACCGGCATCGCGGATCGCGCTCACGCCGGCGCCCTCGCTCGGCGGCCGGCCGCCAGCAGCCACTCGCGCCAGGACTCGATCCCCTCGCCGGTACGCGCACTCACCAGCATCCGCTCGACCCCGGGATGCACCTGGTCCAGGTGATAGAGGAACCGGTCGAGATCGTAGTCGAGATGATCGATCAGGTCGATCTTGTTGATCAGCACGAGCTCGCAGGCTCGAAACATCAGCGGATACTTGAGCGGCTTGTCCTCGCCCTCGGTGATCGAGGAGATCATCACTCGCGCGTCCTCTCCAACCTTGAACTCCGCCGGGCAGACGAGGTTGCCGACGTTCTCTATGACCAGCAGGTCGAGCTGCTCCAGCGGCAGCGCCGGCAGCGCCGAGCGGACCATGTTCGCGTCGAGATGACATTCGCCCCCGAAGCCTGGGTCGGTGTTCAACTGGGCGACCGGGACGTGCAGGCCGGCGAGCCGGTCAGCGTCGAAGGAGCCCTGCACGTCGCCCTCGAGCACCCCGACGCGGAGCCCCTGCAAATCGGACACGGTGCGCTCGAGCAGCGTCGTCTTGCCCGCTCCGGGCGCGCTCATCAGGTTGATTACGGTGACACCGTGGCGGTCGAAGTCCTCGCGGTTGGCGCGCGCGATCGTGTTGTTGGCGTCGAGCGCATCCTCGACGACCCTCACCTTGGTCCGATGCATGCGCTCTCCTTTGTCTCCACCTCGATGTAGTCGACTTCGAGCTCCTCGCCGGCGAGCACCGCGACCTCGGCCGAGGCGCAGTCGGGGCAGCGGAACGCCGGGACCAGCGGCTCCCATTCCCGCTCGCAGCGAGCACAGCGAAGCCGGGCTTCGATCTCTGTCAGCTCCAGACGAGCGTGCTCACAGATTGTGTCGCGCGCGACGATCTCGAAGTAGAAGCGCAACGACTCCGGGACCACCTGGCGCAAGCCGCCGACCCTGACGCTGACCACCGATACCGGACGACCACCGGCGTGCTTGGCGGCGGTGTTCAGCACCGCGCTCGCGATTGACAGCTCATGCATCCTGGAGCTCGGCGACCGTTTCGAGCACCACGTCCGCGGCGCGAGCGAGCGAGCCGCTGACCGCATCGCTCAAACCCAGGCCGACGTCCTCGACTACGTCCGGTTCACACGCGACCACGAACACTCGCCCGGGCCAGCCGCCGACGTATTTGACGAACCGCAGGACGGTCTCGGGATCCATCCCATGCGGATCGAGCATCTGACCGTCCTCGATCCGGCCGTCGACGTCCTCGGAGCTGGCCTCCATCACGTACAGAGTTCCCGCCGGGCCTCCCTGACGGCTGACGTCGATCAGGATCAGCGCGTCGTATCCACGCATCACCTCGTAAGCCAGATCGAGACCCCCGGAGCCGAAATCGATCACATGGACGCCGGCCGGGAGCTCGCGCTCGGAGAGCAGCTTCGCAACCTCGCCGCCGAAGCCGTCGTCGCGCATCCAGGCGTTGCCGATGCCCGCGACGAGGATCTGTTTGGTGCGCTTTGCGGTCTCGGTCATGGCGTCTGTACCTCGTGCGTGAAGAAGAACAGGTAGCGGCCAGTTTCGCGCATCAATTCCTGGCCGGGGTCGTCGTCGACCGTGACCGCGAGATACACTCGATCGTCGTAGTCGACGTAGATGCGCTCGAGCGTCGCCCGCCTGCCGTCGAGCATCTTGTCGAACGGGTCACGGTCGGTGCCGGGACGCAAGATCAAGCTCGCACCTCGCTCGAATGTGACCCCGTTCACCGTCGCGCGCTCCACTCCGGGATTGTCCTGCGCTCCGTCGAGCCGCGGCCCGCTAGCCATCGCCCACCTCCTTGAGCCCGCCGTGGAGATCGATGATCTGCTCGGGCGTGGTCGCGAGCGCCCGTTCGAGCATCGCGCGCACGGCTTCGTCCTGCGCGGCCACCTGCTCGCGCTCGTCATCGCTGAGAGCGTGCAAGTGGAGCATCAGCGCCTCCTCGATCTCGGTGTTATCGAACAGATTGCCGCCGCTCTGCGGCGCGATTTGCGGGTGATCTGGCAGCACGATCGCCGCTCCCAGCACCGCGTCGTCGTCCGGGGTGGCGAGCACCGGCCAGGTGTTGACGCTCTCGCGCCCGGCCTCGAGCGGCGAGATGAAGCGACCCGCGGAGATCCGCACGACGATGTTCGTCGAGATCAGGGATCGCGCCAGGGCCGCGGCGCGATCGAGGCCGGCCGGGACGCTGGCGAGATTGTGCACGCAGGCGCGGACCAGGACTCCTTCGCCGTCAGCGAGGGGTTCGGAGCGAAGCGTGAAGCGTCCGTCGCCGAACTCGATCGTGTCGCGCTCGCCCACCCGCACCGGCCCGAGCTCGGCGCGTCGCTCCAGGGCTTCGTGTCGCTCCCCGCTCGGAGCCAGGTATCGCAGCGTCGCCGACAGAGTGGCGCCGTCCGCCGGGATTGCCACGCACTCCATCCGGGCGTGATCGAAGGCGCCGGAACACTCGGCGGCATACGCCGGCGGATAGATGATTCCGAACGGCGTCGGGGTCGCGTTCTTGGTGGCGCCCGGGGTGTAGGGATACAGCGCGTAGCCCTCGTACAGGAGCGAGGACACGAGCTCATCGAGCATCGTCAGCGTCCTCCTCGAGCAGCTCGGCGAGGCAGGCCTCAAAGCTCGGCAGCCCGCGGCTTGCACGGCGCGCGTTAAGCGCTGCCAGCGTCCGCTCGCTGAGGCGGATCCAGCCGCCTCCCGGGTAGTGCTCGGAGATCATCGCCCGCCAGGCGGCGATCGGCATCTTGAATGTGGCGTTGACGCTCCACGGAACCGGGACGACCTGAAGCTGGCCTCCGGGGCCGCGATAGAAGACCGTCCCGTAGAAGTGGAAGCTAAGCGGCGCTTCCCCATCCGAGACCGCATAGAAGTATTTGCAGGCCGCGACCTCGAGGTCATAGGTGCAGGGCAGCTCGAGCGCGAACGTGGTCTGGCCCACGAACGCCGGCACGACCGCCCCCACCCGGGCCCAGGCGAGGCCCTGGGTCGACGGCGCCCAGCTCGCCGGCGGGCCGAACAGCTCCGCCAGGCGCTCCCGGGTCGGCGGGTCGTACCCTCGTTTCGCGGGATCGATCATCACCTGGACCGAAAGCGCGATCGACTGGATCTCGTGGCCGGTCGGCTCGGTGGCGTTGACCGAGAAGACCATCGTCGGCGTCGCCGCGAACGCGAGATGGGCGCAGCTGAGGATCGAAAAACCAGGCTCGGGACCGCTCATCAGCCGCTGCTCGGTCTCCATCTGCGCCTTCACCGGCGAGCTCCGGGGGTCCCGCTGGCCCGCGCTTGCAAGGCGGCGAAGAACTCGGGCACGGCCTGCTCGAGCGCGCTGCCTCCGGAAATTCCCTCCCACCGCGACTTGATCAGCCCGACCAGCGCGTAACTGTCGTCGATTGGAGCGATCACGTATTGCGGTGGGTCGGAGAGCCGGTTGATGATCAGCGCCTCGGCGTCGGCGTCGAGCTCCGCCAACGCGGGATTTCGCTCCACCAGCGCATCCCATGCCTCGAGGCTGAGCTCCGACTCGGTGGCGCCCGCGGGGCTAGGATAGAACGCCACCACCCCGTCGCCGACGCTGCTGCGCATGAAGAACGCGAGCCCGATCGGAATCTGGAAGCGACCCCACAGTTCCTGATCGCAGTCGAAGCCGTCGAGCCAGATCGTGCGGGTCCCGGCGGGGCGGTACTCGGGGTCGCCGGAATGGAGCGCCCAGCAGGCCTCGCAGGCGCAGGCGATCCGTCGCTCCGCGAGCTGCAGGAGATGGCGATGGTCGTCGGGGATCCGCGCGTGGCAGATGTCGCAGCGCTCATCGGCCTGGCGCGCACGCGCAGGCCGCTCGCCGGCGCCTGCCTGCGCGAGTGTTCTCATCCTTGCCACGACCTCGGCCCGGCGCCGGGCGGCGGCGATCGCGTCCTGCTTGCTCAAACGGCCACCCGGATCGCGTCGCCGGCGAGAAGCGGAACCGGGGTCAGCTGAAGCGGCTCCCCGCCCGCCGCGCGCCCCGCTCGCGGAAGGTCGAACTCGACCTCGCAGGTGGGGCAGCGAAGCATGTGACCGCCCAGCTCACCGTCATGCAGCTGACCACCGCAGGAAGCGCATCGATCGCGGTAGGCGAGCAGCGTGCCGTCGATGTTGGCGAGCAGCAGCGTCGCGCCCTCCACATCGAGCGCGCGAAACTCGCCGTGTTGCAAGCCCTCGGCGTGTGCGAGCGCAACCCAGCGGGCGGGCTTTGCCTCCGGCGAGGGGAGAAGATTTTCCGAGTGGATCATCGGCAGCTCGGTCATCCCGGAGCTCACCACCGGCAGCTCGACCCCCCGGGTCGCCGGCTCAGCGACCCCCTCGACCTCGAGCCCGACGAGGTCGGGGGCGTGCTCTTCGAGCGCCTGCTTGATCGCCAGCTCGAGCGTCGCTCGTGACGCGGCACAGCCGTTGCAGCTGCCCTGCAGCGCCAGTCTCGCCACGCCCTCCTCGATCTCGACGAGCTCGACGTTGCCGCCGTGCGACTCCATGTAGGGCCGCACTGTCTCAAGCGCTTCCAGCACCCGGTCCTCGAGTCCGACCGGATACAGGTCGTGGATCAACAGCAGGCTCGCCACCGCCCCGTCCTCCGAAAGCTCATCGAGGATCGTCGCGCCCGCCGCGCGCGAGCGCTCGATCGCTTCGATGATCCGCCGCAGGCCGTCGCCGTACATCGCGATCACAGCCCCGACCAGCTCCTGGGCGAGCTCTCGGGCGCGAACGTCGGAGAGCTCCTCGACCGCGGCGCTCAGCTCCTGGACACGGTCCAGCAGCTCTCCCGGTTGTGCCTCGGATGACATCTGGATTCAGGCGAGCGTCAGCTGAGTCCGGTGGGCGTGTGCAGCACCTTCTTCACGCGGCCCTTGCCGGTGTACATGTGCACGCCGCACGGCAGGCATGGGTCAAAGCTCCGCACCGCCCGCATGATGTCGACGCCCTTGAAATTCTCGGGCCCGTTCTCCTCGAAGATCGGCGTGTTCTGGACGGCGTCCTCGTAGGGACCCGGAGTTCCGTATACGTCGCGCGGGCTGGCGTTCCACGGCGTCGGCGGGTATGGCTGGTAGTTGGCGATCTTGCCCTCGCGGATCACCATGTGGTGCGAGAGCACGCCTCGAGCCGCCTCGTGGAACCCGCAGCTGACCGCCTCTTCCGGCACCGTGAACTCCTTCCAGCTCTTGGTCCGCCCGGCGCGGACCTCTTTCAGGGCACGTTCAAGGCAGTGAAGCGCGATCAGCGCGGAGTACGCCTGGTGGTAGGAGCGCGCACGGTCGCGCTCGATCGCGTTCGACTTCTCCGGCACCTTCCATTCGAGTTCCATCTCCGGCATCGAGGCGGACTTCGGCAACACCATCTGGATCGAGTCGCCGGTCGCCTTCGCATAGCCGAAGTCGACCAGGCCCGCCTTGGCCGTGCACCACTGGCGAGCGAACGGCCCGCCGCCGGTATCGCAGCAGACGTGAGTGTCGGTCCGCTTGTCGTAGATTCGCGGCGAGACCACCCAGCTGTACTTATCGGCGAAGTCACGCTTCTGCGGCTTGGGCAGCGTTTGCTTGTTCCACGGGTGATTCTTGTCCACCGGGTTGCCCAGTGGATCGCGCGTCACGAAGGTCGGCTCGTTCTCCCAGCTGTCGAAGTACGAGCTTCCGAGCAGGATCCGGATCATCAGGTTGATCTCCACGAGATCAGTCGAGATCAGCTCGCCGCCGATCGCCACCCCCGGGGTGATGTACCGCTTGCGGCCCCACTGAGTCATGTTGCGGTAGTCGTAGTCGACATAGTCGGGATCGTCGAATGAGCCCCAGTTGATGAGGTTCGTCTCGCGATAGCCGACCATGTCGTAGCCCGGCAGCTCCTGCAGGAAGAAGTCGTACAGGTCGTCGTGCATCGGGACAACCCGCTTGACGTAGTCGAAGTAGCGCATCAGGCGCACGTAGTAGTCGGTGAGCGTCTGATGCGTGATGTCGGCGCTGCAGCCTCCCGGCATGATCGTCGAGGGATGAGTGTGGCGGCCGCCGAACAGGCAGTACATCTCGCGGGTGTAACGAGCCACCTGCAGCGTCTCCAGGTAGAAGCTGCCGGTGAACGGGTTGAGCGCCCGCATGATGTCCGCGATCGTGCCGTAGCCGTGTATGTCCTTGTGCGGCGCAGAGACGCTCTCCGCCTTTGCCAGCAGTGTCGGATTGGTGTCCTTGACCATCTGCTCGCAGAAGTCGACGTTGGCCATGCAGTCGTTGAAGATCGCGTGGTCGAACATGTAGTCGGCGGTCTCCGCGAGGTTGAAGGCCAGGTCGCCGAGCGGCGGAGGCTTGACCCCGTAGGCCATGTTCTGGTTCAGGCATGAGCAGGTGCAGTGGTTATCGCCGCAGATGCCGCAGATCCGGCTGGTAATGAAGTGAGCATCGCGCGGATCGATGCCTTTCATGAAGATGTCAAATCCACGAAAGACCATCGAGGTGCTGTAGCACTTCAGCACCTGGTGGTTTGAGAAGTCGATCTCGGTGTGGATTCCGAGGCTTCCGACGATCCGAGTAATCGGATCCCACGACATCTCCTTGACGACGACTTTCTGTTCGGTGGGCGATTCGGTAGTGGCCATCTATCTCTCCTGTCGGAAGACGCGCTCGGTCTACCAGCGCTTTTGGTAGCCGCTGAGCAGTGCCGGGCCGCGACGCCGCCACTCGGGCTCGATGTCGTACTTCTTCTCAATGTTGCGCTTGCGGAAATACCGGAAAATCGGGCCGTAGGTGAACTTCTGGAAGTTTGCCCCGGCGTTTCCCCACTCGTCCGGGTCCATGAACGGCATGTACTTGTCCGGAAATCCCGGCATCGTGCAGGCCATGCAGATTCCACCGACGTTCGGGCAGCCACCGATTCCGTTGACCCAACCCCTGACCGGGACATTGCACTTCACGACCGGGCCCTTGCAGCCAAGCTTCACCAGGCACCGGTGGTCGGATCCGTACTCGGTGGCGAAGTTGCCCTGCTCGGTGAAGCCGGCGCGGTTGCAGCCCTCACGCACGGTGCGCTCGAACAGCCACTTCGGCCGCAGCTGCTCATCGAGCTCGGGCACCGGGGCCATCCCTGCCAGATGGAACACGAGGTACATCAGGACCTCGGTCATGTTGTCTGGCTGAGCCGGACAGCCCGGGATGCAGATCACCGGCAGCCCGGCCCGCGAGCGCCACTTCCAACCAAGGTAGTCGGGCACGCCCATGGCGCCGGTGGGATTGTTCTTCATCGCCGGGATGCCGCCGTAGGTCGCGCAAGTGCCCACCGCCACGACGGCCGCTGCCTTTGGAGCGAGCCGGTCGATCCATTCGTTGAGCGTGATTGGCTGTCCGTCTGAGGGGTTGACGCCGAATCCGGTCCAGTGGCCCTCGCCGTTGATCTGCTCGTTGCCGACCGAGCCTTCGACCACGAGCACGAACGGGTCGAGCTTGCCCTGCTCGGCGTCGTACCAGGCCTGGATGTATTCGTCGCCGACCTCGAACGCGATCACCTGGTTGTGAACCACCACTCGCGGCATCCCCGGGATCACCCCCTGGATGATGTCCTCGAGGCTTGGATTTGTCGCCGAGGTCATTGCCACCGAGTCGCCCTCGCACGAGAGGCCGGTGGTCATCCACAGCACGTGAGCGGTTATTTGCTCGGTTTCGTGCTGCCTAGGTGCGTATTCAATTCCGGTCGCCATCGATTCTCCCTCCTCGTGGAACCTGCCCTCAACAGATCCGCGGTAGTGGGTCGCCGACGAGCTGGTCCATCACCCGTCTGCCCCCAAAGCTGGTCTCAACAGTCACCATCCCGGGAGGCTCCCGCCGCACCTCGCCGATCACCGCCGCGCTACCGCACCCCGGCACCGATCGCAGCGCCGCGAGCGCTCGATCCGCGGTCTGAGGCGCGGCGAAGGCCACCAGCCGCCCCTCGTTGGCCACGTACATCGGGTCGATCCCCAAGAGCTCGGCGGCCGCCGCCACGATCGGCGACACCGGCACGTCCGCCTCGCGGACGACGACCGCGACTTGGGAGGCACGCGCGAGCTCGTTCAGCACGGACGCCACGCCGCCGCGCGTCGCGTCACGCATGCAGTGCAGATCCGGGCCGGCCGCCTCCAGCAGCGCGTCGACCGCCGGCCACAGCGAGCAAGTGTCGGACTCGATCGAGGCGTCGAGGTCGAACTGGTTGCGGGCCAGCATGATCGCGGTGCCATGCTCGCCGATCGGTCCGGAGACAAGCACCTGGTCGCCCGGCGCGATCGCGGTCGTCGCCACCCGCGAGCGTGGGTCGACCGCCCCGATACCGGTCGTGCACAGATACATCCCGTCAGCGGCTCCTCGCTCCACGACCTTCGTGTCGCCGGCGACGATCTCGACGCCTGCTTCCTGGGCAGCCGCCGCGATCGCCTCCACCTCTTGCCGCAGCACCACGGCGTCGAGGCCCTCCTCGAGGATCATCGAGACCGTGATCGAGAGCGGGCGGGCCCCCGATACCGATAGGTCGTTGACGGTGCCGTTGACAGCCAGCTCGCCAATCGACCCTCCGGGGAAGCGCAGCGGCTTGACCACGAAGCTGTCGGTGCTCAGCGCCAGCGCAACGCCGTCGATCGCGATCGCGCCCGCGTCCGCGAGCGACGCGAGCGACCCTTGAGCGGTCGTGAATGCCGGCACCAGCAAACCCTCGATCAACGTCTGCGTCGCTTTGCCGCCGGCGCCGTGAGCGAGCGTGATCCGCTCGTCGCGGAAGCGGGCGCGCTTGGAGCGGGCGGTCTCGATGATTTCGAGCACCCGCTGCTCGCGTCCGCTGGCGACCGACTCCGGAGGACTCACACCGCCTGCCGATCGCGCGCGAAGCGACCATAGTTGTAGTACGC
The DNA here is from genome assembly GCA_963830465.1 of uncultured Solirubrobacterales bacterium. Classification (GTDB taxonomy): domain Bacteria; phylum Actinomycetota; class Thermoleophilia; order Solirubrobacterales; family Solirubrobacteraceae; genus Palsa-465. The sequence continues at coordinate 310,738 of CAWHME010000008.1, forward strand.
CGCGCAGGCCCCTTCGGGCGAGACCATGCAGGTGCCAATCGCGTGCTCAGGCGTGCAGGCGGTACCGAACACCTTGCACTCCCAGGGCTTGATCACGCCTTTGAGCACCTCACCGCACTGGCAGGCCTTCGGGTCCGCGACCCTCACCCCCGGCACGTTGAAGCGCTCCTCGGCGTCGAACTCGCGGTAGGCCTCTGACAGCCTCAGCGCGCTCTGCGAGATGAAGCCCAGCCCGCGCCACTCGAAGTGGGGCCGGAGCTCGAACACCTCCGAGAGAACCTCGAGCGCCCGGAGGTTGCCCTCCCGGGGAACCACCCGGGTGTACTGGTTCTCGACTTCGCAGCGACCGGCCGAGAGCTGGCGCAGGATCATCAAGATCGATTGCAGGATGTCCAGCGGCTCGAAGCCTGAGATCACGACCGGCCGCCCGTAGTCGACCGGGATGAACTCGAACGGGCGCGCCCCGACCACGGTGCACACGTGGCCGGGCCCGATGAAACCGTCGAGCCGCAGATCGGGCGACTCTAGCAGCGCTCTCAGCGGCGGCACGATCGTGACGTGGTTGCAAACGCAGGAGAAGTTCCGGATCCCCTCGCCCTTTGCACGCTTGAGCGTGAGCGCCGTGGACGGCGCGGTGGTCTCGAACCCAATCGCGAAGAACACCACCTCCCGGTCGGGGTTCTCACGCGCGATCCGCAGTGCATCGAGCGGCGAGTACACCATCCGCACGTCGGCACCCTGAGCCTTGGCGTCGAGCAGCGTGTATTCAGAGCCGGGGACTCGCAGCATGTCGCCGAAGCTGGTGAAGATCACGCCCTCGTGCCGGGCCACGGCGATTCCGTCGTCGACGCGGCCCATCGGGATCACGCACACCGGACAGCCGGGGCCGTGGACCAGCTCGACGTTCGCGGGCAGTAGGTCGTCGATCCCATACTTGTAGATCGAGTGGGTATGGCCCCCGCATACCTCCATCACCTTGTAGTGGCGTCCCGGCTCGAGCTCGCCCAGGATCTCCCCCGCGAGGACTCGGCCCAGCTGCGCATCGCGGAACTCGTCGACGAACTTCATCAGCTGGCCCCGAGATTGGCAATCGCGACCCCAGCATGGACCAGCAGCCGGTCCCCGCGGGCGACGGGTCCCACGAGCTCGACCTCGACGCGATGGCGCTCGCGGCTGGGATCCGCGCACACGGCCGCTCCCTGCTCGATCTCCTCCACCAGCATCGCGATGCCCTCGTCGCCGCAGGTGATGCAGTGAGCCTGCTCGACGCGGCATTCCGAGGCGCTCGGCTCGGTCACTCGATCACGCTCGCCTTCAGCTCCTCGAGCTCCTGTTCGTATTCGCTACCCATTCGCTCGAGCAACCTCAGCGTCGCCTGTGCTTCCTCCTCATCGACCTTTGAGAGGGCGAAGCCGACGTGGATCAGCACCCAGTCGCCTGGCTGGGCGCCGCCGTCATCGTCTGCCAGCAGGCTGACGTTGATGTTCCGGCGCACCCCGACAACGTCGACCCTCGCAATCTGGTTCGCAGGGTCGACCAGCTCGACAACCTGTCCAGGTATCGCCAAGCACATGAGCCTGCTGCTCTCCTCTCAAACCAATTACAGCATCGCCCCACCACGCGGCTCTGCCAACCGCTGGTATATCACTGCGCACAGGGGCTTGTACAGCGAGGTAATCAAGGTGACGGTAATCCTCCTTACTGCCTCGAGCAGCGCTGAGCTGGACTGATGACACCCTCGTGGCACGGCAGCGTAGACTCCGCCCCGGGGCAAGATCGGATCGCCCCGACTGGAGGAGCTCGTTTTCCGATGGCATCGCCGACGAGGTCGAACTGAAGTCCGGGGACACAGGCGCCGCTCGCTCGCGGTGGGCCGCGATGGAGCGCGCGCGCTCACGGCCGCGGTCCTACCAATACCTGCTCGACCTGGACATCGACCTTGCGGACGAACTCGACGTGCGCATGCGCCTGGTGGCGCGGAGCGCGGTCACAGCGATCACGTTCGAGACCGAGGCCGGTGAGATCAGGCTGTCGGAGTGGCTCGAGCTGGCCTCGCCGGGACCGGGCGTGCTCGTGCTCGACGGCGTCGTCTCGATCAACGTCCGCGTCGGCGATCGGATCGCGGCGGAGCTAGTGGGCGCCGGCGACCTGATCCAGCCCTGGGCCGGAGAAGACGAGGAGCTGCTCGTCTGCGACACCGACTGGCGGGCGCTGGTGCCGACGCGATTTGCCGTGCTCGACGCCGCCTTCGCGCAGCGGGTTGCGCCGTGGCCGCAGATCACTCAATCGCTGCTCGGTCGCGCCGGCAGGCGCACCCGGCGGGTCAACCTTCAGCGCGCAATCGCCGCGCAACCGCGACTCGAGGTTCGCCTGGCGCTGCTGCTCTGGCATCTGGCATCTCGATGGGGCAAGGTCGAGCCGGGTGGCATCCGGGTGCCGGTCCCGCTGACCCACCAACTGCTGGGCCGGCTGATCGGAGCGGAGCGGCCGTCGGTGTCACACGCGCTGGCGCGGCTTGCGAACTCCGGCCTCGTCACCGGCCATGGAGATGAGTGGCATCTGCACGGGAGCCTGGAGGGACAGCTCGAGGCACTGATCGAACCCGCCTCCGGCCGGGTCGAGCAGCTGGTGACGGCGCTCACCTCCTCCAGGCGCGGATGATGCGAAGCGTCGAGTTTGCGCCCGACCAGGCGTACTCCGAGCGGCAACTGATCAACGTCCTGTGGCTCACCAGCGGCCTCGGATGCGACGGGGAATCGGTCGCGATGACCGCGGCGACGAGTCCCCGCCTGGAAGATCTGCTGCATGGGATCCTTCCCGGCGCTCCCCGGATGGTGATCTACAACCCGCTGCTCGCCTACGAGAACGGGGAAAACTTCATGACGCCGTTTAACCGCGCCGCCGAGGACCTGCTGAACCCGTTCGTGCTCGTGCTCGAGGGATCGGTGCCAAACGAGCGGATCAGCGGCGATGGGCATTGGGCGGCGATGGGGGTGGACCCATACAGCGGCCAGCCGATCACGACCAGCACCTGGATCGATCGCCTCGCGCCGAAGGCAGCGGCGGTGCTCGCGATGGGGACCTGCGCCGCGTTCGGCGGGATTCCCGCGATGCGGGGCAACCCGACCGGGGCGATGGGGCTGACGGACTACCTCGGGCGCAACTGGCGCTCCCGGCTCGGCATCCCGATCGTGAATCTCCCTGGGTGCCCGGTCCAACCCGACAACATCACCGAAACACTGCTGCACCTGGCGCTCCGGATCGGAGGCGTAGCGCGCGAGCTCGCCCTCGACGATCAGGGACGGCCGGCGTGGTTGTTCGAGCGGACCGTGCAGGAGGGATGCGGCCGCGCCGGGTTCGCGACGCAGGGCGAGTTTGCCGAGCTGCCCTCGGACCGCCGCGGGTGTCTGGTCAAGTTGGGGTGCATGGGGCCGGTCTCCAAATGCAACGTGCCGATCCGCGGCTGGATCGCGGGCGTCGGAGGCTGTCCCAACGTCGGGGGGATCTGTATCGGGTGCACGATGCCCGGCTTCCCTGACAAGTTCATGCCGTTCATGGAGCCGAGCTCGTTGGGGTTGCTCGCCGCGGCGGGGGCGCGGTTCACCTACGGGCCGCTGATGCGACGATTGCGCGCCCGGGCGATCCGCCACCAGCTCCGCGACGAGCCGGACTGCCGTCGGCCGGTTGAAGCGCTCACCGCCGGCCACCGGCCGCGTTGGTGAGGCGGGCATGCCGATTCGCGTCATCTTTCGCTGTGAGTTCTGCGACGCGGCGCCCGATCCCCTGACTCAGTTGACGCTCGAGCGCCAGCTGCGCGAGCTCGCCTTCGGCGAGTATCTGGAGGTTCCTCCGGGTGGGTGGCTGGCCTGGCAGGGGGGCGGGCCGCTCGGCCCTCGGCGCTACGCCTGTGGGCACCACCGCGCCGAGCTGACCGCGTACCTGCGCGAGCACTATGGAACGATCGCGCCGCATCCGTGGAAGATGCCGCCGTATCCGGCGACCAGGCGCTCGGCCGACACCGAGCGCGCGATCCGCCAGGGAGCCTTTTCCTCGATTCCCAAGTGGGGACTGCCGTGAGCGGCGCCGACCCCTTGCAACGTCCGGTGTACGCACGGCAGGGCTACAAGCCGTTCGGCGAGTTCACGCTCGCAGACGTGGAGGCTCGCGCCGCCGAGCTGTCCGCCGCGACCGGCTGGGGGCCGACGGCCAAGGTTGCGACGGTCGCGCGGGCGTGGTCAGAGCTCGCGCGGGTTATGTCGGCGCAGGGTGCCGCCAGGGTCGCGGAGCTCGGACCGGAGCGGGCCGGTGAGTTCGCCCGGCGGGCGTGGGTGGTGCCGCCCGGAGGGAGCTTGCTGTGAGCGCCCCCCGCGACGATCTTCGAGCTCACGCCAGCACCAGCAGGCACACGCCACCAAGCACGCTCACGCCCGCGGTCCACCAGGCGATGTAGTCGCCGATGTGCCCAGAGTGGACCTGCCGCAGGAGGCGGAGACCGTTGCGCGCGGGTTCGCGGATATGGCGTGGGAGCGACTCCCGCAACGGCCGGCCGAACAGACCGAGCGCGGCGCTGGCCAACGCGCCCGCGAGCGCGAGCAGTGCGAACAGCACATCGATCCGCTCGAGGTGGCCTGAGGTCACGTTCGGCCAGCTGACGCGTACCCCGTGAAGCACCCAGGCGCTGTATGCCGAGTGATCGGCAAACCGCGCGGCCGCCTGCTGCACTGCGGGCACCGCGCCGGGGATCAAGCCAACGAGGACAGCGGCGGCGAGCAGCACCGCCGGGACGATCTTCATCAGGATCGGCGTGTGCTCGCGCGGTCCCCGCTGCTCGTCGACACGCTCTTCGGCGGCGCGCGCCTGCGCTGGGTCGGGCCCCTCGGAGGGACCCCAGCCAAGGAACACGCGAGCGGTGATACGCAGCACGGCGCCTGCGGTCACCGCGGAGACGATGATGAACACCGCCACAAGCCAGCCGTAGCCGCTAGCCGAAGCGGACTCTTCGAGCAGCGACTTGCCGAAATAGGTGGTGAGCAGCGGAGCCGAGGCCAGCAGGATCGCGCCCGCCGCGAACAACACCCCGACAAACGGGATCTCCTTGCCGCGCCCGTGGAGGTCGAATTCGTCGATCGTCGCGAATCGATGTAGCAGCACTCCCGTGCACATGAACAGCGCCGCCTTGGTGAGACCATGTCCGACGACGTACACCGCGACGCCGGCGATGCCCTTGGCGCTGAGCAGCGCGACGCCGCACAGCATCATCCCGACGTGGCTGATGGTGGAGAAGGCAAGCAGTCGTTTGATGTGTCGCTGCACGAAGCACATCGAGGCTCCGAGCAACGCCGTGACCACCCCCATCGCGAGCAGTATCGCCCGCAGCGAGTCGGCGTGAGGACCGAGCGCACCGGCGAACACCTGCCAGTAGAGCCGCGCCACCGCGTAGATGCCGAGCTCCACCATCGCGCCCGAGAACAGCACGCACACCGGCACCGGCGCCACCGCGTGCGCATCGGCCAGCCAGAAATGGAGCGGAACCGCCGCGGCCTTGGTCAGGAAGCCGCCGAACAGCAGCACCATTGCCACCACCACCAGTGGGTCGGCGCGATGTCCGTCGAGCGCGGCGCCGATCTGGGCAAGGTTGAGAGCACCGGTGCGCGCATACAGCAACGCCAGGCCCGCGAACATCGCGTAGCCCGCGATGCTGTTGGTGATCGCGAAGTTGATCGCTCCCTGGATCGGCGCTCGTTCTTCGATCCGATAGGCGGTAAGGGCGTACGCGGCCGCGCCCATCAGCTCGAAGAAGACGATCATGTTGAACAGATCGCCGGTCAGGCAAAAGCCCACCATTCCAGCCATGAACAGCAGCATCAGGGCGTGAAACAGACCCCTGACCGCGTCGAAGTAGCGCCACGAGTAGACCAGCGCGGCCGCCACTAGGAACGCGCAGAAGGCAGCCATCCCCGCGCCGAGGGGATCGATCGAGAAGGAGATCCCGATCGCTGCTCCGTGGACCGGGCTCCAACCGCCCATCCAGTAGGCCAACGGCTGTGTTGCTGTGTGTACCGCGAGCAGCACGCAGAGGGTGGCGACGGCGATCGCAGTGAGGAGCGCCAGCCCGTCGTTGAACACCCGGGGGGTGAATGACCCGACGGCGACCAGCAGCGGCGCCGCCAGAAACGGAATCACTACCGGAAGAGCAGCGACATGTGACACCGGTTAGTCCCGCAATGCCCGCAGGTCGGCCGGATCGACGCTTCCAAATCGCTTGTGCGCCTGAACGACCAGCGCGAGCAGCAACGCCGTGACGGTAGCTTCGATCACCACGTCGGTCAGCACCAGCACCTGCACGACCGGATCCACGAGCTTGGAGCTCGCGGGGATGTCCGCGACGATCGGAGCCTTTGCCCCGGAGCGGTACCCGACCCCGAGGAGCAGCAGATAGGTCGAGGACTGCACCACGGTCAGGCTCAACACCGTGCGCACCAGGTTGTTGCTGGAGACCACTCCCCACAGGCCGATCACGAACAACCATGCGGCCACCGCAAACGGAAGAAAGCTCACTGCTCGAGCCCTCCCTGCTCGACGAGCAGGTTCTGGTCGAGAAATTCGGTCCAGGTCACCAGGAATGCACCGGTGACCTCGATGCCGACGGCGAGACTGTTGAGCGGCATCATGCCGGCCGACAGCAGCGTGTCAGGCGTTCCCAACGGCAGGAAGTTCTTCAGGTACACCGAGGAGAAAATCAGCCCGCCGAGCCCGATCAGCCCGTAGCCCACCGCCCCGATCGAGTCGGTCGCCTCGAGCGCCCAGTCGGGGGCGACGCGCTTGAGCGCGAGGTAGCGCCCGGCCAGCAGAATCGCCAGCGGCCCGGCGGCGAGCACGATGCCGCCCTGAAAGCCGCCACCCGGGGTGAGCGCGCCGTGCAGGATCACGTACCAGCCGAGCGCGATCAGCACCGGAAGCACCACCAAGGAAGCGACTCGCAACGACGAGCTTGCGCCGGCGAACCGGTGGTCCTCGATGCCCTCCGAGAGCTCCCGCTCGTCTTCGTGTCGCAGGTGGCGGAGCAGCACCGCGACTCCCGCAACCGAGGCGAACAGGATGAACTCTTCGCCGAGCGTGTCGAAGGCGCGGATGTCGAAGTTCAGCGCGGTGACGATGTCGGTCGCGTGGCGCGCGGGCAACTCGATCTTATTGACCAGCAATCCGTAGATGCCGTGGTAGTCCCCGAATGGGGGCAAGCCGCGAAACCCGAGCACGAGCACTGCGAGCAGGCCCGGACCGGCGAGCGCGAACAGCGACAGCCGCACGCGGCGACTCATTCGCCCTCGCGCTCCTCGTTCTCGGCCTCCCGCTGGTGGATCTTCCGCAGCGCGGCGAGGATGATCAGCGGCAGCGCCACCCCCGAGACAACGATCTCCGACAGCGCCACGTCGGGCGCCTGGAAGACGAAGAACAGGACCGTCAACGCCAGTCCGTAGACGCCGAGGACCAGTGCCTGCCGCAGCGGATCGGGCGCGAACACCACAGCTGTCCCGCCAACCGCGACCAACGCCAGCGCGGCCACCTGCAGAGCGACTATTGCTCCACCTCCTCCCGGTCGCCTTCGATTCCCTCGCGCCAGTCGCCGCGCTGGCGGGTGCGCAGGCTACGCGCCGTGGTGTGCACCAGCACCGGACTGAGCATCACCAGCAGCAGCCCGATCGCCAGCGACTTGTCGCCGATCAGCGAGAAGCCTTGCTGGAGCAGGACTGCTGTGCCGACCGCCAGCGTCCCGAAGCTCGTCAAGCCGACGTAGTGCAGGCGATCGAACACGTCCCGCATGATCGTCAGGCCGATCACGCTGAGCAGCTGCAGCGCCACGCCGGATACCAGCAGGACCATCGCGACCGCGTGCCGGATGGTCATATGCCTTCCTCCATCAAGCGCGCGAACGCGATCGCGCCCAGCACCGAGAGCAGCGCGAGCACCACCGCGAGATCGATGAACGGCTGGCGATGAAAGCCCTCGGAGAGAAGCATCAGGATCGTCGTCGCAAGCGTGCTCGCGACCTCGAGCGCGGCCAGCGCAGCGGTCGCTCCCGCCAGCAGCGCGACCCCGAGGCACGGAAGCATCGCGCCGACGAGCACGACGGCAGCGATCTCCCACTCATTCATCCCAGCCTCAGCACGTCCAGCTCCTCGCGCCCGCCCTGTCGATGCAGCTGGTGGACGAGCAGCAGATCACGGTCGGAGTCGATGCCGATCACGATCGTGTTGGGCGCAAACGACCCGAGCGACTCGGTCACCGCGATCCGGCCCTGATCGGCCGCGTCCTCGCCTCCCCGGAACGGGATCGCGCGGAAGCTGCCGCGCCGCGGCTCAGCGCGCACCAGTTGCAGTACTGCCTCATAGCTGATCAGCAGCGCGTGCCGGGGGACGTTTACGACCGGCCGCCACGCTTGCCGTAGCCAGCTGAGCTCAAAGGCCGCCTCCGCCACGCCTTGCCGGCGGGAGCTCTCGAACGCCACCGTCGCGATCGCCGCGATGACGGCCAGCGCCACCAATTCGGGGAGGTCGACGGTATCGACGAGCAGCAGGTAGAAGCCCGCAGCGACCGCGAACGCGAAAGCCGCTGGCGCGATTCGTTTCATTGCCGCACTCGCGGCAGGACGTGATCGCGATACGCCGCGAAGAAGCCGTCCTGATGCGGACCGATCTGATTGATGTAGAGCTCGTCGAAGCCCGCGTCGGCGAACTGTTGAATCGTTTCGATGTGGCGATCGAGGTCAGGCCCGCAGGGAACCTGCTCCGCGACCATGTCTTCGGTTACGAGCTCGCTGGCCTGCTGAAAATGCGCCGGCGTTGGCAGCACCTGCGCCAGCTCGCCGGGGAGGGCCTCGTTTGGCCAGAGCCGGTGGGCGATGCGGCGCGCCTCCGCTTCATCCTCGCCCCAGCACATCTTTGTCCCGCCCTGGACGAATGTTCCGTTGCGCGATTGTTCTCGGAACTGCCTCACGGAGTCCGCGTCGGGCGCGACCGTGCAGTAGCCGTCTCCGATCCGGGCCGCCAGCGCGAGTGCCTTGGGGCCGAAACCCGAGATCACGATCGGGGGTCGCGACTCCGGCAGGTCGTAGACGCGCGCATGCTCGACGCGGTAGTGGCGCCCGCGGTGGTCACAGGCACCGCCTTGCCAGAGAGTGCGGATCACCTCCACGGCCTCCTCGAGCATCTCCAGCCGCTCGTCCGCCTCCGGCCAGTGAGCGCCGAGAATGTGCTCGTTGAGCGCCTCCCCGCTGCCAAGCCCGAGGCAGAAACGCCCGTCGAGCATCACCGCCGAGGTCGCCGCGGCCTGCGCGATGATCGCCGGGTGGATGCGGACCGTGGGGCACGTCACCGCTGTGGTCACCTTCATCCCGTCGGTCGCTTGAGCGATCGCGCCGATCGTCGACCAAACGAACGGGCTGTGGCCCTGTTCGTCGTTCCACGGGTGGTAGTGGTCCGAAATCCAGAGGCCGTCGAATCCCGCTTCCTGGGCCTTGGCCGCCTGAGCGACCAGCTCACGCGGGCCCCACTCTTCGCTCGAGAGGAAGTAGCCGATCTGCATCCTCACTCCTTGTCGGTTCGTGGCTCGTACTCCCCCAACGGGGTCGGTTGTAATCAGTTGCGTCTCGGCGAGCTTGCACTGGTACTCCCATGCGGGCTACCGTTGCCCGCGAGGGATTGATGTCGATCTCGGTACGCGCAGGACGACGGACGGTGAAGGTTTCTCGACCCGAGAAGCCGATGTTCCCGGACGGAATCACGAAGGTCGATCTCGCCTGCTACTACGAGCGCGTGGCCGGCGCGATGCTCGTGCATATCGCCGGCCGGCCGCTCAACATGGAGCGCTACCCGGACGGGATCGGCGGTCCCCGAATCATGCAGCAGCGGGTGGGCTCCCACTTCCCCGATTGGATCAAGCGCGTCCCGGTGCCAAGCGCGAAGGGGCCGGTTGAGCACGTCGTCGCCGATGACGCGGCCACGCTCGTGTACCTGGCCGACCAGGCCTGCATCACCCCGCACCGCTGGCTCAGCCGCATCGACCGGCTCGAGCGGCCCGATCAGCTGGTGATCGACCTCGACCCGGCGGAGAACAAGCCGGCCGAGGTGAGGCGCGCGACGCGGCTGTTCGGCCAGCTCCTGCGCGAGCTCGAGCTCGAGCCGTTCGTGATGAGCACCGGCTCGCGTGGCTACCACGTCGTGGTGCCGCTGGTTCGCCGTGGCGACTTCGACGATGTCCGCGGCTTCGCGCGTGATCTCGCGGCGCTGGCGAGCGCCAGGGAGCCGAAGCTGTTCACGACCGAGCAGCGGAAGGCCAAGCGCGACGGGCGGATCTTGATCGACATCCTGCGCAACGCGTTCGCGCACACCGCGGTGTCGCCGTACGCCGTCCGCGCGCGTCCGGGCGCACCGGTCGCCACGCCCCTCGACTGGGACGAGCTCTCGCAGAGAGAGGGGCGTCCCGATCTTTGGACGCTCGCCAGCGTGCCCGCTCGACTGGAGCGCGATGGGGATCCCTGGAAGTGGATTTCGCGCGATGCCCAGACGATCGGGGCCGCGCGCAGGCGGCTCGAGCGGCTCCGCGTCGAAGTCCGGAGGTGAACGAGCCGGGGGCGGGCCGGAGCCCGCCCCTTGGCAAGTGAGGTCACCTCGCGGTTGAAACCTGTTCCTGCGCGCCGCTGGCATTGGCGCCCTGCTTGGCGGCCTCGGCCTGCGCGAGCTGACGATTGACGTGATCCCAGTCCAGGTTGCGGAAGAACGCCTCGACGTACTGCTTGCGGCCGTCGGGAGTGGCCCCGTAGTCGCGCACATAGGCGTGCTCGTAGACGTCGAGCGCCAGCACCGGAACCATGTTGTAGACGGCCCACAGGTTCTGGGTGTCCATGATGTAGTTGAAGATCGAGCCGTCGTTGAGGTCATAACCGACCATCACCCAGCCGCGGGCGGCGGTCGCGGCCTTCCTGACCGCCTTCTGCCACTCGCCCACGCCACCGTGAAACTCGGCGTCGATCACCTCGGCGATGCGACCGGTCGGCTCACCGCCGCTGCCCCCGAGATGCCCGAAGTAGAGGTCGTGATTCTTGTAGCCGAGCAACGCGAAGGTGTAATCGACCGATACTGCACGTAACTGCGAGAACACCTGATTGCCCTCGACCTCACCGTAGTCGAACTCGTTCAGCAGCTTTCGACACTCGTTCGTCTTCTTGATGTACCCCTCGTACAGCTTGTAGTGGTCCTCCATGGTCTGCCGGGAGATGCCGTCGAGGTCCTTGTCGAAGGCGGGAAATGCGCGGGGCTTGAGCTCGTCCCAAGGCATTTTCGATCCTTTCTACGCGTGCGGTGTCCTGAGCCGGACTACCCTCCGGCGCACTCGCGAAACGAACTCGAGTCACCGGTTGCCGCGCGGCGGCGAGGGCGGAGCCGCGTGTCGCCCGGAATCGCTGCGAAGGCGCCCGAACGGGACCAAGAACCACATGCTGGCGACCAGAACGGCGGCGGCAGCGCCCACCAGGATTGGGGCGATCCCTCCGAGCACCACGTTTGCGACCAGCACCAGGATGCCCGTCAGGCCGATGCCGAGGAACGCGGCCGCGATGATCGTGATCTGGGTGCCGAAGCGGACCAGGTAGGACTTCTCGCCCTGGCGGAAGAGAATCCGGTGCTGAACCGACGGCGCGATCAGCAACACGGTGGCGGTGGCGATGCAGATCAGCGTGATGAAATACACATCGCGGTCGAAGCGCGAGACCTGCCGCCAGCCGGTGTTGAACGGCACGATCAGCAAAAACGCGAACAGCACCTGGATTCCGGTGCCCGCGACTCGGAGCTCGTTCAAGAGCTCGATCTCATTGCGGTCCAAGCGCTCGGCGGCGGTTTCGTCGCGCTCGAGCTGCTCGCCGCTCGGAGCTTGCGGTGTGCGCTCGAGCTCCGGTCCCTCGCCCGCTGTGCGCATGTCCGAGATGTATACCGCTCCGGGCCGGCGGGCACCGCGAGAATCGCGGCGCCCGCGCGCCCGTAAGCGCCGCTCAGGAGCTGCCGGCTCCGGCCTCCACGGGCTGCTGATGGCGCCCTTCGGCGAACTCCTCGACCACCTTCGCGATGAACGCCGGCAGGTCATCGGGCTTTCGGCTCGTGACCAGTCCGTTGTCGACCACGACTTCCTCGTCAACCCACTTGGCCCCCGCGTTGCGAAGGTCGGTCTGCAGGCTCGGCCAAGACGTGACCGTGCGACCGCGGACCACGTCGGCCTCTACCAGGACCCAGGGCCCGTGGCAGATGATCGCGGTCGGCTTGTCCTGTTCAAAGAACTCCCTAACGAAGCGAACCGCGTTCTCGTCGGTGCGCAGCTGATCCGGGTTGGCGACGCCACCCGGCACCACGAGGCCGTCGTAGTCGGACGCCTTCGCGTCGGACGCAGCGACCCCCGCCTCGATCGTGTCGCCTTTGTCGAGATGGTTGAACATCTGCACCTCGCCGGTCTCCAGCGAGACGAGGTCGACGTCGGCACCGGCCTTGCGCACCGCCTCGAGCGGCTCTGTCAGCTCCACCTGCTCGACGCCTTCAGTGAACAGAAACGCAACACGCTTGCCCTTTAGCTCTTGGGCCATTTGTGGCTCATCTCCTTTTCGTCGTGAGGCCCCCGTGAGCAGGGTTACCCAGCGCCGGAGAGGCGGAAAACGGCGCTGCGCTCAGCTCGCAGACGCGAGCGCCGCGGACCGCGCCGCCGCCGCTCGACGCGCGTATTCCCGCGCTTGCGCGAGGCGGTCGTCATCGGGTCTCGCGCGGAGGTTGAGCTCGACCAGGCCGGCCGCCGCAGAAGTGCTCGCCTCCGCCAGCAGGACGGCGGTCAGCGCATCCGCGGCCAGCTCGCGGCTGCTCTCGCCGGCGATCAGCGCTCCCAGCTGCGCAACTTCGGCCGCTCCGGCGGTTATCGCCAGCGGAACCTCGGTGGCCGCTGACAGCGCGCCGCGGACCGCGCTGGCTCGCTCCGGCGAGCCGTGCTCGAGCGCCATCGCCTGGAGCACCGGCTGGTAGGAGGACAGGTCGGCATCGGCGAGCGCGAGTAGCTGCGCGCGCAGTGCCCGGGCTCGATCGCGTGCGTGAGCGCAGCGGCCCTCGTCTGCGTTAGCACGCCCGGCCGCGAACGCGGCCGCCATCTCGACCAGGGCGGCGCCGGCGGCGCCTGTCAGCGCCGAGGCGCTGCCCCCGCCCGGCGCCGGTTCGCGGGCCGCCAGTCGCGCCAGCAGCTCCGCGACTGTCCAATCAGCGACCGCCACGGCTCAGCCTAGAACAGCCCGATCGTGCGCCCATCGGAGTCGATGTCGACATTCAGCGCCGCGGGCGTCTTGCCGAGTCCGGGCATCTGCTGGATGTCGCCGCACAGCGGCACCAGCCACCCGGCGCCCGTGTAGGCACGCACGTCGCGCACCTGCAGCGTGAAGTCCTCGGGAGCGTTCAGCAAGGCGGCGTCGGCCGACAGCGAGAGGTGGGTCTTGGCCATGCAGACCGGCAGCTCGCTGAGGCCGTCTTTCTCGAACTGGGCGATCCGTTGCTCGGCGGCGGGGTACAGGAAGACCTCTTTCGCTTTATAGACCCTCGTGGCGAGCGCCCTGATCTTCTCCACGATCGAATCGGAGTCCTCGTACATCAGCCGGAATTCGCTCGGCTGCTCGCAGGCGTCGACCACTGCCTCCGCCAGCGCGGCCGCCCCCGGTCCCCCGCGCTCGAAGCCCTCGTTGACCTCGGCGGCGAACGCGCCGCCGTCCAGCGCCAGCTGCCTGACCAGCGCCAGCTCCTCGTCGGTGTCGCCGGGCATGCGATTGACTCCGACGACACACGGCAGTCCGAACTCGCGCACGATTGCCAAGTGCCGGCGCATGTTCGCCGCCCCCAGCTCGATCGCCTCGATCGCGGCTCCGCGTCCCACCCGCGGATCGTCCTCGATCCCGCCGTGGTGCTTGAGCGCTCGCACCGTCGCGACCAGCACCACGACGCTCGGGCGCAGGCCGCCCACGCGGCAGACGATGTCGAAGAACTTCTCCATCCCCATGTCCGAACCGAACCCCGATTCGGTGATCACATAATCGCCGAGCTTGAGCCCGATCAGGTCGGCGACGAGCGAGGAGTTCCCGTGTGCGATGTTCGCGAATGGCCCGCAGTGCATCAGGCACGGCTGTCCCTCGAGCGTCTGGATCAAGTTCGGCTTCAGCGCCTCCTTGAGCAGCACGGTCATCGCTCCCGCTGCTCCCAGGTCTTCCGCGGTCACCGGTTTCGCTCCGTCATAGGAATAAGCGACCGTGATCGCTCCCAGCCGGCGGCGAAGATCATGCAGGTCGCGCGATACCGCAAGGATCGCCATCACCTCCGAGGCGGCCGTGATGTCGAATGCCGATTCGCGCGGATAGCCGTTGGGGCGTCCGCCGAGACCGACCACGATCTGGCGAAGCGCGCGGTCGTTCATGTCCACGGCTCGCCGCCAGCCGATTCGCAGCGCGTCGATCTTGTGCGCGTTGCCGTGGAGGATCGAAGCATCAAGCAGCGCCGCGAGCAGGTTGTTGGCGGCCCCGATCGCGTGAATGTCGCCGGTGAAGTGAAGGTTCAGATCCTCCATCGGCACCACCTGAGCGAGTCCGCCGCCGGCGGCCCCGCCCTTGATTCCGAACACCGGACCGAGCGAGGGCTCGCGCAGGCAGAGGACGGGCGACTTCCCGACCGCTCCGAGCCCTTCGGTCAATCCCACCGCGCTGGTGGTCTTGCCCTCACCGGCCCTGGTCGGCGTGATCCCGGATACGCACACCAGCTTCGCCGTCGGCGCGTCTGCGAGGCGATCGATCACCGACAGCGACACCTTTCCCTTGAAGCGGCCGTACGGCTCGATCTCGTCGGGTTCAAGGCCCGAGCGCTCGCCGATCCGATCGATCGGCTGTAGTTCCGCTTCCTGCGCGATCTCGAGACTGCTCTTCATTTCTCTCCTCTGTGGGGTCCGCCCGCGCTGGAGGCAGGTCGCGTGGTTTAGCCGCGGCAAGGAGCTCGCACAGGTGCCCCGACTCGAGAAAATCTAGACAAGTAGCTACAACCGGTAAGAGCGTCTCTGACGCCGACCGCCCACGGTACGGTACTCCACGCCCGCGTTCCGGCACCCACCTCGGAGGCCGGGTCGCGCGGGCCGATCGGGGGCCCGGTCGCCCGGGGGGCGGTATGGGAGCTCCTGGGGCTCGGGGTGTGATTTTGAAGGTGACGGTCCCGAGTCGGCGGCCACCGACACCGTCGCTTGGGGAGAGTTGTCACACCTACCGTGAAAACGCCCCACTCGGCACGTCCGGAGTCGACAGTGGGACGTTTCCCTTTTACCTCATGTGAAACAACCCACTCGAGATTTCGGGTCGCTCGAGTGGGATGTTTTCCATGTGGCCCGGCGGGATCAGCGGCCCCAGATGCGGTCGCGGCCGCGACGGCACCGCGCCCCAGCACCGCCGCTCACAGCGCCCAGACCGCGGCGCTGACCCCAGGACCCTAACGCTTCAGCGCGGGCAGGCCGTCGATGCTGATCGAGTTGTTCTCACGCTGATATTCCACCAGCGCATCGGCTCCGCCAACGCGGAGCTTCTTCGTGGCCCACGCGTTCATATGCGGCCGCGGGCCTTCGTAGCTGAGCAGCGGAACCCCGTACCCGCATGAGTCGGCGATTCGATTCACCTCCACGACCACGATCGCGCGGCGCGCCTCCGGCGGGCCAGGCTGCTCGAAGCACCCGACGAGCTCGCGGAAGCGCTGGTGGGCGGGGTCGAGCACAGTGCCGGCGCCGTGCAGGCGGACGATCCGCGGAGGCCCCTCGAACGCACACAGCATGATCACGATCCGCCCGTTCTCGCGGAGATGGGCGATCGTCTCGGCCCCCGAACCCACCACATCCAGATATGCAACCGACCTCGGGCCGAGCACTTGGAGCGCTCCGATCGGTCCCTTTGGCGAGACGTTGACGTGGCCGTCGGCAGCCAGTGGGGCGCTACCGACAAAGAACAACGACTGCCCCCCGATCCAGCGCTTCAGGTGCGCGTCGATGTACTCGTAGCTGCGACCCATTGCTGCAGGATGCCAGCTGCGCTGATCAGGCGCTCCTCAGTGCACGATCAGGACGTCGCAGCGCGCCTTGTGGGCGACCGCTTCGCTCACGCTCTGACCGAGCAATCGCTGCACGAAGTTGGGCTCCCGTGTTCCCACCACGATCAGGTCGGCGCCCCGCTCCGACGCGACCAGAACGATGGCATCCGCTGGCTCGCCGACGGCTGGGACGTAGCTCGCCTCGATGCCCTCGCCCTCGAGCAACGCGCTCGCGTCGGCGAGCTCCTGGCGATGCTTTTCGACTGAGTCGGTCGGATCGATCGGGCCGGCCGAACGGCCGACGTTCTCCATCACCGGCGTGACGCTGATTACGGCGAGCTCGGACCCGAACGCCTTCGCGAGCTCGGCCGCGCGCGCGAGCGCGCGTTTGGCGGACTCCGTCGCGTCGTAGCCGACAAGGATCGACTTCATGAGCGCTTCCTTCCTATCGCCCGCTGCTGGTCGAGCGATGGCCGTGGAGAGACCGGGGCTGGCCGGTCCTAGGACTAAAGGTCATCAATCGTCCGCCGGTCGCTCCGCCTGATCCTGCACCTGCCGCAAGGTGCTGAAGCGGCCGGTATAGAACAGCAGCGGCTCGCCGTCACGGTGCTCGAGGTGCTCCACCTGGCCGATCCACAACACGTGATCTCCCGCGCGGTGAACGTCAACCACCCGGCAGCCGATGCGGGCCAAGGCGCCGTCAAGTAGCGGCAGGCCTTCGTGCCACTCAAACGCCGGCTCGACTGCGGAGCGCCGCTGCGCCGCGAAGTGCGCGGCGAAATGCTCCTGATCGTGCGCAAGCACGCTGACCCCGTAGCGCCTGGTGCGGGGCAGCATCTCGCTCATCCGGCAGCGTCCCAGCGAGACCAGCACTAGTGGCGGTCGCAGCGAGACTGACAGGAACGCGTTGGCGGTCATGCCGTGGACGGTGTCCCGCTCGACCGTCGTCACCACGGTGACGCCGGTGGCGAACCGGCCCATCACGCGCCGTAGCTCCAGTGCGGCCTGTTCGACCGCGGCTGGCTTGGGCGTCAGCTTCGCGATCCCTGTCGGGGGCTCCAGCGTGCGGCGCGTCGAGCGGGGCCCATCACCCTCCTGCTGAGGCTGTGATCTCGGCCCGGTAGGAAGCGGCGGCATCAGCCCCTGGCTCTGAGTGGGCCGAGCCACCCGAGTTAGTCGAGCCACTCCCTCTCGCCTAGTCAACGCTTCACCTACTTGGCCGGGGCGGTTGCGGATGTCTGCTCGACCTCGGCCAGCAGCTCCTCGGCGAGCTTGCGCTTGCTGTGGGCGTCGAGCTTCTTCAGCTCGTTCTCGACGGCGCGGCGATTGTAGATCTGGTTCCAGTAGTCGAGGCTCTCGAAGCCGAGCAGGATCGCCTTACCCACGAACTGGCGCAGGACTTCGTTGGTCGGTCCCATCACCCAGCCGGCCTTGGCATCGCGCAGGTAGCGCTCCAGTTCCATGTCGCGCTTGTAGCCACTGCCGCCCGATGCGTGAAGCATCCTGTCGACTACCTGGGCGGTGTTCTTGGCTGCGACGAATTTGATCTGCCAGGCCCAGTGCAGATAATTGGCGCGTGCGAATTCCCCCGGCGGAGGCTGGATCATGTTGTGCTCGGTCGCGCGGTCCATCGCCTGAGCCACGGAGTAGACGAACAGGCGCGAAGCGTTCGTTTCCATCAGCGCCTCGCCGACGTAATCCTGGATCGTCGGATAGTCGGCCACGAGCAGCCCGACGTCGGCGTGGCGTTTGCGGGTGGTCTGGCGCTTGGCGATGTCGATCGCGCCCATCGCGAGCCCGTTCCACACCGAGGAGGAGCCGATCAAGAACCACGGATCGACCGACTCGTCGTTAGATGCAGCTCCGTCGCCCTCAGGTCCGACCAGGTGATCGGCCGGGACCTCCACGTCCTCGACCTCGATCGGGCCCGACTGATTGCCGCGCAGCCCCAGGCCGTCCCAGGAAGAGGGGTGAGACTTGACGTTCTCGCCGTCGATCACGAACACGGAAAGGTCGTCGTAGCCAGAGAAATCCGGGCTGGTCGTCTGCACGACATAGAAATCCGCAAACCCCCCGGAGGTCGTCCAGGAGGCCTTCTTCCGGACCCTGTAGCCGCCGTTCGCGCGCTCGGCGCTGGAGGAAATCGGATACCACAAATGCGAGCCCGTCTCGGGGTCCGAATAGGACAGCGTGCCGATCTTGCCGCCGTTCAGGGGCTTGATGTAGCGGTCGATCAGCTCGGGCGTCGGCCGCAGCATGATCGTGTTGACCGCAGCGATGTGCATCACGTAACACATCGCTGTCGAGGCGCAGCCGTAGCGTGCGATCGTCTCGCAGGTCATCGCGTAGGCGACGTGGTCCTCGCCCAGGCCCCCGTACTCGGTGGGAACGGTCAACGCGAGGAATCCGTGCCTTCCGAGCAGCTCGAGGTTCCGGCGTGGGAACTCGAGCTCGTCGTCGGAGACTTTTGCGTTCGCTCGCATCTCGTCCTGGCACAGCTCGATCAGCAGGTCCCGCAGCTCGCGCTGGCGGTCGCTCAGAACCCAATCGGGATCCCACTCGTAGCCGAGGCCCCAGAAGGGCTCTCCGTCCCACAGCTTTTCCGACATCAAATCCTCCGGTGTCTCTTTAGCGGAGTCCTCCGTATCTGTCCAGCCCAGCTGATGCTGGCAGACCCAGTATCGGACGATCGAAACCAATGGGCTCCCTGCTGGCTGAGCGCGTCCTCGCCGCCGTAAGCTGGTACCAGATCAATTTCTCAGCCCGTCCCTGCGATGGCATGCCCCAGCCGCCTGAGCGGCCGCCGCTAAGCGACCCGCTCCTCGCCTGTGTACACGTTCACTCGACCGCGCCGCGCGAACCCTGCAAGCGTCATCCCGCGGTCGGCGGCCAGCTCGATTGCCAGCGAGGTTGGAGCTCCCACCCCCACCAGGATCGGAGCACCAGCCAACGCGGCCTTTTGCACCAGTTCAAACGCCAGGCGACCGCTGATGCACAACACCTGACCGGCCAGCGGAATGAACCCGTCGAGTAGCGCGCGTCCGATCACCTTGTCCATCGCGTTGTGACGGCCGACGTCTTCTCGCACGAGCGCGAGCTCTCCGGTGACGGTGAAGAGACCGGTGGCGTGCAAGCCGCCAGTCCGCTCGAAGGTTGGCTGGCGCATCCGGTCGGGCAATGACGCGAGCAGGCCGCGCTCGATCAACGGGCCTTGCGAGGCCGACGGGGCATGGATTGCCACCTCCTCGAGCGCCCCTTTTCCGCATACCCCGCAGGATGAGGTCGTGTAGAACCGACGCGCACCCGGATCCCGCAGCAACGGACCCTGGACCTCGACTATGTTGCGCGCGAAGTCGGTCGTCGGGCCCGCCGCGCGCGGGCTCGAGATGAGGCCCTCACCGTAGAGAAAGCCCAGCGCCAGCTCCTCGTCGTGGCCGGGCGTTCGCATTGTGACCGCCAGCGGCCGGCCATCGATGCGGATCTCCAGTGGCTCCTCGACCGCGACCTCATCGCGTTCGCCGTCGCGGACGATCGCCCGCAACATCTGCGCCCCGGGGGCGTGGTCACGGGCCGCACTCATGGTGAGTCTCTCGAGGGGTAGCTGTCAGCGGGCATTCAAGGGCAGTTGTACTCGCTTGAAGGCGTACCAGATCGCTGGTACGCTCGCGGTGCGTACTAGGCAAGTCCATTGCGCTATGCGCAACATCAGATGATTGACCGATCGCTCCCCAGCTCCGTCCCGATGCTCGTGATCGGAGCCGGCGTGCACGGCCTCTCGACCGCTTGGCACGTTGCGCAATCGGGCGAGCACGTGCTTGTGCTTGACAAGGCCGGCGTTGCCGCGGGGGCATCGGGAATCGCCTGCGGGGTGATCCGCAACAACTACTTCCAGCCGGCGATGTCCGAGCTGATGGCAGCCTGCGTCGAGGTCTGGGAGTCAGATCCTGTAGCCCTTCATTATCACCCGAACGGCTATATAGCGTTGGGTCCGCGGTCGCAGGAGAGCGACCTGACCGAGGTGTACGAGCGACAGCAGCGGATCGGCTACCCCTCCGATTTGTATCTCGGTCAGGAGGCGGTCACCGCGCACATGCGCTCGCTTTACCCCGATTGGCGTGCGACCGGAATCACGGCATGCCTGCATGAGCATGCGGGTGGCTACGCGTTCAATCGGGAATCGATGCTCGGACTCGCCGACAAGGCTCGAGCCGCGGGCGCCGAGATCGTCATCGGTGTCGAGGTAACCGGATTCCAGTTCGATCAGTCCGGCGCCGTCACCGCGGTGCAAACAAGCCAGGGGCGAATCGAGGTCGAGCAGGTCGTGGTCGCGGTTGGACCATGGATCGCGAGGTTGTGGGAAGGGCTCGGATTGCCCGATCACATCGACGTCCGGCAGCCGGATGGAACGCTGTCAGAACACCAGCCGATGTGGACGTACTGGTATCTGCAGGAGGGCGAGGTGCTGGTCGATCCGGCGGCGTTCGTCACCACCGACGGCCGCGCGTCGGCGGTAATCCACGTCGATTCCGATCAGCCGCTGCGCGACGACGACGGCCGCCTGATCACCGATCAGCCATGGGGGATCTACTTCAAACCGGACCGCTCCAGTGTCCAGGGCGGTGCGGCGCCGATTCGCCTCGGCAACAGCTTCGAGATCGATCCATATCCCACCGGGACCGTCGACCCTGGGTTCCCACGCATGTGGTCAGCGGCGTTGTCTCACTGCCTCGAGCGTTTCCTCGGCGTCGGCAAGCTCTACAGGCAAGCGCGCTCTGGCGGCGTTGGCGCGTTCACGGTCGACAACTTCCCGGTGTTCGACTACATGCGCCCGAACGTTTTTGTCGCCGCGGACTCAAACCACGGCTACAAGATGATCGCCGTGGGGCGCGAGATCGCTCGCGTCCTGCGTGGTGAGCACTCCACGCTGCTGGCGCCGTTCACCTACGAGCGCTTCAGCACCGGCCAGCTCCACCCTGTCTCGCACAGCCCATATCCCTGGAGCTAGACCGCGACCCGGCGGCCCCGCTTCGCGCGAGCAACTGAAAGCGCTAGGCGCTGATCAGCGTCGGCGTGCCGAGCGGCACGTGATAGAGCAGCCACCTTCCCTCAGCCATCGTCACGTGCATGCAGCCGTGTGTGATCGCCTCGCCGAGGCCCGGATCGCCGGGCGTCGTATGGATCGCGATTCGGCTGCCGCCGTCCCATCCCTGGATCGCGTGCGGAGCCAGCGCCGAGAGCGCGACCACGCAGCATCCGTACGATCCGGCGGGATCGCGGGTGACGAGACGGTCTGTAACCGCGAAGCGGCCAGTCGGCGTCGGCGAGCTCGGCGCTCCGATCGCGACCCTGTAGCTGCCCAGCACCTTCCCGTGATCGATCACCGTCAGCCGGCGCGACGAGAGCGAGACACGGAGCTCCCAAGCTGTGCGAGCCAGTGAGGCCGCCGATCGCGGAATCCACCCGACGCGGCCATTTCCCGCAATTTCGCTGATCACCCCCAGCCAGCCTGGAGCTCGCTTGACGACCCACAGCACCTGCTGCGAGCCGAAGGGCGTCTTCAGCGGCACGTTCGCGATCGCGCGTCCTGCGGGCGCGATCCGCATGGTCGTCGGGCGGCGGACCATGGCCAGGAGCGCCACAGGGTCGGGTACAACGCCTGAGGGATGGGCTTGCACGATCCGCTTGCCGCTCGGCTCACCCACCCGGCGCGCGGCGGGAGCTGAAGCATGGGGATGGTGTTGGTGGGCGCTAGCGGGGGCGGCGTGGTGGACCGGAGCGGACACCTGCGCTCTCACCCCACCGACTCGAGTGGGCGCTCTCTCAGCGGCTACGGTAGGCGTCCTGGCAACCGGGGTGAAGTTTGCGTTGGTGCTCGCCGTACCCGTCCCGGACGAGATTAGCGTGAGCCCGATCACGATCGGCACGATCGCGATCAGCGCGATCACGCCACCGAGCACCATTGACAACCGTGTCCGCCCCACCGACTCCATTGTCGGCAACGTTAGCGCCAGATCGCGGGGAGCCAACGAATGTACGGTTCGAGCGAGCTCGACGACAGCGGCCGACCGGAGACCGGCGACTATGGCCGACCGGAGACCGGCGACTATGGCCGACCGGAGACCGGCGACTATGGCCGACCGGAGACCGGCGACTGTGGCCGACCGGAGAAATACTCTGGTGGCGCAGACCCGTAGCCTGAATCGGGCGGACAACGGCTAACCTTGCAAATCGATGCTCGGATTCCGTGACAAAGCGAAAATGATCGATCCGGCGCGGGCACTTCCCGGACGCTCGGAAGAAATGCCGGTCGCTGACCGCCATGCGGTGCTCGGCACGCCGCTGAAGCCGCCATTCCCGCAAGGTCTGCAACAGGTGGTCGTCGGGATGGGTTGCTTCTGGGGCGCGGAGCGAATCTTTTGGCAGGCGCCGGGCGTGTACACGACCGCGGTCGGCTACTCGGGCGGGTATACGCCGAACCCGACCTACGAAGAGGTTTGCAGCGGCAGTACGGGCCACACCGAGGTCGTGCTCGTCGTCTTCGACGCGGAGAAGATCTCCTTCGAGGAGATTCTGCGGCTGTTTTGGGAGAACCACGATCCGACGCAGGGGATGCGCCAGGGCAACGACTTGGGGACCCAGTACCGCTCGGCGATCTATGTATCCGACGAGTCGCAGCGCGCCGCGGCGGAAGCCTCACGGACCAAATACGCCGAGTCCCTGAGCGGTGCTGGCTACCAAGAGATCACGACCGAGATCGAGCAAGCTGGCCCGTTCTACTACGCCGAGGACTATCACCAGCAGTACCTGCACAAGAACCCCTGGGGTTATTGCGGTCTCGGCGGCACGGGCGTGAGCTGCCCGGTGAACCTGGGCGCGAGCGCGCAGTCCGCCTAACCGCGAACCACAGCGGCAGCGGCAGCGGATCGGGCAGCGGTCCACCGCCCCGGCGTCGGCGGAGCAGGATCGACCGGCCCTGCGAATGCCTCAGCCGCCCGCCACTGCGGGCAAGATCGTTACCTCGTCCCCATCCTCGACGGCGGTGTCGAGTCCATCGAGGAAGCGGATGTCCTCACCGCCGACGTAGACGTTGACGAACCTCCGCAGGCCGCCGTCCTCGGCGATCCGGCTGCGCAGTTCACCGTAGCGATCGTAGAGCGCGTCCAGGACTTCGCCGACGGTGCTGCCCTCGACCTCCGCGTTGGATTCGCCGTCGGTCGCCGCCCGAAGCTGGGTTGGGATCTTCACGTTGACCGCCATCGCCCCGACATCATTTCAGGCGGGGACCGCGAGTCGCTCGCTGGCCTCCTCGAACGACGCGAGTGTCGGCTCGACCTCGAGTGCTTCGAACGTACCGCGTGCGCAGTCGAGCGTCTTCAATCCCTCTCCGGTGATATACGCGACGACCCGCTCTGCAGGGTCGATGTCCCCCCGCTGCGCGAGCTTGCCGAGCACCGCGACGGTCACTCCGCCGGCCGTCTCGGTGAAGATGCCGGTGGTCCTCGCCAGAAGCTTGATCCCGTCGCGGATCTCATCGTCGGTCACCGCATCGATTGAGCCTCCGGTACGGCGGGCGAGATCGAGCGCGTAGGAGCCGTCGGCGGGGTTGCCGATCGCCAGCGACTTCGCGATCGTGTCGGGCTTGACCGGACGGCAGAAGTCTCTGCCGGCCTCGAACGCTGTGGCCACCGGCGAGCAGCCAGTTGCCTGGGCGCCATTGAACGTCGGCAGTGCGCCCTTGACGAGCCCGAGCTCCAGCCACTCCTCGAATCCTCGCGCGATCTTGGTGAACAGTGAACCAGAAGCGATCGGGCAGACGACGCGATCAGGAAGCTCGAAACCGAGCTGCTCGATCGTCTCGAACGCGAGCGTTTTCGAGCCCTCGGAGTAATACGGGCGCATGTTGATGTTCACGAACGCCCACTCCCGATCGCCCGATACCTCAGTACAGAGCCGGTTCACGTCGTCGTAGGTGCCCCGGACCGCGACCAGATTCGTCCCGTAGATACCGGTCGCGAGGACCTTCTGCTCCTCGAGGTCGGCCGGGATGAAGACGTAGGACTCGAGCCCTGCCGCCGCGGCGTGGGCGGCGACCGCGTTCGCCAGGTTGCCGGTCGAGGCACACGCGATCGTCTGGAACCCGAGCTCCCGGGCTCGGGCGAGCGCCACCGAGACGACTCGGTCTTTGAACGAATGCGTCGGGTTGGCGGCGTCGTTCTTGATCCACAGTTCTCCGAGCCCTAGTTGCTCGGCGAGGCGATCGACGCGCAACAGCGGCGTCCAGCCGGCGGGCAGCGTTCCGCGCGGCGGCGCCTGCACGGGCAGGAAGTCCGCATAACGCCACAGGGACTGTGGCCCGGCCTGAACCCTGCGGCGCAACGCCGCCGGGTCGGCGTCGGGGCGTGGAGCGTAAAGCACCTCGAGCGGCCCGAAGCACCGCTCGCAGACATATCTCGCATCGAGCGGGTACGTGCTCTTACATTCTTTACAGCTCAGAGACTCTGGCGGCATATGTGGAAAAACCTCCGCCGGGGTCTGTGGTCGGAGGTCCTGTGAAACCGCCTTTCCACATCTCCCAGGCCTGTAGTTGGAGCCTGATGGAATTGGCACCTTTCCCTTGCGGGAGGTTGCCGGGGCTTCGTAGGGCCAGTCCCTCCACCCCTCTTGATGCGTACAGCTATGTGCGCTGGAGTATACCCATGGTTCGACAGATGACCAACAGGCGTCAAGCAGACCAAGGCGGCCGACTGCCGGTCCGCCCGGCGCGTCAGCGACCGCGGCGGGGTCTCTGTGCGCCGGGTGAGCGACCGCGCCGGGGGATCCGATCGCCCGATGACCGGCCGCGCGGGGCCCTTCGAGCGCCCGATGACCGGCCGCGCGGGGCTCTTCTATCCCCCGGGTCGTCAGACCACGTTCACGCGATGCTTTATTCGTCACCCACGCGCTCAGTTTCCCCCCGGCCTTCAAGTGCGTGCAGGTGACCTCGAGCCCGCCGCGCCCGCGCCCCGACGCAATGGAAGCGAACACCACCAACCAGACCGAGCGCCTCGAGAGTCTTCTCGGCGCCCCGGAGCGGGCGCGCGGCAAGCGAATGCTGGTGATCGTCAACCCGTACGCGACGACGGTCTCCGACCGGTTGAAGAATCTCGTCGTCTACGCGCTCCGGGGCAGCTACGAAGTCGACGCGGTCGACACCGAGTCCCCGGACCACGCGACCGAGCTCTGCCGCGCGGCTGCGCGCCAGGGTTATGACGTGGTAGTCGCGTTCGGCGGCGACGGAACCGTCAACGAAGCGGCCAACGGCCTCGTCGGCTCGGACACGCCGCTCGGCTGCCTGCCGGGTGGCCGCGCGAATGTTTACTGCCGGATGCTTGGGATACCCACTGACGTGGTCGACGCCACCGAGCATCTGCTGCGCGTCGCCGACGATTGGCGTCCGCGGCGGGTCGACATCGGCTATGTCAACGAGCGACATTTCACCTTCTCGGCCGGGGTGGGGCTCGACGCCAGCGTTGTCGGGCAGGTGGACGCACACCCCCGAATGAAATCTCGCCTCGGCGAGTGGTACTACACCTGGCAGGGCGTTCGCACATTTGCCGGTCGGTATCTCTTGCACCCGCCGCGGATGAAGGTCACGCTGGGCGAGCAGCAAATCACCGGCGTGACCACGATCGTCCAGAACGCGACGCCCTATACCTATTTCGGAGACAGGTTGGTTCACATGGCTGAGGGCGCGACGCTCGACAGCGGCGACCTCGCGGGGGTCGTGCTCGAACGGGCGGGACCGATCGACGTGCCGACGATTCTCTGGCGGGCGCTGTCAAAGCGGGCGCGGCTCGTACAGCATCGTCATGTGCACGGGTTCGCGGAGATCAGCGAGCTACGCGTCCGCTCGCTAGACGAACGCCCGCTGCCGCTTCAGGTCGACGGCGACTACATCGGGGCGGTGCAGGAGGCGGGCTTCGGCATCAAGCCTGGAGGGCTCGCGGTTATCGCTTGACGGGCCTCGGACGGAGCTTGACGAGCCGGTTTCGCGCCATGCACGTGCGGATGCGCTCGGAGGGCTAACGTCACACTCGACCGACGCGACCGATTCAGAGTCACGCTTGCCCGCCCGACGCGGGTTAACGTCGCAAGCGTAGCCTCGATTCACTCCCGACCTCGCGGCACGGAGAGACTTGACCCCGCAACCGGATCTCGGCGGTGTGACTTAGCTGTCGCCCTTGGGGCGCCCGGCGCGCTTCGGCAGGATTCCCTCCTCCCGCCATGCGGATCCGGGGCGGCTCGGAAGCAGCAGCACGATCAAGAATCCGATCGCGCTGAGGAACAGTCCGAAGGTCAACCCGACCCGCTCCGTGTAGCCCTTGCGATCTGACAGCCAGGCGGCCCCCGCCGCCGACAGGAGCCAGATGAACAACAGATACAGCGCCTTGGCACCGATTGCGGCAATGATCGCCATCAGGTTCCCAGATAGGCTCGCTGGACCTCGGGATCATCGCGAAGCCGCGCCGAGTCGCTAGCGAGCGTGATCTGCCCGGTCTCCAGCACGTAGCCACGGCCGGAGATATCGAGCGCGTAGTTGGCGTTCTGCTCGACCAGCAGGATCGCCACGCCGGACCGGTTGATTTCCTTGATCGTCTCGTAGATTCGTTCCACCAGGATCGGCGCGATTCCCATCGAAGGCTCGTCCAGCATCAGCAACTTCGGCCGCGCCATCAGCGCTCGGCCGATCGCGAGCATCTGCTGCTCACCTCCCGACATCGTCCCGGCCTTCTGGCTCTCGCGCTCCATCAGGCGGGGAAACAGCGTGAACACTCGTTCGAGATCCTCGAGCACTTCAGCACCTCTGCGCCGGTAGGCGCCAAGGTCCAGGTTCTCACGTACGGTCATGCGCGGGAAGCAGTGCCGACCCTCCGGCGCGAGCGCTATCCCGCGGCTGACGACATCATGCGCCGGAACGCGCGTGATGTCCTCATCGTCGAAGGTGATCGTCCCTGAGCTGGCAGGGGTGAGGCCGGAGATCGATCGCAGCGTGGTTGATTTTCCGGCTCCGTTGGCGCCGATCAATGTGACCACCTCGTGCGGCTCGACCGTGAGTGATACGCCCTTCAGCGCTTCGATCGAGCCGTAGTGCGCGTGGATGTCCGAAACCTCGAGCAGCGCCATCAAGTCTGCTTCCCCAGGTAGGCCTCGATCACCGCCGGGTCTGTGCGCACGTCGGCGGGCGAACCCTCGGCGATCTTCGCGCCGTGATCGAGCACCGTGACACGCTCGGAAACTCCCATCACCACCTTCATGTCGTGCTCGATCAGCAGGATCGTCAGATCGAGTTCGTCGCGCAGCTTCCGCATGAAGCTGGTGAGCGCCAACGACTCGTTGGGGTTCATACCTGCAGTCGGCTCGTCCAACAGCAGTAGGGCCGGGTCAGAGGCGAGCGCCCGCGCGATCTCCACACGTCGCTGGTCGCCGTAGGGCAGTTGCGAGGCAAGCCGGTCGAAAGCCTCTGCGGGGAGGCCGACATACGTCAGCAACTCACGCGCGCGTTCCCTCACGGCCCGCTCCTCCCGCCGCACCCACGGCGGTCTGAGGATCGACCCGAACACTCCGGCCCTCATTCGCACGTGCCGGCCGACCACCACGTTCTCGAGCGCGGTCATGGCGCCGAACAGCCGGATGTTCTGGAATGTGCGTGCCACCCCGAGGCTCGTGATGATGTCCGGTCGAGCCCGCGTGATCTCGCGGTCCGCGAGCAGGATCCGCCCCGAGGTCGGCTTGTACAGCCCGGTCAACATGTTGAAGACCGTCGTCTTACCTGCGCCGTTGGGACCGATCATCGAGACGATCGAGTGACGCGGTATGTCGAAGGACACATCCTCAACGGCCCGCAGGCCGCCGAACTCCTTCACCAGATGCTCGACGCGCATTACCGCCGTCTTGCTGGGAGCCGCGGTGGCGGTCGTCATGCGTCCACTCCGGTCCTGCTAACCGCCGTCGGCTCCCCGAGCTCACTGTCTGTCGGCGCGAACGCGGCGGTCAGCTCGAGCCTTCGTCTTCGCTCGGGTATCAGGCCTTGCGGGCGCAAGATCATCATGATCACCAACAGGAAGCCGTAGATTCCGAACTCGATCTCCGTCAGTTGGAAGTTGAGACCGAGTTTGCTCGGGAGCGAATTGAGGACGTCGGGGATCAGGTAGTAGTTGATGTAGCCGAGCAGCAGCCCGCCCGCGACCGCTCCCCAGATCGAGCCGAGCCCGCCGATGATCACCATCGCGAGAATGAAGATCGAGAAGCCGAACTGGAACTGGTCGGCGTTGACCACCGTGAAGTAGGTGCCGAAGAAGGCGCCGGACATACCGCCGAAGGCGGCACCCATCGAGTAAGCCATCAGCTTCGTCCGCACGGACGGGATGCCCATCGAGACGGCGGCTACCTCGTCTTCCCGCAGCGCGATCCAGGCCCGGCCCAAGCGCGAGTCGCGCAGCCGCAAGTTGACGAACAAGACAAGCAGCAGAACCCCGAGAATCAGCCAGTACCAAGGTCTCAGGTTCAATTCGTTGAACAGTCCAACTCCGGGCAGGTAGGGCGAGTCGACCGCGCTGATTCCGAGGTTTCCGGCGGTCAGCGTCATCCCGCCACCAACGTGGACGCTCTGGCCGTTGACCGCGACGACGCCGATGATCTCCCCGAAGGCGAGCGTCACGATCGCGATGTAGTCGCCGCGCAACCGCAACGTCGGGAGGCCGATGAGCATCCCGGCCAGCGCACAGATGAGCGCGGCGGCGACCAAGATCAGCAGGAAGTTCAGATGAATGCCCGGCAACGTGCTAGCCACCGGGGAGACGCCCAGGTGGATGTGTGCCTTGAAGAAGAAGTCCGAGCCGAACCAACCCACTGAATAGGCACCGAGCGCATAGAACGCAACGTAGCCGAGGTCAAGCAGCCCCGCGAAGCCCACCACGATGTTCAGGCCCAATGACATCACCGCGTAGGCGACCGCGATGATCGTGGCATTGAGGAACCCGCTGTCGACCGAGAAGAAGAACGGCAGCACGATTCCCACGAGGATCACGATCCCGGCCAGCGCGCGGCTCCACCATGGAGGCAGAGTCCGGTCGATGGCCGCTCTCCAGTCCTTCAACTGGGCCTGTAACTCTCCCCATCCCGAGGCCGTGGTCCGTGACTCGCTCATCCCGCCTCTCGCGTCTCCTCCCCGAGTAGCCCCCGCGGCCTCAGCACCATGATCAGGATCAGGTACCCGAACACCACCGCCTCCGTCCACTGCGGCCCCATCCTCGAGTCAGATAGCGCCTGGATCACGCCGATGATCAGGCCACCGAGAACCGCGCCGCGAACGTTTCCGATGCCGCCCATCACCGCGGCGGTGAAGGCGATCAGCCCAGCTTCGAATCCCTGGAAGTACCAGATGTTGGTCTCGTATAGGGCGTACACCAGCCCCGCGGCCCCGGCGAGCATCCCCCCGATCAGGAAGGTCAGCGAGATCGTCTGGTTGACGTTGATCCCCATCAGCCGCGCGGCCTCGGGGTCCTGAGCGGTGGCCCGCATCGCGCGCCCCATGCGGGTGCTGCTGATGAAGCGGCTGAGCGAGAACACGAGCGGGATCATCACGCCCAGCGCCAGCAGGTAGCCGCGTGCGATCGGAACGCCGGAGATCGTGAACACCGTCTTTCCCTGACCTATGAGGTCGTTGACGCTCTGGGGCGTGCCACCGCGCCAGAGCAGACCGACGTTCTGAAGGATGAAAGAGAAGCCGACCGCGGTGATCAGCGCTGCGAGTTTCGGTGCGGCCCGGAGCGGCCGGTAAGCGACGCGCTCGATCAACACGTTGAGCGAGCCGCTCACGACCATCGTCAACAGCAGCGTCGCAAGCAGTCCCCCGATCATTGGCGCCGTACCGGTGGCCAGTCCCAACCCGAACACACCCCACAAGCCAACGGCGGTGAACGATCCGATCATGAATACGTCGCCGTGCGCGAAGTTGATCAGCTCGATGATCCCGTACACCAGCGTGTAGCCGATCGCGATCAACGCCCAGATCGCCCCGTTTGCGAGGCCCACGGCGAAGTTGAAGCCGAGATGGCTGAGGTCGTGGCGAATCGCGGGATGGCCCGCGACGTACCCCGCCTGATAGCCGTGCGTGAGATCGCGAACGCCGTAGTAGATCGGCAGCGCGGCCAGCGCGACGATCAATCCCCAGCGACCCACGTACCGACGCAGCGCCGCGAGCGGGCGAACCGCCAGGGCGGGAGTCGTTGGAGATAGCGAGCCTGCTTCCACGGTCCGAGGGGAGTATCCAGGATGTCAAGGGGGGCGCGCGATGCGCCCCCCTTGCCAACTTCCCAAGGTGGCTTAGGTCAGGAGACCGTCTTGGTTGGGGTGATCGTCTTGAAGAACACCGGGGCGCCCGTCGGGCCGACCTTGTAGAGACCGTAGGACTTGAGCGTGGTGTCTCCGTCCGAGTTGAACCCATACGTGCCGAGCACCGAATTGCGGCTCTTGATCGCAAACAGCGCCTTCAGCACCGCCGACTTACTGTTGCCCTGGGCACCGAGGCTGGTGATCGTATCCAGGCCCAGCTTCATCGCTTCATAGCCGTAGATCGCGTACGGGTCAGGATTGTTGACGCCGTATTTAGCCTTGTACTGCTGCAGGAACGTCTTCCCGCCCGGATAGGCGCTTAGGTCCTGGGTCGCCACTGTGCATTGGATCAACGGACCGATGTTCGCCGGCACACCGCCCATCTTGGGATTGGTCCAGGTGCTGGTGCACATGCCGTCGGGTCCGAAGATCTTCGCCGTTGGAAGAGCGGCGTTGACGTCCTTGGTGATCTGCACGCCGCCGTTCGACACGATGCCGGCGAACAGGAAGCAGTTCGCTCCCTGGCCCTTGATCGTCGCCGCATAGGAGCGGTAGTTGGGAGCCGTCGGGTCGACGCCGGTGTTGCTGACGATTGTCACGCCGTAGTCGGCCTTCTCGAGCTCGAGCAGGGTCGCCAATCCGGAGCCGTACGCCTCCTTATCGTTGGCGACCGCCACCTTCGTGCAGCCGGCCTGCTTCATCGCGATCAGGTCGGCCGCCGCCTGAATCGAGTCGATCGGCACGATTCGCAGGTAGGTGCGGGTGCCGCTGGGGAAATACTTCTGGGGCTCGCCTGGTGCGCTTCCCGGGAGGTTCGTGGTCAAGCCTACGTACGTGTTCGCCGGACTCACCTGCGGGATATGCCCTTGGTTGAGGATCGGGATCGAAACCTCGCTGCAGCCGGAGTTGAACTCCCCGATGTAGTAGACGGCCTTTGAGTCGGCCGCAGCCTTGCGCGCGTTCGCGGCACACTGGCTGGGGTCCCACTTGCCGGCGGCAGCGGTCGAGTCGTCGAGTGATTGATAGTTGACGGTGAACTGTCCGGCCTTGCTACCCGCCTCAGAAAGTGCCAGCTTGATGCCGTTCACCATCGGGTCAGTTTGAGCCGTAGACGCCCCCTGCAGGGGCAGGCTGGAGTAGATGTCGATGGTCTTACCGCCGCTCGAGGCGGCAGAGCCACCCGAGCTCTTGCTGCTACTGCTGCTACTGCCGCAGGCAGCTACGGCGAGCAGACAACCGATTACAAGGCAACCCCTCATCGCCTTGACGCGGGCACTCATATGTCGTCCTCCTCTGGTCGAACCGGGCTGTTGCATTACCCGGTGGCGTGAGAGTAATGCCGGCTCCGGACTGCAGCAACCGGGAACCTCGCGTGCAGGCGTCGCTCCTAACACAAAACAAACCTCAACAAGCCTCGTTTGTTGAGGCGGCGAACGGCGAGGACGCGCGCTGATCCATCGGTCCGAACCAGGCGGGGAAGCAATACGACCGCCTGCATCGGTCCAAACAGGCGGGGGGAGAGAAACGACCGTCTGCGGGCTCATCAGTACGTGACCAATGTGTCGCCCATCGTCGCCGTGAGCGCAAACCGTAATCGTTCGCCTACATCCGCTGCTTCTGCCCGACCGGTCGCGGTCAGGCTCACCGAGCGTGACCGGCAGCTGCTCGCGTTCATGGCCGAGCATCGGATCGTGCTCAGCCGACACGTGCAGCAGCTCCTCTCGATCTCGCAAGGCAGTGCCTCAGCAAGGCTCGCCGCGCTCGCGACGGCGAGGTACGTCCGCCGCGACCCCTGGTTTCACCGCCAGGCGGCTTGCCACCAGATAACCCGCCGCGGACTGGCGGCGATCGAGAGCGACCTGCCGGCACCAGGCACGGATCTGCGCTCCTACCGCCACGATGTTGGGGCTGCATGGCTCTGGCTGGTCGCGCACCGGGGAGACTTCGGCCCACTGCTGGAGGTGGTGTCCGAGCGGCGGATGCGCTCGCACGACGGGACCGAGGAGGGCCGCGCTGAGCCCTACGCGGTTCGACTCGGGGGGCCAGGCCGAGGGGGAGCTGAGCATCTGCACTACCCCGACCTGCTGCTCGTGGATCCGTCAGGGAGGCGAATAGCGCTCGAGCTGGAGCTGACGAGCAAGCATCGCGTGCGGCGAGAGAAGATCCTGGGCGGGTATGCCGCGGACGCGCGGATCGCCGCGGTGCTCTACCTATCGGACAACGCCGGTGTGAGACGCGCAATCGCCGACTCCGCCCGGAAGCTGGGGATCTCGGGCTTGGTTCACGTTCAGCGCGCTCGCTGGGAGCTCCCACCGCCACCGGCGGCTCACCGCGGCGCCGGTCGCTCGAGCGCGCCCCGGACCCCGTGCCGGGAGAGCGGCAGATGAGCGGCCAACTGGAAACGAGACGCCCTCCCTATTGGCTCGTGCCGGTGTTCGCCGTGCTCATGCTCGCGCCGCCGGCGTGGGCGGTGATCGCCCTGTTGGGAGGGTCGATTGCCGTGACCCTGGCGCGGGCGGTGATCACCGTTCGTCGGCGGCGATCGGCGGTGGCCCGAGCCGGTCCCGGCGGCCTGGCGCTCGGCTCGGGCGCGGATGGCACGCCGGTGCTCGTCGGCGAGCGAGAACTGTCGGCGCATGGCCTGATACTCGGCGCCAGCGGGGCGGGCAAGTCGACCACCCTGCTGACGATCTTGGAAGACAGGATCGCTCGCGGCCTGCCGGTAGTGGCGATCGACCTGAAGGGCTCGCCGTCGTTCGCGCGCGAGCTCGCAATCGCCGCGGAGCGCGCCGGGCGACCGTTCCGGATCTGGACGCCCGACGGTCACAGCCACTGGAACCCGCTGCAGTACGGGAACGCCACCGAGCTCAAGGACAAGCTGATCGGCGCCGAGCGCTTCACCGAGCCTCACTACCAGCGGGCCGCGGAGCGTTACGTACAGACCGTGTTGCAAGTCCTCGAGCAGGCGCACCCTGGCCGCCCGCCAACGCTCGATGAAGTCGTCCGCCTGATGGAGCCACGCCTATTGCCGGCGATGCTCCGAGCCGTCCCGCGTGAGCTGAGCGAGCGCGTCCAGGATTACCTCGCCGGGTTGACGCCCGATCAGCTCAGCGGCATCCGTGGGCTCGGCACGCGCCTGGCGATCATCAGCGAGTCGGAAACGGGCCGCTATCTGCGTCCGCCGGACTCAGATGGAGGCCGCTTGATTGATGTCCGCCAGGCCCTCTCCGGATCAGAGGTGGTGCTGTTCAGCCTCAACTCGAGCAAGTATGGAACGCTGTCGGCCCAGCTCGGGACGCTCGTGATCCAAGATCTGATCGCCGCATCCGGGCATCGCTTGATCGAGCGGGAAGCGGGGATGAACCCCGGCGCCGGGCGGCAGGCGATGATCGCGATCGACGAGTTCTCCGCGCTCGGAGCCGACCACGTCGTCTCGTTGCTCGCGCGGGCGCGAGAGGCCGGTGTGAGCGTGATGCTCTCCACGCAGGAGCTCGCCGATCTGGATCGCGCCGCGCCGGGGTTGCGCGACCAGGTGCTCGGTAATACGGCGATCAAGATCGCCCACCGCCAAGACGTCCCCTCCTCAGCGCAGACGATCGCGCAGATGGCGGGCACGCAGAAGGCGTGGGAGCGCACTTTCCAGGTCGGAGTTCCGCTGTTCATGCAGAGCGGCCGCGGCACGCGACGGCTAGTGGAGCAATTCGTGATTCACCCAAACGAGATCAAGGGCCTCCAAACCGGCGAGGCGGTGATGATCTCGAAGCTGCCGTCGGCCACCGCGCAAAAGGTGCGAGTGTCGACGCCGAGGAGCGGCGAGCTTGCGGGCGGCGCAGCGGCGCACGGGCCCGAGACGCCCAGCGCAGCGCCACCTGCTCCAGACCCGTCGAGCCCAGTCGCGCGCGCTCACCCGGCCGGTCGCGTGTGGCTCCCGCGGAGGTCCCGGACGGCCGCCCGATCCGCCCCGCCGCCCGCCGCGAGCCGGAGAGCGCCATCCAGGCCTCGGGGGCGAGGGCCGGAGCTCGAGTGAGGTCCGCCTTCGGTCGGCCGAGGGACAGCGTGGCGCGCGCGGGCGCTCCAGGCGCAGGCGCCCCGATTCGGGCTCCCCTACTCGGGCGCCCGTGTCAGCCTATCCCGCTCCCGGCGTAACCCGGTACGCGTCGAACACCGCGTCGATGTTGCGCAGGCGGGTGATCGCCTGGTCGAGCGTACGAGTGTCCCCCACCTCGACCACGAACCGATTGGCGACCATCGGGTGATTGACCGTGCAGCGCGCCTCGAGGATGTTGATTCCCGCCTCCGCAAACGTTCGCGACATGTCCTCCAGCAGCCGGTGGCGGTCCCAGCCGTCGACCTCGATCTCGACCCGGAACGAGGTCTCGGCATCGCCGTCCCACGACACCTCCGTGAAGCGGTCGGGGTCTCGCATCAGCAGCGCCACGTTCGGGCAGTCCTCGCGGTGGATCGTGATCCCGCGTCCGAGTGAGATGTAGCCGACGATCGGATCGCCTGGGACGGGCCGGCAGCACTTGGCGAGGCGCAGCATCACGTCATCGACGCCGTCGACTGAGATCCCGTAGCGCGAGGAGGAAGTGGTGGGCCGCGAACGACGCCGGTTCTTGTTCAGCAGGTCATCGGTGGCGGTCGGCTCGGATTCCGCAGCCTCGCCCTGCTTGAGGCGCTGCATGACCTTGTTGACGACGACCTTCGGCGAGATCTTCGCTCCCCCCAGCGCGATATAGAAATCCTCCCCCTTGCGGAACCCCATCTCGCGAATCACGTCGGCGAGCAACGGCGAGCCGACGAGCTTCTGCGCCGGCAATCCCGCCTTCTTCAGCTGGTCTTGGAGCAGCTCGCGGCCGGAGTGTTCGGTGTCTTTGCGCGACTCCGCTTTGAACCACGCCTTGATCTTGTTGCGCGCACGGGTGGTTTTGACCAGCGCTAGCCAGTCCCGGGAGGGGCCCCGTTCGCGCTTTGACGTCAACACCTCGACGATGTCGCCTGAGCGAAGCTGGTAGGAGAGCGGAACGATCTTGCCGTTGACCTTCGCGCCGACGCAGCGGTGGCCAACGTCGGTGTGGATCTCGTAGGCAAAGTCGAGCGGCGTGGCGCCCGCCGCGAGTGACTTCACCTCCCCCTTCGGGGTGAAGACGAACACCTCGTCCTCGAACAGGTCCACCTTCAGCGTCTCCATGAACTCGCGGGGATCGCTGGTCTCCTGCTGCCAATCGAGCAGCGACCGCAGCCATTTGAGCTTGCCCTCGGACTCGCGCATCGCCGCCGAGCTGCCGTCGCGCCTGGTGAGATCCTCCTTGTACATCCAGTGTGCCGCGATTCCAAACTCGGCGAGATCGTGCATTTCTCCGGTGCGGATCTGAATCTCCAGCGGCCTGCCCTCGGGCCCGATCACCGTCGTGTGCAGCGACTGGTACATGTTGAACTTGGGCATCGCGATGAAGTCCTTGAACCGACCCGGCAGCGGCTTCCACAGCGAATGGATCACGCCGACCGCCCCGTAGGTGTCCTTCACCGACCCGACGATCACCCGCATCGCCGTGAGGTCGTAGATCTCGTTGAACTCGCGGCCCTTCTTCGTCATCTTCGAGTAGATCGAGTAGAAGTGCTTGGCGCGGCCCGAGATCTCCGCCTCGATCCCGAGCTCGTCGAGCTCCTTGGCGAGGTACTCGCCCGCCTCGCTGACGTAGCGCTCGCGCTCGGCCCGCTGCTGGGCCACCAAGCCCTTGATCTCGTTGTACTTGCGAGGGTGCAAGGTCTGGAACGCGAGATCTTCCAACTCCCACTTGATCGCGTGGATCCCGAGACGATGGGCGATCGGCGCATAGATGTCGAGAGTCTCCCGCGCCTTCTCGATCTGCTTCTGCTTGGGCATCGCGCTGATCGTGCGCATGTTGTGCAGACGATCGGCGAGCTTGATCAAGATCACTCGGATGTCCGAGGCCATCGCGACCATCATCTTGCGGTAGTTCTCGGCCTGGGCTTCGTCGCGCGACTGGAAGGTGAGCCCGGTCAGCTTGGTCACGCCATCCACCAGGCCGGCGATCTCCGCCCCGAATGCCTGCTCGACCTCATCGAGCGAGGCGCTTGTGTCCTCGACCGTGTCGTGCAGCAGCGCCGCGCAGAGCGTCTCGGTGTCGAGGCGCATCCCCGCACAGATCTTGGCGACGCCGACGGGATGGATGATGAACTCCTCGCCGGACTTGCGGCGCTGGTCGGCGTGGTGGACGCAGGCATAGACGAATGCATCCTCGACCCGGCTGCGATCGATCGTGACCGCCGAGCGCTCGCCGTGCTCCTCGACGATCGCGAACAGATCGCCCAGCAGCCGCCGCTCGGTCGGAGTGAGATCCGCGCGCTCGACCGCGCCGCCTTCGAGCGGATGGCCGACTCGGTCGACCTGCGGTCGCGTGCTGAGCAGCGTTGAGGCGCCGCCGCCGTTACCACGATCCCCGTCAACGGCCGACCGTCCCCCGCCGCTCGCTTTCGCTTGCTTGCGCCAGCCTGCGGCGCGACCGCCGCCCTCGCTCACCTTTGGCGCACGCGAATCACCCGGCTGGCTCAGCCGCTTGGAAGGAGATTTGCGCTGCTCAGGAATCGCCGACCGTCCTCGTGTCGCTGTACGTAGACCCTGAAGGACAGCGAGCGCTCAAGCTCGGTGCGCGAGCTGCCCGCCACCGCCAGGGCCGGCAGATCCCGGTCGAGGCTGACGAGCTCCAACTCCACGAGGACCCTGATCAACCTGGCGGCCAAGCGTGCCGGGCGGCCATGCGGACCGTCTCCGCGAAGCAGGTGCTCGAGCTCCTCGCCGACCGCCCTTCCCTTGGCCCGGAGGGCCCGGTAGAGCGCCGCGAGCGAAGCGCGGAGACCGTACTCCAGCTCATGCATCTGCTGTGCAAAGCGTAGCTCAGGCTCGCCCCAGGCAAGATGGGCGAAGCCGGAGCCAGCGCGCAGCAGCTGCTCGAGGGCGGGATTCGAAGGTGGGTCGAGCGCCACCAGATGGGCGAACCGATCGGCGGCCGAGGGCTCGGCCTCGAGTGCAGCGTAAGAGATCAGGGCGAAGCCGCCGGCTCTGGTACTGAGCCCGTTCAGACGTCTCGGTACGTCTGCGCATAGCGCCAGCACGGGCGCTCCCGCGGCGAGCGCGTCCGCCAGCACCGCGAGCGGGCTCTCGCCGCGACGGTCGAGCACCGAGCGTGATGACGCCGGGAGCGATGGTGCGAGCTGGTCGACGGGCGCCTCGACTCGCCCCAGCACGGTCTTCAGGTACTCGGCGGGCTCGCCGAGCACCTCGATCGGCAGTGGAACGCACGGTTGCGCGTGGCGCAACACGAGGCGCGCGTCGACCGTCCCGTTCCAGGCGTTGCGCTCGATCCGAAACGTCGCGTCGAGTGGCTCGCCGGCGACCGACGCGAGCCGCCCTTCGCATCCGAACGCGACCGCTCGTGCCCGCGTGCCGCCGGAGCTGACCGAGAACCGCGCGTGGCGTCCCTCGCCCATCGGCCTCAGGTCTGCAAACCGCGCTCCCGGGACCAGTAGCCGCGGCCGCGGATTCCCGATCCCGCACGGCTCGAGCCGGTCGAGCTCCTCGACCAGCGCAAGCCCCAGCTCGGCTCCGGACACGACCGCGTCGACGCGTTCGCGCGGCGCGAGCAGCTCGGGCGTCAGGACCTCCTCGGCGTGACGCTCGATCGCTGAGCGCAGCGCGGGCACGCGATCCCGGCGAACCGTCAGCCCGGCAGCCGCCCGATGGCCCCCGCAGCGCTCCATGCAATGGCTCGCCGAGTGCAGCGCGGCGAGCAGGTCAAAGCCGGGAATACTGCGGCCGGAGCCCGTTCCGAGCTCGTGGTCGAGCGCGACCATGATCGTGGGCCGATGGTGGCGCTCCACCACCCGCGAGGCGACGATCCCGATCACGCCGGGATGCCAGTCCTCACCCGCGAGCACAAACGCGCTTCGCTCGCCCAGCTCCGCTACCTGGGCCTCGGCCTCCCAGATGATCCGCTCCTCGACCGCGCGCCGCTCGGCGTTCACCGCGTCCAGCTCGGCCGCGATCTCGCGAGCGCGCGCCGGGTCATCGGTCAGCAGCAGCTCGAGGCCAGCGTCTGGGCGGGCCAGCCTGCCCGCGGCATTGATCCGAGGGGCCAGCCGGAAGCCGAGCACCTGCGTATCGAGCGCGCTCGGGTCGGCGCGGGAAACCGCCATCAGCGCCCGCAATCCGGGTCTTCCCGTGTTGGCCAGGGCACTCAGGCCGGCGCGTACCAAGGTGCGGTTCTCGCCCTGCAGCGGCACCAGATCGGCGACCGTCGCGAGCGCCACCAGCTCGA
This sequence comes from uncultured Solirubrobacterales bacterium, assembly GCA_963830465.1. GTDB lineage: Bacteria > Actinomycetota > Thermoleophilia > Solirubrobacterales > Solirubrobacteraceae > Palsa-465. The sequence goes on from CAWHME010000008.1 coordinate 349,568, forward strand.
GCTCGTCGCCGGCGCTCATGGCGCCGAGCGCCTGCGCCAGCTTGTAGGCGACGCCGGTGCCGCAGAGATCTGGACTCGGGTAGCCGCAGAGAGCCGGATGGACGATCTCGCAGTCCGGCAGGCGACCGTCCGCTCGCGGCGCGTGGTGATCGGTGACGAGCACGTCGAGGCCCGAGGAGCGCGCGGCGGCCACCTCGTCGACCGCGGTTATCCCGCAGTCGACCGTCACCAGCAGCGATGCTCCGGCGCGCCGGAGCCGCTCGACGGTCGCGCTCGCGAGCCCATAGCCATCCTCGAGCCGGCTAGGAAGGAACCACCCGGCATCCGCTCCCAGCGAACGGAGAGCCCGCACCATGATTGCCGTCGCGCAGACGCCGTCGACGTCGTAGTCGCCGTGAACCACGATCCGGTTGCCCGTGCGGATGTGCCGGGCGATCAGCTCGAGGGCCCGCTCGAGGCCGGCGAACGCGCCGGGATCGTGACGCTCACGGGGATCCAGGAACTCCCTCGCGCGAACTGGATCGGATAAGCCCCGCCTGACCAGAACCTGCGCGAGAACGTGGCCGACTCCCAGTTCCCGCTCGAGGGCCAGGGCAGCGGCAAATTCATAGGCGGGGATCTCGAGGCACGGCTGCGGCGGCCCTTGGCCAGCCCGAAGCGGAGACTCGATCGCATGCAGCGGAGCTGCTGGGGTCCGCGATCGAATCTGCTCTGCGGGAAGGGCTGCCGGTGACATGCGGGCAGCGTATGTCTCGCCCCCGACAGATCCAGGGCCAGTCCGGCCGAACCGCTACGGAGATGTCACAGACCGTGCCCGGGACGGCACACTTAGGTCAGGCCGATGCCGGTGACTCCGCTGGCGCGCTCGCGGCGAACGCCCTCGAGCCAGACCAGGCCGATGCCGATCAGCGAGCCTGGGATCGCCTCGAGTGCGGTGGTCAGGTGGGTGGCGTGGCGGCCGGGGATCTGAAATCCGTGGATCAGCAGCCCGCAAAGGGCGGCGCCGACCAGCGAGCCCACGAGCGCGCCGACGATTCCGCCCCAGAAGCGGTCCGGCAGCCAGATCGTGAAGTGCCACAAGGCGAGGCCCATCATCACCCACGCGAGCATTCCCATCGCTACCTGCGCCTCCCGTGCCTGCGGTTGCGAGACCGCCCCTTCGATGGGGTCTTCGGCTTCTGGACCGGGGCGACCCCCTCGTTCTCGGCGATGTCGGGCGCGGAGACGTGTTCGGCACCGGCGCCAGGAAGCTCAGGCGGCGTGACGGCCCCCCCGTCGCCGGCCCGCTGACCAGGCTTGACGTCCGCGCCATCGCCGGGACCCCGATCGGGCCTGGCGCCCGCGCCATCGCCGGGACCCCGATCGGGCTTGACGCCCGCGCCGTCGCCGGCGCGCTTGGCGCCGGTGCCCTCGCCGGCCCGCTCTTTGGCGCCGGCGCCGCCGGTGCGCTGAGCAGTCTTGCTGCCCGCGCCGTCGCCGCTGCGCCGACGCGATTTGCCGGCCTTGCCATCGCCGCTGCGCTGGTTCGGCTTGGTGGCAGGCCGCGGCGAGGATGAGCCTTCCGGCTCGTCGTCGCCGTGGGCGAGCCGCTTGGTCAGCGTCGAGGTCTGGCGCGAGGGAAGCCCCCGCTCGACGTCGAGGTCTCTGCGCATCTGCTCGAACTCGGCCGCCGAGACGGTCTCCGGCTCCGGGGTGGTGAGCCGGCTCGCGCGGCGGGGCCGCTTGCGCTCCGGCTCGACATCGGCGCCGACGTCGGCATAGGCGGGTATGAAGCCGAGGTCGCTCTCGATCCGATGCCGTCGCGCACGGTACAGAGGCTCGCGCTCCTTCCAGTGGGTCAGCACCGGCGAGGCGATGAAGATCGACGAGTAGGCGCCCGAGGCCACGCCGATCAGCAGCGCGAATGCGAAGTCGGTCAGCGTCGAGCCACCGAACAGGAGCAGCGCTACGATCGGCACCAGCGTGCACGAGGTCGTCGCCAGCGAACGGGTCAGCACTTCGGACATCGAGCGGTTGACGATCTGCGAGAAGGCCGCCCTGGGCATCCGGGGGATGTTCTCGCGCACGCGGTCGAACACGATGATCGTGTCGTAGAGCGAGTAGCCCAAGATCGTCAACAGCGCGGCCACGGTTGCTGTGCTCACCTCCTGGCCGGTCAGGGCGTAGACGCCGCTCGTGATCAACAGGTCGTGCATCAAGGCGATCAGCACCGGGATCGCGAACTTCCAATCGAACCGCAACGCCACATATGCCGAGATCACCAGCAGCGAGGCGATGATCGCGATCACCGCGCTGTTGGCGACGGTCCTCCCGAAGGTCGGGCCCACTGAAGTGCTGTTGAAGTCGTTGCCGTTGTCGAGAATCCCGAAGCGGCTATCGAGCTGGCTGCGGACGTTCGCCACGTTTGCGGGCTGCAGTTGCTGGGAGGAAATCTGGAAGCCGTTGGGCCCGAGGCCCTTGTTGCCGCTCACCTTTTGCACCACGGCGTTGCCCCCGCCGGACTGACTGGACATGATCGACTGGACCTGCGCCGTACTCGCTGGGTGCGCCAGACCCACGCTGATCCGGGTTCCCGAGGTGAAGTCGATGCCGAGGTTCAGTCCCTTGCCTGCGATCGCCAGCGCGCCGATCAGCAAGATCACGCCCGACATCGAGAAGAAGTACTTCGAGGCGCCCATGAAGTCGAAACGCCAAACGTGCTTCTTGCCCCCTGCTCCGAGCGCCGACGGCCGTGAGATCGTGCGCGAGCTGCCCATCGTCATCAAGATCGCCCGGGTCGCCATCACCGCCGTGAACAGCGACACGAACGTGCCGATGCCGAGCGTGAAAGCGAAACCCTGGACGTCGGCCGTGGCGAGGACGAACAGGATGAACGCGGTCATGATCGTGACCACGTTCGCGTCGATGATCGCGGTCAGCCCCTTGCGATAGCCGGTGATGATCCCCTGGCGGATCGAGCGACCCCCGCGGATCTCTTCTTTCACGCGCTCGAAGATGACGATGTTCGCGTCCGCGGCGACGCCGATCGTCAGGATCAAGCCCGCGATCCCCGGCAGCGTCAGGGTGATCGGGATCAGCTTGATCAGCGCGTAGAAGTACAACCCGTACACGGCCAGTCCGACGACCGCGATCACTCCGAGCACGCGGTAGAAGGAGACCAGGAACACCGCCACGATCAGCAGTCCGATCGCGCCGGCGAGCAGGCCGTCGTGGAGTGCCTGCTTGCCGAGCGTCGCCGACACCTGCGACTCGGAGATCAGCTTAAGGTTGATCGGCAGCGCTCCCAGGCGCAGCTGCGTGGCAAGGTCACTGGCGGTGGCGGTGGTGAAGCCGCCGGTGATCTGGGCCCCGTTGTCGCCGTTGATCCCGTCCGGATACTGCTTGAAGTCGATCGACGGGACCGTGATCAGCTGCTGGTCGAGGGCGACCGCGAAGTGCTGGTTGTAGGTCTGGCCCAGCGTGCTCACGCTCTGCCCGCGATTTGCGATCGTCGCGGTGACGCTCTGGAACGCCTTCTTGCCGTTCGAGGTGAATCCGAACTGCACGTCGGGGTTACCGCCGCTGTCGCTACTTGCCTGCGGGTTCGTGATGTCGTTCCCGAATAGGGAAACGTGATCTTTGAGGACGTAGAACTGAGCCGTTGGGCTATCGAACGGCGTCTCGTTCGAGAAGCTGGCGGGCACCGCCTGAATGACGACCGTTCCTTGAGGAACGGAAAGCGTCTGGCCCTCCGAGGCGCTCACCCCCGACGGTAGGCCGGAGAGCAGGTCCTGCATCGTGCTGTCAGGACCGGAGAGCAGGCAATGAACGCCGGCGACAGGAGCCTTCCCCTGATCCCGGGCGGCGGTCGCGCAGGCGGCGCTCCCGGGCGCTCCGAACAGGTAGTACTGCGGACCCTTGCGGGCGTTGTCGATGCTGACCTGAGCCGGCTGGGTGGAGGCAAGCTTGACAGCGTTGTAGAGCGACATGCTGCCCTCGGCGGGCGACCCAGGGCCGGACGTCGAGGAGCCCTGGCTGATCGACAGCGCGGTTGGGTCCTGGGACTCCAGTTGGCTGGCCACCGTCTTGCCGTTCGGCGTGAGCGCGTTTGCCTCCCAGTCGTAGAACTCGAGGCGAGCAGTGGTGCCGACCAGCCGCTCGGCTCTCGCGGTGTCTTTGACGTTCGGTAGCCCGACCGTGATCTGGTTGCCGCCCGTGGTCTGGATCTGCGGCTCGGTGACACCGAGCTGGTCGACCCGCTGGCGCATGATGTCGACGGCGCGAGTGAGCGCGTCCTGGGTGACCACGGGAGTCTGCGCGGTCGGCTGCCCCTGATAGACGAGCTGCACGCCGCCCTTCAGGTCCAGCCCGAGTACCGTCGGCTTGGTCGCGATGATGAACGCCGAAGCGGCGATCAGCCCGACGACGAGAATCAGGATGAACCCGTTGCGTTGACGGTCGGTCATCGGCTGGAACGGATGCTAGTGCTTCGTCTCAAAAGTTATTACCGCGACGCGCCGCCGAGGAGCGGTCACGAGCCGCGATGGTTGGTGGGCGTGAGCACCAGCAGCAGCCCGCCCTCCTCATCATCGTACGCAGGGAAGATGTCGGCCACGGCGTTGGCCGGCAGATCGGTCTGGGCATGGAGTGCGACCGGCTTCCCCTGGACGCGGACCTCCCACTCGAGCACCGTGCGTACGTGGTCGGCTCCGTCCTCGAAGCGCAGGCCTAGTACTTCTCCCACCGGACGGCCGATTGCCTGTTCGGTCTTCAGCCCGGTGAGCTCGAACGAGCCGCGGCCGCAGTCCACCACCCTGCCTTCGCGATCGCAGGCGAAGAAGGCCGCGTTGGGGGCCGGGTAGTAGTCGTCGAGAAGCTCGAACAGGTAAGCGAACCCGCACTTATCGCAGCCTCGGGCCTCGCGCCTGAACGCGGCGTTGCGATCGCTGCCCAGCGACCGGTTGCCGCAGTGCGGGCAGATGAAGTGGTGCTCGTGGGACATCTCGGTTCGTCCGCTGAGGATAGCCAGGGAGTGCCGGGGCGCCTTCGTCAGCGGCTTTGCCCTTCATCACCTCTTAGGGTTCGCTAAAGCAAAGACAACGGGCCCGGCGGCGCGTGCCCCAGGTGCTCGTATGCGCGTTTGGTGGCTGCTCGTCCGCGGGGGGTGCGCTCGATGAATCCTCGCTGCAGCAGATACGGCTCATACACATCCTCGATCGTGTCCTGCTCCTCGCCGATCGCGACGGCGAGCGTCGACAGGCCGACCGGGCCGCCGGCGAACTTCTCGCACAGCGTGCGCAGAATCTCTCGATCGAGGCGATCCAGCCCCTCGTCATCGACCTCCAGCAGCTCGAGTGCGGCGACCGCGACGGGCTCGGTCACGACGCCGCTGCCGCGGACCTCGGCGTAATCACGGACCCGCTTGAGCAGCCGGTTGGCGACGCGAGGCGTGCCGCGGCTGCGGTTCGCGATCGCGATCGCGCCCCCCTCTTCGATCGCCACGTCGAGCAGCTTCGCGGAGCGGATCACGATCCGGGCGAGGTCCTGGCAGCCGTAGTGCTCGAGCCGATGCTGGATCCCGAAGCGGTCACGAAGCGGCGTGCTCAACAGTCCGGTCCTGGTCGTGGCGCCGATCAGCGTGAACGGCGGCAGGTCGATCGTGACGACCCTGGCTCCCGCTCCCTGGCCGACGGTGATCGGCAGGCAGTGGTCTTCCATCGCCGGGTAGAAGGTCTCTTCCAGCGCCCGGGGCAGCCGGTGGATTTCGTCGACGAAAAACACCGAGCGCGGTTCGAGCGCCGTCAGAAACGCCGCGATATCCCCCTTGCGCTCGAGCGCGGGCCCCGCGGTTTGAACGAATTGCACGCCGAGCTCGGCCGCGACAATCTGCGCGAGCGAGGTCTTGCCAAGCCCGGGAGGACCCGCCAGCAGAACGTGGTCGAGCGCCTCGCTGCGGCGGGCGGCGGCGGCGATCGAGACCGTGAGCTGGTCCTTGAGCGGCTCTTGGCCGATGAAGTCCTGAAGCCTGCGGGGGCGCAGCGAGCGGTCGAGCTCATCCTCGGGCAGCTCGTGGGCCGCCTGGATGCGGGCGGTGGCCTGGGTCATCGTCGCGCCGTCCTGAGCGCATCCGCGATCAGGTCCTCGGGACGGTCACCGGTGGCAGCATTCAGCAGCTCGTCGGCCTCCTGAGCGCTGTAGCCGAGTCCCACCAGGCCCTCGCGGGCGAGCGCGCGTGGATCGTCGCCCCGCCTAATCGAGATCGTCCGCTCGGGAACCGTCGACCCAACCTTCTCCCGCAGCTCGACGATGATTCGCTCCGCGGTCCGCTTCCCGATTCCGGGAGCGGCCTGGAAGCGGGCCGCATCGCCGGCGGCAAGGGCCGCGAGCAGGTCGCGCGGGGGGCCGCCCGACAACACCGCCAGCGCGACCTTGGGCCCGACCGACTGCACGCCGAGCAACATCAAGAACAGCTCGCGCTCCTCCTCGCTGGCGAACCCGTAGAGCTGCAGCGCGTCGTCGCGCACGACCAGGTGGGTGTGCAGCAGGACCTGCTTGCCGGTTGCCGGGACCTGGCGGAGGGTCTCGGCGGATATCAGTAGCCGGTACCCGACTCCGCAGCACTCGATGACCACGTGGTCTGCGCGGCGGACGGCGACGGTTCCGCTGACGAGTGCGATCATGCCCTCGACACCGCCTCCGCCAGCGGGGCGCGGTTCACGTCGCAGATCGCGACCGCAAGTGCATCGGCCGCGTGATCGGGAGTCGGCGGCGCATCGAGGCCGAGCAACCGGGCCACCATCCGGCCGACCTGCTCCTTGCCGGCCCGGCCGTGACCGCAGACCGCGCCCTTCACCTGCTGCGGCGTGTAGGAACGAGCGGGGACCTGGCGCTGCCCGGCGGCGAGCAACACCACCCCCCGAGCCTGGCCGACCGCGAACGCGGTGCGGGCGTTGGCGCCGAAGTAAAGCTCCTCGATCGCCACCGCATCGGGAGCGTGCAGATCCAGCAATTCACCGACCCGCTCGTGAATCTCGGTGAGCCGCCGCGCGAGCGGCGCTCCGGCGCGCGTCTCGATCACCCCTTCCGCGAGCGCCCGCAGCCGGGTTCCGCTCCGGACCACGCCGTAGCCGGTGCTCGCGGTACCTGGGTCGATGCCGAGGACGATCATGCGAACAGACATTCTGCGTTTGGGGCCGGACGCCTCCCCGGCCGGGATCTACGCGATCGGTCCTGACCGAGAGGCGATCGGGCGCGACCGGTCCTCACCCGAGACGTGACCGGTCCTCACCCGAGACGTGACAAACCCGCGATCGCCTGTCACGAAGACGCGATTTTGACCTGGTTTTCGTCCCACTCGACCCCGGCCGGCGACCGATTGGGATGTTCAACGTGACCCTCAGGGTTTTCGTCCCAGTGGCCGTTTCGGCCACGTCGAGTGGGACGATCACCAGCTATCAGGAGCCCGCGCCGCAACCCTCCGCTGGGACAGCGCCAGGTCCTCATCTCTGTCCATCTTTCAGACCTCCGCGACGCCGACGAAACGCCAGCCGCGTGAGACCGCGCGACCGCCCGCGACAAATCGCATCCTCCGACGACAAACCCACCCCTGGCACCCCCAACCGACCACAAACCCAGCCCCCCACCCCCACCCCGACGCCAAACCCCGCCCGCCGCGACAAGCCCACTCCGCAACATCCGACGCCCGAAACTGTTTAGTTACCCGTGACTTCCGGCCGGAGGAGAAACCGCTGACCGCGAGCGGGCGAGCGCGACTGGGGCCAGGACTGCTGGTGGCGGCGATGGTGGCCGGACTGGCGATGCTGGCCCCCGCCGCGAGGGCGCAGCCCGTGGCCGCAGCCCCTGTGACCGTGGACGGCCCGAACGCGGCGATCTCGAGCCTCTCGGGAATTTCCGTCGCGCGCGACGGAAGCGGGGGGATCGTCTATCTGAAGTACGTGGGAGGCGTCCCGAGAGTATTCGTGTCCCGCCTGATCGGCGGCACTTTTCAGGTGCCGCAGGAGATCGACGGATCGCTTCCCGGCCCCTCTTCGCAACCGGTGATCGCGGCGGGCAACGGCGGCGTGCTGTTGGTCGCGTTCATCAACGGCGGCACGCTGTACGTCGTCGACTGGCCGAGCTCGACCTCCCCGTACGTGCCTCCGCAGGGCCTCGCCGGCGGGGCAAGCAACCCGCAGATCCAGATGTCCAACCTCGGCAAGGCTTACCTGGCCTTCACGGTTGCCACTGCGGGCGGCTACAACGTCCGCGCGGCGTACTACTACAACGGCCAGTGGGGGCTCGAAAGCACGCCGCTGAACGTGGTGCCGGGCGACAACGCCGGCGTGGGCACCGGAAGCCCCGACGTGGCCGCCGCCGGCGATGGCGTCGGGATCGTCGTCTGGGGCGAGAACGGCCACGTGTACGCGCGCCGGGTGTGGGGCACGTCGCCCAGTGTTGCCTACGAGCAGGCGGACGTTCCGGCAGTGAACGGCTGGAGCGAGATCTCGGCGGGGCAAGCCAGCGTCGGCGCCGGCGGTGACTCCTCGTATGCGCCGGTGGTCTTCCAGGAGACGCTCACCAACGGCGTCACGCAGCAGTCGCGAGTCATGATGAACAGATTGCACGCCGGCCTGTTCGACGGCATCACTCAGGCTGACGGCCTCGCGACGCCGAGCGTCAGCGGCGCCGATCAGCCCGTGATTTCAGACAGCGAGTACGGCCGCGGGATCGTCACCTCGGAGCGCACCGACACTCATCAGCTGTGGGCTTCGCTGCTCGGTAACAACGGCGCGCGCTATGCCACGCTGCGGGTCGACAGCCTCCAGAACCTGACCGCGCCTGATGCGAGCTCCGGGATGGACGGCCTCGACACCGGACTTGTGGCCTGGCAGCAGAATCCAGGCTCGGCCGGGATCAGCGAGATCCAGGCGCGCTTCTACAACGGCTCGTCGCTCGGACCCGAGCAGGTCCTCTCCTCTCCGGCCTTTGGGCCTACCGAGGCGACCAGCGGACTCGCGACCGCCGGGGATGTGGCCGGCGACGCCGCGGTCGCTTGGGTCCAGGGAACCGGCAGCGCGACCCGGATCGTCGCCGCCCAGCTGTATCAGCCTCCGGGCGGGTTTGCGTTGGGAAGCTCCTTCCGGTATGTCCGCTCACTGCAGCCGAGGCTGACTTGGTCGCCACCGAAGGATCCCTGGGGGCCGGTCACCTACGCGGTCAGCGTCGACGGGATGCAGGTCGGGCAGACGACGGGCACAGCGCTGACGGTGCCCGTCCTCCTCGGCCAAGGCCCGCACAGCTGGGACGCCACCGCCGCAAATCCGGCCGGGCTCAGCAGCACCGCCCGCCCGGCGACGGTTTGGGTCGATACGGTTGCGCCCACGGTCAAGCTCTCGCTCACCGGCCGTGAGCGAGCGGGCTCGGTGCTGCACATCTACGTCAGCTACACCGATTCGCCGCCCCCGGTGCCGCGCGCGGATGCATCCGGCGTCGCCTCGGTCGTCGTCAAATGGGGCGACGGCACGAGCTACCGCATCACGCACGGCAAGTTCCACGTCTACTCGCGCGCCGGCCGCTACAAGCTGACTGTGACCGTCAAGGACAGGGCCGGCAACGCTACGACCGTCGTTCGCCAGCTGAAGATCACGGCCAAGCCAAAGCCAAAGCCGAAGGGCAAATCGAAATCAACCGGCTCCTCGAAGAGCACCGGCACTGGCGGCACCAGTGCCTGAGCGGTTCACAACCCCCGGGCTAAGCCACCGGTTCACAAACCGGCGCCGCCTGGGCGCTTCAGCGCCCCACGCAGGCATTGGCCGGATCACCCGGCCGCAGCACCCGGACCACCCGCCACACCCCCACCTGAGCGATCTGCTGATGCACGGTGAGCGTCCGGCTGACCTCCGCCGGACCGCCGTTGATCGAGTTGTGTGGACCGATGAAGTCGAGTCCCGGTTCGCGCAGGCTCGTACGCACCCGCTCGAGCGTCACCTTCAGTGGCCAGGCCAGCGCGGTCTGGACTCCGTGGTTGACCGCCGCGACGCTCGACCGGCACGGGAACACCCCGTCGTGACCGCCGACGGCCTTGACCGCATCGGCGAGTTGATCGAGCGTCCTCACCGCCTGCGCGGCGGTCGGCTTGGCCGCGCGGGCGGCGTCGATCCGGCTCGAGGCGAGCGGGACCGACAGCGCGATCAGCGCGGCGGCGATGAGCGCGGCAAGGGCCCCGGCGACCCGCGCCGCGGCCCCGCCGGACGAAGCTGGGACCAGGCGCGCGAGCCAGCCGCCCAGCATCATCGCGATCCGCGCGAAGCCAACGCCGCCGAGGACGCACAGAATCGCGGACGCGGGCAGGAAGAAGCGCTCCAGCCCGGGATATCCGTCGGCGACCATCGCGACGACCAGCAGGATCCAGGCGAGGGCCCCGCCGGCAAGCGCCACCAGGGTCCGGTCGCGCTCGCGCAGCCACGTCCAGACGACCGCGACGGCGGCGCCGAACAGCACTGGCAGAACTTGCAGATCGGCAGCCCGACGGAGCGCCTCGAGCTCGGGATGGTTGCCGAGATGGCCGTTGTACTCCTTCGCGTGAACCGCGGCGATGAACGGCTGGCCGGTTCCGATCCACGGCGGCACGAACCAGAAGAATGGATTCACGACCCAGCCCACGAGAACCAGCGGCCGCAGGCGCGGCTCCTTGATCCACAGCCAGATGCCGTAGATCGCCAGAAACGGCCACCACTCCGGTCTGATCAGGCCACCCGCGGCGGCGAACACGAAGGCCTGTCCATGCTTGCCATCGAGGAAGCGATCGACCGCCCAGACAGCGGTCGCGATCAGCATCGGCTCGGACGTGCCGCGGAACCAGTAATAGAACCAGTCCTGGGTGCTGAGGACGCCGAGCACTGCCACCAGCCCCGCGACCGAAGGCACGAGCCGGGCCGCGCCTGTCGGGGAGGAGCCGGTGAACGCGCCAGTCAGGCGCGCGGCGAGCCGCCAGGCGCCGACGAGCCCCAGCAGCCCGCCCGCCCGCGCGGTGATCATCCACAAGGTAGGCGCCGCGCCGCCGAACAGCCCGAACACCCCCGCGAATATCACCGGCAGCGGCTTCCAGGACGGCCCCCCGCCAACGGTGAAGCTCAAATGCGGATCCAATACCTCCCGGCCCCACACGATCCACGACCAGGGGTCGTAGCTGGGGACGGTCGGCAGCACCGCGGCGGACAGCGCGGCGAGTGCGATGCACGCAATCGCCGCGATCGCGAGCGGATCTCGAAGCCACCCGGTCAGGCGCGAGGACCGAGCTGATGAAGTGGACAGCGGCTCACGATCGGGCGACCGCTGCTGCGGTGCATCGACAACGACCTGGCCGCCTCCCGCGTTTTCGCGAGCCGGCATCGGCGGGCGATTTTAGCGGGGCTACTCGACGCCTAACGCTGATCCTGGCGGTGATCGGATCGCTGCTGGTGATGCTCGCGGCAGCCGCCGTCGCTCGCGGCCAGAGCCCCGTCTATACCGCTGCGCCGCCGACCAAGGGAGCTCTCTACCGTGACGGCCAGTCGGGCCGGTATCTACTGGGCGGCACTTGGCTGTCCCGTCCCGACCCCGGGAACGTGGGACTCACGCAGGGGTGGTGGCGCAACGTCGCCGCGACCGCGGGTTGGTCGCCGGTGACGATCCCGAACGCGTACAACGCCGGCACCTTCACGAGCGCCAGCATGACGGGCTCGGTTGGCTGGTACCGCCGGGACTTCACGCTTCCCGCCGGCGCGTTCCCGCGGTATGTCGGTAGCAGCGCTCGCCACTGGATCATCCGCTTCGAGTCGGTCAACTACAACGTGACCGTGTGGCTGAATGGGCGCCAGATCGGCACCCACGCCGGCGCCTATCTGCCGTTCGAGTTCGACCTGACCGGGCTGCACAGCGGCGTCAACCGGCTGATCTTGCGAGTCAACGATCAGCGCACGCCTGCCGATTTCCCGCCCGGCCCGGGGGGTGGCTGGTGGAACTTCGGCGGCCTTCTGCGGGAGGTCTACCTGCGGGCTGTCTCGACCGTCGACCTCCAGCAAGTGCAGGTACGACCGCTGCTGCCGTGTCCCACCTGCGCGGCGACGATCGCCGAGCAAGCGCTGATCAGAAACGTCACCTCGAAGACCCAGACAGTCAGCCTGCACGGCTATTTCGGAAGCACCCGGGTCAGCTTCGGCACGGCGAAGATCGGGCCGCACCGCACCTGGACCGCTACCGCCAACGCCCTGATCCGCCGTCCTCGGCTATGGGCGCCGGGCAGCCCGTACCTCTACAAAGCCACTCTCACCACCTCCGACGCAAAGGGACGCACCCTCGGCGGCTACACGACCTACAGCGGCATCCGGAGCATCACGGTGACCTCCGGAGGACGGCTCGAGCTGAACGGACGGCTGCTGAATCTGCGCGGCGTAGACCTGCACGAACAGAACCTGGTCTCAGGCGCCGCGCTTGATCCCGCCCAGCTCACGCAGCTGATGGGGTGGATCAGGACACTGGGCGCGACCGTGATCCGGGCTCACTATCCGCTCAATCCAGAGCTCGAGGAGATGGCCGACCGCGACGGGATCCTGATCTGGTCTGAGATTCCCGTCTATCAGGTATCGAGCGCCGAGCTCGCGCAGCCTTCGGTGCTGAATGGGGCGTACTCGCTGCTCAAGCAGAACATCCTCACCAATCAGAACCATCCCTCCGTGATGCTGTGGAGCATCGGCAACGAGCTCGCCACGCCGGTGGACGCGCCGGAGGCGAAATACATCGCCGGCGCGGCGGCACTCGCGCACCAGCTCGACCCCACGCGGCCGGTCGGCATGGCGATCAGCGACTGGCCCGGGGTTGCCTGTCAGGCGGCGTATGGGCCGCTCGACGCGATCGGCTTCAACGACTACTTCGGGTGGTTTGACGCCGGGGGCGGTCAAACCGACGACCGCGACGCGCTCAGCCCATTCCTCGACAGCCTCCGCGGGTGCTACCCGAAGAAAGCCCTGTTCGTGACCGAGTTCGGGTTCGATGCCAACCAGAATGGGCCGGTCGATGTGCGCGGCAGCTATCAATTCCAAGCGAACTCGGCCGCCTTCCACCTCGGCGTGTTCGCGAGCAAGAGCTGGCTGTCGGGCGCCATGTACTTCGCCCTCCAGGACTTCGCGAACAACCCCAATTACGGCGGCGGCAACCCTTATCCCGACCCTCCGTTCGATCAGAAAGGCCTGGTCGACCTGTACGGAAACATCAAGCCCGCATTTGCCGTCGTGCAGGCGATCTACAAAGCGACCCGGCAGATCGCGCCTGCAAGCGCCGCTACCGCGAGGAAGGCGACAGGAAACGGCACCGCAGCAAGGTCCCGATTACTCTGAAGCCATCGAGCGCGGTGAGCTTCTTACCCTCCTCGGTGGCGCGAGCGCGGTAGTGCACGGGAACCTCGAAAATCCGCTCTCCCCGCTGGACCAGTCGCGCCGTGATCTCCGGCTCGATCGCGAATCCCGCTGACTGGAGCGGCAGCCCGCGGAAGACCTCGGTGCGGATCATCTTGTGGCAGGTCATGATGTCGTGCAGGTAGACGTTGAACAGGACGTTGCAGGCGAGCGTCACGCCTTTGTTGCCGAGCACGAACAAGAACGAGTGGCTCGTGTATCCATCGAACGCGCGGACCCCGAAGGAAGCATTCGCGCGACCATCGAGGAGCGGTGGCATCAGCAGTCCGAGGTCGTTGGGGTCATACTCGAGGTCCGCGTCGAAGATCGCCGCAAATTCCCCCTGCGCCTGCGCCAGCGCAGTCTGGACCGCCGCTCCCTTGCCGCGGTTCTCAGGGTGCTCGAACAGACGCACGCGTCCGTCCCAGTCGCCGCCGCGGAGAATCTCCCGGGTGCCGTCGGTGGAACCATCGTCGACCACGATCAACTCGAAGTCGGTCGGCAGCTCCGTCGCGAGGACCTCGGCAATCGCCCGCTCGACGCGTTCGCGCTCGTTGTAGACCGGCATCAGGATCGAAAGCATGTGAGCATCGGATCGGGAGCAAATGAGCGGGAACCAAGTCTGCGAGGCGCCCGCGAGGATTCGCGATGCTAGCGGAGTCGCGGACGCCCTGGGAGGATGGCCCAGATGGACTTCGCTGAGGCGGGACTACTCGCAGGGCTCGACGGGGAGCGGCGAGCTGCCCGTGAGCAGCTGTTGACCCAGCTGCTCGGCGACGGTTTCTCGCTCGAGGAGCTGAAAGCGGCGGTGGCCGAGAATCGGCTCGCGTTGCTCCCCGTCGAGCGGGTGCTGGGAGGCTCGTACAGCGCGCAACAGATCGAGCGGCGGGCCGGGCTGCCCGCTGCACTGATGCTGAGGATGCGGCGCCTGACGGGCCTCCCGGAGGCAGGAGAAGACGATCGCGTGTTCGGCGAGGAGGACATCGCCGCGGCACGAGCCACCAAGCATTTCCTCGAAGCAGGGCTTCCAGAGGAGGTGGTCGTCGAGATCACCCGCGTGGTTGGCGAGGGGATGTCGCGCGCGGCGGCGACGACCACCGCCGGGTTCGCGGATACCTTCTTGCAACCGGGGGACACGGAGCTGGACGTCGCCCTGCGATATGCGTCGCTCGCGGAGGAGCTGCTGCCATCGCTGACGCCGGTGCTCGTGTCAATCTTCAAGGCCCACCTCCGCGAGGGCGTGCGGCGCGGAATGCTCGGACGCACCGAGCTGGAGTCAGGGCAGATCGCGGAGGCTCAGGAAATGACGATCTGCTTCGCCGACCTCGTCGGCTTCACCCGCCTCGGCGGTGAGATCGAGGTCGAGGAGCTCGGCACCGTCGCCGGGCGCCTTGCCGACCTCGCGACGCAGGCCACAGTGCCGCCGGTGCGACTGGTGAAGACGATTGGCGATGCTGCGATGTTCGTGAGCCCCAGCCCGCGAGCGATGGTCACGGTCGCGCTGTCGCTCGTCAAGGGGGTTGAGGACGCTGAGCTACCGAGCCTGCGCGCCGGGGTAGCGCGGGGGCCTGCACTCGCCCGCGCCGGGGATTTCTACGGTCACACGGTCAACGTCGCGAGCCGCGTGACGGGAACCGCGAGGCCTGGCAGCGTGCTTTGTACCGAGAGCGTCCAGGACGCCGCGGCAGCGGAGTTCGACTGGTCGTTCGCCGGGCCTCAGCGCCTCAAGGGCGTCTCTGAGCCGGTTCGGTTGTACAGGGCGCGCGAGTTGGGCACGCGGCGCTGACACCAGGTTCTCGCTCTGCCGGACCGGCTATGAGACGGCGTGTAAATCGACCACGAAGACGAGCGTCGAATTAGCGGGGATCTTCGGCTGGCTCTTGCTTCCGTAGGCCAGGTTCGGCGGGATGATCAGCTCTCGGCGCCCGCCGACGCGCATTCCCGCAATTCCTTTGGTCCAGCCCTGAATCACTCCTCCGGCGAGCGAGAACGAGGTCGGTTGTCCGCTGCCGTCGTTCCAGGAGGCGTCGAACTGCTTGCCGTTCTGGTACAGCACACCCACGTACTGGACCGTCACCGTGGAGCCGGACGTAGCGGCAGGGCCGGTGCCTTTGATCAGGTCCTTGACGACGAGCGTCCTCGGGGCTGGTCCCTTTGGAACCGTGACCGTGGGCTTGGTCGAGAGCGCCGCCGGCAGCGGCGTCGTGGCGGTGGTCGGCTGCGCGGTGAGGCCCGCTGAGGGAGCCGTTTGCACCCCCGTCGCGGTGCTGCTGCTCCCGCAGGCGGCGATCACGAGGGCCAAGGCGGGCAACGCGGCCATGGCAAGTATTCGCTTGGTCATAAGAAGTCGCCGAGCGTAGCGGGCGCGCTGAAGAGATTACGAAGCGAGCCGCTCCATCACGGCGGCGTCGACGTCGAAATTGGCGTGTACGGCGCCGACGTCGTCGGACTCCTCGAGCGCGTCGATCAGCCGCATCAGCTTGCTCGCGTCGGTTTCCTGGACGGGCACGCGCGACTTCGGCAGCTGTGTCAGATCGGCACTCTCGAACTCCACCCCGGCCTGTTTCAGCGCGTCGCGCACCGCGACCAGATCGCCGGGCTCGGTGATGATCTCGTACACGTCGGCATCGAGCGAGATGTCCTGCGCTCCGGCGTCGATCGCCGGCATGAGGTCCTCCTCGTCGTAGCGCGTGGCGTCGACGACGATCACCCCACGCTTGTCGAACAGGTAGGAGACCGACCCGGGCTCGCCGAGGCTGCCGCCGTGCTTGGAGAGCGCATGGCGAACGTCAGCGCCGGTGCGGTTGCGGTTGTCGGTCAGAGCCTCGATCAGCAGCGCCACGCCGCCGGGGCCGTAGCCCTCGTACAAGACCGTGTCGATCTGATCGGTGTCGGCGCCCTCCCCGGTGCCCTTGGCGATCGCCCGCTCGATGTTCTCCTTCGGCATCGACGCATCGCGAGCCTTCTGCACCGCCAGGCCGAGGGAGGAGTTGCCTTCCGGGTCCCCGCCTCCCTCGCGCGCCGCGACCGTGATCGCCCGTGCGAGCTTGGTGAAGTGCTGACCGCGGCGGGCGTCGACGACCGCCTTCTTGTGCTTGATCGAATGCCATTTGGAGTGACCAGACATGTTTATGAGTCTATGACGACGAGGCTCCAGCGCGTGATCGATTCGCGCCGCCGGGGCCGTCGCGGGTAGGATCCGTCGCCAATGAGCGATGTAAAACCGGACATCTTCAAGGCCTACGACATCCGCGGCTTGTACGGCAGCGAAATCGACCGCGACGTCGCTGCGTCGATCGGGCGCGCTTTCGTGCACGTGATCGCTGAGCTCGAGGAGAAGCCGGCCTCGGAGCTACGGCTGGGGCTCGGCCGCGATATGAGGCTGACCGCGCCCGAACTCGCGGCCAGCTACAGAGAGGCGATCTGCTCGGAGGGCGCGACCGTGCTCGATGCCGGAGAAGTCGGCACCGAGATGCTCTACTACCTGGTGGGCTCCCGCGACCTCGATGGCGGGGTCATGTGCACCGCTTCGCACAACCCCAAGGACTACACCGGCGCCAAGGTGGTCCGGCGGGGCGCGATCGCCCTCTCAGGCGATGCCGGGATCGGCGACATCCGCGCGAAGATCGAGGCGGGCCTCGGCGATCCGCCGGGAGGCGGCTCGATCGAGGAGGTCGACGTCTACGCCGAGTTCCACGAGGCCGCGATGAAGGTCATCGACCCCAGCGTCGTCAAGCCGCTGCGCGTCGTGGTGGACGGCGGAAACGGCATGGCCGGCCCGATGGTCGGCCCACTGTTGCGGGAGCTGGGCCTCGAGCTGATCGAGACGTACTTCGAGCCCGACGGCAACTTCCCCGACCACGAGCCCAATCCGCTGCTGCCCGAGAACCGCGAATTCCTCATGCGCCGGGTCGTCGAGCAGCGTGCTGATCTCGGAATCGCGTGGGACGGGGATGGCGACCGCTGCTTTTTCATCGACAACCAGGGGCAGTTCGTCGATGGCGACTTCCTCACCGTGCTGTTGGCGGAGTCGATCCTGCGCAAGCAGCCGGGTGCGACGATTCTGTATGACGTGCGGGCCAGTCGCGCCGTTCCCGACACAGTTGAGCGCGACGGTGGCCGGGCACTGATGAACCGTGTTGGCCACGCCTTCTTCAAGCGGAGGATGCGCGAGGAACACGCGATGTTCGGCGGCGAGGTTTCGGGCCACTACTACTTCCACGACTTCTACTGCGCGGACTCGGGCACGATTCCGGCGCTGCTGGTGCTGGAGCTGCTGTCGATGCGTGATTGCATGATGACCGAGCTGCTCGAGCCATACCGCTCGCACTACTTCATCTCCGGCGAGATCAACTCCGAGGTCTCAGACCAGGAAGCCAAGATGGAGGAGCTTGCCGAGCACTATCGCGACGCCCGGCAGCATCACCTCGACGGGATCTCGATCGACTACGACGACTGGCATTTCAACGTGAGGCCGTCGAACACCGAGCCACTGCTGCGGCTGTGCCTCGAATCGCTGCGCTCGCTCGAGGACATGGAGCGTCGCCGTGACGAGGTCCTCAGCGTGATCAGGTCGTGAGCCGTGATCAGGTCGTGAGCCGCACGAGCGAGACGGATTCGCTCACAAAGGCCGCGCAGGCGGGGATTCACTGCCTCGCGATCCCCACCCCGTTCCTGGTCGGGCGGGTCAACTGCTATCTGATCGAAGATGAGCCGCTGACGCTGATCGACACGGGACCGAACTCGGGGAGGTCGCTTGACGAGCTCGAGCGCGCGCTGGCCAACTACGGCCACCGAGTCGAGGACCTCGAGCTGATCGTGATCACCCATCAGCACATGGACCATCTCGGGTTGCTCGAAATCCTCTCCCGTCGCTCGGGGGCCGAGATCGCGACGATCGAGCTGTTGGCGCCCTACCTGGAAGACTTCTCGGCCAGTGCCGAAGCCGACGACGAGTTCGCTCAGGCACTGATGCGTCGACACGGGATCCCCGATCAGGTGGTGACCGTGCTGGCCTCGCTTGGGGCCGCCTTCCGCTCGTTCGGCTCGGGCGGCCATGTCACTCGCCCGTTGCAGGACGGCGAGCAGCTCGAGCTCCGGGATCGCCGCCTACAGGTCCTGCTCCGGCCGGGCCACAGCCCTTCAGACACGATTCTCTGGGACGCGGAGCGGAGGATCCTGCTGGCCGGGGACCACCTGCTCGCCGACATCTCCTCGAATCCGCTCGTATCGCGACCTCTTGACGGCGACCTCGCGGGAAGCCTCGACGCCCCTCGCCCACGCGCCCTGGTCACCTATATCGAGTCGATGCGGGCCACGCGGGAGCTGCCGGCCGAGCTGGTGCTCGGGGGCCACGGCGGCGGCATCCTCGACCACGTTGCGCTGATCGACGAGCGCTTTCGGATGCACCGGCGGCGGGCCGAGAAGATACTGGGGATGCTCGCCGACGGGCCCCAGAGCGCCTACGAGATCGCCATACAGATGTGGGGAAATGTCGCCGTCACACAGGCGTACCTGACGATGTCGGAGGTACTCGGGCACATGGATCTGCTGATCGCGGACGGTCTTGCACGCGAGGAGCCATCCGAGGAGCCGATTCGCTTCGAGGCCGTGGCGTAGGGGTCGATTCGGCGCCGGCGCGGCGGCGGTCGTCGCGGTCGTGGTTGTGGCGGTGCTGGTTGGGGTAGCGAGGGTGAGCGACGACCGCACTGGAGAGGCCTCTTCGCGTCCTCTGCTTGCGAGCATCACAGGCCGTGACGACCGACCAATCCGCCCCACCACAGCCCCCTCCGCCGGGCACGCACCCGCGACCGCGCCCACGGCGCAAGGTCGACTGGGAGCTGGTGACATGCGGTTTTGAAGGCCATTATCTGCTCGCCACCGACGCCGCCGAGCTGCGCCCCGAGGATGCCCTGCTGGCCGACGATCAAAGCGATGTTCGCTGGCATCGCTGCCTGCGCTGCGACAGCTGGGTGGCGCTGCCGCGACCGGAGGAGTCGACCCGGCGCTATCCGCCCGAGCGCGGCGAGATCACGATTCCGCTGCGAGGAAAGGCGCTCCGCGACAAAGTCGTGCTGCGGTTGATCGCGATCGACCGCGCTCTCCACTTCCTGATCCTCGGTCTGCTGGGCGTGGCAGTGCTCCTGTTCGCGGCCAACGAGCAGAGCCTCAAAGACGCCTTCTACCGGGTGATGACCGATCTCCAGGGCGGCCTCGCGGGCGGACCGGTCCAGAACGCCGGTCACGTGGGCATCGTCCGCGAGCTGGACCGGCTGTTCTCCCTGCGCTCGGGGACCCTGCACGTGGCGGCAATCGCCCTGATCGCCTACGCGGTACTGGAAGGAACCGAGGCGGTCGGGCTGTGGCTCGGCAAGCGCTGGGCCGAGTACCTCACGTTCGTGGCGACCACGATCCTGCTTCCGCTCGAGATCTACGAGATCATCTATCACCGCTCGGCGCTGAAGATCGTCGGGTTTGTGATCAATCTCGCTGTGGTGATCTATCTGCTGTTTGCCAAGCGCCTGTTCGGGCTTCGCGGCGGGGGTGCCGCCGATCAGGCCGAGCGCTCTCGTGACGTCAGTTGGGAGGCGATCGAACGGGCCACGCCGCCGGCTCTGGTACGGGCCACGAGCCCCCGTTGACGACCGACCAGGAGACCGTCGAGCGTGAGATCCGAGAGATCGGAATCGACCTCGCGGCGGCGTTTCCATCGAGCGCACGTCACCCGATGCGATCGCTGGACTCCCGGGCGATGGAGCTCGCCGCCAGCGATCGGGAGCTGCGGGCGGCGCTCTTCCGATTCGTCGACGTGGTGCCCGCCTGCCGATCGCTGGACGACCTCGCGCGCCATCTGACGGGGTTTCTGCAGGAGCTGCCAGACACGCCGCCGCCGGTCGCGGCAGCGATGCGCATCGCACACACAAAGGCCGGACGCGCAGCGCTCGGCGCCGCCGCTGCGGGTGGCGTCAGGCACATGGCCCACCGGTTCATCGTCGGCGAGACGCCGGCTTCGGCGCTCCGCGTACTCGAGCAGCTATGGGATCGCGGGGTCGCGAGCTCGGTCGATCTGCTCGGCGAGGCCACGATCACCGAGGCGGAGGCCGACAGGTACGCGAGCCGCTGCGCCTCCGCGCTACGAGAGCTCGCGCATGCTTCGCGACGGTGGCGAGAGCATCCGGTTCTCGAGCACGACTCGAGCGGCGTGCTGCCACGGGCGAACGTGTCCGTGAAGGTCTCCGCACTGACGCCGCTGCTCCGACCGGACGCGCCCGAGCGCGGGCGCGAGGACGCGTCAAAGCGCCTGGCGCCGCTGCTGACCGACGCCGCCGAGCTGGGCGCGCACATCCACATCGACATGGAATCGCTCGACTCCCGCGAGGCGGTGCTCGAGCTGGTGCTCGAGCTCCTGGCCGAACCGCGGTTCGCCTACGGCCCCTCGGCGGGGATCGTCCTGCAGGCGTACCTTCGCGACTCGCCCGAGCAGCTCGAGCGGGTGCTCGAGTGGAGCCGCCGGTGCCGGCGCTCGCCGCCGCTGACAGTGCGGCTGGTGAAGGGCGCCTACTGGGACCACGAGCTCGTGCAGGCACGCCAGCACGGCTGGAAGCCGCCGGTGTTCGAGGTAAAGGCCGATTGCGACCGCAACTTCGAGCAACTGACACGCCGCCTGTTGGCGGCGCGGCCCGCGGTACGGGTGGCGGTCGCCTCGCACAACCTCCGCTCGGTTGCGCATGCGATCGCGGTCAACCGCATCTGCGCTGGCGCCGATCAAGACCTCGAGTTGCAGGTGCTTCGCGGGCTCGGCGACGAGCTGCAGGACGCCCTCGCGGCACGCGGCTTCCGGGTACGCACGTACTGTCCGGTGGGCGACCTCGTCGCCGGCATGGCCTACCTGGTGCGCCGGCTGCTCGAGAACACCTCCAACGAATCGTTTCTGAGCGAGCAGGCGCGGGGCGCGCCGCTCGAGGAGCTGCTCGCGCCGCCTTAGCACAACCCAAGCTGCGGCCGCCGAGCCGATATCGGTGCTGTTACGGTCGTGACGTGCCGCAACTGCCGCCATTCGCCAACGAGCCGGTGCTGGAGCTCCGCCGCGCATCGGTGCGCGCTGAGCTCGCCGAGGCCCTGGGGCGCCTCGATCGCGAACTGCCTTTGACAGTGCCCCTGATGATCGAGGGCGCTCGCCAGGACGGCCCCCGGTTCGAGTCGACCGATCCCGGCCAGCCCGAGCTCGTCGTCGCCCGAGCCGCGCTGGCCAGCCCCCAGGAGGCGGCCGCCTCCGTCCAGGCGGCTCAGGCGGGCTTTCGCGCCTGGAGCGCCGTCGATGCCGGGGAGCGCGCGGCGGCGCTCGTGCGCGCCGCCGCGTGGCTGCGCGAGCGGCGGCTGGAGCTGGCCGCGCTGGAGGTCAGAGAGTGCGCCAAACCATGGCTCGAGGCGGACGCCGACGTGTGTGAGGCGATCGATTTCCTCGAGTACTACGCGCGCGCTGGGATCGAGCTGGCGCGGAGCCTGCCGCTCTTGCAGATGCCGGGCGAGCGCAACGAGCTGCGGTACGTACCCCGCGGTGTGGCGGCGGTGATTTCCCCGTGGAACTTCCCGCTGGCGATTCCATGCGGGATGACGGCGGCGGCGCTGGCAACCGGCAATGCCGTTGTGCTGAAGCCCGCCGAGCAGTCCCCGGGATGCGCCCTGCGGCTGATTCAGGCGCTCCGCGCGGGCGGCGTGCCATCCGCGGCGATTTCGCTTCTACCTGGCGATGGCGACACCGGCGCGGCGCTGGTGCGCGATCCGGGCGTGCACACGATCGCGTTCACTGGTTCGCTGCCGGTCGGCCTCGAGGTCGTCCGCGCCGCCGCCGAGGTCGCGCCCGGGCAGGATCATCTCAAGCGCGTGGTCGCCGAGCTTGGAGGCAAGAACTGCGTGATCGTCGATGCCGATGCCGACCTCGACGAGGCGGTCCCCGGGATCGTCTCCTCCGCCTTCATCTACGCCGGCCAGAAATGTTCTGCCGCCGGCCGCGTCCTGGCGCACGAGACGATCGCAGACCAGTTGCTGGAGCGGATCGCGGGGGCGGTCGGCGTCCTGGTCGTCGGCCAGGCGGCCGAGCTCGACACGCAGGTCCCACCGGTGATCGAGCAGGCCGCCCAGGAGCGCGTCGCGCGCTACGCGTCGATGGCCGCCGAGCAAGGACGGATCGTGACCCGGGTCGAGCCGGTTCCCGAGCGCGGCTGGTTCTGCCCGCCGACCGTCGCCACGGATCTGCCGCCTGACTCCCCCGTGCTTCGGGAGGAGATCTTCGGGCCGCTGTTGACGATCGAGCGGATCCGCGACATCGAGCACGGCTGCGAGATCGTCGATGGGCTCCCCTACGCGCTCACCGGCGGCCTGTTCGCCCGCGATCCGACGACGGTTCGCTACGTCCGCGACCGCACGCCGGTCGGCAATCTGTACGTGAATCGTGGGATCACCGGCGCGATGGTCGGAAGGCAACCGTTCGGCGGCAACAAGCTGTCGGGTACCGGCAGCAAGGCCGGCGGCCCCGACTACCTGCTGCAGTTCGTCGAGCCGCGCGCGGTCACCGAGAACACGATGCGCCACGGGTTGGTGGTCTAGCGGGTTCGATCCCGACTTAACTTGAAATCCGGGCGCCGGGGGTCGATCATCGGAAGCGGACAATGGTCGTATCGCCATCAGCTGCGTGGAAGGTCGCGCTGGCGGTGGTGCTCGGAGCGGGGATCATCGCGAGCGCCTATGCGAAGGCACCTCGGCGCGCGGCTTCGGGCGGCGAACTTGCCCGGCTCGTGATCTGTGCGCTGGCCCTCTACGCGGCCGGGGGGATCGCGTCGATCACCCATCATCCGCTGCTCGCGGCACTCGTCTACGGGACCGGCATCGCCACCTGCGCGTTCGCCGTGTGGCGATCGCGGGGCAGCGACTCCGACGGCCCGGATTGGGGCGAGGATCCGGCCGATCAGCGGCCACCTCCCGATCCAGACGGGCTCCCTCCGTTCGATTGGGGCGACTTCGAACGCGCTTTCCGCAGCTACGCCGCGCATCACCGGCACGGACAGCCGGCCGGGCAGCGTTAGCGGCCGGCGGGTCGGCGTCCGTTCGAGCGTTAGCGATCGGCGGGTCGTCGTCCGTTGGATCGCAGCAGCAGCTGGTGCAGGCGCGTCTCGCCGGAGAGCTCGGGGTGAAACGCGACCGCGAGCAGATTTCCCTGCCTGACCGCGATCGGATGCCCCTCGATCTCGGCGAGCACCTCGACCCCCTCGCCGCGCGTCTGGACCCAGGGCGCGCGAATGAACACCGCGTGCACCGGGCCGCCCTCCACGCCGACCAGCTCGATGTCCGCCTCGAACGAGCGCAGCTGCCGTCCGAATGCGTTGCGCTTCGCCTCGACATCGAGAACCCCGAGGTGATCGCGGTCGAGCATGATCATCCCGGCGCAGGTGCCGAGCACCGGCGTCCCGCGGCGGACGAGGTCCCTTAGCGGCTCGGCGAGTCCCTCGCGCTCGATCCCGAGACTGATCGTGGTCGACTCGCCGCCAGGGATGATCAGCGCGTCGAGCTCGTCCAGCTGGTCGGGAACGCGCACCTCGACCGGCTCCGCGCCCAGCGATCGCAGCAACTGGGCATGCGCTTCGAAATCGCCCTGCAGGGCGAGAATCCCAACCCGCGGCGCTTGCACCGCTACCAGCCGCGGGGAGCGAGCAGCTGCTCAGACTCGAGCTTGGAGCTCTCGAGACTGATCATCGGCTGACCGAGACCGGTAGAGGCGGCCGCCACCCGCGCCGGATCCTGATAGTGGGTGGTCGCCTCGACGATCGCGCGCGCCCGCCGCTGGGGGTCCTCCGACTTGAAGATGCCGGAGCCGACGAACACGCCCTCGGCGCCGAGCTGCATGACCAGCGCGGCGTCCGCGGGGGTGGCGATCCCACCGGCGCAGAACAGCACTACCGGCAGCCGCCCGTCTGAGCCGGCTTGGCGGACCAGGTGCAGCGGGGCGCCGAGCTCCTTGGCCGCCGACGCGAGCTCGGCATCGTCGAGCGTCGTCAGCCGCCTCAGCTGGTTGCGGATCATTCGCAGGTGGCGAACCGCCTCGACGATGTCGCCGGTGCCGGCCTCGCCCTTGGAGCGAATCATCGCGGCGCCTTCGCCGATCCGCCTCAGCGCCTCCCCGAGATTGGTCGCGCCGCAGACGAACGGCACCTTGAAGGCCCACTTATCGATGTGATTGGCCTCGTCCGCGGGCGTCAGAACCTCGGATTCGTCGATGTAGTCCACCTCGAGCGCTTCCAGCACCTGGGCCTCGACGAAATGACCGATCCGGGCCTTGGCCATCACCGGAATCGTGACCGCCTCCTGGATTCCCACGATCATCGCCGGATCGGACATTCGTGCGACGCCGCCGTCGCGACGGATGTCGGCCGGGACGCGCTCGAGCGCCATCACCGCGACGGCGCCCGCGTCCTCGGCGATCTTCGCCTGTTCAGCCGTGACGACGTCCATGATCACGCCGCCCTTGAGCATCTCGGCGAGACCAGCCTTGACGGTGAACGTGGCCTCGTCGCGGAATATCTGGGACTCGTCGCTCATCGCATCTGAGTGTAACCGCGCGATAGGTTGTCGCGCGATGTCCGAGCACGGTGTATTTGTTGGCGCAGATGGCCGTTTTCTCGCGACGGAGCTCGCGCGTGGCCCTTGGGATCCCGCCGCTCAGCACGGTGGCGCTCCCGCGGCGCTGTTGATGCGCTGCTTCGAGCAGCTGCCGGTGCCCGAGGGTGTGGTGATGAGTCGCGTGACCTATGAGCTGCTGAGGCCCGTTCCGCTCGCGGAGCTCTCGGCCGAGGTGGCGGTGCTGCGCGCCGGAAGGCGCGTGCAGCTGCTCGAAGGTTCGTTGTCGACCGCCGACGGGGTGCCGCTGGTGCAGGCGCGAGCGCTGCAGGTCAAACGGGCGGATCAGGGGTCGGCCGGGGAGCGCTGGCCGGCGCCGCCAGCCGGGCCCGAGCACGGTCGAATGCCGGATTTCAACCCGCGTCCTCGGCCCAGCTTTACTCCCGACGCAGTTGAGCTCCGAATGATCTCGGGGGCGTTTCACGAGCGCGGACCGGCCACCGCGTGGTTCCGGCTGCGCGTGCCGATCGTCGCCGGCGAGACTCCATCGCCCTTGCAGAGCCTCGCCGCCGCCGGCGATTTCGGCAACGGCATCAGCGCGGTGCTGCCGTGGGACGAGTTTATGTTCATCAATCCCGATCTGACGCTCTACATCGACCGGCCACCGCTGGGCGAGTGGATCTGCCTGGAGTCCCAGACGCGGATCGCTCCGGGTGGCGTGGGGATCAGCGAGAGCATCCTGTACGACGAGCGAGGCCGCGTCGGGCGCGCCACGCAGTCGCTGGTGGTGGCCCGGCGGTGAAGCCGGGCGCGCGCTACTCCGCGGCCGGCGCCGCTTCTTGCTTCTGCTCGCGCAGGAACGACAGCAGTCCCCCCGCGACCAAGATCTCCCGCTCGTGCTCCGAGAAGTCGTGTGTGAGCTGGAGCTCCTCGCCTGAGTCCTCGATCCGCGCGGTGACAGTGTCGGTCCCCTGCTCGAGCTCCCGGCGGATCTCGGAGAGCTGCCAGGTCTGCTCCACCTGCGCCTTGTCGTAGTCGTCTTCGTCTGCGAACGTCAGCGCGAGGATCCCCTGCGCGATCAAGTTGCGCCGGTGGATGCGAGCAAACGACTTGGCGATCACCGCCTTCACCCCGAGGTGCAGGGGCGCCAGCGCGGCGTGCTCCCTGGACGAGCCCTGCCCGTAATTGTGCCCGGCGACGATCAGCCCACTTCCCCACTCCTTCAGCCGCTTGCGGAACTCTGGATCGCGGTGGCGGAGGGTGAACTCGGCGATCGCGGGGACGTTCGATCGGTAGGCCATCACCTCGACCCCGTCCGGGGCGAGGTCGCCGGTCGAGATGTCGTCTGGCTGAATCGTCGCCACTCTCGCCTCGACCGTTTCCGGAAGCGGCTCGTGCTCCGGCGGTCGCTTGATGTTGGGGCCGCGAGGGATCTCGACGCGCTCTGCCTCCGACTCCTGCGCGGGGGCGAAGATGTGCATGTCATCCACATACGGGCGCAGCTCGGGCATCGGCAACAGCTCGGGCGGCTCACCGTACTCGCGCGGGTCCTCGATCTTGGCCGTCAGCAGCGACACCGCGGCGACCGCCGGCGAGCATAGGTAGACGCAGTCTTCGGGCGTGCCGGAGCGTCCGGGAAAGTTGCGATTGAACGTCCGCAGCGAGTTGGCGTTCGAGGGAGGCGCCTGCCCCATCCCCACGCAGGGGCCGCAGACCGGCTCGAGCATCCGCACGCCGCCGTCGGAAAGCTGCCGGTAGACGCCCGACTCGGCGATAGCGGTCAAGATCTGACGCGATCCGGGCGTCGCGGTCGCTGTGATATCGGGATGCACGATCTGCCCGCCACGGTCGGCCAGCACCGCTCCCGGGAGCGCCAGGTCGTTGAAGCTCGAGTTGACCGACGAGCCGATGCAGACCTGCGCGAGCGGCGTACCCGCCAGCTCCTCGACCGGCGCGACGTTGTCGGGATTGTGAGGCTTCGCAACGAGCGGGCCGAGCTTGCTGAGATCGATTTCGACCCGGTCGTCGTATTCGGAGTCGGCGTCGGCGCCGAGCTCGACGAACTCCTTCACCCGGTCTTGGCGCTCCAGCCACTCCCGGGTCCGCTCGTCGGGCGGGAAGAGCCCCGCGGTCCCCCCCAGGTCGGCGATCATGTTCGCGATCGTCGCCCGCTCGGGGATGCTCAGATCGGCCGTCCCTGGACCCGCGAACTCCAGCACCTTGTTCTTGCCCCCACTCGCGCTCAGCCGTCGCAGCAACTCGAGGATGATGTCCTTGGCTTGCACCCACGGACGCTGCAGCTCTCCCTCGAGGTAGACCTCGACCACCTCGGGGCAGGCGATCTCATAAGGGAATCCCCCCAGCACGACCGCCACGTCGAGCCCGCCCGCGCCGATCGCGATCATCCCGAGACAGCCCGCCTGGGTGGTGTGCGAATCGGCCCCGATCATCGTCTGACCTGGCTTCCCGAAGCGCTCCATGTGAATGTAGTGGCTGATGCCGTTTCCCGGCCGCGAGAAGTAAAGCCCGTGCTTGCGCGCGAGCGCTTGCAACATCCGATGGTCGTCGGGATTCTTGTAATCGAGCTGGACGACGTTGTGATCGACGTACTGGACCGCTCGATCGACCTTCACCCGCGGCACCCCCAGCTCCTCGAACTGCATCAGCGCCATCGTCCCGGTCGCATCCTGGAGCAGCGCCTGGTCGATCCGCAATGAGATCGGCGAGCCCGCCTTGAGCTCGCCGTCGACGAGATGCTCTCGCAGGATCTGGCGGGTCAGATTCTCGGCCACTAGTAACGGAAGGTTCCCCGCGCGCGTGCGACGTGTAACCCGTCGCTGCTCGCGCTCGCGCTCGCGCTGGCGCGGATTGTCCCACCTGCAGCGGTTCCTCGGAGGCCTTCGAGCCGCAGGAACGTCCCCACCGGCGCCGGCGCGAGCAGCTCGATCTCCAGCGCCTCGGGACGAGCGCTCAGGCCGCAGGCGAACGCCATCGCTTCGCTGAGCGCTGCCGCGAGCACGCCTTCATGGGCGAAGCCACGGTTTGCACCCTGATGGTCCTGTTTGATGAAGCAGCGCCCCGCAACCTCGCCCTCTGCCACCTCCTCGAGCTCGAGCGCGAGCCCGAACAGGTTCGTTCGTCCACACCCAAAGCACAACTCGTGGTGGACGAGCGGCATCGGCGCAGGAGCTACTTCAGGCGGAAGGCCTTGATGCGAACGTCGTACTGCTGAGCATCGCGCGAGTAGACCCCATAGGCCAGGGCCTGGATCAGCGATAGCAGCGCGGCGTGCGAGCGGACGAACGCCGGCGTGTTGGAGGAGTAGTAGAGCCGGATCCGCGCCAGCCGGGCGACCTCCGACAGGGTCGCGTCGGTGATCGCGAGCGTCGGCGCCTTGCGATGGCGCGCGAGCTTCATCGTCCGGGTGATCAGCGGATGCGGGCGGCCGGCGGAGAGCCCGACGACCAGCGTGCGCTCGTCGATCCGGCTCAGGCGGCCCAGCGCCTCCTGCGAGGGGCTGGCGACGATCTCAGCGCGGAGGTCCAGGAGCATCAGCAGATGGCGCAGGTAGCTCGCGAAGAACGCCATCTGGTCGGTGCCGGCGATCAGCACCTTCTCGGCCGACACGATCGCCTCGATCGCGGCCTCGACGTTCGAGCGCGAGAGCTTGTGCGCGGTGTCCTCGACGTTCACGTGATCGGCGGCCAGCGCCTCTTCGAACTCGGTGTGGTCGAGCGAGAACAGCGGCGCGGTCGCGGCGATCGCCTGCACCGCGCCGGGCGGACGGCGGCGATATTCGTCCCGCGCGGCCTGCTGCAGCTCGGGAAATCCCTCGAATCCAAGGGCCTGCGAGAAACGGACCACGGTGCTCGAGGAAGTGCTGGCCCTCCGCGCGAGCTCCTCGGCGGTCTGAAACGCGGCCTCGTCAAGATGGTCGACGATGTACTGAGCGACATCCTTCTGCGAGCGTGAGAACTCGTCGAAGCGCACCCGGATATAGGCGGACAGGGCCTGATGACCGTGCGGCGCCTCCGCGGTGGCGGTCGGGGTAGATGACGGCTTCATCGGCAGGCGTCTCATTCGACACCTGCGGTCGGCCTTCCTTCACCAACCTACTCGAACGACTGCTGGCGTTCCCGATTCTGCTTGTGCTCGGCCAGTACTTGGCCGACGATGTAGATGATCAGCGCGTTGACGAAGATCCCGATCCCGATGAACGTGATCAGCAGCGCGAGCGTCTGTCCCAAGGAGCTCGGCTTGTCGCCGAGATCGAGAATGCTGGCCATCAGCAGCGCCATAACTGGAATCATATCCGGCGCGACGATCGCGGGCCGCTGGTGCGCTCTCAGCACCGCGGGCGGCCTGGGTCGCTAGCTTGGCAGCACCGGCCCGGTAGCTCAGTGGTCAGAGCAGCGGACTCATAATCCGTCGCGCGCAGGTTCGAGTCCTGCCCGGGCCATCAGAAAACGCCTGGTAATCGCTCATCTTAGGTCGATTGGCAAAGCGCGCCTCTTATCCAGGCTCCCCACCGGCTCCCCAGACTACGACCGTATCCGAATGATTTGGGGGGGCTCCCGATGAGCGGTCAGAGCGCGTCGGTACGCCTCTCGACCGAGCACAAAGGCCGTCGACGCCGTGACCCGGTGTGGATCGCCCGCTATCGGGTCGTGGGCAAGGACTCGGCGAAGGTGCTCGGCAAGGCATCGGTCGAGCGCAGCCGCGCTCCTCAGGGCTACATCACGCGCGGACAGGCCGAGAAGGCATTGCGATCCCTCTTGGTCTCCTAGGGCGCGGCCGTCAAGCGGGCGCCGAATCGACGGTTTCCATGGTTCGTGCACCGCCTGATGCTCGATGCCCGTGCTGAGGTCGATGATCTCCGTGAAGCTCACCGTTCGTCGTTCGCGACTGCTCGATGTGGTCATGGTCTCCCTCGAGCGGAGAGGTTGCGCTACCCACGCTTCAGGCCTGTGGTGCGGCAAGCACCGATGGAATTCCGGCGTCCGCCGCCGGCGGATCGTGTTTGTGGCCGACTACGTTGCGAAGGACGCCGATCCCGTCGACCTCCAGCTCGACGACGTCGCCGGGTGCGATCCATCGGTCGAGCTCCAGACCGCATCCGCGGCCCACGGTGCCGCTGCCGAGGATGTCGCCCGGCTGGAGCGGCTGTTCCTGAGATAGGTGGGAGATGACCTCTGCGAAGCTGAAGCGCATCGCGCCGAGCGTTCCTTCCGACCACATCTCACCGTTGACGTGGGCGGCCATGCGAGCTGAGGCGATGTCGATCGCGTCAGCGAGGACGAGGCACGGACCAATCGATGTTGCGAAGTCCTTCGACAGCCCGGGGCCGAGGCCTACAGACATCTCGCGGAACTGGATGTCTCGTGCACTCCAGTCGTTGAAGATTGTGTAGCCGGCGATGCATTTCCAGGCCTCCTCGACTGTAACCCGCGACGCCGCTCGCCCGAGCACGGCGCCGATCTCGAGCTCATAGTCCAGCTTGTCCGTGTAGTAGGGCCACGGAACGCTCGCCTCAGGCCCTAGCACGGTGTCGGCGTTGCCCTTCCAGTAGACCGGGATGTGGTACCACTCGGCGGGGACGTCGCCGAAGCTGTTGCGCACGTGTTCCTCCACGAGCATGAAGTCGCGGAGCGAGTTCGGGCGTGGCAACGGCGCGAGCAGTTCGATCATGCCGCGGTCGACGCGACGCTCGCCTGTGCGCTCGGCGTCGTCGGCGACACGGCGAGCGCGCTCGAGCCCCTCTTCGCCCAGGCGCAGCAGTTCCAGCAGCGAGTCGGGAAGCGGCTGACCGCCGGGTCCGTCGGGGCTCGCACCGGCGAGCTCGATGATCGCGTCGCCCCGGAGTGCGCCGACGCGACCGTGCGACGCGGAATTCCCTGGCTGGCGGTAGGTGACAAGCTGCATTTACTTTCCCGTAGTCGAGGATCTAAGTGGGTTTCGTGCCTGTCGCCGGCCCAAGCCTCGAGCGGCCGTCCTGCGCCATGACGCCGGCAGCGACGCGTATCGACTCCACTATCTTCTCGTAGCCTGTACAGCGACAGAGATTGCCGCCGATCGCAGCACGGATCTCCTCGTCGCTCGGCGTCGGGTTTCCTGTCAAGAGGTCGAGTGCGGCAAACAGATGACCCGGCAAGCAGAAGCCGCACTGGAAGCCGTCGTAGT
The DNA here is from genome assembly GCA_963830465.1 of uncultured Solirubrobacterales bacterium. Classification (GTDB taxonomy): domain Bacteria; phylum Actinomycetota; class Thermoleophilia; order Solirubrobacterales; family Solirubrobacteraceae; genus Palsa-465. The sequence goes on from CAWHME010000008.1 coordinate 380,767, forward strand.
CCCAGAACGCCTGTTGGATGGGGTGGAGCCCATCCTCACCTGCTAGGCCCTCGACGGTGGTGATCGTGGCGCCATCCGCACTCGCGGCGAGCATGAGACACGACTTCATGATGCGGCCATCGACCATCAACGTGCAGGCGCCGCAATCGCCAGTCAGGCACCCGATGTGTGTTCCCTTCAGGTCGAGCACGTCGCGCACCAGCTCGACGAGGAGCGTGCGGTCGGGGCATCGGACCGCGCGCTCCTGTCCGTTCACCGTCACGGTGAACGAACGTTCCCGGAGCGCCTCTGGTTCGGCGTCGCGCTCGAGGTTGTTCATCGCTCCCGTCCCTCGATCGCCTGCTTCAGCGCCCGGCGGGCGATCGCGGGGGCGACGGACCGACGGTACCACCCGGGCGCGAGCTCATCGTCCCATGGGTCCGTGAGGCGCTCGGCGATGAGCGCGTCGAGCCGCTCCGTCACCCCGTCGCCGGCCGCGCGGTCGAACACTTCTGCCGCGTCAATCCGCAGCGGCGTGCGTGCAATGCCGCCGAGTGTCACGTTCGGACCGACGTCGGTGTTCGATGCCGCGTCCCCCGCGACCGCTGCGGCGGTCGCGATCGGCCAGCTTCCCTCGCTGAGCTTCAGCTTGGAGTATCCGACACCGTTGGCGACGACAGGGATGACGATGCTGGTGAGGATCTCGCGGGGCCCCGCCGCGGAGTGGAAGGCGTCGAGGAAGAACTCCCGGGCGGGCACTTCGCGGACGCGTGCGGCGCCGTGAATCCGCATCCGGGCTCCGAGCGCGACAAGACAGGCCGGGACGTCCGACGATGGAAACGCGTAGCACGCCGATCCGCCGAGCGTCCCGAGGTTGTGGATCTGTTTGCCGCCGGTCACGCCCGCGGCAGCGGTGAACAGCAGCGGCGCACGCTCACGGAGGACGCTCGAGGCCAGCACGTCGGCGTACGTCGTCATCGCGCCGACCACTACCTGGCCGTCACCGTCTTCGATTACCCCGAGGTCGAGACGCCGGAGGTCCACGACGTCGCTGACGCGCCGCTCACCCCGTGTCATCAGCGGCACGAGCCAGGTGCCACCGCCGAGAACGGCCGCCTCCTCTCGCGCGCCGAGCAACGAGCACGCCTCCTCGAGGTCCTCGGGCGCGTGGTAGCGGAGGCTAGTGCGGATCATCGGGCGCCTCGCTGCAGGATTGCCCTTAGCACGCGCGGGGCGCTTAGCGGCATCTCGTTGATGGTCACGCCGAGCGGGCCGAGCGCGTCGTTCACGGCGTTAGCGATGCACGTGACGGCTCCCGCCAGGCCGCCCTCGCCGCTGCCCTTGGTCCCGAGCAGCGTGAAGGGGGATGGGGTGACTTGCGAGCCGGTGACAAGCGGCGGGAGGTCGGGCGCTCTGGGCAGCAGGTAGTGCTTGAAGGTCGTGGTCCGGAGGCGTCCTTCGTCGTCGTAGGCGAGCTCCTCACAGAGGGCACCGCCGATGCCCATGACGATCGCGCCTTGGAACTGGCCCTCGACGAACATTGGGTTGATCACGACGCCGCAGTCATCGACGGCGGCGTACGCAAGGAGGTCAACAACGCCGGTCTCTGGATCGATCTCGACAACCGAAACGTGCGCCGAGTACGGGAACGTGGGATACGCGCCGTGCTGGATGTTCGTCGGCGCATAGGTCTTTGTCGACTCGAGCTGCGGGTCTGTAAGCGCGGGGTTGAACAGCGCGGTGGTCGCGATCTCCCGGATCAGGTCACGTAATCGCTTGGCCGGGCCGCCGCCGGCGACGCGGACCTGGCCGTCGGCAAACTCGAGCGTGGCGGGCTCCACCTCGAGCAGCACGCCCGCGGCGTCGGCGAGGCGGTCGCGGATCTCGCGCGCCGCGAGCAGCGCCGAGCCGCCGCCCACGGCCACGCTGCGGCTGCTGAAGTTGCCATAGCCATAGGGACAGATGTCGGTGTCGCCCTGGACGACCGCCACGTCGTCGACCGACACGCCCAGCTCGTCGGCGACGATCTGTGCGATCGCGGTCTCGTTGCCCGTCCCGGGGCTCGTCACGCCGCTCAGCACGGTGACGCGCCCCGAGAGGTCGACCCGCACGGTTGAGGTGTCGTAGCCCCGGACGAGGTCGCCTGCCAGATCCCCGCCCTCAGGGGTCAGCTCAAAGCCGATCCCGATTCCGACAAGACGCCCGTCGCCGCGCGCCCGCTTTTGCTCCGCCCGGCGCGCATCGTAGTGCGCGAGCTGCAGCGCCTGGTCCAGCGCGCCGGCATAGTTGCCGCTGTCCAGCCGCTTCGAGACACTGGTGTACGGGAACTCGTCGGGTGGCACGAAGTTCCGTCGCCGCACGTCAGCCGGGTCGAGTTCAAGACGCTCGGCGATCATGTCGATCATGCGCTCGATCGCCAGAGCCGCCGATTCCTTGCCGTACCCGCGCGCGCCGTTCCAGGGCGCCTTGTTGGTGACCACGACCGCCGACTCGACGTCGCAGTGCTCAATCTTGTACGGGCCCGGAAACGCCAGCGCGGCGACGTACGTCATCGCCCAACCACCGATTGCGCCGAGGGCGCCAACGTTGCCGGCGATGCGGTCGCGGACCGCGAGGATCCGTCCGTCGTCGTCGTAGCCGACGACGAAATGATGCACGTACTCGCGTCCCCCGACCAGCAGCGACTCGCCACGGCTCTCAACCCACTTCACCGGCGCGCCGAGCGCTTGGCTTAATACGCACACGAGCGGTTCCTCGGGGAACCCATGGAACTTGTGCCCAAAACCGCCGCCCAGACGTGTCGCGACCACTCGGATGTCGCTCTCCGCCATGTCCAACATCCGCGCCAGGTTCGAGCGCAGCGGATGTGGGTTCTGAGCCGAGGCATAAAAGGTCAACCGGCCGTCCGGACTCCATGCCGCAACGTAACCACGGGTCTCGATCGGCGCCGTCTGGTAACGCTGGATACGGATCTCGTCCTCTATCACGTGCGGCGCCTCGCCCAGCACCCGGTCAACGTCACCCTGCGCGAACGGCACTCGCAAAACCACGTTGTCGTCCCAATCCTCGAAAATCCGCGGCGCGTCGTCACGCAGCGCCTCGTCGATCTCGAGCACCGGCGGCAGCGGCTCATACGCGACCATCACAGCGTCGAGCGCCGCCTCAGCGTCACCGCGCGACTCGGCCACGACCGCGGCCACGGGCTCGCCCGTATATACAACCCTGCCCACAGCCAAGCACCGAAACTCCGCGCTCCGGCCCCCGACCGCGGCGGGGTCATAAAAATGCGGAATCGGCCCGACCAGGCCAAGCGCGTCCTGTCCGGAGATCGCGAGCCGCACCCCCGGCCGCTTCAGCGCCGGTGCCACGTCGACGCTCAGGATCCGCGCATGAGCATGCGGGCTGCGCAGTATCGCCATGTACAGCATGCCCGGCAGCGTCACGTCGTCGAGATAAACCCCTCGACCGGTCAGCACGACGTCGCCCTGCTTCCGCCGAATGTTCGCTCCGACATGAGGCGCCGGCACCGACGGCAACGTGTCCGTCATTCACGCACCGAAGTCGCCACACCGGCGAAATCCGTACCCCGCCCGGCGCCCGCTACGTCCTGCCGACCCATACACCATCCCTTGCGCGTAAAGCGACCGCCGCACACAGCGCCAAACACGGACACGATGTTCGCCATGTTCGTGCAGTGAGAGTACTAGATGGGCGCCCAAGGGATCCCAGCACCCCGGGATGGCGCGGCAGAGCCGCTTCCGGCAGCCTGCAGCGCGTGCCTCGGCCGGCCGACGGGAAGCGTTCTCCGTCGCGCTCGAAACCGCGTCTGTCCCGGACGATCTCTTTGAAGGCGACGGCGGAGTCGCCGGGTGCGTCCCTGCGGGCCGGCCCGCATGACCACCGGGCATCTCGCAACCGCACGACTCCCCCCGGATGTAACGCTGGCCCACGTGGCGCGGGCTACCGTTACGTGTGCCCGCCGGCCGGAATCCGATGTAACGCTAGCCCGCGCGACCCACCGCAGGCATGGAGGGGCGCCCGCCGCGGGCAACACCCTTGACCCGGATGCGAACATATGTTCGATGAGCAGCGACAGCAGTGCTTACGCGAGATTTCAGCGAGCCCTCGCGACCGGGAACGTGGGGCTCGTGATCGCGGCGGCCTTGGAGCTGCCACGGGTCGCGCTCGACGATGCGCTTCGCATCTGCCTCGTGCTCCGCGACGGCGATCCGGGCCAATATGAACGCGCCGCCGTCCGCTGGCTCGGGCGTTTTGCGCTCGAGGCGCGCGGAGTCACGATCGACGACTTGCGACGGGCGGCGAACGCCTTCGCCGCCCTGCGGGAGCGGCCAGATGAGGCGATGGGGCAGCTCCATCACCTCTGCGTCGCGAGGGGCGTCGCCTAGCCGCGCCCTCGGCGCGCCGAGGGACGTCGCCTAGCCGCGCCCTCGGCGCGTGAGAGTGGAGCCGCCGCCGCTACCGGCCGGCGTGTGCGGCAATCGAGCCTTTCTTCGTCTCTCCACCCGGACGCGCCTCGTAGACGACGATGTCGCCGCCGTCGCTGAAGAGCTCCTCGGCTCGTGCGAGGACCTCCTGGATGTGGGGGCTCGCGAGGTGGGCTTCGAGCGCTTCGCGCGAGCTCCAGCGCTCGACGAACGCCAGGCGGCGGGGATCGTCCGCGCCCTGGTGCAGCGCGTAGAGGATGCAGCCGTCCTCCTGATGTGTCGGCTCCATCAGCGCGACGAAGGCGTCCGCGGCCTCCCGCTCCCTGCCGGGCCTGGCCGTAAATGATCCAACCACGACGATCTCTGACATCCGCGCGATCCTTTCTGGCCGGGGTCTGTGAATGAACCGCGGACAGCATACGTGGGAAAGAATCGGCCCGCCCGTCCGCCTAAGAACCCCCCTAATGAACCCCCGGCCGTCCGCCTAAGACCCCCCCTCGGGGCACACAGATTCCTCCACGGCGACTCGCTAGCTGGTATTTGTTCGAGGCGCCGCAGCTTTCTGACAAGCCTAGGAGGTAGATCGATGTTCAGACCGCGGTTGCTGATCTTCGCAGTCGCCGCCACGCTCGCGACGCTCGCGCTCGGAGGGATCGCGGTGGCGGCGGTGAGCTTGCGCCCGACGCTCGCGTCGCCGAACGGCAAGCAAATTCACGCCGGACGAATCACGCTCAAGGTCAGGGATGCCGAGGCCGGAGTCCTGAAGGTCAGCGTGTTCGTGGCGATCTCGCGCAAGCGTGCGACGGATAAGCAAGGACAGTTGAAGCACGGCTGTAAGCCAACAGCGGGGTGCGATTTCATCGAAATGACCCCCTGGCGCCACCATCCCGGCTGGTGGATCTACCGCTCGCAGTTCAATTTCCCGGGTTACTGGGCAGTTACTCCGGATAAATATTATTGGCAGGCCCAGAATCCCGACTGCTTTCACTTCAAGAGTTGCCTGGCGACGAGTAAGGTTGGCTCGTTCCGCGTCCTACGGTGAAGGCACAACGCCGGCATCAAATCCGCTCCGCACGCAAGTTCCCGGGCGCGATAGCCTTCCTGATGCTGCACTTGCGGCTGTGAACGCTCGAGCGAAGGGGCTTTGGATATGGATGCAGTAACGGTGATTCCGGGCCAGGCCGGATCGGCCACGCTCGAGGATGTGCCAGAACCCGATCCCACGCTCGGTTCAGTCGTGGTCGAGGCGGTGGCGGTAGGGGTTTGTGGCACTGATGTCGAGATCGCGAGCGGACAATACGGCTGGGCACCTCCGGGGCGTGAGCGGTTGGTCCTCGGTCACGAGTCGCTCGGCCGGGTCGTGGACCCGGGACCAAGCTCGCTCTCGATCGGAGACCTGGTGGTAGGGATCGTGCGCAGGCCTGACCCGCTGCCTTGCCCGAACTGCGCGGTTGGAGAATGGGACATGTGCAGCAATGGGCTCTACACCGAGCGCGGGATCAAGGAGATCGACGGCTTCATGTCGCAGCGCTGGCGCATCGAGCCCGACTTCGCGGTACCGGTCGACAATGCGCTCGGGATCCTCGGAGTGCTGCTGGAGCCAACCACGGTGGTAGCCAAGGCCTGGGAGCAAATCATGGCGATTGGCCCTCGCACCTTCTGGGATCCGGAGACCGTGTTGGTGGTCGGCGCGGGGCCGATCGGACTGCTCGCGGCCCTGCTCGGCGTCCAGCAGGGCCTGGAGGTGCACGTCCTCGATCGGGTCAGGAGCGGCCCCAAGCCTGAGCTGGTGAGCGATCTCGGCGGCATCTACCACTCTGCCGGGATCTCCGAGGTTGACTTCAGGCCTCAGATTGTCATCGAGTGCACCGGAGTCCCCGAGCTGATCTTCCAGGCCCTTATCAGTGCAGCGCCGGGAGCCGTCATCTGTCTCACCGGCGTCGGCTCGCCAATTTCGATTCCCGACCAGTGGAACCAGTCACTGGCAACGCATGTGGTGTTGAACAATCTGGCCGTGTTTGGATCGGTGAACGCCAACCGGCGTCACTATTACCGTGCCGCGAAGGCACTGGCACGAGCCGACCGTAGGTGGCTGGAAGGCCTGATCACAAACCGCGTCGACCGTGACCATTTTCAGCTCGCGCTCGAGCGAAAGCCCGAGGACATCAAGGTGGTGCTGCAGTTCGGAGACGGTTGAGAACGCGCCCGGGCCCGAGTGCGCGGCGCGCGGTGAAGCCGACCTCCCCTGGTGCCCCAGTGCTCACCCCCCGGGGGCGCGTGCCTGCACGGCGGTGAAGGCGCTCGCGTGCTCACCGTCCGGGGGTGCGCGCCTGCACGGCGGTGAAGGCGATCGTCTGCGTCCACCAGCTCGGCTCGGCGCAGTGCGAGAGGAACACGTCGATCAAGCGATCATCGACTCTCCCGGAGGCCACCAGCCGGCTGCGCAACTCGATGATCGTCTGCCTCCAGTACAGGGCCCAGGGAGAGCCGCCGTTGTAGAGCGCGGTCTCTGCGGTTGCCCGTACCCCTTCGAGACCGAGCGCCCCGAGGGCCGCCGGAAGCCGGCGGCCGATCAGATAGTCGATCCCCTGCTCACATGACCAGGCCAGCCAGCCTTCCCAGAACGCCCGGACGTCCGGCGGCGCGGCGATGCTCACTGGCAGGAAGTCCGGCTCGATCAGCAAGATCGCCCCGCCCGGTCGGGCGCTGGCCACCAGATTCTCGATCGCGGCCTCGGCGTCGCTGACGTGGTGGAGCACCGCGCGAGCGGTCACCAGATCGAACTCTCTCGACCCGACCGGCCCCGCGACGATGTCTGCGCGACGGAGCTCCAAACCGGGCGGGCTCCCGTCGACGAGCGACAGATCGAGATCGACGGCAACGGCGCGGCCGCCGGGCCTGACTCGCTCGGCGAGCCATGAGGAGATCGAGCCGTTGCCACATCCGACTTCGAGCGTCTTTGCCCCGGCACCGATCCCGAGGCTCTCGATGTGGCGCCGGTGCATGGGGTCGAGCAGTCGCGACATCAGCGCCAGGCGTCCCCGTTCTCCTTCCAGGTGATGATCGAGCACGTACTCAGGCATGTGTCACCGGGTCTCGTGAAGGCCTCGAGCGAGCCGAGAGAATGATCCGGGTGCCGTATCGCGGCGAGAGGATCACATTGCGCCGTGTCGCGTGTTCGGCGTGGTCGCCGACCGGGTGCAGGGTCCGCGATCGCAACAGACTTCGAAGCACCACTCGCATTTCCATCTCGGCGAACGCCGCGCCAAGACAGCGGCGCACGCCGCCCCCGAACGGCAGCCAGCCGTAGGTCGGGGGTTGCTGGCCGAGGAAGCGCTCGGGCTGGAACGCGAGCGGCTCGGGATACAGATCGGGGCGCGTGTGCGTCAGCCAGATAGCGGGAGTGACATCGGTACCGGCCGCCAGCACGAGCCCATCGGCGACGAGCTCTGAGGCGAGCCGCCGGCCCGCGAGCGAGACCACCGGACGAAGTCGCAACGACTCCTGAATCACCGCTCGTAGGTACTCCTCTCCCTTGCCCTCCCCGTCATCGACCTCGGCAGTGAGGCGAGAGAGTGCAGCGGGGTTTTGCGTCAGCAGGTCGATCGTCCAGGCCAGTGCGGTCGCGGTGGTCTCGTGGCCCGCCACCAGCAGCGTCATCAACTGGTCACGCAGCTCGCGATCGTCCATCGCGCCCCCATCGTCGAAGCGCGCGAGGATCAGCAACGACAGAATGTCCTGACGTGCGGCGAGCGACGGATCGCGCCGCCGCTCGGAGATCTCCGCAAACAGCTCGCGGTCGATTTGCTGCCTGCGCACGCGCAGCGTCCTCACCGGGCTCTCCTGCCGGGCCCCCCGGGCCACCAGAACGCGAAGCTGCAGGCTCATCGAGGAGGTTGAGTCGAGCAGCTGCGGAAGCAGCCGGCGCAGCCGCTCGAGCCGCCCCGGGTCGGTGACCCCGAAGACAGCTCTCAGAATCACCTCGAGCGTTGCGCGCTGCATATGGGGATGTGCGGCGAACGGTTGATCGAGCGGACAGCGGTCGATCTCACGCTCGACGATCTCGGCCACCAGCTCCTCATAGTCTCGGATTCGCTTGCCGTGAAGGGGCGGCGACATCAGCTGTCGCCGCTGCAGATGCTCGCTGCCCTCCTGGAGCAAGATCGAGCGCGCCCCGAGCAGGGGGCGCAGCGACAACGTGCGTCCGGGTGGGAGGCGATTCTCGCGATTTGAGTACAGGACCCGGATCGCGGCCGGATCGGTGATCATCACCAGCGGACTCCGAAAACCGATGAAACGGACGCTGAAGGTGTCACCGAAACGCCGGCGGCACGACTCCATGAACGCGATTGGGCGAGTCAGCCAACGTGCGGTCTGGAGGGTGGGCGGTTCGGATGGCCCCGGAGGTGACGCGATCGTCCCCAGGGAATCGTTGATCCTGCGGTGAAACAAGTTACTCACGTGTGTCATTGCTTCACGGTTGTGCTCGCTACCTCAGGTTTAGCCCAGGCGCCACTGGATCGCCCCGAGTCCGGGGAACCCGAGCGCCTCGGCGGTGGCTCCCGTCAGGTCCCACTCCCGGCCGGCGATGTAAGGTCCGCGGTCGATCACGGGCACCCTGATCGCGCGCCCGCCGTAGCGGAAGATCACCTCGGTGCCGCACGGCAGCGTCTTGTTGGCAACCCCGAGCGTCGAGACGTGAAGGATCCCGCCACACGCCACCGGGTCACCGTAGTCGGTGTAGACGGAGGCGATACTGACGTTGTATTGACCGGAAGGAACCTGGGACTGTGCCAGCAGCGAGCTCGAGAGATTGAGCCGGTCCAGGTGGTAGCGCGCGACCGCGAGCTGGAAACGAGCGATCGCGGCGCGGATTTCGGCGTCGGTCGGAGCTCCCTTGGCCGGCGCGCTGATGTCGCTTGCGGGCCCCGTGGGCGGGTCACTCGCCGGGACCGTCGAGGCCGCGGGTGGTTGCGCCGGCGCAGATCTGTTCGTCTCGCCAGGCGCGGCCTGACCGGCGACAGGCTCGACCACCTGGGGGTGAGATGCGGCGGCCGGTGCGATTGCCGGCGTCACCGGATTGCGCTTCGGCTGGGCCGACTGGGTAGTGGTTCGGCTGACCCCGCTGGAGCCACAGCCAGCAATCACCAGCCCGGTCATCACTGTCAGCGCTCGCGTCCTAATCGAGCAACAGTAACGCAGCGAGCCGGTACGATCGCCGCATGGCCCACCCCGCCGCGCTGGTCGACGAAATCGCCAACGAGCTCGATACCTGGCCCGGAGTGCGGATTGCACGAGCTCCGGACGGCGGCGCGCTGGTCCGCTATGAGGATGTCGAACTGGGAGTGTTGTACCGCGATCGCGGCGTCGTCGAGCTTCCGTTCCTGGGCGCCGAGTACGAGGAGCTGATCGAGCACGGGGACGCCGAACCGGCTGCCGGGGTGACTGATTCGAGCGGCGTCGTGCACGGCGTTCACGGGCCGGCGGACGTCACCGCCGTGCTCGAGCTGTTCGACCGCCGCTATCGGGACGTCCGTGGCGAGGACGAACCGTACAGCTCACAAGATCCCGCCTGATCAGGGATCGCCGATGATCCGCAGGATCACCGCGCGAGAGCTGCGCTCGGCAGCGTCGAGCACCGCGGCGATCTCTTCCTCGCGCAGCACCTCGGCCGTCTCGACGTCGACAACCAGCGGCTCACGGCCGGTCCCCGCCTGAGTCAGCACCCGGCGAACCTCGTCGGGCTCACGCGCCAGCGCTTCGGGCGAGAGCACCGCCAGCACCACCTCGCCCGCGGCGGGCGCCTCGAGATGGCCCTCGGCATCGATCGGACCGACCTCCACGACGACCTTCCCGGCCGCGACGCTGGGGAGGGTGTGCTCGCGCAGCTGCCGGTCGACCGCGCCGCCGCGTGGCACCTGGAGGATCAGCTTTGGCTCGGAGGCGATCGCCCTACCCTAGCGTGTCAAGATTTCCGCGGGTGAGGAGCCGGCGTGATTGCATGGGCCGATGGAGATCGTCGAGTTCGGCCGGTTGACTCGCCAGCAGCGCATCGATCTCGAGGGTGACGAGGATGATCCCTTCGATGCGGCCGGAGCCCAGCTGGAATATCGCGCCAAGCATCGGCACGTGGCGTTGAAGAACGATCTCGGGCGGCTGGTCGCGTCGACGGGAATCGTCGTGGTCGAGGTCGAGGTAGGCGAGCAGACTCTCGACGTCGTAGGCCTGGGCGGCGTGATCGTCAACGCGAGACACCGCGGCCGTGGTTACGCGCGCCAGGTGCTGCAGGCCTCGCTGGCGCGAGCGCAAACGCTCGGTCCGCGGTTCGCGATGCTCTTCTGTCACCGAGATCGAGCCGGCCTTTACCGGCGGCTCGGCTTCGCCCAGATTCACTCGACCGTGCTGGTCCGGCAGCCGGGCGGCTATCAGCAGATGACCCAGCAAACGATGTGGCGGGCCTTGACCGCGGGCGATCACTGGCCGAGCGGCCGCGTGATCGTGCACAGCCAGCCTTTCTGAGCAACCGCCGCTCGTAGAATCGCGCCCGTGCCGCAGCTGACCGCCCTTCGTTATGACCTCGAGCGCGCTCTGGCGATGCTTCCCGACGGCGTCCTTCGCCTGATCGTCGGCGAGCCCTTGGCGATCGACGGTCAGCGGTTGCATGTCGAGACGCAGCTGACGACAAAGCTCGCCGCGCTGACTCGCGCCCCCGACTTGGAGACGCTCTCGGTCGCGCAGGCGCGCCTGCGGTTCGGCGGCGACGCCCGGGCCGCTGCGGGCCCGAAGCTCGCCGGAGTCGCCACGGAGGAGCTCGCGGTCGACGGCGCAAAAGGACCGCTGCGGGCCCGGCTGTATGTGCCGGACGGAGCCGCCGCAGCGCACGGAGGGCCCGATGGCCTGCTCCTCTACTTCCATGGGGGCGGCTTTGTTTTGTGCGATCTGGAGACGCACGACAATCCCTGCCGGTTCTTCGCCAGGCAGGCCGGCGTTCGCGTGCTCTCGATCGAATACCGGCTCGCCCCGGAGAACCGATTCCCGGCAGCGGTCGAGGACGCGCGGGCAGCGTTTGCGTATGCGGCCGAGCGGGCGAGCGAGCTCGGCGCGAATCCCGCACGAATCGCGGTTGGTGGCGACAGCGCCGGCGCGAATCTCGCCGCCGGAGTGGCGCGCCTGAGCAGAAGCGACGGCGGCCGTACTCCCGCCTTCCAACTGCTGCTCTATCCATGGCTCGACCTCTCCAGGAAACGACCCTCCTACCGCCTGTTCGGGGAGGGGAGGTGGCTCACGGAGGCGGAAATCGACTGGTTCAAGGCCCACTACCTGGCCGATTCGGACGCTGCCCTGGACCCTCGCGCCTCGCCGTTGCTGGCCGAGGACCTCAGGGGTGTGGCCCCCGCCTACGTCGCCACGGCGGGATTCGATCCGCTCCGCGACGAGGGCGAGGAGTACGCCGCCCGTCTGCGTGCCGCCGGGGTGCCGGTGGCGCTTCGGCGTCATTCCGAGTTGATCCACGGGTTCCTGAGAACGTTCTCGATCGGCCATGCCTCGCGCGATGCGCTGCTCGAGGCGGTCGGGGCGCTGCGACTGGGACTGGCAGAGCTTTGAGGGAGCCGGGGCGCGTCCGCCGCCCAGCGGTGCCCTACTCTGGCCCGATGCACACCGCCAACGGCAGCGAGCACCAGCGCGACAGCGCGCTGCTCCTGAGCGTGGACCTCGAGGACTGGCACCAGCTGGTTCGCCGTCGTCTCGGGATCGGCGATTGGCGGCGAATCGGACCCGAGCTCGAGCAGCAGGTTCACACGATCCTGGAGCTGCTCGACTCGCTGGGGTCGCGGGCCACGTTCTTCGTGCTCGGCATGGTCGCCCGCGACCGGCCTGCGCTGCTCGAACAGATCGCCCGCCGCGGACACGAGATCGCCTGTCATGGCGATGCCCACCAGCCGGTGTACCGCCAGACGCCGAGCGAGTTCGCCGATGACCTGCGGGCCGCTCGCCAGGCGATCTGCGAGGCCACGGGGGAGGTTCCGAAGGGCTACCGGGCCCCGGCGTTCTCGATCACGGGTCCCGCCCGGAGCTGGGCGTTCGAGGTGCTGGCCGACGAGGGGTTCAGCTACGACTCGAGTCAGTCGGTATCGCCCGGGCTTCGAGGCCAGGCCGGCGAGCCGCCGCTCGCGCCGCACCGGATCGAACTGGCGGCGGGGCGGGCACTTTGGGAGCTTCCGGTCGCTGGGTGTGTCGTTCACCGGCTCACGGTGCCAGTGGGCGGCGCCTCGTACTGGTCGCTGCTGCCGAGAGCGGTCGCGCTTCGGGGGTTGCGCGAGGCCCCTGACCACGCCGGCCTCTACATCCACCCGCAGGAGGTGGCTCCTGAGCCGCTGCGGATCGGGCTTCCGCCCGGCATCGGCGCGCGACGCCGGGGACAAGCGGCGCTCCGCACGGCACAGCGGGAGCTTGCCCGCCGACGGACGCCGGGGATGCTGCGGGCGATCGCCGCACGCTTCGAACTGATTCCCTTTGGAGAGTTTCATGCCGCAATCAGCGAACGCCCCAGCCCGGGTGCGCCGGCACTTCCGGGCTAACGCCAGATCCTTCGACGACCTCTACGAGGACCAACGGCCGCTGACCCGCGCCCTGCGTCCGGGCCTGTTTCGCCGCCGGGAGCTCGCGGTCAGTACCGTTGCGAGCCGGCAGTCTCCGCGGGTGCTGGACGTCGGCTGCGGCTCGGGCCGGATCGGAGAGCACGTGGTCGCGGCCGGCGCCGGTGAATACCTGGGAATCGATTTCTCCGAACCGATGATCGAACTGGCTCGCGCCCGGCTGGAGCGCTTCGGCTCGCGCGTGTCTCTCCTCGCGGCCGACTTCCTGACCGCCGAGCTCGACGGCTCCTACGACGTGGTGCTCGCGCTAGGCCTGTTCGATTACCTGCCCGATCCGCACCTGTTCACCAGGCGCATGTACGCCCTGTGCGCTGCCAATGGCTGTGTCGTGGCCTCATTCCCCCGATGGTCGGCGGTGAAGGGGCCAACGCGGAAGATCCGCTACGAGTGGCTGAACGACTGCCCGATCTTCAACTACTCGCGCCGGGAGCTCGAGCTGCTGCTGGGCGCCTCCGGCTTTGAGCCGCTGGATATCCGGACCGGTCGCAGCGGCCACTTGGTCTGCGCCTACCGTACCCGGCCCAGGGTGTGAGGCGACGGCGGCGACCGAGGCGGTGCGCTCGCCGCCCGCGCTGACTTCCAGATCAGGTCGCCGAGATGCTGGCCTCGGCGGCCTGCACGCTCACCTTGGACTCGACCAGCCCGGTGATCTTCGCCGAAGCGAAGCCCGGCACGACTCCGCACAGCAGCGACACGCAGGTGTTGACTGCCACCCAGGTATAAGGAGTCGAGATCACGCCGCCGAACGCTCCTCGGCCCGCAGTCGCGGGGTGCGCCAACGCGGCGACGCTCTTGCCAACCCCGCCGCCGTTCGGGGCCCAGCCATCGAGACCGGTAGCGGTCCACCAGAACACGGTGCTGGCGAACGAGCAGAAGATTACGGGCACGGTCGTGCTCACCAGTCCTCTCCTCGCTGTCTCTCCCGCCCGCGGCACCCGCGCGGGCTTCGCGCCATTATCCCGCTCTCGAAAAGGGCGGTCAGAGCTCTTGAATTCGTCCTCTACGCTCCTAGACGCGGCCAGCGAGGCGTTGATAGACGAGCCTCACGGCCATCGATCCCTCGCCGACGGCTGAGGCCACTCGCTTGATCGAGCCGGAGCGCACATCGCCCACCGCGAAGACGCCAGGCTCGCTCGTCTCTAGGAAGAACGGGCGATCCTCCCCGTAGGAATCGAGGTCGCGGTCCTGGAGCTCGCGGCCGGCCAGCAAGAAGCCATCGTCATCCATCGCGACCCGCCCCCGCAGCCAGCCGGTGTGCGGTGAGGCGCCGATGAACACGAACAGCGCCTTCGCCTCGAGCTTGCGACGCTCGCCGGTGCGCCTGTCGATCGTAGTTACTTCCTCGAGCCGGTCTCCGCCGTGGAGCTCCACGATCTCACAGCAGGTCAGCACCTCCGCCGTCGATCGTTGCTCCAGCTCGTCGATCAGGTAGCGCGACATCGAGCTCGCGAGCTCCTCGCCGCGAATCAGCAGGCGGCAGCTGGCCGAGTTCTGAGAGAGGAACATCGCGGCCTGGCCGGCGGAGTTTCCTCCGCCGACGATCAATACGGGATCGCCGAAGCACAGCTGCGCCTCGACCTGCGTGGCGGCGTAGTACACGCCGGCGCCCTCGTAGCGCTCGAGCTCGGGCACATCGAGCTTGCGGTACTGAGCGCCCGTCGCAACGATCACCGTCCGACCATGAACCGTCTCTCCCCCGGCGAGCGAGACCGTGTAGTGGCCGTCGTCTCGCTCCAGTCCAACCGCCTCGGCGGGCACCACCAGGCGCGCTCCGAACTTCCGCGCTTGGAGCGCGGCGCGATCGGCGAGCTCGCCGCCGGAGATCCCGGTCGGGAAGCCGAGGTAGTTCTCGATCCGCGAAGAGGTGCTCGCCTGGCCGCCAAACGCGATCGCGTCGAGCGCTTGCGTGTCGAGTCCCTCCGAGGCTCCGTAAAGCGCCGCCGAGAGACCGGCCGGACCGCCGCCGATGATGATCAGATCGCACATCGGCGGGGAAGTCCCGCCGGTCCCGAGTCCGAGCATGCTGGCCAGCTCGGCATTGGATGGATTGCGGAGCACGACCTCGGCGCCGATCACCACGGGCGTCTCGGCGGGCTCGACCCCAACCGCGCGGAGCAGCTTCTCAGCCTCCGCGTCGTCCTCCAGTTCGAGCCACTGATGGGGCACGCGGTTGCGAGCCAGGAACTCTCGCAGGCGGCGGGCGTCGCGCGAGTAGCGCGAGCCGACGATTCTCACGCCGGCACCCACCTCGATCAGAATCGAATGCCGCGACAGGTACGCGCGCAGGATCACGTTCGCCAACTCTTGGTCTTCGGCGAGCAGCTGGCGAAGCGTCGCCACCGGCACGCGGATCAGCTCCCCGGGATCGCGGACAACCGCGGTCAGGTAGACGCGCCCGCCGGTGAGCAGATTCAGCTCGCCGAGGAACCGGTGCCGCCCGTGAACCGCGACGACGCGATTCTCGGCTCCGTAGCCACGTACGATCGCGACCGCGCCGGACTCGACGACATAGAAGTCGTAGCTGTCGTCGCCCTCCCGAAACAGGATGTCGCCGGGTTGCGCCTGCATGACCTCGCCGGCGGCGCGCAGCCGCTCGCGCTGATCGTCGTCTAGACGCGGAAACGCACCCAGACGATTAGGCGGCTCCTCGACCCCGGCTCCGATTGGCTCGCTCATCCTCCCAGTGTGGCGCTTTTAGTCGAGCGACCGCCGCGGCGGGCGGTAGCGATCACGCCGGGCGCACGACATCGCGGCACGCGATCGTTCAGGAACTGCTGCCGGCGGTGAGCTGTGCGAGGCTCGGAACGGACTCCTGGACCGGCTGGCCCTTCGATGAGGCGGTGCTGCTGATATTGCTCAGCTGGGAGTTGATGTTGTCGATATCAGACTCGTTCACCGAGCCGCCGGTGATCGAGGACTTCAACGACGAGATCTTGTGGGCGACGGCGTTGATCGGGGCAAACAGAGTGCTCAGGACTTTGCTGCTCTTGGTGTCCTGCGCCGCGAGCCTCAGCTCGTGATAGACAAACGCGGAAGCCAACCCTGCTTTCACCAGTGTGACCTTGTGCGAGAGCGGATGCTTGAGATCACCGGCTTTGATCGGCTTGTAGATCCAGCGGTGAAATGCCCCGAACGCCAAGCCGGCGTGGATCACGAACTTGGTCTTCGCAAAGTGCGTGGAGGCGGTGCCCGAGGTGCTGGTTGCAGCGCTCGCGCCGGCGGCGGCGGTTGAAGACGAGGACGAGCTCTTGCTCCCGCAGCCGGCAACGCCGAGCGCGGCAAGGGAACAGACGATCGCCAGCAGCAGTGTGAATCGACGCACCTGGTAGTCCTCCTGAGACCTCCCAAATTCTATCAGCGAGTGCGTTAGTAGTCCGTTATCCACTCGCCGCGGCGTAGTCGTCGGCCCGGCCTCGGGGTGCTTCACCGTGGCGGGATTACTCTTAGCTTGTGACTCGAGCCGACACTCCCGCATGAGCCCGGCGGGCGAGCCGTGAGCGCGCGGAGCCAAGCGCAAGCGATCATCAGGACCGCTGGCCTGACCAAGGTATACGCGGGCTCCGATTTCTCCGCGGTCGATGCTCTCGATCTCAGCATCGAGGCCGGCGAGATCTTCGGTCTGCTCGGACCGAACGGTGCCGGGAAGACCACCACCGCGGGGATGCTAACGACGCGCGTGATTCCCAACGCGGGAACCGCGCACGTCGGCGCGGTCGACGTGATTGCCCAGCCCGCGCTCGCGAAGCAGCTGATCGGGATCGTCTCGCAGCAGAACACCCTCGACCGCCAGCTCACGGTCTGGGAGAACCTGTACTTCCACGGCCGCCTGTTCGGGATCTCAGGACCGCAGTCGCGCCAGCTCGCCGACCAGCTGCTGGAGCAGTTTCACTTGAGCAGATGGGCCAAGGCGTCGGTGTTCGCACTTTCGGGTGGCATGGCCCAGCGGCTGATGGTCGCGCGCGCGATCTTCCACCGGCCGGCCGTCCTGTTCTTGGACGAGCCGACCGCCGGCCTGGACCCCCAGAGCAGACTCGCACTGTGGGAGATCCTCGGTGAGCTTAACGACGCCGGGCAAACGATCATGCTCCTGACTCACTACATGGAGGAGGCCGAGCGGCTCTGTGACCGCGTCGCGATCATGGACCACGGCAGGATCCTCGCGCTCGACTCGCCCGCGGCGCTGAAGCAGTCCGTCGGAGCCGACACGATTGTCACCGTGAAGGGTGAAGGTGACGCCGGCGCGCTGGGAGAACAGCTCGAGCGGGAGCTCGAAGGTGTGACCCGTTCGCGAGTAATCGACGGCGGTCTCGAGCTCCACGTCACCGGCAGCGACCGATTGGTTCCTCGGGTCGTCGCCGCCGCCGACCAGGGAAGCTTCCAGCTGCTGGATCTCTCCGTCGCGGAGCCGACGCTCGAGACCGTGTTCATCAACCTGACCGGAAAGGAGCTCCGCGAATGACCGCGACCACCGCCGCAGGCGAGCAGCGTGGAGCCAAGCCGTCGCCGATTGCCCTGTTCCCGACGCGATCGACGTTCGCCGCGAGCCGCACGGCGTTGATCGCGCTGGTGCTTCGCGACCTGACCGTGCTGAAGAAGACCTTTGCCGAGTTCGTCGCCCGCACGATCATCCAACCGTTCTTGCTCGTGTTCGTGTTCCTGTACGTCTTCCCTACGATTGGACAGGGAGTTGGTGCCAGCCACGGGCATGCTTCGGAGTCAGACTTCGCGACCGTGCTCGTGCCGGGGGTGGTCGCGATCTCGATCATGTTCCAGGGAATCCAAGCGGTCGCGCTGCAGATTTCGAGCGAGTTCGGTTACACCCGTGAGATCGAGGACCGAGTCCAGGCGCCCTGCCCGATCTGGCTCGTCGCGATCGCGAAAGTTCTATCCGGGGCGGTACAGGGCGTGCTCGCGGCAGCGATCGTGTTTCCAATTGCGGCCGTGATTCACGCGAGCGGCGTCCACGCGCACCTGACTGTCAACTGGCTCATCATCCTCACCCTGATCCCACTTGCGTGCGTGGCTATGTCCTCGCTGGGGCTCGTGCTCGGCACCACCTTCGAGCCGCGGAACATCGGCTTGATGTTCGGCTTCGTGGTACTCCCGTTGACATTCCTCGGGGGCACTTACTACCAGTGGACCAAGTTGTCACCGGTCAAGCTCGGCGGCTTTCACTGGCTTCAGATCCTGGTGTTGATCAATCCGTTGATCTACGTCGCCGAGGGGATGCGCGCGGGGTTGACGCCGTTGTCACACATGCCTCTGTATGTGGTCTATCCGGTGTTGGTCGCCTTCTGCGTAGCTTTTCTCGCGCTCGGGCTGCGCAACTTCAGACGGCGCGTGCTCGTGTAGGCGAGACGCGGCTGCCTCGCCGGTGAGCTAGCGTGCTCGCAATACGACCGCTGCCGCAACGCAGAACAGGAGGCAACTCGATGGCCCGCATCATCGTTTCTCGGCGCAACCCCGCCCCGGCTGAGGTCAAAGGCGCCAGCGTTACCGGCGCGAGCGCAACCGGCGCTCACGTCGTCGGCCCGTCGGCGATGGCGCCGCTCGCGATCGCCGCACTGGCAGTCGGTGCGATGGCGATCGGTCGGCTCGCGATCGCCAACGCGGTTATCCGCAAGCTTCGTGCGCAGGAAATCGAGATTGGTTCGCTGAAGGTGGGCGAGCTGGAGGTCGCAGGCCGCCGTTGGCCCGAGCCGCCTTCGCCGAGCGCCGGCGAGCCGGCGATTTGAGCGCTGGTCCGCAGGGCCGCCGGTAACCGAGGGCGCGGAGGCCCGGCGAGTTCAGTCCAGATACTCGTAGGCTGGAAGCGTGAGGAACTGGATCAGCTCCGGCGAGAGCGCCACGCGCTCGAAGATGTCACGGGTGTCGACGGGGCGGCCCTGACGCCACGTTTCCTCGCCTACGCTCGCGCGGATCTTGGCGGTCTCCTCGTCGAGGAACTCGCGCACCAGGTCGGGCGTCACGCGGCGACCGTCCTCGAGCTCGGCGCCGTGCCGGATCCACTGCCAGATCTGCGAGCGTGAGATCTCCGCGGTAGCGGCATCCTCCATCAGCGAGTTGATCGCTGCCGCGCCGTGGCCGGTGAGCCAGAACGACACGTACTGAAAGCCGACGTTGACGTTCGTGCGCAACCCGGCCTCGCTGACGCGACCAGGCGTGGAGGCGAGATCGAGCAATTGCTCGCCCGTCACGCTGACATCCTCGCGCTGGCGCTCGAGCTGATTGGGGGCACCGTTCAAACCGCGCTCGAAGACCTCACGAGCGACCGGGACGAGATCGGGGTGCGCGACCCAGGTACCGTCATATCCCTGGCCGACCTCGCGTTCCTTGTCGGCGCGAACCGCGTCGAGCGCCTTCTCGTTGGCCTCTTCGTCTTTGCGCGAGGGGATCAACGCCGCCATGCCGCCCATCGCGTGGGCTCCACGGCGGTGGCAGGTAGCCGCCAGCAGCTCGGTGTAGGCGTGCATGAACGGGACGGTCATGGTCACCGCGCTGCGGTCCGGCAGCACCATCTCAGGCCGGTCCGGGAAGCACTTGATCGCGGAGAAGATGTAGTCCCAGCGGCCCGCGTTGAGACCGGCCGAGTGCTCGCGCAGCTCGTACAGGATCTCGTCCATCTCGAAGGCCGCCGGGAGCGTCTCGATCAGGACCGTCGCTTTGATCGTGCCCCTGCGGATGTCGAGCGCGTCCTGCGCGAAGCAAAACACGTCGTTCCACAACCGCGCCTCCAAGTGGGACTCCATCTTCGGCAGGTAGAGATATGGTCCGGTGCCATTCGCGAGCAGCCGTCTCCCACAGTGGTAGATGTAGAGCCCGAAGTCGAACAGTGAGCCTGACACTGGCTCTGAATCGACCAACAGGTGGCGCTCGGGTAGATGCCATCCGCGCGGCCTCACCAGCAGCGTGGCGGGACGATCGCCGAGCTCGTAGTGGCGCCCGTCAGACCCCTCGTAGCTGATCGTCCCCTCGATCGCGTCGCGGAGATTGAGATGACCCTCGACCATGTTCGCCCACGTCGGCGAGTTGGCGTCCTCGAAATCGGCCATGAAGCCATCCGCGCCGGAGTTGAGCGCGTTGATCGTCATCTTGCGTTCGGCGGGACCGGTGATCTCCACCCACCGCCGCAACAGGTCCTTGGGCACGGGAGCGACGCGCCAGTCAGCCTCGCGTATCTCGCGGGTCTCGGGTCGAAAGTCCAGCAGCTCTCCCTGAGCCAGCCGGGCTCGGCGCTGCGCGCGAGCGTTCAGCAACTCGAGTCGGCGAGGCCCAAAGCGGTGCTGGAGCTCGGCGACGAACTCGAGCGCGTCGGCGGTGATCACTTCGTCGAAGCCCCGCTCGATCGCTCCCCGCAGCTGCAGATTGGCATGAGTGGTCATACGCTGCATCCTTTCATTCTCCCTCCAGTGATTCCCGATTGCCCATGCTTTCGACCGTGCAGAGCGCTCCGACCAGCGCCGCCGTGACCAGGGCAAGCGACCAGGCGGCGAGGCTCCCACCGAATGCATACAACATCACCAGCGCGGCCGCGGCGACCAGCTTCTCGTATCCGATCGAGCCGACCACTCGCCACCCGAAGGCGATCGCGCCGGTCAGATACAGAGCGACTCCGCCACACAGGCACAGGCGTGCCGCACCGGCGAGCGGTTCGCCGACGTCCTGCCTGACGAGCGACCGGACGCCCACCGCGAAGATGATGATTCCCGCGACGATCAACAGGTGCAGATAGCTGTAACCGTCAGCGGCCGCGAGCACCGGATCCGCATGGTCACGCAGCCGCGCCGCCGCCGCAGCCGCGAGATGAGCGAAATACGTCCACCACATCCCGACCGTGATCAGCAGGCCAAATGTAACCGCCAGCACCCGCGTGGCGTCCAACGACCTGTTGCTAGCTCCCACCCCGATCGCGAAGATCGATTCGCCCAAGCAGATGATCACGAACAAGCCATAGCGCTCAGAGAAGTGGGCGACCGCGACGCGCTGCAACCCCCGCAGCCGCTCACGCGTCAGCCACGCCGGGCCGGCATAGTCGATCGCGATCGCGCCCGCCCACAAGCCCGCCCGGGAGGCACCCTCGAGCAGGGAGCCGGCGATCAGCAGCCCCATCCCGATCACGACCGTGATCGCAAATCCGGCGATCGCCGACCAGGCCGCATTTCCCTGTCGAGAGGCGTCGGCATACAGCGCCAGGTGCAAGAACCGCACCACGGCGTAGGTGACGGCGAACAACGTCGACTTGCTGCCGAAGGCGTGCGGCAGCGCAAGCCCGGCGACGAAGATGAAGACCATCGCCAGCAGGAGGTAGATCTGCAGCGTGCGCGAGTCGTCGGCCTGCGCATTGGCCGCCCAGACGAACGCCGACCATGCCCACCACATCAATGCCAGGGCCAGCATCGCCTCGCCAAAGCCGCTCCAGGTGAGCTTCCCCGAGAGGAGGGTCGTGACTTGCGTCACCGCGAACACGAACACGAGGTCCCACAGCAGCTCGACCTGGCTCGTACCACGCTCCTCGAGCGCATTTTCGCCGGCTCCGGCCTCCTCGGCGGGGCGGTCGGCGTACGGTTCGTCGCTGCTCGAGGCGATTGCACGACAGTAGCGGGCCCCCCGCCCCGCCCCGTGATCTCCCCAGAGGCTCCGGCCGGCGGTGAGTGACCGCGCTCCGAGCCCCTTCCCAAGCGCCCAAGCGGCCTCCCAGGCGCGGCCGCGCCGGCGCTTCTTCCTCGGCGCGTTCGGCGATCCAGGGCACGCATTTCCGATGCTCGCGATGGGGTCGCGGCTCGCGGCGCGTGGTCACGCTGTGATGCTCGAGACCTGGCAGCGGTGGCGCGAGCATGTCGAGGCTGCCGGCATGCAATTCGCGGCCGCGCCCGAATATCCGGTGTTCCCGACCCGAGAGCTGCCGCTGAAGCCCTACGAGGCGGTGGTGCTGGCGACTCCTGAGACCCGGCGGTCACTCACCGGCTTCGCCCCGGATGTCGTCGTGCACGACATCCTGACGCTGGCGCCGGCCCTGGCCGCCGAGCTCGAGGAAGTTCCCGTCGCCACGCTGATTCCTCACCTACATCCGGCCAGCGAGCCGGGCGCTCCCCCGTACTCGCTGGGCGCGCGCTTGCCGCGGAGCACTGCCGGGAGCTTGCTGTGGCGGTCGATGCGGGGCGTCGTGGAAACGGGGCTCCGGCGCGGCCGGGCGGAGCTGAACGAGGCCCGGGCGAGGCTCGGCCTCCCCCCGGTGCAGCGGCTTCACGGCGGGATCAGCACCCGCTTGTGCATCGTCGGCACCTTCCCGCAACTGGAGTACCCCCGCAGCTGGGGCCCGGAGGTGCGGATCGTCGGCCCGCTGATCTGGGAGCCCCCGTCGCCGGAGGTCGCGATACCGCCGGGAGAGCGGCCGCTGGTCCTGGTCGCGCCGTCGACGGCCCAGGACGCCGAGCACCGGCTGCTGCGCTCGGCGCTGATCGGGCTTGCGAACCAACCGGTGCGGATGCTGGGAGCGACGAACCGCAAGCCGGTCGCCAGGCTGGCGGCGCTCCCGTCCAACGCCCGGCTCGTGGATTGGATCTCCTACGGGCGCACCATGCCCCAGTGTGCGCTGGTGGTCACGCACGGCGGCCACGGCACGCTGGCGCTGGCACTCGCGTCGGGTTGTCCGGTGCTGGCGGTGCCGCACTCGGGCGACATGGGCGAGAACGCCGCCCGGGTCGATTGGGCTGGAGTCGGCGTGCGGTTGCCGTGGCGGTTCGCCACCCCGGCGGGCGTCCGACTGGCGGCGATGCGTGCGCTGTCAGACCCCGAACTCGCCGGGCGGGCATCTGAGCTGGCGAGCTGGGCGGGGCGCCACGACGGCGCGAGCCTTGCGGCGGATCTGGTCGAGCGGCTGGCGGTGCGGGGACCATAGCTTCACGGGGCTCGCTTCGGCGGGCACGCCGAGCAGCCCGCTCGAACCGAAAGCTCCGGGGGTGGGACTCGAACCCACAACCTAACGGTTAACAGCCGTTTGCTCTGCCGGTTGAGCTACCCCGGATGGTGGTGATCGCGCTGGCCGGCGCTTCGCGCCGGTCCGGTCCAGACTGTAGCGGGAAGCGGCGCGAGCGCGGG
This sequence comes from uncultured Solirubrobacterales bacterium, assembly GCA_963830465.1. Lineage (GTDB taxonomy): Bacteria > Actinomycetota > Thermoleophilia > Solirubrobacterales > Solirubrobacteraceae > Palsa-465. The sequence goes on from CAWHME010000008.1 coordinate 403,946, forward strand.
CCGCGAGTCACCTCGTCAACGTCCCACTCGACGCGGCTCGCGGCCCCGGTGGGACGTTCAACGTGAGGCAGAAGGGAAACGCACCAGTTGCCGTTCACACGGGCGTCGAGTGGGGCGTTTTCCAGGTGGTTTTGGCTCGATCCCGCCCCGACCGCCGCTCGGCGCCCCGGGGACCGCCGGCTCAATCCCGCGCCAGCAGCCCTACAAAGGGCGCTCCAGCTTCGCGACCACCTCGCGGATCGCCTCTCGCACCTGCTGGCGCTCGCGGGCCAGGCTGGTGACGTCACCCTCTCCGGTCCCCCTTGCTCGCCTGATCGCTCGGTCGAGCCGTCCGAGCTCGAGCACGAGCCGCGCGTGCTCCAGCTGCGCGGGGGTGCCGTTGCCGCCCCGGCCGGCAAGCGCGACGAGCTCGGCGACGGCTCGCGCCAGCTGCTCGTCGTCGGGAGGAAGGTCTGACAGCGGTGCATCGGTGCGGTCCTTGAGGTGAGCGGCAGCGCGCCGCATCACCCCGCTCAGCAGTAACTGGCCGGGATCGACGGAAGACAGCACCGCTTGACCCTCCGACGGGAGCGCGATGCAGAGCGCGAGGAACGCGCGTTCGGCCCGGATCTCCTGATCGACCGCGGGAACGGGCACCGAGGCGGTGTCGCGGCCGGGAGCTGCGCTAGCGGGCTCTCGCGGCCGTCCAGAGGCTGCCCTGCCGGCGCCGGCGACCAGCGTGGCCAGTCGCCCCTCGGAGAGCTCGAGTCGTCCCGCGACGCGCTGGATCAGATCGTCGCGCAGCACGCTTGCGGAGAGGTCCGTCAGCACCGGTCGCAGCTCTTCCAGCGCGCGGTCCCGGCCCTCGGCGCTGCGCGGATCGGCGCGATCCAGAATTCGCTCCACGTGGAAGACCACGAAAGGCACCGAGCTCTCGACCCGGGCTCGAAGGGCGTCGGCGCCGTCGCGCTCGATCAGCTCGGAAGGATCGGTCCCTTCCGGCAACGGGACGACGCGCAGCTCGAGCTTGCGCCCCGCTGCCAGCCGGGCCGCGCGCAGCATCGCCTCCTGACCGGCGCGGTCGGCGTCGAGGCATAGCTCCAGCACCTTCACGATCCGCTCGAGCTCGTTCACCTGCTCTTCGGTCAGCGCGGTGCCCATGATCCCGACCGCGTTGCGCAACCCGGCTTGGTGCAGGGCGAGCACGTCGGTATAGCCCTCGACCAGGATCATCCGCCCCGCCCGCGCGGCGGCGGCACGCGACAGATCGATGCCGAACAGCTGGCTGCGCTTGTGGTAGAGCTCACCATCCGAGGTGTTCAGGTACTTCGGCGGCTGGTTCTCGCGCATTGCGCGGGCACCGAAGCCGAGCACCAGCCCCCGGGCGTCGCAGGAGGGGAACATGATCCGCTCACGGAAACGGTCGAAGACCTGTCCGGGCCTCGACCGAGAGCGCTGGGCCAGTCCCACCGCCAGCAGCTCTTCGTCGCTGAAGCCGGCCCTCCGGGATGCGAGCAGAATGCGGTCCCAGGCACTCGGGGCATAGCCGACGCGGAACTCGCGCAGCGTCTGTTCGCTGAAGCCGCGCCCGAGCAGGTATTCCCGCGCCCCGAGCGCCTCGTGGGCCTCCCACAGATAGCGCGAGTAGTAGGCGGCGGCCCTGCCGAGCAGCGAGTGCAGGCGATCCCGGCGCTGCCGGCGGCTCGCGGCCTGCGGATCCTCGGCCTCGCTTTCGAGCTTGACGCCGAAGCGATCCGCCAGCGCCTCGAGCGCCTGCTTGAAGTCGAGTCCTTCGGTCTCCATCACGAACGCGAACGGGTCACCTGACGCCTGGCAGCCGAAGCAGTGGTAGTGCTTCTCGTCCGGCCGGACGTGAAACGATGGCGTGCGCTCGTCGTGAAACGGGCACAGGCCGAAGTAGCTGTCGACGCCGGCGCGGCGCAGCTCGGTGCGGGCCGAGACGAGCGCGAGCATGTCGACCGAGTCGAACACGCGATCGCGCGAGTCCTTCGTATAGCGCGTCACGGCGCGAATGCCACCGGCACGCTGAGCGACTCGAATGCGCGGATGCAGTACCGATCGGTCATTCCCGCGAGATAGTCGGCGACTCGCTCCGGGAGCGCCCCGCCTGGATTCGAATCGGGGATCGCGTCTGGATGGGCGCAGTAGTGCTCGAACAGAGCCCGGACGACACCGTAGATCTTCGCGTGCTCGCGTCTGGCCTGCGGACCGAGATATACCCGCTCGAACATGAACGCGCGCAGCTCGCCCATCGCCACACCGATCACCTCTCCCTGTGCGATGTCTTCGGCCCTCGCGGAGGTTTCGACGAGGTCGTGGACGAGCGTGTCGATCCGCCGCGAGCCGGTTTTTCCGAGGATCTGGATCGGACCCGCCGGGAGGTCCGCGGGCGCGATCACCCCGGCCCGCAGCGCGTCGTCGATGTCGTGGTTGATGTACGCGACGCGGTCCATCAAGCGGACGATCTTGCCCTCGAGCGTCGCTGGCTCCCGCGCACGGCCCGAGTGGCTGACGATCCCGTCGCGCACCGCCCAGGTGAGGTTGAGCCCGTGGCCGTCGCGCTCGAGCCGGTCGACGATTCGCAGCGAGTGCTCGTGGTGCAGGAAGCGCGTGCCGAAGCGCTCGAGCAGGCAGCGGTCGAGCGCCTCCTCACCGAGGTGGCCGAACGGGGGATGCCCGAGGTCGTGCCCCAGGCCGATCGCCTCCACCAGATCCTCGTTCAGCGCCAGCGCGCGCGCGACGGTGCGCGAGACCTGCGTGACCTCCAGCGTGTGTGTCAGCCGCGTGCGGTAGTGATCGCCGGTCGGAGATACGAACACCTGTGTCTTGTGCTTGAGCCGCCGGAATGCCTTGCTGTGAACGATCCGATCGCGGTCACGCTGAAACGGCGTCCGCAAGCCGCAATCGGGTTCGGGCCGCTCACGGCGGGCGGGGTAGGACGGAGTCGCGGACGGGGAGAGGAAGGCGGCCTCGCGAGCGCGCATTCGCCGCGCAAACGCCTCCGCCACGGGGCCGCCCGGATGCTCGTAGCCCGCCGCTAGAACCCGGTCGCTCACAGCTCGATTCTGACAGTGCTCCGCGCCCGCCGCCCGAGTTGACACCAACTCGTGACAGGCGGGCCACCCACGAGCGACCACTAGGCGATCATCAATGGCCGCAAGCGCACATGCGCATGGTGCTCGGCGGTCTCGCTGATCGCTCGTTCGGCTTGGCGCAGCGCCCGCTCGGATGCCTCTGGAGTCTCTGCCAGCGGCTGACCGAGTGCGCCGACCAGGAACTGGTAGGACTCCTCGTCGAGGGCGAAGGCGGCGGCCTCGCACGATCCGCACACGACGCCGCCGGCAGGAGCCGAGAACCCCCTCAGGTGCTCGGAGGTCCCGCACGAGGCGCACGCGCCCAGTTGCGGCACGATCCCCGCGGCGAGCAGCAGCTTGAGGCGAAACGCGAGTCCGTTGGCCGGGCGAGCTTGAGCGGCACAGCCGCTCAGCAGCGCAAGCTCGTTCGCCAGCAGCGCAAACACCTCCGGATGCGGCTCGGATGACTCGAACAGACGCGTGACCGCATCGCACGCGCGTGCCGCGGCGTCGAGCGTCGCCGCGTGATCACGCAAGCCGGCGTTGACAGCGATCGTGTCGACGCTGCTGACGGTGAACAGCTCGCCGCGCCCCTCATGCAGCAAGACGCCCACGTGGAAGAAGGGCTCGAGCCGGGCACCGAAGCGGCTGCGAGCTCGTCGGACTCCCTTGGCGATCGCGCTCAGCCGCCCGTGAAGAGGCGTGTACAAGTGCAGGATGCGATCGGCCTCGCCGTAGCGAATCGAGCGCAGCACGATCGCCTCCGTCTTCAGCGGTCCCATGCTATCTTTTCTGAAGTAATGAAATCTGTCGTCATGTACACGACCGATCGCTGTTCGATGTGCGCCGGCGCAAAGACGCTGCTCACACGCCGCGGGATCGACTATGAAGAAATCAATTTGGCAAGGGACCCGGACGGTCGGGCTGAGCTCGCCCAAAAGACCGGGATGATCACGTTTCCCCAGATCCTGATTGACGGCAAGTCGATCGGTGGCTTCGCGGAATTGCTCGCGGCTGACCGCGCCGGTCAACTGTCCGAGCTGTTCGCGGGATAGCGCTCGCGTCCCTCGGGGATGGAGTCTCGCGGCGCTACTCGCGCGTCGCCAGCGCTTGGCGCCTGGGAGCGCGAGGTTTGCGCTGGCAGTGCTCGCAGACGTAGGTCCCCCGACCGCCGACGACGAGCTTCTTGATCACCGCGCCGCAGCGGGGGCAAGGTTTCCCTTCCCGGCGGTGGACCAGGAAGCGATCCTGGAAGGATCCGCGCGCGCCGTCGATGTGCTGGAAATCGTCGATCGAGGCGCCCTTGGCTTCGATGCCGGCAGCCAGCGACTCCTCGATCCCCTCGCGCAGCCGCTCCCACTCGCCGCTCGTCAGCCGCCCTGCAGCTCGTAGAGGGTGGATGCGAGCCCGGAACAGGGCCTCGTCGGCGTAGATGTTGCCGACCCCGGCGACACGTCGCTGGTCGAGCAAGAACGCCTTCACCGGGGCCCGGCGTCCACGCGCCATCCGACGCAGGTGGGCAGCGCTGAAGTCGGAGGTGAGTGGCTCGATCCCGAGTCGTGCCGCCAGGTATGCGTCGCGCGCGGCTGCGCCGTGCAACAGGTGCCCAGTGCCGAACCGGCGGGGATCGACGTAGGCCAGGTGGTGGCCGGCGTCGAGCGCGAACCGAACCCTCGTGTGAGGAGGCTCGATCGGGGAATCGAATAGCAGCGCGCCGGTCATCCGCAGGTGGACGAGCAGGTAGCGCTCGCCCGACAACTCCCAGATCAGGTACTTGCCGGCTCTGGAGAGCCGGCTGACGACCGCGCCGCGGAGCCCATCCTCGACCTCGCCCGGCGACTCCGGACGCGTCCAGCGGTAATCGAGGATCTCGACGTCCTCGATCGTGCGGCCTTCGAGGTGTGGGGCCAGCTGGCGACGGATGGTTTCGACTTCGGGGAGCTCGGGCACGGACGTTGACTTCTGCGGTTGCTTTTGCCGGGGAGTGGAAACGATCTTCAGCCGGGGAGTGGAAACGATCTTCAGCCGGGGAGTGGAAACGATCTTCAGCCGGGGAGTGGAAACGATCTTCAGCCGGGGAGCCGAGAGCTGCACCGCTCTGCATCCAGCGTAGAACGCGCTCCATCCCCCCGCATCACGGAGCCGGCGGCGAACTTCTGCGATTTTTGTCCGAGGGGTGGACAAGAATCGACAAAGTTCGTCTCGGGCTCGCTGCTACCGCGCTCGGCCCCAGCGCCCCTCGGGCCGTTCCCAGCACTCCCCGGGGCCGCCGCAGATCCCCCGGGCCGCCTCGGCTCAATCTTCGCCGTCGTAGTAGTCGAGCTGCTCGAGCCGGGCGATCACGCCGACGCCACGGAACGCGATCTTGCGCGACCTCGGGTAGTAGCAGACGTCTGCCGGCTCGCGGGTTCCGTAGGCGAGATACGTAAGCCCGTCGGGACCGGCACGGAACACGTGGGCGACACCGGTGCCGGCCGGACGCGAGACGACGTGGCCGGGCCCCAGGTGCGTTTCCCCGTCGCCGAGCAGCAGCTCGCCGTCACCGCCGAGGATCACGAACAGCTCCTCCTCGAGCGAGTGGCAGTGTTGCAGCCCCGACTCCTTGCCCGGCGCGACCTCGCAGTGCTGGAGACCGGTCCTCACCGAGCCGGCGGCGGCGGCGAGGTTGCGGCGTGTCCTCACGATCCGCGGGCGCGCCAGCGTCTCCGGCTCCACGGCATCGAGGTTGACGATCGTGCTGGGCCGCGCTCCGGGGCTCGGCGGGAGCTCGGGAGGCCCGAGACCCGACTCGTGGATGTAGTGAGCCGCGGTGCCGTCGAGCAACCCGGGGGTCGTCTCGGCAAGTCGCCCTCCGATCAGCGACATGCCGAGCCGCGGAAACCGTATCGCCTCGTCGTAGATGCGGGGGCCGAACGCGACCACGTCGAGCGGCTCGAGCGCGTGCAGCGTGTGGGGGCCGTGGCGTGCGAGATAGACCATGCAGTCTCCCGCTCGGATCTCCGCCGTCTCGCCGTTGTGCCATGAGAGCCCCCGGCCAGAGATGACGTAGAAGATCTCCTCCGCGGCGCCGTGGTCGTGCGCCGGCGTCGACCAGGAGCCCGCGGGCAGCTCGATTCTTCTCGCGCCGACGTTGACGCTCCCCGCCCCGTCACCGAGCAGCGTCCAGCGACCGTTGAGGTGACCGAGCTCGTAGACGCGCGAGGGAGCCTCGTCGAAATGCGTGATCCCCACGGGCGTGACTCTACCCGTTGCGCGGGAGTTGGGCGCGGCTCTACCCATGGCGCGCGAGCTGGGCGCGCGGGTGGGCCTCGAAGTAGACCTCGCGCAGGCGCTCGGCGGATAGATGCGTGTAGATCTGGGTGGTGCCGATGTCGGCGTGGCCGAGCATCTCCTGCAGTGAGCGCAGATCGCAGCCGCCGGCCAGCAGGTGCGTGGCGAAGGTGTGCCGGAGCGTGTGCGGGCTCACGCGATGCTCGAGCCCGGCGCTCCGTGCGTGACGTTGCACGATCTTGTAGAGGCCCTGGCGGGAGAGTGCGCCTCCGCGCAGGTTGACGAACACGTGCGCTTCCTCTCGCAGTCCAACGAGCCGCGGCCGGGCTCGCTCCAGATAGATCCTCAGGCTGCCGACCGCCTTGCTGCCGATCGGCACCAGGCGCTCCTTCGAGCCCTTGCCGCGTGCGCGCAGGATCGCGTCGTCGAGGTCGAGCTGCGAGAGCTCGAGCGCGATCGCCTCCGAGGCTCGCAGGCCGCAGGCATACATCGTCTCGAGCAGCGCCCGGTCGCGAAGCGCCCCCGGCGAGCGGCCGGTTGGCTGCTCGAGCAGGCGCTTGACCTCATCGCGGCTCAGCACCTTCGGCAGCCGACCGCCGGCCCGCGGCGGGCGCAGATCGCTCGTCGGATCGACCGACAGGATCTGCTCTCGCCGGAGGTGGCGGTAGAAGGAGCGCAGGCAGGCGACCTTCCGCTGCAGAGTCGCGGCGGCCACCGGTGGGCGCTTATCGCCGCCGACCGCGAGCTCGGTCACGAAAGCCGCCAGATCGCCGGTTCCGGCCGCCAGTGGATCGACCTCTCGCCGCTGCAGGAAGTCGCCATATTGCTGCAGGTCGGTCCGGTACGCCTCGAGCGTGTTTCGCGACAGCCCGCGCTCGAGCTCGAGGTAGGCGAGAAAGTCGAGCGTTAGCTCTGTGGTTCGCCGGGCATAGCTGGGCGCGTCCCGGTCGATCGTGGCCATGACGGCCTATTCGGGCTTCGATGCGGCGGTCCTCCCGGCCGGCGCCCTACTCCCGGCCGGCGCCCTACTCCCGGCCGGCGCCCTACTCCCGGCCGGCGCCCTACTCCCGGCCGGCGCCGCTACCCCCAGCCGGCGCCGCCCCAGGCTAGGCTCGCTGCGCCTTTAGCCACAACAGCGCGATCAGCGACTTACCGTCCTCGCACTCCGCGATCGCGTCGTCGAGCCGCTCGAGCGACCACGGGACGATCTCGATTCGCTCGTCCTCATCGGCGCTCGCGCCGCCCGGAGCGTCCGAGAGATCACTCGCCAGGTATAGCTGGATGCGCTCGTCGCTGAAGCCGGGGCTGGTGTGGAACGCGAGGATCTCCTCCCAATGGCCGGCGTGCTTGCCGATCTCCTCCGCGAGCTCTCGCTTGGCGGTCTCGAGCGGCAGCTCGTCGGAGACGTCGCGCTTTCCGGCCGGCACCTCCAGCGAGGCCGGCGCCTCGATCACCTCTCTGGGCTGGCGGGTCAACCACACCTCGGTTTCGTCGACCGCGAGGATCGCCACCGCGCCCGGGTGCCAGACCTTCTCCCGCGCGACCTCCTCGCCGTCCTGGTGGCGATAGCGCTCGATCCCGACCCGAATCATCTTGCCTTCCCAGACGGTCTCCGCACCGGTCGATCTAAGCGACATGGGCGGCCTCCTCCACCAGCGCGACCGCGAGCTCGAACATCCCGTCGAGCGCGTCGAGGCTGATCCGCTCGCCCGGCTCGTGGTTTCGCTCGGTACCGTCGGCCAGGTTCGTGCACGACAGCCCATGCGCCTCGAACGAGTTCGCATCCGACGCGCCCCCGGTGATGATGTGCTTGGGCTCGTAGCCGCACGCCCGCAGCGCGCGCTCCGCGACGAGCACGTGAGGAGCGCGAGGACGCGTCCGGTATCCCTTGAACATCTGCTCGACGGTCACGTCGAGATCACACTCGATCTCGTTCGCGCCATCCTGGAGGTGGTCGATCATCTCGGTGACGACGGCCTCACCCTGGGCTTGATCGAGGCCCCTCACCTCGGCGACCAATCGACAGCGCTCGGGGACTACGTTGATCGCGGTGCCGCCTTCGATCGTGCCGATGTTAGCGGTCGTCTCGGAGTCGAGCCGCCCAAGTCGCATCGAGGCGATCGCGCGGGCAGCGGCCGCGATCGCGCTCCGTCCCGACTCGGGACGGACCCCCGCATGGGCGGCCGCTCCGCGGAACTCCGCGAGCAGCCGATGGTGGCTCGGGGACGCGAGCACGATCTCTCCGATCGGGCTCGCATGGTCGAACACATACCCGAAGCGGCTTTGCAACCTGCCGACGTCGAATGCGCCCGAGCCGCCCAGCGAGACCTCCTCGCAGACGGTGAACAGTAGCTCGACGCCAACCACCTGCTCGCCGCGGCCCGCGAGCCGGCGCGCGAGCTCGATCAGGATCGCGACCGAGGTCTTGTTGTCGGCGCCCAGGATTCCCTCGTTTGCGTTTTCGAAGCCGCTGTCGACGAGCACCGGCTCAATCGGGGCGGTGGGCGGCACGGTGTCCAGGTGAGCACAGAGCAGAATGCTCGCGGCATTGCTGCCCGGGATCCGGGCTAGGAGGTTGCCGGAATCGGAACCGAGCTCACCCCCGGCGCCGTCTTCCTCGACCTGAACCCCGATCGAGCCGAGCTCAGCCGTGACCAGGTCGGCACACGCACGCTCGTGGTAGGAAGGGCTCTCGATCCGGCACAGCGCGCAGAAAGTGTCATGTAGCCGCTCGCGCTCGGCGTCGCTGGTACGCCTCACGGTGTCGCGGCTTGTGAGACGCTCACCTCGCCGCGGCCGACACCATAGCCCCGCGACTCAAGCTCGGCGGCGCGGTCGAAGTGCGCCTCCGATCCACTCGCGACTTCAACCCGAGCTCGAGCACGGGCCAGTGCCGCGCCGACGAACTCTCTGAACAGCGGCGCTGGGCGGTCGGGCCGTGACTTGAACTCGGGGTGATACTGCGAGGCGACGTAGAACGGATGCGCCTCGCGATCGAGCTCGATCGCCTCGACCAGCCGTTCATCGGGTGAGGTGCCGGACCAGATCAGTCCCGCCGAATGGAGCCGCCTGCGAAGGTGGTTGTTGACCTCGTAGCGGTGGCGATGACGCTCGTAGACAACGGGCTCGCCGTACAGCTCGCGGACCAGCGTCGCCTCATGCAGCTTCACCGGATCGGCGCCAAGGCGCATCGTCCCGCCCATGTCCGCGATCTCCTTCTGCTCCGGCAGCAGGTCGATCACCGGAAACGGCGTTTCGAGATCCATCTCCGTCGAGTTGGCCCCCTCCATGCCGGCCACGTGCCGCGCGAACTCGCTCACCGCGACGTGCATCCCCAGGCAGATCCCCAAATACGGAATCTGGTTCTCGCGCGCCGTCTGCGCCGCCCGGATCTTCCCTTCCCACCCGCGGCCGCCAAATCCGCCGGGGATCAGTATGCCGTCGGCGCGCTGCAGGCGCACGCCCACATCCGGCTCGGCGACCGTCTCGGAATCGACCCAGTCGATCTCGACCTTGCAGTTGTGGTGGACCCCGGCGTGGCGGAGCGCCTCGCCAACCGAGAGATAGGCATCCTCGAGCTTGACGTACTTGCCGACGAGCGCGACGCGGACGCGCTCGCTGGCCTCGCTGGCCCGCTCGGTGATCGCTTTCCAGGTCTCCAGATCGGGCGGCGGAGCATCGCGGCCGAAATGCTCGCGGAGGATGAAGTCGTCGACTCCCTCGCCGCGGAAGGTGAGCGGTACCTGGTAGATGTCGGGCACGTCATAGGCCGAGACCACGGCCTCGGCGGGGAGACTCGCGAACAGGGCGATCTTGCGGCGGATCTCCGCTGAGAGCACCGACTCCGAGCGGCACACGATCATGTCCGGCGCGATACCGATCCGTCGCAGCTCGTTGACGGAATGTTGGGTCGGCTTAGTCTTCAGCTCCCCCGCGTGGCCGATGTAGGGCACCAGCGTCAGATGGATGAACATGCAGCGGCGCCGTCCGACGTCGACGGGGAACTGGCGGATCGCCTCGAGGAACGGAAGCGATTCGATATCGCCAACGGTGCCGCCGATCTCCGTGATCACGAAGTCGACATCGCTGGACTCGGCCATCAGCTTGATCCGCTGCTTGATCTCGTCGGTGATGTGCGGCACCACCTGGACGGTCGCACCGAGGTAATCGCCGCGCCGCTCACGGCGAATCACCGAGTTGTAGATCCCACCGGCGGTGACGTTTGACGCGCGGCTGGTGTTCGCATCGGTGAAACGCTCGTAGTGGCCAAGGTCGAGATCGGTCTCCGCGCCGTCTTCGGTGACGAACACCTCGCCGTGCTGGTACGGGGACATCGTGCCGGGGTCGACGTTGATGTAGGGATCGAACTTCTGCAGCTGCACGTCCAGTCCGCGAGCCACCAGCAGCCGGCCGATCGATGCAGCAGTAATCCCCTTGCCAAGCGAGGACACCACCCCACCCGTAATGAAGATAAAGCGCGTCTCGCCTTGAACCATCGGTCAATCCTCGAGTCTAGTTGACCCCTTCACCGTAGCGCCGGGAGCGGACGATCAAGCCGCTTTCAGCAGCTGCCTGGCGTGGCGGCTGGCGGCCCTGTCCCCATCCCCGGCGCCGAGCATCCTGACCAGCTCGGAGACCACCTGATCGCCAGCGAGCGGGGCCACCGTCGTCCGCGCGGGAACCACCGTCGTGTCCTTGGTGATCGTGAAATGGCGAGAGGCGAGCGCTGCCACCTGCGGCAAGTGGGTGATGCAGAGGATCTGCCGCCTCCGCGCGAGCTCTCGCAGGTGCTCGCCGACGGCCCGCGCGGTGTGGCCGCCGATACCGGCGTCGATCTCGTCGAACACCAGCAGCGGCGCGTCCCCGCCGCCGCTCCCGGACTCGTCCTCGGCGACGCTCAGCAGCGCCAGCATCACTCGCGAGAGCTCGCCTCCCGAGGCGATTTCACGCAGCGGTGCCGCCGGGAGTCCCGCGTTCGGCGCGATCAGCAGCTCGACCGCGTCGCTTCCGCGAGGTCCCTGGTCATCGGTTCGCGGCTGGACGTCGACTTCGAAGCGAGCGTCGGGCATCGCCAGCTCTGCCAGACGGCTGCGCACCGCCGCCGCGAGCGGCGAAGCCGCCTGCCGGCGACGCTCCCGCAATCGTGATCCGAGCCGCGACAGCTGCTCGCGCGCGGCTCCGAGCTCGGCTTCGGCCTGCTCCAGATCGACTTCCGCGCGGTCGAGCTCTTCGCTGCGGGCCCGGCATCGCTCTGCGTGGCGCAGCACGTCGCCGATCGACCCGCCGTGCTTGCGTTGCAGGCGGGCGAACTGCGCGAGCCGTTCCTCGACCTCCTCCAGGCGCCCGGGCGAGCCTTCCAGCCCGAGCAGGTAGCGCCGGAGCTCGCCTCCCAGGTCCTCCGCCTCGTAGCGAAGCGCCTGGACGCGTTCGTAGAGCGCCAGCAGCTCGCGATCGATCTCGGCCGCCGGCTCGAGCGCCGCGGCGGCCGTGGCGAGCATGTCTCCCGCGCCGGCGCCCGATTCGGGCGCGATCCCCTCGGCGGCCGTCACGGCTGCGAGGCGCAGCGTTTCGAGCCCGCGGAGGCGATCGCGCTCGGCGATCAGCTCCTCCTCCTCCGCCTCGCTGGGCGCCAGCGACTCGATCTCCTGGAGCTCGAAAGAGACCAGATCGAGCTCGCGCTCGCGGGCTCCCGCCAGTGTCCGCAGCTCCTCGGCGCGACGTTCGAGCTCCCGCATCCGCGCGTAGGCGTCGGCGTGCCGTGCGCGGAGGGCGACGTGCTCAGAGCCGCAATGAGTATCGAGGATCTCCAGCTGGGCGGTGGAGAGCATCAGCTTGCGGTGCTCGTGCTGGCCATAGAAGCTCAGCAGCCGGCTTGCCAGCTCACGTAGGTCGGCGAGCGTTGCTGAGCGCCCGCACACGTAAGCTCGGGTGCGCCCGTCCGGCCAGACCCGCCGCGCGAGCACCAGCTCGTCCGCATCGGCGGGAATCAGTTCGGCACCCGCAAGCGCGGAGGGAATCGAGAACACGCCCTCGACGTATGCCTCCGCCTTTCCCTTGCGCACGATGCCGCTGCGCGCGCGGCCGCCGAGCAGCAGGTCGAGCGCGTGGGCGAGCAGGGTCTTACCGGCGCCGGTCTCGCCGGTGAGGATGTTGAGGCCCGGCCCGAGCGCAAGCTCGGCCTCTTCCATCAGCAGCAGGTTCGAAACTCTGAGCTCCTCAAGCATTCGCAACGGTGTACCACGCCGCTCCGACGGATCTGAGCCGCCAGCCCGGGCCGCCAGGCAAACGCCTACGGTGCGCTGGCGAGCCGACCGAACTTCTCGCGCAGCCGCTGATAGAACGTCGCGCCGGCGATCTGCGCAAGGCAGCCTTGGGCGTCGACGAACCGCACCTCGACCTGCTCGCCGGGCTCGAGCACCCACAGGGGCCGGCCATCGACGGTCACGTCGACGGGTTCCTCCTGAGAGCGGTTGTGGACGGTGAGCGTGTCTCCGGGCGCTACCACCAGCGCCCGGGCGGTCAGCGAATGCGGCGCGATGAACGAAACCACGAACCCCTTTACTCCCCAGGCCATCACCGGGCCGCCGTTGGCGAGGTTGTAGCCGGTGGAACCGGCCGGCGTCGCGACCACCAGGCCGTCGCAGCGCACGCGACCGACCACCTCGGAAGCAACCGCGTAATCGAGATCCGCGACCCGCTTACCGGGCTGCCGGTGGATCGAGATGTCGTTCATCGCCAGCGATCCGGAGGCCGAAATCGCGGGCAGCCGGAGCACCTCGAAATCGCCCGCGAACGCTCGCTGAAACCCCGCACGTGCCTGCTCGCGATCAACCGTGGCGAGGAACCCGATCTCGCCGAAGTTGACCGCGAACACCGGCACTTCGGTGCCGGCGTAGGTCCGCAGCGCGCCGAGGATGGTGCCGTCGCCGCCGAGCGCGAAGCAGATGTCGACGCTCTCCAGCAGCGGCGCGTCGAGCACCAATCCGGGCGCCGGCGCGAGCCGGTGCTTGCGCGTCTCATCGGGATCGAGACGCAGCACCGCTCCCACCTCGCGCGCGACCTCGAGCAGCGCTCTGATCGCAGGGCCGGTCTCGCTCGGGCGCCGGTGAGTGAACACGGTCGCGGTGCGAATCGCCGTCATGGCTCGAGCTCCGCGGCGGCCGCCTCCAGATCCTCGAGCCCTCCGCGCGCTGCTTCCGCGAGCCAGATGAACGTCTCGAGATTTCCCTTCGGCCCCGGCAGCCCGGAGCTGGCATAGCCGAGCACCGAGGCACCGAGCGCTCGCGCCGCCTCGCCTACGTCGATCAGCGCCTGGCGCCGCCAGCGGGACTCGCGAACGACGCCGCCCTTGCCGACCCGCTCCCGGCCGGCCTCGAACTGGGGCTTGATCAGCGCCAGGCAATCGAACCGATCCGGGGCACACCGCAGCGCCGCCGGCAGCACTTTCCTCAGCGAGATGAATGACACGTCAATCACGATCAGATCGGGCGCGTAGGGAAGCTGGGCGGGCTCCAGGGCGCGAGCATTCTGGCGCTCGATGACCGTCACCCTGGGATCCGCGCGCAGTCGCCAGTCGAGCTCGCCGTAGGCGACGTCGACTGCGACCACGTGCTCGGCCCCCCGCGTCAGCAGACAGTCGGTGAAGCCCCCGGTCGAGGCGCCGAGATCGAGCGCGCGGCGGCCGCCGACATCGAGGCGCAGTGTCTGCAGCGCGTTGGCGAGCTTGATCCCTCCTCGGGAGACGAATGCCGGGGCCTGGGCCAGCTCGAGCTCGACGTCCTCGGACACCAGCTGACCGGGCTTCTCAGCCCGCCTGCGCTCTGGTAGCAGCATCACTTCTCCGGCCAGCACCGACGCCGCAGCCCGCGAGCGCGAGGCGAACAGGCCCCTTTCAGAGAGCAGTGTGTCGAGACGAACGCGTTTCACCTCGGCGGAAACGGTACGTGATCGACCTCACAGTCAAACCGGCGCCGCTCAGCCAAGATCCGTCTACGCAGCATCTCTTCTCTCGCTGGAACGGCCCGCTCCGGCGGGCCGTTTGGATTTACGCGATCGATCGGGGCGCGATCAGCCCGTCACACCGGTGCGCTGCGCGACCGCAGCCTCGATTCTCTGGGCGATTCGTTCGCCGGTGAAGCCGACCTCCTCGTGCAGCAGCTTCGGTGATCCGTGGGCCACGTAGCGGTCCGGCAAGCCGACCCGCATGATCCGCGACCAGAGCCCCGCATCGGACAGCGTCTCCCAGACCGCGGAGCCGAATCCCCCCGCCAGGACGCCCTCCTCGACGGTCACCAGCAGCTCGTGCTCGGCAGCGAGTTGCGCCGCGAGCCCGGCGTCGATCGGCTTGGCGAAACGCGCGTCGGCGACCGTCGCCGAGATCCCGCGGTCGGCAAGGATCGAAGCGGCCTCGAGCGCCTTGCCGACACCGGTGCCGTAGCCGAGCAGGGCGACCCGGCTGCCCTCGCGCAGGATCTCGCCGGTGCCGATCTCGATCGCCGATGGACGCTGGGGCAGGGCCACCCCAGCTGCCTCCCCGCGCGGGTAGCGAATCGCGACCGGCCCGTCGTCCTGGCGCAGCGCGGTGTGCAGCATATTGACCAGCATCGCCTCGTCGCGCGGGGCCATCAGCACGATATTCGGCAGGCAACGCAGATAGGCGATGTCGAACGCGCCGTGATGTGTCGGGCCATCGTCGCCCACGAGGCCGGCGCGATCCATCGCGAACACGACGTTCAAGCTCTGCAGGCAGACGTCGTGGACGATCTGGTCATAGGCCCGTTGCAGGAACGTGGAGTAGATCGCAGCGACCGGTTTGCAGCCCTGAAGCGCCAACCCGGCCGCGCACAGGACCGCCTGCTGTTCGGCGATCCCGACGTCGTAGTAGCGATCGGGCAGCTCACGCTGGAGGATGTTGAGCCCGGTGCCCGAGTTCATCGCGGCGGTGATCCCGATCACCCGATCATCGCGGCGGCACTCGGCGACCAGCGCGTCGCCGAACACCTGCGTGTACTGCGGCGGTGCGGGCTTGGAGCGGGAAGCCATCGGCACCACCTTGACCGCCGCCGGCGCGCCGTTGGCGATCGACTTCGGCTTCGCCGCGTGCCACTTCTCCATTCCCTCGAGACCGCCTTCCTCGGCGGGCGCGAATCCCTTGCCCTTGACCGTCGCGCAGTGCACGACCACCGGGCGCTCCGCGGCCAGCGCTTCGCGCAGCGCGAACCGCAGCGCGCGGACATCGTGGCCGTCGATCACGCCCATGTAGGCGAAGTCGAGCTCCTCCCACCACAGACCGGGCGCCCAGAACGCCTTGATCGACTCCTTGACGTGCGGCCCGAAGCGCTCAAATGCGGCTCCGATGCCGGCGGGCAGCTTCGTCAGGCCGCCCTCGACTTCCTCGCGCGCGTGCCACAGCTTCGGGTTGAGGCGGATCCGGTTGAAGTAGCGCGAGAGCGCGCCGACGTTCGGCGCAATCGACATCCCGTTGTCGTTGAGCAAGACGACGATCGGGGTTCCCTCGCCGCCCGCCTGATGGATCGCCTCGAACGCGACGCCGCCGGTCAGCGCACCGTCGCCGACAACCGCGACGACATGTGCATCGTCCCCGTGCCCGCGCCGCATCGCCTCCTTGATCCCGACGGCGTAGCCGATCGCGGTCGAGGCATGGCCGGCGCCCATGATGTCGTGCTCTGACTCGTGAATCGCGCAGAAGGGGGCCAGCCCGTGGTACTTGCGGATCGTATGGAGCGCGTCTCGGCGGCCGGTGAGGATCTTGTGGGGGTAAGCCTGGTGACCGACGTCCCAGAGGATCTTGTCGCGCGGCGAGTCGAGCAGCGAATGCAGCGCCACCGCAATCTCGCACGTCCCGAGGTTCGCCCCGAAGTGGCCACCGATCTCTCCCACCGTGTCGATGATGTGCGCTCGCACCTCCTGGGCGAGCACTTGCAGCTGCTCGTCGCTGAGCGCATGGAGATCTTGCGGCTTTTGAATCGTGTCAAGTAGGTCTGCCATCAATAGGTCCGGTTTGCGATGAAGTCGGTGATCTGTTCGAGCTCGCTGGCTCCCGCGGGAGCCGCTTGCGCCAATGCGGCGCGTGCACGCCGGTGCGACTCGGCGGCAAGCTTCCGCGCTCCCTCGAGGCCAAACTCGGTCACGTAGGTTCGCTTTCCCAACCGCTGGTCGCTCCCTTGCTGCTTACCGAGCGTCTGCAGGGATCCGGTGACGTCGAGAATGTCGTCCACGATCTGGAACAAGACGCCGAGCTCGCTGGCAAAGGTGCGGTACTGAATTGTGTCACGTTCGTGAACGCCGCCGAGGAGCAGCACGCATTCGATGCTGGCCGCGATCAGCCGGCCGGTCTTGAGCTCATGCAAATGCCGCAGTCCCGCCGGCCCGGCCGCCGCGCCTTCCGAGACGTCGATGTACTGGCCTCCGACCATCCCCTGGACCCCGGTGGCCGCTGCCAGCTCGCGAGCGGCCGCCAGCAACCCTGGGCCCTCGCCCCGTTGCTCTGAGAGCAGCAGCCTGAACGCCTCGGCGTAGAGACCGTCGCCCGCCAGGATCGCTACGTCCTCGCCGAACGCCTTGTGACAAGTGGGTCGGCCCCGGCGGACATCGTCGTCGTCCATCGCCGGCAGGTCATCGTGGATCAGTGAGTATGTGTGAATCAGCTCGAGCGCTCCGGCGAGCGGCAAGACCGACCTCGGGGGGCGCCCGATCGCGCTGGCCGTGGCCAGCGCCAGAACCGGCCGAATGCGTTTGCCGCCGGCCAACAGCGAGTACCGCATCGCCTGCTCGAGCCCCGCCGTCGCGGCCTCGGTGGAGAAGCGCAGCGACTCCAGATAGCGTTCGACTTCCTCGCGCAGCTGCTCGGGATAAGCGACCCGGGCGCGGCTGGACGGCACCGTGGCCACCAGTGGCTCATCTCCTGGATGAGCCACTAGCTCGCCGGCAACGGAAGCTGACCGGGGAGATCGGGCAAAGGCTCGAGCGCCGCGCGGACTCGTCCGTCCACCTGCGCACTGGCTTCCGCCGCGAGACGCGCGCATTCTTCGATCAGCGAGAGCGCCGCATCGGGCTCGAGTTCGCCGGCGCGCAGACGCTCGGCGGTGTCCTGAAGTCTCGCCGTGAGCTCGATCAGGGCATCGGTCACGGCGTGGAGGTTATCGAGTCCTAACCCGGTCAGCCGCAGCTCAGCCACCATTAGAACCGAAGCAGCGCCGCGATGCCCTCGAACGGGCCAAGATCGGGATAGTGGTGAACGACGATCACCTCGGCGTCCTGGGTCAGCGCTGCTTCCACCACGCTTTCTCGCAGGTGCTCCTGGCGCTGTAGCTCGCTGCCGTCGGCGGGGCATTCGCCGCCATCCCCGAGCAGCAGCAGCCCGCATGCCGGACAGCGCCAGCCGGTGCGATCGAAGTCTGGCGAGAGCAGCATCGTCTGCACGCGACGTTCGTTCAGGGCCTCGAGCGTCTGCTCGGGGCCGCCGCTTGCCCGGCCGCCGCTGCCTACTCCGGCCGCCACCCGGTCGAGCGCCTCGCGCTCGCCCCGCTGCTCGTCGGCTTCGACGAGCTTCGCCAGCGCCTCGCGTACCTGATCGTCGCTCGCGCGGCTCAAATCGACGTCGACTCGCTCGGGTACCAGGGAGGAGCGCAGCTCGTCGTTCAGCAGTTGCTCGAGCCGCGGCACGACCTCCGGCGAGCCGCCCAGCGCGAGACGGTCGAAGCGCTCCCGCTGCCAGTGGCGCAGCAGGCGGCCGCCGATGTTGCGGAGGTTCTCCTCGGGATCCTGGGCAAGGGGCCTCTGCTCGAGGTCCTCCTCTTCGGTGAGTTCGTCGGGCAAACCGCCGAAGATGCGCCCCTCACGGCGGTTGACGAGCGCAACGCACCAGCGGCGCTGCTCCGCGGCGTCGATCAGCGGCTCGACGTACGGGCGAGCTTCGATCACCACCCGTGCCTGCATCGGTCGCTTCAGCTGAACAGTCTCGAAGATGCCGTCGCGCCCCGCGCGGAACACAGCCAATGCCCTGGCCCCCTTGAACGGGGGCTCGCGCGAGAGCAGGTAAGAGCGCAGGCGCCGAAGATCTTCGCGCAGCCCGACACGCTCCTCGTGGTTGAGCGTCGTGTCCGAATCGAGCTCTTTGCCCGCCTCGTCGATCAGCGAGTGGATCTGCGAGGCTCGCGCCGGAGCGGTCGCGAACCGGTCCGGGTTCAGATCCAGATAAACGCTGATGACTCGATGGCGGGGCTGCAGTGCGACCAGCCGCCGGGCCGCGTCGAGGACGCTCACCACCGCCTCTTACCCCTACGGTCAGCGACCAAACGCTGCACGCTCACAGCGTCCCATCGAGCGCGGCGTTGACGAGCTCGTCGGCACGCGCATTCTGAGCTCGCGGGACTGATCGGATCTGCCAGCGCTCGAACGACGCGAGCAAGCCGATCGCCTCGTCGTAGAGTGGCCTCATCGAGGGATGCTTGACCTTGTAGGCGCCGGTGAGCTGGCGCGCGACCAGCTCCGAGTCGTTTATCAACTCGATCTCGCGCGCGCCCAGCTCGAGCGCCATCTGGGCGCCACGGAGCACCGCGCGATATTCCGCGACGTTATTCGTGGCCACCCCGATCCGCTCGCCGATTTCCTCGAGCAGGGTTCCGTCGTCTCGCGTGAGGACCACCCCAATCGCCGCTGGGCCGGGATTGCCTCTCGCCCCTCCGTCGACGTGGACGACCAGCCTCAATCCGTCGCCAGATCCGGGATCTCGCCGGTGACACGGGCGCGGCGGCGGTCGCGAACCTCGCGCTTGCCGCCCCCCGCCGAACCACGATCGCGGCGCGAGGCCTTGCGCCGATCGACGATCACCGTGACGTTGGGATCACCGGCGTAGTAATCGGTGAGCTTTTCGAACAGCTCGTCAGCGAGCGGCTGAGGAACGACGCAGTAGATCACGTCTCTGATGGTATTCGAGCGGCTCGCGAGCGGCTATCGAACTTGCGTCCACAGACCGGAGCCCGAGTAGCACATTTAAAACAGCGCTCGCGGCCATATCATGACGCGGGCCACTGCGCGGCGCGCTGGCCCTGTTCGCGCTGGCGGTCGTGTGGGCGGTGCCCCCGACGCATGACCGGATCGGCTGCGAGCTGGGGTCCAGCGCTCCCGCGTGCTCACAATCGCGGACTTGATCACCGATCGAACGAGCTTGGCCGGTCAACTGGCCCAGGTGCAGAGCAACGCGCCGTGAGCTGGCCGAGGAACTGCACGACGGCGCTCTGCAGTACATCCTGGCCCCCCGCCAAGACCTGGAAGACGCCCGCGCACGCAGCACGGCTGAATCCTTTGACCGAGTCGCGTTGGCTCTGCAGGAATCCGCGTCGCTGCTTCGGGCGAAGGTCAGCCGGCTGCACCCCGCGGTGCTCGCCCAGTCCGGTCTTCGACGCGCCATCGAGGACCTGATCGAAAGCACAGCGCCACGCAGCGGACTGGCGATCACTCTCGCCGCCGAGGGTTGGGACCAGTCACGGCGCTCGTCGGCCGAGGAGATCGTTTTCTCCGCGGCGTGTGAGCTGCTGACCAATGCGGTCAAGCACGCCGACGCCAACACAGTGCGGATCACCCTGAGCCGGGCCGACGACCGTATCCAGCCGTCCGTCAGCGACGACGGACGCGGCTTCGACGAGCGGACACTGGACCGGCGTCTTGCCGACGGTCACATCGGGCTCGCCTCCCTGCGAGCGCGAGTGCAAGCCACCGGGGGACCTTCAGCCTGCGCGCAACGTGATCCACGCCACCGAGTGCGCCGGGATCTCGTCGACCGTGACGTCCTGGATGAACTTGTGCTCGGTCGTCCACTCGTGGTTGAACTTGGCGGTGACCTCGACCGTCACGATCTTCTCGACCCCGGCCGTGACATCTCAGCCCATGATGTTGGTCTCGCTTACCATGGCCTCCGCGGCGATCTTCGTCCCCGTCTTGACCGTGTCATAGGGATTATAAACGGGCGCGCCGGCGGGCCGCTCGTCAGCGACAGTCTGCTTCTCGCCCTTCACGTTGAACGTGCACTTCCACTCGCCGTTGTCGCAGATCTGCTTGAGCACGTCCGCCTGGCCCTGGCCGCGGCCCGATGGAATCGTGATCTCGGTGCCAGGCTTGTCCATGAACGTCAGCGTGTATGACCCTCGTTCCAAAAGTTTCTGGAAACCATTCGGATCCGGCATCGGGTCACATGCATAGCCAGGACTTGGTGCTGCAGTAGGAGAATCCGGTGTTCACGCTGTCGGAGCCCATGGCGGCAGTGAAATAGCCGATCGTTTGGCCATTCTCCCCTAGGACTCGTAGTGGGCATAGTCCTGTTCCGAACCGAGGAGACCCGGCCAATTCACTTCGAAGCGAACGGCTTCCGCCCGGCGGGATCGTCGGCCGGTGTATTTCGGCTGTACAGAGAAGATCGACCGAGAAGCGCTCCGCGAGCATCGGGGCGCTCTGCGCTCGCTACAGGGTCAGCGTCCCCGCTTCGTCCGCGAACGCATTGGGGGTACGCTGCTCTTGCGAGAGCTCGTCGAGCTCCGAGCCCTGCGCGGAGACCCGCACGCTCGGCTGGTCATCGGAGAGGTCCACCTCGTAGCGGTACCAGCACAGCTCCCACGACACCACCACGCTGATGAGGCTGGCGCGGGCAGGCGACGGCAGCACCGCCACCTCGGGCACCCCGAGCGAGCGCGCGATCCCGGCCACCGTCCGCCGGTGCTCAGACGCGTTGAACAGCTCGACGGCAGTGGCAATCTTCTGCTCGGGGCTGAGCGGCACCGCGTGGACGTGCCGGGGCTCGCGGACCTGCTCACGCACCCGATTCGGAGCGGCGACCGGTGGCGGCCAGGGCGAGTCGTCGAGCTCGTCGGGGTCGCCCGCACTCGGCGCGCTCGGCGCTCTCTCGGGGCCTGGCCGACGAGCGAGCAGCCGGCCGAACAGGGAGCGGCGGCCTTCCGAGCGGCCATCTCCGGTTTGGTAGTCGGGGATCGTTCCCTCCCGGACCCAGCCTTCGTGCAGGGCCCGGGAGGTGCACAGATCACACACGGATCTGCGCTCGCCGCCGCCGACGTAGACCTCCGCTCGCTCGCCCCGCAGCAGCGTGCGCCCGCACACGTCGCAGGAGGTGTGATCCTCCGTGGTCTTGATCGATCTCATGCTCACAGCGGAGTGAGACTACTAATTGCCTGCACGAGTCGGAGGAAAAGAAACGCGCTCGCGGACGCAAACACCGCGGGCCGCGTCAGGCCTTCACCGCCTCTCGGTCGGCGCGGGCCTCGTCGACAACCTTGCCGGCCAGGTGCCCCGGGATCTCCTCGTAGCGCAGGAACTCGATCGTGAACTCGCCCTGGCCGCCGGTAATCGACCGCAGATCGGGGGCGTAGGAGAGGATCTCCGACATCGGCACCTCGGCCTTGACCTCGGTCATCCCGGCGCCGACCGGCTCCATCCCCAGAGGACGGCCACGGCGGGAGTTCAGATCGCCGATCACATCGCCGACCGTGTCCTCGGGGACGTTGACCGTGGCCAGCATGATCGGCTCTAGCAGCACCGGTGCCGCCTGCTCGAGAGCTTGCTTCATCGCCAACGATCCCGCCACCTTGAACGCCATCTCCGATGAGTCGACGGTGTGATAGGAGCCATCGTAGACGCGCACTCGCACATCCTTGACCGGATATCCCGCGACGACGCCTTCATGCATCGCCTCGAGCACGCCTTTCTCGACCGCGGGGATGAAGCCAGACGGGATCACCCCACCCTTGATCGCGTCGACGAACTCGAATCCGCCGCCCGGCTCGAGCGGCTCGATCTCGATGTGGCAGTCGCCGAACTGGCCACGCCCGCCGGTCTGCTTCTTGTGGCGGCCATGGGCCTTGGCTGGCTTTCTGATCGTTTCCTGGTAGGGCACGCGCGGCGGCTTGAGGTTGACTTCGGCGCCGAAACGCGACTTCAGCCGCTCGACGATCACCTCCACGTGCACCTGAGAGAGGCCGGCCACGATCTGCTCGCCGGTCTGGGGGTCGCGATGCAGGTCGATCGTCGGATCCTCCTCCTGCAGACGGCGCAGCGCGGTGAAGACCTTCTCCTCGTCGCCCTTGCTCTTGGGCTCGACCGCGAACGCCATCACCGGAGCGGGAAGCTTGATGCTCGGCATCGCGATCGGCTCATCGCGCGAGGCCAGCCAGTCACCGGCCTTGGTCTCCTTTAGCTTCGCGACCGCGCCGAGGTCCCCGGGGCCGCACTCGTTCGCGTGCCCGGTGCGGCCGCCCTCGAAGGTGACCAGCTGCCCGATTCGCTCCTTGTTGTGGGTGCGAGTGTTGAGCACCTGGGAGTCCTGCTTGAGCACCCCCTGGTAGACCCGGAAGAGGTTGATGCGGCCCGCGAACGGGTCGGCGCGCGTCTTGAAGACGTACGAGAACATCTCCCTGCCCTCGACCGGTTCGAGCGTGACATCGCCCACCTCGAGTCCGCCGTGCTTGACCGGGGAGGGAAGGTCTTCGACGATCGCGTCGAGCAGGCGGTTGGTGCCGAGGTTGCGGGTGGCGATCCCGCATGTCACCGGGAACAGCGCGCCGTGGTTCGTGCCTTCCTTCAGCGCGGTGACGATCTCCTCGTGGCTGATCTCCTCGCCCTCGAGGTAGCGCTCCATCAGCGCATCCGAGGACTCCGAGACCTCGTCCATCAGCTTCTCGCGGTACTCCTGGGCCTGGTCGGCGAGCTCGTCCGGGATCGGCACCTCGGCGCAACTCCCGCGAGCCGTTCCGTCGTAGCGGTAGGCCTTCATGTCGACGAGGTCGATCACTCCCGAGACCTCGTGCTCTGAGCCGATCGGAATCTCGCTCGCCACCACGTGCTGCCCGAAGGCCGACTTCAGCGAGTCCAGCGCTCGGAAGAAGTCGGCGCGTTCCCGGTCGAGCATGTTGACGAACAGGAGCCTGGCGAGGTCGAGCTCCTCCGCCCGCTGCCAGAGGCGGGTGGTGTGCACCTCCACCCCCATCACCGCATTGACCACGAACACCGCCGACTCGCACACCCGCAGCGCGCCGAGCGCGTCGGCGATGAAACTCGAGTCGCCCGGGGTGTCGATCAGGTTGACCTTGCGCTCCTGCCATTCGAACGATGACAGCGCGGCCGAGATCGACATCTGGCGCGCTTTCTCATCGGGATCGGAGTCCGAGACGGTCGTGCCCTCGATCGCCGAGCCAAGTCGGTTGAGCGCTCCGGCCTCGAATAGCAGCGCCTCGTGCAACGACGTCTTGCCACTGCCGCGGTGGCCGACGAGGGCCACATTGCGGATGCGATCCGCGGCCTTGTGCATGCCTGTTCTCCTCTCCGTGGGATGTCCGGTGATCCGACGATACCGGGCCTCGCTGCGCTCGGCATCCATGGGGCCCGCCCGGCCCCCACGGACGCTGCGCGCAGCCCAGCCCCTAGTCCAGCTCGCCCTGGAGCTTGGAGCGCAGCCGCAGCACCGCCTTGGTGTGCAGCTGCGAGACCCGTGACTCGGTCACCCCGAGCACCTCGCCGATTTCCCTCAGCGTCAGGTTCTCGTAGTAGTAGAGAGCGACGACCAGCTTCTCGCGCTCCGGAAGCGCCGCGATCGCGCCCGCGATCCGGTCACGCAGCTCGCTCTGGTCGACCACTACCTGGGGATCGGGAGCTCTGCGGTCGGGGAGGGTGTCGAGCAGCGAGACCTGGTCGCCAGACGAGTCGGACACACTCCAGAGCTCGTCGAGAGCGACGATCGTGGAAGTGGAGATCTGCAGCAGCGCGTCCTGGAAGTCCTCGACGCTGATCGCGAGCTCGGACGCCATCTCCTCATCGGTCGGGGCACGCTGGAGCCGAGCTTCGAGCTTCATGTTCGCCCGCTCGAACTCCCGCGCGCGCGTCCTGACCGAGCGCGGGACCCAATCGAGCGAGCGCAGCTCGTCGATGATCGCGCCGCGGATGCGCGTGATCGCGTAGGTCTCGAACTTGATCTGACGGGTTGTATCGAAGCGCTCGATCGCCGAGATCAGCCCTCCCAGCCCGTAGGAGATCAAGTCGGTCTCCTCGACGTGAGCCGGAAGACCCGAGCTCATCCGGCCGGCGACGTATTTGACCAGCGGCGAGTACGCGACCACGAGCCGCTCGCGCGCGCGTTCATCGCCGGAGGTCTTGTAGCGTCTCCAAAGATCCTTGAGCTCGATCGCTTTGACGTTTGTGTCCAGTTCGTCCCCTAGGTTTTTCGGACTACGCGCGAGGGTGAGCGCGGGCGTAGGCGGTCCTAAGGCGCGCCGACTCTACCCGAGTGTAAACCTGAGTGGTCGAGATGCTCGCATGGCCGAGGAGCTCCTGGATCGAGCGCAGGTCGGCGCCGCCTTCTAACAGATGAGTGGCAAATGAGTGACGCAGGGCGTGGGGATGGGTGTCGGCCAGGGCGGGCGCCTGGCCCGCCGCCAGGCGTGCCCAGGTGCGCAGCCGGCGCCTGACGTCGGAGGTGCTGAGTCGCCGCCCCGACTTCGAGACGAACAGCTCTCGCGCCCCGCCGCTCCCCAGCGCCGGACGGCCGCGCGCGAGATATGAGGCCAGCGCCCGCAGCGCGTGCTCGCCGGCCGGCACTAGCCTGACCTTGCCGCCCTTCCCTTCGACGCGGACGGTCTCAGAGTCGAAATCAACGGCGTCCATGACCAATGACACCAGCTCCTCGGCGCGAAGCCCTGATGCGTACGCGAGCTCGAAGATCGCCCGGTCGCGCAGCTCGAGCGGGGTACTGGCCGGGATTCGGTCAAGCAGCGCCGCGACCTCCGCGGGCTTCAGCACCCGGGGTAGCCGCTGCCCCCGCTTGGGGGAGGAGAGCAGATCCGCCGGATTCTCGGCGCGCGCTCCGAGCTCGATCTGGGTCCGGAACAGGCCTCGAAGGGCGGCCAGCTTGCGCGCCACGGTGGCGGGAGCCTGGCCCTGCTCGGAGAGGGAGGCCGCGAACCGCCGCAGCGCTCGGGTGTCGATCACATCCGGCTCGAGCGCGTGCGCGGCGGCCCAGCTCGCAAGCTGTCCGGCGTCGATCGCGTAGGCTCGGCGCGTCTTTGCCGCCACCGCTCGCCGGCGCAGATCTTGCTCGAAGCACTCAAGCGCGGCGGTCCAGGCCGCGCTGATCTCGGTCGCGGGTTGCTGTCGTAACGTACGCATCTGGTGACCGGCTTTCGCCGTCCCAGCGCGCCTCTCCTTCCCCTGCCGAGATCGCTCGGACCGGGCTAGGAGGAAACGTTGACCAAAGTGCCGATCGGCGTATACGGATACACCTGGCCGGCGGTGTCGATCGGCATCTCGACGCAGCCGAGACTCTGCGGGGATCCGTAGGAACCGCGGACGAAGCCGTGCAGCGCGTCGCCGCCGTTGAAGTAGCTGACCCAGGGGATCCCGGGGTCGCTGTAAGTGCTGCCGTCGGGGTTGGTGCCGCTCATCGTGGTCACCGGCGTGTGGACGTAGACGGGGAAGGTGCCGTCCGCGGTGGGAGCCGAGCTGATCCCGGTGTTGACCGGCGTGGTCAACACGCTCTTGCCGTTGTGCCACAAGTCGAGCGACTCGTCGCCCTGGTTGACCGAGACGAACGCGTAGCCGAAGGTCGAGTTGTGGTGGGTGATCATCGCGCTGATCAGCGCGCGCCACACGGGAGCACTTGCGATTCCGTCGTCGTTCATCCCGTGATCGTTTTCGAACGCCATGATCGCGCCCTTGGTCATCACGCCCGAGGCGCCAGGCGCCCAAAAGCTATGCAGCGCCGAGGGCACGTTCGGGTAGCGCCACTGGAACGATCCGTGCGGCGCCTTGATCGCGGCGCCCTCCTGGGCCAGCGGGGTCAGCGGCACCTTCGCGCCGTGGAAGCGCAGCGGCAGGTAGCCGAGCGTCGCGAGCAGCTGCTGCAGCCGCAACGTCGATCCGGGCGGAACGGTCCAGATGCCGGTAGCGGCCGACTTGCCCTGCTGACCGCCAACCAAGCTGACCCCGGCGGGCAATGGGATCGAGACCGTCGAGGCCAGCCCGTAGCCGTAGCCCTTCGGGACAAACTGGATCGTGTGACTGTTGACCGTCTGCCAGCTGCCCGAACCAGCCGGTGAGACCGGGGGCAGATTCGCGCCGAGCGCCGAGGAGACGGGCTTGTTGAACGTGAGCGTAATCGGCGTGCTGGGGTTGATGTGGGCTCCCGGAGATGGGTTGGCGACCGCCGTCGCCGCAGCGCCCGCCGGGAAGTAGCTGACGATCGCGGGCTGGGAGACCTCCCATGAGCGCGGGGCGGCCGCCACCCAGATCGTCCCGGCGGCCGCGGTCCTTGGCAGGTTGAAGTTCGTTTGCGGCGTGGCCAGCACGCGGCGCTTCAACGCCCCGCTCGACGGGCCATACGAGATCACCGCCACCGGCTCCTTGAACTCGAGGTTGAGCGGCGCGTTCGCGTGCAGTGTCAGGTAGTGCTCGCGCAGGGATGCCACCGGGGTGTACATCGACAGGTGCAGGCGGTCGTGGTCGCCGGTCAGCCACGAGATCGACCCTGGCCGCTTCACCGTCACGTAAACGTTCACGAGCTCGTGGGCCGGAATGAGCACCTGCGGGTAGATCCTGTCGCCGCGGACCACGACCGGGAGCTGCTTGTCGCGAGGCCCGGTGAAGACCGTGACGCGCTCGATCGTCCCGCCGCCGAGCGGCATGTCGACGCGGGCCAGCGCGGTTGAGTCAGGCTTCAGGCTGGGGCTGGAGGTGGCCAGCAGCAGCGCGCCCACGCCCAGCAGCACCACGACGAGCACCAGGCCGCCGATGATGTACGGGGCCGGGCCCCGCAGTCGTGAATCCCCGCTTGGGCGCTGCCTGGCTTGACGCGCAGACTTCTCTGCGCCTCCGGGGGAACGAAGGTACGAAACGAACGCCACCGCTGGAAATGATACCTATCTAGCCGCTAGGCCTTGACGTTAGGACTTCGTTTGCAGATAAAAACTGCAGAGGCTAGTTCGATCAAACGCATCAGGAACCTGCTCGCGCAACGTTGTCGGTTGGTTATTTGCGGCCCGTGCGAGGCCGACTCTGTGCTCGGGGCGTCCTTCAGCGCGTGACGGCGCCCTGCGAGGCGCTCGAGACCAGGCGCGCGTACTTGGCCAGGGCGACACCCGGGTATGGCCGCTGCGGGACGCTGAACTCCTGCAGGCGAGCGGCGATCTCCTGGTCCGAGAGCTGAAGATCCAGGCGACGCGCCTCGACGTCGAGCGTGATCTGATCGCCGTCGCGAACGGCCGCGATCGGGCCTCCCCGGACCGACTCGGGCGCGACGTGGCCGGCCATCAGCCCGTGGGTCGCGCCGGAGAAGCGCCCGTCGGTGAGCAAGGCGACATCTTCGCCGAGTCCCTGACCGACCAGCGCCGCGGTGACGGCGAGCATCTCGCGCATCCCGGGACCGCCCGCGGGACCCTCGTTGCGGATCACGATCACGTCTCCCGCCTCGATCGCGCCGGCGGTCACGGCCTTCATCGCGTCTTCCTCGGACTCGAACACGCGCGCCGGTCCGGTCTGCTTGCGGCGCTCGTAGCCCGCGAGCTTCACCACGCAGCCCTCGGGAGCGAGGTTCCCGTGCAAGATCGCAAGCCCGCCGGTGGGCTTGATCGGATCTTCGAGCGGCCGGACTACGCGCTGACCTTCGGTCTCGACCGCGGCATCCGCGTGCTCGCCGACGGTGAGACCGGTGACCGTCAGCGCGTTCTCGTTGAGGAGCCCCGCCTGCTTGAGCCGGCTGAGCAGGACCGGCATCCCGCCGGCCTCGTACAGGTCCGGCGCGACGTACTGGCCGCCGGGTTTGAGGTCGCACAGCAGCGGCGTGCGCTCGCTGATCCGGTCGAAGTCGTCGATCGACAGCTCCACCCCAATCTCCTTCGCGATCGCCAGCAGATGCAGCACCGCGTTGGTCGAGCCGCCGCTCGAGGCGACCGCTGCGATCGCGTTCTCGATGCTCTCGCGGGTGATGATCTCGCTCGGGCGCTGGCCCCGCTTCAGCACATCGACGACCAGCCGGCCTGCTTCGAACGCCACGTCGGCTTTCTTGCCGTCGGTCGCCGGGACCATCGAGGCGCCGGCCGGGGAGATCCCAAGCACTTCGAACGCCATCGCCATCGTGTTCGCGGTGAACTGGCCGCCGCACGACCCGGCGCCGGGCGAGGCAACGTCTTCGAGCTCGGTCAGCTCCTGGTCGGTGATCCGGCCGGCCGCATGCGCCCCGACGGCCTCGAACACTTCTTGAATCGTGACTCGCCGGCCGTGGAAGTGACCCGGCAGAATCGAGCCGCCGTAGAGCATCACGCTGGGAACGTCGAGGCGGCAGAGAGCCATAACCGTGCCGGGGATCGTCTTGTCACAACCGCTGATCGCGATCACCGCGTCGAACATGTGGGCGTCGCAGACGAGCTCGATCGAGTCGGCGATCACCTCGCGACTGGCCAGCGAGGCGCGCATCCCGGCGGTGCCCATCGTGATCCCATCGGAGATCGCAATCGTGTTCAGCTCCATCGGCGTCGCGCCGGCGGCGCGAATCCCCTCCTTCACCTTCGCTCCGAGCGCGCGGAGATGGAAATTGCAGGGCATCGTTTCGATCCAGGTGTTGGCGATCGCCACGATCGGCTTGCTGAGCGCCTCATCATCGAAGCCGATGCCCTTCAGATACGCCCGCGCCGGTGCCCGCTCCGGCCCCTCGGTCAGCGCCCGGCTGCGGTGCTTGAGGTCAAAGGAGCCGTTTTGTCCGGAGGTGGTCATCGCGGGGCGGACTGTAGCGGTCGGGCCGGGTCGGCGACCCTGCGGTGCCGCATCCATCTGAGCCCGCCCGACGCGAACTTTCGCGATTAATCTCCGACCGGCGCCGCCCGACGACGACGAACTTTTGCGATTTATGTCCGAGGGGTGGACACAATTCGCAAGAGTTCGCGAACGGCGGCCGGTGAGCCGGGTCTAGGCGGGCGTCGAGGAGGATCCCCGAGCCGCGTCGCGCATCCGGGCGCGTTCCCACTGGCCGAGCCGCCACAGGTCGCGGCGCACATCGGCCGGATCGAGCGCTCGCCCGGGAAGATGCATGTTCGCCGTCGAGATCAGCCGGCCCTCGTCGCCGGTGAGGGCCATCCACTTCGCGAGCACATCATCGGAATCCGGCAGTCGTGCGCTGCCGTAGGGCCGCGTCTCATCCGGGAAAGTCACGCAGTACTCGTTGAGCAGCCGGTGTGTCTGGGCGAGATAGGCGACGATTGGCCGGTGGGGATAGATCAGGTAGGCGTACGGCGCGCCACCGGTGCCCCCCGCCTCGTCGGGCCCATCGGCCTGCGATCCCCAGACCCGGATGAACCCGAGGTCGCGATACATCGCCCATTCCTCCTCGTTGACGCACGAGCGCAGCAGCGTGCGGGCGCGCTGCTCGGCTCGCCGCTCCCGCCCCGGGTCGTACAGCGTGGTCGGGATTCGCTGCCGGCGAGCCCGGTGTCGCTGCCACAGCTCTTCCAGCCGCGGGATGATCAGGTCGGACAGAAGCGCGATCGCCACCAGTGCGGTTGCGGCGAGCGCCAGGAGCACGGCGCCCGCGCTCCTACCTGCCGCCCGCCGCCCGCGGGAAGAAGATCACGCGGTCGGCGTCCCGAGGAACGTCGTCGAAGGAGCGAACCATCTGCGCCTGGCGCTTTCCTGCGCTTCCGGTAACCGGAACCGCCGCCCACAGTCCCATGTCCAGCTGGCGGCGAAACTCCGCGATCAGGCGCTGCTCATCCTCCGTTACCTCCACGTCGCCTTCGGCGATCAGCACCTCTCCATGCCCAGGCTTCATCCTCAGGAAGCGCACCGGCGCATTATGCCAGACGGTGTCAGGCTTCTTGCCGCACGCTCAGCGCAGCTCGGCGATCCCCAGGACATCTACCGGTCCGGCGCCGGCGCCGATCTCGGTGAGCCCGTCTCTGACCGCTCGCGCGGCCAGCTCCTTCGCCCGGCGCGCCGCCGCGAGCGGATCATCGCCGAGGGCCAGGCGCGCCGCCAGCACCGAGGAGTGGGTGCAGCCCGAGCCGTGGGCCGCGCCGGTTGGATACAGCTCACCGGGAATCTCGACCAGCCGGGCTCCGTCGTAGAACACATCGACAGGGTGCTCGAGGTGCCCGCCCGTTACCACCACGACCCTTGGACCGAGCGACCGAATCGCCCGCGCGAGCTCGCCGACGCCGACGTCCTCGTCCACCCCGGCCAGCACCCGCGCCTCGGGCACGTTCGGCGTGACGACGGTCGCGCGCGGCAGAACCAGCTCCCTCAGCGCGGCTCGCGCCGAGGGCTCGAGCAGCTCGGCGCCCGACTCCGACACCATCACTGGATCGAGCACGACCGGGGTGCCGTCGGGCAGTTCATCGAGCGCGCGCGCGACGGCCTCGATCGTCTCCGTCGTGCCGAGCATCCCGATCTTGACCGCGTCGACGCCGATGTCGGAGCTCACCGCGAGCACCTGAGCGATGATCGTGGTGGGCGGCACGGCGTGGACCTCGGTCACGGCCACCGTGTTCTGAGCGGTGATCGCGGTGATCGCGGTCATCCCGTGAACCCCGCAGGCGGCAAACGCCTTCAGGTCCGCCTGGATGCCCGCACCGCCGCCGGAGTCCGATCCCGCGATCGACAGGAGGCGTGGAATGAGCCGGCTTTCGTGCACGCGCTGCGAGCTTACGGCACCACCGCGAACCTCCCTCCCGCCTGCCGCCTGAGGTAGCCGGCCAGCTCCAGCGCGGCCAGCGCGGCGAGGCCGTCCTCGGCGCCGAACCCCGCTCGCGCCAGCGCGAGCGCGGTGTCGCAACCCGTCCCGATCGCGGCGAGCAGCGGGCGCAGCTCCGGAGCCAGATCTGGGCGCTCGTCCTCCGGGGCGGCGCGCGCGCCGGCACCGAACACCCGGTCGAGGACGTCTTGAGGTCCGCGAACGACATCCGCGCCGTTAGCGAGCAGCTGATTCGGCCCGCTCGACACCGGCGAGCTGATATTCCCTGGCACCGCTCCCACCGCTCTCCCGAGACAGCGGGCGAACGCCGCCGTCAGCAGCGCACCGGAGCGATCCCCGGCCTCCACCACCACCGTCATCACGGCGAGCGCGGCAATGATCCGGTTGCGTGCCGGGAACATCCAGCGCCGGGCGGGAGTTCCCGGCGCAAGCTCCGACACCGCCGCGCCCGTCGCCCGGATCTGCCGGTGGAGCGCGCGCTTCGCGGCTGGGTATGGACGCTCCGCACTTCCCGCGAGCACCGCCACTGTGCTCGCGCCGGCCGCGAGCGCGCCGTCGTGTGCAGCCGAATCGATCCCGAGGGCCATGCCGCTGATGACGGTCAACCCTGCCGCGCCAAGTCCGCGAGCGAGTGAGCGGGCTACCTCTGCTCCGTACGGCGAGGGCCGCCGAGCACCGACGATCGCGATCGGCTCGCCATCTGTCAGCTCGCAAAACCGATCCAGCTCGCCCGCGACATGGAGCACCGCCGGGGGGCTTGGGAGATCCAAGAGCCGCTGCGGGTAGCGAGGATGGCAGCTGCAGATCAGCCCGACGCCGGCCGCTTGGGCCGTTTGGCGCAGCTTGGCGAAGTCGAGCCGCTCGAGCTCATCCTCCAGCCGCTTGCGCTCGTTGCCGGCGACCGCCGCGGCGAGCTCCAGGTCCTCGAGCTTTAGTGCGTCGATGATCCGGGCGCGGTCGATCTCCAGATGCCCGGCGAGGCGCGCCAGCAGCCATGCTCGAGCCAGGCACGAGTCGCAAGCGTCCGGCGTAGTCACCGAGGTGCTCCCAGAAGCCGGTGACGGCCGCTGTGTCGAGGGTGCCGGCCGGGGCCCCCCGCGAGGCGGATGATGCCCATCCGAGTGCTCCGTGACGCCCGTGGTGCCCGGCTCATGCTACAAGCGCCGTTTCGGCGCCGCCGCGCTGTCGTAGCGCGAGCGCCGTGAGCACATCCGGATATTTGACTTGCTCGCGCTGGTCGAGGTCGGCGATCGTCCTGGCGACCCGCAGAACCCGATGGCGACCCCGGGCGCTCAGCGTCCCGAGCGCGTAGGCGTGCGCGAGCGCGCGTTCGGCCTCGCGGTCGAGCGTCACATGCCGCCGCGCCAACCGCACGTCCATCTCCCCGTTGCAGCGGGCGGAGCTGCCCGCCAGTCGCGCCCGCTGTCGCTCGCGAGCCATCGCAATCCGAGCGCGTGCGGCTGTCGAATCCGTTTCTGGGGGCGCCCGCAGCTCACGCTCGGTCGGTCTCACGACGTTGACCAGCAGGTCCATGCGGTCGAGCAGCGGACCACTCAGCCTGCGTTGATGGCGGCGCAACTCGGACTCACCGCACCGGCAGCGATCACCCACTCCCGCGAACCCGCATGGACACGGATTCGTCGCGGCGATCAGCATGAACCTCGTCGGAAACACCAGCCCGCGCTGCGCGCGCACGATCGTCACGTAGCCGTCCTCGAGCGGCTGTCTCAGCGCCTCGAGGCTGGGGCGCTGAAACTCGGACAACTCGTCGAGGAACAGCACTCCGTGGTGGGCGAGCGTTACCTCCCCCGGGCGGGGAGGGGAGCCGCCACCCACGAGCCCCGCCGGCGAGATCGAGTGGTGAGGTGCGCGAAACGGCCGCGTGCCGACCAGCCCGCCGGCATACACGCCCGCGACGCTGTGGATCCTGGTCACCTCGAGCGCCTCTGCCCGTGTCATCGCCGGCAGGATCGACGGCAGCCGCCTGGCGAGCATCGTCTTGCCAGTCCCCGGCGCCCCCTCCAGCAGCAAGTTGTGACCGCCGGCCGCGGCGATCTCCAGCGCGAGCAACGGTGCCGAGTGACCGCGCAGGTCGGCCAAATCGGGGTCCCGCCGCTCGCGGGCCACTTCCCGCGGGGAATCCGGCAAGGGAGGGGCTTGCGCGCCGTTGATGACCTCGGCGGCGCCCGCGAGCGTCGCGATCCCGACGACCTCGAGCCCCTCGACCAGCGATGCTTCGTGGGCGCGTTCGCGCGGAACGATCAGCCGCGACAGTCCCGCAAGGCGCGCGCCCTCGGCGACCGCGAGCGCGCCTGGAGAGTCACGAATTTCGCCGCCGAGCGACAGCTCGCCGAAGACCGCGTAGGAGTGCAGCGCATCTCGCGGGATCTGTCTGCTCGCCGCCAGCACGCCCAGCGCCAGGGCGGTGTCGAACCCCGGTCCCACCTTGCGCAGAAATGCGGGAGCGAGATTGGCGGTGATGCGGCTCTCGGGAAACTTGAAGCCGGAGTTGAGGATCGCCGAGCGGATCCGCTCGCGCGACTCTCTGACCGCGACATCCCCGAGTCCCACGATCGTGAACGCGGGCAGCCCGGAGCGGATGTCGACCTCCACCGACACCTGGCGCGGATCCACACCGTCGATCGCGAACGTCGCCACCCGAGCGAGCATTCCTCGAAACTACGGGTGATCGAGTCAGACGTGGGTCGCGGCGCGTTGCAAGTCTGCATCGACCTCCCAGGGATCGTTGGGCGCATTGGCACTTCCCGTCACCCACTGGTCACCGGACGGTGCGTAGCGTCCGGTGAGTGGATCTCGAGGCCGTTCGCGGAGGGCCGGTTCGCTGTGGGTGTAGGAGGAGCGCTTCTCGATGAGCGCTGATCCCCGTCAGCGACTCGGACAGATCGGGGAGCAGCTTGCCGCAGAGCATCTGAGCCGACGAGGGTTCGAGATCCTCGAGCGCAACTACAGGACGCGGTGGGGAGAGCTCGACATGATCGCGTTCGACGGACGCACACTCGCCTTTTGCGAGGTGAAGACGCGGCGCCTGGCCGGTGACGGCGCCAGCCCGTTCGACGCGATCCGCGCGCTCAAGAGGTCCCAGGTCCGCAGAATGGCCGCGAGCTGGCTGCACGACCGGCCGGCTCATCCCTACGCAGAGGAGCTCAGATTCGATGCGATCGGGGTGACGTTCGATCGGGGTGGGACGCTGGTGGGGATCGATCATGTGGAAGGGGCCTGGTGAGTCGAGGTCCCTTTTGGGCGGCCGTGGCGCGGCGGACCGCGCTGACCTGGCTTCCGGGTCGACCGGGGTGACCTGATTCCGGTCGGACCCGGGTGACCTGATTGCGGTCGGACGGGGTGACCTCGGTTCGGAGGGTGGGACCGATCCGTCTTCCGCGGCGCGCCAACAGCTGGCGCAGCGGGGTTGAACCTGGTTGAAGTCCCACTCGATGCCTTCAGAAACTTGATCGGGCTGTTTCCCTTGAGGTAGAAGGGAAACGCCCCACTGGAGATTTTCAGGTGCTCGACTGGGACGTCATCGAGGTGGCGAGGGGGTCGCCTCGAGCCGAGGGCTCGACTACTCCCCGACAGCCTCGAGAGCCAGCTGCTGGTAGGCCGCAGATTGAAAGGACAGCCGGTGCAGCGGGGAAACTCCGAGCCGCTCGATCGCCTCGCGGTGCTCGGGCGTCGCGTAGCCGACGTGCTGAGCGAACCGCCAGCCGGGATGGGCGAGATCTGCTCTGCGCATGTAGCGATCGCGGGTCTCCTTGGCGAGCACCGAGGCGGCCGCGATCGCGGCGCTCTTGGCATCGCCTCCGATCACCGCCTGCTGCTGGTGGCCCACGCCGACCACCGGAAACCCGTCGCTGAGGCACAGGCATCCTTCACAGGCGACGCGCTTGAGGGCATCGCGGAGGGCGGCGAGGTTCGTGACATGCAAGCCGCGGGAGTCGATCCCCGGCGCGCATCGTGAGACGATCGCAACCTTCCTCGCGACTCTCAGGATCACCGGGAACAGCTCGGCGCGCCCCTCCGGCGTCTGCTGCTTGGAGTCGTTGAGCGCGCTGAGCGCGCGCATCTGCGCCGGCTCGATGCGTTCGAGGTCGAAGAGAACTGCCGCGGCCACAAGCGGGCCGGCAAGGCATCCGCGGCCCGCCTCGTCGGCCCCCGCGACAAACCGCGCACCGAGGGCACGATCGAAGGCGAATAGCCGGCGGCCGGTGCGACCGGCGCGCTTTCCGCCCTTGCTTGCCGCGGAGCCGTTCGCGCGCGGCTTGGGGACGGAGCCGTTCGCGCGCGGCTTCGCGCCGGAGCCCCTCGCCCCCGCCGCCGCCCCGTTACAGGAATCCGATCCGGTCTGGGGGCCAGTAGGTAAAGAAGGCAACGCCGATGATCCATTTCTTGGGGACCGGGCCCCAGAAGCGACTGTCGTCCGACTCGCCACGGTTGTCGCCCATCATGAAGTAGTCGCCGGGCGGAACGACGATGGGTTTCGGGAAATTGCAGCCTTCGGCGTCGCCGCAGGGGGAAATGTAGGAGTCTTTCTCACGGACGCCGTTCCGGTACACGTGCCCGTTGATGATCGATACGCGGTCCCCGGGACCCGCGACGATCCGCTTGATGAACGTCTGACTCGACTCGCCGGCAGTAGGCGTATCGCACGCCTGCTGGGTGCTGCCGCCTTGAGTTGGATTCCCGCACACGGCCGGCTGGGGATCGGCGCCCTTCGGTGGATGGAAGACGACCACGTCGCCGAGCCCAGGGCTGTCGAACAGCCGGTCGGCAAGCACGCGCTGGCCGATGGCCAGCGTCGGCTCCATAGAGCCGCTCGGGATCCGGTAGGGCTTGACGATGAACGCCTGGATCAGGAGCGCGAGCGCGACCGCCACTGCCACGGTCACCACGAGCTCGATTAGTGACTTCATGCCGGACTTCTCCCGGGTCGTGCCCTCACTTGGCGCCATCGGGACACCTACATGAAGCCGATTCGGTCAGGTGGCCAGTAGGTAAAGAACGCTTTGCCGATTATCCATGCTTTCGGCACCGGGCCCCAGAACCTGCTGTCGTCCGATTCGCCGCGGTTGTCGCCCATCATGTAGTACTCGCCGCGGGGAATCGTGATCGAGCGTTTGAAGGTGCAGGCGCCGAGATCTCCGCAAGGTTCGACGTAAGGATCGCTTTCGCGAACGCCGTTGCGGATAACGTGACCGTCGAGAATCGAGATCCGATCGCCGGGTAGGCCGACGACTCGCTTGATGAACGTCTCCGAGGACCGCTGCGACCAGGCGACATTGCACGGCTGCGCGCCCTGTTGACCCGCTGGATTCTCGCCCTGGCTCGGGTCCGCGCATCCCACCGCGTAGTTCTTGGGCGGATGGAAGACGATGATCTCTCCCAGGGAGGGAGCGCTGAAGTCCGAGCCGATGCGGTCAACGACCACCCGCTGGTTGATGTGCAGCGTGGGCAGCATCGAGCCGCTTGGAATCCGGTAGGGCTTGACGATGAAGGCCTGGATCGCGAGCGCCAGGCCGAGCGCCGTCACTACGATCGCGGCGAGCTCGAGGATCGAGCGCGCGACCGACTTCTTGGTCCTCGTCACACCTGCTCTTCGCCGACGGATGCCTCGGGGGCTGACGACTCGGCCTGCTCCGCCGGCGCCGGCAGCGGCTCTTCTGATCGCGCCCCCCCCGCGGCATCATTGCCTTCGGGCACCTCGGCAGAGGACGCCCCCTCGGGCGCCTCCGACGGGCCCGCTGACGCCTCGCCGGTTGCGCCCGCCGACGCCTCGCCGGTCGCGACCGCAGCGCCGGCATTGCCGTCGGGCTCATTGCCGCCGCCGTCATCGGATGCCTGTGCCTCGCCGCTGGGCGGGGGCACGTTCAGAAGCTCGCGCTCGATGACCTCCTCTGGCGCGGTCGAGCGGCGCTCGCGTACACGAGCGCGCTTGCCGACGCGCCCGCGTAGGTAATACAGCTTCGCGCGCCTGACATCGCCGCGCGCCGCGACCTCGATGCGCTCGATCTTCGGCGAGTGAAGCGGAAACGTCCGTTCCACGCCGACCCCGAACGATTGCTTGCGGACGGTGAAGGTCTCGCGGGCGCCATGGCCTTGACGCTTGATCACGACGCCTTCGAATACCTGGGTCCGGCGGCGTGTGCCCTCGATCACCTGGAAGTGCACCCGCAACCGGTCGCCGGCGTCGAACGTCGGTACTCGGCGCAGCTGAGCGCGCTCTAGGCTTTCGATCACGGTGCTCATGGCAAGTCCCAGCACTGGCAGGGGCGGCACCCGCCGCCTTGGGGCTGCGCACAAGAACGCTGCCCCGCCACGCGGCGATTCATGGTAGCGAACCGCCTCGGGAGCCGAACCGGTTGCCCTCCGAACTGCGTGAGCGGCTCTGTGCCAAGCGCCATTCACGGATCCGGGCGTGGTGGCCGGAGAGCAGCACTTCGGGTACCCGCCAGCCGCGATACTCCGCGGGCCGGGTGTACTGCGGATACTCCGGTCCGCCGTCGAGCGCGGCGCTGAACGACTCCTCGATCGCGGACTGCTCGTGACCGAGCGAGCCGGGGAGCTTGCGCAGCACCGCATCGCAGAGAACCATCGCGGCGAGCTCGCCGCCGGCGAGAACGTAGCGCCCGATCGAGATCCTGTCGCTCGCGAAGTGCTCGAGCGCGCGCTCATCAAATCCCTCGTAGCGGCCCGACAGAAGCGTCAGCGCGGGCTCCCGCGCGAGCTCATCGACGAGACCGTCGTCGAGCAGCCGCCCGCCGGGATCCAGTGCGATCACCCGCCGCAGGCGGGGCAGCTCGACCGGATCCCGACCGTAGCGAGCGTGCAGCGCGGCCTCGACCACGTCGACTCTGAGCACCATTCCAGCGCCACCGCCGAACGGCGTGTCGTCGACCTGCCCGGCTTTCAGCGGCGTGTGATCTCGGTAGTTCACGTAGCCGAAGCGATGACCGCCGGCGATCGCATTACTCACGTGCCGCTGGCGCAGGAACCAGGTGAAGGCGTCCGGGAACAGGGTGAAGACATCGATCTCCATTACGCCTCGCCGGGTGGGCTCGCGGTCATCACGCCTCCCCGAGGAACTCCAGATCCACGTCGATCGCCCCTCGCTCGAGATCGACCTCGCGAACCGCGTCCGTCACCAGCGGAACCAGCAGCTCGCCGCGGCCGTCGCCGCGTTCCACCTCGAGCACCTCACAGGAAGGCAGCGCGAGCAGTCTTCTGACGGTCCCCACCTGGGTGCTTCCGTCGTGCACGGAGCAGCCTT
The DNA here is from genome assembly GCA_963830465.1 of uncultured Solirubrobacterales bacterium. Taxonomy (GTDB): domain Bacteria; phylum Actinomycetota; class Thermoleophilia; order Solirubrobacterales; family Solirubrobacteraceae; genus Palsa-465. The sequence continues at coordinate 442,323 of CAWHME010000008.1, forward strand.
CGAGTTCGTCGGCCCACCACTCGTCGGGCTCGAGCTCGGGAGCGTCGAGCCTGGCGGCGAGCATCTCCGCGCCGCGCAGCTGCTCGGCGGCGCCGCGATCGCTATGGCCCTCGAGCCGCACGATCGGGCGCCTGTCGGTCCCCGCGCGCCTGACGATCGTCACCTCGCGCTCGCCGATCTTGACCCGCGAACCCACGGCCAGCAACTGGGGGCTGGGATCGAGCACGTAGAAGCTGCCGTCGAGTCCATGCGCTCTGCCCACGCGCCCGGCACGCAGCCATCCCCGCTCGGCTCCGACCATCAGGAATCGACGATGTCTACGAACACGCGGCGCTTTTCCTTGACCGCCGCGATCTTGATGACCGTCCGTAGCGCGGCGGCGGTGCGCCCGCCGCGCCCGATCACGCTGCCGTAGTCGTCATCGGCGACCGAGAGCTCGAGCACAACCGTGCCGTCGTCCTCGGTCACCTCGGTGACCTGGACCTCCTCGGGGCGGTTCACGAGCCCCCGCGCCAGGTACTCGAGCAGCTCCTTCATCGGCGGGGCGGGGACTACTGGATGCCCTGCGTGCGCAGTAGCTTGCGAACGGTGCCGGACGGTTGCGCGCCGCGGGCGAGCCAGTCGCGCACGCGCTCCTCGTCGAGCACGATCGTCGAGGGATCGGTCTGGGCGTTGTAGTGACCGACGGTCTCGATCACGCGACCATCGCGCTTGGAGCGCTGGTCGGCGACGACCACGCGCCAGATGGGGTTCTTGCGCCCGCCGATTCTTGTGAGTCGAAGTCGAACTGCCATTTGCTCGTGCGAGGTTAGCGTGTCGGGATCCGGCGCGACCCGCGGTGCAGCTAGCGCGCCTGGCGCATCAACGCACCGAGGTCGGGCATCCGCCCCTGGGAGACCTGGCGCATGACCTTCCGCATCTGATCGAACTGCTTGATCAGCTGCTTGACCGCCTGAACGTTGGTGCCCGAGCCGCGCGCAATCCGCAGCCGGCGCGAGCCGTTGATCAGCTCGGGGTGACGCCGCTCCTGCGGGGTCATCGCGAGGATGATCGCCTGCAGGCGATCGAACTCGCGCTCGTCGACCTTGACGTTGCGCAGCTCCTTACCCATCCCCGGAATCATTCCCAGCAACGACTGCAGGGGTCCCAGCCGGCGGACCTGGCGCATCTGATCGAGAAAGTCGTCGAGGCCGAACTCCTGCTTGCGGATCTTGCGCTCGAGCTCGGCGGCTTCGTCCTCGTCGTACGCGCCCTGGGCCTTCTCGATCAGCGTCATCACGTCGCCCATCCCCAGGATCCGCTGGGCCATCCGATCGGGGTGGAAGCGCTCGAACTGGTCGAGCTTCTCGCCGGTTGAGGCGAACACGATCGGCTTGCCCGTGATCGCCTTGACCGACAGCGCCGCGCCGCCGCGGGCGTCGCCGTCGAGCTTGGTCATCACGACCCCGTCGAACTGGACCACGTCGGCGAACTGCTCGGCCACGTTGACCGCGTCCTGGCCGGTCATCGCGTCGACGACCAGCAGCACGTCGTGGGGCTTGACCGCCTTCTTGATGTTCGCGAGCTCCGCCATCAGCTCGCGATCGATGTGGAGCCGGCCGCTGGTGTCGATGATCAGCACGTCCTTGCCCTCGGACTGTGCGCGATCCCGCGCCCAGGCGGCGATCTTCACCGGGTCGCGGTCGGTGCCCTGCTCGTACACGTCCGCCCCGGCTTGAGTCCCGACCTTGATCAGCTGATCGACCGCGGCAGGCCGGTAGACGTCGCACGCGGCGACCGCCACCGATGAGCCGTGCTGCTCGCGCAGGTATCGCGCCAGCTTCGCGGTCGCGGTCGTCTTACCCGAGCCCTGGAGACCGGCCATCACCACCACCGTCGGCGGCCGCGGCGAGAACGACAGATCGCGAGCCGCGCCGCCCATCAGCTCGGTGAGCTCGTCCGAGACGATCTTCACCACCTGCTGGCCGGGGTTCAGCTGCCCGATCACGTCGGATCCGAGCGCGCGCTCCTTGACCGCATTGGTGAACGTCTTGACCACCTTGAAGTTGACGTCCGCCTCGAGCAGCGCGAGACGGATCTCGCGCATCGCGGCGGAGACATCGTCTTCGGTCAGCGTGCCGCGGCCGCGGACCTCACTGAGCGTCGCCTGGAGCTTCTCGGCGAGCGAATCGAACATATCTTTGAGGCTAGCGTCCGCCGCTGTTTGCGCTCTCCGAAGCGATCTCCAGCGGTCCGTCGTGACCACTGGCTGAGGAGAGCTCCGGCGTGCCGCGGTTCCCGCCGGCCGTGGGAATCTCCGGCGCGGGGCCGTTCCGGCGCTCAGGGGCCTCGGGCGTCTCGTTGCGCTCGGAGAACGCCTTCGCGATCCCACCGAACGCGCCGGCGAACTCCGACGGGATCACGAACACCTTGTTGGCATCGCCTTTGGCGAGCTGGGGGAGCATCTGTAGATATTGATAGCTGAGCAGCTCGCGATCCGGTTTGCCCTCGTGGATCGCCTCGAAGACGGTTTCGATGGCCTTCGACTGACCCTCGGCGCGGAGGATCGCGGACTGCTTCTCGCCTTCGGCCGTCAGCACGGCGGCCTGCTTCTGGCCCTCGGCGGTGAGGATCTGGGATTGCTTGACGCCCTCGGCGTTGAGAATCGCCGCGCGGCGGTCGCGCTCGGCCCGCATCTGCTTCTCCATCGCCTCCTGGATCGTGCCCGGCGGATCAATTGATTTGATCTCGACACGGTTGATGCGGATCCCCCACTTGCTGGTCGCGTCGTCAAGCACTCCGCGCAGCTGGGCGTTGATGTGATCGCGGCTGGTGAGCGCGTCCTCGAGCGACAGCGATCCGATCACGTTGCGCAGCGTCGTGACCGTGATCTGCTCGATCGCCTGCAGCGGATTGGCGACCTCGTAGGTGACCGATCTCGCGTCGTTGACGGTGAAGTACAGGACCGTGTCGATCTGCACGACCAGGTTGTCAGCGGTGATCACCGGCTGAGGCGGGAACGTGACGACCTGCTCGCGCAGGTCGATCAGCGGCTTCAGCCGATCGACGAACGGCATCAGCACCGTCAGGCCTGGGCTCAGCGTGCGGTGATAGCGACCCAGGCGCTCGACGATCCCCGCCTTCGCCTGCGGCACGATCCGGATCGTGCGCGCGAACAGGATCACCAGAAACACCAGTACGACGATTCCGACGATCAATCCAGCCATGCCCCACGCTCCTATTCGGTGACCAGCGCCGTGGCGCCTTTGATTTCGACGATTACGACCCGCGTGCCAGCCTCAATCGGCTGCTCGTGATCGTAGGCTCGGGCGGTCCAGACCTCGCCGTCGATCCTGATGCAGCCGACGCCTTCGTCGTTGACGATCCGCTCCAGCACGATCGCCTGCTCGCCGACCAGGGCCGCCGCGCCGGTCCTGATCAGCGGCGGCGTTCGCATGTGGGCGCGAGCGATCGGGCGAACCACCATCAGGGTCAGCAGCGAGCCGACGACGAACACGATCCACGCGGGAAGCTCACCAGCGCCGGAGGCCTCAACGATTGCGGCCAGCGCCGCCCCCAGGGCGAACGGAGCCAGGAAGAACCCCGTCGTGAGCATCTCGCCGACGGCGAACACACACGCCGCGATAACCCACAAAATCCAACCTGACATCTCAATCCCAGCTTATCGCGCGGTTCAGGGGATCCCGGCCCCTTTCAGGGCGCGAACCGGTCCGGAGGATCCCGCCCCTCAGAGGGCGGAACCCGCACGGCCGCGCCCGTGGCGGGAGCTAGGTGACCAGCGCGCGTGCGTACTCGCCGGCGTCGAACGGGCGCAGGTCCTCGAGCCGCTCGCCGACGCCGATCAGCTTCACCGGGATTCCGAGCTCGTGGGCGATCGCGAGCGCAATCCCGCCCTTGGCGGTCCCGTCGAGCTTCGTCAGCACCAGGCCGCTTACGTCGATCGCCTCTGAGAACAGTTTCGCCTGGCGCAACCCGTTCTGTCCGGTGGTCGCGTCGATCGTCAGCAGCGTCTCATGGGGAGCATCGGGAATCTGCTTGCTGATCACCCGGCGGACCTTGCCTAGCTCCGCCATCAGATCATCCTGCGTATGCAGCCTCCCGGCGGTGTCGATCAGCACCACATCCGCGCCTTCGCGCCGGGCGGTAGCGATCGCGTCGTAGGCGACCGAGCCCGGATCGGCGCCGGCCGGACCCTTCACGAACGCGACCCCGGCGCGCTCGGCCCAAAGCTCGAGCTGCTCGACCCCGGCCGCGCGGAAGGTGTCCCCGGCGGCGAGCACGACCGAGCGCCCAAGCTCCTGGCGCAGGTGCCAGGCGAGCTTGCCGACCGTGGTCGTCTTCCCGGTTCCGTTGACCCCCGCAACGAGGATCACGGTCGGCTCCGCCAGCAGCTCGATTCGATCGTCGCCGGTCCGCGCGATCCCCGCGAGCAGCTCGATCAGCCGGTCGCTCAATGCCTCCCCGCCCGACAGCTCGCCGGCGGTGGCCTCCTGCTCGAGTTTCGTGACCACCTCGGCGGTGGTGCGCGCACCGACGTCGGCGTAGATCAGCGCCTCTTCGAGCCGCTCCCAGGTCTCGTCGCTGAGATCCTCGAACAGAGTCGCGCGGATCTCGCTCGAGAACGCATCCCGGGTCCTGCGCAGGCTCTCCCGAAGCCTGCGAAAGCGACCCATGCGCCGCTCTTCGGAGCGTTCGGCAGGGGCCTCCGGCGCGGGAGCGCCGTTGACGACGAACAGATCTTGCCAGTCACGCGCCATGCGGCGGGCGACGTTACCAGCGCGCGCCCCCGGGCCAGCGCCTCGCCGCTGGGCAGCCGCCTCGGCGGCCGGCAGCCGGCGGCGCGCTCGCCGCTAGGCAGCCGCCTCCGCGGGCGGGAGCCGGCGCGAGATCACCTTCGAGATCCCGTCCGAGCCCATCGACACGCCGTACAGCGAGTCGGCCGCCTCCATCGTGCGCCGCTGATGAGTGACGACGATGAACTGCGCACGCTCGGCGTAGCGGCGCAGCATCAGCAAAAAGCGATCGATGTTGAGGTCATCGAGGGCGGCCTCGACCTCGTCGAGGATGTAAAACGGGCAGGGCCGGGCGAGGAACACGGCGAACAGGAACGCCAGGGCAGTCATCGACTTCTCCCCACCGGAGAGCAGGCTCAGTCGCTGCATCTCCTTTCCGGCCGGCGTGAGCTCGATCTCGACGCCCAGCAGATCCTCTCCCGGCTCCTCGTCGGGGTCGTCGAGCTCGCTCGCGCCGCCGCCGCCCTCGCCGCTCGCCTCGAGGGCGTTCGCCAACGTCGAGCCGCCGAGCACCTGGGCGGGCCGCTCTCGCTCGGCCACCAGCCTCAGCTGGCCGCTGCCGTCGGGGAACAGCTGCGCGACAACCTCCTCGAAGTTGCGAGCCGCCGCGGCGAACGTCTGCTCGAAGGTCTCGCGGATCTGGCGATCGGTGTCCGAGATCAGCTTCTGCAGCTCGCGCAGCGCGACCTCGAGGTCTTTGCGCTGATGCTCAAGCTCCTCCACGTGCGCGAGCGCCTGCCCGTACTCCTCCTCGGCGAGCGGATTCACCGGTCCCAGCTGCTCGCGGCGGCGGAGCAGTCGCTCGAGCCGCCCCTGCAAGGCCTCCGTCTCCTCGGCGCTTCGCGCCTCGCTCGCGGGGTCGCCGGGGAGCTCCAGACGCCGCGCGAGCTGACCCAGCTCGTGCGCGACTTCGGCAGCCTTGTCGCCGGTTCGCTGCAATCGGACTTCGGTCCCGGTCAGGGCCTCGTTCCCGCGATGCAAATCGGCGTGCAACGTCGCCTCCCGCTGTGCGCAGCTGCGCAGCTCCGCCGCCACGTGCTCACCGACCTCGCGATCGGCGGACAGCGCCGCCTCGAACGCACCGCGCCGCTGGGCGATCGCGTCGACCGCGCCGCTGAGCGCCTCGAGCAGGGCGCCGATCGCGGCGGCGAGCGCCTGATCAGCTGTGATGCCCGCCTCGAGACGCTCGATTCGGGCGCCGCGCTCGGCTCGCGCGCGCTGTGCACGCTCGAGCGCCGCGCGCTCGGAGGAGAGCTCCGCGCTCAGCTGCGCGAGGCGGCTCGCGCCTGGCCCTTCGTCGGGGGCCGCGCGCCGGCGCTCGATCTGCGCGGCGATGCGTCGCTGCTCCTCGCTTGCCTCGTCGCGAGCCCGAACCGCGGAGCGATGCGCTGCGATGATCCGCTCGCGCTCGGCATCCTGTCTTGACAACTCCTCCGCGGCTCGCTCCGCGCTCGCGCGAGCGCGATGTTCGGCCTGCAGGGCCGCTTCGCTGGCGCGCAGCAGCTCCTCGCGACGATTGCGCTCTTCCAGCACGCGCTCTTCGCCGAGCGCGGCGGCCTGCATGAGCTCCCCGCTGGCCGCCGACCACACGCGTCCGGACCTGGTGACGGCAACGCCGGCGAAGGACCGCTCGAGTCCTTCCAGGCTGTCCACAACCCAGGCTTGCGAGAGCAGCGCCCGCGCCAGCTCGAGCGCCTCGCCTTCGCCACGCAGGTGATCTGCGAGGCGCTCGCCACCCGCGGCGGGCGGCTGGCCGTCCCGAGCCGAGCCGGCCCGTGGCGCATCGACGATCAGCGCCCGGCCGCCGTCGGGTCCGCAGTCGTCGAGCAGCCCGCCGCCGGTTGCGCGGTCCGGCACGATCGCGGCGGCGAGGCGGCCGTCGAGCGCGGCGGCCAGAGCGAGCTCGTAGCCGGGATCGACGTCCAGGCGGTCGGCGAGCGCCGGGGCGCCTCCCGAGGAGGAGGCATGGCTGCGCAAGAACTGGTTGACCGCTGCGAGCTCGGCGCCGACCCGGGCCGCCTCGCGCCGCGTCGTCTCTACCTCCCGCTCGCAGTGGCGAAGCGTGGTCCTGGCCTGCTCGAACCGGTCCTCGGCCGCTTGCCGCGCCTGCTGGGCCTCTTGCATCGTCGCCGTGCGGCGCTCGGTCTCCTGCCCGGCGCCAAGGAGCTGCTGCTCGAGTTCGGCCAGCTCGCGCGCAAGTTCGGCCTCGCGATCGCGCTCCAGCGCGGCCACCGCGGACTCGAGCTCCGCGATCCTCGCGGTCGCCTGAGGATCGGCGATGTCGGCCTCCGACTCGGCGCGCAACGCGGTCAGCAGCTCGCCGCTACGGGCCCGCCGGGCGGCGACCGCGTTCGCCTGCGAGCGCGTCGCCTCGATCCGGTAGGAGACGCGATCGAGCGCTGCTTGCGCGACGAAGCAGCGGCGCGAGAGCTCCTCGCGCTGAGCGCTGCGCTCAGCGAGTGCCTCCTCGGCCGCTTGACGGCGCTCGCCGACTTCGCGGAGCTCGCGCTCGACGCGCCCGCGGCGCTCCCGTGCCTGCGCCGCCGCCTGCCGCGCTTCATCCAGCGCCAGCTGCTGGCTGCGAAGCTCCTCGCGCGCGAGCTCCCAGCGCACCTCGAGCATCTGCCGCTCGAGCCGGGCGTGGGTCTCGGCCGCCTCGGCCTGGCGCTTGAGCGGGCGCAGGCGAGAGCGCGCCTCGCGCTCGACGTCGAGCGCGCGATCGAGGTTCTCTTGGGTACGTTCGAGCTTCAGCTGAGCTCGCCGCCGGCGCTTGCGATGCTTGCCGAGACCGGCCGCCTCCTCGATCAGCAGTCGCCGATCGCGCGGTTTCGAGGTGACGATCGCCTCGACCCGTCCCTGCGAGATGACCGAATGCATCTCCTTTCCCAGCCCGGTATCGGAGAGCACCTCGAGTACGTCGACGAGCCGGCAGCGCGCGCCGGCGAGCCGGTATTCGCCCTCCCCGCTCCGTTCCAGGCGCCGCAGAATCGACACCTCGGGCGCCTCGAGCGCGAGCGTGCCGTCGCCATCGTCGAGGACCAGCTCGACCTCGGCGCCCTTCGAGGCCTGGCGACCGGGGGCGCCGGCGAAGATCACGTCCTGCATCGTCTGGCCGCGGACCGCCACCGGCGACTGCTCCCCGAGCGCCCACAGCACCGCGTCGGTGATGTTCGACTTACCCGATCCGTTGGGTCCGACGACGACGCTGACACCGGGGCCGAACTCGAGCCGGGTGCGATCCGGGAACGACTTGAAGCCCTTCAAGGTCAGAGACCTCAAATACATCGAGCCGCCTTTATCTCTCGAGCGCCTCGAGTGCCGCCTGTGCGGCCTCTTGCTCGGCGTCCTTCTTGCTGCGCCCGGTCCCCCGTCCGACTTCGACTCCGCCGATCTTGGCGCTGACCTGGAACGTGCGATCGTGGGGCGGCCCCTGCTCCTCGATCACGTCGTAGGTGACGAGCGCCCCGCGCCGCGCCAGCCGCTCCTGCAAGGCCGACTTGAAGTCGACCGGATGTTCGAGCGCGTCGTCGATCTCGGGCGCGAACGCGTCGACCACGGAAGCAGCGGTCGGTTCGTAGCCGAACGCCAGATAGCAGGCGCCGATCACCGCCTCGATCACCGAAGCCAGCACCCGTTCGGTCGAGATCAGCGCGGGGACGGTGCCGCCCGCGTCGATCGGCGCAGCGGCTCGCAACCGCGCGGGCACCCCGAGGCGCTCGGCGACGGCCCGGCAGGAGCGGCCTGAGACTGCCTGGGCCCGGATCTTGGTGAGCCTTCCGGCGCCAAACCGCTCCGCTTCCAGCCGCGGGTAGAGATGGGCGGTCACCGCCAGCGCGAGCACGCTGTCGCCCAGAAACGCCAGTCGTTCGTAGGAGTCCGAGCGCCTCGTGGTCCACGAGGAGTGCGTGAACACCGGCGCCGCGAGGTGCTCGGGCAGGCGGTCCAACAGATCGCGCAGCTCGGCCCCCGGTTGGTGCTCGGAGCCGTTCACCTGCTCGCGGTTCTGGGTCACTCAGGGTCAGGGCCTTGGCTCGCTGCAGCGGAAGGGCGTGGATTCCCGGCACCGCTCGCGAGCACGAAGTCGACCGCCTCCTCGACGGTCAGGATGCGGGCCGCCTCCTCGTCTGAGATCTTCACCCCGTAGCTGTCCTCCAGCTCCTGGACGAGCGTGTACAGATCGAGTGAGTCGGCCTCGAGATCCTCCCTGAAGCGCGTCGACTCCCGAATCGAGGCCGGGTCGATCTCGAGCTCGTCGGCCAGGTGAGCGCGGATCAGCGCGAAGATCTGCTCGCGATTCATCGGCGAGACACCGTAACCGTCGGCTCGGACGAGGACTCCACGCCAGACTCCTTACCCGGCTCGTTGCCGGGCGGCCGCAGTGCGCCCGCGGCCTCGAGGGCGGCGCGAGTCCGGCCGATCACATCCTCCTGAACACCGCGGGCGGCGACCTCGATCGCTCGGGCGAACCCCCTTCGGGTGAAGCGGCCGTGGGCGATCACACCGAGCTGGCGCAGCCCCAGCATGTACGCGCCGCCGGGCTCCTCGGGGTCGATCTGCTCGCGCAGCCGGCGGACCGCCGGGCTCAGCAGCCAGCCGCCGAGACGCGCGCGGGCGGAGGTCATCGCCACGTCCCGGATCGCCCGCATCGTGCGGGCGGACACGCCCTCGATCAGCTTCAGCGTGATGTTCCCGGTGAAACCGTCCATCACCACCACATCGGCGACGCTGTCCATCAACTGAGTGCCCTCTACGTTCCCGATGAAGTTGAGACCCCGGCCCTCGCCGCCGGCGAGCTGCCGATGGACGGCGACGAGCTCCGGGGTGCCTTTCGCCGCCTCCTCGCCGTTGGAGAGCAGCGCCACCCGTGGCGAGTCGATGCCCAGCACCGCCTGCGCGAACCCCGATCCCATGTGCGCGAATTGCACCAGATGCTCTGGACGGCAGCTGACGTTCGCGCCGACGTCGAGCAGCAGCACGGGGCTTGCTCCCGGGACCGGCACCGGAAGCGCCAGCGCGGGCCGGTAGATGCCCCGGTCGCGGCGCACATTGAATAGCGCGGCGGCCAGCGCCGAGCCCGTCGAGCCGCCGGATACGAGCGCCTGTGCGCTGCCCTCGGCGACGGCCCGCGCGGCCTGCACGATCGATGCCTCAGGCGTCGCGCGGACCGCGCGCGCAGGATCGCTCGCCTTGGCGATCGAAACCGGAGCGTCCACGATCTCGACGCCGGGAGCGGCTGCGCCGATCTCCGCCGCGGGGCCGAACAGCAGCACGGCGATGCCCTGCTGCGCCGCAAGCGCGGCGCCGGCGGCCACCTCGTTTGGTCCGAGGTCGGCCCCGCCCGCATCCACGGCGACCGTGATCATCGTCGGCCGTCAGACGGTGCGATCACCGTCGCCGGCGGCAATGACCTCGCGCCCCTTGTAGCTTCCACAGACGGGACACACGCGGTGCGGAAGGCGAGGGCTGTGGCACTGAGGACAGGCGTTGTAGCCCGGCGCGCTGACCTTGTGTCGCGCGCGGCGCTTGGCGGTGCGAGCGTGAGACTGCTTCTGCTTGGGGACGGCCATCAGCAGGGGAGGCTAGCAGGGCGCTTGCCGCCGGCGCGGTCGCCGGCCTCAGGCCGCGAGCGGAGCTAATCGAACCGCAGCTCCGACAGCTTCGCCCACCTCGGATCGGGCTCGCGCTGGTGCCGGTGGTCGGGATCGGCGTCGTTCATATCGATCCCGCAAACCGGGCACAAGCCCGCGCAGTCAGGACGGCACAGCACCTTGGCCGGCAGCGACAACGCGAGTGCGTCCCTCGCCCATGCCTGGAGATCGAGGAGGCCCCCCTCGACGTACGGCGATGAGAGCTCGTCAGTCTCTCGCGGCTGCCAGATCTCGCGCGCGTCGACGGCGAACGCAGGCGCCGCTTGCTCCAGGCAGCGCACGCACGGGCCCGCAAGTGCCGCCTCGAAGCCGAGCCGCAACGCGTAGCCGTCGCCGGTCGTGCGCGAGATGTCGAGGCGACTGGGGATCAGTTCCGGTCGCACCAGGTAGCGCTCGCCGCCGAGAAGGAACGGATCGATCCCGAGATAGAGCTCGAGCCGCCGTCCTTCTCCCGCTGTGAGCCGCAGTCCCCCGAGGTCGAATGTGTCAGTACGGAGGGCCATCGTTCGAGCTTAGCGTCGCGCACGGCAGCCCCGGGCTTGGTTATCCGCCTGAGCTGACACGGCCCGCGAGCTGGAGCCGCAATCATTACCCGAGTGTCCAGGTGGTTTCGCACATATGGCTTTGATGACGTGCTCGATGACCTGCTGATCGGCGCCTACCCGCTCGACGCGGCCGACGTCTGGATGCTCGAGTGGTCCGGCGTGCGGCGCGTGTTGAACTTGGTCGAGGAGGACGAGTACCGCCCCGGTGAGCGACACGGGGTGCAGAGCGCGCTCGTGCGATCGGGAATCGAGGAGCGCCGGATCGGCCTCACCGACTACGGCGGCCTCCCGGCGAACGAGCTCGAGGAGGCGGTGCAGACGGTCAACGGCTGGCTCGATCAGGGGATCCGCACCTACGTCCACTGCCGTGCTGGTTGGCAGCGCTCAGCGGCGGTCGCGGCCGGCGTCGTCGCGGTCAGGCTGGGGCTCGACATCGACGAGGCGCTTGCGTACGTCCAGGCCCGCAAGCCGAAGGCGGATCCGCTTCCGCATCAGCGCAAGGATCTGAAGCGGTGGTGGAACTCACGCAGCGCTCGCGACCGCGACCGGACCGGGTGAGGGCCCCCGGTGGGGGCTCGCGACCGCGACCGGACGGGGTGAGGGCGCCCGCGACCGCGACCGACCGCGTGATCGTCCCGGCGCGGTCCGCGGAGCTACTCGGCGGCCCGCAGCCGCGGCACGGCCGGCTCCGCCTCGCTCTCGTACAGTTGCAGCTCGCCCTGGAAGCGCTCCGGCTCCGCCGGGTGCACGCGGCGCGCGCCGGTGGTGACCTGCTCGAGCTCGGGCAGCTCCCGCCCGCCGGCGACGCCGTGGTCGGAGAAGCGGCGCGCCGCCGGGAGCACTCTGGCCTCGAACGAACCGACCATTTCGTTATAGGCGCGGACGGTGCTGTTGAGCCGCGTTCCGACCGTGCCCACCAGGTTCGAGAGCTTCACCAGCCTTGCGTGCAGCTCGCGCCCAAGCTCCGAGATCGCCTGCGCGGACTCGGCGACGCGTTCCTGCTGCCAGCCGTAGGACACCGCGCGCAGCATTGCCAGCAGGGTGGTCGGGGTCGCGATCAGCACTCGCCGCGACATCGCTTCCTCGATCAGCGAGGGATCGGCCTCGAGCGCCGCCCCGTAGAGGTGCTCGGCGGGCAGGAACATCACCACGAAGTCGGGCGTCGAGTCGAGCCCGGACCAGTACGCCTTCTCGGTCAGCGCCTTGACGTGCTTGCGCAGCAGCCGCGCGTGGTCGCGCAGATGGCGCTCTCGCTCCTGCTCGTCTCGGGCCTCGTACGCCTCGAGCACTCCGTGCAATGGCGCCTTCGCATCGACCACTACGTGCTTGCCGCCCGGCATCCGGACAACCAGGTCGGGCCGGAGCGTCGTGTCATCGCCGGCGAGGCTGGACTGTTCGGCGAAGTCGCAGTGCCTCACCATCCCGGCGAGCTCGACCACGTTCCGGAGCTGCATCTGCCCCCACTGCCCGCGGGCATTGGGCTTGCGCAGCGCCGTCACCAGCGCGCCCGTCTCGGTGCGCAGCCGCTCGCCGGTCTCGGTCAGGTTCCGCAGCTGTGCCTCCAGCCGGCCGCGTGACTCTCGGCGCTCCTGATCGAGGCGCAACAGCTGCGCGTCAACCCGGCCGAGCTGCTCCTTGATCGGCGTCACGAGCTGCTCGACCGCTTGCTGCCGTTGCTGGAGCTCGCCCTTGGCCCGCGCCTGCGAGGCATCGAGCTGGGCACGGGACAGCTCGGCGAGCTGGGTCATGTTCGCCTGCAGAGCCTCGGCGCTGAGCGCCTTGAACGAGGCCGACAGCCGCTCTTGTGCCTGGCCCAAGTCGGCCACCCGCTCCCGCGCGCGGGCTTGCTCGTGCTCGAGGTCCGACCGCGCCCGCACGAGCTCTCGCTCGAGCTCGCCGGCACGCGCCGAGTCCGCGGCTAGAGCCCGCAGCCGGGGCAACAGCAGGACCGCGGCGACCGCCGCTCCCGCGAGGACTCCGATCAGCAACCAGAGAGCATCCATCGCCATCCAGCATGGCGCGGGGCGCGGACAGAACGACGGATTGAGAGAATCGCCGAAATGAGCTCAGATGTGATCCGCCGCCAGGTGACGGTTGTTGGGCGCGTGCAGGGAGTCTTCTTCCGCGACTCGGTGCGCGAGCGGGCGCAGGCAGACGGCGTCAGCGGCTGGATCCGCAACCGGCCCGACGGCGCCGTCGAGGCGGCGTTCGAAGGACCCGCGGACGCCGTCGAGCGCCTCGTGAGGTTCTGCCAGACCGGGCCCTCGCACGCGAGCGTCGAGCACACCGAGGTCACCGAGCAGCAGCCGGAGGACCTCAGCGGGTTCGAGATCCGCTGAGGCCGGTCGCGGGAGATCCTCTGAACGCGCGGCGGGAGGCCCGCCTAGCCCGCCGCGCTGCGGTTCACTCGGCCAGCGCCCGCTCGAACGCCTCGCGGGCATCCTTGCCCCGGACCGCGAACACGACCCGCTCGAGCGCGCTGCCGCGCTGCAGGTGCCCTCGCACCTCCTCGACCTCGATCCGTGCGGCCTCTTGCACCGAGAAGCCGCCAACGCCGGTCCCGAACGCCACCAGCGCGAGCGACCTCGCCCCCAGCTCGTCGGCCCTTCGCAGCGTGCTGGCGGTCGCCTGGCGGATGATCTCGGCGGAGGTGGGGCCTCCGAGCTCCATCGTCGCGGCGTGGATCACCCACTTGCAGGGCAGCTCGCCGCCTCCTGTCTCGACCGCCTCACCGAGGCCGATCGGCGCCTGCTCGCCGCTCTCGCGCTGGACGGTGGGGCCGCCGGCCCGCGAGATCGCGCCCGCGACTCCGCCACCGTGTCGCAGCTCGGTGTTCGCGGCGTTCGCGATCGCATCGACCTCGAGCTGCGTTATGTCTGCGTCGAGGACTTCGATCACGCCGAGCTAGGAGACCTCTGCCGGTTCCTCTTTGCCCGCGAGCCGGTCGCGGCCGCGCTGGACGGCGGCGATGAACTTCGTCAGGTTGACCTCGAGCGTGTTCAGGATCTCGTCGGCGTAGTCCTCGGCGCCGAGGCGGATCTCGCGCTCGCGCGCCCGCGCATCCTCGATGATGTCCTCCGCGCCGCGCTCGGCCTGCTTGGTGATCTCCTCGTCGGAGATCAACCTGTCCTGGCGCTCGCGGGCCTCCGTGACGATCCGCTCAGCCTCTCGCTTGGCCTCCGCGAGCATCTCCTGACGCTCCTTGACGATCCAGCGCGCCTGCTTGATCTCTTCCGGGATCGTGGCGCGCATCTGATCGAGGATGTCGTAGATCTCCTCCTTGTCGACCCGCACCTGATCGGTCAACGGGACCGGCTTCGCGTTGTGAACGAGATCATCCAGCTTGTCGATCAGTACCAGGACGTCCATGGTTAGAACCTCAGTTTCGTCAGCGGCCAAGCCGTTCCTTCAACGCTGCAGCAACCTCATCGGGGACCATATCGTCAATCTTCCCGCCGAAGGTGGCAAGCTCTTTAACTCCACTAGATCTCACAAAACTGTACTTTGCCGAGGCCATCAGATACACGGACTCGACGTCGGGCGCCTGACGGCGGTTGAGTTGATTCATCTCCAGCTCGTACTCGAAGTCGGAGATCGCACGCAGACCCTTGACGATCGCCTTCGCGCCGCGCTCGTGCGCGAAGTCCACGACCAGGCTCCGGAATGACTCGACGCTCACGTTCCCGAGCTCACGGGTGGCGTTCTCGACGAACGCGACGCGCTCCTCGGTGCTGAACAGCGTCTCGCCCTTGCGCACGGGGATGTTCACCACCGCGATGATCAGCTTGTCGAACATCACCGCCGCGCGGTTGATCACATCCAGATGGCCGTAGGTGATCGGATCGTAGGAGCCGGGACAGATTGCGATGCGATTGTCAGGTGCCATGTATCCGGATCAACGTGTCGCCGTAACGGCGCTCGTCCAGTAGCGGGAGGTCCAGATCGAGCGGCTCGCGGCGGTCGCTTTCGCAAGCCACGCGCGCGGCGGGCGCCAGGACTGCTCTCAGCCCGGTCGAAAGCTCCCTCGCGAGGGCGCTCGTCTGGCGGTATGGGGGATCGACGAAAACGAGATCGTATTGACGTCGCTCGGACCGTGCCCGCTCGAGGAACGCGGCCGCCTTCTGACGGTGCACCTCCGCGGGCGCCTCGAGCGCCGCCAGATTGCGCCTGATTGCGGCGATCGCGGACGCAGAGGTATCGACCAGCGTCGCCTCGGCCGCCCCTCTCGAGAGGGACTCGATCGCCAACGCGCCCGAGCCGGCGAACAGATCCAGCACGCGCGCCCCCTCGAGCGAGCCGAGAATCGAGAACAGGGCCTCGCGCACGCGATCGGAGGTCGGCCTGGTGGCCCGTCCTCGCGGAGCGACGAGCGCGCGGCCGCCGAACCGCCCCGCGATCACCCTCATGCGCGAATCGGCGCCAGCGCCTCAGGCCCGTAGCAGTGAACGAGCGAGTCGGCCAGCAGCGCGTTCTCGGGGAGCTCGAGCTGGGGGTCGGCGGCGAAGATCCGCTCGGCCTGCCAGCGGGCGCGCTCGAGCAGCTCGCCGTCACGGGGGAGCTCCGCGACGCGGAAGTTTGCGATCCCGTGCTGACGCGTGCCGACGAGCTCGCCTTCGCCCCGCAGCCGGAGGTCCAGCTCAGCCAGCTCGAAGCCGTCGGTGTGCTCGGCGAGGGCTTGCAGACGCGGCGAGCCCTTAGCCCCGAACAGCAGGCAGAGCGACGCGTGCGCGCCGCGGCCGATACGTCCGCGCAGCTGATGCAGCTGCGAGATCCCATAGCGGTCGGCGTCCTCCACCAACATCACGGTCGCG
Source organism: uncultured Solirubrobacterales bacterium (assembly GCA_963830465.1). Taxonomy (GTDB): domain Bacteria; phylum Actinomycetota; class Thermoleophilia; order Solirubrobacterales; family Solirubrobacteraceae; genus Palsa-465. Next base: position 458,120 of record CAWHME010000008.1, read on the forward strand.
TTCGGCACGTCGATCCCGACCTCGATCACCGACGTCGCGACGAGCACCTGGGCCGCGCCCGTGGCAAACGCGGCCATCGCCTCCTGCTTGGCCGGCGAGCGCATCTGCCCGTGCAACAGCACGACGCTGAAGTCCCGCAGCTCACCGGCTCGCAGGCGCTCGAACTCCGCGCTGGCCGCACGCGCCTGCAGCAGCTCGGACTCCTCGACCAGCGGACAGACGACGAACGCCTGCCGGCCCGCGCGCAGCTCCTCCCGCAGGCGCTCGTAGGCTCGGGTCCGTTCACGTTCGCTCGAGCACAGGAAGGTCCGGATCGGCTGGCGCCCGCGGGGCAGCTCACGCAGCACGGTGAAGTCGAGATCGCCGTAGTTGCTTAGCGCCAAGGTGCGCGGTATCGGGGTGGCGGTCATGTGCAGCACGTGCGGGCTTTGCCGCTCGAGGCCCTTCGCGTTCAGCGCCGCGCGCTGCGAAACCCCGAAGCGGTGCTGCTCATCGACGACCGCCACCGCCAGCCGCGAGAACCGCACCGGATCCTCGATCAGCGCGTGGGTGCCGACGATCAGCGCGAGCTCGCCGGTGGCCAGCTTGCCGAGCAGATCGGCGCGCCGGCGCGCCGGTGTCGATCCGGTCAACAACCCCGCCGGCACCGCCTCGCCGGGCATCAGCGCTTGCAGGGTCCCGAAGTGCTGCTCGGCGAGCGTCTCGGTCGGAGCCATCAGCGCTCCCTGGAAGCCCTGCTCGACCGCGCGCAGCAGCGCGTACAGAGCCACCACGGTCTTGCCCGTGCCGACCTCACCCATCAGCAGCCGCTGCATCGGCCGCGCCGCCGCCAGGTCCTGGTCGATCGCCTCGAGCGCGCGCTGCTGGTCTGAGGTGAGCGCAAACGGCAGCATCGAGTCAAGCCAGCGGGCGGTCAGCTCCCGCTCGCCGTCGAGCACAGGGGCGTAGGCATGCTCGCGAGCGCTGCGACGGCGGCGCAGCAGCGCCAGCTGGACGAGCAGCAGCTCGTCGAAGGCGAGTCGGCGGCGCCCGGACTCCTGGTCTCCCTCGCAGAGCGGGAAATGGCCCGCGGCAAGGGCGGACGGGCGATCGGGCAACCGCTCGGCGCTGCGGAGCACCGCCGGCAGCGGCTCGAGCACGTCTCCGAGCGCGCTCCGGTGCCCCCGCACGAGCGCGAGGATCTGGGTCGAGGACAGTCCCTCGGTGGCCGGATAGTGCGCGACCGCGCCGGCGCCGGTCGTGGCCTCCGCGGTCAAAGCGTGAGCCTGCACGGTGAAGCGATCGCGGCCCTCGAACTTACCGTGCAGCACCAGGCGCGTGCCGGGTCTGTACTTCTCCACCAGCCATGGCTGGTTGAAGAATGTCACTCGCATCGAGCCGGTGTCGTCGGCGACGGTGGCCTGAACCAACGGCCGCATGCCGCGCCGGCGCACCTGCCGCGAGCTGATGCTCCGCACCTGCACGACGACCGTCGCGCTCTCCCCCGGCGCGAGCTCCGCGACCGCGCGGGCCTCGCGGCGATCGCGGGGTAGGTGCTCGAGCAGATCCCCGACGGTCCTCAGGCCAAGCGACTCGGCGCCCTGACGAGCTTTCGCGCCGTCGAGATCGAGCGCAGCCTCGAGGCGGGAAGGCCGCGGGTAGCGAACCGGAGCGCTCCCGAGCTGTTCGTGCTGCAGGGGTCTCGAGGATGCAAACGCGGAGGGAAGCATCTGCTCTCGCATCATCCCTCGAAGGGCGGTCGGCCCTCGTTGCGGTGGCCGGCGGCCCTGGTCGCCATGCACCGCTAGCTACGGCCACGTCGAGGCAGAGCCCCCCGGCCGCCGTCATTCCGCCGACAAGAGCCACCAGTAGCTCTGCTGGCCGCCCACCGAGAGCTCGAATTCGACCTCACCGGCGGCCAGCGCGTGGACCGTGTCGTCGTCGAGCGGCGCGTCGGCGCCCCGCAGGCAGGTGATCAGCTCGGCGCTGGTCGCGAGCTGCTCGAGCACCCCGCGAAGGGTCTCGCGCGGCTTGCCCCAGGCCACGATCTCCTCCTCGACGAAACCGACGGCGTCCCCTTCCCGGAAGCGGCCCTGGAGGTCATCGCGGGCGGCGGGCGCGACGGCGCCGGTGCGCACCTGGCCGAGCGTCTGCGTCATCGCGGCGGCGTTCTCGCCCGCGCTGCGGGTCGGGTCGAGGCTGACTGCCGCCGCCAGGCCCGCCTGCTGGGAGCGGGATGGAACGACGCACACGGTCCTGTCCGATAGCTCGGCGGCGCGCTCTGCCGCCATCAGCACGTTGGGGCTGTTGGGAAGCACGACCACCTGCTCGGTGCCGATCGCGTGGATCGCGGCGAGCAGGTCATAGGTCGACGGATTCAGCGTCGGGCCGCCATCGAGCACCCGCACCCCGAGGCCCTCGAACAGCCCGCACATCCCGTCTCCGGTCACCACCGCCAGCGCCCCGCAAACGGCCGGCGAGGGAGCCTCCATCAGGCGCTCGTCGCGCTGGGCCACCTGCTCGTGCATATCGGCGACATCGAGGTGCGAGACCGTCGCCCGCGAGGCGAACAGCGCCGTCGCGGCGTTGGGGTCGTCGGTGTGGACATGAATCTTCAACGTCGTCGGGTCGCCGACGACGAGCACCGAGTCGCCGAGCTGCTCGAGCATCGGCACGAACCCCCGCCCGTCGAGCTCGGCTCCCGTGAGCGCGAAGTTGGTGCAGTAGCGGTACGTGGTCGAGGTGTGCTGGGGGTGCGTGACGCGGGCGGCCGCGTGATGGCCGAGCGTCGGCGGCTCGGTTCCTCGGAGCGCGCCCACCATCCCGGCGAGCAGCACCGTCAAGGCATATCCGCCCGCGTCCACCACCCCGGCCTCGCGGAGCACCGGCAGCAGCTCGGGCCCGCGCCTGACCGAGTCCTCCCCGGCCTCGAGCGCGCGCTCGATCACCTCCGCGATCACCGCGTTCTGTACCTCGTCGGTCGCCTCCGCTCCAAGCCGCGCATCCGGTGTGTGCGCGAGCTCTGACGCGACCCGCACCGCCATCTCGCGCACCACGGTGAGGATCGTGCCCTCGGCCGGATCGCGGACCGACCCGTACGCCTGGTCCGCTGCACGCGCCAGGGCGGCCCCGATCAGAACCGGGTCGACCAGCTCGCCGGGCCGGCTGGCGAGCTCCTCCGCGGCCCCCCGGATCAGCTGCGAGAGAATCACCCCCGAGTTGCCGCGAGCACCGAGCAGCGCCGCGCGGGCGACCGAGGCGACGATCTCGTCGCGGCCGATCTCGTCGATCGTCCGTCCCTCCGAGGCGCTCGTCAGGCGGTCGAGCTCGCCCAGCACGGCACGCAGCGTGAGCACCATGTTGTCGCCCGTGTCGCCGTCCGCGACCGGGAACACATTGAGATCGTTGACCTCCTCCCGGCGAGCCTCGAGCTCGGCGAGGCCGGACTCGACGATCGCGCGGAAGCGGACGATGCTTGGATCGGACACCGGCGGCCGCTAGGAGCCTGGCTGGGCCACTATCTGGCTTTGACGACCTTGCCGGCCTTCAGACAACGGGTGCAGACGTACACCCGACGGGGCGTTCCGCCGTCGTCGATTCGCACGCGCTGAAGGTTCGGCTCAAAGCGCCGATTGGTAGCCACCATCGAGTGGCTGCGGCTGTGGCCGAACGCCGGTCCCTTCGCGCATACATGGCATACCTTGGGCATCGCGGGCGAGTATAGGGGACGTGTCGGGAGCCGCGGTCGTGGGGTAAATTGCGACCGTGTCTGCCATGCCGCCGCAGATCGCAGCGCTCCCGGAGCGCTACGAGGTGACGCGCCACATTGCGAACGGCGGCATGGCCTCGGTCTGGTGCGCGCACGACCGCGTGCTCGGCCGCCAGGTCGCGCTCAAGGTCCTCTCGCCGCGGTTCGCCGAGGATGAAGCCGGCGGGCGCCGATTCATGCGCGAGGGCCGGGCAGCCGCGCGCCTCTCGGGGCATGCACACGTGGTGACGATCTTCGACATCGGAGCGGCGGAGGGGCTTCCGTACATCGTCATGGAGTACCTCGCCGGCGGGACCGTCGCCGACGCGATCCGGGTGGGCGCGGTCGACCGCGAGCAGGCGCTCAGGTGGATCCAAGAGGCGGCGACGGCGCTTGATTACGCGCACGCGCAGGGCGTCGTGCACCGTGACGTCAAGCCCGGGAATCTGCTGCTCGACCGCGACCGCACACTGCATGTCGCGGACTTCGGGATCGCCCATTTGCCGACCGAGGATCCGCTGACCAGCTCCGGTCAGATCTTCGGCACCACGGCTTATGCTTCGCCCGAGCAGGTTCGCGGGGAGCGTGGCAGCGAGGCCAGCGACCGCTACGCGCTCGCGGTGGCCGCGTTCGAGTTGCTCGTCGGCGAGCGCCCGTTCGTCGCCAAGCCTCCGACTGCTCAGGCACGCCAGCACCTGGAGGAGCCTCCCCCGCGAGCCAGCGAGCGCAAATCCGGGATGCCTGCCGCCGTCGACGCGGTGCTCGCGCGGGGCATGGCCAAGCGACCGGAGGAGCGCTGGCCGACCGCCGGGGCGTTCGCCGCCGCGCTCACGGCTGCCACCGCGCAGCGCCCAGCGAACGAGCGCAAGCGCAAACGACGGTATCCGGTCCCGGCCGGGCGCCGGCCGCCGGGGCGGGCGGTCGCGCTCGCGGCGCTTGCAGCGGCCGCGACCGCGGTCGGCGTGGTGGTCGGGACCGAACCCGGCGGACCGACCCGTTCGCCGCCCACCTCCGCGCGCGCCGGCCCGCTCCGGGCGAGCGGCGCGGCTACCGTCAAGCGGCCAAGCACGGCGTTGCTCGCCGCGCGAGCCAGGCACCGGCAGGCGGCGGCGCTGGCGGCCCACGGCCACCAGCTGATGCTCGCCGGGGACTTCACGGCGGCGATCCCGGTGCTCCGTCGCGCGGTCGCGACCGCGGGACCCCGGGCCAGCCAGTATGCGGACGCGCTGCTCGACCTCGGTCGCTCGCTGCGATTGGTCGGCGATCCCCAGGCGGCGATTCCGGTGCTCGAGCGACGGCTGCAGATCCCCGGCCACACGCAGGACGTCGTGACGCAGCTGGAGCTCGCGCAGGTGGCCGCCGGTGAGGGTCCCGTGAGCGCGGCCGCCACGACCCCTTCCACCGCGGTCGCGCCCGTCGCGAGCACCCCGGCGAGGACATCGTCGACCACGACGACGTCCTCGACGACGACCTCGACGACGACCACCAAATCCTCCGCCTCCCAGAAGTCGCACCATCCGGCGCCGAGCCCCTCGACGCCCGCCGGCTCCGGCCACTCGCCCTCGGGAGCCGGACACTCGATCAGCGGCGGCGCCGCGCCGGTCCCGCCCGGTGAGTCCACGACGCGGACCGCCCCGAGTCGGCCCCCGCGCTCCAGGAAAGGGAGCCTAGGCCGCGAACCCGGTCCTGCCTCGCCGGCTTGACAGCTCGTCCTTGACCGCCAGCGCGGCCAGCACCGCCGCGACCGCGTGCCTTCCCGAGTCTCGCTTCGAGCCACCCTCAACGCGCTCGAGTGCCTGCTCCATCGTGTCGACGGTGAGCACCCCGAACCCACACGGAACGCCCGTCTCGAGCGCGACCTGCTGAATCCCGCGGGCCGCCTCGTTGCAAACGTAGGCGTAATGGTCGGTCTCGCCACGGATCACCGCGCCGAGACAGACCACCGCCGCATACCGGCCAGACTCCGCCGCGAACTTCGCGATCATCGGCAGCTCGAACGCTCCCGGAACCTCGAACCGGTCGATCTGCGCGATCCCGTCGTCGGCGAGCGCCTGGCGCGCTCCGGACTCGAGCCTGTCGGCGAGCTCGGCGTAGAAAGTGGCTACGCATAAAGCGACCCTGCGATCGCCGGTCGCGGGCCGAGGCGAGTGCTCGCCGGCGCCGGCCACTTCAGCCGCTCGCGCCGTCGCGTCCAAGGTCGTGCTGCTGCTCGTCGTGCAGCATCTCCTCGTCGAGCGCGAGTCCCTGGTGATGCAGGGTGTGTCCGAGGCGCTCCGCCTTGGCCCGCAGGTAGGCCTCGTTGTGCGGGTTGGGAAGATGCTGGATCGGGATCTGGTCGGAGACCGACAGCCCATAGCCCGCGAGGCCGGAGATCTTCTTCGGGTTGTTGGTGAGAATCCGGATGCTCGTCAGGCCGAGATCGACGAGGATCTGTGCGCCGATTCCGTAATCGCGCAGGTCGGCGGGCAGCCCGAGGCGCAGGTTCGCATCGACCGTATCGAGTCCCTGCTCCTGCAGCTTGTAGGCGCGGAGCTTGTTGAGCAGCCCGATCCCGCGCCCCTCCTGGCTCAGGTACAGCAGCACGCCGCAGCCTTCGCGCTCGATCATCGCCAGCGCCGACTCGAGCTGTTCGCCGCAATCGCAGCGCAGCGAGTGGAACACGTCGCCGGTCAGGCACTCGGAGTGGACCCGCACGAGCACGTCCTGGGTGCCGTCGACCTCACCCTTGACCAGCGCCACGTGGTGCTTGTTGTCGACCAGCGAGCGGTACCCGACCGCGGCGAATTCCCCGAACGCGGTCGGCAGCCTGGTCGAGACCACGCGCTCGACGAGCTTCTCGTGTTGGCGGCGATACGCGACCAGATCGGCGACCGTGACCATCCGGATGCCATGTCGCTCGCAGTAGGGCTGCAGATCCGATACGCGGGCCATCGACCCGTCGTCATTCATGATCTCGCAGATCACTCCGGCCGGGATCAAGCCCGCCAGCCGGGCCAGGTCGACCGCCGCCTCGGTCTGGCCGACCCGCTCGAGCACGCCGCCGGCCTTCGCCTTCAGTGGGAAAATGTGCCCTGGCTGCACCAGCTCGCGCGGACTCGTCTGCGGGTCGATCGCGACCTGGATCGTGCGCGCGCGGTCGGCGGCCGAGATGCCGGTGCTGACGCCGGAGCGCGCCTCGATCGAAACCGTGAAGGCCGTCTCGAACGCCGATTCGTTCTTGGCGGCCATCAAGTCGAGACCGAGCTCGTCGCAGCGATCCGGAGTCAGCGTCAGGCAGATCAGGCCCCCGCCCTCTTTGCGCATGAAGTTGATCGACTCCGGGGTCACGAACTGCGCCGCCATCGTCAAATCGCCCTCGTTCTCGCGGTTCTCATCGTCGCAGACAACCACCATCTTGCCCTGACGGATGTCCTCGATCGCGTCTTCGATCGTGGAGAACGCCGTCGTCGCACGGCTGCTCATCCGCTCGACCTCATCAGTCTCTCCACGTACTTGGCCAACACGTCCACCTCCAGGTTCACTCGTGTCCCGACCCGAGCGTGGCCGAGATTGGTGCGTTGCAGGGTCTCCGGTATAAGCGACACGGTAAAGGTTCCGCCTTCGCATTCGACCACAGTCAGCGAAACGCCGTCGATCGCGATCGACCCCTTCTCGACGATGTAGCGAGAGAGTCCCTCGGGAACCTGCACCGAGATCCGGCGCGCGAAGCCGTCCTCGGAGACTTCCACCAGCGATCCAACGCCGTCGACATGGCCCTGGACGATGTGCCCTCCGAGACGGTCCGATGCTCGCAGCGGCAGCTCGAGGTTGACCTTGGTGCCGGCGCCCGCCTCGCGCAGCGAGCTGCGGGCGAGCGTCTCGTTCATGACCTCGGCGGCGAACGAGTCCTGCCCCACCTCGGCGGCGGTCAGGCAGACGCCGTTGACCGCGATCGAATCGCCCGTGGCGAGCTCCCCGGCAAGCGGCGTCGAGACCGATAAGCGCACGCCCGAGTCCGAGCGACGGCAGTCGATGACGTGTCCGAGCGATTGCACCAGCCCGGTGAACATCACCACTCGTGCATGCGCGCTGAGATCAGCAGATCCTCTCCCACCCGTTCGCATTCGAGCGTCAGCGCCCGCGCCGCATCGGCGATCACCTCAACGCCTTCTCCCTCGAGCGGATCGCGCGCGGTTCGTCCGCCGAGCACCATCGGAGCGAGGAACAGCCGCACTTCATCGATCTCGCCGGCTTCGAGGAACGCGCCCGCGAGATGCGGGCCGCCCTCGAGCAGGATCGAGCCGATCCCAGCCGCGCCGAGCTGGTCAAGCGCCGAGGCCACCCGCGCCGGCTCGTTCGCTCCGGTGGCGACCACGACTTCGGCGCCGTGCGTCGCGAGCGCGTCGGTCGCTGTCCGGGGAGCGGCTCGCGAGACGACCACGGTCAGCGGGATGTCGCGTGCTCCGCTCACGAGCTTCGATGACAGGGGCAGGCGGGCGACGGAATCGAACACCACCCTCCTCGGTTGCCGCCTGACGCCCTCCACTCGCGCGGTCAGCTGGGGATCATCGGCCAGCGCGGTGCCGATCCCGACCGCGACCGCATCGCACTCCGCGCGCCAGTGGTGAGCGCGGTAGCGACTCGGCTCTCCGGAGATCCACTGCGAATCTCCGCTGCGTGTCGCGACCTTGCCGTCGAGCGTCATCGCGGACTTGAACAGCACCCAGGGCCGTCCGGTGCGGGCGTGCTTGCGGAACGGCTGGTTCAGCAGGCGGGCCCGGGCAGCCAGCTCACCCTCGGCGACCACCACGTCGATCCCCTCGTCGCGCAGGATTCCCAGGCCGCGTCCCGAGGCATGCTCGCTCGGGTCATCGCAGGCGACGACGACGCGCGCGATGCCCGCCTCGCGGATCGCGTCGGTGCACGGCGGCGTCTTGCCGTGGTGGCAGCAGGGCTCGACCGAGATGTAGATCGTCGCGCCCTGCAGGTCGCGCGCTCCGGCAGCGCGGATCGCCTCCACCTCCGCGTGCGGGCCGCCGAAGTGCTGATGGAACCCCTCGCCGACGACCTCTTCCTGATAGGCCACAACCGCGCCGACCAGCGGGTTCGGGCTCACGCTGCCCCGCCCGCCCTCGGCCAGCTTGATCGCGCGCGCGAGATGGCGGCGATCCGTGTCGGTCGTCAACGGCATGGTCCTCTCTCTGGAGAATAGGAAGGCTGTTACGCGATGCTCATGAGCACTGACCACCGGTCAGGTGGTAGACGCTCATCTCCGGGCCGGGGCGCCGGTACTGCCTAGGGTAGTAGTCGATCGACCAGTCGAAGTTGAAAGGAACGCTGGTCTCCCCGTTGGTGAACGGAGTGATGTGGTAGACGAGCCTCGCCCGCTTGGCCAGGGCCTCGTAGTAGGCGATCGCCGAGGGCGCGGCGCCCGGCTGGGCAAACGCGCGCCCGGCCTGCAGCGATCCTTCGACCAGCCAGCAGAAGCCGTTGTTGACGTACTCGTCGAGCAGCTCCGGCCGCAGGGTCCGCTCGTATTGGTCGACGACCACGTATCGCTCCTGTCCGGCGGGCAGCAGGTTGCCCTGCGCGTCGACGTCTGTCAGCCAGGTGGGATACCGATACCAGCGCTCACCGGTCGGGGTCGACGCCAGCGAGGTGCCGATGTCGCTCGCCCAGTTGTCCGGCACGACCGGCTCGATCACCACCTTCGCCCCGGCCGGCACATGGGCGACCATCCAGGCGCGGGTGAGATTGCGAGTGTCGGGTCGCGAGAGGACGAGATCGTTGTGGACCACGGCGACGAGGCTCTGGCCCAACATCAGGATCACCACGATCGCTCCCGGCAGCAGTGCCGGCAGGCGGCGGCGGTGGCGGAGCCATCTCACCAGCTCGACGGCCCCATAGGCGGCGAGCAGCGCCGCGATCGGGAAGATCGGCATCAGCCAGCGGCCGAAGTAGCGTTGCTGAGAGCCCATGAAGATGATGAACGCGATCGGCGCGAGCAGCAGCACCAGCGATAGCGCCACTCTGCGCCGCAGGAGCAACAGCGCGGCGCCGCCGACCGCCGCGACGGCGGGCCCCCAGCCGAGTCCCCAGGTGAACGTCCACAGGTAGTACGGGATCCCGCCTCCGGAGTGCATGCCGAGCTTGACCGGATCCTGGCCCGCCGCCAGCGACGCCTGCTCGGCGAGCCCCCAGCGGAAGGCGGAGAAATCGAGCACCGCATACGGGTTGGCGAGGACGAACGCTCCCAGCGCGACCGCCAGTGCAGCGATGAATCGCCGCGTGGTGGGCCAGAACGGCCGTTCGGTGGCGTTGCACATGTAGGCGCCGAGCAGAGACACCAGCGTGATTCCGCCGGTGTACTTGGTAGCGGCGGCGAGGCCGATCCCGACGCCCGCGATCAGGTAGTCGCGCAGCCGGTTGGTGCGCATCACGCCGGCGACGCCATACAGCGAGAGCGCGACCGGTGCAAGCGTCGGGACGTCGTTGAGAGCGAGGTGGCTGTAGAAGATCGGCAGGAAACCGAACCCGAAGATCGCCGCTCCCAGTAGGCCAATCACGCGATCGAAGAAGCGCGTGCCGGCGAGGTAGGTCAGCCACACGGCGATCGTTCCCAGCACCGCCGCCGCCAGCCGCGCGATCACGAACACCTCGGTCGGGTTGGTCGTGTAGGTGCGTGAGACCGAGTCGGCGCTTCCGAACCACAGCTCGTAGACGATGTGCAGCAGGTAGGAGTAGGCGGGCGGGTTGAGGAAGTACTGCGGGTTCAGGTCGTGCGAGAAGAACGCGATCGCCCGCGGCACGAAGTGGGTCGCTTCGTCGACGTTGTAGCTGTAGGGCAGGCCTTGTTTGATCCCCCAGACCCGCAGTAGGAAGGTCCCGATCAACACCAGCGCCAGCGCCGGGCGGTGGAGGCGGCGGAGGCGGCGCTCGGCGCTGCTGGGTTTGGGCCGCGGCGCTCGCGAGGGCGCCGGCGGGGCGGTCAGCTCCCGTCCTGGCTCCGGCCGGGTGAGGGTGACCGCATTCATCGTTTCACGAGTATCCCGCTACCGTGTCGCTAACGGCTGGTGTCCCGGTTACGCTTCGGCGGCGTTCGCAGATCCCGTCCGGAGCGGCCTCTCGCCTGCAGTCAATGAAGCTCATCATCCAGATTCCCTGTTTCAACGAGGAAGGTCAGCTTCCAACCACCCTCGGCCATCTCCCGCGCCGGGTGGCGGGGTTCGAGGTGGTCGAGTGGCTGATCATCGACGACGGCTCCTCCGACAAGACGATCGAGGTTGCCCGGGCGCACGGCGTCGACCACATCGTCCGCCTGACCAACCACAAGGGCCTCGCCGCCGCGTTCCAGGCCGGTCTCGACGCGGGGCTCAAGCTGGGGGCGGATGTGATCGTCAATACCGATGCGGATAACCAATATGAGGGGGCGGATATACCAAAGCTGGTCGCCCCGATTGTCCGCGGCGAGGCGGACATGGTCGTGGGAGATCGCCAGATCGGGACGATTGCGCATTTCTCGTCGGGTAAGAAACTCCTGCAACGTCTCGGCTCGTGGGTCGTTCGTCAAGCCTCATCCACGGAAATTCCGGACACAACGTCGGGTTTCCGGGCCTACAACCGCGATGCGGCGCTGCAGATGCAGGCCGTGTCGAAGTTCACCTACACGCTCGAGACGATCATCCAGGCCGGCAAGCTGCTCGTCGCCGTCGACCATGTCCCGGTCCGGACCAACACCAAGACCCGCGAGTCACGGCTGTTCCCTTCGACCGGAGCATACGTCCGCCGGAATGCCCTGTCGATCTTCCGGATCTACTCGCAGTACGAGCCGCTGAGGGTGTTCTGGGGCGGAGCGATCGTGATGGGGCTCGCGGCGTTGGCGCTGTTCATCCGCTTTCTGGTCTATTTCGCCGAGGGCAACGGGCGAGGCCACGTGCAATCGCTGATCGCGGGCGCTGTCCTGTTCATCGGCGCGATGCTGCTCGGCTCGCTCGGCGTGATCGGTGATCTGCTGGATGCGCAGCGAACGATCTCCCAGCGTACTTTCGAGCGGGTCCGCCGGATCGAGCTCGAGCTCGGGGTGCGACCGTCTCACTACGAGCCGGGGGTTCTCCCCGCCGAGAATCGCACTGTGCAAGCGGGGACGGACAAGGACGGCCCGAGCGCCACAGGAGCGCCCGACCGCGAGGCGCTCGAGGTATGAGCTCCTCGCTCCAGGTCGAAGATCCCCCGATCCCGACCGGCAACACCTACGACAAGTACGGCGCCTCCAACCCGGTGGTCCGTCGCCTGATGGCCGGCTTCCAGCGCGCGCTTGACGATCTCTTCGGCCGCGCGGCGCCGCGGTCGGTGCTGGACGTCGGCTGCGGCGAGGGCGTCTTGACCTACCGCTGGGCGAGCGCGCTGGGCTCCTGGCCGGTCGTGGGGATCGATCTTAAGGACCCCAAGCTCGAGGCCGAGTGGGCGGGCCGCGCTCGAGCCAACCTGGAGTTTCGCGCCGGGCGCGCGGAGGCGCTCGCCTGGGGCGAGAGCGAGTTCGACCTCGTCGCCGCGATCGAGACGCTCGAGCACCTTCCCGACCCTGCGCGCGCGTTGTCGGAAATGGCCCGGGTGGCACGCGGCCATTTCCTGGTCTCGGTTCCACGAGAGCCGCTGTGGCGGGCGCTGAACGTCGCTCGGGGCGCATACCTGCGGGAGCTGGGCAACACCCCAGGGCACCTCAACCACTGGTCCAAGCGGAGCTTTACGGAGCTGCTCTCGCGCCACGGCAGGGTGGTCGAGACCCGCACGCCGTTTCCATGGACGATGGCGCTGGTGCGAGTGGCGTGACGGCCTCGAACGGCGGCGGCGCCACGTCTCCCGCGACGCTCCCTCCCCCCCAGGACCCGCAAGCCTCTTCGGCGCCCGCGGACGCCGCCCCGGGCGGGGGCGAGAAGTCGTATGCGTCGGGCGCCCGCATCTTGACGATCGGGATCGCATCAACCGGGGTCTTCACGTTCCTGTATCTCGCGACCGCGAGCCACGTGCTGGACCCCTCCTCCTACAGCCGCATCTCGCTCTGCTGGGCGATCATGTTCGTGATCCTGTCGGTGATCTACCGCCCGATCGAGCAGTTGCTCTCGCGCACGATCGCGGACCGTCGCGCCCGGGGCCTGCACGGTCACCAGCTGCGCGTTCCGGCAACGATCCAGTTCGGGTTCGCGCTGCTGTTTCTGGCCGCCGCGCTGGCGCTCAGGGATCGGATCGAGCAGGGCATCTTCGACGGATCGAGCGCGCTCTACTGGATTCTCGTGGTCGGAGTGATGGCCTACGCGGCGAGCTACTTCGCGCGCGGCTGGCTGGCGGGCCACCAGCGATTCGCGCTCTACGGGGGGCTGGTGTTCCTGGAGTCCACCTCCCGGTTCCTGTTCGCGGCGGCGGTCGCCGTCGGCATCGCTTCCGGTCAGGCAGCCGTCGGCCTGGGCATGGCGGTCGCACCGTTCGCGTCGCTGTGCGTGATGCCGTTCGCCTTCTCGCGGATCAGAGTCCGCGGTCTCGCCGGCGTGCCCGCGGCCGACGCGGCCGGCGAAGGCCCCGCCCACGGTCAGCTGGAGGAGGCGGCCACCGATCTCACGCTCAAGCACGGTGCCGGGTTCGCGGTCGCGGTGGTCGCAATCATGCTCGCCGAGCAGACGCTGATGAACGCCGGCGTGCTGATCGTGGCGGCGAACTCGGGCGGGGTGGCGCTGACCGCGGGGCTAACCGGCTTCGTGTTCAACGTGATGCTGATCGTGCGCGCGCCGCTGCAGCTGTTCCAGGCGATCCAGACCTCGATCCTTCCCCATCTGACCGGGCTCGAGGCACGTGCCAGCACGGCGCAGTTCCACTCCGCGATCCGGATCACGATCCGAGCGATCGCCGCCTTCTCGGGCGCGGTCGCCCTCGGCCTGCTCCTGATCGGGCCGGCCGTGATGACCGCGCTGCTCGGGGACAAGGGCTTTCACTACGGCCGGGTGGGGCTCGCGGTGGTCGGGCTCGGGATGGGCTTTCACCTCGCTTCGGGGACGCTCAACCAGGCCGCCCTGGCCCGCGGGCGGGCCAGGCACGCGGCGATCGCCTGGTTGTGCGCGGCCGCCCTGTTCGTGCTGATCGTCGCGACGAAGACGATCAGCTCCGAGGTGACCAGAGTCGAGGTCGGCTACTTCGTCTCGACGCTCGTGCTGTGCGGACTGCTGTGGGCTGTCTACCGGCGGGGTGCAGCCGGTACGGCCAAGGCTTCCGCCGGCTCGGCTTAGGCGGATCGACCGCCGGTGGGGTGCCGCCGGCTCGGCTCAGGCCGATGGGCCACCGCCCCGCTGAAAAGTAGGGGGATCCGAGCTCAGCCGGTCAGCGGCTTGCAGGCAGGCTCGCTCTTGGCCGCGCTCTCGAGCTGGGAGCTCGTCAGTCCGCTGAGGCCAGCCCCGATTCCCGAGAGTGACTGGCGGACGTTGTTGGCGAGCTTCTGGCCGGCGTTGCGAAACTCCGTCGGGCTGTTGGTCGGCAGCGAGGTCGCCGCGGTCTTGCCCTGGCTGAGCGCGGTCTGGATCCGGCTGAAGCTCGAGACGAGCGCCGTCGAGATCTTCTTGCCGTTCGTCACGTCGGGCGTTCCCGCGGCCTGGAGCTTCGATACCACGGTGCCGGTGTCGGTGACAGCGGAATCGAAGAATCCCTCGATCGCCGTCTTGCCCTGCTTGGTGTTGCTGATCGTGGCCAGGTCCAGCGCTCCGCTCTTGGTCTGGATGTCCTGCGCCCAGCCGCGAACAGCCGTACAGACGGATTTCACGTATGAGCCGGCGCTGACGCCCGAGGACGATGACGAACTGCTTCCGCACCCCGAGACCACCAGCGCCGCGAGCGCTCCTACCAAAGCGATCCAGCGACGCACGAGACTCAACGTATCGCATCCGCCGGTCGGGAGCCCGCTGGCCGGGATCGGTCCGCTCCTGCCGCGATCGCGCCTTAATGCGCCCCCGCCGCGGCCGTGATCGCGCGGTATGCAGCCGCCGGGTCGGGGGCGCCGAACACCGCCGAGCCGGTGACCAGCACGTTCGCTCCCGCCTCGACGCAGCCGGCGACGGTCTGCTCGTGGACACCCCCGTCCACCTCCAGAGCCACCCGGTCCGGTAGCGAGCGGCGCATTCGCGCCAGCTTGCTGTAGGTGTTGGGGATCAACTCCTGGGCTCCCCAGCCGGGGTTGACGCTCATGCACAGGGCCATGTCCAGCATCTCGCCGGCGACTTCGCCGAGCACGTCGGCGGGGGTCGCGGGACAAATCGCCGCACTGGCCGAGCAGCCCGCCTCGCGGATCGCCATCAGCGCGTAGTGCACGTGCGGGGTCGCTTCGACATGGATCGTGATGCTGTCCGCTCCCGCCTTCGCAAACTCGCCGACCATTCGCTCCGGTCGCTCGATCATCAGGTGCACATCGATGATCGCGCCGGCGCTGTGGACCCGGTCCGCGAGTGCGCCGACGATCAGCGCCCCGAACGTGATCGGCGGGACGAAGCGACCGTCCATCACGTCGCAGTGGACCACCCTGGCCCCCGCTGCGATCACCTCGTCGACCTGCGGGCCCAGGCGCGCGAAGTCGGCCGAGAGGATCGATGGCGCCACCAGGCGCTGGCGTAGAAGTTCAGCGGCCACGGCTCAGCAGCGCCCCGTGTCGAGACTCGATTGCCTCGAGGTTCGCGGCCGGGGCGGCACTAAAGCGCCCTCAGCATGCTTCCCTGACAGTGGTTGCAAGCCACGATCGCGGTACTCGACATGCGCACAATCGTGGAGTGCTCACCACAGTCGGGGCATACCGAGACGAGCTCATACCGCTGCAGGCAATAGAGGCAGCGGTAGCGACCAGGCACCGCCGTCGGACGCAGCCACGGCTCGCCGCACCCGGGACATGCCGGACCGAGCTTGATCGTCGAATCGCTCACCCTGCTACTAGGGTAACGGCACTGTCCGTCGTCACCTCCGTCGCAGCCGGGCGATGAAGAATCCGTCGGTTCCGTCGAGGTGCGGAAGCAGCTGCAGATACGGCTCGCCGTCTCGGTGGCTCCAGGCGGGGAGCTCTGCGGCAAGATCATCCGCCTCGAACTCCGGATTTGCCTGCAGGAAACGTCCCACTACGCCCTGGGCCTCGGCTCGGCAGATCGTGCAGACCGAATACACGAGCATCCCGCCGGACGCGGTCGCCGCGGCTGCAGTGGCGAGGATCTGCTCCTGCAGCGCGGCCAGGCCGTCGATGCGGTCGGGACTCGCTCGCCAGCGGACGTCTGGCCGCGACTGGAGCGTCCCCAGCCCACTGCACGGCGGATCGACCAGGACCCGGTCAAATCGCCGCTCGCAGCTGATCTTGCTCGCGTCGGCGACCTCGATGCGAACGCACTCCGCTCGCGTCCGAGCGCAGGTTAGGGCCAGCGCCCGAGCGCGGCCGGGGTGTCGCTCGACCGCGACGATCTCGCCGCGGTCGCTCATCAGGGCAGCCAGATGCGTGGTCTTGGCGCCGGGAGCGGCGCAAACGTCGAGCACTCGCTCGCCCGCCGCCGGCGCCAGCACTCGCGCCACCAGCATCGAGCCTCTCGATTGGGGCATGATCGCGCCGCTTTGCCAGAGCGCGGAAGAGTAGGCATCGAACGGCGCTTGCATCACGACTGCCTCGGGCAGCCCGTCGGCAGACCGCGTCGCGGGTGGCAGTTGCGCCAGCACCTGCTCGTAGTTCGCGACGAGCGTGTTCACGCGAAGCGCCGACTCTGCTGGGGCGTTCACCCGCTGAAGCAGCTGCCGAGCGACCTCGGCCCCCAACTCGTCGAACCATTGCCGCGCCAGCCATTCGGGGACCGAGTACAGCTTCGCCGCGTCCTCGGGAAGCTCATCGCTCAGACCAGCCAGGATCTCGCTCCCCCGGCGGGCGGCCTGGCGCAGGACCGCGTTGACGAGCGACGCGCCGCCGGGACTCGAACGCTTGACGAGCTCGACGCTCTGGCTGACTGCTGCGTGATCAGCGACGCCGCCGAGCATCAGCAGTTGGAAGATGCCCAGCCGCAAGGCCGCGAGGACAGCGGGCTCCAGGTCGGCGAGTGCTCGCCGGGACAGCTTTCCAGCGACGTAGTCGAGCGTCGCGCGGCGCTGTACCGCACCGTAGGCCAGCTGCATCGCGAACGCCCGCTCGCGTGGCTCGAGCCCCACCGCCTCGGCGGTGAATGCCCGGTCCGCATACGCACCCCGTTCGAACACGCGCCGCAACACCGCGAACGCGCAGACACGCGCGGGCGAGACGCCGCGTGGGGGCGGGGCGTCGCGGGCGGGAGGTACGCGGCGTTCGGAGCTCATCGGCGACGCCCGCGCACGTAGTCCTCGCCGCTCATCTCGCGCCTTCCCGGCGGCTGCACGACGAGCAGCTCGAGCGCGCCTTGGGCACAGCCCAGGAGTGGTAGAGGACCGCTCAGCGACACCACACCCTGCTCGGTCTGGCCGTTGGCGACCGCGCGCGCCTCACGCACCCCGATCAGCGTGCCGTCGTCCAGCCGAACCTGTGCGCCGATGTGGGGCGCGAGCGCGCGGACGACGCGCTCCAGTTCGGCTGCCGGACGCGCGGGATCGAGCAGCCGGTCCGCGGCGGTGAGCTTCTCGGCGTAGGTGGCGAGCGAGTTGTCCTGCTCGTGGCATTCGGGGTGCTCGTCGAGAGCTTGGATCAAGAGCTCGCCACCCAGCTGCGCGAGGCGGGGGGCGAGGCTTCCATAGCTGTCGTGCGAAGCGATCGGCTCGCTTGCCTGAAGGCATACGGGGCCGCTGTCCAGTCCCGCCGTGAGGCGCATGATCGAGACCCCCGTGTGCGTGTCACCGGACATGATCGCGCGCTCGATCGGCGCCGCTCCACGCCACCTCGGAAGCAACGACGGGTGGACGTTGAGCAGCGCCTGCTCTGACAGCAGCGGCTCCCGGATCAAGGCACCGAACGCGCAAACGCAGACCGCTTCCGGCGCGACCGCGGAGATCCGAGCGCGAGCTCGCTCGTCATTGACCGAGTCGGGCTGATCGAGCTCGATGCCAAGCTCGCGTGCCGCTTGCGCGACCGGCGGCGAGGCCAACCGGCGCCCCCGCCCGCGCGGACGGTCCGGTCGGGTCACCACCAGCGCCGGCCGATGAGGCGAGGCCGCCAGGATCCGCAGCACGGCGGACGCGAAGTCCGTGGTTCCGAGAAAGACCGTCGGCAAGCCACTCAGGCGGCTTGCTGGGCTTCTCGCAGCGCTCGCATCGCCTGCTTGCGCTGATCACGCGTGGTGCGATCGAGGATCAGCACGCCGTCGAGGTGGTCGATTTCGTGCTGGATCACCCGCGCCTCGAGGCCGCTCGCCTCGACCAGGATCTCGTCTCCGTACCCGTCCAGGGCCTTGACGCGAACGTAAATCGGCCGTTCCACGTCTACCAGCACGGAAGGCAGGCTCAGGCATCCCTCCTCGGCGATCTCACCGTCCTGTCCCGACCACTCGATCTGCGGATTGACGAGCACCGCGACCGGAGCCTGAGGCGCTACTCGATAGACGAGCACGCGGTGCAACACCCCCAGCTGGGTGGCGGCGAGCCCGATCCCGAGCGCATCCTTCATCAGCTCGCCCATCCGTGCGATCTCAGCTCTCAGCGCGTCGTCGAAGCGCTCAACCGGCCGGGCCCGGGTACGAAGCACGGGGTCCCCGAATTTCCGCACCCGTGCGAGCGCCGCGTCGCGGCGGGCGGCGACCTCGGGATCGAGCCCGGACTCCTGTTCGTCTTCTTCGGGCTCGACCTCGAACGTCTCTTCGGGATCAATTGGACCTGTTGCCTGCTCGGTCACGGCATCCAGTTTAGGAGGGTGCTCACGCTCGCAGCGGTTTCTTGCGCGCCGAGGCTGGCGCGTGGGTGGCGGAGCGTGGTTTGTGGCTGCATGGGTGTGGCAGGTAGTGCGGGTGAGGCGTGGCAGGTGGTCCGGGTGAGGGCGTGGCGGCGGTCCGGCTGAGAGCGTCACGAGACCGCAAATCGCTCTCACATCGATCTGGGAAACATCCCACTCGATCTCCTCCAAAACTCGACCGGGACGTTTCCCTTCCACCTCACGTTGAACGCCCCAGTCGCGGTTTCGGAGTGCCCGAGTGGGACGTTTTCCATGTGGCCCGACGGGACCAGACGCCGAGCACCCGGCGAGCATCCGCGTCCGGGGACTAGACCGCGAGCACCCGGCGAACATCCGCGTCCGGACCCTCCAACTCCAACGCGCCCCAACTCCAACGCCCTCCAACTCCAACGCGCCCGGATCCCCAACGCCCTCCAAGCAAGGGCCGTCTTGTCTGCGGGGCTTCTCGGCCGGCCACCCCATCGCCTCGCCTACCGGCCCGCCATGGCCGGCCGTATCACTGCGGATCCACGTCCACGCTGACGCTGACACCGCGCCGCGAGGCGGTGCGGGCGAGCGCATCGACGGCCGCGCCGACGGCGCCGATCGCCGGGCCGCGCTGGCTTGCCTTGATCAGCAGTTGCGTACGCGCCCGGCCGCGGAGCGCGAACAGCGGCGCAGGTCCCAGAACGACCGCCCCGGGCGGCTCGATCCGGGCCTTCAGCGAAGCGGCAACCGCGGTGCAATCGGCCGCCTGCTCGGATGCGCAGATGATCCGGATCAGGGAAGCGAACGGCGGGTATCCGAGCGCCTTGCGCCGCGCGAGCTCGCCCGCCAGAAACCCGTCGGCCTCGTGGCGCGCCGCGAACCGGATCGAGCGCGCTTCGGGCGCGATCGTCTGCACCAGGACGCGCCCCGCGACCCCGTCTCGCGCCCTGCCCCACCCTGCCCGCCCGGCGACGCCGTCTCGCGCCGTTGCCCGCCCTGCCCGCCCCGCGAGCTGGGTCACGAGCGCGAACGTTCGTTCCTCGGCGCGAAAATCCGGGAAGCGGAGGGTCTGATCTGCGTCGAGCACGATCCCGAGGGCGACGTCGGGAAAGTCGTGGCCCTTGGCGACCATCTGAGTGCCGACCAGGAGGCCCGCGGGAGCGGCCTGGAAGCGTGCGAGCGTGGTGGCCCGTTCGCTCAGCGCGGCGGCGTCGGCGTCGAGGCGAAACACCGGAAACGAGGGCTCGCCGAGGGCCTCCTTCAGTTCGTGCTCGATCCGCTCCGTTCCGGCCCCGTGGCGGGCCACCGCAACCGAGTTGCAAGCGTGGCAGCGGTGCGGGACTGGTTCGCGGTGGCCGCAGTGATGGCAGGCGACAAACCCCCCAACGCCGCCCGCCGCCCCTCCTGCGCCGCCCGCAAAACCCCCTACGCCGCCCGCCGCCCGGCTTGCGCCGCCCGCCGACCGGTGGAGCACGAGTGCGACCTCGCAGTTGGGACAACTCCAAACCCGCCCGCAGGAGCGGCAGGAGAGAAAGTTCGACCAGCCGCGGCGGTTGAGCAGCACGATCGCCTTGCCGCCCGCCCGCCGCAGATCCGCGAGCGCCAGCCGCGTCTGCGGATGCAGCGGATGGTGAAGTCCACGCATGTCGAGCAACTCCACCGGCGGCAGCTCGCGGCCGTCGATCCGGGAGCGCAGGCGCAGCTTCACCGGCGCGATCGCCCCTCCCGCGCTCTCTGGGCGCGGCGTCGCGCTGCCAAGGACGATCACCGCGCCGTGTTGCTGCGCGCGCCGCTCGGCCACCGCGCGGGCGTCGTAGCGCGGATCTCCTTCGTGCTTGTAGGACGCCTCGTGCTCCTCATCGACGATGATCAGCCCGATCGCCGGCAGTGGCGCGAACACGGCCGACCGGGCGCCGACGCAGACCCGCGCCTCACCTCGGGCCAGCCGGAGCCACTCGTCGTAGCGTTCGCCCCTGCTCAGCGAGGAGTGGAGGACCGCGACGACGTCGCCGAAGCGAGCCTCGAAACGGCCCAGCGTCTGAGGCGTGAGCGCGATCTCCGGAACCAGCACGATCGCCGTGCGCCCGGCGGCCAGCACCTCCTCGACCGCCCGCAGGTAGACCTCGGTCTTACCGGAGCCGGTTACCCCGTGCAGCAGGAAGCGCCGATCTGCGTGCTCCCGGGGCGGCGTACGGAGCGCCCGCAGGATCGCTCCGAGCGCCGCTTGCTGTTCGCCGGTCAACGCCGGGCGGGTAGCGGAGACGGCGCCTACCTGGTGACGGAGCGGTCGCCGCCGCTGCGCCCGGGGGGTGATCGTGACCAGCCCGCGCACCTCGAGCCTGCGCAGGCTGGGGGTGCCGAGCTGGGCGGCGGGGGTCGCGCCCGCTCGGCTCAGGACCAGCAATGCTTCTCGCTGGCGGTCGCTGAGCCGATCCCCGGACGGCTTGGCGCCGTGACGCTCGCCGTGATCCACCACCGCCCGTCCGGCGTCGGTCAGCTCCGCGACGAGCACCTCCTTGGCGCCGATTCCGTCGGCGGCGCCCGGCGGCAGCAGCAGCCCAAGCGCCCGCGCCGGCGTGGAGCAGTACTCCGCCGCGATCCACGCCGCGAGTGAGACCAGATCCGCCGGCAGGCAGGCCGGCAGCACCGCCTCAGGCTCGGCCAGGCGCTCGGGAGCAAGCTCCGAGCTGTCCGCGATCTCGACGACCACGCCAAGCGGACGCTGGCGGCCGAACGGCACCCGCAGCACCGAGCCGACGCCGACCTGATCTTGATCGACTCCCAGCCGGTAGTCGAACGGGCCCCGCAGCGCACGAGTGCGCATCAGCGGTTCAACGCGCGCGATATTCGATGTCATGATGCGGAGCTCCCCACCAGGCAAGGGAGCGTAGACCGCGGCGACGACGTCGAGCCGGAGACCAGGGAGCGCGCGGACGGCAGACCGGAGAGCGCGCGGACGGCAGACCGGCGGGTGCGCGGACGGGGTTGGTTACCCTCAGCGGCGTTGCAGCCAGAGCTTGATGAGCAGGTGTTTTTCCACGGGCACCCCTCGTGGTTTTCGATGCTTACGTTCCACTGCAAGGGCTTGCTTGCGGCAATCCTCGTGGGCGCGCTCGCGGGCATCGCGAGCGCGGTCGCCGGAGGTCACGTCGAGATCGGCTGGGTGATCGTGGCCGTGCTGGTGTCGTTCGCGCTGGTGCTGCTGGTCGGCTCGATCAGGCTGCTCAGCACCACCTACACGGTCACAGACCAGCGGCTGACGATCGAGAGCGGTCTGCTCTCGCGCGACGTTCACCACACTCGCCTGCAGCGGGTTCAGAACGTCAACTCGCGCCAGACCCTGTTCGAGCGGATCCTGGGGATCGGCAGCGTCGACTTCGACACCGCGGGCGAGCAGGGCTTCAACTTCTGCTTTGACGGCGTCGCACATCCTCATGAGATCGTGCGAACCGTCGATCGGGCGCTGCGCCGGACGCAGGAGGCCGGCGGGCTGTAGCCGCTCGCGGTCTCGACGACGCCTAAGCCTCGACCGGCGCGGGCCTCGACGACGCCTAAGCCTCGACCGGCGCGGCACCGAGACCGGCGGCGGCGCGCAGCGCCTGCGCCTTGTCGGTGCGCTCCCAGGTGAAATCGTGGTCCTCGCGCCCGAAGTGACCGTAGGCGGCGGTCTTGCTGTAGATCGGCCGGTGCAGTCGCAGCGACTCGCGGAAGGCGCCCGGCCGCAGATCGAAGTGCTGCTCGATCAGCTCGAGCAGCTTGGAGCGGCCCACTTTCTCGGTCCCAAACGTCTCGACCATCACCGAGACGGGATGGGCGACGCCGATCGCGTACGCGACCTGCACCTCGGCGCGGTCCGCGAGGCCGGCCGCGACCAGGTTCTTGGCCACGTAACGGGCCGCGTAGGAGGCGGATCGGTCGACCTTCGATGGATCCTTGCCGGAGAACGCGCCGCCGCCATGGCGCGCCATGCCCCCATAGGTGTCGACGATGATCTTTCGGCCGGTGAGCCCGCAATCTCCCATCGGACCGCCGATCACGAACCGGCCGGTGGGGTTGACCAGGAAGGTCTTGCTCAGCTTCCGCGCGTCGAACAGGTCCGGCGGCAGCACCGGCGTGATCACGTGCTCCCAGAGGTCGTCCTTGATCAGCGACTCGGCGCCGTCCCGGTGCTGGGTCGAGATCAAGATCTTCTCGATCTCGGCCGGCTTTCCGTCGACGTAGCGAACGGTCACCTGGGTCTTGCCGTCGGGGCGGAGGTAGGGGACGATCTCGGCCTTGCGCACGTCCGCGAGGCGCTTGGCCAGCTTGTGCGCCACCGCGATCGGCAGCGGCATCAGCTCGTCGGTCTCGCGCGTCGCGTAGCCGAACATCATTCCCTGGTCGCCGGCGCCGGCGATGTCGAGCGCGTCGTCATCGCCGGGATCCATGCGAGCCTCGTAGGCCGCATCCACGCCCTGGGCGATATCCGGCGACTGCTTGTCGATCGCGTTGATCACCGCGCAGGTGTGGCAGTCGAAGCCGTACTCCGCGTTGGTATATCCGATTCTCCGAATCGTCTCCCGGGCGACGTCCTGGATGTCCACGTAGGTTTCGGTGGTGATCTCCCCCGAGACCACCACCAAGCCGGTGTTGACGAGCGTCTCGCAGGCGACCCGGCCGTAGGGGTCGTCGCGCAGCACCGCGTCGAGCACGCCGTCGGAGATCTGGTCGGCGATCTTGTCCGGGTGACCCTCGGTCACGGACTCGGACGTAAACAAGAATTCGTTGTCGGAGAGCTTGGGCATGGCGCTGGCGGTGCAGCTTCAGCGATGTTCGGCCTCCCCCGCGCCGAAGCTGGTCCCGGTCGGAAAGAGTAGCGCTTCGCTCGCGCACCTCCGATCAGGCGGAGAGGACAGCGCTCGCCCGGGACCCGGCGCTCATCAGGCGCGTGAGGAGACCGCTCGGCCGGGACCCCGGCGCTCACTGCGCTCGACGAAGTCGATGATCACCGGAATGCCCTCGAGGTGGAACCGCTCGCGCAGCCGGTTCTCGAGGTAATAGGCGTAGTCGCGGGTGACGCGAGCGCGGGAGTTGACCTGGATCGAGAACCGCGGCGGCCGCTCGCCGGTCTGGGTGATGAACAGCAGCTTCAGCCGGTGCGCCCCGCCGCGGCGACCGCTTCCGGCGGGCGGCTGGCGAGCTGCGACCGCATCGGACAGGAACCGGTTCAGCTGCGGGGTCGCAATCCGACCGCGGCCGCGCTCCGCAAGCCCGACCGCCTCTGCGAGCAGGCGCTCGGCGTGACGGCCGGTCTTGGCGCTCGCGGTCACGACGCGCGGGCGCAGCCGGAGCTTCTGACGGGCCAGCGCCCGCTCGTAGTCGAGGTCGAGCTCGTCGGCCAGGTCCCACTTGTTGAGCACGATCGCGGTCGCGCAGCCGCTCTTCATCGCCAGCTCGGCGATGCGCAGGTCCTGGGCGGTGATCCCTTCGCTCGCGTCGCACACGACGAGCGCCACCTCGGCCCGCTCAGCGGCGCGGCGGGAGCGCAAGGCGGTGTAGTACTCGAGCGATTCCCCGACCTTTGCTCCCCGCCGCAACCCGGCGGTGTCGATCAGGAGCAGTTCCCGGCCCTCGAAGCTCATCTCGAGGTCGATCGCGTCGCGGGTGGTGCCCGCGTCGGCGGACACGATCACTCGTTCCGCGCCGAGGAACCGGTTCACGAGCGAGGACTTGCCGACGTTGGGGCGCCCGATCACCGCCAGCGCGATCGGATCCTCCCGCTCCTCCACCTCCTCGCCGTAAGGACCCAGCGCGACGATCCGGTCGAGCAGATCGCCCGTGCCCAGCCCTTGCTCGGCGGACACGGCGACCGGCTCGCCGAGGCCGAGGGCGTAGAACTCGGCCGCCAGCGGCAGATCGCGAGCGGTGTCGATCTTGTTGGCGGCGACGATCACCGGCACGCTGCCCCGCCGCAGCAGATCGGCCACGTCGCGATCACCGGCCCGCAAGCCCGCTCTCGCGTCGAGGACCAGCACCGCGGCGTCGGCATCGGCGAGCGCCGCGCGCACCTGTTCTCGAACCTGCGCCCCGAGGCTGTCGCGATCCTCGTAATCGACGCCGCCCGTGTCGATCAGCGTCAGCGCGACCCCGTTCCAGTCGGTCCGGAGCTCCTTGCGGTCACGCGTGACCCCAGGGCGCTCGTGAACAACCGCCTCGCGGGACTGGCTCAGCCGGTTGACCAGAGAGGACTTGCCGACGTTCGGATAGCCGACGATCGCGACCTTGATTGCCATCGGGGCGAGGCTAGCGTGCGGCGTCGACCAGCTCGACGACCCGCTCGACCACCTGCTCGACCGTCAGTCCGGTGGTATCGAGCACCACCGCCCCTGGAGCCGGCTCGAGCGGCGAGTGCTCACGGGTGCGGTCGCGTTGATCGCGAATCGTCTGCTCGGCGAGCACGGTCGCCTCGTCCACGCCGAGCTCGGAGGCTCGCCGTTGCGCCCGCTCCGACGGATCGGCGGTCAGGAACACCTTCACCTCCGCGTCGGGGGCGACCACCGTGCCGACGTCTCGACCTTCGGCCACCCAGTTCCCGTGGCTCAGCAGGCGACGCTGCCGTGCGACCAGTGCCCGGCGGACTTCGGGATCCGCAGCCGCCCGCGAGGCCTCCTCGGACACCAAAGGGGCTGTGATCTGCTCGGTGACGTCACGGCCATCGAGCAGCACCCGCGGACCGACCTCGATCTCGATCGAGTCCGCGACCGCCGCAGGCTCGGACCCGCGCTCGAGCGCGGCCAGCGCGACCGACCTATACATCGCCCCGGAGTTCAGGTAGGTGAAGCCGACCGCCCGTGCGACCGCCCTCGCGACCGTCGACTTGCCGGCGCCCGCCGGGCCGTCGATCGCCACGATCGTCATCAGCTCAGCTGCCTCAGGTCGCGCTCGAAGCGAGGGTAGGAAACCGCCGCCGCGTCCATGCCCACGACCTCCACGCCTTCCTCGGACGCCAGGCCCGCGACCGCGCCCAGCAGCGCCAGGCGATGATCGCCGTAGGCGTCGAGGCGCCCGCCGCGCAGACCGCCCGTGCCCCGGACGACGAAGCCGTCGGGCGCCGGCTCGATGTCGGCCCCGAGCGCCCTCAGCCCCTCGGCGACCGTCGCGATCCGGTCCGATTCCTTGACCCTCAGCTCCGCGGCGCCGCGCACCACGGTCTCCCCGTGGGCAAAGCAACCGAGCAGCCCGACCAGCGGCAGCTCGTCGATCGCCAGCGGCACGTCCTCGGCCTCGACGGCCGTCCCGGCGAGAGGCCCGCTGGATACGACGAGGTCCGCGATCGGCTCCTCAGCGGCAAACGTGCCATCGGGCTCGAGCTCCCCGTCGACTTTCGCGCCCATCCGCTCCAGGATCCGCAGAAACCCCGCGCGGGTCCAGTTGACGCCGACGCGCTCCAGTCGCACCTGCGAGCCCGGCACCAGCACGCCGGCCGCGATCAGAAACGCCGCCGACGAGAGGTCCCCTGGAACCTCGATCGTGTCGATCGCCAGCGCCTGCGCCCGGGTGACCGTGATTCGGTAGCCACGGCCGCTCGCTCGCCGATCCACCCGCGCGCCGGCCCGCAGCAGCAGCCGCTCGGTGTGATCGCGGCTCGCCACCGGCTCGATCACGGTCGTCCGCTCGCTGTCGAGCCCCGCGAGCAGGACGCAGGACTTCACTTGCGCGCTGGCGACCGGGAGCTCGTACTCGATTCCCTGCAGCTCCGCGCCATCGACGGTGAACGGCGGGAAGCGCTGCTCGCGGGCTTCGATCCCGGCCCCCATCGACCGCAACGGCGCCGCGATCCGGTCGACCGGGCGGCGTCGGATCGAGGCATCGCCGTCGAGCCTGAAGCGCTCGCCGGCCTGGAACGCGAGCCACCCCGGCAGCAGCCTCATCAGCGTGCCCGCGTTGCCGACGTCGATCGTCGAATGCGGCGTTCTCGCTCCGTGGAGCCCAGGGCCCCTGACGGTCAGCTCGAGTTCACCCTCCCGCACCTGCGCGCCCAGTGCCCGAACCGCGGCCAGCGTCGAGCTCGTGTCGGCGGCGGCGAGGTAGTTGCGGATCCTCACCGGCTCCGAGCTCATCGCGGCGACGATCGCCGCGCGGTGCGAGATCGACTTGTCCGCGGGCACCCGCAGGCGCCCTCGCAGCGGACCGGAGGGATCAAAGCGCGCGTTCATGCCCGGGCTACCGGAAACCCGAGCTCGCCGATCAGCTCCTGCGCTCGCTGGGCCTGCGTTCCGCCGGTGATCCACAGCGCGATCACCCCTTCGCTCATGTCGGCGGCCGGATACAGGGCCATGTCGACGATGTTCACACCGGCGCGCCCGAGCTTCAGCGCTAGCTCGGCGATCACCCCGGGACGGTTGGGGACCGAGGCGCGGAGCTCCAGTAGCGGTCCGCCCGCGAGCTGCGCCTCGAGCAACCCCCGTCGCTGCATTGCGGCGTCGTCGTTCCACGCCGTGATGCCCTCCCGATCCCCGGCCAGAAGGGCGCGACGTACATCCTTCAGACGCTCGATCGCCTGCTCGATCTGCCCGGCCAGCGCGTCGCGGTTGGAGAGGTAGATATCGCTCCAGATTGCGCTCGGGGCGCCCGCCACCCGGGTGGCGTCGCGAAAGCTGGGCCCGGTCGCGGGGAGCCGCTCACCTCCGCTCGCCAGCGTCTGCGCCGCCTGCGAGACGAGTACGTTGGCGAGCACGTGAGGCAGGTGCGACACCGTTGCCATGATCCGGTCGTGGGTCTCGGGGTCGATCGCGGCTGGCCTGGCGCCGATCCCGTGCAGGAGCCGGTGAAGGCGCTCATACAGGAGTCCGGAGGTGTTCGCGGCCGGCGTCAGGTACCAGATCGCGCCTTCGAAGAGATCGCCTCGGGCGTGCTCGACGCCGGCCGTCTCGGCGCCGGCGAGTGGGTGGCCGCCAACGAAACGGGGGTCCGGATGCGAGGCCACGATTGCCCGTTTGGTCGAGCCGACGTCGGTGACCACGCAGTCGCGCGGGGCGAACTCGAGTGCCGCCGAGATCGCCTCCGGGAGCTGGCCCACGGGAACGGCGACGATTACCGCCTCGGCGTCCGCGACCGCTTCGGCGACGCTGTCGCAGGCGCGGTCGAGCGCGCCGCGGCGGACGCCGGCCAGCAAAGCGGCCGGCGAGTCATCAAAGCCCGCGAGCGTCGCGGCGAGCCGCTGCTTGGCGGCGAGCGCGACCGAGCCGCCGATCAGTCCGACGCCGACAACCGCGAGGCGTGCGCTCAAACGGTCGCGAACGCCTTGCCGGCGAGCGCGGCCGCGGCCTGCACACGCTCGGCGTAGTCGCCGAACTCATCGGCCACGAGCGCCTGCGCCCCATCGCAGATCGCCTCCTCGGGGCGTGGATGGACTTCCACGATCAGCCCGTCGGCGCCTGCGGCGGCCGCCGCCAGCGACAGTGGCGTGACGAGATCGCGCCGCCCCGCGGCGTGACTGGGGTCGACGATCACCGGCAGATGGCTGAGCTCCTTCAGCACCGGCACCGCGGTCAAGTCGAGCGTGAACCTGTAGGCGGTCTCGAACGTGCGAATCCCACGCTCGCACAGCATCACCGCCTCGTTGCCCTCCTTGAGGATGTACTCGGCGGCCATCAACAGCTCCTCGAGCGTGGAGGACAGTCCGCGCTTGAGCAGCGCCGGCACGCCCGAGCGCCCCACCTCGGAGAGCAGCGTGTAGTTCTGCATGTTGCGGGCGCCGATCTGGACCACGTCCGCCACGGCGACGACTTGCTCCAGGTCCCGGAGGTCCATCAGCTCGGTGACGACCGGCAGCCCGGTCTCGTCCTTGGCCTCCTGCAGGAGCCGCAGGCCCTCCTGGCCGAGGCCCTGGAACGCGTACGGCGAGGTGCGCGGCTTGTAGGCGCCGCCGCGGAGCAGCGCGGCCCCGGCGTCGCGCACCACGCGGGCGGTCTCGAGCGTCTGCTCGCGCGACTCGACGGTGCAGGGCCCGGCGATCAGCGCGAAGTGATCGCCCCCGATCTTGCGCCCGCCGATGTCGAACACCGAGCGCTGGCCGTCCTTGAACTGCGCCGAGGCGAGCTTGTAGGGCTTCAGGATCGGGACCACGCGGTCGACCCCGGGCGCGCCCTCGAGCTCGAGCCGGGCGATGTGCTCGCGGTCGCCGATCGCGCCGATCACGGTCAGCTCCTCACCCCGGCTGGGATGGGCGCGGGCGCCGACGCTCTCCACTCGCTCGATGACGGCGCGCACCTCCTGCTCGGTGGCCGTCGGTTTCATCACGATCATCATCTGCTGGTCCTTTCTACGTCTGGAAACTTTACGGGAGGCGGGAGGGCCCGCGTGCGGCTGGGAGACTTGCGGCGCTCGAGCCTTTCGAGGCGGGCCCGCCTGCAGACGGGCGCGGGTGTCGGCCGAGCGCCTAGCTAAATCGCCAGGCGTAGAAGCGCGCGTAGAAGGACCAGCCGTGCGAGCTTGTGTGGCGTCGGTCGTTCATACGCGTCGGAGCGGTTTGTACCACACCGGGGATCCGCAGCCAAGCCGGCGTCGCAGGATGCCGCCGCTCACAGCAGCGCCGCGAGCGCCTCGAGAAAGCGGGAGTTCTCGGCCTCGCTGCCGACCGTCACGCGCAGCGCTCCGGGACGGCCCAGGGAATTACCGGCCCGTACCAGCACCCCGCGCTCGAGCAGCCCCTTGACGACCTCCGGCTCCTGGTCGGGATCCGGGAGTCGCAGCCAGATGAAGTTGGCGTCTGAGTCGGCGACCCAGATGTCCAGGTCGCGGACTCCCTCCTCGAGCGACAGCCGGGCCGCCAACGTCTGGGTGACCCGGCGCTCGACCGCATCCTGATGCTTCAGCGCCTCGACCGCCGCGGCCTGCGCGGCGACGTTCACATGAAATGGCTGGCGGATCTGGTTGACCGCCGCCGGGAAATCCTCCGAGCCGCACAGCGCGTAGCCGACGCGCAGTCCGGCCAGGCTGTAGACCTTCGAGAAGGTTCTCAGGATCACCAGGTTCGGATACCGGCGCAGCAGCTCCAGCGACGCGTAGGTGTCGCCGAGGGAGAGCGAGAACTCGCAGTAGGCCTCGTCGAGGATCGCGCACACGTGGCTCGGAACGCGCTCCAGGAACTCCTCGATCCGGTCCAGGCCGAGCGCGGTCGAGGTCGGGTTGTTGGGGTTGCAGACGATCACCAGCCGGGTGGCGACGGTGATCTCGGCGGCCATCGCGTCGAGGTCGTGGCGCTCCTCCTCGTCGAGCGGGACGCGGATCCCGCGCGCCCCTGAGGCGGCGTCCAGGTGCGGATATTCGCTAAACGAAGGCCAGGCATGAACCAGCTCACTGCCGGGCTCGAGCAGCGCTTCGCCGGCGGCGAGCAGGATGTCGCAGCAGCCGTTGCCGAGCGCGATCCGGCTCGCCGGGATCCCATAGCGTGCGGACAGCGCCTGACGCAGCGGGACGTAGGAAGGATCGGGGTAGCGGTTGACCGTGGCCAGCGTTCGCTGTGCGGCCTCCACGACTTCCGGCAGCGGCGCGAAGGCGCATTCGTTGGACGCGAGCATTGCCACGTCGGGGCCGAGCGAGTAGCCCGACGCAACCGGGTAAGCGGGGATCCGCCGAATTCGCTGCGCAAATTCGATTGCCATCGGCACCTATTGTGCCGATTCCAGATCAGTTCTCAGCGCCCGCGCCGCACCGAGGTACACGTGATGGGGCTCGTGGCCGTCGGGCGCGTAGTAGTGCACGAGCACCCGGATCACCCGTGGCATCGAGCCCGGGACCGGTACCTCCCGGGCGCACAGCAGCGGCACCTGATTGAGCCCGAGCTGCCGTGCCGCCACCGCTGGGAACTCGGCGTTGAGATCTTCGGTCAGGGTGAAGATGCAGCTCACGATCCGGTCCGGCTCGAGGCGGTTGCGCTCCAGCAGCTCGCGCAGCAGCAGGTCGGTTGCCTCCAGAATCGCGGGTGCCTGGTTTGCGTCGACGGTGTTGGCGCCGCGGAGCGCAAAGAGCCGCATGCGGTCGAGATTCTGCCAGAGGCCCGGCTGACCCCGTTGTCGCGGTCCTCCGGGAGGGGCTCTGCCTCGAGCGCCGCGAGCGGGCCGCGCCGTGTATCGCCGCCCCGGACGTGGACGATCCTGATGACGCTATCGGGCATTAGGATCGTGCAGGTCCCTGCCCGGGGTGGCTTCCCGGCGATACAAAGCGCACCCTGGGCCGGATCGCGAGGCAGAGCCCCCGCGCTTACTTCACGGTGTAGACCGCCGCGCAGCCGAACCGTCGCGTCGACTCGATGACCGGCCCGAGCAGCTTGTTGATATCGGCCGTAGAGCTGCAGTCGGCCAGCACGAAACGAGCGCCGCTGCCGAGCACGAAGTGGCGGGCGCCCGCCGCCGACATCGACCCGCCGAACAGCTCCTGGGTGGCGGTGGTGCGCCCGTAGCAGTCGGGCTCAGACCACAGGCAATCGCCGACGTAGGTGCGGCGTCCGGTCATCCCCGGCACCGCCGAGCCCAAGTAGGGCTCGGTCATCACGCCGCCGGGAGCGCGATCGCTCGCCAGGTAGTCGAGCGCCTGCTTTTCGCTGCCGGTGATGAAGTTCGCGTTACCCCCCGTGGGCGCGGCGAGATTGCGAGCCACCTTGAGCTCATCGAACGTCGTCGGGACCGTGAGGACCAGCACCGCGAGGATCGCGAGCGGCCGGCTGTGCGGCAGCCGCCGCCAGCCCGCCACCTGAGCGCCCTGCACGGCGAGCACCGCGAGCGGAATCGTGATCCCCTGGAAGGCGTGCAACGGGGTCGCGCCGACCGCGCTGGCCGAGAAGATGTAGATCGCGACCGCCCCGATCGGCCAGACGCGCGTCGCGGCGGCGAGGAAGCTGCGCGGGCGCTCCCGGTACCCGAGCACTGCCGGCACCAGCAGCGGCGCGAGCGCGAGAAAGATCGACCACAGCGGATAGGAGTGCTTACTCGCCCCGCGGGCCAGCTGCCAGGAGCTGTCGGTCCGTCCGAGGACCGCATAGTAGAGCAGGGGCAGCGCGGTCAAGGTCACCGTCACCCCGAGCAGCCAGAAGCCGCGCGGGGGATCGAGCGCAGCGAGGTAGGACCGCACGCGCTCGGTCCGTGAACGCCCGTTGGCCAAACCCGGCTCGCCGGCGCCGGCGCGCAACCGTGCCGAGCCGACCGGCAGCGATGTCAGCTGCAGGGACCCCAGCCACAGCGACGGCGCCTGCCTCGATCCGGCTCGCTGAGCACGCGACCGGGCGCCGGGAGCACGCGATCGCCACGAGCTCAACCGGATCAGCATCTCGGTGCCGAGCACGACGGCGATCACGAGCTCGCCGTTCCAGGGATGCAGCAGGCTGGCGGTCGCGCCGAGCAGGCCCGGCCACCAGCTGACTCGGCCCTGGCTCCAGGCACGGTCGTAGACGAGCACCGCCCCAGCCATCAACGCCAGGCCGAGCAGCGCGAACACGTAGCCCCACGAGAGGAAGCCCGGGAACAGATCTCCGAGCACCGTCCAACTCCCGTAGACGACCGTGAACGAGCCGAAGAACAGTGCCAGCACCAGCGCGGCTCGGCGCGCCCAGAGGCCCTCGACGCTGCGCAGGACATAGGCGCGGACGACGAAGAAGACCGCTCCGACCGCGACCGGCTTCCACAACAGCAGCGACACCCACGGCGCGACCCCCAAGGCGGTGAGCCCGCCGGAGATCGCGATCGCCGGCTGGAAGTAGTCGCCGGGGGTGTGCTGCAGCACGAACAAGTTCGAGATCAGCACGTGCTGCGAGGCGTCGCGAATCCAGGCCAGGTACTGCAGCTGGTCGACGATGAACAAGCCGTCGGTGCCGGTCCAGGTCCTGCCGTTGACGATCACCTGCCAGAGATCGAGCGCCAGCACCCACAGCGAGACCGCCGCCAGCGCGGCGAGAACGCCGAACTCGAAGCGGTCCATCCGGGGTCGCTCATCAGACCGCGGACTGGGCGGCCTTGCGTGCCGGGCGGCAGCGGGGGCGCCCGCGATCTGGTCTATATCAACCCGCACTCTTAACTCGACGCTAACAGAGCCACGTCAAATAGGCGTAAAAGCTACCCAGCTAATTGCTGCTGCCGGGCCATCGAGGCCTGGCCCGCCGGGCCGCTCATCAGGTTGATGCCGCCTCTCGACAGCAACATGCCCGTGACAGGCATGAACCCGATCACCAAATACGCGGTCAGTGCGAGCGTAGCGCGGCGCAACCTGATGCTCGTCCCGAGCGCCGCGAGCGGCAACGCCCAGATCACGTACCACGGCACGAGCCAGGCCAGGCTGACGATCAGCGCGAGCGTCGCCCAGCCGGCTGCGGTCATCCATTCGCGCCCGCGGCGAAGCAGGCACAGCACGACAATCACGAGCGCCACGTTCGCGACCCGCAGCAATCCCGGGGTGCCGCCGCCGAGCCCGACCAGGTCGCCGACCACGTTCGGAACGCTGAAGTCGGTCAACAGCGTGCTTTGATCGACGAGGTTCGGAATCGAGAAACCAAAGAACGTGACGCTGAGCGCCGCGAGCGGGATCGTCGCGAGCGCCGCGCCGAGCAGGATCCGCAGCCGCCGCTCCGTCGGTCGCACCGCGATCAGCAGGAACGGCAACAGCAGCACGGCGCTGAACTTGACCGCGACCGCCACCATCACCGCGGCACCTGCCGAGCGGTCGCGGCGCGCCAGCACCAGCGCGATCGCGGCCATCGAAGGGATCAGCATGAAGAAGTCGTTGTGGAAGCCGGCGACCGCATACATCAGATAGACCGGGTTCGCCGCGACGAACAGCACCGGGAACCGCGGATCGCGCCCGAGCAGGCGAGCACACTTCCAGACCAGCCAGATGAACGCAAGGCTGGTCAGCACGGTCACGATCTTCAGCAGCCAGTACGCGAGCGACAACGGCAACAGGGCCAGCGGATAAGACAACACGGTGAACAGCGGCCCGTATGGGCTGCGAAGGTTGTGCCAACTGGTGAACCGGTAGACCGGGTCGTGCAGCTCGGCCGCGATCACATGCGTATACGGATTGAGGTGATGCAGCCCCCCGAGCCTGGCGTAACCCAAGTAATTGAACACGTCGGTCAGCTGCAGCGGGGGCCCGAGCAACAGGATCGCGTGTGCGGCCAGCAGGAAGATCACGATCGTTCGCATCGACAATGTCCGCACCGCCGCGAGCACGACCCCGTACGCGACGGCCATCGTGACCAGCACCACGCTGAAGCCAATGCTGAACGCCGTCCCGTTTTCGAGCGGCCGTCCAATCAACCCATGCAACGGTCCCGCCTCCCAGTTCGGGAACGAGAACGAGCTCCCCGGCGCGAGCACCGACGGTCCGGAGGCGGCGAACACGACCACCACGAGCGTCCCCAGGATCAGCAGGCCGAGAGCCGCGCGAGCGGCAGAGCGGCTCACCGCCAGCCGCGGGCGCGGCACGCTGATCCCGCGAACCCCAGGAAGCGCGACGGTGGCGTCCGTGTGCGCCGCTCCCGCGCCGGCGACGGGGCCGGAAGTGAGCAGCACGGGGCTCTCGGGTTGGGTTGTTTCCTGACCCATCACTCGAAAATACTGCCTGGTAGGTGAGACAACCTCTTAGTAGCTTGGTTGCATTTTTGTTAAGGGGGTCCTACCCGGGCGTAAACCCGGCCGTCTGCCGCGCGGCACCCTAAGATCGCGCTGGTGAGCGTCGGCACGCTTACTCGCGACGCTGGCCGTCGCCTTTCACGCCCTCACGTCCGCGCCTGGTGGAGTGACTCCGCGGTGGTCACGGTCGCCGCGCTGACCGTGCTGGCAGCAGTTCTGCGGTTCGCGCGGATCGGTCACCAAGGCTTCTGGTTCGACGAGGCGAACACCGCGCTGCTGGTCCACTTCTCGCCCGGGAAGATGCTCGGTCTGATTCCCCAGACCGAGTCCACGCCTCCGCTCTACTACTGCCTGGCGTGGGTTTGGGCAAGGATCTTCGGCTACACCGAGGCGCCGCTCCGGTCGCTCTCGGCGCTGGCAGGAGTGGTGACCGTGCCGGTGGCCTTCGGCGCGGGCGCCAAGCTGATTTCGCGTCGCGCGGGAGTCATCGCCGCGGCGCTCACCGCCTGCAATCCGCTGCTGATCTGGTACTCGCAGGAGGCCCGCTCCTACGAGCTGCTCGTGCTGATGAGCGCAGCCTCGCTGCTCGCGTTCGCCTACGCGCGAAGCGAGCCGACCCCAGGCGCGCTCACCGCCTGGCTGCTCACCAGTGCGCTGGCGCTGGCGATCCACTACTACGCCCTGCTGGTGGTCGCCCCCGAGGCCGCATACCTACTCGTCGCACACCGACGGGCGCGCCCGGTTCAGATCGCGGTGGGGCTGGTCGCGATCTGCGGGCTCGCGTTGATCCCGCTCGCGATCAGCCAGAACCAGACCGGTCACGCCAGCTGGATCGCGCCGATCCCGCTCCGTCCGCGGCTCGGTCAGATCATCCCCCAGTTCCTGATTGGCTTCCAGTCACCGGCTCAGTCGATCCTCGAGCCGCTCGCCGCGGCGATCGCGATCATCGCGCTGGTGCTGCTGGCGCTCAGAGCCGATCCGATCGAGCGTCGCGGCGCCGTGCTGGCCGGTGCGATCGCGGTGGGCGGGCTACTGCTGAACCTCGTCCTGGTCGCGGGGGGGATCGACGATCTGATCACCCGCAACGTGATCGCCCTGTGGATGCCAGCGGCGCTGCTGATCGCGGGTGGGCTCGCCGCCAGACGCGCGGGGGCAATCGGCATCCCGGCGGCGGTAGTGCTCTGCTGCATCGGAATCGTCGCGGCAGTCGGAGTGGCGACCGATCGCAACTTCCAGCGCCCGGACTGGCGTGGGGTGGCGCAGGTGCTCGGCGACCGTCCCGCCGCTGGCGGCACCCGCGCGATCCTCGTCCAGCACTACCGCGACCTGCTGCCGCTGTCGCTGTACCTGCCGGGGCTGAAGTTTTGGCCGGTCCACGGGTCCAGGCGCGTGAGCGAGCTCGATGTGATCTCGATCAAGGCCCCGAGGGTGGCGCTCTGCTGGTGGGGCGCGGCGTGCAACCTGACGCCGTCCACGATGCAGCGCTCCTACCCGGTGCCTGGCTTCCACCAAGTCTGGACCCGCCAGGCCTATCAGTTCACGATCATGCGGATGGTCTCTTCGAAGCCGATCCCGCTCACCCCCCGGGCGATGTCGCGGACGCTCAGGACCACGACGCTGCGGCGCGACGAGCTGCTGATCCAGCGCTAATCCTCTGAACCCGAGAGCGCCGCGACCTCGCGCTCGCTCAGCCGCCGATAGGCTCCGGAGCGCAGATCGCCGAGCGCCAGCGACCCGAAACGCACCCGCTCGAGCTGCTTGACCGGGTGGCCGACGTGCTCGCACATTCGCTTGACCTGGCGTTTGCGGCCCTCGTGAATCGCGATCTCGAGCACGTCCGCGCGCAGCCGGCGAACGCGCGCCGGGGCGGTCGGTCCGTCGTCGAGCTCGAGGCCGTGTCGGAGCGCCGCGATCGCCGCCTCGCGCACCGGCGGCTTGCGGACAATCGCCCGATAGGTCTTCTCGACCTCGAACCGCGGGTGGGTCAGCCGGTTTGCGAGCTCACCGTCATTGGTGAGGAGGATCAAGCCGGTCGTGTCGATGTCGAGCCGCCCCACCGGATACAGCCGCGCCGCGCTTGGGACCAGGGACGTGACCGTCGGGCGGCCCTGAGGGTCGCGTGCGGTGCACACCACCCCAGCGGGCTTGTTGACCGCGTACACGACGCGTTCGAGCTCGGCGGTGACGGTGTGGCCGTCGACGGTCACCCGGTCCTCGGAGCTCACCTCGCGCGCGGGATCGGTCACCGTGGCACCCGCCACGGTGACGCGCCCGGCGCGGACGATCTGCTCCGCGGCACGCCGAGAAGCGAGTCCGCTCACCGCGAGGTACTTGGCCAGACGCATGGCTGCCACCATAGTCAGCATGGATTTGAAGCTGCTCGAGGACAAGCTGGCCGAGCTCGATGAGCCGTCGTATCGGGCGCGCCAGATCTGGCGATGGGCCGCGCAAGGAAGCGACTGCTACGAGGCGATGACCGACGTGCCGGTGCGACTGCGCCGCAGGCTCGAGCAAGCGGTTCCGTTCTCGACTTTGACCGTGGAGCATGAGCTCGAGGCCCGCGACGGCACGGTCAAGGCGCTGCTGCGAACCGCCGACGGCCGCCCCGTCGAGGCGGTGCTGATGCGCTATCGAGACGGGCGCCGCTCGTTGTGCCTCTCCTCCCAGTCGGGCTGTCCGCTCACCTGCAGCTTTTGCGCCACCGGCCAGATGCGCTTCGGACGCAATCTCACCGCTTCGGAGATCCTCGACCAGGTGCTTCACTTCCGCCGCTTCGAGCACGTCGACCACGCCGTCTTCATGGGCATGGGCGAGCCGATGATGAACCTCGACAACGTGCTGGCAGCCTGCGAGCGCCTCCCCGAGATCGGGATCACGAATCGGCGCACGGCGATCTCGACGATCGGCTGGATCCCCGGAATCGAGCGGCTGGCATCCGAGCCGTTGCCGATCCGGCTGGCGCTGTCACTTCATGCCGCCGACGAGGCGCTCCGCTCACAGCTGATGCCGGTCAACGACCGCTACCCGCTGGCAGAGGTGATGAAGGCGTGCCAGGACTATTACGAGCGCAAGCGCCGCCGGATATTCATCGAGTACGTGATGCTGGCCGGGATCAACGACTCGCACATGCAGGCAATGCAGCTCGCCGATGTGCTCGACCCGCGCATCTTCAAGGTCAACCTGATCCCGTACAACCCCACCGACTCGCCCTATGCCGGCTCCAGTCCGAAGGCGATCGAGGCGTTCAAGGCCGAGCTCGAGCGCCGCGGCCTGAGCGCGACCGTGCGCCTGACTCGGGGCCGGGACATCGATGCGGCCTGCGGGCAGCTGGCGGCCCGCGAGTGAGCATCGAGCTGACACCAGCAGGGATCTCGGCGAGCGACGTGGTCGCCGTCGCGAGGGGCGGCGCTCGCGTGTGGCTAGGGGACGCCGCGCGCGCCGCGATGCAGCGCAGCGCTGCGGTCGTCGCCGCGTTCATCGACTCCGCTGAGTCTGCCTATGGCGTCTCGACTGGCTTTGGATCTCTGGCACTGATTCCGATTGCCGCCTCGCGCAGGGAGGAGCTGCAGCGGGCCCTGATCCGCTCGCACGCAGCCGGGATCGGACCGGCGGTCGAGCGAGAGGTGGTGCGGGCGATGATGCTGCTGCGCGCCCGCAGCCTCGCGATGGGCTGCTCGGGCGCCCGACCGGTGCTCGTGGAGCGGCTGTTGTCGCTCCTGAACAGCGGGCTGACACCGGTCGTCCCCGAGCATGGGTCGCTCGGCGCGAGCGGGGATCTCGCGCCGCTCGCTCACTGCGGGCTGGCCCTGATCGGCGAGGGGCAGGTGGACGGCCCTGACGGCGTCAGGGTGAGCGCCTCGGAGGCGCTTGCGGTGGCCGGAATCGAGCCCCTGGTGCTCAGCGCAAAGGAGGGGCTCGCGCTGATCAACGGGACCGACGGAATGCTCGGGATGCTGGTGCTCGCGATCGAGGACCTGCGAGCGCTGATGCGGGTCGCGGATGTCGCCGCGGCGATGTCGGTCGAGGCGCTGCTCGGCACCGACCGCGCGTTCGCGGCCGATTTGATCGCGCTGCGGCCACAGCCCGGGCAGGCCATCAGCGCTCAGAACCTGCGAGCGCTGCTGAAGGGCTCGGAGATCGTGGCCAGTCACCGCTACGGCGATCCGCGAGTCCAGGACGCGTACTCGTTGCGCTGCGCTCCTCAGGTCGCGGGAGCGGCGCGGGACGCGCTGGCGCACGCCGCCGGCGTCGCGGACGCCGAGCTTCACGCGGCGATCGACAACCCGATGGTGCTCGCCGATGGGCGCGTCGAGTCGTGCGGCAACTTCCACGGGGCGCCGCTGGGGCTGGCCTGCGACTTCCTCGCGCTCGCTGCGGCCGAGGTCGGCGCGATCGCCGAGCGGCGCACCGATCGGCTGCTCGACGAGACCCGGTCCCACGGATTGCCGCCGTTTCTCGCCGAAGACCCGGGCGTCAACTCAGGCTTGATGCTGGCCCACTACGCGCAGGCCGCGATCGTCGCCGAGAATCGCCGGCTGGCCGCTCCGGCGAGCGTCGATTCGCTGCCGACCAGCGCGATGCAAGAGGATCACGTGTCGATGGGCTGGGGCGCGGCGCGCAAGCTGCGGGTCGCGATCGAGAACCTGAGACGGATCTTGGCGGTCGAGCTGACCTGCGCGGCGCGAGCGCTCGACCTCCGCTCGCCGCTCAGACCCGCGCTTGGAACCGCGGCCGCGCTTGCTCTGATCCGAGAGCGCATCCCCGGGGCCGGGCCTGACCGCTATCTGGCCCCCGAGCTGGCAGAGGCCGAGCGGCTGGTCGGCTCTGGGGAATTGCTCGCCGCGGTCGAGCGGGAG
This sequence comes from uncultured Solirubrobacterales bacterium, assembly GCA_963830465.1. Taxonomy (GTDB): domain Bacteria; phylum Actinomycetota; class Thermoleophilia; order Solirubrobacterales; family Solirubrobacteraceae; genus Palsa-465. The sequence goes on from CAWHME010000008.1 coordinate 497,153, forward strand.
ATCGGGGCGCTCCGATGACCGGGCCGGCGAGCGGGCGGTGGAGCGGGGCGCCGGTATGAGCAGGCTGGCGATCGCGACCGTCGGCGACCCCGTGCTGCGCTCGCGGGCGCCCGAGATCTCGATCGATGAGCTCCGCTCCCCGGCGGTGCAGCAGCTGATCGACGACCTCGTCGAGTCCAAACGTGCCGCCGGCGGCGCCGGCCTGGCCGCCACCCAGGTCTCAGCGTGCAAGCGGATCGCGATCGTTGAGGTCGACGCCAACACCAGGTACGCCTACAAGCCGGAGATCCCGCTGACGGTGATCGTCAACCCGGCGATCTCGCCCCTGTCCGAGGAGCGCCTGCTGATCAACGAGGGCTGCCTCTCGGTGCCGGACCTGCGTGGAGACGTCGAGCGCTTCGCGGAGATCCGGGTGCGCCACCTCGACCGCCACGGCGAGCCGCGCGAGACCGTCGCGAGTGGACTGAGCGCCGGGACCTTTCAACACGAGCTCGACCACCTCGACGGTGTCCTGTTCCTCGACCGGGTCGAGAATCCCCGCTCGTTCACCACCTGGGAGCAGTTCGAGCGCCACCACAAGCAGGAGTTCCTGCGCCGGGTGGCGCGATGGGTCAGGTCCGGCTGACCCGCGCTTGAGGCGCGCCGGGCCGCCTGATCGCCTAACCCGCGCCGGCCCGCGCCTCTCCCGCTCGCAGCAAGCGCTCGCGCAGCTCTTCCTCGAGCTCGGGCGAGGAATCGAAGGCGCCGATGTCCGGCAGCTGATCGAGCGATGCCAGGCCGAACGAGCGCAGGAACAACTCGCTCGTCCGGTACAGCACCGCGCCGAACTGGGAGCGACCGCTCTCCTCGATCATGCCCCGCTCCAGCAGCGTGGCAGCGGCCGACTCGGCGTTGACGCCCCGGATCCGAGCGATCTCCGGCCGCGAGACCGGCTGCAGGTAGGCGATGATCGCGAGCGTCTCCGATTGCGCCGGCGACAGCGGCGGGGTTCGCGGCTTGGCCAGCAGCCGCCGGGCCGCGGGCTCCGCCTCGGGGTGGGTGGAGAGCATGTAGCCGCCTGCCAGCTCGCGCAGCACCAAACCGCGGCGCTCGAACTCGTAGTGCTCGCGCAGACGCTCGAGCGCGGTCACTACCTCGTGCAGCTCGGCGCCGCTGGCGTCGGCCAGCGCCTGCGCGGCGACCGGCTCCGAGCAGAGGAACAGCAACGCCTCGAGCGTCGCCTCGAGCGTCATGCCGAGAGCCTCCGATCCCGCCCGGCGAGGCCCTCGATCGTGATCTCGCCAAACGGCTGTGGCTGCGTCCAAGTCAGCTCGCCCTGCTTGTAGAGCTCGAGCAACGCGAACAAGGTCACCGCGATCGTGACGCGATCGGCCCGCGCGACCGCGTCCTCGAACGAGAAGCTGCCCCTGCGCAGCAGAGCCCGCAGATGCGCGAGGCGCTCGGCGACGGTTACCTTCGGCGCGGACATGTGGGGGAGGTCGATCCGCTCCGGCAGGGCCAGCAAACCCCCGATCGCCGCCGGCAGGATGCTCGGGTCGTAAACGGCGCGAGCCTCCCGCAGCGACGCTCGCCGTAGCGACGGCGGCAGCGGCGCGGAGCGAAAGCGGTAACCCTCCTGCTCGCGCAGACGCTCCTCGAGGGCGCCCGCGGCGGCCCGGTAGCGGTGCGCGTCGAGCAGCCGCGCCAGTAGCTCCTCCGCCGCCTCACCCTGGTCGAGCTCGATCTGCTCGAGCTCCTCGCCGGGTAGCATCAGCCGGGACTTCAGCTCGAGCAGGGCCGCGATCAGCACAAGGAACTCAGTCGCGGCTTCGAGATCGAGCTCCCCTCGCCGCTCGAGATGATCGATGTAGGAGATCACGATCTCGGCCACGTCGACCTCCAGCAGATCGATCTCCTCCCGCAGGATCAGCGTCAGCAGCAAGTCAAACGGCCCGGTGAAGACGTCCAGGTCGATCTCGAGGTCGATCACGCGCACCTCGACAAGGTAACGCGGCCCCCGGACCGGATGCAGTTCGCTTCGGGACGGGATCCGCACGCTGGCGCCCGCTCGCGAGGGACATGCTGCCGGCCGTGAGAGACGCGCTGCCGCCTCCTCGACCGCCCTCAAGATCTACAGCTAGCGGACCTGTGCGAAGCCCATCGCGCGCCGCACGTCGACGAGCGTGTCCGCCGCGATCGCCCTCGCCTTCTCAGCGCCAAGTTCCATGATTCGCTCCAGCCCCGGCTCGTCCGCCCGAAGCTCCTCGTAGCGCTCCCGTACGGGGCTCAGGTAAGCGATCACCGCGTCGGCGACGGCCTGCTTGAAGGAACCGTAGCCGGATCCGTCGAACGCGCGCTCGACCTCCTCGGGCGCTGATCCCTGGACCGACGCGAGCACCTCGATCAGGTTCGAGATCCCCGGCTTGTCCGGTGCCCGCACGACCTCGGTTCCGGAATCGGTCACCGCGGTGCGGAACTTCTTCGCGATCCTCTGCGGCTCGTCGAGCACATACACGGTGCCCTGTTCGCTGCCGCCGGTGGTCGACATCTTTCGCTCCGGAGCCTGCAGATCCATGATCCGTGCGCCGACCGGGGGAACGCGCACCTCAGGCACGACGAGCGTGTCGCCGAAACGGGCGTTGAAGCGCTCGGCAACATCACGCATGAGCTCGATGTGCTGACGCTGGTCCTCGCCGACCGGCACCTCGTTCGCGCGATACGCGAGCACGTCGGCGGCCTGCAAGACGGGATAGAAGAACAGGCCCGCCGATACCAGGTCACGTTGCGGCCCCGATTTCTCCTTGAACTGAGTCATCCGGTTGAGCTCGCCGAACGAGGTCACGCTGGAGAGCAGCCAGCACAGCTCGGGGTGCTGTACCACGTCGCTCTGGCGAAAGAAGATGCAACGGTCAGGGTCGAGCCCGGCGGCGAGCAGCGTCGCGGCGGTGTCGAAGACGGCCTCCCGCAGCGCCGCGGGCGCATAGGGGACCGTGATCGCATGCAGATCGACCACGCAGTAGATCGCCTCACCCCGATCTTGGCCGGCCACGTACTGCGTGATCGCGCCGATGTAGTTGCCGAGATGCTTGCGACCGGTCGGCTGAATGCCGGAGAAGATCCGCATTGACCTTAGGCTATCTGGCTAATTCGCCAGATTGCCGGCAGCCGACCGACGGCCGGTCGAAGCGCCGCCGACGCCCGCCGAGGGGCGTGCCATCAACCAAGCGGCGAACACGCCGGCGAGTCCGCCGCACACGTGTGCCTGCCAGGAGACGCCGTAGTGCGGCACCACGCTGGAGACGAGCGCGCCGCCCCATACGACCGCCACGACCGCGCCGGTCATCAGCTCGAGTGCGCTGCGATTGAAAATGCCCCGCGTCAGCAGGTATGTCGCGTAGCCGAACACGACCCCGCTGGCTCCGAACGTTACCGTGTGGGCGGGTGCGATCAGCCAGGTGCCGAGCCCGCCGGCCACGATCACGATCGCGGTCACCACAGCCAGCCGCCCGGCACCGCGCAAGGCGATGATCACCCCCATGAACACGAGCGGGATCGTGTTCGAGATCAGATGCTGGAAGCTCGCGTGGATGAACGGCGCGGTAAAGACGCCCCACAGCCGCCCGAGATCCCTCGGGTAGATGCCATCGTTGTCGAGGGCGTTGCTGTCGACCGTGTTGATCACCTCGACGAGCCACATCAACACCACGACCACCGCCAGCAGCATGATTCCCTGGCGCTGCACGTCGCCTCTGGGTTTTCGATCGTCAGTGATGCTCATGAGCTAAGGATGGCAGGTGGCTTTGAGGTGGGGCGCAACTGGCCTTTGACGGAGGCGGCCTGTGGGCGCTGAGAGAGGACGCCGGTGGCCTGAGCGGGGCGGCGGGCGGCGTTGAGAGGAAGCGCAGGTGGCTCGAGCGTGGGCGGCGGGCGGCGTTCAGGAGCGAGGGCGGTGGACGCGTACGCTCCCTGCAGGCGCGACCGTACGCGGGCTAACGTGACATTCGATCTGCGCCCCAGGCCCATTGTCACAATAGCCCCGCCCACGCGGGCAATCGTGACATTCGATTTCGCTCCGAGATGGAACGTCACTTTAACCCGCTCCACGCGGGCAAACGTGACGTTCACGCCCCGCCGCCGATCGAATGTCACGTTGGCCCGCCCCCTGGCAACCTGTCCGCCGACTCACGCGCGCCCAAACGGGCGCCCTCCCGACGACCCCCGCGCGCCCCCGAGGCGACCCACACCCGCATCCACCGACGACCGCTACGCCGCCGCCAGCGCCTGCGTGGCGACCGCCAGTGCGACCTCCGCGCGCTCCCGAAGCGAAGCCGTGAGCACGAACTCCTCCGGCGTGTGTGCGCCACCCCCACGCGGCCCGAGCCCATCGACGGTCAGCGCGATCGACTCCGCGAAGTGGCTCGCGTCACTGGCCCCGCCTCGATCGATGCCCACGATCGGACGGCCGATCCGGGCGCTCGCGTCGACGAGCAGCGAAGCGGTCGCGGCCTCGGAGTTCATCCCCGGCCACAAACGGTCCATTGCCGCGTTCAGGGTGACGCCCGCCAACTCGTCCGGCACCGCCGCGAGCACGCCCGTGAACGCATCGAGCCGGGATGCGCGCAGGTCGCAGATCAGCTCACCGGCAGCGGGAACTACATTGAAGGCCTCGCCGGCGCGCACCACCGTGGGCACCACGCTCAGCTGATCGGGACCCGCCGGATCGTGCAGGCCGGCGACCGCAATCGAGGTCTGCGCGAGCGCGAGCAACGCGTTACGCCCCCGGTCGGGGGCGCTGCCGGAATGCGATGCGCGCCCAGTGGCCGCGACGCGGAGCGTGCCTGCCGCCTTGCGCCGCACGATCACCGCCTCCTCACCGGAGGAGGCGGTCTGGCCCGCCTCGAAGCACAGGCAGACGTCGAATGACCCGAAGCGCTTCACGTGCACGAAATCGTGCGTGCGCCACTCCTCGTCGCAGACGATCAGCACCGCGAGCTCCGCGAACCGCTCGGGCCGCGCAGCCAGCGCCCTGGCCACGCCCAGCGCGAGCACCACCCCGCCCTTCATGTCCGCGGTCCCCGGGCCGTACAGGCGCTCGCCGTCATGCCTCAGAGGGGTATGAGCGCCGTGCCCGATGACCGTGTCGATGTGACCGAGCAAGAGCACCCGAGAGCTGCCCGAGCCGCGGATTCGCCCGATCATGTCCGGCGCGCTACGGGGAGTCGAGCAGGGAACCCGCTCGACCGTGGCCGCTGCCGGCAGCAACGCGATGCACAGGCGGATCGCCTCTTCGGCGCCATCGACATCGCCCGACGGGGATGAGACGCCGACGAGCGCCTCGAGCTCGCGCACGGCGCGGCCGGCGATCGCCTCGGCATCGATCGAGATCGACGGATCCATGGCTCCCACTGTTACCCGGCCCGATCGAGGACAACCACCGAGGAGAGCCAGCCGACGACGGCGCCGGTCGCTCGGGCGGCGAGCAAAATGAATCGCGGCCCGGGCAGACTAGGGGCCCGCCTGAGATCCGTTCAGGTCCTGCCGGAGCACCGGGTGTCGCGCCGCCGCGGCCTCGTTCAAACGCCTGACGGGTGTTGTGTATGGAGCGTTGCGAGCCACCTCGGGATCATCGCGTGCCTCGCGGAGGATCTCGGCGACGATCTCCGCAAAGCGATCGAGCGTCTCCTTGGTCTCGGTCTCAGTCGGCTCGATCAGTAGTGCCTCATCGACGATCAGCGGGAAGTAGACCGTCGGGGGGTGCACTCCGAAGTCGAGCAGGCGCTTGGCGAGATCGAGCGTCTTGATCCCGAGCTCACGCTTCATCGGCGTGCCCGATAGCACGAACTCGTGCATGCAGAGGCGGTCGAAAGCGGCCGGAAGATATTCGAGCACCCCTTCCCGACGGAGGCGAGCCATCAGGTAGTTGGCGTTCAGGACGGCGACCTCCGAGGCGTCTCGAAGGCCCGCGGCGCCGAGCGAACGAATGTATGCGTAGGCGCGAACGAAGACGCCGTAATTGCCCTGGAAGCCGCGCAGGCGCCCGATTGACTTCGGCCGATCGTAGTCGAGATCGAAGAAGCCCTCCGAGGAGCCGTTCCCCGCTCCGCTCGAGCGCTGGACGACCTGCGGACGGGGCAGGAACGGCTCGATGCTGTCGGATACGGCGATCGGACCGGCGCCGGGGCCACCTCCTCCGTGCGGCTGCGTGAACGACTTGTGCAGGTTGAAGTGGACGATGTCGAAGCCCATGTCGCCTGGCCGGCAGATTCCCATGATCGCGTTCAGATTTGCGCCGTCGTAGTACAGCGTCGCGCCGACGCCGTGGAGGATCCGCCCGATCTCCTCGATCCCCGGCTCGAACAGGCCGAGCGTCGAGGGATTGGTAAGCATCAGGCAGGCAACCTCCTCAGTGGCCTTCAGGCGCAGATCATCGAGATCGACGTTGCCGCGGTCATCGGTGCCGACCTTGACCACCTCGTAACCCGCCATCGTCACCGTCGCGGGGTTGGTTCCGTGGGCGGTGTCCGGCGTCAGCACCTTAGTCCGCCGCTCGCCGCGGTCCTGGTGGTAGGCGCGGGTCAGCAGCACCCCAGCGAGCTCGCCGTGAGAACCGGCGGAGGGCTGAAGCGACACGTGCGGCAGACCGGCGAGCTCCCCCAGCGCCGCCTGTAAGCGCCACATCAACTCGAGCGCTCCCTGAGCCCGAGCGGGATCCTGGAGCGGATGCAGCTTCGCGTGGCCCGGCAGCGCCGCGACCCGCTCGTGGAGCTTCGGATTGTGCTTCATCGTGCACGAGCCGAGCGGATAGAAGCCGGTGTCGAGATCGAAGTTGCGCTTTGACAGCCGGTTGTAATGGCGCACGATCTCGGGTTCTGAGACCTCGGGCAGGCGCGGAGGTTCGGCGCGCCGCGACGCTGCGGGCAGAAGCTGATCGAGCGGGCGCTCAGGCACGTCGAGCGGGGGCGCGACGAACGCGCGCCGCCCCGGCTTGCTGCGCTCGTAGATCGTCAAGCCATCCTCGGACGCGCTGCCGATGCCGCCGCTCCGGCGAGTGGTCCCGCTCTGACTCGTGCCGCCGTTCTGACTCATATCGCGGCTCCGACCCCCGCGGCGGTGACCGCATGGCGCTCCGCCGCGACCGCCGCTTGCAGGACGTCCGCGAGCAGATCGATGTCCTCCTTTGACCGCCGCTCTGTGATCGCCACCAGGAGGCCGTCCGCGAGCTCCGGGTAGTCGCGCCGCAGCGGATATCCAGGATCGACCCGCTGTTCCCGGCAGCGGGCGAGCACCCGCTCGACGGGCGCGTCGAGCGCCACCGCAAACTCGCGGAACACGGGCTGCTGATGCAGCAGCGTAATGCCGTCTACCGCGGCCAGCCGCTCGCGGGCGTACGCCGTACGCTGGAGCAGCAGCTGGCCGAGCTCCACCGCGCCCTGTCGCCCGAGCCAGCTCAGATAGATCACCCCGGCGAGCGCGTTCAGCGCCTGAGAGGTGCAGATGTTGGAGGTCGCCCGCTCGCGGCGGATGTGCTGTTCGCGCGTCTGCAGCGTCAGCACGAAGCCGCGCTTGCCGTCGACGTCTTCGGTCTGCCCCGCGATCCGCCCCGGAACCCTCCGAACCAGCGCCTCCGTCGCCGCGAAGAAGCCGAATGAGGGCCCGCCGAAGTCGAGCCGGTTGCCGAGCGTCTGACCCTCGCCGACGGCGATGTCGGCCCCGCATTCCCCCGGCGGTTTCAGCAGCGCTAGTGGCAGCGGGTCGCAAGCGCAGATCGCGAGCGCGCCGGCGCGGTGCGCGCTCTCGGTGAGCGACGCGAGATCTTCGACCGCTCCGAGAAAGTTCGGCTGCTGCACGATTACGGCGCTGACCGTCTCATCCAGCGGCGGCAATGAGGTTGCTCCCAGGGTGAGCGGCGCCTCAACGACCTCCATATCCCAGGCCCTCGCCGATGTCCTGAGCGTCTCGCGCGAGTGCGGATGCACCCCGCGAGAGACCACGAACCGCTTGCGTTCGTTGGTGAACTTCGCCACGTAGCCGGCCGCAGCGACGGCGCTCGGGCCCTCGTAGACGGACGCGTTCGAGACCGGCAGCCCGGTCAGCTCCGAGATCGCCGTTTGATATTCGAACATCGCCTGCAGCCCGCCCTGTGAGATCTCGGGCTGGTAGGGGGTGTACGGGGTCAGGAACTCGGAGCGCTCGATAATCGAATCGATCAGCGCGGGAATGTAGTGGTCGTACATCCCCGCCCCGAGGAACGACAGCTCATCCTCGGCGCTGACGTTCCGGGCCGCGAGCGCTCGCAGCTCCTCGAACACCTCCTGCTCGGACCTCCCGACGCCGAGCGACGGGGGCCGGTCGAGGCGAAGCTGCTGGGGGATGTCGGCGAATAGCTCCTCGACCGAGGCGACCCCGATCTCCGCCAGCATCTCCCGCCGGTCGGCGGTGGTTGCCGAGGTGTAGTGACTCACCCCAGCGAGGCCTCGTAAGTCGCGGCGTCCATCAGCTCATCGGTCTGGCTGGGATCGGACAACTTCACGCGCACCAGCCAGCCCTCGCCGTACGGATCCTCGTTGATCGTCTCGGGCTTGTCGGAGAGAGCCTCATTCACGGCGATGATCTCCCCCGATAACGGCGCGAAGACATCGGAGACCGCTTTGACGGACTCAACCTCGGTGTAGGGCTCGTCCTTGGTGATCTCAGTACCGCTCGTAGGAGGATCGAAGAATACGACCTCGCCAAGCTGTTCCTGCGCGAACCAGGTGATCCCGAACGTGGCCTCCCCACCCTCGACCCGGGCCCAATCGTGCTCAGGGTGGTACAGCAGGTCGTTCGGATAGCTTGCTTGCGCCATCTGTCAGGCTCCCTTTCGATAAAGCGGCTTGGTCTTCACCACGGCAGGGCGGATCGTTCCCCTGACATCGATCTTGATCTCTGTGCCCGGATCGGCGCAGTCCGAGGAAACGTACGCCAGCCCGACCCCGCGCCGCAAACAGGGCGAGAACGTGCCACTGGTCACCTCGCCCCCGCCGACCACCGCGTTGCCCTGGCGTGCGATTCCGGGGCCGTCGATTTCGAACGGGACGAGGCGCTGCTCGGGACCGGCAGCGCGGATCCTGGCCACGGCGTCCGCGCCGATGAAGCCCGTGGCCTCTTTGCAACACCAGCCGAGCCCGGCTTCGATCGGCCCGCGGCTCTCGCTGAGATCGCTCCCGTAGAGGTGAAAGCAGGCCTCTAGGCGGAGCGTATCCCGCGCCCCGAGCCCGGCAGGCGCCACGCCAGCGGCGAGTAACTGATCCCACACCTGTGGCGCATCGCGGGGATCGAGCAACAGCTCGACGCCGTCTTCGCCGGTGTAGCCGGTTCCGCAGACGAGCGCGGAAGCCCCGGCGACGGTCCGCTCGCAGCAGCGCATCCGCGGCGGTAGGAACCCATCGGCCTGTCCGGCCACCAAGGCCCGCGCCCGCGGCCCCTGAATCGCGAGCATCGCGAAGCTGTCTCGCTTGTCGAGTAGGTCAACGTCGAATCCGGCGGCGTGGGCCTCGAGCCACGCCAGATCGTGCTCGTGAGTGGCCGCATTCGTGACCGTCAGGAACACACAGTCGGCGAGCCGATAGGTAACCAGGTCGTCGATCACTCCCCCGTCCTCGCGACACATCACGCTGTACTGCGCCCCGCCCTCGGGGAGCCGTCGTAGGTCGTTGGTGAACATTCGCTGCAGGAACGCGAGCGCCTGCGGTCCGCGCGTCTCGATCTGGCCCATGTGCGAGACGTCGAAGATCCCCGCCTCCCGCCGCACCGCCAGATGCTCCTCTTGCACCCCGGCGTACTGGACGGGCATCTCCCAGCCTGCGAACGGGACCAGCTTTGCTCCGGCGGCCAGGTGGCGGTCGTACAGCGGTGTGCGGCGGAGCGACGCTTGCGCGGTGGGAGGCACCACCGCGGAGGCTACAAGGAGCAAGCGACGCGCTCACCCTCAGCGGCAGGCGTACACGACGCTCCGGCCGGAGGCGCGTGGAGTCCGCTCGAAGGCGCGATTGCCTAGCGGTCCTTGAGGAACGACGGGATGTCGATCTCGTCGTCGCCGATCTCGAGCGAGGAGCGCTGGCGGTCGTCCATCGACACGTCACGGTCGCGCCGTCCGCGGCGGGTGGTTTCCCGCGCCTCCGCCGGATCCGGGCGGACGCGGCCGCGATCGAAGCCGGTGGCGATCACGGTCACGCGGACGTCCTCGCCGAGCGAGTCGTCGATCACCGCTCCGAAGATGATGTTCGAGTTGGAATCGGACGCGCTCTGAACGATCTCGGCCGCTTCGTTGACCTCGAACAGCCCCAGGTCGTGCCCGCCGGTGATGTTGAGCAGGATTCCGGTGGCGCCTTCAACCGACTCCTCGAGCAGCGGGGAGGAGATCGCGATCTTCGCCGCCTCCGACGCCCGGTTCTCGCCGCCGGCGCTCCCGATCCCCATCAGTGCGCTTCCGGCGTCGTGCATGATCGTCCGCACATCGGCGAAGTCGAGGTTGATCAGTCCCGGGATCGTGATCAGGTCGGTGATTCCCTGGACCCCCTGACGCAGGACGTTGTCGGCCTCACGGAACGCATCGAGGATCGTGGTCCGCCGCTCGACGATCGCGAGCAGCTTCTCATTGGGAATCACGATCAGCGTGTCGACGTGCTCGCGAAGCCGCTGGATCCCTTCCTGAGCTTGGCGAGCACGCTGGCTTCCCTCGAAGGCGAACGGCCGCGTCACCACGCCCACCGTCAGCGCGCCGATCTCGTTCTTGGCGATCTCCGCGATCACCGGCGCTGCGCCGGTGCCCGTGCCACCGCCCTCGCCGGCGGTGACGAACACCATGTCGGCGCCCTTCAGCGCCTCCTTGATCTCGTCGCGGGATTCGGCCGCGGCGGCCTGCCCGACTTCCGGGTTGGCTCCGGCGCCGAGGCCCTTGGTCAGCTCGTGGCCAATGTTGAGCTTGATGTCGGCGTCGCACATTGCGAGCGCCTGGGCGTCGGTGTTGCAGGCGATGAACTCGACGCCGCGAAGACCTGCGTCGACCATCCGGTTGACCGCATTCGTGCCGCCGCCGCCGACGCCGACCACCTTTATCACTGCTAGATAACTGCCGCTTTCCATCGTGACCGCCGACCCTCAAGGTAGCGTTGAGCGTTTTTTACTCTTTCGCTAGTAGCGAGAGTTTTGCACGTTACGGCCTGGAGTTCCAGGAAGTCAACGCCCCGGGCCCGCTCGCAACGTTCATTGCAAAAGGCTGAACCCTTGAGAACGACACGAGAGTGGGACTTTACATAGACTCAACCTCAAGTTGAGGATGAGTGTATCGCGACCAAGCAGGCCTCGACCGGCCAGATGCCGACAAGCGCGAACCGAGGCGTTGTCCCGACGGGGCGATCGCGGTCAGGGCGACGCGGTGGTAGTCGGGGGCACCTGCGCCTGGGAGGAACCCGCCGATGATCCCGTCTCCGACGGCGAGGCGCCCGCGACGCCCGTGGACGTCGCACTGCCCATAGATGCCTCGCTCCCCATGGACGTCACGCTGCCCGTGGACGTCGCGCTCCCCGTAGACGCCGTGCCCTCGCTGGACGCCGCGCCGCTGGCAGACCCGCCGCTGCCGACCAACGCCGCGGCGCCGCTGACGCCCGCGGCCGGTCGCCGAGGATCGGTGACGTCGATGTAATCGGCTCCGTCGGACCCGGGGTCGGCCAGCACGGCGATCGCCGCGGCCCATTTGGCGCTCAGCCGCGTGGCATCGCCGAAATAGATGCTCGGGCCGCCGCGGACCTGCGCGACCAACCCGTGACCGGATTCGCTCGTAACTTGATTTAGACGCGCGAGGATCTGGTCCGGCGCTGCCGTGAGCAGCGACACCTCCTCGCGCGCCTGCGGGTCGGTCAGGCGCACGCCGCCTGGTAGCACCCGCAGCGGGATCGAGGGAAGCGAGCTGGATGCGGGAACGTCGCGCAGCAGCGTCCCGTCGGCGGCGACGGGAATCGCTCGCGAACCGACCGTCACCTGTCCGACCGGATTCTGCTCGATCACGCGGATGCGCATCCCGTGAGGAAACTGAGTCGACACGTGGAGCGCTTTCACAACCTCGTACGGGGCCACCGCGGTGCTCAGCTCGCCGATCCTGACGTCGAGCGTCGTCATCGTCCGCGCGGCGGCGACCAGCGCCCGGCGGATGTGGCTGCTGTCGGGGCCGCTGACGCCGCTCACGGTCACGCGATGAACCGCGACGAGCGAGGAATCACGCACCCACAACCACGCGCCGACGAGTAACCCGAGCACGATCGCAAGGAGCGCAAGCAGCTTCGGCCGCGGCCGTGGCAAGCGCCGCGCGCGAGCGCGGCGATTGCCACGACCACGCGCCAACAGACCGGTCCGCCGGGACCTGCGCAGCTGCTCCGCTCTCTCTTCGGCGATCATCCGGACCTCCACTCGCGGGGCACCGCGACCGGCCCGAGCGCTTGCACCTCAGCCTCGAGCTCCACCCCGAACCGTTTCTCGACGCGCCGCCGGCCTTCCCCCATCAGCGCGATCACGTCCGCAGTCGTAGCGTCGCCGAAGTTCTCGATGAAGTTCGCGTGCTTGTTCGAGAAGCCCGCGCCTCCCACCCTCAATCCGCGGCAGCCGGCGGCGTCGAGCAGCTGCCCCGCGGTTCTCCCCTGCGCCCGGGGATCGTCGGGGTTCTTGAAAGTCGAACCAAACGTCTTGATCCCCGAAGGCTGAGCCGCCCTGCGTCGGTTGCGCATGTCAGCGAGAGTGGCCTTGACCTCGTCGCTCGACGCCCCCTCGAGCAGAAATGAGGCGCGGGCGACGATCTCGCCGGGGCGCAGGCTCGAGCGGCGATAGCCCAAGCCGAGTTGCTCTGGCCTGCGCCGCTCGGTTCCACCAGGGGTGGCGACGTCTACCCACTCGAGCGCGCGGGCTAGCTCGCCGCCGTATGCGTTGGCGTTCATCCGGACCGCGCCGCCGACCGTGCCGGGGATGTTGACCCCAAACTCGATCCCGCTCAGGCCGGCTTGCGCGGCGCGGGCGGAGACCGTTGGCAGGCGCGCGCCGGCGCCACAGCGAACCCGCGTTTCGTCAAGCTCGATCTTGCTCAGCTCCTTGTCAAGTTTCACGACCAGGCCGCGAACGCCGACGTCCGCAATCAGGAGGTTCGACCCGGAACCGACGACACCTACCTCAAGTTGTTCGGCGGCGGCCCAGGCGACCAGCCGCTCGAGCTCAGCGAGCGTCCCGGGCCGCGCGAACAGCTCCGCCCGTCCGCCGGTGCGGATCGTGGTCAGCCGTGCAAGCGGGACATTCCGCTTTACGCCGGAGGGAAGCGTGGGCATCCGGGCAGGGTAAATGTTCGGTCGGCCGGTCAGATCGTCTCGGCGATCAGTGAGCGCGCCAGCGAGTCGATGTCGCCTGCCCCCATCATCAAGCAGAGATCTCCCGCGCGCAGCGTCCGCCCGAGATAGCGCCGGGCAACGTCGAAGTCCGGCAGCCAGGCCACCTCCCTTCCGCCGGAGGCGTCGGCGACCGCCGCCGCGACTAAGTGACCGTCGACATCCGGGAAATCGGCCGCCTGCTCACGCGCGGGATACACCGGCAGCACCCCGGCCACATCGGCTCCGGCGAGCGCGGCGCCGAACTCGCGCGAGAGCGCGCGCGTCCGGGAGTACAGGTGAGGCTGAAAGACCGCTACCAGCCGCCGCGGGTCAAGCGTGCGCGCCGCGGCGATCGCGACGGCGACCTCGGTCGGATGATGCGCGTAATCGTCGTAGACGGGGACGCCATCGGCCTCCCCGAGAAGCTCCAGCCGCCGCCTGGCGCCTTTGAAATTGGCCAGCGCCGCGCTGGCGCGGCGTGGATCGGCTCCGGCCCGGCATGCGGCGGTAAGCGCGCCGGCTGCGTTGATCGCGTTGTGAGCCCCGGGCACCGACAGCGAGACCTCGATGCCGTGCAAGCGAAAGCGCGAGCCTCCGCGCAACAGGATCGGCTCGGGCACGTCGTAAGTGAGAGCGTCCTGAGGACACAGCGCGCGCAGACGCGGGCGGTTCCAGACGACCGCTTTGCCGGTGGCGCTGGCCATGAACTCGCGAAATGTTTGCTCCAGATCCAGCCGGGAGCTATAGGTCGAGTGATGGTCGAGCTCGGCGTTGGTGAGAATCGCGACCTCGGGCTGCAGCTTGAGCAGCGAGCGGTCCGACTCATCGGCCTCGACAACGATCCATTCGCCTTCTGCCCAGGCGGCGTTCAAACCGGTCGACCGCAGCTCCCCGCCGATCACGTAGCTCGGCTCGAGACCGCAGCCGGCGAGTGCCTCGACGATCATCGCGGCTGTCGTCGTTTTGCCGTGGGTGCCGGTCACGGCGATCAATCGCCGCAGCCTCGAGATCTGGGCGAGCAAATCGGCGCGGTGAAGCTCGCGCCCAGCTCCGGCCTGGCGCTCCTGGTTGCTCGGCGGGATCGCGGTCGAGTAGACGACTTGCGCGCCGGCCGGGACGTTCGCACGCGCATGGCCGATCACCGGCTCGATGCCGCATGAGCGCAAGCGTTCGGTGTATGAGGACTCGGCGCGATCAGAGCCGCTCACCTCTGCGCCGAGCGTCCGCGAGATCAATGCCAGCCCGCTCATTCCCGCGCCTCCGATCCCGACGAAATGCAGCCGGCGAGAAGTCCAATCGTCGATGTTCACTGGACGGCGAGGCTAGCGAGGGCAACGGCGGAGCACACCGCGCCGCAGGCGGCGACCGGTACCGTCTGGGTGGGCATCAGCTGCGAGCGTGCCACGTGCGAGGCGCCCGGTGGCCTGCGCGTTTCCGAGGGCGCGGGCGGCTGGGCATGGCCGGCCGCGTCCCGACCTCGACGGGTCCGCCGGGTCGGAAGGCACCCAGATGAACGATCCTGAAACCGCCAGCTTCCGTAACGAGCACGCTCGCGTCGCGGGCGTCATCGCGCTAGCCGCCGCGTCGCTCGGCCTGGTGCTCCTGCTGACCTCGCATCACCACCACACCGCGGGCCGCACCGCGGCCGCGCCCGCACATTCGAGTCCTTCAACGCGGCAGACCGGCGCAGATGTGACGATCCGCGCTCAGGCCCCGCTGATGCCAATCCCGCGTTCGTTTCTGGGTCTGTCTACGGAGTACTGGACGCTTCCTGTGGACGAGCGCCATATCGCTCTCTACACGCGCGTGATGTCGCTCCTGCATGTGCCCGGCGACGGGCGGTTCGTGCTTCGGATCGGAGGCGATTCTTCAGATCACACCTTCTATGACCCCAGGGTTCGCAAGCTTCCGCGCTGGGCATTCGAGCTGACGCCGGCGTTCATCGCGCGTACCTCGAAGATCGTGAAAGAGATGCGATTGCGGGTGATCTTGGATCTCAACCTGGTGACGAGCACCCCACTGCTCGCTGCCGCTTGGGCACGCGAGGCTGAGGCGCAGTTGCCGAAGGGCAGCATCATCGGGTTCGAGATCGGCAACGAGCCGGATCTCTATGACCGCTCGTTCTGGTTCTTTGCAACCGGCGGCGAGAGGTTCCTCGCGCGCGCGCTGCCCTCTGATATCACCCCTCGCAGCTACGCCAGCGACTTCAACGTGTATGCGCGGCTGCTCGCGAAGGTCGCGCCGGGGGTACCGCTACTCGCGCCGGCGCTGGCAAACCCGGGCCACGACGCGAACTGGATCGCGCGTCTGCTGGCGAGCCCGCACCCTGGGCTGCGGGAGATCAGCGGGCACCGGTATCCGTACTCCGCCTGCGCATTTCAAGGATCCCCGCTGTTCCCGACGATCGATCGCGTACTCAGCGATCACGCGACCGCCGGCATGGCGAGATCGTTGAGGCCGGCGATCCGCCTCGCCCACGATGCTGGGCTGCCATTCCGGCTGACCGAGTTCAACTCGGTTACCTGCGGGGGCCTTGCTGGCGTCAGCAATGCCTATGCAACCGCCCTGTGGGCACCCGACGCGGCATTCGAGCTGGCGCGCGCCGGGATCCAGGGGATCAACCTGCATGCGCGTGTCTTCTCGATCAACGATCCATTCACCTTTGACCGCCGTGGCCTCGTTGCCCGGCCCTTGCTCTACGGCTTGATCCTGTTCGCGCGGACGCTCGGACCCAACGCCCGCTTGACGCCGTTGCAGGTAAGCGGCGTCGGGACCGCTCACCTGAAGGCCTGGGCGGTGCGCGTCGGCAGCGACACGCTCCACCTGCTGCTGATCGACAAGGGTCGCACCTCTGAGCCGGTGACGCTGCACATCCCCGCCGCGGGCACAGCGACGGCGCAGCAGCTGCTCGGCCCGTCTCCGGGCGCCACCACTGGGGAGACCCTCGCCGGTCAGCGGCTCGACCAGAACGGAATCTGGATCGGCAAAGCGGTAACCGAGGCGATCCCTCAGCGCGGCGGTCGCTACACCTTGACGCTACGGCCATACAGCGCGACGCTGCTCAGTGTACGGACCGCATCCGGCGCGCTCACCTAATGCGCTCGCCGGCAGCCCGATCGCGCTCACCTAACGCGCTCGCCGGCAGCCCGATCGCGCTCACCTAACCCGCTCGCCATCAGCTCGTGCGCGCTCACCGAGCGCTCGCCAGCAGCTCATGGGCGATCTCACGCGCCGCCTCCGGCCGCGCCAGCGCAGCCGAGGCACGGGTCATCGCCGCCAGCCGGCCGGAATCGCTCAGGAGGCGCCCGACTTCTTGAGCCAGGCGCGGGGCGCTCAGTTCGCGGTCCCCAATCACGATCGCCGCTCCCGCCCGCTCGATGAACCAAGCGTTGCGCATCTGGTGGTTGGCGGTCGCAAATGGATACGGCACCAGCACCATCGGACGACCGTGGGCGGCGATCTCGAACACCGAGCCGCCGGCGCGGGCAACGACCAGGTCGCTTGCCAGCAGCGCCTGCCCGAAATCAGAGATGTAGCCGCGTAGGTCGTAATGAGGACCGGGGGATTCCAGTCCGGGAAGATCTCGCTCGCCGGCAGCGTGCAAGACGCGAAAGCGCGCCCCCGCGAACGCCTCGATCGCAGCGAGGTTGATCGAGCGAGCGCCCTGCGAGCCACCGAAGACGAGCACGCACTGTTCGCCTGGCGGGATGCCGAAGCGTGCTCGCGCGGCCCGGCGATCCGTCGCTGGAGCCGGCACCGGGCGCCCGGTGACGCGATATCGAGGCCCGTCTCGACCCTCGATGGGGAACGCAAGACACACCCGCCGCGCGAGCGGGGCCAGCAGCCGGTTCGTTAGCCCGAGATGGCTGTCGGCCTCCATCAGCACGAGCGGCACCCGGCGCATCCCCGCGGCCAGGCCGACCGGGCCGGCCACGTACCCGCCGGCTCCGAGGACGGCGGCGGGACGGAGGCGGCGGACGATCCCGAGTGCAGCCTGGACCGCGCCCGCATCGATCACAGCGGCGCGAGCTGCCCGCAGCGGTCGCTTTCGGATCAGCGGTTCGATCCGCAGCGAGCGCAACTCGTAGCCCGCCTCCGGCACGAGTTCGCGCTCTGCCCGTTCGCCGCCGACGAATATGACGTCCGCGCCTTCAGCGCGCAGCGCGTCGGCTACCGCCAGCGCTGGCACGACGTGCCCCGCGGTCCCGCCGGCGCCGATCACGATCCTCGGACCGCTCACCCGGTGGTGCCTCGACGACCTCTAGCCGGCGCGCTGCCGGCCGCGCGATGTTCAGCAGCAAGCCGACGGCGGTGAGCATGACACAGAGGTTCGTCGGCGCGTAGGAGATGAACGGCAGCGGCACGCCCGTCAGTGGCGCGAGCCCGAGGACGACGAAGATGTTGAGGAGGCCCTGGCAAAGAATCAGTGACGTCAGTCCGGTCGCGAGCAGCTTGGCATACCGGCCCGCGGCCCGGCGCGCCGTTCGCAGCCCGGCGTAAGCGATCATCCCGTAGAGGAACACCACGCCGCAGATCCCAAGCACCCCCAGCTCCTCGCCGATCACCGCGAGGATGAAGTCCGTCTGCGCCTCGGGTAGGTAGAAGATCTTCTGCACCGAGCGCCCGAGCCCGACCCCAAGAAGGCCTCCAGAGCCGACCGCGATCTGACCCTGAACCGCTTGAAAGCCGGCGGTTGACTTCGACGACCAGGGATGCAGGAAAGACGTCAGCCGCGCGCGCTGATAGGGCTGCGCGACCGCCAGCAGAATCACCATCACGACCGCGACCCCGGCAAGCAGCGCGAGATAGCGCGGCGGCATCCCGGCCGCAACCAGCAAGGCGGTGATCGTGAATGCGATCACGAGCACCGTCCCCAGATCCGGTTCCACGACGATCAGCAGACACGCCGGAGCGGCGACGATCGCGATCGGGGCGATCGCCTGCTTGAAGCTGCGCATCCGCTTTGGGTTCTCGGCGAGAAACCGCGCGACGTACAAAACCAGCGCGAGCTTCACCAGCTCTGAGGGCTGGAACTGAATCGGACCCGCTTGAAACCACCGCCGGGCGCCGTTGACCTCGATCCCGAATCCCGGCACCAGCACCAGTACCAGCAGCGCGAAGGAGACGAGCAAGAGCAGGTTCACAAGCCGGCTGTCGAGCAGCTGCAGGCCCCGCCGCTCGAACAAGTGCATCGCGCCGAGCCCGATCGCGCCGAAGATCAGGTAGCGCACGAATTCGCCGGTGCCGTTCCCCTGACCGGCCAGCACCCCCAACGGCGATGACGCGCTGTAGACCATCACCGCCCCGAACGCGAGCAGGCACAGCGCCGCTGTCATCAGAATCCGGTGCTCGAGCGGCGGCGGAACGCGGCGCGTGCTCACCATCGCGCCCCCCTCCTCGGCATCACGCGTCCTCCGTGTCGATCGGCTGAGCCCGCGTCACGAGCTCGCGGAAGTGCTCGCCTCGCGCCTCGAAGTCCGGATACTGGTCGTAGCTCGCGCAGGCCGGCGACAGCAGTACGACCTGCCCTGCCGTGGCCGCCCGGCGGGCAGCAGCGACGGCGCGCTCCAAGTCGCCAAAGTCGTGGACGGCGACGGCCGTGCCCTCCAGCGCGGAGGCGAGCTCGGCCGCCGCCTCGCCGATCAAGTACACCCCGGCGCAACGCTCGGCGACGGGCGCTTTCAGCGGCGAGAAGTCCTGGTGCTTGCCGCGCCCGCCGGCGATCAGGTGAATCCCGTCCGGGTAGGCGCGGAGCGCGACCAGCGTGCTGCCGACGTTGGTCGCCTTGGAGTCGTTGACATACGCGACGCCGTCCTCGCGCGCGATCAGCTCGAGCCGATGCGCGACTCCCTCGAAGCTCCGCAGCCCCGCCCGGACGGCATCGGCCTCGATGCCCCTCGCCAAGCACACCGCGGCCGCAGCCATTGCGTTCTCACGGTTGTGTTCACCGGGCAGGGCCAGCTCGGCGACGTCGATCAGCGGCTGCTCGTCCCACCAGAGATACCCGGCGCGCTCGGCCAGCTCGGCCTCGGGGGCCGCGCCGAACAGCACCCGGCGGGCGCAGCCGCCGAGATCCACGACGCCGCTATCCACCGGCGCCACGGCGATGTCGTCATTGCCCTGGTTGGCGAAGATCCGCAGCTTTGCGGCGACGTAATCCTCGTAGCTCGGGTGGCGGTCGAGGTGGTCAGGGGAGAGGTTGAGCAGCACCGCGGTCTCGGGCGCGAACTCGAGGGAGTCCTCGAGCTGAAAGGAGGAGGCCTCGCAGACCACGGTGGTCATCGGGTTCAGCTTGCCGACCAGCGAGGAAGCGGCCGTGCCGACGTTGCCGGCGACGGCCACCGGAAGTCCCGCGACCCGGTGAAGATGGCCGATCCACTCGGTCGTGGTCGTCTTGCCGTTGGTGCCCGTCACCGCAATGAACTCGTTCGCGAGCAATCGCCAAGCGAGCTCGAGCTCCCCGATGACCGGAACGCCGCGCGCCCGCGCCGCCACGACGGGAGGCGCGGTCTGTGGAACGCCGGGGCTCTTGATGAGCGTCCCAGCTCCGCTAACGGCGGCAAGGGCGTCGCCTGACGCATCCAACTGGACTTCGACGCCGCGCGCCGAAAGCCTTCCGGCGACTTCCCGCAGTCGAGCATCCGCGGGTGCGCCCGCATCAATCCCAATCACCTCCTCTCCGCGGGCGCGCAGCGCCGACGCCGCAGCCTCGCCCGAGCGGGCCAGACCGACGACGAGGTATGGGCCGGGTGGGAGCGGCGGCCGCGGCTTCATCGCCGATCCCGGCCCCGAGGCGCGAGCCGCGTGGTCAGCACCACTATCCCCGGATGCTCAGCCTGTACACCGTGAACGCGATCGCCGCACATGCGACAGCCACGATCCAGAAGCGGAGGATGATCTTCGTCTCCGACCACGCCTGCAGCTCGAAGTGATGGTGAATCGGCGCCATCAGGAAGACGCGCTTGCGGAAAGTCTGAAACCAGAACACCTGGATCAGAACCGACAGTGCTTCGATCACGAAGATTCCGCCGAGCAGGATCAGCAGCACCTCGGTCTGGGTCATGATCGCGAGCCCGGCGATCGCACCTCCCAGACCGAGCGAGCCGGTGTCCCCCATGAAGATGCTCGCAGGGAAGCTGTTGAACCACAGAAAGCCGATGCATGCTCCCACCAGGCAGGCGGCGAGCACCGTCAGGTCGGACTGCCCCGTCGTGATGAAGGTGATCCCGATGTACGCGAGCAGCACGATCGAAGCACACCCGGCCGCGAGTCCATCGAGCCCGTCGGTCAGGTTCACGGCGCTGGTCGTGCCCGCCACGACCAGGTAGATGAACACCGGGTACAGCGGCCCGAGATCGAGCGATACGTCGACGAACCGGAACTTCACCTCTGGCGACAGGTGCACTTCCTGCGTGGCCACCCACCACAAGCCGATCGAGATCGCCACCGTCGCGAGCAGTTTGGTGCGCGCGCGCAGCCCCAGCGAGCGGCGCCGGACGATCTTCGTGTAGTCGTCGGCGAAGCCCAGCAGCGCACATGCGACCGCACCTCCGAACACCCCCATCGACTGCCAGTCACGCGTCGACAAGATCAGGAACGGAACCGCGAACGCGGTGAAGATGATGATGCCGCCCATCGTCGGCGTGCCTGCCTTTGACTGATGACCTTCGGGCCCTTCCTCGCGGATGTTCTGCCCGAACTCGCGGCGGCGCAGCAGCTCGATGAACCTGGGGCTGAGGAACAGGCACATCAGCAGCGAGGCCGTCCCGGCGATCAGGACGCGGCCAGAGACGGACGCCATCAGGCCGGTGTCCCCTCGCCGAGGGCCCGGCATACGAGCTCCAGCCCGACGCCTCGGGAGGCCTTGACGAGCACCACGTCCCGGGGCCGAAGCAGGCCGGGAAGCAAGTCCGCGGCATCCGCGGCGCTGCCAACTTCGTGCACCTCACGATCGAACTCTTCCGCGATCGACGCCGCCAGCTCGCCGACAGTGATCAAAAGATCGACTCCCACGGCGCTCGCGTGGCGCCCGATTTCGACGTGAAAGCGGCGCTCGTCGGGTCCGAGCTCGAGCATGTCCCCGAGCACCGCGACCAGGCGATCGTGCTCCGCGCCGGCGGCTGTGGCCGCGAGATCGTCGAGGGCCGCTCGCACGGACATGGGGTTGGCGTTGTAGCAGTCATCGATCACGGTGATCTCATCGGGGAGCCGGATCCGCTGACCCCGTCCCGGGCTGAGCGCCAGCTCGATCGTCCCACTCGGCGTCACCCCGACGGCGCGCGCGGCGGCTACCGCCGCGAGCAGATTCTGGCGCAGGTGGGCTTGCGTGAAGGGCACCTCCAACGCCAGCAGCTCATCGCCGAGCTCGATCTCCAAGTGTTTCTCTTTGGCGCTTGCAAGCCGGGCGTCACCTCCTTCGCCGAAGGTGACGGTGGTCAGGTCTGCGCGAATGTGCGGCACCAGCAGCGGCTCGTTCGCGGGAATCACCGCCACCCCTCCCGGCGGCAAGGACTCGATCAGCTCCGCCTTCGCCGCCGCGATCGCCTCGACCGTGCCGAGCAGCTCCAGATGAACCGGGCCAACGCTCACGATCACCGCCACATCGGGCTTAGCGATGGCCGCCAGTTCAGCGATCTGCCCCGCTCCGCGCATGCCCATCTCGAGGACCAGCACCTCCGTGCCTGCCGGGGTGTCGAGGACCTCGAGCGGCAGGCCGATCTCGGTGTTGAAGTTCTCACGCGAGGCGACCGTCCGCCGGTGGGGGCTGAGAATCGCCAGCAGAATGTCCTTGGTCGACGTCTTGCCGGTTGAGCCGGTGACCCCGATCACCTTCGCTTCAAGCTCCTCCCGCCATGCCGCCGCGAGGCGCTGGAGTGCTCGTAGCGGGTCGTCGGCCGCGAGCAACACTCCCGGCGGTGCGCACCGGGCGGCTTCGGCGTGCTCGGGCGTGGTCAAGACGCCCCAGGCCTGGCCGGCGAGCGCCTGCGGCGCGAACTTGCCGCCGTCGACGTTGGCACCCTTCAACCCCACGAACAGCGCGCCCGGGCCGGCATCCCGCGAGTCGATCACGGCCCGTTCGGGCCCGCTCTGGGTCGGCGGCGGGGCGAGGATCCGCGCGGCCGCGGCGCGGGCCACTTGCTCGGGGGTCCACACTCTCATCGGCGAGCTGTCACGGCACCGCGGAGCGCCTCGCGGGCGACGATCACATCGTCGAACGGAACTTTGCGGGCGTCCGCGAACTCCTGTCCCTGCTCGTGGCCCTTGCCGGCGATCACGACGACGTCCCCGGTCTCGGCTCCGGCAATCGCCTGGGCGATCGCCGCGCGCCGGTCGACCTCGTGCTCGACATCGTCGCCGGCGCCCTCGAGGATCTCGCTGATGATTGCCTCGGGGTCCTCGGAACGGGGGTTATCCGAGGTCACCAGTATTCGATCCGCGAGCCGGCGGGCGATCTCACCCATCAACGGACGTTTGCCGCGGTCCCGGTCGCCGCCGCAGCCGAAGACCACGTGCACACGCTGGTCGGTGAGCGCCCGGGCCGCCTGCAGAACGTTCTCGAGCGAGTCGGGGGTGTGGGCGTAGTCGACCAGCACGGCGAACTCCTGCCCCTCGTCGACGGGCTCGAAGCGGCCGGGGACCTGGCCCGCGGAGCGAGCCGCCTCCGCCGCGATCTCGACGGGCACACCGAGGGAATGTGCGGCCGCGAACGCGCCAAGGACGTTGTAAATGTTAAAGCGCCCGCGCAACGGCGAAACCAGATCGACCTCCCCCTCGGGTGTGGCGACGGTGAAGCGAGAGCCACGGATGTCCGTTTCGACACCCTCGGCCCGGTAGGTCGCCTCGACCGCGAGCGAGAACGTGATCGGTTCGCCGAGTCCGATCTGAGTGAGCTCGCCCGCGAGCCGTGCACCGTACCGGTCGTCGATGTTGATGATCGCCCTCCGCGGCCGCAAATCGATGAACAGCCGCCGCTTGGCCTCGAAGTAGTCCTCCATCGAGTGGTGGAAGTCGAGATGGTCCTGGGTCAGGTTCGTGAAGATCGCCGCGGCAAATGCGATCGCGTCGGCGCGATGGAGCTTCAAAGCGTGCGAGGACACCTCCATCGAGCAGGCACGATCGCCCGCGTCCAGCATTGCCCTGAACGCGTGCTGGAGATCTATCGCCTCGGGCGTCGTGCGCTGCACCGGGTACTCGATCCCCCCGAGCACGCTCTTGACCGTGCCGAGCAAGCCAGTCTGGCGGCCGCTGGCCTCGAGCAGTGTCCGGACCAAGAACGCGGTCGTGGTCTTGCCATTCGTTCCGGTGACGCCGACCACGCTCAGGTTCTGGGTCGGGTGGCCATAGAAAGCGGCGGCCGCGGGCGCCATCGCCTGGCGCACGCTTTCGACCCGAATTTCCGGCACCTGCCGCCCCAGCGGCCGCTCCACCACCAGCGCTACCGCCCCTTTCGCGATTGCCTCGTCCGCGAAGTCATGCCCATCGCGCGTGAATCCCGGCACACAAAAAAACAGTGAACCGGGCTGTACCGAGCGATTGTCATAGTCGAGGCCGGTCACCTCGACCTCTCGCGCGCCGGGTGGTACCCCGGGCATCACCTGGTCAAGCCGCATCGCGCCAGAGGGTACTTGCACGAGCGGCGGGGCTGTCCTGACGCCGGAGGACCGGCCAATTCAGGCCCACCGCGTTCGCGGAATAGCCCGAGGGCGCCCGCGGAAATAGCCCGAGGGGCGCCCGCAGAGGACTCCCGCGCCAAGGGGCGCCCGTCGGGCGCCCAGGGGCGCCCGTCGATGCGAATGCCGGCCGCGGCGCTAACCAGAGCTTAACCCTGCGCAAATCCCCGCTTAGCGCCGCGCGATCGAGTGATGACTGTGCGGGAAAGCCGGCCGGACCAGCCCTGATGACGACTATCCCTGGCCGAACCCCCTCGCACCGCGGCTCAGGTGACGCTGCTCGATCACGCGGTCGACGAGTCCATAGGCGACGCCCTCCTCCCCGGTGAAGTAGCGGTCGCGTTCCATGTCGGCGTGGACGCGCTCGACCGATTGACCGGTGTGCTTGGCATACAGCTGATCGACGCGCGCCCGCAGCGCCAGCACCTCCCGTGCATGGATCTCGATATCGCTTGTCTGGCCCTGGAACCCGCCCGACGGCTGATGGATCAGGATGCGGCTGTTCGGCAGCGTCAGGCGCTTGCCCGGCGCGCCGCCGGTGAGCAGCAGTGACCCCATCGACATCGCGATTCCGTAGCAGATCGTCTGCACGTCAGGCTTGATGAATTGCATCGCGTCGTAAATCGCGAGCCCGGCGTAGATCGAACCTCCCGGCGAGTTGATGTAGAGGTGGATGTCCTTGTCGGGGTCATCGGACTCGAGGTGGACCAGCTGGGCAACGATCAGGTTCGCCGTCTCCTCATCCACCTCTCCGCCGAGGAATACGACTCGGTCGTTGAGCAGACGGGAGTAGATGTCGAACGAGCGCTCGCCGCGGGCGGTTTGCTCGACGACCATCGGTACTAGTGGCATCAGGTCCTCCTTCTCGGGCGGAGTCGGATCGGCTGCTCCTGCTCGCGCGCGCGGATCGGCATTGGGCCCGCTGCTCGCGTGGATTCGCGCTGAGTCGTCCGGCTCCGCGGATCGGCATTAGGCCCTGCTGCCCGCGTGGATTTGCGCTGAGTCGTCCGGCCCCGCGGATCGGCACTGGGCCCTCTGTGGTAGGTGATAAGGTGCAACCAACGAGTTGCAGAACATAGCAGAGCCGCAACCATCTGGTTGCGCTTTATCTGTACCCAGGAGCCATGAGATGACCGACCGCATCGAACGTGAATTGCTGGTTCCCGCTTGCCCGGAGGAGCTATGGGAGGTCGTAACCGGACCGAGCTGGCTGGCCGAGGAGGTCGAGCTGGACCTGATCCCGGGAGGCGATGCCTGCTTCCGCTCGCGGCGGTCCGTCAAGACCGGCTGGGTGGAGGAGGTCTCCCCGCCTGACGTCGGCGATGGGCGCTGTGGCAGGCTGGCATTCTGGTGGGCAGCGGACGACGACTGCGCCACTCGAGTCGAGCTGACGCTGGAGCCGGTCGATGACGATGCCACGCTGGTTCGCGTCGTGGAGTCGCGCCCGCTCGACCTGCTCGATCTCGTCGGGATCCCACTCCGCGGCGCCGGAGGTCGCTACTTCGGGCCCGCGCTGATTGCCTCGTAGGTGCACCCGCCCTCTTCAGATCGTGCTGGAGCCGTGTTCGGAGCGCTCTCCGATCCGACCAGACGCACGCTGCTCGCGGCGATCGCACGGCAGCCCGCGGCGACCGCCACGGAGCTTGCGGCGGAGCTGCCGATCTCTCGGCAGGCCGTACTGAAGCACCTAACCGCACTGGCCGACGCGGGCCTGCTCGACCGTCAGCGCTCCGGGCGCGAGGTCCGCTATCGCCTGACGCCTGAGCCGCTCTCAGACGCGGTCTCGTGGATGGCCGCCGTGGGCGGACAGTGGGATGGCAGGCTCGCCGAGCTCAAGCGGCAGTTCCCAGGGCGCTAGCCGCGGGTTACCGGGGTATCGGCTACCGCGGCGGGATCCCGAGATAAGGAACAGCCCAGCCGACGATTTTCTGGAATGCCGGCGCGGCGACGGAGCCGCCGTAGATGGCCCCTTGAGGTTCGTCGACGACTACCGCCACAAGCAGCTTCGGATCGCGGGTGGGGACCATCCCGATGAACGATGCGACGTATGCGCTGTCCGAGTAGTGCCCATCGATCGCGATGTTCGCGGTACCGGTCTTGCCGGCCATGTCGTAGCCGGGGATTGCCGCGCCTGACGCCGTGCCCCCATCAGCGAATACACCCTGCAGCATCTGGCGCAGCTCGAGCGCAACCGTCCGCGAGATGATCCGTTTGCCCGTGGGCAGCGGAGTCGGCTTGCCGCCGATCGCGTGCACGATGTGCGGCGGCCGCAGCATGCCCCCGTTTGCAATCGCGGCGTAAGCAGTCGCCATCTGCATCGGCGTGACCGATTCGCCCTGACCCATCGGGAGGTTGCCCATCGAGGAGCCGGAGTACTGCCACCAGTGCAGCACGATTCCATCCTGCTCGCCCGGCAGATCCACGCCGGTCGGCGAACCGAAGCCGAAAGTGCGCACCCAATGGTCGAAGCGTTGCGCTCCGAGTTTCTGGATCCCGATCTCGTCGGCACCGATGTTGCTCGACACCTTCAAGATCTGGGCGACGCTCAGCGTCTCGTACCCGTGATCCTCGGCATCGTGAATCTGGCGGTCGGCGACCTGCAGAGTGGGCGGGACATCGAACTCGGTGTTGGGCGTCAACAGTCCATCCTGCAGCGCGCCGGCGACCGTGATCGCCTTGAAAGTCGAACCGGGCTCGTAATTGAGCAGGACAGCCCGGTCTTCGCTTGCCCAGGAAGGCGCGGCGGATGGGTTATTTGCGTTCACCCGTGGCCAGTTGGCGAGCGCCAGGATCGCGCCGGTGTTCGGATTCATCACGATCGCCGTGGCGCCTTTTGGCGAGTACTCAGCGCCCACGCCCGCGAGCACCTGCTCGACCTCGTCCTGGAGCGCCGCGTCGATCGTCAACCTGACCGACTTACCGGCCCGCGCCTGGCGCACTTCGTCGACGGAGATCGGCTGGCCCCTGGCATCGCTGACGATCCTGCGCAGGCCGCTTTCGCCCCGCAGCGCATTGTCATCCCGATACTCGATCCCGCTCGCTCCCTGACCATCGGCGTGGACACTCCCGACCACTTGCGACGCGGCCCAAGCCCGCGGGTAGTAGCGCTTGATCTCCGGGACCGTCGAGATCCCGTCGATGTTGAGGTTCATGATCGCCACCGCCCGGTCGCTCGGAAGCAGTTGCGCAAGCGGAACGTAGCCGGTATGAGGCTTGGTCAGATCGGCGAGCACGGTCGCCACCGGCTCATTCAGAAACGGGGCCAGCTTCTCGGCGACCGCTCCCGGATTCTTGATCAGGTAGGGGTCCGCAACGACGTTGGCGGCCGATTCGCTGATCGCAAGCTCGACCCCATCGCGATCAGTGATCGTTCCCCTGGGGGCGGGCACCATGACCTCGGTCACCTGCTGCGTCTCGGCCGCTCGCTGCAGCGAGCCGGCCTTCAACACCCCGAGATACGACGCCCTTGTCAGCGCGGCCGCGAGGAGAGCCAGGAAGACCAGAAAGAGGATTCCGATGCGGCGGTCAATCCCCTTCACGGGACCGCCTATCCCCCGCTCGGATTAGCGGTGGCCACCGCCGAGCTCGCGGAGGACTGCGCTTGTGGGGTGCTGGTCGCCTGAGCCGCTGCGGTGACAGGCGCAGCGGCTGTTGCGGGCGCGGCGTCGGTTGCCGGCGCGGCGGCCGTCGAGGGTGCGATCGTCGACGGCGCTTGTTCGCTGCCCGTGGAGGTGGAAGTGGGAGTGGAGGCGGGAGTGGAGGTGGGAGTGGAGGCGGGAGTGGAGGTGGGAGTGGAGGTGGGAGTGGAGGTGGGAGTGGAGGTGGGAGTGGAGGTGGGAGACGCGGCCGATGACAGCGCAGCTGAATCCCCGCTTGCTCCGGGCACCGTCAGCGGGGATCCGGTCCCGTTCAGATCCGCGCTGGTGACTACCCTCCCGCTTGCTGTTTGCAACGAGCTGAACACGGACGGGTCCGGTGTATGAATGTTCGCCAGCGCCTTCTGCATGTCTGTAGGCCGCGGATTGGAGAGGAAGTCAATCGCCTCGGGCGGCGGCATGATCATCCCCTGCTTTGCCGCGAGTGACTCGATTCGCTGATCGTCAGAAAGCGTCGCGATGCTCGCTTGAAGCTGCTCGTTGCGCGTCTGCAGCTGAGTCGTGCGCTCGATCGACCGGCCGATGCTCGCGCCAAGCTTCAGCTGCTCAACCTGCATCGCGACGATCCCGGCGAGCATCACCCCGAGCAGCGCGATCCAAGCCCGGCCGCGGACGATCCGGTCCAGCAACGGGTGATCGGGCAACCCCCGAACAAATGCCACCGCGCGTTCGGAGATCGACCCGGCGGGACTGGGCTTGGAGTCGGCGCGATTACCCCTTTTGCGCCGGGGTGCGCGGAGGGCATCGGACCGGCCGGCGTGCTGGCGCACCGTCTCGGAACTCACCGCCGCATCGACCCGCGACCCGGGGCGGGACGCCGCGCCCGCCACGCGACCGATGATCGCGGCTGCCCGGCCTGAAAGGGGCCCCGAAACTCGCCGCGGTCCTCGCTGCGCTTTCTGGCGAAGGAGTGTCCGGCGGTGACCCGAAGACTTTCTCGCGGGTCCCGTCGAGCCGCTGCGGCGAGTCCCGTCCCGATCTCCGGTCCGGTCTCGATCCGAGGTGCGGTCTCGATCCCGGTTTCGATCCCGCGTGCGGCCTCGACCCTGGGGGCGGTCTCGATCCCGGGTTTGATCCCGGGGGCGGTCTCGATCCCGGGTGCGGTCTCGATCCCGGGTTTGATCCCAGAGGCGGTCTCGATCCCGGGTTTGGGTCCGGGTTTGATCTCGGGGGCGATCTCGGTCCCTCGGGCGGTCTCGATCTCGGAGGCGGTCGCGATGTGGGAGACGGTCTGCGACGAAGGTCGGTACCCCGCCGGTGTCCCGCTCTCGATCGCGGGTGCGATCTCCCCTCGAGGTGGTCAAAGGTGGCCTCATCTGGCGTTGACCTCCAGCTTGCGAGCGGCGCGGAGATGCGCCGACTTGGACCTGGGATTGGCCGAGACCTCTCCCGGGCTGGGGGCCACGGCACGACGAGTCATTAGCTCGGCCTCGGGTTCACGCCCGCACACGCAGATCGGGAGCTCCGGCGGGCACACGCAGCCGCGGGTCAGCGCCGCGAAGAAGCGCTTCACGCGACGATCCTCGAGCGAATGGAACGAGATCGCAGCGAGCCGACCTCCCGGTCTCAGCAGCTCCCAAGCCGCCGGGAGCGCCGCGTCGAGCTGCTCGAGCTCGTCGTTGACCGCGATCCGCAGCGCCTGGAAGGTCCTGCGCGCCGGATGCCCGCCGGCAAACTGAGCCGGAGTCGGGATCGCCGCCTTGATCGCGTCGACCAGCTGGTGGGTCGAGCCGAGCTCATCGTGGCGGCGGGCCCGGGCGATGGCGCGCGCGATCTGAGTGGCGTAGCGCTCCTCGCCGTAATCGCGCAGCAGCCGCGTCAGCCGTCGCTCGTCCCAGGTGTTGATGATCTCCTTGGCGGTCAGCCCCTGCTCGGGATCCATCCGCATGTCAAGCGGGGCGTCGTACGCATACGAGAAGCCCCGTGTCCATGTGTCTACCTGCATCGAAGACATGCCGAGGTCGAGGTAGATCAGGTCCGCGTCCAGTTCCTCCGCCCGAAGCTGGGCCAGCGCAGTGACGAAATCGGCTCGGATGAAGCGCGTGTCACACGGCAGCTCCGCGGAGAGCTCGGCGAACCGCTCCTCGGCGACGGGATCCCGGTCGACGCCGATCAGCACGCCCGCCGGCCCGATCCGCTCCGCGATCAGCCGGGCATGACCGCCGCCCCCAAACGTGCAGTCCACTGCGACCTCGCCAGGCTGCGGCTCGAGCAGGCTGGTCAGCTCGCCGGCCAGGACCGGGATGTGCGTATGCGTCATGTCAACCAGTGTGGCCAAGGCTCGCTGCGATGTCGGGGACACGGGTCAGGACGTCGTCGGTATAGCCGCTGTACTTGGCGCGATCGAACACCTCGAGGCACCTGCCCGAGCCGGTCACGATCACGTCCTTCTCGAGCCCGGCGTAATCCAGTAGCGGCGGCGGGATCATCACGCGGTTAGCGGAGTCGAGCTCGGTGTCGTGGGAGAAGTTGAAGAAGAAGCGCTGCAGATCGCGCGCATCGGCCGACAGCGGATTGAGGTCGGCTAAGGCCGCGCTCGTATACGCGTCGTAGGACTCCGGCCTCCAGATCGCGATCGACCGAGGCGCCCCCGGCGTCGTCTCGGGCGAGGCGGCTAGCACGACGCCACCCGCAAGCTCTGCTCGGAACTTTGCTGGGACGGTGAGGCGGTGCTTCGCATCGAGCGCGTGTTCGAAGGTTCCGCGGAAGATCAAGGGTTTCCAGTCCGCTGACCGAATTCCGAACCCGGGTGGCTGGGTGGGAGGAGCCCTGCCACCCGGGTCCCGCATGCCAACCCACTGTAACCCACTTTCTCCCACAATGCAACCTATTTCCCACGCCTCTCCCCACTAGACCCCATCCGGCACCCGTCAGACGTGAATTCGCCGCCGCGGCGGGACAATCACCGCGGTTGATCGATGCGGCCGAGGAGGGCGCTGCTGCAAGGTCCGTTGCAGCCCGGCGAACCGCACGGCGGGATGCAGAACGGCATCGGTTCCGTCCGGTGGATGTGCGTGGCTCCGTGGGCCGGCGACCGGCGGGCTGGGTGAGCGGGGCGGCTGGCGGGGCGGTGACGCCGGGGCCGCACGCAGCCGGGAGGCCCTGTGGGCGGGGCCGCGCGACGGGGCGGGCCGGTCGGCGGCCCGAGGCGCCGACGGCGTGGGTCCGGGCGGCCGTCGGCGAACTTCCGCAATTCGTGTCCACCCCTCGGACAAAAATCGCGAAAGTTCAGACTCGCCGGCTGGTCCCACCCGCCCGGAGGTCAGCGACCCGGATCTGACGGCTCTCCACCGCCCACCGACCGCACCCCCCAACCACCCCTCCTTCCAGCCGCAGGCGCCGCCGCCCACTGCCCCCGCCTTCCGAGCTCTCGGAGTTAGCGCTCGCTCCCCGGCACCGCGCGCGCCACTGGAGCCGGCTCCGATACCGGAAGCTCGAGCACCAGCCTCGCGCCGCGCTCGCTCGGGGCGGACGCCAGCCGGCCCCCGTGAGCCGCGGCGACCCCAGCGGCGATCTTCAGCCCGCGGCCTCGCTGTCCCAGCCCGCGGCCTCGCTGTCCGACACGGTGATGGGGTCGCCGGATGAGCTCGGCCATCGGCGCCGGCAGTCCGGGCCCCTGGTCGCGGATCTCGATCCGGGCGAGGCTGCCTTCCGAGCGGCCTTGAACCTCTACCGGGCCCCCGCCGTGCTCGATCGCGTTCGCGATCAGGTTGCCGGTGGCCTGCGCGAGCCGCAGGCGGTCGCCGAACACGTGCGCCGGGCCGCCCGCCCAGCGGACGTCGATCTGGACTCCCCGCTGTCCCGCGCTGGGTCGCCAGGCGTGCGCCGAGTCGGCGAGCAATGCGGCCAGATCTACTTGCTCCGCCCTTCTCGGCCCGAGATTCGGGTTGCGGGCATCGGACAGGTCCTGTAGCGCGAGCGACGCCCGCCCCAGCTCCAGATCGATCGCTCTCAGCCGTGATGGGGACAGCTCCGCGGGGCGGGTGCCGAGGTGGAGACCCAGTCGAGCCGCCGCGAGCGGGCCGCGGAGTTCGTGGCACGCATGCGCGACCGTCTCGGTGAGCGAGTGCAGTGCGCGCCTCGCCAGCAACGCGAGTCCGCCAGCGACCCCGGCACTGACCCAGCCTCCGAGCAAGGCGAGCTCACGGATCACTCGAGACCCCCGTCGACCAACCGGTAGCCGACTCCCCATACGTTGACCACGAACCGGTCCCCCTCGGCGCACAGCTTTCTCCGCAGCCTGTGCGCATGCGAGTCCAAGGTTCTCGTCGGCACAAGCGCTCGATAACCCCAGACGCCGCGAAGCAGCTCCTCGCGCGTGAATACCCGCGTCGGATCAGACGCCAGTGCCCGCAGGAGCGCGAACTCCTTCTTGGAGAGCGCCAGCTGCTCGCCCCGCCGCCAGACTTGACGCGAGACCGGGTCGAGCTCGAGCGCTCCGATTCGCAGCCTTCCCGCCCGCGGCCGACGGCGGTTTCGCCGCAGCAGCGCCGCGATCCTCGCCAGCAGCTCCGGATAGCTGAACGGCTTTACAAGGTAATCGTCACAGCCCCGCTCGAACCCACGAACGCGATCGAGCTCGCCGGCTCTTCCGGAGAGGACGAGCAGCGGGAGATCGGGATCGACCCGGCCGGCGATGCGATCGGATTCGCGAACCTCACGCAGCAGCTCGAGCCCGTCGCGGTCCGGCAGTCCGAGATCGACGATCGCCAGATCGATGACCCGGGTGTCCATCAGCCGTCGGGCGTCGCGCGCGCAGTCGGCCTCGGTTAGCTCGTAGCCATCCGCGGAGAGGTTGTCGGCGAGGAACTTCCTGGTGCTCTCGTGGTCCTCCACGATCAAGATCCTGGCCGGTATGCGCTCCATTTCCCTGAGAGCAAATGAGGGCCAGAAAATCGCCCCCTTTACCGGGGTCAAACGCGCGAAAAAGCGCGCACTACCAACCGCGGCAGGCAAGACTCACAGCACCTCTGCAACATCCCATTCATGCCCTGCGGCATCAGAGGATTCCACCATATGATCCCGACGCTCCGATGTACCGGCGCGCGAACTACAACTCGGGCGAGGACTTCGTGCTCGAATACGGCGAACTTCGGTTCACGTTCAGCGAGCGCGACTTTCGCGAACGCTGCGAGCAGGCTGCTCGCAGGCTGGGATTCCTGGCTGCGACGGTCGAGGAGGACGAGGCTGAGGATCTGATCAACCTCGTCGTCAACGGCGAGGTGACCGATCCCGCGTCGGGGCTCGGTGAGCACGTCAACGAGTGCTGGCCCGAGCTCGTGGGACCTTCCGAGCGCTCGCTCGTGCACTGGCTGCGCCGTCTGATCTTTCGCGGCGCCTGGCTCGACCAACGGGTCAAGGAAGGCGAGCTCGACGTGTCATTTGACCCGGAGGCGAGCGTGTTCATCTACATCCAGCCGGACCGGGGAGGCGAGCCGATCGAGCTCGCGCGTGAGCCGAGCTGGAATCGGGTGGCCTACCGCCGCTGACCGCAAGCGCCGGTCCGCTGTCGATCGCCGCTGAGCGCAAACGCCGGGAGCGGGTCCGCTGTCGATCGCCGCTGACCGCGGCCCGGCCCGGGCGCGTCTGGTACGAACTGGGGCCCCACACCGGGGAAGGTCAAATCGCAGGAATGGCGGCGGCGACGAGGTAAGGGAGCTCGCCGCGCGCCGCGCGCGCCTACCCGGCCCCGCTCCTCAGAATCGCCGAGATGTCCTGATTGCGAGGCGGTGGGTTGTCCAGGATCAGTTGCGGCACCGTGACCAGCTTGTAGCCCCGCGCGCGAAGATCCTTGACGATGTGCGGCAGCGCCTCGACGGTCTCCTTGCGGTTGCCGCCGCCATCGTGCATCAGGATGATCGCCCCCGGCCGTGCTCCGGAGACGGCTGCGTGGATGATCGACTTCACCCCCGGCAGCGTGTAATCGTTGGTGTCGACCGTCCACAGCACCATCAGCATGTGGTAGCGGCGAAGCAGCGCCAGCGTGGTCGAGTTGAAGTCTCCGTAGGGCGGCCGGAACAGGCGCGGGAACGGGGCTCCGTTGCGGCCGATCGCCTGCGTCTCCTGGATCAGCTGCTGTTGCTGCAAGGGCTCGGAGAGCTCGTTCATCGGCGGGTGCGTCTCGGTGTGATCGCCGATCACATCCCCGCGTGCCACGATCGCCGTGGTCGAGGGGTAGAACCACTGCTCCATCATCCCGATCTCGAAGAACGTCGCGGGCACCTTCTCGCGCTTGAGGGTGGCCAGCACCGCGGGCGTGTAGGGGCCGGGGCCGTCGTCGAAGGTCAACGCGACCTCGCGGTGCTGGCCTCCGGCGATCCGCACCCAGGGCGTGTGCTTGAGCGTGCGGTCGATCGCGGCGTTCAGCGAGGCGTGCTCGTTCGCGCTCAGCGAACCGACGCCGCTGCCGGCGAGCTTCTGGATCCGGACGAAAAAGCTGTACCCATGAGCGGCAGGAGAAGTGCCGGCACTGCCGCCTCCGGTCGAGGAGAGCGCGATCGCGACCGCCACCGCGACGCCGACGATCGCGAGCAACGCGACGAGCCGGCGCCGGAAGTGGCGGCGCCGGACGCGGCGGCTCGGCGATGGCCGTCGGCGCCCGGCGGGCGGCCGGGCCGAACGGCTACGTAGTGCTGTATAGCCATCGTCCATCGGTCTTCGGCGTCTCATGATGCCTGGTCCGCCGGTTGTCTGCAGCGACCCGGGCTACCTGCCTCTACGCTGCAACACCGATGTCAGCTCCAGTCTGGGTTGTGATACCCACCTACAACGAGGCGCCCAACCTTGAGCGCCTCGTCCGCGCTGCGGACGTGGAGCTGACCCGGATCGCGCCCGGGGGATACCGGATCCTGGTCGTCGACGACAACTCGCCCGATGGCACCGGGGCGATCGCCGATCGACTGGCGAGCGAGCTCGAAGCGCTCGAGGTGCTTCACCGGGACGCGAAGAACGGGCTCGGCAAGGCCTACCTTGCCGGCTTCGCCCACGCGCTCGCCGCGGGCGCCTTGCTCGTGCTCGAGATGGACGCGGACCTCTCGCACGACCCCGGATATCTGGGCGATCTACTGGGTGCCGCCGAGGGTGCCGACGTGGTGCTCGGCTCGCGCTACGTGGCG
Source organism: uncultured Solirubrobacterales bacterium (assembly GCA_963830465.1). Taxonomy (GTDB): domain Bacteria; phylum Actinomycetota; class Thermoleophilia; order Solirubrobacterales; family Solirubrobacteraceae; genus Palsa-465. The sequence continues at coordinate 531,958 of CAWHME010000008.1, forward strand.
GGCGGAGGAGTGCGCGACTGGGGGCTGGTGCGCCGGATCGTGAGCCACGGGGGAAACATCTACGCGCGCACGTTTCTGAATGTCGACGTGCAGGACCTCACCGGCGGCTACAAGTGCATCCGGCGCGAGGTGCTCGAAGCGATCGACCTCGAGAGCGTGCGCGCGGAGGGCTACGTATTTCAGATCGAGGTCACCTATCGCGCCCTGCTGGCGGGCTTTCGCGTGCGGGAGGTTCCGATCGTGTTCTCGGATCGGACCGAGGGCTCTAGCAAAATGTCCGCGCGGATCGCGCTCGAGGCGATCTGGCACGTCCCGCTGCTACGCCGGAGCACGGCGAAAGCGTTGGCTCGCGCCGCTGGAACCGGCGAGACAGCGCGGACATAGCAGCGGCCTTGCGGCGGCGTTCTCGCCACCGGGCGCGGAGCACATCAACATACTGAGTCAAAATTCCTAACTTAATCTCAACATTGCCCAAATCGGAGCTGATGGCGCGGCGGGCATCCTCCTCGTAGCGATGAGCGCGACCCGCCCGCTCGGCGCCACCCCCAACACCGGCGCACTCGAGCTCAGAAGATCAACGCTGGATACATCCCGGACGCTTCGCGGCGCCCCCGCGGGCGTCCTCGGGCTGGCCGGGTTGATCGTCTGCGGGCTGGTGATCTCGATCGCGGCGGCGGGCACGAACGCGTTGCTGCCGGAGTCGATCCGCCCGGTCCCGACCTGGCTCGCCGGTCCCTTCGGCAGCACGGGAGTGGATCTGGGGACCGCGGGCGTGGTGGTGGTGCTGCTGGTGATGCTCGCGTCCTACGCGGTCGCGGTGCGCGCCGCGGAGCGGTTGTCGGCGCGATCGGTGCTGATGACGATCGCGGCGCTGCATGCGCTGGTGCTGCTCGCGCCACCGCTGCTCTCGACCGATGTGTTCAGCTATCAGGCTTACGCTCGGATGGGTGCGGTCTACGGAACCAACCCGTACCTGTTCGGCCCGCACGCGATCGCGCTGGACCCGCTGTTCCCGTTCGTGGGCGCGAAATGGTCCTACATCCCCACGGCCTACGGCCCGGCGTTCACGGCGCTCAGTTACGCGCTCGCGCCGTTGTCGATCGCCTCCAGCGCACTCGCGTACAAGGCGATCGCAGCGCTCGCGAGTCTCGCCATGGTCACCCTGGTCTGGAACGCGGCCCGGCTGCGCGGGCTGGACCCGGTCCGCGCCGTGGCGCTAGTCGGCTTGAACCCGCTGATCGTCGTCTACGGCGTCGGTGGCGGGCACAACGACATGCTGATGCTCGCCGCCGTCGTCGCGGGTGTGTGCCTGATGCTCCAGCACCGCGAGCGGGCGGCCGGGGGAGCGATGATGGTCGCCGTGGCGGTCAAGCTGACCGCGGGGCTGATGTTGCCGTTTGCGCTGGCCGGTGGGGCTCGCCGCGGCGCGAAGAGCCGCCGCCGCGAGGTGGTGGTCGGGGCCGCGGTCGTCGCGGCGGTCCTCGCGATCCCCAGCTTCGTCCTGTTCGGCAGCGGACCGCTGCGGATGCTCTCGACGCTCAAGACCACTCAAGACGAGGGCGACTGGCTGAGCATCCCGGGCTTCATCTCGACCCGGCTCGGACTCGGGACGATCGGGCATGTGGTCGGGGCGGTGCTCGGCGCGAGCTTCGTGATTCTCTGTTGCTGGTTGGTCGTGAAGACGTGGCGTGGACGCCTTGACTGGATCGACGGCGCCGGATGGGCCACGTTGGCGATGATCATCACCGCCGGCGCGCTGCTGCCCTGGTACGTCGCGTGGCTGATGCCGCTGGCGGCCCTCGCGACCGACCGGCGGCTGTGGCGCAGCGCGGTCGGGCTGACGGTTGCGATCCAGTGCATTCAACTGCTCGGTTATATTCCCCACGGCAGCGCGCTGAGTCTGTGAGTAATCAGCTCGCGATTCCTCGGTTTTGGCTGCACATGTACGAGACAACGCAATGAGCGCACCGGGCAAGCTCGACCACGACGGGGCCCGCCCACTCGAGCTGCTCAGCGTGGTCGCGCCGGTCTACAACGAGCAGGAGCTGCTCGAGGCTTTCTATGCGCGTGTCTGCAGAGCGCTCGAGGGGCTGAGGTTCGAGCTCGTGCTCGTCGACGACGGCTCGGGCGACAACACGCCGCAGCTCTTGAGCCGCCTGGCCGAGAACGACCCGCGCGTGCGGGTGGTCTTCCTGTCTCGGAACTTCGGGCACCAGACGGCGCTCACCGCCGGGCTCGACCATGCTCGTGGCGACGCGGTGGTGATGATCGATGCGGATCTGCAAGATCCCCCCGAGCTGATTCCGACGATGCTCGATCACTGGCGGGCCGGCTGCGACGTCGTGTACGCCGTGCGCGAGGAGCGCGAGGGCGAGTCACGTTTCAAGCTCAGCACCGCGAGGTGGTTCTACAAGCTGTTCGACAAGCTCGCGCAGGTCGAGCTGCAGCCCAACTCGGGCGATTTCCGACTGCTCGATCGGCGGGCACTCACCGCGCTGTTGTCGATGCGCGAGCGCAATCGGTTCCTGCGCGGAATGACGGTATGGGTGGGCTATCGGCAAGCGGCCGTTCCCTACCGTCGCGATCCGCGCGCGGCCGGCGAGACCAAGTACACCCTGGCGAAGATGCTGCGCTTCTCGCTCGATGCGATCTCTTCCTTCTCCCACCGCCCGCTGCAGCTCGCGACGCTGCTCGGATTCATCATCTCCACGGTTGCGTTCATCGCGATTCCGGTCGTGATCGCGCTCCGGATCACCGGCTCGTACCTGCCCGGGTTCGGTTCGATCACGATCGCGGTGCTGCTGCTCGGCGGGATTCAGCTGATCTCGATCGGGATCATCGGCGAGTACGTGGGGCGAATCTACGACGAGGTGAAGGGCCGGCCGCTGTACCTGGTCAGGGCCCGTTGCAACATTCCCGAGGACGAGGAGTTCGACGCCTCGCTGCCGCCGGTCGCCGAGCCGCAGCGCGTCGCGACGACCGCCCCTACCCGCCCGCGGGGTTAGGTCCGACCGAGCGGTTCGCCCGCAGCTCGGGCTCGGCCGGGGGATCCGCGGCCGCGCGCAGCGACCGTACCGGAGCCTCCGGCTTCGTTTCGCTGGCCGCGCGCTCGAGCTCCGAGATCCGGCTCGCCAGACCCTTGATCGCGTCGGCGATCGGGTCGGGCAGGTGCACCCAGTCGGCGTCGGGGCCCTCGGGCCGGCGGCCCTCGACCCTGACCGGATGCCCGGGGTTGCCGACCACGGTCGAGTTGGGGGGCACGTCGTGGATCACGACGCTGTTGGCGCCGATCTTGGAACCATGACCGACCGTGATCGGACCCAGCAGCTTTGCGCCCGAACCGATCGTGACGTTGTCCTGGACGGTCGGGTGGCGCTTGCCGGTCGCGAATCCAGTGCCGCCGAGCGTGACCCCCTGGTAGAGGGTCACGGCATCGCCGATCTCGGCCGTCTCGCCGATCACCACGCCCATCCCGTGATCGATGAAGAAGCCCTCCCCGATCTTCGCGGCGGGGTGGATCTCGATCCCGGTCAGCGCTCTCGAGACCGCGGCGATCATCCGCGGCAGCACCGGCACGCCGCCGCGGTAGAGAGCATGGGCGACCCGGTGGGCGAGCAGCGCGTGGACGCCGGGCCAGGCGGCGAGGATCTCCAGGGAGCTGACGTCGCGTGCCGCCGGGTCGCGGCTCTGGGCCGCCATCACGTCGCGCTTGATCTCGGCCGTGATCTCGACACCGGGGGCGAGCCTGAACATCGACAAAGGGTATCGAGGGCTCCCGGGCGCGGAGGAACGTCACTGGGCTCTGCCCCGCGGGCAGCGCGCCGGGGGCGCTTTGTATCGCCGGTTTGATTTCCCCCGACATCGCAGGACGCCTGATTGGACCTGGACGATCTGAAGCCGATATATGCGGATCCAGATCGTCCAGGTCTCACCGCCGCAGCCGCAGGGACGATCGGGACGCGGTCGGGCTCCGGCGATACACAGTGCCGCCCGCATCCGGCCTTCGCGGCAGAGCCCCACCCGGCCTAGGGCGCGAAGAACGGCGTCGAGACGTACCGCTCGCCGGAGTCGGGCAGGATCACGGCGATCCGGGCGCCGCGCAGCTCCTCGCGACGGCCCAGCTCGAGCGCCCCCCACACCGCGGCGCCGCAGGACATCCCGGCCAGCACTCCTTCCATCCGCGCGAGCTTGCGGGCGGTCCGGATCGCGTCCTCGTCGTGGACCGGGATCACCTCGTCGAGCACCTCTCGATTGAGCACGCTCGGTACGAATCCGGCCCCGATCCCCTGAATCTTGTGCGGGCCGGGCCGGCCGCCGGAGAGCACCGCGGAGGCGCTTGGCTCGACCGCCACGACGCGACAGCGTGGGTTGCGCTGCTTGAAGACCTCGCCAACGCCGGTGATCGTGCCGCCGGTTCCCACGCCCGCGACGAGCACGTCCACATCGCCGTCCATCGCCTCCCAGATCTCGGGCCCGGTTGTCCTGCGGTGGATCTCGGGGTTCGCGGGGTTCGAGAACTGGTCCGGGAGGAACACGTCACCGTGGGCCGCCATCGCCTGAGCCGCCTGTACCGCCTCGGTCATGCCGCCGAGCGATTCGGTCACCTCGACCCGCGCCCCGTACAGGCGGAGCAATCCCTCGCGCTCGCGGCTCATTCCCTGCGGCAGCGTCAAGGTCAGGTCATAGCCCTTCGCGGCGCACACGAACGCCAGCGCGATGCCCGTGTTGCCGCTGGTCGCCTCGACGATCGTCGTCCGCCCCGGCTCGATCCGCCCCTCCCGCTCGGCCGCCTCGATCATCGCTACGCCGATCCGGTCCTTGACGCTTCCGCCGGGGTTGTACGCCTCCAGCTTCGCAAACAGCTGCACGCCGAGGTCGCCGACGATCCGCGTCAGCTGGACCATCGGGGTGCGCCCGACGTGCTCGGCGATGTTGGTGGGGATCCTGGTCCGGTGGCCCGTGAGGGCGCCAATTGCTGCTGAGTGGGTCACGGTGATCAGATGTGGTACATGGGCGCGCCGGCGGCCCGCACCTCGGCCTCGGCGACGTCGGCGACCGTCGAGTCGGCGAGCGCTGTGCGGGCCGCTGCGGCGGCGTCGGCGAACACTCCGGTAGCCCCTTGACCGACCGGGCCCTCGAGCACCTCGACGATCTCGAGGATCGTGATCTCGCTCGCAGCGCGGGCGAAGCTATAGCCGCCCTTGACGCCCCGCTGGGAGCGCAGGATCCCGGCTCGGCGCAGCGACGCGAACAGCTGCTCCAGGAACTGCAGCGGGATCTCGCCGCGACGGGCGAGCTCGGCAATCGGCACGGGGACGGCATCGCCGCGGCGATACAGCTCCACCAAGGCGCGCAACGCGTAGGGGGACTTGATGGTGATCGAGATCATCCACCCGCGATGATCGCATGCCGATGAAGAGTGATCAGATCCAGCCGCGCTCGGTCGCGATCAGCACCGCCTGCGCCCGGTCCATCGCGCCGAGCTTCCCATAGACGTTGTGCAGATGGGTGCGGACGGTGCTCGTCGAGAGCCCGAGCTCAACGGCGATCTGCTTGTAGACCATCCCGCGCGCGAGGCGGCGGAGCACCTCGATTTCCCGGCCCGACATCGGGCAGGGATCAACTTGCCGCGGCCGGCCGTCGGTGGCCGTGAGCGGCAGGTCGTACATCACCGCCCGCAGCTCGGCCGGCCTGACGCCGACGGTACGCGCGATGCTCAGCAGCTCAGAGGGGGAGATCGAGCCGCCGAGTACGTAGTGCGCGAGCATGTCGGCGAGCCGGACCAGCGCGGCCTCGCCCTCGCAGTCGGCCGCGTGATGGCGTTCGATCGCGCTCGCGAGCGAGTTCGGCAGTCCCCATCGCCGCGCGAGCACGCCCCCGACGAGCGCGTGGTCGACGCCCAGCTCACGCCGCTCGCGCTCGATCCGCTCCTCGGGCGTGCGCGAGTCGCCGTGGATCTGGCGGGGGTAGCCTGGATACGCCTGGACCAGCACGAGCTTGCCGACATCGTGCAGCAGTGCCGTGACCATCAAGCGGTCGCGAGCCTCATAGCCGAGCTCGCGACCGAGACGATCCGCCGCCCGCTGGGTCGCCACCGCGTGCAGGCGAAAGCGCTCGGGGATCCCCTGCCAGACGGCGGTGCGCTCGAAGAAGTCGAAAGTGCGGGCACGGCTGGCGATCGCGTGAACCGTCGAAGGAGACAGGACGTCCACGGCCCTGACGGCGCTATCCACCTCTCCCCGGGCGGTGCCATCGAGGTGGTTCGCCAGCCGCAGCACCGCGACCGTGAGCGCAACGTCGCTCTCGACCGCGGTGACCACGTCGGCGGTTGAAGGCTCGCCTTCCTCGAACAGGCGCATCACCCGGTTGCGGGATTCGACCAGCATCGGGAAGACCTCGAGCGCGTCGAACGCGGCGGTCAGACGACGGCCATGGCCCTCGTTGTGCCGGCGCTCATGGGCGGCGTATAGATCGGCGGTCTTTTCAGCCGTTAGAGGGGCCACTGGAGGCTCGCTTGCGCTAGTCATCGTGTGGGAGGTCGGTCCTCGGCGTGGGGGGACCGGGGACGGTTAAGCGGATTATCGGCAGATCTTCGAAGGCGGTTTAGCGCGCACACGTGCGAGCAGCCCGCTCGAGCGCTCGCTCGATCCGGGCCAGCGTCTCGTCACGCCCTAGCAGCGTGACGCTCTCGAAGATACCTGGCGACACGGTCGTTCCCGCGATCGCCACGCGGACGGGCTGAAACACCTTGCCGGGTTTGGCTCCTCGGCGCTGTACCACCTCGCGCAGCGCCGCCTCCACGTTGTCGGTCGTGAACGGCTCGGTGCCGGTGAGCGCCTCGCCCGCTGCCCGCAACGAGTCCACGCCACCGTCGGCACAAATGACGCGCTCGAACGCCGCGCGATCGTCGGCCGGGCCATCGAAGACGAAGCCGACCAGCGGCCAGAAGTCCGCGAGCGTCTGGATCTTCTCGGCCGAGATCTCGACCGCCCCGCGCAGGCCGCTGCGGCCGGTGTACCGCTCGAGCCGGCGGGTCAGCTCGTCGATCCCGAGCTCGCGCAACCACTGGCCGTTCATGTGCCTGAGCTTCTGCTCGTCGAACACCGCCGGATTCTTCGAGACCCGCTCGAGGCGAAAGCGCGCCGCGAGCTCCTCGAGATCGAAGTGTTCCTCGTCGGCGGCGAAGCCAGCGCCGAGCAGCGCGATGTAGTTATCGACGGCTTCCGGCAGGTAGCCGGCGGCCCGCAGCTCCTGAACCGAGGCGGCGCCGTGACGCTTTGACAGCTTGCGCCCGTCGGGACCGTGCAGCAGCGGTAGATGGGCGTAGCGCGGCGCGGGCGCGCCCAGCGCCTGCAGCACGAGCAGCTGCTTGGGGGTGTTGGAGAGGTGATCCTCGCCGCGGACGACGTCGGTGATGCCGGCGTCGAGGTCGTCGACCGCGACCGCGAAGTTGTAGAGCACCGATCCGTCGGCGCGGGCGATCACCGGATCGTCCATGCTGGCGTTGGGGAACATCGCCTGGCCGCGAATCACGTCATCGACGAGCGTGTCGCCCGAGTCCGGCACCCGCAGGCGAACCGCGCCGCTGTCCTCGGGCGTGCCTCGGAAGCCTCGGTCGTAGCCGAATTGTTGCTTGAACGCCTTGACGTCCTCGGCAGTCGCGCTCGAGCGATACGCGTGCCCGCTCGCGAGCAGCTGCTCGAGCGCCCGCGCGTGTCGCTCGGCGCGCTCGGACTGGAAGATCGGGCCTTCGTCCCAGTCGAGGTTCAACCATCTCAGCGCATCCAGGATCTGCTCCACGTTCTCGGGTGTCGAGCGCTCGCGGTCGGTATCTTCGATCCGGAGCACGAGCGTGCCGCCCGCGCCTCGAGCCAGCAGCCAGTTGTATAAGGCGGTTCGGGCACCGCCGATGTGGAGCGCGCCAGTGGGCGATGGAGCAAAGCGAACCCGCATGAGATCCTCCACCCCATGCTAATCGGCGCCCATGTCTCCCCGGCGGGTGGGCTCGTCAAGGCGGTGGGGCGGGGAGTCGAGCGACACTGCCAGGCGATCCAGATCTTCAACCAATCACCGCGGATGTGGAGGCCCACCGCCTACGGCGAGGAGGACTTCGAGGCGTTCCGGGAGGCGATCGGCAAGACCCCGATCGAGGCCGTGCTGATCCACGCCGTCTACCTGCTCAACTGCGCCTCCGAGGACGGCGAGGTCCGCAAGAAGTCGCTGGCATCGCTGATCCAGTCGCTGCGGATCGGCGCCGGGATCGGCGCGGTCGGGGTGGTGCTTCACCCGGGGTCGGCGAAGCGGGGGGATGTCGGCAAGGCGATCAAGCGCGCGGGCGCGGTGATCCGGAAGGCGCTGGCGCAGTCGGAAGCCTGTCCGCTGCTGCTCGAGGACACTGCCGGAGCCGGCGGGACGCTGGGGCGCTCGTTCGAGGAGCTATCGCAGCTGCTCGACGCCAGTGGCGGCGGCGGGCGGCTCGGCGTCTGCCTGGACTCTTGCCATCTGCTCGCTTCGGGCTACGACATCCGCACCGCGGAGGGTCTCGCTGACACGCTCGCCGAGTTCGATCGGGTCGTCGGCGGGGATCGGCTGCAGGCACTGCATGTCAACGACTCGCTGACCCCGCTTGGCTCCAATCGCGACCGGCACGCACTGCTCGGCGAGGGCGAGCTCGGCGAGAGGGGCTGCGCTGCCTTCCTGTCCGAGCCGCGCTTCGAGCAGCTGCCGTGCGTGCTGGAGACCGGGCGCGACCACGGCGGCCCGGCGCCGGAGGACGTCGCTCTCGCGTTCGAGCTCCGCAAGCGCGGAAGGCGCTCGCGTGGCGCCCGCAAGCGCGCCTAACGTGTAGCTTGCACGCGATGAGCAATCGCGCATCCGACGCACTTGTCGTCTTCGGGATCAGCGGCGATCTGGCCAAGAAGCAGACCCTGCGCTCGCTCTACCGGCTCGAGCGGCGCGGGCTGCTGTCATGTCCGGTGATCGGCGTCGCCTCGAGCGACTGGACCACCGAGCAGCTGCGGGAGCACGCTCGCCAGGCGATCGAGGACTCGGGGGAGCAGCTGCAGGAGCGCGTATTCGCCCGGTTCGCAGCGCGCCTCGGCTACGTCAGCGGGGATTTCAGCGACGAGCAGACCTACGCGAGCCTCAGACACGCGCTCGGGGACGCGAACAACCCGACCTTCTACCTCGAGATCCCACCGTCGCTGTTCGCGATGGTGGTCGCCGGCCTGTCGAGGGCAGGGCTGGTCGCGCCGCCCCGCCGGGTGGTCGTGGAGAAGCCGTTCGGCCACGACCTGGAGTCGGCGAAAGCGCTCGCCGCGGATCTCCACCAGTATGTGGATGAGTCCCAGCTCTACAGGATCGATCACTTCCTGGGCAAGATGGGGGTGCGCGAGATCCTGTATCTGCGCTTCGCCAACACGCTGCTCGAGCCGGTCTGGAACCGCAACTACGTCTCCTGCGTCCAGATCACGATGGCCGAGCAGGTCGGGGTCGAGGACCGCGGCCACTTCTATGACCCGGTCGGGGCGTTGCGCGACGTGGTCGCTAACCATCTCATGCAGGTGCTGGCGATGGCGACGATGGAGCCGCCCGCCCGCAGCGATGCGGAGACGCTCAGAGATGCAAAGCACAGTCTCTATCAAGCGATCCTCCCGGCCGACCCCGAGCATTACGTTCGCGGCCAGTACGAGGGATACCGGTCGGTCGAGGGCGTCATGCCCGACTCGCAGACCGAGACCTATGCCGCGCTGCGCCTGGAGATCGAGAACTGGCGCTGGGATGGAGTCCCGATCTTCATCCGCACCGGCAAGCACCTTCCGGTCAGGGCGACGGAGCTGCGCCTGATCTTCAGACACCCCCCGGGGATCCGCTTCACCGACGAGGCTTCCCGGTCACCCGACCCCAGCCAGGTCATCTTCAAAATCGATCCCGCCACCGGCGTGCGACTCGTGCTCGAGGCGCACCGGGCCGACAAGCGCGGGCCCAGGGAGATCGACTTCGACGTCGAGTTCGCGGAAGAGGGCGGCGAGGATCCCACCCCGTATGAGAATCTGCTGCACGCGGCGCTCATCGGAGACAGCACCGATTTCGCCCGCCAGGACAACGTCGAGGAAATGTGGCGAGTGATGCAGCCGCTGCTCGACCGTCCACCCCCGGTACACCCGTACGCCAAGGGCTCCTGGGGACCGCAAGAGGCCAAGCGGCTGGTTACTGGCTACGGGGGGTGGCGCGCCCCGTGGGTGGACGAGGGCGCCTGAGCCGGGCGCTCCGTCCCATGAAGCCGCCCCGCCCCGCGCGAGAAGCCGACCCGGACCGACGCTTAGACGAAGGTCGAAGCTAGACCCAAACCGACAATCAAGCCACGATCCCGGAGCCATCGAGCGCACCTGCGCTCACGGGTTATTCGGAGTGAGCGCTGATCGAGATTCCTGAACCGGACCCGCGGGAGTACACCGAGATCGTCACTCCGTGGGAGTCACGGTGAGCAGTGAAATTGGCGCTGTAGGCGGAGGTTGACGAGGATGTGACCTGCCAGCCGCCCTTCGCCAGCGCACCCTTATAGAAGTCACCGATTTGACTTACCGAACGGTCTTGCTGGCGGGGCCGGAGGTCGTGCGTGTGGCGCTTCCTGGCGCGGCCGTCGTCGTCACGGTGGTCGTGGCAGTACTGCTCGATGCACTGCTCGACCCTCCACATCCGGTCAGCCCGATGGTGAGAGCCGACAGGGCGACCGTCGCCAGCGTCCATCTCCAGCCTTGCGCAGTCACGTCTACGGTCGCGCGCATCCTACCGAAACCTAACACGGACGGAGACTCCTCCGGGCCGAGGCCGGCAGTTGCTCGAGCGTTCCGCTTATTTGGTGGCCGAGCACGTAAGCGCACGGCAGACTTTCTCCCAGCGCCTGACCACGATTGGAGGCATCAGATGGCGGAGGCAGTGTTGGAGAACGGCGTGCCGGTGACGGCAGGATGGTTCATCGTCAGTGTGCGCGATGCGCGCTGGCTGCATAATCGTATGCGGTCGGTGTGTCGCTTCGGTGGCGAGGGCGAGGCTCACTTCGACGACCTCGGCGTGAGCTTGTTCTGGTTGCAGCCAGGACGACCGATGTCGCTCTACCACCATGAGGCCGGGCAGGAGGACTTTCTCGTACTCGCGGGTGAGTGCAAGCTGATCATCGAAGGGGACGAGCGTCCACTTCAAGCCTGGGACTTCGTGCACTGTCCGCCTCGGACTGCTCACACGATCGTCGCCACGGGGCAACAGCGTGCTCTCGTGTTCGCCGTGGGTGCGCGGAAGCAGACGGGCAGCGCGCGCTACCCGGTCGACCCGGTCGCGATCGCTCACAGTGCCGGAGTGCCCGACGAGTCAACGACAGCGGTGGAGGTCTACGCTTCCTTTGGCGAACCCATCCCAGGCCCAGCGCCGGACATCTTCTTCAGCCGTGGCGAAGACATCCTGTAGCCGCGATCGAGGACCGACACGAGGTCGCATGAGCACCGCGTTCATGCGGTCTGTTCGGTGGAGGCGAGCTTCGCGTAGGCGGTGAGGTCCCAGCCGTCGGGGGAGCCGACGGCGTCGCGCATCGCCTCCCAGCCCTCGCCATGGCGGTCGAGGTGCTTGTGCTCCAGCTCGACGCGTGTGCGATCCGGGGCCTCGCTCGTGAAGCGAACCTCGACCTCGCTTGCGCGCTGCGGGTCGGTCTCGATCTCCCAGCGCGGATTGATCTCCCAGCTGAAGGCAAACCGCGTTGGCGGCTCGTAGGCGAGCACGCGCGCCCACGAGCATGTCGCTCCGTCGCGGCCGTGATCGGTGATGCGCCCGCCCTCGTGCAGCTCGACAGTCATCTCCTGAAAGCCGTCGACGAGATGGTGGTCGGGATCCCACCAGCCGCTCATTTGCTCGGTGAAGACCTCGAACGCCCGCTCGATGGGCGCCTGGACCATGATTGACGTGCGGACCGAGGTCTCAGAGGTTTGGGTGCTCACGGGGTCTCCTTTGCGGCCGCCTCAAACGCCGCCAGCGATCGATTCCAGAACGTGTCGAGATAGGCACGCAGCGCCTCCAGCCCGGCCGGCTCCGGGGCATATATCCGGCGTGTCGCCTCTGGCCGGTCGCGGACAAGTCCGGCGTCCTTGAGCACCCGAAGGTGCTGTGAGACCGCGGGGCGGCTCACCGGCAGCGCCGCCGCCAGCTCGCCCACACTGCGCGGACGGGCAGCGACGAGCTCGAATACGCTTCGGCGGGTCGGGTCGGCGAGTGCTTCGAGAGTAGCGCTAACGTCAGCCATCACTTACGTAAGTTATCACTAACAGAAGGTTTATGGCAAGCGGCCCGCCGACGAGCCGCCAGCACGGCGATAGTGATCACCACCGCCCGGCGATGAGGCACCGCGGCCAAACGCCTCAAGTGGCCCCATCTGCTCGGGCAATAGCAAATCGGCCTGACACTCGCCCGCCGGGATCCTTCGCCACCCGGCGGGCAAGCGGCTAGGTCACGATCGCAGCGAATCGCGCTTCACGCTCCCGCCGCCGCCACTCCTATCCGTTCCGGCGAGGCGAGCGGCTCGGCCACGATCGCCTGGCCCAGCAGCCCGTCGAGCTCCGCGTGGAGCGCCGCGGTCTGCTGCACCCGGAACTCCGATCCCAGCCGCAAGCGGCGGGGACCCGCTGAGGTCCGCAGCTCGATCACCACGTCCGCCTCTCCCGGGAAGCCGGCGAGCACGTCTTTTAGCTCCCGCAGCACGGTCGCCGGCAGCGCGGTCGCATCCAAGCGCAGGCGGAGCATCGACGGGGCAGCCGGCTGCCTGATGGCCCGCTCGCTCGCCGCTCGAACCTCCTCGGGCGTCGGCTCGAACCGTTCGACCTGCTGCGCGATCACGCAGGTCTTGTCGCGATCCTTGTGATCCAGCTTGCCACGCACGATCACGATCGCGTCGTGAGTGAGCGCTTGCTCGTAGGCGGCCAGCGCCTTGCCGAAGACGAGCACCTCGACCGCGCCCGCGAGATCGTCGAGCGTCGCGAACATCATCGGATCGCCTTTCTTGGTCCTGATCCGCTTCGTCTGCGTGAGCATCCCCCCGACCACCACCCAGTCGCCATCCCGGCGCGCGGCCAGCTCCGCGAGCGAGCAATCGACGCGAGCGCTCAACGCGGCCCCCACCTCCTTCAACGGATGCGCCGAGATGAACAGCCCGATCGCCTCTTTCTCGGCCGCCAGCAACTCGGTGCGGTCAAACTCCCCGGCCGGGATCGGAGCGTGGCTGGGAGACGAGATGCTCGCCGCCGGCGCGCCGCTCGGTCCGTCTGCTCCCGACCCGTCGCCGAAGCCGAGATCGAAGATCGAGCCCTGCCCGATCAACGCGTCCTGCTGGGTCTTCTGCCCCGCGGCTTGAGCTTGCTCGAGCACCGCGAGCATCCCCTTGCGCGAAGCGTCGGTCGATCCGAACGCCCCGCACTTGATCAGCGCCTCGACCGCCTTCTTGTTGACCGCCCGGCCGTCCACGCGGGCGCAGAAATCCCACAGGTCACGAAACGGCCGGCCCGGCGCCCTGTAGTCACCGCGCGCACGCTTGATCGCCTCGACCGCCTGATAGCCGACGCCCTTGACGGCGTCGAGGCCAAAGCGGATATTGCCCTCGACGACCACGAACTTGTGGTCAGAGAGGTTCACGTCGGGAGGCAGGATCGAGATTCCCATTTGCTCGGCCTGGGCGACGAAGAACGGAACCTTGTCCTTGGTGTCCATCACCGACGAGATCAGCGCCGCCATGTACTCCGCCGGGAAGTTCGCCTTCAGCCACGCGGTGCGGTAGGAGATCAGCCCGTAGCAGGCGGCGTGGCTGCGGTTGAAGGAATAGTCGGCCGACTTCTCATTCGTGGTCCAGAGCAGCTCGATCACCTGCTCGGTCGTACCCGAGGCCCGGCACCCCGCGACGAACTCCGGCTTCAGCTTCGCCATCGCCTCGCGGTTCTTCTTGCCGATCGCCTTGCGCAGGTCGTCGGCCTTCGCGCCGCTGAAGCCCGCCAGCTCCTTGGCGATCTGCATCGCCTGTTCCTGATAGAGGATCACGCCCTTGGTCGCCTCGAGGATCGGCCGCAGCCGCTCGTCCGGATAGGAGATCGACTCGGGGTCGCGCTTGCCGCGCGCGTAGGTCGGGATCTGGTCCATCGCCCCCGGGCGATACAGCGCGTTGAGCGCGACCAGATCGTCGAACTCGGTCGGACGGACCTTGCGCAGCGCCTCCCGCATTCCCTCGGACTCGAACTGGAACACCCCGATCGAGTCTCCCCGGGCGAGCATCTCGTACGTTGGCGCATGGTCGAGCGGCAACGTGGCCATCTCCGGCCGCTCGCCCGTTGAGCGCTCGACGATGTCCAGCGCATCCTCGATCACATCGAGGTTGCGCAGTCCCAGGAAGTCCATCTTCAGCAAGCCGATCTGCTCGATCGGCTTCATCGTGAACTGCGTCACCATCCGGAAGACCTTCTCGCCGCTCTCATCGGTGCCGGCCTCGGCGATCTGCAGCGGCACGATGTCGGTCAGCGGACGGTCGGCGATCACCACCGCCGCGGCATGAATCGATGAGTTGCGCACGATCCCTTCGAGCCCCTGCGCCACCTCCACGATCTGCTTGGCGGTCCCGTCCCGGTCGATCTCCACGCGCAGCGGCTGACCTGGCTGCAGACAATCGGCAAAGCTCGGGGAACGTCCCATGATCGGATCGGGAATCAGCTTCGCGAGCCGGTCTCCGGCGCCGTAGTCGTGTCCGAGCACGCGCGCCGCATCGCGGGTCGCCGCGCGCGGGAACATCTTGCCGAAGGTCACGATCTGCGCCACCGCTCCCCGGCCGTACTTTTCGGTCACATACCGGATCACGCGATCGCGCCCCCGGACCGAGAAGTCGATGTCGATGTCCGGCATCGACACTCGCTCCGGGTTCAGGAAGCGCTCGAACAGCAGCCCGTAGCGCAGCGGGTCGACGTCCGTGATCTGCAGGCAGTAAGCGA
This sequence comes from uncultured Solirubrobacterales bacterium, assembly GCA_963830465.1. GTDB lineage: Bacteria > Actinomycetota > Thermoleophilia > Solirubrobacterales > Solirubrobacteraceae > Palsa-465. The sequence goes on from CAWHME010000008.1 coordinate 546,966, forward strand.
CCAGCGAGCCGGCCGCCGATCCCCGTCCCGGCCCGACGGCGATGCCTGAATCCTTCGCGAACTTGACGAAATCCCAGACGATCAAGAAGTAGCCGCTGAAGCCCATCCGCTCGATCACCCCGAGCTCGTAATCGGCCCGCTCGAGCGCCTCCGCAGGGGGCGGGGCTCCGTAGCGGAAGCGAAGTCCCTCCTGCACCAGCTCGCGCAGGTACTCGCTCTCGTCCTGGCCCGAGGGGGTCGGATAGCGGGGAATCAGCTGACGGCCGAGCTCGAGCTCGACGTCGCAGCGCTCGGCGATCTCGAGCGTCGTGGCGATTGCCTCCGGGTAGTCCGCGAATGCCCGCGCCATCTCTTCGCCGGAGCGCAGATAGAACTCGTTGGTCTCGAAGCTGATCTTCGGCGCGCTCAGGGTCGACTTGGTCTGCACGCACAGCAGCGCCGCGTGATGGTGGTAGTCCTCCCGGCGGAGGTAGTGCACATCGCCGGTCCCCACCAGTGGCCGCCCCAGCTCCCGTGCGATCCGCACGATCCCCCGGTTGGCCTGCTCCTGCGCGTCGAGCCCGTTTTGCTGCAGCTCGAAGTAGACGTTCTCAGCGCCGAAGGCGCTGATCAGCTCATCGACGTGCGCCCGCGCCTGGGCATCGCGCCCACCGAGCAGGTGCTGGCAGAAACGCGATTGCAGGCAGCCGGTGAGCGCCAGCACGCCCTCGGCATGCGCCGCGACCTGATCCATGTCGACCGACGGCTTCCCGCGCTGGTAGCCGTCGAGGAAGCCGGCAGAAGAGAGCTTGACGAGGTTGCGGTAACCGACCGGCGTGGCGGCGATCAAGGTCAAGTGATGGCGCTCGAGCTTCCCGGGCCCCCTGCGGGTGTGATCGTCGACGACGTACGCCTCGCAACCCAGGATCGGCTTGATCGCGTGTTTCCTGCAGGCCGCGAACAGCTCGACCGCCCCGTTCATCACCCCGTGGTCGGTGAGCCCGATCGCGGGCTGGTCGAGCGCCGCGGCGCGCGCCGCGAGATCCTCGATCCGGCAGGCACCGTCGAGCAGCGAGTACTCCGAGTGGACGTGAAGGTGGACGCAGGCGGAGCTCATCGGCAACAACTGCGAGCATAGGCATCGGCGCGGACGGCTGGAGTGGCAGGTTGCGCAGTGAGCGGGTTGCGCGTGCAGCCGGCCCGCGGTCGATCACCGGGACTGGGACAGGCTCAGCGGTCGTCCGCGTTGCGGACCCGCCACGCCATCCGCGACTGCAGCGACCACAGCTCGATGAACCCGGGAGAGGCCGCTTGCGAGAAGAGTCCTCCGGACTGCGCGAAGCTCGCCAGCTGGGCATCGTAGACGGCGTTCGGAGAGGAACGGGTGACCACTCGCGCCGAGCCCTTGTAGAGCTTGATCCCGATCGTTCCCGTCACCTGCTGGTTGGCGGCTTCCATGTACGCGTCGAGATCGCTCCGCAGCGGCTCCCACCAGAGGCCCGCGTAGACGAGGTACGCCCATCTCTGGTCGAGCGTTGGCTTGAGCTGATTCTGGTGGATCGTGCTGACGAGCCGCTCGAGCTCCTGATGGGCCAGTAGCAGGATCGCCGCCGCCGGCACCTCGTAGATGTCCCGTACCTTCAGCCCGACGATCCGATCCTCGATGTGGTCGACGATCCCGATGCCGTGGCGAGCGCCCAGCGCCGCCAGCCGCTCGATCAGCGCGACCAGCCCGAGCCGGTCGCCGTTGACCGCAACAGGCACTCCCCGCTCGAACTCGACGGTGACGATCTCTCCCTCCTCGGGTGCCTCCTCGGGCCGGGTCACCAGCTGGAAGACGTCATCGTCGGGGGCGTGTGCCAGCTCCTCGATCCACCGGCCCTCGCTGGAGCGTCCCCAGAGGTTGTCATCGATCGAATACGGGGCCGACTCGGTGCCGCCCTTCACCGGGATTCCGTGCTCGCGGGCGTAGGCGATCTCCTCCTCCCGACCCATACGCCAGCTCCTGACCGGCGCGATCACGCCGAGCTCCGGAGCGAGCGTCGCGACCGTGGCCTCGATCCGAACCTGATCGTTGCCCTTGCCGGTGCACCCGTGAGCGATCGTGTCGCAGCCAGTCGCGCGGGCCTGCTCGACGGCGAGCTTCGCGATCAGCGGCCGGCCGAGCGCGGTGAACAGCGGATAGCCGAGGCCGTAGATCGCGTTTGCCTTGATCGCAGGCAGCACATATTCGCCGACGAACACCTCGCGCGCGTCGAGCACCCGGCACTCGACCGCGCCCAGCTGCACAGCCTTGCCCCGGATCACCTCGTAGTCCTCTCCCGGCTGTCCGAGGTTGACGGTCAGCGCGACGACCTCGGCGTCATATTCGTCCTGGATCCACTTGAGCATCACGCTCGTGTCGAGGCCGCCGCTGTAGAGCAGCAGCACGCGCTCGACGCGCTCGGGATCGGCTTCGTAGGAGGAGGTCCTGTGGGTATCCGGTCGGGCCATGGCTAAGCTCGCTGAAGGGTATTGGCGCAGCGCGTCAGCGGTCCCCCAGCCGCTCTTTGAGCTCGCGCCAGAGCTCCTCGTAGGCGACCGCGGCAGGCGAACGTGGGGCGAACGAAGCCACCGCCTCGCGTTCCACCCCCATGCGCTCGATCACGCTCGAGCTCGGCACCGCCGCCGCGAGCATCCCCGTCCCGTCCCGGGCCAGCTGCTCCATCACTTCCCGGTGCTGGCGCTTGCGGCGGTCGACCATCGAGAAGAAGGCCAGCACGCGGGTGTTGCCGCCGACCAGCTGCTGGAGTTGCTGCAGGGTACGAGCCGATAGCGTCGCCGGGATCACCGGCACCAGCAGCGCGTCCGCGGCCTCGAACACGCTCTCGGACACCAGCGAGATGCTCGGTGGACAGTCCAGGAAGATGTAGTCGTACTGCCCGCGTAGCGGTTCCAAAATCCGCGCCAGCCGGCGCGTGGGGTGCTTGAAGCCATCGAGCACGAGATCCATGTGCCGGTAGGAGAAATCGGCCGGGAGCAGGTCGAGGCCGAGGTAGTCGGTTCCCTTGATCAGCTCTTCGGCGTCGCTCCGACGGCGCAGCAGCTTGCCGCCGCCGCCCTGCACCTTTGGCTTGATCCTGAGCAGATACGTCGATCCGCCTTGAGGATCGAGGTCCCACAGGAGCGCCCGCAGGCCATCGCGCGCGGCGAGGTAGGAGAGGTTGACCGCTGCCGAGGTCTTGCCTACGCCCCCCTTGATGTTGTAGGTCGCGAGGACCGTGCTCACGCGAACGTCTCTGTGACCAAGCTGCGCTGATCGCTCGAGGCAAACGCCGCGAATCGCTCGGCGAACGAATTCCGGGCCGCCTGTTCATCCTCGTGCAGGCGCTCAACCAGAACCCCCATCGCCATCAGCGTCGCCGGGCCACCGGGAAGCGCGGCCACCTCGTCGCGGAGCGATCTCAGCGTCGAAACCTGAACCTCGCGGTCCTGATGGCGCCCGAGCACGTCCTGCAAGCCCTTCAGCGTCCCGATCATCGGCTTCACCACCTCCGCCGGATACAGCGAGACGCCGAACAGCTCCAGCAGATAGCGCAGCTCCTTGCCCTTCTTGCGCAGCTCGTGATACTGCTCGGCGGGGCTGTCCTCGTCGATCATCCGCCCCATTTTCACCATCCGGCGATAGACCTTGCCGATCCGCTCGCCCGCGAGCGCGCCGACCGGTCTCGCAGCGTCCGGGCGGTCCCGTGCGGGCAGCAGCGCAAGCTGCTCGAGCAGCGACGCCCATTGCGAGCGGAGCCCGGTCGCCCGCTTGGAGCACAGCGCTCGAACCATCTGTTTGCGGGCCGCCTGCCGATGCCGGTGCAGCACCGACAGCAACGGCTCGAGGTCCGCGCGCATCAGCTCCGGCAGCATCGTCCGGTAGCGATCGAACTCGAGCACGTAGACGTCGAGGTCGCGGACCTCGCCGGTGACCTGCTGCAGCCACCGAAACTCGGCTCTGAAGCGAGCGAGCTCCTGCGGCGGGAACACCCCCCGCAGCTCTCGCTGGACTGACCGGGAGCGCCGGAGTGCGACCCGGAAGTCGTGCAGGAACTCGCTGTCGATGTCCGCGATCGTGCCCTCCAAATTGGCCTCCATCACCTCGAGCAACCGCCGCAGGACCAAGGCCGCCGCAACGTCCGCCCGCTGCTCGTAGCCGAGCGCGACCTCGACTTTCGAGGATGTTCCGGCCGGCTCGCCGCCGGCGGCGGTGACGGCTTCGTCGAACAGCGGCTGCTCGGCTGGGACGAAGCCATAGCCCAGCAGTTCGGCGCGGAGCGCCGCTAGCTCGGCGTCGTAGCCGCGGACCGGCTCGAGATGCAAGCGCGGGCGCAGCTGCAGAGTCGAGCCTGAGCCGCGGATCACACGAGGCGCGTGGAGCGTCATCCGGACGACCGTCTTGCGCTGATCGTCGAGCACGTCCAGCGCCCAGACCTCGCTCTGCACCGTGGCCACGGGCAGCAGCGCGCGATGTTCGGTGATCGCCACCAGCGTCTCGCGCAGTCGGCCGGGGTCGAGCTCGAGCGCGTGAAGATACACGTCCGGTCCCGAAAACGACGCCCGGGCGCGTCGCTCGCCGGAGTCGCTGGAGACGAGCGTCAGCTCGCCATCCTGCCTGACGAGCGCGAGCCCGCGAGCGTGCAGAAGGCCGTCGAAGGTGTCGTAGAACGAGCGCGCCGCCGCGCGCACAGACCCTTCCCGGAGCTGCAGCTGTCGCGAGAGGGTCTCTCGCGCGGCCTCGAGCGTCAGCGTTTCGGGCGGGAGGAAGTCGCTCATCCCGCGAGCTTCCGCAGCCGCGCCAGCGCGTCATCGATCTCCTCCTCGCTCACCACCAGCGGCGGCTCGAACCGGATCGTGCCGGGCCCCGTGGCGTTGACCACCAGCCGCTGCTCGAGCAGCGCGCGACGGGCGAGCTCCGGCGCCGAGCTGCCGTCGCTCAAATCGATCGCGAGCATCAGCCCCCGGCCGCGAACCGTCGCCGCATAGGGCAGCTCGCCAAGCCCGGCCGCCAGCCGCTCGCCGAGGATCCCGACTCGCGCGAGCAGCTGAGGGTCCGAGCAGATCTCGAGTGCGGCCAGCGCCGAGCTGGACACCACCGGGCCGCCCGCGAAGGTCGAGCCGTGATCGCCCGCCTGGAACGCGTCGGCGAGCTTCGGGCCGCTCACCAGCGCGCCGATTGGCAGCCCTCCGCCGAGCGCCTTGGCGCTCGTGATCGCGTCCGGCATGACGCCCGTCTGCTGGTAGGCCCAGAGGCTCCCGGTCCTGCCCATCCCGGTCTGGATCTCGTCGAAGACCAGCGCCGCGCCGGTCTCGTCGCACGCCGCCCGGGCGGCCTCCAGCAGCTCTTCGGAGAGGACGTGAATCCCGCTCTCGCCCTGGATCACCTCGAGCAGCACGGCGGCGGTCTGCTCGTCGATCGCGGCGGCGAGCGCCTCCGGATCCTTCGCGACCACCCGGACGCCCGGCACGAGCGGCGCGAACGGCGCCTGCTTGGACTCCTGCGGCGTGGCCGAGAGCGCGCCATAGGTACGGCCGTGAAAGCCTTCCTGGAGGACCACGAATTTTCCTCCTGGGCGGGCCCGGCGCGCGAGCTTCAGCGCCGCCTCGTTGGCCTCCGCCCCGGAGTTGGTCAGAAACACCTTGCCGCCGAGCGAGCTCTCGGCCAGCTTCGCCGACAGCTTCATCGCGGGCTCGGTGTAGTAGAGGTTGGTCACGTGTGTGAGGCGCCCGACCTGTTCGCGCACCGCCTCGACCACCCGCGGATGGCAATGCCCGACGTTGAGCACCGAGATCCCGGCCAGAAAGTCGAGGTACTCGTTGCCACCGGAGTCCCACAGCCGGCAGCCCGCCCCGCGCACGAACTCGACCTCGTTGCGGGCGTAGGTTGGCATCGCGTAAGCGCGCTCGAGCTCCTGAAGCGCCGCCAGGCTCATCACACCGCTCCCACCATCGTGCCCTGTCCCGCGTCTGTGAACAGCTCCAGCAGCAGCGAATGCGGGACCCTTCCGTCGACGATGTGGGCGGAGGAGACGCCGCCGTTGATCGCGTCGACGCAGGCCGCCAGCTTCGGCCGCATCCCACCTGTGATCGCAGGCAGGAGCGTCTCGACCTCGCTGGCGGTCGTCGTCGAGACGACGCTGCTCGGATCGGCTTCGTCCCGCATCCAGCCCGCTACGTCGGTCAGGAACATCAGCTTGTAGGCGCCGAGAGCGCGCGCGACGGCGCCAGCCGCCTCGTCGGCGTTGATGTTGTAGGAATTTCCCTCGCGGTCGGCGCCGACGCTGGCGATCACCGGAATGTAGTCCTGGGCGACGTGGGCGAGGACGTCGACGTCGACGCGCTCGATCCGGCCCACGAAGCCGATGTCTCGCCCGCTCGGCGAGGCCTGCCGGCGGGCGCGGAACAGGAGCCCATCGTCTCCGCACAGCCCGATCGCCGGCTGCCCGTGGCGGTTGATCAGCAGCACGATGTCCTTGTTGACCTTGCCGACCAGGACCATCTTCGCCACCTCGACCGTCGCCGGATCCGAGACCCGCAGCCCGTCGACGAACTGCACCGGCAGATCGAGCCGCTCCATGTAGCTGGTGATCTCAGGGCCGCCGCCGTGGACGATCACCGGATTCATTCCCACGTACTTGAGCAGCACGATGTCACGGGCGAACTCCTGTTTGAGCACGGGATCGGTCATCGCCGCACCGCCATACTTGATCACCACCGTCTTGCCGTGGAACTGACGGATGTAGGGCAGCGCCTCGAGCAGCGTGGCGACGTCTCTCATGTCGTGTAGTCCGCATTGATCGTGACGTATTCGTGGCCGAGATCGGAGAAATACACCTCGCTTTCAGCCCCCTGGCCGGGGAGGCCGACCTCGTACTGCACCTCGTCGCCTTGCACGGCCGCGTTCAGCGCCTGCCGGTCGTGAGGAACGTAGGCACCTCGTGAGCAGACTTGCACGCCCTCGATCGTGATGTCCACCGGGAGTGGCGCGGTACCGGGTAGGGCCATGCCGACGGCCTGGGCGATCCGGCCCCAATTGGAGTCGCCGCCGTACAGCGCGGTCTTCACCAGCGGTGAGTCGGCGACCGCCCTGGCGGCGCGGGCGACGGTCCGATCATCCCCACCGCGGACGACCACCCTTCCGATCCTCCGGGCGCCCTCTCCGTCTCGCAGCACCAGCAGCGCGAGCTGGCGGAGCAGCACGTCGAGCGCCTCTCCGAACTGGAGCTCGTCCGGTGTCTCGGGCTCGACCCGCACGCCGCTGGTGCCGCTGCACTGCAGGATCACCGTGTCGCTCGTCGAGAGCTGTCCATCGACGCTGATTCGCTCGAACGAGCGCTTGACGGTCACCCCGAGCAGCAGATCACAGGTCTCGGGCGAGAGGCTGGCGTCACTCTGGATGAAGACGAGCAGGGTCGCAAACCCCGGCGCGATCATGCCGGCACCCTTGGCCTCAGCGGCGAGGCGCACGGTTCCGCTGGGCAGCGTCACCTCGAGCGCGGCGCGCTTGCTGAAGGCGTCGGTCGTCTGGATCGCTTGCGCGAAGTCGGTGTCCCCGGCCGCGGTCAGCTCGCGGGCCGCTGCGGCGATCCCCTCGAGGACCGCGTCGATCGGCAGCGGGACCCCGATCACCCCGGTCGAGGCGACCGCGACCTCGTCGGCGCCGGCGCCAGCGGCGCGAGCCGCATACGACTGCATCCGCGCGGCGTGCTCGAGTCCGGGCCCGCCGGTCGCCGCGTTGGCATTCCCCGAGTTGACGACGACGACGCGGATCGCGTCGAGGTTGGTCTGCGCGCTGGTCAACAGCACCGGGGCGGATTGGGTACCGGACCGGGTGAAGCGCGCGGCGCTGGTGGTACCGGCCTGATCTGAGACCATCAGCCCCAGGTCTTGCACGCCGCCTGGTTTGATCCCGCAGGCGACACCGGCGGCGCGGAACCCAGCGGGCAGGCCGCTGCCCGCCTCGCGGACCTGGGCCGGCACCTCGATCCAGCGCGAGGTGAAGAAGCGCTCGTGCAGCGTCACGCGATTCCCTCCTCCTCGGGCAATCCGAACATCAGGTTGAGGTTCTGGACCGCCTGCGAGGCCGCGCCCTTCCACAAATTGTCGATCGCGCCAAACACGATCACCCGGCCCGTTCGCTCGTCGCGGTGGACGGAGATCCTGCAGATGTTCGTCTCACGGACGTCGCGGACGCCGGGGGGAGCGACGGCGAGCTCGACGAAGTGCTCTGAGGCATAGCTCGTCTGGTAGAGCTCCGCGAGCTCGGGTTCGTGGCCGTTTGCGAGCGTCACGTAGCAGGAGACGAGCTCTCCCTGGTCGAGCGGCACCAGGTGGGGGGTGAACGTGATCCGGGTGCTGGCGCCGAGCGCCTCGAGCTCCTGCTCGATCTCCGGCGTGTGCCGGTGGCGGGGCACGCCGTAGGCGCTGACGTTCTCATCGACGGTCACGAAGTGGGTTTTGTCGGTGGCGGCGCGTCCCGCGCCCGAGACGCCCGACTTCGCGTCGACGATCACCTCCCCGATCAGGCCGGCCCGCGCCAGCGGCGCGAGCGCGAGCAGCGCGGCGGTCGGGTAGCAGCCCGGGTTGGCGACCAGGTCGGCCCGCTTGATTTGCTCGCGATACAGCTCCGGCAAGCCGTAGACGGCGGCGTCGAGCAGACCGGGAACGGGATGCTCGCGGTACCACTGCTCGTACACCCGCGGGTCGCGGAGCCTGAAGTCGGCGCTGAGGTCGACGACCTTCACCTCCCGCTCTCGCAGCCGCGCCACGACCGGCGCCGAGGAACCATGTGGATACGCCACGACCGCCGCGTCGACTTCCCCGTGACGGTCGAGGTCGAGCTCCTCGAGCGTCAGTGGAACGCGGTGAAATGGATACAGGTCGTCGAGCCTGCGGCCGACGTCGCTGCGCGCCGTGACCGAGACCAGCTCGAACGACGGGTGGCGGTGCAGCAGCCGGGCGCTCAGCGCACCGGCGAAGCCGGCGGCCCCGATCACCGAGACGCTATGCGTCACGGACCCTCCCTCCGAGCTCGTCGGCGAGCGCGCGCGTGATCGCGGCGCGCTTGGCCGCCACCTCCTGGTCGGTGAGGGTGCGGTCGGGCGCGCGGTATACGAGCCTGATCGCGAGCGAGAAGTTACCTGCGCCGAGCTTCTCGGGGTCACGGTAGACGTCGAACACCTCGGCGCGGGCAAGCAGCGGCGCGCCCTCTGCCAGCACGAGCTCGAGTACACGGTCGGCGGGGATCTGGTCGCTGACCACCACCGCGAGGTCCTCGCGCACCTCCGGGAAGCTGGTCACGTCCTCGTACAGCGTCAGCGCCGGTGCCTGAGCGGCGGTGGCATCGAGGTCGAGCTCGAAGGCCGCCACCGTGTCCTTCAGATCCCACTCGGCCGCCACCAGCGGATGGATCTCACCGATCCAGCCGACCGCGTCGCCGCCCGCCAGGATCTGGGCCGCCCGTCCTGGATGCAGGAACGGAGTCGACCGTGTCGCCCGTAGCCGCCAGGGAACCCGAAGCGTCTCGAGCAGTGCCTGCAGCACCCCCTTGACCGCGAAGAAGTCGACGGGACGAGGCTCCGGATCGCGCCAGCTCGGCGGCCGGCTGGGCCCGATCGCGAGCGCGCCGACGTGGTAGGGCTCGCCCGGCAGGCTGCGCGCGTCGTCTAGCGGCAGATACACGGGCCCGGCTTCGAACAGCCGGATCGCCGCAGCGCCGTGGGCGCGGTTGCGCTGCGCGGTGTCGAGCAGCGAGCCGAGCAGCGTCCTGCGCAGCTGCGACTGCTCGGCTGACATCGGGTTTGCGAGCTCGACCGCGCGTTGCCCCGGCAGCCGCAGCCGCGCGGTCAGCTCCGGTGAGACAAAGCTCCAGCCGACGATCTCGTTGAGCCCTTCGGCGGTGAGCGCGTCGGCCGCCCGGCGGCGCAGCTGCTGCAACGCGGTCAGCCGGCCCCGGGCGTTGTGGCGGCTTGGAAGCGTGGCGGGCAGCTTGTCGAGGCCGTCGAGCCTCGCCACCTCTTCGATCACGTCGGCCTCGCGGGTCACGTCGCCGCGGCGAAACGGCGGCGGCTTGACGTCGAGGCCGCCCGCGGCGTCTGTGGTGGCAAACTCGAGCGCCTCGAGGATCTCCCTGCTGCGATCGCGGCTCACCGGAGCGCCGAGGAGGGCGGCGATGCGGGCATCTCGGAGCCTGATCGTGGGCGGCTCAGGGCCCGGGCCGCCGACATCGATCGTCCCCGGGAGCAGCGTCGCTCCGGTCAGCTCGATCATCAGTGCCGCCGCGAGGGCCTGGGCCTCGATCGCCTGCTCCGGCTGGAGCTGTTTCTCAAATCGGGCTGAGGCCTCGCTGCGCAAGCCGAGCTCGAGCGAGGTTCGGTGGATGTTGGCGCCGTTCCAGCTCGCCGCCTCCATCAGGACTCGGGTGGTGTCGGGGCCCACATCCGAGCGCGCGCCGCCCATCACCCCCGCGATCGAGGTGGGTCCGTCGCCGTCCGCGATCAGCACCATCCCGTGGTCAAGCGCGCGAGTCTGACCGTCCAGCGTCTCCACGGTCTCTCCGTCGCGGGCGCGCCTGACGGTGAGCGTCGCTCCTGCGACGCGATCGAGGTCGAAGGCATGCATCGGCTGGCTCGTCAGCAGCATCACGTAGTTGGTGATGTCGACCACATTCGAGATCGGCCGCTGCCCGGCGGCCATCAGCCGCGCCTTCAGCCACGGCGGGCTCGGTTTCAGCTCTACGTTCTCGAACGCTCGCGCGGTGAAGCGCGGGCACAGGTCGAGGTCCTCGACGGTGACCGCCGCGGCGTCGAGCGGGCCGATCGAGCCCGGATCCGCCAGCCACGGCGGGGGCTCCAGGGGCGCTCCCGTGGCCGCATGCACCTCCCGCGAGACGCCATAGATACCCAGGCAGTCGGGACGGTTCGGCGTGATCTCCAGCACCAGCACCTCGGTCGCGATCGGAAGCACTTGGCTCAGGAGCGTCCCCGGTGGCAGGCCGTCTTGCTCCAGCACCAGAATCCCCGCGTGCTCGGTCCCGATCGCGAGCTCATCCTCGGCGAGGATCATCCCGCGCGAGTCGACGCCGCGCAGCCGTGCCTTCTTCAACCTCGTGCCGTCGGGCATCACCGCGCCGGGCGTCGCGACCGCGACCGTCTGCCCGGCGCTGACGTTCGGCGCCCCGCACACGATCTGGGACGGCTCGCCGTCGCCGATGTCGACGAGGCATACGCGCAGCCGATCGGCATCGGGATGCTGGTGGGCATCGAGCACCCTGCCGACGACGAAGTGCTCGAGCGCGTCGACGCCGTGGCGCTCGACCCGCTCGACCTCGGTGCCGGTCATCGCCAGGCGATCGGCGAGCTGCTGCGCGCTCAGGCCCGGATCGCAGTACTGGTGCAGCCACTCGAGCGGGACCCGCATCAGAAGTGTCCTGTCAAGAATCGTTTGTCGTGGCTGGCGAGCGAAAACCGGGGCACTAGAACTGCTCCAGGAAGCGGATGTCGTTGTCGTAGAGCAGTCGGATGTCCGGGACGCCGTGCTTGAGCATCGCGATCCGCTCGATCCCCATCCCGAACGCGAACCCCTGCACCCGCTCGGGGTCGTAGCCGAACTCGCGCACATGCTCGAAGACGTTTGGATCGACCATCCCTGCGCCGAGGATCTCGATCCAGGCGGTCCCCTTGCACAGCGGACAGCGCTGGCCGTCGGCGGTCACTCCGTCGGTGCAGTTGAAGCAGGAGACATCGACCTCGACGCTCGGTTCGGTGAACGGGAAGAAGTGCGGCCGCAACCGCACCTGGCGATCCTCGCCGAAGATTGCCCGCGCGAAGGTCACCAGCGTTCCCTTGAGGTCGGCGAGAGTGACGTCGGTATCGACTGCCAACCCCTCGATCTGGTGAAACTGGGGCGTGTGCGTCGCGTCGGAGTCGGGCCGGTAGACGCGCCCGGGGACGATGATGTAGATCGGCGGCGGCTGGCTCTCCATCGCCCTGATCTGCATCGGGGAGGTGTGGACCCGCAGCAGCCGAGTGTCCGGATCGAAGATGTCGCGGGCGGGCTCGATGTAGAAAGTGTCGGTCAGCAGCCGTGAAGGATGCGTCGGGGCGTGGTTGAGGGCGTCGAAGTTGTAATAGACGGTCTCGACCTCCGGTCCCTCCGCGATGTTGAAGCCGAGCCCGATGAACACGTCCTCGATCTCACGCCGGGTCTTGGTCATCAGATGCAGCCGGCCGATCGCCGGCCTCGGATCGGCCGGCAGCGTGACATCGATCCGGTCAGCCTCCAAGCGGCGCTCGAGCTCACCAGCTGCGAGCTCGTGCTCGCGCTGCTCGATCTGCGCCTCGAGGGCCTGCCTGGCGCGGTTTGCGGCCTTGCCGGTGGCGGCCCGTTCCTCCGGCGGCAGCTGGGCCACGGTGCGCAACAGGTTCGGCAGCTCCGCCTTGCGCCCGAGGTAGCGCACGCGGGCAGCCTCCAGCGCCTGGGTGTCCCCGGCCGCCGCGATCGCCTGCTCGGCCTCGTCTTTGAGCTGCTCGATCCGTCCGGTGGTCATGAGCGCGCCATCCTAGTCACCTCGTACAGCGCCACAGTCGCGGCCATCGCGGCGTTCAGCGAGTCGCTGTGGACGGGGATGTGGACGATGTGGTCGGCCTGATCGGCGATTGCCTCCGGGAGGCCCTCGCGTTCTGAGCCGATCATCAGACTGATCGCGTGCGGGTCGCCGGTCACCCGCTCCTGGGCCTGAACATTCGCAATTTGTGTCCACCCCTCGGACAGGAATTGCGAAGGTTCGGAGAGAGCGCGTCCCTTTCGCACCATCAGCGCGATTTTGGTCCCGGGCAGCTCCGCGACCTCACTGACCTTCGCCACCGGAACCGCGAAGATCGCCCCCATACTGGCCCGGACCGCCTTGGGGCCGAACGGGTCGGCGCTTCCCGGCCCGAGCGCCACACACGATCCGGCGAATGCCTGCGCCGAGCGCAGGATCGCCCCGACGTTGCCGGGATCGTGGATGCCGTGCAGGTACACGCACAGCGGGCCGACCGCGCTGCCCGCCCAGCGCTCCTCATAGACAGCCAGTGTGCGGGTTCCAGAGCGCAGGCCGGACGCCGCCGCGAGCAGTTTCTCCTCCACCGGATCTCCCGCGAGGCCGCTGCCGGCGGCGCAGTAACGATGCAGCGGCTGCCAGCCGGCGGCATCGGCGGCGCTCAGCAGATCCTCGCCTTCGGCGACGAAGCGTCCCGAGCGCTCGCGCTCGCGGCGGCGCATCCGGAGCTTGCGGATCTCCTTCAGTTTCTGGTTGTGGCTGCTGGTGATCGACATAAACGAAAAAGGCGCCCTCCTTGTGGAGCGGCGCCCGGGTGGCGGTGCTGGGTGCTCGGCTTACGCTCAGCCGGCCGCCAGCGCCTCGCGGGCGCGCTCGGCAAAGCGTCGAAACGTGTCGGCGTCGCGAACCGCGATGTCCGCGAGCACCTTGCGATCGAGCTCCACTCCGGCCTGCTGGAGCCCATGCATGAACTGCGAATAGGAGAGACCGTTCTGGCGCGCCGCGGCATTGATCCTGGTGATCCACAGCCGCCGGAAGTCACGCTTGCGGTTACGGCGATCGCGGTAGCGGTACTGATCGGCCTTCAGCACCGCCTCTTTGGCGGTGCGGTAGTGCCGGCTGGCGTCACCCCGGTATCCTTTCGCCAGCGCGAGCGTCGCGCGACGCTTCTTGCGGGCATGGATCCCCCGCTTGACCCGGGTCATGACCGCTTCGCTCCGAGCAGCGTCTTGATGCGCGGCTCATCGTGCTTGGAGATCACAGCCGGCCGCGCGAGCCGCCGCTTGCGCTTAGGCGATTTCTTCTCGAGGATGTGGCTCGAGTTCGCGCTGCGCCCGCGGACCTTGCCGCTGGCGGTCACCTTGAAGCGCTTCTTCGCGCCTGAGTGGGGTTTCATCTTGGGCATCGCCGGTGGCTTAGTAAAGCAGACCACCGTGTGCCCGACGAACCGGACAAACTCGCCCCGGCGAGCGGACCTCAGCTAGGCGGCGGCGTCGCTCTCCTCGAGCGCGGCGGCGCGTTACGCGGCGGCGTCGCTCTGCTCGGGCGCGGCGGCCCGGGCCGGCTCGGACTCGCCGACCGCTTCGCTCGCGCGGTCGCCGTTCCGAGGCGCCGCGCGCTCGGAGCGGCCGTGAGCGTCGGCCGCCGCTCCATCGCCACCGGATTTGTCCTTCTCGCCGGCGAGCACGGCTTTCGATGGCGCAAGCAGCATCGTCATGTTCCGCCCATCCTGAACCGCAGCCTGCTCGACCGCGGCGATCTCGGAGAGTTCGCTCGCCAGGCGATCCAGCAGCGCGCTGCCCCGCTCGGGGTGGGTGACCTCGCGGCCGCGGAACATGATCGTGATCTTGACCTTGTCCTTGTTCAGCAGGAACCGGGTCACGTGGCCCTTTTTCGTGTCGTAGTCGTTCTGAGCGATCTTCGGCCGGAACTTGATCTCGCGAACGGTGATCTGCTGCTGATGGCGGCGCGCGGCCTTCTGCTTCTGCGCCTGCTCGTACTTGTACTTGGAGTAGTCGAGCACGCGGCAGACCGGGGGGCGCGCGTCCGGCGCGACCTCGACCAGGTCGAGATCGCGCTCTTGGGCGTACACCAAGGCGTCGGCGGTCTTGACGATCCCGACTTGGTTGCCGTCCTCGCCGATCAGGCGAACCTCGGGGACCCGGATACGGTCGTTCACCCGAGTCTGATCGCGCTCAGGCGGTCGCCGGTCGAACTTTCTGGGGACCGGCACTAGTTGAAGGTGCGGCGGGGCGTCAAGCGGCGCCGGGCCGTGTGTGGTGATGCGCTTGGATCAACAGCAGCAAGTATAGCGGCGGAACTACCCGCGGGAGCGACTTTCGGTCTCAGCTCGCAGACGCTCGAGGAATGCGTCGACGGGCAACGAGCCGACGTCACCCCGGCGGTGCTCGCGGACGGCCACTTCATCCGACTGCTGCTCCCGATCGCCCACCACCAGCATGTACGGGATCTTTCGCATCTCGGCGTCTCGAATCTTGCGCCCCACCGATTCCGTGCGCTCGTCGAGCTCGCCCCGCAGCCCCGCCTCGCGCAGCCGTTTCACCACCCGGCTGGCGAACTCCGCGTGGCGGTCGGCGATCGGGAGGACAATCGCCTGCGTCGGAGCCAGCCACACGGGCAGCTCGCCGTCGAGATGCTCGAGCAGGATCCCGATGAAGCGCTCGTAGGAGCCCATCAACGCCCGGTGGATCATCACCGGCCGATGCTCGGCGTTATCGGCGCCGGCGTAGGTGAGGTCGAAACGCTCGGGAAAGTTGTAGTCGAGCTGGATCGTCCCCAGCTGCCAGGAGCGGCCGAGCGAGTCCGTCATGTGCATGTCGATCTTCGGCCCGTAGAAGGCCCCGTCCCCCACGTTGACGTCATAGTCGAGCCCCTGATTCTCGAGGGCCTGCACCAAAGCAGCTTCGCTCAGGTCCCACAGTGCCTCATCGCCAATCCGCCTCTCGGGACGGGTGGAGAACTCGAGCCGCACGTCGACCCCGAACACCCTGTAGCTGGCGAACGCGAACTCGAGCGCCGCGACGACCTCCTCCTGGATCTGGTCCTCGCGGCAGAAGATGTGTGCATCGTCCTGCGCGAAATGACGCACGCGAAGGAGCCCGTGGAGAGTGCCGCTCGGTTCGTTTCGGTGCAGCAGTCCCGGCTCGGAGTAGCGGACGGGCAGGTCACGGTAGGAATGCGGACGCAGCGAGTAGAGGTGCGCATGCCCCGGGCAGTTCATCGGCTTGATTGCCATCGCCCTGTCCTCTGACTCGGTCACGAACATCTCATCGCGGTACTTGTCCCAGTGACCCGAGGTCTTCCACAGCGAGCTGTCGTAGAGCAGCGGCGTCTTGACCTCGGTGTAGCCACGCTCGCGCCCCATCTCGCGGCTGAGCGCGACCAGCGAGTTGTAGACCTCGGTGCCCGCCGGGAGCCAGAACGCCGATCCCACCGCTACATCCGAGAAAGTGAACAACCCGAGTTGCGGCCCGAGCTTGCGGTGATCGCGGGCTCGGGCGCGCTCCAGCAGCTCGAGATGCTCCTTCAGCTCCCTCGCCGAGAAGAACGCCGTTCCATACACGCGCGTGAGCATCGGGTTGGCTGAATCACCCCGCCAGTAGGCGCCGGCGAGCGATTGCAGCTTGAACGCCTTGACTCGGCCGGTCGAGGGGGCGTGCGGGCCACGACACAGGTCGGTGAACGGACCGTTGGTGTAAAGCGACACGGTCTCGATGCCTTCGTCGCGCACCAGGTCCTCGATCAGCTGCACCTTGTAGTCCTGGCCTTCGGCGCGGAAGCGGGCGAGCGCATCGTCGACCGACAGCTCCTCGCGCACGAAAGGCTCGTCGGCGTCGATGTGCTCGCGCATCCGCGCTTCGATCCGCTCGAGCTCGCCCTCGGACAGGGAGACGCCGTCGGGGAAATCGAAGTCGTAGTAGAACCCGTTCTCGATCGGCGGCCCGATCGCGATCTTCACGCTTGGGTAGAGCTCCATCACCGCCTCCGCCAGCACATGGGCGGCGTCGTGGCGAATCAGCTCGAGGGCCTCGTGCCCACTGCGCTCGGTGACGATCTCGAGCCGCTTGACCTCGCCACCCGTGAGGAGCCGGCGCGCGAGATCCCGAACCTCGCCGTCGATCTTGACCGCCAGCGCCGCGCGCGCCAGCCCCGGACCGATCGCCGCGGCGGCGTCAGCGCCGGTGGCATCGTCAGGCAAGCTGAGCCTGCTGCCGTCTGGGAGCTCGAGATCCATTGCAGCGAGATGCTAGCCGCGCCCTCAGAGGGCGCCGTCCACGCTACATTTACCTCTCGCGGACGATTAGCTCAGCTGGGAGAGCGCCGCCTCGACAAGGCGGAGGTCGCTGGTTCGAGCCCAGCATCGTCCACTACTACTCGATTTGCATGAAGAATGGGGATGGGTGGCCGATTATCCTTGAGGCGCATTCGTGCACTTCCTGCGCACTGTTGATCAGCGCACATCCGTTGTCTGAGCTTTGACAAACCCGTTCTGGCTCGACCTGGTAGGCGATCAGGACGGTCGGTCTTGGCGAAACGAAGCCCCGTCAGATGCCGCGCTCCATAGCTACCTGTTGCCTAGCCTGCCGAATCGCTTCGCCAGCCGACACTTCGGCCGGTCCTCGAGCTCCTCAAGTACTCCCGCGTAATGCCCGGCTAGCATCGCGACGCTGTGCCCAGCCTGCTGAGCGACGTACGTCAGTGAGCGCCCCTCCCGTAGGAGCAGGCTGACGAACGATCCTCGCAGCCTGTACGGCCGCATATCCCCTGTCAACGCCTGCCTTGTGCGCAGCTGGCTGATAGATGCGTCGGCGCCAGTTTTGCCAGTCGTGCCGCTGCCATCCCTGACCGCGTGCACGTGGGAAGACCGTCGGCATTCAGCGTCCCGGTCGCCACGGCCCTGTTGGGTCGTGGCGCGACGAGGGTTCCGTTGAGGATGATCAACCCGAGGCGGTCCGGGGATTGGTAGGCGACTGCCTTCCAGCCGTATCGCCAGCCGCGCTTGTGGCGTTTGGCCTCGAACCGGGAGAGGCGGTTCAGCGCGTAAAGGTTGATGTCGTTGAACTGTCGGGCGAAGTTCCCGTACCGGAAGTAGCCCGACCAGCCGCGCAGGAAGCGATTGACGTCCTGCACGACGTCGTCAACGGGGACCAGCAGCCTGCGCCGGTCAGTGATCTCACCGGTCCGGTCCCGGGCGTGCTGCATTGCCTGCCGTGAGGGCCAGCGAGCGCGGAAGCACAGCTGCCGCGAGCGGCGTGTTCCCGCGCACCCAGCGGTGATGGAAGGCGAGAAAATCCAGTCCCTCCCCGCCTTCTGTCAGGTGCACGATCCGCGTCTTGGCAGGCTTGAGCTTACGCCCCAGCTCGGCCAGGATCGCCGAGAGCGCCACAAGTACCCGTTCGGCCTCCTGCCGGCTGTGGCACATGGCCAGCAGATCGTCCGCGTAGCGCACCAGCACGTCACAGCCGCCCTCGCCCACCGCCGGTCAAGCCGGTGCAGGTAGACATTAGCGAGGCAAAGTGAGAGCACCCCGCCCTGTGGAGTACCGGCGGCGGCGCGCGTGACCGCGCCGTCCTGCATCACCCCCGCGCGTAGCATCACGCGGAGGAGCTTCAGGACGTGACGATCGCTGATCCGCTCCTCGACCGCCGCCATCAACCCCGAGTGGGGATCGCCTCAAAACAGTTGGCGATGTCCGACCCATCGCCTGCCCCTCCATTCCTCATCGACGAGGACCTGGAGCGCGTCATGTGCGGAGCGCTTGGGCCGAAACCCGACGAGCACTCGAGCATGTCGGCCTCGAAGATCGGCTCGATCACCGTCTTCGCGGCCGCCCGAACGACGCGATCGCGGACAGCGGGAATCGAGAGCGGACGACGCTCCTGCGATCCGCCGGGCTTCGGGATGAACACCCGGCGGGCGGGAAGCGGACGCCACCGTTCCTCCTTGAGGTCCGCGGCCAGCTCGTCGCGTAGCCGGCTCACGCCGTACCGCTCGACATCGGCGATGGTCTGTCGGTCGATGCCGGCCACGCCGCGATTGGCGCGCACCAGCTCAGCATCGGCCTCATTCCGCGCTCGAGATGATGACCCCGGGCGCGTTCGGGCTCGGCTACCGCACCTACCTGGAGACGGTCAGCGAACACCTCTCTCCGCTCGCCGTACAGAGCAATCGCTCGCTGAAACAACAATCAAACACCGACTGCTCCCGCAGCAGGTGGACCGCTGAACGGGGTCCGGTCACGTGGCCCATAACGCGCGGTCCCCGGGCGGGGCCGCCTTGATGAGTGTTTGCGCCTCTTCTGGGGTGGCGAACCGCGTTCGGGACTGGTCCTTGCCTATCGAGATCCGGGGAGAGACGTGGCGGCGTGGACGGATTTCGTGGCTCGCGTCGTTGAGCGCTATGGGCGTCAGCTCGAGGCGATTCAGGTCACCGGCGAGCCTAACCTGACCACCGTCCACGCTGCTACCGCGGACGGCGCCTAAGCGGTCAGACAGAAGCCGGCGCGGAGTCCTTCAGAAGCCGGGCCAGCGTGCCACCGAGCACTTTCGTCCGATCGTCATCGCCGAGGAAGTCGCACTCATCGCGGACGAACGAGAGAGCCTGCGCGTACGAGCACGCCTTCAGCACCGGCGGGAAGTTGGAACCCCAGATCATGCGATCCGCCCCGAAGTGCTCGTAGATCTGCTGTAGCCGGCGCTGGCCGCTGGCAAAGGGGTAGCCCTCGGCGGCGGCGCTCTCCGGGAAACGGCTCACCTTCATGACCACGTTGGGGAGCTGCGAGAGATTGAGCACTTCGCCCCAGCGCTCGAACGTGGCGTTGGCGTGAGGGAGAGCACAGTGGTCCACGATCAGAATCAGGTCCGGATGAGCCTCCGCCAGGCCTCCCAGCGCGCTCGCCTGATCCGGGGCGTACACCGCCACTGGCAGCGCCAGCTCCTCGCAACGCTCCCAGAACGGCGTCCACGCCGGGTTGGCCGCCCAGTCTCGGCGGTCGTCGACAGTGGGCGTGAGGCGAACCCCCACCGCCAAGGGGTTTTCGCGCCACTGGTCCAGACAGTTGATGATGTCGGTGTCCGTCGGATCCAGCCGACCGAACACGCGGACGCGATCGGGGAAGCGCTCCGCGCCTTCGAGCGCATAGCGGTTGTCGAAGCCCATGCAGGACGGGGTGACCTGGATTATCCGATCGACGCCGGCGGACGGCGCAGCCTCAAGCAGCGCTTCTACCGGAACGGGGGGGCCGATTCTTATCCCAGCCGCACTATGCGGACGCTCAGCGCTGGGTGCCTCCCAGTAGTGGACATGGGCATCGAATACCGGGGCAGAAGCGTGTCGGGGAGTGCTAGTCGAAGTGCTGGGCACTTGCTCTTCGTCCGGGACAAACGCCGGGCCTGCCCGCGGTCCGCTGGATGATTGTCCACTCACGACACCGAGATGAGTGACATACCGTGGGTCCCGCCAACCCGGTCGCTCGGAGTGCAGTCGACCGACCGCACCAGCTCGCCTTGGTCAATGTCCACGACGCTTACCGTCCCGGCTCCGACGTTGGCGACGTAAGGGACCGGTCGGGGCTGGGCACGAATGGTGAATGACATGCGGTCCAGTTCGATCATGTTGAGGAGCTTCATTGTCTCGCCGTCGATGACGTGAAGCTTGCCGGGCACCTGGCCGCCCTGGCTCGCAAACAATTCGTCGACCTGATTACCGTCGCCGACGTACATTTCAGGGGCAAGCACCATGCCGCCAGCGGTCGTCCGAATGGCAACCACCGTCGGCTCGAGCTCCACTGCGGCGACAATCTCCTTCGATGCGGCATCGATCTTGACCACCTTGGATGGGCCGGGGTTAGCCCGAGGCGTCTTCATGGGAGTGACCACGAAGAATGCCTTGCCATCGGTCGAGATGTCGATCTCCTCGGCACCCCCAGGGAGGTCCACGGTCGCGATGGTCTCGCGGCGGTGCAGATCGAGCACGGAGACAATCGGCGCCTCCTTGTGCGCCACATAAACTGCGACCTATCCCGGTTCGGATAAAAGTTCGACACCCCTCCGCGGCAGGGCCTCTGAGAACCGCTCGGAGCCGGCACGACCTCCGCTCTAGTTTCATTCGGTTGGGCGCCCGCCTTGGAGAAACGCGCAACGGACCGAACGGTTGCCTCGAGGAGTTGCGTGCGAGGACGAGAGCGGTGCCGTCCGCGTAGGGCTGGGAAACCCGATCCGAGGAGTGATTTACCGCACCCGATCGGCGAGCCCTATTTTCGATACGGGAGTCTGCTTCCCGTGGTTTGATTGAGTGCAGGGTTGTAGCGACAGCCTCGGAAAGGTGCCCTCCTGGGCGCCCCCGTACTACATCCGCCGCTCGATCAGCAAGACCTCGAGTCAGGCCCGCTGGAGATGAAAACTCAGCACGAGCCCATGTTTGGTCCGGGGCGATCGACTGACCTCGACCGCCTCTTCAAGTCCGTCCTCCGACCACGAAGTGGACGCGCACTGACTAGCACACCCACGCAGTGTTCAGCGGACCATTACACGTGATACGTTAACCGTGATTACACGTGCGCTTACGAGCCGGCAACCCGTTTATGTTCCTAGTGATACGATAGGGTCGCCGACGGCAAGACCACAAGTCACCGCGAAGGAGAGGCCATGACTGATGGAGTGACGTTACCGCCGGACGCCGGCCGCCGGATCGTGGGGGGCGGACTCGCCGTGACCGTCAAAGTGCAGATGGACC
This sequence comes from uncultured Solirubrobacterales bacterium, assembly GCA_963830465.1. GTDB lineage: Bacteria > Actinomycetota > Thermoleophilia > Solirubrobacterales > Solirubrobacteraceae > Palsa-465. The sequence goes on from CAWHME010000008.1 coordinate 568,264, forward strand.
AACCGGCGCTGATGTCGACCTTCGAGGTGCTGCTCCCCCCGGGCTATGACCTGGGCGCGCACGTGCACGCGCACGGAGAGGAAGTTTTCTACGTCATCGAGGGCGAGCTCGACATCTTCGCCTTTGATCCGGTCGACCGAGCGGTACCGGATTGGCACCAGTGGGAGTCGACGTCCGGGCAGCGGATGCTGCACGGTGGTCCCGGCTCGTTCATGTTCGTGCCGGAGCGGGTTCCGCACGCGTTCGCCAACACCACCAGCTCGCCGACGAAAATCTTCTTTCAGTCGTCGATTCCCGGAGGACACGAAAACTATTTCGACGAGCTCGCTGCGCTGCTGCGCCGGAGCTCTGGCCGGCCCGAGGCCAAGGACATCGCCGATCTCCGCCGCCGGTACGACATCGAGCAGCTTACCGGTCCCGGCGGTCTGACCACTCTTTCCCAGCATCGGTAGCGATCCCGTATAGTTCATTAACGCCACTAGTCGCGGAATAATCGTCGAAGAATTATCGACTACGCCGTCCGGTATCGCTACAAAGTACCTGGAGAATCACTGGCATGTATGCCAGCACATGCTCCGCAATGAGCATCGCCAGGATGTCCGGCACCCATTGGAACCAGACCAGAGGTATTGGCCGGCCGGTTGCGCAGGCATCACCTGGCGCATCATCCCGATGCCAGAATCAGCACCTCGACGATCGCGAGATACTGATGGTGTCGCGGTGTTGGGCTGGAGGCTATATGAGGCCATTGCGTCGCAGTCATGTCCGACCAGCGAGTTGTGACTTGCGCACAAATACACTGTGCTTGAGCCAGAGTCCGAGTGGCGGCTCGCTTTGAGCGGGTCGACTCGGGGCCTGTTCCTCACCGGAGTCGGGTAGATGCTGGGCGCGACCATTACTTGGTCACTGGCTTGGTTACTTCACCCACGAGCAAGAAAGGAGGTCCGGCATCCGGGGTATCGCTCCGACCGGCCAAGCCGCGCATGCTGCCGCGAAGGGCGGAGTCATCGCGCTCACTAAAACGCTCGCCGCAGAGGGCGCCGAGCACGGCTTGCGTGCCAATGCCATCTCACCCGGTTTCGTGAAGTCGCCCGCCACGGACGCGGCTATCGACGAGGCGGGGCGCGCGTTTCAGCTGAGCATGCACCTCATCCAGCGGCCTGGCCTGGGTGTGGACATCGCATACCTGGCCCTGTACCTTGCCTCCGACGAGTCGTCGTGGGTTACGGGCCAGAACTACTCCATCGATGGAGGTGTCACGGCCGGCTTCCGTTGAACGCACTCAAGTGACCTCTGCTCGGCGCAGCGCGCCCGCGACCTCTCAATCGGCAGGCCGCTGTTCTAAGCGGCGTGCGCGACTGGACCAGGAGGCTCGGTTCGCAACCGCACACGGGGATCGATCAGTCCTTCGGGGTGCTTCCGACATCGTGGCATCGCAGGAAGTCTCCTCTCTGCCGTCGGCGCCGAGGTCCTGGCCGCCACACCATCGAGGCGGTCGTCGATCGCTTGTGCTCGGCTCGAGAGCGGGCATCCTGGCGCTGACGATCCGGGAGGTCCTCGGCGGGGGTCCGGCGCAGGCCGGGTGATGGAGGTTCGGCCTCTAACTCTTGCTCACGACTTCATCCCGGCTTCCGGGTGGCCTTGTAGTTAACGATCTCCGGGTCGCCTTTGACGAGGCGCGGGGGGCCGACACGGTCCTGCCGGGGACGGGGCTCGTGGCGCAGATACTCGGGGCGGTGCATGTGGGCGGTCCCGGAGCCAGCCGCCAAAGCTCGCTGCTGACCGTCGCCACCGCGGGCGCCGGACTCTCGGCCAGCTCCAGACGCAACTGCACGATCGGGCCTCCCGTCTCCTGCCCCCAAACATTGCGCCCGACCAGGACGACACGCTCAAGCGGCGGTTCCAGCATCCGCCGAGCAGCGAGCAGATCATCAAGCGACCCGAGCGTCCGAGCATCCGCCGATCCGGGCGTTGACTGCAAGTCCGTCCACGCCGCCGGAACCATCAGAGGGCTGCCATCAGGCAGCATCACGATCAGCTCAAGCCGACCCCGCCGGCGCATCCACCCACTCAGCTCAAGCGGGCGACCCTCCCACGCTTGACGCGCTCGCACCACCCGCACCGTCGGCGGGAAGCCATCGAGGTGGGCAGTGTGTCGTGTGTTCCTTTCACTGCATGAAGCATGAGATCCCGGCCATGCTCGCCGCCGGCGGTGGGGCAATCGTCAACACAGCCTCGTCGCTGGGGCTGGTCGGCCCGCCAAGCAGCCCGCCTATGTCGCGGCCAAGCACGGCGTCGCCAGCGGGCACAAATTCGTCGTAACCCGTGTGCATGACCCAGTCCATGCCGATCGGCTGCCAATCGTCCATGCCATCGCGATTGGAAACTCCACGATCGTATTCGGCCGCGAGACCTCGCCCGCGCTCCCGATCGGCGACACTGATGCCCCGTCATTCGCCGATTGGCTCACGGTTGGTCCTCTCCGCGCACGACCAGTACCTAGCTCGTGGCTGGCGTGGGGATGGCGTCCACCGGGTCAACGTTAATGCTGTGCAACAGCCGGTGCTCGGTTATGTCATCGCCGAACAGCTCGTCGGTGATGTTCCCGCGACGCATGATGATCACTCGATGGCATGTGTACTCATACTCGGCCAGCTCGCTAGAATAGAACAGCACCGCGCAGCCGCCCTCGGCCAGGCGTCGGACGTGCGCATAGATCTCGAGTTTCGCGCCGATGTCGACCCCTCGAGTCGGATCGTCTAGCAGGAACACCCGAGGACCGGCCGCCATCCATTTGCCGAGTACCACTTTCTGCTGATTTCCACCCGACAGTCGACCCACCGGTGCATCTACGGATGCCAGCTTGATGTCTAGCCCGGCACATTGGCGCTCTGTCACTTGGCGCATCACTCGACGCGAGAGCAGTGGTCCGTATTCCCGCATCACGCCGGCTGTCACCTGGCACACATTCTCGGTGATGCTCTGCTCCAGAGCCAGCCCGCCTACGCGGCGGTCGGCCGGAACGTAGGCGACGCCGGCTCGCACGGCGGCGGTCGAGCTGGCCGCGCGGCGATCGGCCTGCGGGAGCGACACCTCGCCCTCGTCGGGCGAGAGCACCCCGAAGATCGTTCGCATAAGGTGGCGCACACCGGCGTCCTCAAGTCCGGCGACGCCCACGACCTCGCCAAGCTCTACATCAAAGCATACGTCGCTGAACCGTCGTTTGAGCGATAGGCCACGCACCCTTAACCGCTGCTCGGCCTGGTGCAAGCGCCCCGGGCGTGAGGGCAACTCGGCCGGCCGCCGCCCGATCATCTGCTCGACGACCTGCCCGATGCTAGTTTCCGCCCGCGGCTCGGTCGCTATTTGGCGTCCGTCACGAATGACCGAAATCACGTCGGCAATTGCAAATACCTCCTCCAGGCGATGTGACACGAACAGGACCGCCGCTCCGCGCTCTCGTAGCCGCCTGACTACACCGAACAGACGTTCGGTCTCCCGCGCCGTGAGGGATGATGTGGGCTCGTCAAGGATTACGATTCGGGCATCGACGAGCAGCACCTTGGCGATCTCGACGAGCTGGCGCTCGTCGAGGCTGAGAGTCTCCAGACGTGCCTCAAGGTTTACCGAGAGACCGATTTCATCGAGCAGCGGCCTGGCCAGTCGGACCATTTCACGGCGCCGGACCAAGCCCCAGCGCCGGGGCTCACGCCGGGCAAACAAATTCGCCAAGACATCCACATCGGGGTAGAGGCTCAGCTCTTGGAAGACGATCGCGATCCCGGCCGCGTTGGCGTCGGCCCCGGTGGCAAACGAGCACGTGCGTCCGTCAACCTTAATCAGACCCTCGTCGGCGTGCTCGACGCCGGCGAGGATCTTCATCAGGGTTGACTTGCCCGCGCCGTTCTCCCCCACGATCGCGTGCACCTCGCCGGCACGGAAGCCCAGGCTGACCCCCTTGAGCGCATGCACACCTCCGTAGCGCTTGTCGAGCCCCTCCACCGAGCAGAGCGGTTGCTCATTTGACTGCTCGCTTCGGTTGTGCTTGTCGTCCACGTGTGGCTCGCCGCTACTGGACGTTGCTTCCGTTGTGCGTTGGCGTCGGCACGTTGAAGCTGTCCTGCTGGGCATTCTCGTCGCTGATCGTCGGCGGGTTGTTGGTCAGCTTGGCGATGAGTCCCGAGTAGTAGGACTGAGCTGCTGAGGTAGACGACAGCGCCGCGGCGATTTGCGACACGTTGGACTTCGTCATCAGATCAAAGCCAGTGTCGATCCACCCCTTGGGCTCGGCCTTGTGATTGACGAGATGCTCGAGCATCAGCTTGGCAGCCACGTAGCCCTCGACAAACCCGCGCTGCGTCACAGCCGAGGTGAGGTATCCCTTGGGGATCGCCGTCCATCCAATCGGGTTCTCGCCGCCCGAGGTAAGGGTGCTCAACCACTTGGACCCGGAGCTTGACTGCTTGATCTTGACCATCGACGGGAGATCCTGGTCACACGGGCCAAAGAAACCCAACGCATTCGAATGCTGGGCCACGATCCGCTCCCAGGCGGCGAAATTCTGGGCATCTGACCCGCCCGTGGCCACGGTGGTCACCTTGATACCGGGGGCTAACTTTGAGATCTCGGTCGTGAAGCCCTGAGTCGGCGAGGTGAGCTGTGGAAGACCCGGGACACAGATACCTGCCACGACCGAGCCCTTGGCGCTGGCGCCAAGCTGCTTGGCGTACAGCTGGGCATTGGCTGCGCCCATTTGCTGGCGCGGAGAGCCCACGTGAAAGTTGGTGCCCGATCCCGGAGAGGAGATGTCGATCGTATCAACATCGATGCCCTGACCGACAGCGGTCGAAATCGGATGCTTCCACAACTCCGCCGGATAGGCCATAACCAGGATGCCTTTGGCACCCGAGGAAGTAAGGTTCTGGAAGTCAGAGATGGCGCCCGTTGGATCCAGCGACGAAGGCCCCGTTACCTTCACGTTGGCACCGTACTGGGCTGCCGCCGCCTTGATGCCGTTGGCTATCTGAAGGGCGTACGGCTCGTTGAACAACTCCACGAACCCGATCGTCACGCCTTTGCCGGCATTGCTCGAGCCGCCGCCCGAGCTGGCTGAACCGGCCGAGTTCGCTGAACCTGAACTGGACGAACTGCTGCTCGATCCACAGCCTACGGCGACGAGCGCCACTGCTGCGACCGAGAGAAGTCCAGCGATCACACGCCTGCTATCTGTCTTTAGCCGCACCATCTTCCTCTCCTTCAGTGATTAAATTACGCGCGCGAGCGTGATGCCGTCCGTACCGGTGCTCTCCGCGCAATGGTCGCCGAGAGAACTTCCCCCGCTAGCCTCTGCCAACTTCCGTCAAGCTGTCTCCTGGCGGCGCTTGACTACGGCGTCCAACGACACGGCACCGACGATCACCGCGCCGGTGACGAAGTCTGCCCAGTTGATCGACACGCCGAACTGCGTCAGTCCACCGCTGATCACGCTGATGATCAGCGCACCCAGCAGCGCTCCGGGCACCGTCCCCCGGCCGCCCGACAGGGCCGTGCCTCCGATGATCGCGGCGGCGATGACCTGTAGCTCCAATCCGTTCCCGAGTGATGGATCCACGGAACCGAAGAAGCCATAGGAGAGCACGCCTGATACCCCGCACAGCACGCCCACCAGCGCGGCGACGGACAAGCGGATCCGGCCGATGGGGTAGCCGCTGAGACGCGCCGCTGATGGATTGGACCCGATCGCCCGCACTGAAAACGCGAACGCGCTTTTGCGGTAGATAAACGTCATAACTATCGTAAATATTCCGAACGCGATCGCCGCCGCGGGAATCTGATGAAAGCTCCCGCCGAGCACCGTAAAGAACGAATTGCTCTCGTCGCCCCCGGTCGCCGTTTGCCCCTTCGAGATCACGAGCTCAGCCCCCTGGTACATCGAAAGCGTTCCCAGCGTCACGATGATCAGCGGTAGCCGGAACAAATTGGCCACGCCCGCGTTGAACACTCCCAGGGCAGCGCCGATGCCCAGCGCGAGCAGCATTCCCAACCACGGGTTCATGCCACCCCTCACCAGCAGCGCGCAGCAGATCGCCGAGAACCCCATGTTGCCGCCTACGGAAAGGTCAATCTCTCCCATCGAGAGCATGAAGACCATGCCCAACGCGATGATTCCGTAGAACGATGCCTGCTGCAGGAGATTGCTCACGGACGCGATGCCAACGAAGCTGGGATGAAACGCGGCCACGAACACGACCATCGCCACAAGCGCCAACAAGATCCCGAGCTCTTCAACCCGCCGCGCGTCACGCAAAGTCGATCGCAGCCGAGGAATACGCTGTCGGGCCTCACGCTGACGGGTCTCGACAGACGGAGTACCGTCGGCTGGCGGTGAAACCGCCCCCTCTCCTCCGCTTATCTCACTCTTCTTGAAGGTTGCCATTCTCCCTCTCCAGACCCCCCACTTCATCGCGGACGCACGGTCGCGTGCACCATAGACGAGGAGACAGCGCACAAATCACAATAATGAATGGGACGTTTTGTGTCAAGCTCCCCGTTGTTGCTCGTGTGTTAAGGAGCTTCGCGTCCTCGAACGACCTGGCGATCACCGCCTGCCGCCGGTCTGGACTGCAGCGTGGACACCTGCCGCGCGTCTTGCGGGCATAGGCAGCGGGCGTCGGCCTGGGCGATGAGGAACTGGCCGCGGAAGTTGTGCGGCGCGAGTTGGTCCTGAAAGTTGCCGAGAAGCGGGCCAGCACGGGGCTGACGTACGCGTCGACAGCGGTGGTCAGGAAGCGCTCGTACTCGCCGACCGAGGGCGCGACCTGGTCGACGCGTGGTGCGTGGAGCTGAGCCGCTCGTTGCCGGCACCTCTGGTGACGACCCCCGCGAGGCTGCGCCAGCCTACGAACCGGCCGGGCTCATCACGCACAGGCCCAACGGACGGCAACGCCTCCCTCGCCAGTCGCGATCTGGTGGCGCGCTTGGACCGTCGATCGACCTCGCGGCGCAGCCTTGCTCCTCGTGCCCGCGCTCGCCGGCGGTAGCGGAGGCGAGATCCCCGGCGAGTTTCTCGGCCCGGGCGTGCTTAAGCGTCTGAGTGCTAGCCGAGCCTCCTGCGGCGCCCGGCTCATCAGGGTGATCCTAGAGGGCGCGGGCAGCGTCGCGCGGTCGTCCCTCGCCGTTTCGTGCCGTTGCTGCTTCAGCTCGCCGTGCGGAATTCGCAAGCTCAGCTCGCGCATCCGAAAGGGATCCAGTGGGTAGCGCCGCCCTGTAGCTGCGCAACAGAGGGTCATCAGCCGACATTTCCCCGTGCTCTTCCTCGCAGGCGCACCTCTCGACATAAAAGGCCTGGAAAGCAGGCACCTCCTTATTACTCTTGCCGCGGTCTCGAAAACTCGTATGAGTCGCCCGTCGGGCTCGAGCCCAGCATCCTCCACATTTGCAGCCGATAGCCGCGATTTGTCGGCAGCTGTCGGAGCCGGACAGTCTGGTGTACCGGGATGCACCCAGGGGGCCTAGTCAAGAGCTCCTGACCTGTCTCGCAGCTCAGGAAAATGGCCCCCTCCAGCGAGTTCCTGTTAGAGCCGACGCGGGGACTCGAACCACGGACCCCTTCATTCCGAGCGAAGACGCGTGCTGTCCGATGAGATCGCCTGCGACCGTTCGTCTTCTGCTACCTAGCGGGCCATTGAAGACGCAAGCGTGTGCAGGGCCTGAGGCTCTTCCTCAGCTTTCGGTCCGGCCTCTGAGCCGCAGTGGCTGTATGTCCGCTCGAAAGCCGCGCCGCGGGCGACGAACCGGAGCTCCGACACGCAACCGTGGTGTGCACTCTCCATGCACAGCCCGATCGCCGCAGCCGACAAAAGCAGATCGCACACACCAAACCACCAGCCCGGAACTCCATGCATATTGGGTCTTCGATGGACCTCGCTGACACCTCTTGTCCAGGGGGTTCGGCCTCGACAAGGCGGAGGTCGCTGGTTCGAGCCCAGCATCGTCCACTGGGCCGGTATTCGCGCCCGCTGACGCTGGCCGGCGCAAGGCGCTTGACCGCCCGCGGCGCCGGGTAGCAAGCTGCCCGAGATGAGCTCGCCCGTCCCTGACCAGATCCTCGCGCGTGCGGGCTCGGCGGTGCATGAAATCGCGCTCGCGGCGCTGCTCGGCGGCAACCTGTTCGGCCGCTTCGCGATGAACCCTGCACTCGAGGAGATCAGCGATAAGGCCGAGCGGGGAAAGGTGCTAAATCGCGCACGGCGGCGCTACGGCACCGTCGACTCGATCGCGTTGTTGGCGCTCGCGGCGGGCTGGTTGCCCGATCGTCTTGGCCGCGGCGGATCGATGGTCAGCGTCCGCGAGCGGCGCCTCGCGGTGGCCAAGGACGTGGCAATTGGCGCGGTGGTGCTCACCGGGCTTGCCTCCGCCGCCGGCGGCGTGGGCTTCGCACAGCAGGCTCCCGAGGGCGCAGTGCCGATGCAGTCGGGCAGCACCGCGGCACCCGAGACGCCGCCGCGCGCGGCCTCAATCAAGCAGGTGGTCAGCGTGCTCGGGGCGCTCAACATCTTCTCGGAGCTCGCCCTCGCGATCATCAACGCGTCGCTTCACCCGATCGACCGCCGCCAAGGCGATGGTGGCCTGCTCGCGCGCCTTCGCGGGTGAGGGCTGGGGCGCGCCAACAGCGGGCTTACCGCGCTAGCTTCGACAGCGCCTCCTTGGCATCGCTCACGATCGGATCTCCGTGGGCGAGCAGCAGCAACTGGAAGTCGAGCTCAAGCAGACGCCGATACGCGTCACGCAGCGCTTCTTTGGTCTCTTCGGCATCGTCCATCAGCGAATCCGGCACGAACCCCAGCGCGTCCCCACCCCGCCAGCGAACCACGCCATCGGCGCACGCAAGCGCGCCGTACGCCGGGATGTGGAGCGCGGTTTCGTCGGGACAGATCGCATCGACCTCGTGTACGATCGCCCCGCCCGGCAGCTCGTCGCCGACGTCGAACCCCTCGGCCCGTCCCCGGCCCTCGATTTCGTAGAGGCCGTTTTCAGGGCAGTGCACCGAGCAGCCGAACGCATCCTGCAGACGCCAGGCATGTCGATCGTGGTGACGGTTGGTCATCAGCACATGCTCCGGCGGCCCGTGCTCCGCAAACCAGTCGAGCCCCTCGGGCGGGATCAGAGCATCGATCGCGACGCGTTCGCGCTCGAGGTAGTACGAGCTGACCATCGCGCCGATGTGGTCGTGACGAGCGGTCCAGTGCCAGAGCGACGGAGCGAGTTCATCCATATCGCTGACAGTACCCCGCACGGATAAGTGGATACCGGCCGCACACCGGGGGCGCTGGCCGGCATATCCGTTGACCCATCAACTATAATTCGGTGCATGGGTAGCAGCACCTCACCCACCCTGGACGGGGCCGCGCTCGAGGCCTGGCGCAGCTACCTGCAGAGTCATGCGTCGATACTGCGCGAGCTCGACGCCGAGCTGGTAGCGGAGCACGGTATGACCACGCGCGACTACGAGGTTCTCTTGTACCTCGCTCAAGCGGCGCAGCGCAGGCTTCCGATGTCGGCGCTCGCCGAGAGCACGATGTTGACACGGTCAGGTATCACCCGGCTGGTAGACGGATTGGTAGCGGGAGGCCTAATCGAGCGGGTCTCGTGTCCGGCCGATGCGCGCGTCTCATACGCGCAGCTGACCGACGACGGGTACGAGAAGCTGCGCTGTGCCGGCGCCACGCACGTGGCGAGCATCCAGCGAATGTTTCTCGAGCACTTCACCCAGGACGAGCTCGAGCAGCTCGCCTCGCTGCTCAGCCGACTCCCCGGCGCCACTCGCGGGAGCGAGTGCACGGTCACCTCACAGCCCAACGCCTGCTCGGTCGAGTAGCCGGTCCGGATGACAAGCTCGACTAACCCTCGCCTGCCGACGACCATCGACCCAGAGACTACGGTGGGCACCGTCCGGCTGACCGTGCGCGACCTCGATCGCGCGCGCGACTTCTACCAAACCACGATCGGCCTGCGGGCCAGCGACCTCGATGGCGGCGAGCTGGCGCTCGCGGGCCCCGACGGCCGGCCCCTGATCGAGCTCAGCGGTGACCCCTCGGCGGACGCGCTGAACCGACGCGCCACTGGCTTGTACCACCTCGCGATCGTGGTCCCCACCCGTCGCGACCTGGCCGCGGCGCTACTGCGGCTCGCTCACGCCCGGTGGCCGCTCGACGGCGCCTCCGACCATCTGGTCAGCGAGGCGCTGTACCTGTCCGATCCGGAGGGAAACGGCATCGAGATCTACCGGGATCGCCCGCGTGAACAATGGAGGCGGCGCGGTGATCAGCTCGAAATGGCCACGCTCGCTCTGGATCTACCCGATCTGCTCGCGGAGCTCGACGCGGATCCCGAGTTGGAGCCGCTCGCCCCGGCGGGCACGCGAGTCGGCCATGTGCACCTCCAGGTCGCTGACCTCGAGGACGCGGAGCGGTTCTACAGCGGCATCCTCGGCTTCGAGGTCACAGTGCGTGGATATCCGGGGGCACTGTTTGTCTCCGCCGGCGGCTACCACCACCACATCGGGCTCAACACCTGGCACAGCCGCGGCTCGCGCGCCCCTGCCCCGGGCAGCGTCGGCTTGCGGTCGTTCGCTGTCGAGCTGCCAAGCGGGGCGGAGCTCGAGGCGGTACTCGAGCGCGTCCAGAGCGCCGGGCTCGCCGTCCAGCGCGCCGCCGGTGGTGCGCTGGTCCGCGACCCTTCCGGTAACGGCATCCTGCTGCAGTCTCGGTAGCGCCGTCGTTCCCGGACACGGCGCGACCGCCCACCAGCGCTACTCTTGGCAGCCCCGGCGACGTGGCGGAGTGGCTACGCAGCGGCCTGCAAAGCCGTCTACACCGGTTCGATTCCGGTCGTCGCCTTGAAGGGAATCCCGCTGGAACTTCAGCCAGCGTCGCTCAACTCGACCGTTCGGCGATAGGCTCGCACCGCTGGGATTCGGTCTCAAGAGGTCTGGCTGGAGCTTCGAGCGAGGAGCCACGCCGTCACGACGCCCACCGCTATCGCCACGATCGGGATGGGGCACCACCAATGCTCCCAGAGCGCGCTGAAACCATGACTGCTCTCGCGCCCGGACCAGAACATGCCCACGAGCACAAGAAACGCCCCCACCAAATATCCAACGCGGCGCATACCGCGAGTCTAGGAGCCGCCGGAGGCCAGTCAAGGGTTGGCGGAATTACTCCTCCTCGAGCGATCGTTCACCTGCTGTGTACCGCTCGTCGAGATGGTCTCGTGTGCGTCAGGCTGTGTCGCCCAGTTATCGCCCGAGGCAGAGGGCTCGGCACCATAGGTGGGGTCGCCGTAGGGTCAGAGCCGATCTGGAGAACCTGGATGAGGTCGAATCAATGAGCGTCGGGCTCTTCTCGGGTGGGTGCGGCACCATCTTGCGCTGGTTTGTCATGATGTTTCGTCCCCTCGGGGCGGATCGGCTTCTCAGCGGTTGGACCGTGAGCTGTGGGCGGGGGTGACTGTCTCCACTAAGCCGGTGACGACGTCGTAGATGTGCCCGGAGAAGGTGACGCGCGGAGAGATCGCGGGGGCCGAGCGGAGGCGCTCGACGTCGCGGGTGACGGTCACCGCGGGGTCGAGGACGGCGTGGTCGCGCAGCTCAGACTCCTCGGCGCCGATTCGTTGGGCGTAGTCGCGGCGGAAGGTGGCGTCGGCGAGTGCGCCGGCTCCGCATTGGGTGTGGTGGATCACGGCGACCTCGAACAGCGGGCCGTCGGGCAGCAGGTTCTCGGCGAGCTGCCCGATGAACGCGACGTCGTTGATCACCTCGGGTGTGACCCGGCCGCCGACGTTGCGCACGACGATCGCGTCGCTGAGCTCGAGGTCGAGGAAGTGCGCGGGGTCGACCCGCGGGTCAAGGCAGGTGATCAGGAACAGCCGAAGGCTGGGGAAGACGACGGCGTTCTTGTGGCCACCGGCAGCCGCGAACGCGCGGTTGCGTTCGATCGCCGCCTCGATGCCGCCGCCGGCGGGCTGATCGCGGCGAGTCAGCTCAAACCGGGTGGTCTCGCCGTCCGCAGGGCTGGAGGTGACGTCCGTGGGGGTTTGGTTGCTCATGGTGTTTGCACTCTTATGGCTCGAGGGTGGGTAAGTTCGATGGTGCTGGTGTGGATGGGGCGAGGTTTGTTTGGCGTCTGCGGTCACGCCATTTGTGGCGTGGCCTCCCGGAATCCGATCCGCTCGTGCAGCCGGCGCAGGGGTCTCGGCGCCCACCAGTTCAGGGGGCCAAGCAGTCCCATGAGCGAGGGCACGAGCAGGGCACGAATCACCGAGGCGTCGAGCAGTACGGCGAGCGCGGTGCCGATTCCGAGCTCCTTGATGAATACGATTTGGGAGGTCGCGAACGCGCCGACGGCGACGGCGAACAGCAGCGCGGCCGCGGTGACGATGCGCCCGGTCCGTTCGAGCCCTAGTGCGACTGCCGCCGCGTTCGGCGCGCCGGCGTCGTGCGCTTCCTTGATCCGCGCCAGGAGGAACACGCCGTAGTCGGTGGCGAGCCCAAATCCGATCGCGAACAGCAGGACCGGCTGGGTGGCGTCGAGCGCGCCGACGCCGTGATAGCCGAGCAGCCCCTGGAGGTTGCCGTGTTGGAAGATCAACACCAGGATGCCGAACACCGCGCTCAGGTTGAGCGCGTTCATCACGACCGCCTTAAGCGGCAACACGACCGACCCGGTCATCAGGAACAAGACGATCAGCGTGGCGGCTATCACGACGGCGAGCACGGCGGGAAGGTGAGCGCCGAGGCTGTGCTCGAGATCGAGGTATGAAGCCGTTTGCCCGGCGACACCCAGGTAGTAGGGCGTATGGATCGCGCGCACCTCATGGACTAGCCGCTTGGTGGCGCCGCTCAGCGGGTCGTGCACCGGCGCGACCTCGACCAGCGATGTCCCGCGGGCTGCCGGCTGCGCGGCCGTGACCGCCGATACATCCGGCAGGCGGGCAACCCGCTCGGTGAGCGCCCGAACACCTGGTGAGGACGCTTGGGCGCCGAGGACCACTTCGAGCGGAGTGGTGCGGTTGGGCGGGAATTCCGCGTCGAGTGCACTCTGGACCTGGTGGGCGCTCGCGCTCTGGGGCAGCACCCGGGCGTCGGCGGTGACGAACCGGACCTGCGTGAAGAACGGGATGCCGAGCGCGATGAGCAGCGCGGCGCTCGCGACGGCCACCGGCGCCGGCCGCCTGGTGACGAAGTGCGCGAGGCGGTACCAGGCGCCGCTCCGGGCGGGCCGCGCGTCGCGTTCGGCCGCATGTCGCAGCCGTTGGGGTGAGAGCGCGTTGACGCGCGGGCCGAGGACTGCGAGCAGCGCCGGCAGTACCGTCAGCGCCAGCGTCGCCGCAAGTAGTGCCACGATTGCGCCCGCGATCCCCATCGAGTACAAAAACCGCTGCGGGAAGATCGCAAGTGCGGCCACTGAGAACGCGACCGTGACTGAACTGAACAGGACAGTGCGTCCGGCGGTCTTGAGGGTGCGGCGCAGCGCTTCGGGACCGAAGCCGTCGCGGGCGGCCTCCTCGCGGTAGCGCGAGACGATGAACAGGCTGTAGTCGATCGCCAACCCGAGTCCCAGTCCGGTCGTCAGGTTCAGCGCGAACACCGACAGGTCCGCGAACGTGGAGACGACCCGCAGGAGGAAGAGCGTCCCCACGATCGCCAGTCCACCGAGCAGCGGCGGCAGCAGCGCCGCCACGACCGACCGGAAGAAGATCAGCGAGAGCAGGAAGATGAACGGGAACGCGAGCAGCTCGGCGTGCGCCAAGTCGTTGCCCACTTGCGTGTTTACCTGCGCGTTGGCGATCGCGTCGCCGCCCAGCTTCACGTCCCGCTGCGAGGAGAAGCGACTCATGATCAGCTTCGCGTCGTCGGACAGGTGCTTGTCCGACAGCGCCTTGAAATACGCGACCACGTACGTCGAGCGCCCGTCGCGCGCCACCATCGCAGGGTTGTGTGTGCTGTAAAAGCTCGCGACGCTCGCCACGTCCGGCTGCGCCCTCAGCTCCGCCGCGACGCCTCCGACACGCTGTCGGGCGGCGAGGCTGCGCACCTCACCGCTCGAGACGAGCGCGACCACGCCGGGATCGAGCTGGCGCCCGGTCGCCGCCTGGAAGCGGTTGGTCGCCTGGACGCTCTGCGTGGCGGGATCATCGGCGCCATACGGGCTCAGACGGCTCGACACGCCGGCGCCGAACACCCCGGCGATCGCGGCCCCAACCACCGCGATCATCAGGACGCCACGTCGGTTGCAGTATGCGAATGTGGCGAGCTTTTCGAACATGGCTATGCCTTCTCTCTCGTGTCTGGTGATGCGCCAGGACACGAGGATGTGGCCGGCTGGGGTGAGCTGTCATCACCCCGACCGCCGTCACCCCGTATGAGAGCGAGGCCCGGCTAGAGCAGTCCGAGCTCTCGGCCGCGCGCGACGGCGCTGCGCCTGCTCGACACACCCAGCTTCTGATAGATGCGCCTGGTGTGCGTCTTGACCGTGTCGCGAGAGATGCCCAGCTCGTCTCCGATTTCCCTGGATGAGAGGCCAGTAGGGAAAAGCCCAAGCACCGACTGCTCCCGCGCTGTCAGCTCGTCGATGACGACCGACCTCCCTCCGGATACATCGACCACGAGTCGTAGCGAGGCTTCTGACTGCTCGACCAGTCGCCGCGCGAGTGTGCCCGGCTCAGGGCAGCGCGCGAGCAGTTCACGCGCTTCGAGCACCAGCTCGCGTGCTGCTGGACGATCGCCCAGCTCGCGCCGCAGCTCGGCGAGCGCTGTCAGTGCGTAGGACAACTCGACCAGGCTGGCACCGCGCCGAGCGAGGCTGACCGCGCGCTCCAGCTCCGCCCGCGCCTCCATCGGCCGCCGGTCGTGACGGAACAGCCGCCCCCGCGCGGTATGGGCCGGGCTGCAGATCCAGTACTCCTCCAGGCCATTGGCGCGGACCACATCGAACGCGGCTTCGACCTTCGCAGCGCATCCCCGCCAGTCCCCGCGATCAGCGGCGATGAGGGCGAGCCGTCCGAGCGCGAGCATCGAGACAATGAAGTTCTGCGAACTGCTGCCGAGCTTGATCGCCGTCTCGAACAGCGCCTGGGCGTCGTCGGTCGCGTCGAACGAGCGCGCAGAAGTCCCTAAGAGACACGCTGCGAGCGAGTGCCAGCTGGAGCTCCCGTCCAGAGGCGCGAGTCTTTGTGCCAACCGCTCGGCCTCACGCATGTCACCGAGCAGTTGCAGCGCCGCGGCGCGAACGACAGTTACCTCCTCCCCCAACTTTGCGTCCTCACCCGGGTTGTTTATCGGCGCCTGCGTAGCCAGGTCGACCCACCGCAGGACCTCGCCACGTTCGCCGACCGCCAGTGCGGTCCTCGCCTGGACCAGACACAAGCGGCCGTCGCCCGCGAGATAGCCGCGCGGGAGGTGATCCATCCACCGCGCGACCGTTTCCCGCTGGCCTGCGTTCGTGAACGCCAGCCAGTGATTGTCGATCACCTTGGTGGCCGCGTCGAGCTCGCCAGCTTCCGTCAGGTGGCCGATCGCCTCGGGCACCATCCCGGCATCGAGAAACCAATGCCCGGCCCGACGATGCAGCTCCCCCGCCCGTCCCGGCTGTCTACGCTCGAGCTCGTGCCGCAGCAACTCTCCGAACAGGTGGTGGTAGCGGTACCACTCACGCCTTGGGTCGAGAGGGATTAAGAAGTAATTGACCCGCTCGATCCGGTCAAGCATCGTCCTGCTGTCTCGCGCGCCCATGACGGCGTCGCACAGCGGCGCACAGAACCTATCGAGCATGCTCGTGTGAAGCAGAAACTCCAGCTCCGCCTCACGCTGCCCGCCGAGTACCTCAGCCGCGAGATAGTCGACCACCCGCCGATCGCTGCCAGTGAAAGACGAGACAAAGCCGCTGGCATCCTCGCGCCCCCGCATCGACAGCACCGCCAAATAGAGGCCGGCTGCCCATCCCTCGGTGCGGTCGTGCAAGCGCTTGACCGTCTCGGGGGCCAGGCCGAGACCGTGCACGTCGTTTAGCATCGACTCCGCTTCTGAAACCGAGAAGCGCAGCTGCAGCGCATCGATCTCGTTGAGCTGGCCCCGCGCACGCAGCGTTCCGACTCGGATTGGCGGCTCCACGCGCGATGTCATCACAATCCGGGCGGTGGCCGGGAGATGCTCGATGAGCAAGGCCACACCTTGCTGGATCCGCTCGTCATCGATCGCGTGATAGTCGTCCAGCACAAGAACGAGCTCGTCCGAGACGTCTGCGAGCTCGTTGACCAGCAGCGGGAGCGCGTCGTCAACGAGGTTGACGCCGGGCGCATGCAGCATCGCCAGCGAGGCTTCGCCGATCCCAGGCAGTACTGAGCGCAGCGCCTCGATGACGTACATCCAGAACCTCGCGGGATCGTTGTCGCCCCTCTCCAACGAGAGCCAGGCCACCGGACGCCCTTCTCGTGCCGACGTCGCCCACTGCGCCACGAGCATCGTCTTGCCGCTACCCGCGGGACCGTAGACCAGCGTAAGCGGTTGCGACGGACCCGCAGAAAGTGCGGCGATCAGGCTTTCCCGGACGACGAGGCGAGGAGAGCTAGGCACCGCGAGCTTCGTCCGCAGGAGGGGAGCAACCCGATCAGCGCCAGCGACCGCCACACGCTCAAAGTACTCCGTGGGAAAGACCCTCGACTCGATTTAGTCTGCAGCGGATTGCCGCGCTGATACCGAAGCAGGTCTCGGAGCCGGACTACACGCCAGCCTGAGTTTCGCCACAACCGCGCAAGCGACCGTGCGCGTCAGTCAGCCACTCCCAGCCCCCAGCCCCCGTCGATCACGATCTCCTGCCCGGTGATGTATCCCGAGGCCGGCGAGGCGAGAAACAGCGCAAGCGCCTTGATGTCGTCAGGATGACCGACCCGGTGCATCGGAATCTGGCTCGCGAGCGCGGCTTGCAAGTCAGGGTTGTGAGCGTGCCCGCCGCCGATGTTCGTGACGAAGAACCCCGGCGCGATCGCATTAGCGGTGATGCCGTCTGCGGCCAGCTCGAGCGCGATCGAGTGCATCAGGTGCCGTGCGCCGGCTTTCGCCGCCATGTAGGCCGAGCCGATCGCGGGCTCGACCTTGGTCGCGGCCAACGAGGTGGTCACCACGATCCTCCCGAACCCGCGCGCGCGCATGTGCCGAGCGGCCGCGCGTGCGGTCGCGAAGATCCCGTTGAGGTTGATCTCGATGACGCGATTCCATCGCTCGTCGCTGTAGCGCTCGAGCGCGCCCTCCGCAACTCGTGGCCGCTGATCCCCGGCCCAGGCGCCGACGAAGCCGACGCCGGGATCGATGCCGGCGTTCGCAAACGCGACGTCTAGGCGGCCGTAGATCTCGGCAGCTTCGTCGATCGCGCGATCGACAGCGGGGTGATCAGTCACATCTGCGACCACGCCTCGAACCTCCAGCCCATCGAGTTTGAGCCGAGCCTCCTGGGCGGCGAGCGCGCGGCCGTCGACGTCGATCAGCGTGACTCGCGCGCCGTGCGCCGCCAGCACCTCGCCGTAAGCAAGCCCCAGGCCGCTGGCACCACCGGTGACGATCACGCCGAACCCCGTGACCTCGAACAGAGAGGAAACGTTCACGCGCTTTGTCGCGTTGGGCGGCTGTTCCCAGGGAGGGTCGCAAGGTACTCGAGCGCCGTTTCCAACGAGACCACGTCCGCGTACTTCGCCTGGATATCGATCAGGTTCGCCTCGTGCGGTCCCCGCGCGCGGTCGCCGACGCACTCGCGCGGCACGATCGCGGGAAACCCGTGTTGGAGCAGGTCGATCGCGGTGGCCCGAATACAGCCGCTGGTCGTCGCCCCGCAGAGCACGACGCCGTTGACGCTCAACACCGACAAGACCGAGCTCAGATTGGTGCCGAAGAAGGCAGAGGCGGCCTTCTTGACGATTACCGGCTCATCTTCTCGCCGGCCCAATCGGTCGTCGATCTCGACCAAGCGCGTGCCGATTCGCAGATCCTCGAGCGAGGGAATCTTCTGAGGCCAGAGTCCCGCATCGCGACCGCTCCCATCAAACGCCACTGTAGTGAAGACAGCCGGGACACCACGCTCCCGCGCCACGTCGAGCAGCTCGCGGGTCGCCTGCACTTCGCGGTCCAGGTTTGCCCCCAGCCGGCTTTCCGGGTCGGTGAAGCCGTGGCTGAGGTCGACGACGAGGACGGCTGGCCTGTCTCCTGGCGTCACGCTACGTCCGATCCCGGCCCGGGCGTAGACGGCCTCGCGCTTGGAGTCCTCGCTCATCGTCGACGCGCGTCGATCGCCCAGCCGTACACGGTGCGGCCGCCCTCGGTGTCTCGGCGATCGAACGGCGTTATCCGATCGTCGCTCGGCATGCGGAAACTATAGGGGCGCGGCCACGAGACGCGGCGATCGCAGATTCCAGCGCCCACGGTGTCGGCTGGCCACACCTGGCGTGAATGTGACTTTGCGGGAAGCGGTAAAGGCGTCAGTGATCTGACACGAGACCGCGACTTTTGGGCTGTCCGTCGTTTGAAAGGACGCGGACCGGTTCTAACCCTACCAGGAGGTGATCCGTTGCGATCGCACTCGGTCTTTCACCGTCGACCATCGCCGGCAATTGCGATCTCCTTGATCGCGCTGTTCCTGTCGCTCGGCGGTGTGGGCTACGCCGCGACTCAGATTCCCAACGGCAGCGTTGGCTCGGCGCAGCTGCGTAGCAACGCGGTGACCAACAGCAAGATCGCCAATAACGCTGTGACCTACAAGAAAATCCTGCCGGGCTCCGTTGGGATCGTGCGCGCCAACACCGGCCAGTTGCAGGTTCGGGTGAGCGGCACGTGCGGCAACAACTTCGCGATTGCGGCGATCGACTCCCTCGGCAAGGTCTCCTGTAACAGCACGCTGCCGGCATTGATCGGCACGACGAACAATACGGCGACGGTCGGCGGTGCGCCGGTGACCGTGACCAGCACCACGCTGGCCTCAGGATCGGCCTACCTGGCGCTGGCGAATCCGACTGCCACCGTCATCAGCGGCGGCGGGGCCAGCCAGCACGTGACGGTTACCTGCACGCTGAGGGTCGGCTCGAATACCGCCACGCGCAGCGTCACGCTCGACACCACCAGCACGGCCGGGCAAGCGAGCAGCGGTTCGATCCCGCTGCAGGCCGGCGGTCCCGCCGGCACCGGTTCCGTGGTGTGCTCGAGCGTCGGCCGGGTGGCAAGTGTCACCTCCGCCTTCAGCGCGATCCAGGTAGTCGCCACCGGCTGACACAACGAAAGGGCGCAGTTCTCGCAGGTGGATCCGGGCGGCCTGGATGGCCGCCCGGACCACCAATAAAGAGCTTCACCGCCGGGAGCGGTTCATTCGGGGCACGCGGGTGAGTGCGGCTGGACTGTCGCAGGTCCGTGCGCCGGCTCGGATCGGTCTTTGGGTGGGCTAGAGCAACCCGCCCACCGTGGTGCAGACCAGATACACGTTCAGCCCCGCGATGATCGCGGTCACCACCCACATCAGACGAGAGGTGACCGGCTGGTTCACCATCGCTCCCATTACCTCAGCTTTGCGGGTGACGAGGATCAATGGCACGAGCGCAAACGGGATCCCGAACGAGAGGATGATCTGGGAGTAGACCAGCGCGCTCGTGGTGTTGACCGCGAGCGCAAGAACCAGCAGCGACGGGATCATCGTCAGCGCCCGACGCGCGAACAACGGTATCCGCCAGTTCATGAAACCGGACATGACCACCTGTCCGGCGTATGTGCCGACGCTCGAAGAAGACAACCCGGATGCGATCAACGCGACCCCGAACGCGAGCGCTGCGCCCCCGCCGACGAGCGTTGACAGGTGCGAGTGGATCGGGCCGAGTTCGTTGATGCCGGTCAGCCCGGGGTGGTGAAACAAAGCCGCCGCGATGCAAAGCATCGCGAGGTTGACGAGCCCCGCAAGACCGAGACCGACCATACAGTCGAGGCGGTTGTATCGCAGCAGCGTGCGACTCTCACTGGCATCGGCAGGACGAATCCGGTTCGTTTGCAAGGCCGAGTGGAGGTACACGACGTGAGGCATCACCGTCGCGCCGATGATTGCGACCGCCAGGCTGATCGTGTCGCCGCCGCCGAGCCGAGGGAGCAGACCTCCCGCGATATCCCCATAGGACTCGCGCCCAACCGCGAAGAAGTTGGCCACGAAGCCGAGCGCGACGAGCGACAGCAAGGCGATGATCGCCAGCTCGAATCTCCGGTACCCACGTTGCTCGAGCCCGAGGACCAAGAACGCGACCACGGCGGTGATCAGGCCGGCGGGAAACAACGGGATTCCGAACACAAGGTTCAAGCCGACCGCGGCCCCGGTGAACTCGGCCAGGTCAGTCGCCATCGCGACGACCTCGGCTTGGATCCAGAGCAACAAGTTCGCGCGCCTGGGGAACGCCTCGCGGCATGCCTCGGGCAAGCTCTTGCCCGTGCAGAGGCCGAGTTTCGAGGTCAGGTACTGGACGAGGCATGCCATCAGGCTGGCCATCACCACCACCCAGACGAGCAGATAGCCATGTTCGGCGCCGCTTTGGAAGTTCGAGGCGAAGTTACCGGGGTCTACATAGGCCACCGACGCCACGAACGCCGGCCCGAGGATCGCGAGCGCGCCCCGCACCCGGCCCCGCGACAGGATCTGATTGAGCGCGCTGGGAGCACCGAGGACGGGCGCATCCGGGACGACCGTCCCGCCGGCCGCACCGACCGCCGCCGGCCTCAGAGAGAGATCGCCTTCCAGGGGTGCCAAGAATGAGTTCCTTTCAAGCCTTTGCGACGCACCGGCGCCGAGGCCGGCCGCGAACCTTGACAACGATAGCATCAAAGTCATCAGCAGCAAAAAAATAGTTTGTGGAGCATCCGCTTCAGCTCTTGGCCGAATTCGCAGTACGCTCTGAGTTCGCTGCGGTCGGTTAGCATCGGCGCATGCAGGCTGCGGACGGCGTCGCCTTCTCGGCCTCGGTCGAGGATTACGTCAAGGCGATCTACTCGCTGACCCGGGGCGAGAGCACGACCGCCGCGACCAGCGACCTGGCGGATCGGTTGGGGCTTACCGCCGGCTCGGTGTCGACGATGATCAAGCGGATGGACAGCGCTGGGCTGGTCGAGCATGTGCCGTACCACGGCGCCAGGTTGACCCCGGCAGGCCGCCAGCTCGCGCTTGGGGTGATCCGTCGTCACCGGCTGCTGGAGCTGTTCCTGGCGACTAGCCTGGAGATTCCGTGGGAAGACGTCCATCGCTACGCGGAGGCGCTCGAGCACGCCGCCTCCGATGAGCTGATCGAGCTGATCGCCAGGAAGCTCGGCGATCCAACCTCCGACCCCCACGGCGATCCGATTCCGAGTCGCGAACTCGAGATCCAGGAGCAAGCGCACCGCAGCCTGGCCGACCTCAGCCCGGGGGAACGCGCGACGATCGTCCGCGTCTCGGACTCGGATCCCGCGATGCTGCGATACCTGACCGAGCTGGGGATCGCGATCGGCGATCAGCTGGAGATGATCGACCGACAACCGTTCGAGGGACCGTGCGAGATTCGAATCGGCGATCGCACTCACATTCTCGGCGTCATGCTCGCCCGCGCGATCACCGTCGCACCCAATCCCTAAATAGCCCTCAGGTTGCTGGGATTGGGTTTGTTGGGGGGTTGACAGCGAGCTCGGCGGGCTGCTCGGGCGGCTCCTGCGCGAGCCGCGCGGCTTGCTGACCACGCCGGCGGGGACGCCACACCCGCCAGTACTGCGCCAGCAGATAGGACCCCACGACCAACCCCAACGCCAAAAACTGGGCGATGAACGTCTCCCAATTGGCAAACAACGAGAACCAAGTCCCCATCCACCCCGGGATATACAGCCAGCGGATCTCGCTCGTCCCCAACCATCCCGCCAACTGCATCTCGTTGACCTCCTCCCCGACCGACACCAACAACACAAACAACAACAACAAGCCGGTGATGATCAACAACCGCCGATACGGCAACCGCTGATGCAACGCAAACGTCAACACCCCCGCCGCCGCCGTGAACAACAACCCGATCACAACCCCCTCCAACACCACACTCGCCCCATACAACTCCCGCAAATTCTGCAAAAACACGACCACCTCAAAACACTCCCGATACACCGAAGTGAACCCCAACGCCGCCAACCCCAACAACATCCGCCGCTGCCCCACCTCCCCACCACCAGCCAACAACCCCCGCCGCCGCCGATGATGATGCGAGATCCACCCCGTCCAATACACCTTATGAAAAAACCAATTCATCACCACCAACAACACCACCAACGACGGCAACCCCGTCGCCGCCTGCACCACAAACTCCCCCCCATGAAACCGGCCGATCAACCACACCACAAACAACCACGTCCCCACCCCCGCCGCCAACGCCAACCCCCCACCCAACACCACCGGCCGGCGATACACCCGATTACCCCCCAAAAAACTCGCCATCACCGCCGCCAACACCAAAATCGTCTCAAGCCCCTCCCGAAACACCAAAATCGCGCTATCAACCACCACCGTCGCCGAACTCAACCGATACCCCACCGGCAACGCCGTCGGATCCGCAGTCCCCCCACGCGACCCCCACCCCAACACCACCACCAACACCAACAACCCCAACACCAACCCCGTCCACAGATAAAAACCCCACCGCCCCGACAACCCCCCACCACGCCCAGCCACAACCCCGCCAGCAACCCCAGCCCGCTCCCGATCACCACGGTCGGCATTCACAGCCCCGGCACCCTAGCACAACTTAGGACCACCTAATTAGGGCACCCTAACCCAGCCCAGGGCCAGGTTGGGCAACGAGCCCCTGTAGCGCACCGGCAATCGCTACTGCCGGCGTATCGCCTGACTGTGCAGCGCCTGCGCGACGGTGCGCATCAGCAAGATCGTCGCTCCGGTGAGGCCAGAGAAGCCCACCACCCAAAGTGCGTCGCGGATGTCATTGACCCGGGACAGGGAACCCGCCGCCAGCACCGCGGCAGAGGTCAAGGCGCCGGCGGCTCCCGCGGCGAGTACAAACGCCTGATTGAGCCAACCTTCGACGATTTCGCGGTCCGCGCCGCCGTAGCGTTCGGTTCGCATCACCAAGCGTCCCGATCGCAATTGGCCGGCGAGCGCCTCGGCATGCTCGGGCAGGGTGCGGAGCGCGGGGAGAATGCGCACCAGCTCTCTGCGCAGCAGCTCCTCGGCGTTGCCCAATTCCTCGCGGTCATCATGAGAGACCAGCAGCTGCGCCTCCGAGGCGAGGTCGAAACCAGGATCGATTGCCCGCAGCGTCCCGTCCAGCGTGAGCAAGGTTCGCGAGAGCAGCAGCATCGGCGGCGGCGGACGCAGCCCGTGACGGTCCATCACATCCATCACCCCGAGCATCGCCGCAGGGCTGATCCCGCCGACCTCGACCTCGCCGAGGAGCACGGACATGTCCCGCTCGAGCTGGCGCATGTCGATTTGGTCGTCGCCGACCAGATGCCTGACCGCGCGCGCGAGCACCGCCCCATCCTTGAGCGAGAAGCCGATCGCGAGTCCCTGGAGTGCTTCGCGAATGACCGGGTCGATCCGCCCGACGGCGCCGAAGTCGAGCAACCAGAGCGTCCCGTCCGCATCGATCAGGACGTTTCCGGGATGAGGATCGGCGTGGTAGTAGCCGTCCTGCAGGATCTGCGCGAGAAATGAGCCGAGCAATCGCCGAGCGAGCTCGGGGCGCTCGACCGCGACCGCGTCGACCGCCCCCGCGTCCGAGACCGGTCGCCCCAACACCTCGTCCATCACTAGCATTCGCTCGCTCGAGAGCGTCGGATACACCAGCGGAATCTGAACCGCCGTGTCTGCGCCCCGGCCTTCGCGCAACCGCTCGCCGGCGGCGACCTCGCGGCCGTAATCGAGCTCGGCCTCGATGCTGGTAATCAGCTCGTCCGCCAGCGCGCGCAGCCCGATCCGCCGCGCAGCTTCGACCCGGCGGTCGAGCTGGCGAGCGACGAACGACAGCACCGCCGAGTCGCGGTGCACCGTCTCATCCAGCCCGGGACGTTGCACCTTGACGATCACGGCACGTCCATCGTGGAGCGTGGCACGGTGCGTCTGGCCGATCGACGCCGCCGCCAGTGGCTCGGGATCGAACTTGGCAAACGCCTGCTCCACAGGCTCGCCCAGCTCTGAAACCAGCACCGCGGCGACCTCATCGCTTGGCACCCGAACCACATCTGACTGCAGGTGCGCCAACTCGCTGGTCAGCGTTTCCGGCAGCAGGTCGGTTCGCGTCGCCGCAATCTGGCCGAACTTGACGAACATGCCGCCCGACTCCTCCAGCACCAAACGCAGCCGGCGAGCGAGGTCGGGCGAGGACAGCGCGGCCGGCGTTCGGTACCTGACATGGAGCAGGTTCTCGCGCCGGGCGTTGCCGACCACCTGGCGGAACCGCCCGAGCGGCGCGAACACGGCGCGCAGCGTACGCACGGGGTGCCGCAAGCCCCCGCGCGGGCGCCGGCGCTTGCGCTCGCCGCGCGTGATCAGGTCGAGGATGATCGCGATCGGCAAAGCCGCGAGCACGCCAAAGAAGATCACCAGCGGGATGACCAGCGCCGGGTGCGCATTCTTTGGCCCGAGCGCAAGCGCCCCCGCGACCAGGCCTACGAACCACCCGATACCGGCGGCGATCGCGCTCCGCCAGGCCCCGATCTGCACGCCGAGAACCCGCCCCGTGAGCACCCCGATAGCGGCGATCCAAAATGGCAGGATCAGCAGATAGAACAGCCCGAGCCTAATCGTGATGGTTGCGATCAACTGCTCACTCCGAGAACGTTGAAATGGCCCTGTCGAAACGAGCTGGACCACGCAGGTGCCCACATGCGGCCCGCCGCCCAGAACCCCAGTGAAGCTCGTCTTTTACAAAAGCCAACCCTCAGAGTCAACGGCCACGGCTGCGTCGATCGTCCATGTTGGTGAACGGGTCGCAGTGGCGCCCGGAGCTATACTCGGGCGCGCTCGCGGCTGTAGCTCAGTTGGCTAGAGCGTCTGCTTGCCATGCAGAAGGTCGAGGGTTCGAGCCCCTTCAGCCGCTCTCCGAAGTCCCGGAAGTGAAGCCGACCGGAACGCGCGACTGGGCGCCGGGCCGGCCGTTGTCGAGAGCGCTCACGCGGGCGTCCCGGCCGCCGTCTGCTCGCGAGCGTGAGTGGTGATCCGATCGAACTCGCTCGTGAACTGGTCGTAGTCGAACTGGAGCGTGTTCAGGTAGGTGCTCCAGCCCATCGTGTTCTTCGCGATCATCGCGGTCTCGGTGATTTCTTCTTCGGTGGCGCCGAACAGCCGGCCGCCTCGGCGTGGAAGTAAGCGCAGTAGCGGCAGCGCGTCGCGCCGGACACCGCGAGACCGATCATCTCCTTGTCCCTGTTCAGATCCCTGTCGACGCTGCTACGGCCAGCGATCCCTGCCGGACACTTGTCGATTATCGGGTCGCACAGCCCGCGCCTCGCTTCGTACTCCGGCGCGCTCGACTCGACGTAGCTTCCCGGCATCAGCGGGCGCAGCTCGGCGGTTAGCCGCTCGACTGTCGCCATTTGCCGGCCCCTTGTTCTGTTTGCCCAGCGCGAAAAAGAATCACATTCCATATGCCGCACGGCGTATCTTTCGCCGTGAGCGGGCGTGAACAGCAAGGCCGTCAGAGGGGTCCTGGGCGTGGTCGCGGACGCCGAGGCATTCGGGTCGGTCGAGACCTACCACGCCGAGCTGCTGACGGCGATCGCCGCGGTCTTCCCGTGCGAGATAGTGTCCTTCAACGAGTTCTTGCTCGAGCGACCGACCGGGCCGGGTGGACCCTCGGCCGTGACCTGCACCAGCACGCCCCCGCTCGAGCCGCGGGACGCGATGCCGGTCGCGCTGCTTCCGGGGTTCTTTCGCCACATGGCCGACCACCCGTTGATCCGGCTGCATGCCGCAGGCGACCTCGGCGTGTACCGGCTCTCGGATACGACCAGCATGCGCCGCTTCCGCCGTGTCCCCCTGTACGGCGAGTTCTTCGGACCCGCGGAGATCGGGCACCAGCTCTCGTTCGGTTTGGAGGCCACGCCCTGGCGCCTGACTGGACTGTGGTTCAGCCGCGCGCGGCGCGACTTCTCCGACAATGACGTGCTGACGGCCGAGCTCCTGCGTCCACACCTGCAGACGGCGGAAGTGGCCGCGCGACGCGCCGCCGCCCGCGCGGCGCTGACCGCGCGCGAGCGCCAGGTGCTCGACATCGTCGCAGCAGGCGCCACCAACGCCGCCGTCGCCGAGGCGCTGGTCGTCAGCCCTGCGACGGTCAAGAAGCATCTGGACAACATTTACGCGAAACTGGGCGTTGGCTCCCGCGCCGCGGCGGCTGGCCGCGCCGGCGCCCCTTGCTAGACCGGCGTCGTCGGGCGGCGTTCTGAGAGTGCCTCGATCTCACGCGCCACCCACTGCGGGCGTTCCTGCTTCCGGTGCGAGGTGATGCCGAGGTGGAAGCCTGCCGCGCGCGATCAGCTGGTGCCGCGGCCGGTCTCTCTTTGCAGTTTGTCGATCAGCTGCGAGGCCTCGGCTTTGGTCAGCTGCTCGGGGACCTCCTCGCCGGCTTGCTGAGCCAGCGTCTGCAGGTAGGAGAGCTGCGGCCCTGTGGCGGGCTCGTCGCCGGTGACCCAGTCCTCGGGGGCCTTCTCGGGATTTGGCTGGGTCGGGTCGGAGGAGGCGATGAGCCGAGGATAGCGCCCTGCCCGTCGCACGCCGCGCCACCGAGCGCCGCTGAACAGTGGTCGGAATCGAACGGCGGTGCCCACCGGTTCTGCTGAGCTACCGATGCCGAGACGGCACTCGTCAGTATTCGAGCAGCTGCGGTGAACGCGAAACCACGCTTGGCGATTGCGGAAATCGACCGTCGTTGGACGGTCCTGGCCGCGATGTGCCTGGCCACCGCGGTGACGGAGTTCGACGAGACCGTGATGTCGGTTGCGCTGCCGAGCATCGATGCCTCGTTTGGCTCTTCATTGGGGTTGATCGAGTGGACGGTGACCGCGTATGTGCTTGCGTTCGCGGCGTTCTTGGTCCCGGCTGGCCGGCTGGCGGACGCGCTCGGGCCACGGCGCCTGTTCCTGGCGGGCGCTGGGTTGTTCGCGGTGGCGTCGGTGGGATCGGCGCTCGCTCCCACGGTTGCGACACTGATCGCCGCGCGCGCGGTTCAGGGAGTTGGCGCGGCGCTTCTAACCCCGGCGTCGTTCGCGGTTGTGGTGCGGGCTTTTGACGAGCGCGCCCGCGGCACTGCGCTGGGACTG
This sequence comes from uncultured Solirubrobacterales bacterium, assembly GCA_963830465.1. GTDB lineage: Bacteria > Actinomycetota > Thermoleophilia > Solirubrobacterales > Solirubrobacteraceae > Palsa-465. The sequence goes on from CAWHME010000008.1 coordinate 595,616, forward strand.
TGGACGGCGATCGTCGCCGTCGGCGCGGCCGTGGGGCCGCTCGGCGGCGGCGTGCTGATCGAGCTGTTCGGGTGGCGGGCGATCTTCGTGATGGGAATCCCGATCATGCTCGTCTCGATCGCGATCACGATTGCCGCCGTGCCGGCGGACGGCCCCCAGCGCGGCGCGCCGCCGAGGGCGCTCTCGGTCGCGCTGCTGGCGGTCTCCCTGGCGTTGTTGCTGGTTGGTCTCGCTCGCGCCGGCGGCGCCGGGTTCGTGCCCGGCGGGGTGAGCTTGATTGGCTGCGGGCTCGGAGGGCTGGCGGCGCTGGCGGTATATGACGCCCGGGACTGCAAGCCGCTGCTGAGGTTGCGACTGCTGCAGCTCCGCAGCTACCTGGCGGTCAACACGGCGATGCTGATCGCCGCCGCGGTGTGGCTGATGATGCTGCTGCTGCAGGGAATCTACCTACGAAGCGTGCTGGCCCTGTCGCCGCTGGCAGCGGGACTGGCGTTGATGCCGCTGACGCTCGCCGCGGTGATCTCCGCCCCGCTCTCGGGATCCTCGGTACGGCGGATCGGCGCGCGCAAGCTGATCGTGGCCGGGATGGCGCTGATCGCCTGCTCGTTGCTGCTGCTGGCGACGATCGATCAGAGCACCGGCTACTGGCCGCGGCTGCTGGTGGCCTATACGCTCAACGGTGTCGGCTGGGGGATGCTGCAGACGCCGATCGAGACCAGTGCTGTCAGCAGCGTCGGCGAGCAGGATGCCGGGTTCGCCTCGGGGTTCGTGGGGATGGTCTACCAGCTCGGGGCGGCGCTCGGGATCGCCGCGGCGAGTGCCGGCCTGCAAGCGCTGGGCTCGGCGCGCCTGGAGCGGCTCCTAAACGCGCAAGGCATCCCGGCCAGCGCCGCGCAGCGAGCCGCGCTGGCACGCTCCCAGCTCGACGGCAACGCGGGCATCGAGAAGATCCTGCAACTGCTGCCCGGACTGCCCGGGTCGACGGCGAGCCGGGTCGCCGACGCACTGCGCGCGAGTTTCATCCACGCGCTGACCACGACAATGGGCCTGGCCGCCGCGCTCGCCGGTCTCGGAGCGCTGCTGGCGGGATGGCTGATGCGGTCCGCCCGCGATCGACCCACGCGAGAAAAGGAGTCCAGCAGGTGTCCGTGAAGCAATCCACCCGACCAGCGATCGGAATCGAGGTTCGCTCAATCGAAAGCTTGTTTGCGGAATTCCATGCCGAACCGGTCAGCGAACGCCCCCTCTCGGAGAGCGCCCGGATCTATATGCTCGACCCGATCGCGATTTCGACAACGCTCGAACGGCTGACCGACGACGTGATCATCGCCGGGATTGCGCAGGGCATCGTCGTGGTGGGGTGGGTCGCGCTGTGGCCGCCCGCGCAGCGATTCGCGATCGACGTGATCCCGCATCGCTTCGAGCGCGGCTCCTACGCCCGCCTCGCGGAACTCGAGATTCGCTTCGTGTGGGAGGACGGAAACGCCCGGCGCACGAACGGGGAAGCGGACCGGGAGCCAAATAGCAACGCCGAGGGGTCCGACTGACGCGTGAGCGCGTTTCCGTTACCAGCCGGCGGCGGACGATTAGGCACGACCCCGTGACTGGGCGGGAGACCGACCTGCGGGTCCGGGAGATAGGCAGCTTCCACGTCGGCGGAGGCCTCGTGAGGGTGAGCGCGTTGGCGATGAGAGAGCGCGCGAGCACGCGCGGAGGGCCCGTGCGCATGATCGATCCGAATGGCGAGATCGCCGCTGGGCAGATGTACGCGCAGTATGTGCGGCTTGCCGAACCCCGCGGGCGATTCCCGGTGCTGATGTGGCATGGCGGCGGCATGACCGGGGTCAACTGGGAAACGACGCCGGACGGACGGGTCGGCTGGCAGATGCTGTTTCTGCGGGCCGGCCTTGACGTGTTCGTTTGTGACTCGGTCGAGCGCGGACGCGCGTCTTGGGCGCCGTACCCGCAGGTCTATACGAGCGAGCCATTCTTCCGGACCGCCCGGGAGGCTTGGGAGGAGACCTTCCGCTTCGGCCCGCCTGGATCCTGGCATCCGGACCCGGCCCGGCGCGTCGCGCACGCCGGGCTGCGGTTTCCCGTCGATGCGCTCGAGCAGTTCATGAAACAGGCGGTCGCGCGATGGGCGACCAACGACGATGCCATCCAGGCCGCCTATGCCGCGCTCGTCGCCCGCGTCGGCGAGTGCATCGTGCTCGCGCACAGTCAGGGCGGCAACTTCGCGCTTCGTGCTGCCCTCGCGGCGCCGACCCAGGTCCGTGCGGTGATCTTGCTCGACCCGACGGGCGCACCCGACCCCTCCCTCGCGAGCGCGAGGTCAGTGCGCCGGGTTCCGCACCTGTTCGTGTGGGGCGACTTCCTCCAGGAGCATCCCTTCTGGGCCGCATCGGTGCCAGGCGTGCGACGGTGGTACGAGGCCCTGCGGGGCGCGGACGTCGATGCTGAGTGGATCGAGCTTCCGGCTCGCGGTATCCACGGCAACAGCCACGCGCTGATGATGGACGACAACAGCGCCGAGATCGCCGAGGTGGTACTGGAGTGGCTGAAGAGCCGTGACCTGACCGCGGGCAGCTGATGTTCCGAGCGCCGATCGCGCTTCTCTCCCGAGATCCACGACCGATGGCTCAGCTCACTGCCTGACTCACGAGTGCGGCGATCTTCGCCGCTTCGCCGGCAGTCAACTCCTTGAGCGCGAAGCCAGTCGGCCAGATGGAGCCTTCGTCGAGGTTCGCCTTATCGCTGAACGCGAAGCTCGCATATCTGGTTTTGAATTTCTGCGCGGGCTGAAAATGGCAGACAACGTTGCCGTCCTTGGCGTAGGCCGGCATCCCGTACCAGGTTCTCGGCGAGAGGTCCGGCGCGCTGTCCTTGACGATCGCGTGGAGCCGTTGTGCGATCTCCCGGTCCTTCGCCGGCATCTCGGCGATCTTTGCGAGCACGTCGCTTTCTCCGTCTCTCTTGTTCCTGGTCGCCCGCGCTTCCTTGGCGCGCTCTTTCATCGCGGCTCTCTCCTCATCCGTGAATGCGTTCGACGCCTTGCGGGTGGTCCTGGCCTTCTGTGGATTCATCGAGATTTCCTCCTGTAGTGCGGGGCGTGTCATGCGGACGCCGCGCTGCCGAGCGCCGCACGGCGCTCGCCCGCTCCCGCGGCGTCCCATGTGAACCCGTCCGGGTCGGTGAATGGCCCGGCATCGCTGCCGACGACGAGCCGGTGCGATCCGCTGCCCTCCGGGGACACGCCGGCGTCCTTGGCCAGGGCGCGGCGCTTGTAGAGCGCCAGCTTGATCGGGCTCGAGGGGGTCTCGAACTCGACGTACTTGCTGAAGAAGCTCTTGCCCACCTCGAAGCCGTGACCGACGTAGCAGCGCTTGCTGGCGGCGACGTCCGCGACGCCCAACAGGAGCACGATTTGGTCGATCTCCCGGGTGGCGGGGCCGGTATCCCGCTTCGAGGAGGTCGCGACCTTCCAGATCGACCCGTCCGGTGACTGGATCACGCCCCCGTAGCCCCAGAACGACTTCGCGACCGGCTTCAGCGACCTGGCGCCGGCGTCGAGTGCGCTACCGATGAGGCCGTCGACCGTGGCCGGTTGCGAGACGAGCAGCGATAGCGTGAACCCTCGGAAGCCAGTGGTCGGCGCGTCCGAGCCACGGACGCAGACCTCGCTGCCGAAACCGAAGGCGGTGGCGCAAAAGCCGCGCGCGACAGCGACGTCGGAGACTTCGAGGGTGAGAGATTCGATTGAGGTCATGACAGCTCCTTTCGGGATGCGCTTGCATTGCCTGGCTCTCGACCATCATGGTATAGCACTATGATGGTAGATGTCAATGATTGTATGTCGCCAGCGAATCTGCAAGGCTTGAGCGATGGCGGGATCCGTACCGAGCGACATCGAGGTGACCGAGTTCGCGGGCCAGCTCTTGTTCCGCCTCTGGCGGGCCTCGCACACGCGCACCGCGGAGGCGCTTACCTCGATCGGCCTTACGCCTGCGCTGTTCGCGGTGCTCAATGTGCTCGGAGCTCGCGAAGGGGTCATCCAGCAGCAGCTGAGCACCGACATGGGCTTCGACCCGAGCGCCATGGTCAAGCTGATCAACGAACTCGAAACGGCGGGGCTCGCCGAGCGCCGACGCCGTCCGGGCGATCGCCGCGCGTGGGAGGTCACGATTACGCGCAACGGTCGGCGCACCCTTCAGCGAGCCAGACGACTCGTCAACCAGGTGGAAGACGAGGTGCTCGGCGGTCTCCCCACGGCCGATCGCCGTCAGCTGCTGACGCTGCTGCGCCGAGCGCTCGAGTCAGCGCCTCCTCAGCCTGCGTGGCGCTCGGAGGAAGGCGACTGAGCGACACGGTCGCGATCACGAGCGCGAAGCCGAATCCATCGCCCTCGGGGACGCGCGCCGATTTCGAACTCCCGGCAACCAGTCACCTGCGCTAAAGCGGATACTAATGTCGGATTACCGTCCGATTCCGGCCATGACCGCACCCCGCATTCTCGTCACGGACGTTGAGCATCCGAGCTGCCTGGCCGCAATCCGCTGCCTCAGCGACAGCGGCTACCTGGTTACCGCCGGCGCCAGCACGGTGCTGGCCCCAGGCCTGTGGTCACGAGCGTGCGCGGTCAGGTCATCGATGCCGGCGCCCAGCCGGGACGCCGACGGCTTTGTCCGCGCGCTCGTGGCATTGCTGCGCCGGCGCCGGCACCACGCACTGATACCGGGGACCGACGCCTCGCTGCTGGTAGTCTCGCGTCGCCGCGAGATGCTGGAGCCGCAGGTCGCGTTGGGGCTGCCTTCTCACCACGTCGTCGAGCGTGCCCTGGACCGCCGCTTCCTGCTGACGAATGCGGCTGCGGCTGGCATCGCAACCCCGGAGGAGCACGTATGCACAGAGATCGGGACGGCTGTGTCCGCTGCCAGGGAGTTTGGCTTTCCGGTGCTGGTGAAGCCTGTTCACGTCGTCACGGGACCCGACCTGCGGCCCGTGCGCCATGCCAGCCGTCTGGCCCCGGATGAGCAGACGCTGCGCCGGGTCGCGCAGCGAATGGATGCCTGTATCGTGCAGCGCCGGGTGCCCGGCGATGTGGTGTCGATCGGCGGGGTGTTCAACGAACGTCGTTTGCTGGGCGCAGTGATGGCTCGCAACCACCGCGTCTGGCCCCCGCAAGCAGGCGTCGCGAGCTTTGTCGAGTCGATCACGCCGGATCGGCGCCTGCTCGAGCGAGTAGAAGCCTTCCTGCAGGCCGCTGACTGGCGAGGCCTCTGGCAGCTGCAGTTCATAGAAGGCCAAGACGGCGTGCTTCACGCGATCGATTTCAACCCTCGGCCGTACGCGTCGATGGGTCTGGCGGCTGCGGCTGGAGCGCCGCTGACCTCGCAATGGTGCGCTTCGCTGTTGGGGCATCGCCAGACGCTGAAGATAGCCCGGCCAGGCGTCCGCTGGAAAGCGGAGGACGACGAGGCTCGCCACATCCTCTGCCGCCTGCGCCATCGTCAATGGCGTGACGCGCTCGGCGTCGCAGCGGCAAGGGCAGACACCCACGCCTACTTCGACCGCGGCGACCCGCTTCCGCTGCTCGCTCGCGCCGCTCAGCTCCAGCGGGACCTGTGGCTGCGCCTCTCACGCCGGTCAGCGTCGGCGCTCGCGTCGCCGCGCCGGGCCAAGCGCGAAGAACTTGCTCGCTCCGAGCCGGCCCGGCAGTAGGGTCGGCTCGATTTCGCGTCGGGGTGGGTGGGATGGCCTGGACGGTGTCACTTCAGCGGATCGTGCCCCCGCTGCCGCGACGTCGGCTCCGCTGAGGGGTCACGGCGACGGTGACCAGGCCCCGGCTCTCCGAGGCGCCGTCGAGCGGGCCCCCCAGCCCGTCGGCCCTGTTAGCTGAGCCGCATCACAGCCCAGCCGCGTCGGGCGCAGCCGCTGAGCAGCTCTCGCAGCACGCCCTCGTAGAACGTGTCGACGCGACAGTCGGTCCCGGGTGACACCCTAGCGGGGGCGGGCGCTGGTCAGAGGTCCCGCCGGCTGCAGCGATCGCCGGCCGACGAAACCAGGAGCGCCAGTCCCCTTGTCCAGCTGCGCTCGGAAGTGCAAGCTATCGGAATGAACAAGACATCCTTCATCGGCGAGAAGCCGGTCAACCGCATCGGCTTCGGCGCGATGCAGCTCGCCGGCCCCGGCGTCTTCGGCCCGCCGCGCGATCCGGACGCCGCCCGCGCCGTCCTGCGCCGCGCGATCGAACTCGGCGTTGACCACATCGATACCGCTCAGTACTACGGCCCAGACGTCGTAAACGACCTGATCCGCGAGAGCCTGCATCCGTATCCGGAGAAGCTGAAGCTCGTGACCAAGGTCGGCGGCCGCCGCGACGACCAGGGCGCCTGGCTGCCCGCTCAGAGTCCCGCGGAGCTGCGCGCCGCTGTCGAGGACAACCTCCGGTCCCTGCAGGTGGAGCGAATGGACCTCGTCAACCTCCGCCTGATGAACCCGGACGCCCCCGGCGGCCTACTCGCCGAGCAGCTCGGCACGCTCGAGGATCTGCAAAGCGAGGGCAAGCTCGACCTGATCGGCATCAGCGAGGCAAGTGCCGATGTCGTCCGCCGTGCGCTCGAGGTGGCCGAGATCGCCGAGGTGCAGAATTCCTACAGCCTCGTGAACCGCTCCGGCGAAGACGTGCTCGAGCTATGCATCGAGCGGAACATCGCATTCGTGCCCTATTTCCCCCTCGGTTCAGCGTTCAGTGGCGGCCCGAAGCAGCTCGCGCAGGATCCGGTCATCGCCGGGGTCGCCGAGCGGCACGGAATCGCCGTTACCCAGGTCGCGCTCGCCTGGCTGCTCGCCCGCTACGAGCGGATCCTGCTGATCCCCGGTACCAGCTCGGTGCAGCATCTCGAGGAGAACATGGCCGCGGCGGAGGTCGAGCTCGACGAGCAGGACCTCGCCGAGCTAGAGCGCGCAACCCAGCTGGGCGACCCCGTCGCCTCCGCCCACGACTAGACCCCGGTCCGCCGCGCGGGCTAGCGTGACATTGGAGCTCGGGCGATAGTCCGATGGTAACGCTAGCCCGCGCCACGCGGGCTACCGTGACATTCGAGCTCGGGCGAAGGTCCGATGTAACGCTGGCCCGCGCCACGCGGGCTACCGTGACATTCGAGCTCGGGCGATAGTCCGATGTAACGCTGGCCCGCGCCCGGGGAGCGATCACCTTTCTTCGAGGGAGATCCCGGGCGGCGCTTGACGGCGCAGCACCAAGCCGGCCGCGATCGCGGCCAGCACCATCACTGCAGCGCCGATCCAGTAGGCATTCGAGACGGCCGTCGTTGCCGCGCGGTGAACGGCTGTCGTCGACACGTGCTCGCTCGAGTACATCTGATCAGCTGCCACGATCGCCCCCAGGATCGCGATCCCGAAGGTGCCGCCGACCTGGCGCAGCGTTTGCGTCACGCCCGATGCCTGAGTACGGATCGCCGGGGCGATGACGTTCAAGCAATCGGTGGAGGCCGGTGACATCACCATCCCGATCCCAACTCCCATCAATACGTAACCGGGAACCAACCAGCCATATCGCTGGTGATGCAGCACCGCGGCCTGCCAGATGAACGAGAGCGCCACCAGTGCCGAACCTCCCGCCACCACGGGGCGTGGTCCGATTCGATCGTAGATCCTCCCCGCGCGGGGGGCGATCAGCAGGATCGGGATCGTCAGCGGCAGCAGTGCAGCTGCTCGACGAAGCTTGCCGTCTCCTCCTCGTCCAGCTCCGGGAGTTCCAGACGCCTTACCCCGGCATCCTTCCACAGCGATAACACAGCATCCGGGCATGGCTCGCCGCGCAGGATCGTGGAGACGAGGAACACCGACCCGGCCTGGACGAGGTGCAGCACCAGCGCGGCGGAGGTCGCATCGAGCACTTGCGCATCGTCAACTCCAACACGATCGAGCGCCCTTGCGCCAAGTTTCCAATCGCTGCGGCCGTACGCCGAAACAGCTCGAGCAAATCATTCGAGCGCACATCGACCGGCAACAACCCGGCAAACGCGCCGAGCGGAATACTCGCCGCGCTGCGAGTCGCCTGGACCCACGTCGTGACTCGCACGCCAATTACCTAACCAGCCCCGGCGGCTGGTTCCCCACCAACGCGTCGATCAGCGCCCCGAGATCCTCCCGATAGGTGTCCTGAGCGTGTGTCGCCGTCCACGCCGCGGCGGCTGCCGCCAGCATCGGGTAGCGCTCGGCATCGGGGGCCCCTCGAAGCTCCCGCTGCTGGCTCGGGCCCTCAAAGCTCGCGCCGGCGCGCACGAGCAGCGAGCCGAGCGTGAAATTCCACATCAGACGGTACGCGCGCACCGCCGCCTCGATCGACAATCCTCCGTCGCGCAGCGCCGCATGGATCTCCTCGATCGCGCCAAGCACCGAAGGCGCCATCATCCGGCGGCGCGCGAGAACTTCAGCGACCCAGCAGTGCTCGGCGAGGCTGTCGTAGATCGTCGACCACAGCACGAGCATCGCGCCCTTCGGTTCCCGCGGGCGCGGCGGGAACACGAGCCGGGCCGCGAGTCGGTCGACCAGCACCATCAGCAACTCGTCCTTGCTGCCGACGTGTCGGTAGGGCGCCATCGGGGACACGCCGAGCTCGCTCGCGAGTCGGCGCATCGTCAGCGCCTCGACCCCCTCGGAGTCGAGCAGCCGCAGTGCCGTGTCGAGCACGGCTTCGCGGTCGATCGTCGGCGGGCGGCCCCGGGGACGGTGGGCCGCCATCTCGAGCGACGGATCGCGACCGCCAATCGACGGCCGCTCGCTGGATCGACTCGCGGGCATTTGCTTACGTGTATATTAATCCCCATGGCACACGGAACCCCCACACTCGCAAGCGGCAAGGTCTGCTACCTCGAGATTCCGGCAGTCGACGTCGAACGCTCGTCGCGCTTCTACCGCGACGCGTTCGGCTGGGAGCTGCGCACCCGTGGCGATGGCGCGATCGCCTTCGACGACGCGGTGAAGGAGGTAAGCGGCTCGTGGGTCACCGGCCGGCCGCCGTCGGCCGAGCCCGGGATCATGGTCCACATCATGACCGCCGAGCTCGAGTCCGCGCTCGCGGCCGTCCGCGCCTGCGGCGGTGAGGTGCTGAGCGAAGACGCGGCGCCCGGCGAGCGCGTGGCGCATGTTCGCGACCCGGCCGGCAATGTGATCGGGATCTACCAGCAGCCGGGCCTGGCCCAGCGCGAACGCGCAGTTACGCCGGTGCCCGAGCACCTTCACACGGTCACGCCGCGGCTCGCCCCCCGCGATGGCGCGGCGGCGATCGACTTCTACAAGGCCGCGTTCGATGCCAAGGAGCTCGGCGAGCGCTACCACATGCCCGACGGAACCCTAGTCCACGCCGAGCTGCTGATCGGCGACTCGGTGGTGATGGTCAAAGACGCCCAGGACGACGAGTTCTACGCACTGCTGTGCACGTACTGGCCGGACGTCGACGCCGCGTGGGATCGTGCCGTCCGCGCCGGCGCCGAGGTCATCTACCCCCTCGCCGACCAGTTCTACGGCGAGCGCAGCGGCCGCCTCGGCGATCCGTTCGGCAATCAGTGGATGCTTGCGGCCCGGCTCGAGACCGTCACCGCGGCCGAGCTCGCCGCGCGGGAGCCGGCGTAGAGCGGGGGCCGCTGCACCCGCTCTGCGCCTCCGGTGTAGTGGGGTGAGCGGCTGGCTTGCTCGCGCAACCCGAGCTTGCGCAGCCGCCGGCAGATGGCCCTGTCTGAGCGGTCGAGCAGCTGGGCCAGGATCGCCGGGTTGATCGTGGCGTGCAGGCGCAGCAGCTGATCCTCCTCGGGCGTCCAGCGCCGGGATTCGCGAGGAGCTCCCAGCGGCGCCTCCGTGGGGATCTCCAGGAGTGCTGCGCGCCTGCGAACTGCCTCTGGGGTGCGCCGGAGTGCCAACGCCACCTCCGGGATTGGCCGTCCGAGGGCCAGAAGGCGCACGAGCCGCTGGTCGTCGGTGGGGCTCCAGAGGCGGGCGTAGCTGCCAACGCCGAGCCTCCGCGCCCGCGCTGCCACGCTGCTGGCTGTCCGACCGGGCAGCTGACTCGCGATCTCGGCACATGTCCGTGCGGCGGTGTAGCCGTCGCGGAGCACGGCATCCTCCCACTCCTCCCAGCGTTGCCGGGGTCGAGGATGGCGCAGGCCGAGCTGCTGCGCCCGCAACCTGATCGCGTCCGCTGAGCGTCCCAGGCGGATTCCGAGCGCCGCGAGATCGTCCCCATTGTGCAGGCAGCGACGGATCGCCTCGTCATCTTCAGGGAGATAGCGCCTGGCCGGAGGGCCCGGCACGCGGAGATGTCGGCTGCGTGCTCGCACCTGGTCCCGAGAGCGATCGAGACGAGCCGCGATCACCGCCAGCCGAGAGCCCCTCGAGATTGCCGCGCGTAGCACCGTCTCCTCCCACACCGTCCACGGCCGGGACCGTGGACGCGCGGGGATCATCATCGCTCGACGGCGTGCGACAACGGCGTCCGGCGAGCGGCGCAGGCGCGCCGCGAGCTCAGCGACGGGTACCTGCTGCGCGTACAGCTGACGGAGAAGACGGTCTTCCGTTGGGCTCCACCGCGGCGCCATCGGAACTCAGGTCAAGACCGCATCTGCGGCGGACGCGGCCCCAGGCCGGTCCTCAAGCCGCCGGCCTGCGGTAGTAGTCGGCGTTCAGCGCGGTGTACTGATGCCACTGCTCGGGAAGCTGATCTTCGGCGAAGATCGCGTCCACTGGACATGCCTCGACGCAGGCGTCGCAGTCGATGCATTCCTCCGGATCGATGTAGAGCATCTCGACCGCGTCGTACTCCGGTTCCTCTGGGGTCGGATGGATGCAGTCCACCGGGCAGACCTCGACGCACGAGTTGTCCTTGGTCCCGATGCATGGCTCAGCAATCACGTAGGTCACTTCGCCTCCAGGAAATCTTTTTCACACGATCCCTGGAAAATAACATGAGGAGAATGTTTTCACAGCGCGGTTGTGTAAAAATTCGGTCCGAGGTGGATGCCCCGGAGAGGTCCGATGACGTGCTCGCGCAGCCGACCCGCGCGAGGCTGTTCGCGTTGCTTTGCGAGCTGCGCCGACCGGCCCACACCGAAGAGCTGGCCGAGAGCCTGAAGCTTCACCCCAACGGCATCCGCCTGCACCTGGATCGCCTCCGAACTGCAGGGATGGTTGTGCGGCAAAGGGTCCGCCAGCCACGGGGTAGGCCCCGCGACATGTGGCTCATCTCCCCGGACGCGACACCCGCCGGGCCCCCACCGACGGCCTACGTTCACCTCGCGCAATGGCTCGCGCGAGCGATCCCCCCGGGGAGAACCAGCCTGCGGAGGGTCGAGTCCACCGGCCGGGAGATTGGCCGCGCCCTGGCTCCCGACGCGCAGGGGCCCCCCGAGCCACACCTGCACGCGGCGCTCGCCGCTCTCGGCTTTCAGCCTCGGCGCGAATCACGGACCCCCCGACGGCTCACCTACCGCCTCTGCAACTGCCCCTACCGCGAGGCGGCACGCGAGAACCCACAGGTCGTCTGTGGACTGCATCGCGGAATCACCCGTGGACTGCTGGACGAACTCGATCCCACCAGCAGACTGACCGCGTTCGTTCCGGGCGAACCTTCCCAAGCGGGCTGCCTGATCGAGTTGAGCGGCCAAATCGCCGCCGACGGCGTCAAGCAGCTTCACGCAGCGAAACGATGAAGCGCGACCCGGCCCCTCGTCCCTCTCTCGCACGACCACCAGCACGCGCTGTCTCCGGCGCACAAGCTCAGCCGCGCCCCCTCCGCTCACCGCCACCGAAGCGATCGCGGCGCTAAACGCCTACTGGTCCCGCGAACGGGCATCATCCTTCAAGCGCGCGCAGGCCGCGGCTTCATACGGTGCTCGCTTCGCTCCCGCGGCGGTGATATACCTAGCTCGCCGAATGGGTCATCGCCAATCACCAGCGCCGGATGAGGTCTGATGGCTGAGTCGATTTCGAACGCCCTGAGCGCTCGGCGATGCGAGCCCGAGGACGTGCTGCGCTTCATCGGACGGGACATGAACGTCGTCGTGGCCCCGAGCAACAACGAGCCGGTCCGGGTGGTCGACGCGCTCGAGGAAGCGTGCGAGTCGCTGGACAACGTGCGGCTGCACCAGATGATTCCAATGCGCGCGCGTCGATACATCGACGGCCAGTGCCCCAACTTGCGTCATGTGTCGTGGTTCTTGTCGCCCACGAGCCGCGATGCCTTTCACCGCGGAGACTGCGACCTGGTGCCCAATTCGTTCAGCGACGTCCCGCGGCTGATGCGGCAATCCTTGACCCCTGGCCTGGTGCTGGCGGCCGTCTCGCCTCCCGACCGCCACGGTTACTTCTCGCTGGGGGTCAGCGCGGACTACACGGCGGCGCTGATCGGTGATGTGCCTTTCTTCGTCGAGGTCAATGCGCGAATGCCGCGAACCTTCGGGGGTAACCAGTTACACGTCTCCGATGTCGTTGGCTTCTGCGAGTCAGACTTCGAGCTGGCCGAGCTGCCCACGACGAAGCCGACTCAGCGCGATCAGCAGATCGCGGAGCTGGTGGCCGAGCGAATCCCCGATGGGGCGACCATCCAAGCCGGGATCGGTGCCGTCCCCGACCTCGTCCTCGGGATGCTCTCCGAACACCGAGAGCTGGGAGTCCACACCGAGATGCTGGTGGACGGGTTCGTGGACCTGGTCGAGTCGGGCGCGGTTACCGGCACGCGCAAACGCACTCATCGCAACAAGCTCGTTACCACCACAACGCTTGGGCACCAGCGCCTGTACCGCTTCGTGGCCGACAACCCTGGCGTCGAGTTTCATCCGGTCGACTACACCAATGCCCCCCCGAACATCGCGCGAGAGCCGCTGATGACCGCGATCAACGCCACGCTCGAGGTCGACTTCCTCGGACAGTGCGCATCGGAGTCGCTCGGCAGCGACTACATGTCCTCCTCGGGCGGGCAGCCCGACTACGCGCGCGGGGCGGTGATGGCCGAACAGGGACAAGCGTTCATCGTCCTGCACGCGACTACCGCCGGCGACACCGTCTCGCGGATCGTCCCGCAGCTGCACCTGGGCGCGGCGGTCACGACGTTCAAGAACATCGTCGACAAGGTCGTGACCGAGTACGGGGTCGCCGAGCTGCGCGGCAGCTCGATCGCCGAGCGCTCCCGCCGGCTGATCGCAATTGCCCATCCCAGCTTTCGCGAGCAGCTGTCAGCGGAGGCTCGCAGACTCGGGTATTTCACCTAGCCTTCTACCACCAATAGCTCTCGTCGGCGGCTAGCTTGCGGACGTACATGAGCCCTGACTTGTTGGCTTTGAAGACATCCTGCCACTTCGGGACGCGTTCTGAGTCGAACTCGACAAGGCTTTCACTTGTGGTCGACGAGCCAAGGTTGAAAACCGTGACTCGTAGATATCCGTGGTTGCCGTGTGCATTCGAGCTCAGATTGAATCCGTCAGCCATCCACTTGTTTGCCCCGCGGCTCTCGAGCAGCTGTTTGCTGAAGCCCGCTTCGGTGTGCAGCCAGTTGACCCGGCTGGAGCCGCTGAAGCCCTCGGTCAGGCCCTCGAAGTCAGACTTCTTCGGCACGGTCCAGTTGGCGAACGGGAAGCCACTGAGGGTAGTGCCGCTGATCGCGCGCCGAGGCTCGAAAGTGGGACTCTCCTTCCTCGCCCCCGGCTTGACCGAGTAGCGAACTGATGCGAGATGGTCGAGGTCGACTTCGGGCGCGAACGCGCCGGAGGGATCGGTGACCCACATCTGCCGGGTCTTTGTGTCAACAACGCTGTTCGCGGGTACGTCTGGCTTCAGCGAGCCGGCCTGGGCGTCGACGTTACCGCGAATCCGGTCTAGCTGCGCGGTCGCGTTGGTGGGGCTGTAGATCGCCGGTTTGGCGTGGAAGTACTCCTGGAGCAGAATCGCCAGCTGAACCTGGTAAGAGGCGAAGTACAGATAGATGCTCTTGACCTCGGCGGAGTCTTTGGGGCCAAAGAACCGGCGCTTGCCGAGCGTCCGCGAGGCCGACTTGATCAAGTTGTCCGCCAGCGCCACGTCGGAGCCCAGGTGCTGGTTGAGGATCTCCGGGGCGTCGATCAGATTCGCGCCGATGTAATCGATGATCGTCTGAGTGAACGCGCGCTTGGTCGGATCCTTCGCCGGCATGTTGGCCAGCAGCGCCACCTGGTTGATCGCGTGCTTGATCTGTCCGGTGGTGCGGTCGGTCTGGTGAAGCAGCGTGCTGAATCCTGCCTGGGCCACCTCTCCCTGCAGCTGCGTGACCTGCTTTCCGAGGTCCTGCACGAGCCGCTTGATCTCGAGGACGTCGGGATCGGGGAGCTTGTTGTCCAGGCCGAATGCCGCCAGCAACCATCCCAGCGCCGCGCTACCCGCCTTCTCGCCCACCACGCCGGCCAGCGAGGAGCCGGCCCAGGAAGCCAGCCACTTGAACGCCGTGCCAATTAGCGGCAGCGCAGCGACTGCCGCCACGGAGGCACGCGGGCCAGAGGCAGTGAAGGCCGGCTTGCCAGTACGCTTGCTCGCAACGAATCGGTGCGCTTGCCCGCCTCGCTGCGCGTCACGGACCAGCGCCGCGTTCAGCGCCGCGATGCTCCCGGCGCGCAGGGCAGCGGCCAGATAGAGGACGCCATCGAAATACCGGTCGCTGTAGCTCAGGTCCGGGTTGTCCTCCCAGTCCGGGATGCGCAGCAGTCGGTAGATGCGCCGCTGCGCCGCCGCGGGCGCGGATGTGCCACTGCGATTGGCACTGGCGCCAACCGCCCCTGCGATCAGCGTGGTGACCGGATTCACATACACCACGCTTCCCGAGCTGTAGCCACGCACCACTGCCCCCAGCTGGCCCGGCATCCGACGACCATCCGCGCTGCCGCCGGAGATCACGACCGTGAACTCGCGCGGCAACCGGTTGAAGGAGAGCAGCGCCACACCGGTTGCCGCTGTCCTTCGCGCGCGGGCACCGTCCCTTTCAGGCAACGGCGATCCAGCCACACCCCGGCCCGATAAATTCACTGCTCGCGGGGCGCCGGCGTACACCCGCACCTCGCCCCCGCTCAGCGGGTTGCTTCCGTCGATCAGCCCCCACACTGCCAAGACGACCGGCCTACCCCCAGCGCTCCCGGCGCGAGCCGATGCGGCCGAAGCAAACACATCGGCGCACCCCAGCACCGCGATCGACACAGCCAGACACACGCTCGCACGCGCGCGCACGACTCTCGCGGAGGCGCTCAAGCGAGTGGACGTGCGTCGAACGTAGCCGTGCTCGCACCCTACTCCCCTACCGCACCGATTACAAGTTCGCGCCCGGATCGACGCTGGGGGATCATCTGAATCGGGTGATGCTGGGGGTGCCGGGCGTGTGAAACTCTCAGGCCGTGATTCATCTAGTCAATATCGACGCGGAATCGAGGGTCGCGAGTAAGGCGTTCAGGGTGTGATCAACCTACATGGTCGGAAAGTGGCACCTGTGCCCGACCGATGAGATGCATCTCGCCTCCATGCGACGGAACTGGCCAGGCGGCCGCGGATTCGAACGCTTCTACGGGTTCCTGGGCGCCGAGACCGACCAGTGGCATCCTGACCTGATCTATGACAATCACCCGGCGTCTTGACCGGGCTGCTGTCGCTCTTCCACGGTGAGAACAAGGTCGCGGAGGGACGCATCAAAACTCAGCCCGCTGCCTTCGGCCTCTCGGGGACGGACCTGACAGTGGGCCGTGCGATCAGCAACGTCACCAACGATTTCCCTGGCGAGCGGCCTTGGGCTTTCACCGGCGGCGTGATCAAGGCCGTCGCGATCGATGTGAGCGGCGAGCCCTATGTCGACCTCGAGCGCGCCGCGGCGGCAATGATCGCTCGCGAATAGCCACCTGCCTCGCTGCTGGTCTCAGGCGTAGGAGATGAACTCGAGCAGGCTGCCGTCAGGATCGCGGAAGTACACGCTGGTGCCAGGGCCGCGAGCGCCGTGTCGTGGCACCGGCCCCAACTCGACCTCCACGCCCTGGGCGCGAAGGTGATCGATCGCGTCTTCAATCGCCCCGTGCCAGACGAAGCACAGGTCACTGCCGCCCGGAGCCACGGGGACCCGCGCTACGGGATGCGGCTCGGAGCCCGGGCCGTGGACATTGAGCTGCCGGTCGCCGAACCGGTACATCGCGACGCCACCGGGGTCGCCGATCAGCTTCGCCCCGAGGACGTCGCGGTAGAAAGCATTCGAGCGCGGCCGGTCGGAGACGTGAATGACGCAGTGATCGATGCCGATCTCGAAAAGCACGCCAGCGCCCGTCAGCTCCCGAGCCATTCGAGCCACGCGGCGCCGGGATGCGCCAGGCCGAGAAGGCCTCCCGATCGTCGGCCGCCTCGGTAGGAGAGCCGGCCGACGACGCCGAACACTCCCTGTCGGCGGTTGCGCTCGAGAAGCGCCGGCGGCACGGAGATGCCCAAAACGCTGTCGCTCGCGCGCTCGCCCATCGGTACGAGCGGGTCGATCGACACCCAGTCCAGATCGTGTTCGATGCTGGCCCTTTCGACCAGCGAGCGGAAGCGGAGCAGATCCTCAGCGGGGAAGAAGACGTGGACATAGGTGTCCGTCAGGCACACCAGAGCGTCCTCCGCGGCCGCTGCCAAGATACCGGGAAGCACCTCGTTGGCGTCGCCGCGGACGCTGCGCGCCGGGTTGGCGAGCGCCACCTGGACGGCCTTCTCGAACCGGGTTACAGCGGTGATCTCCTGGGGCATGCATGCCGCGAGCCAGTCGCGCACGCCCGGATCGGCGATGTCGAGCGGTTCGATGTCGACGCCGATCCGATCGGCGATCCTGGGAAGCTTGGACGGGATCGGCGGAGCGTGAGGGCCCCGGAGCTCGGTCTCGATCACCACCTCTGAGCCTGAGCCGCCGACGGTCACCGCGCTGTCTCCCGGGCCGCGGTACACGTAGCGATAGCGGTCGATGTGCAGTGCGAGACCGGCACCTGTGCCCACGTCCACCAGCACGATCTCGCGATCCTCCTCGATCGCGGGAGCCAGCGCCGGCAGCAGATCGGCACATCTCCCGACCTCGTTCATCTGGTAGCGGTGCCGGCTGCAGAGGTCCAGCAGGCGCTCGCGATGATCGAGGCATAAGGTCCGGTACCGCGCCGGGAAGTCGGCGGCCAGCGGCGCCTGTGGCTGCCCGACCCGCGGGAACGAATCGCGCAGCGGCTCGGGTTCCAGTTCGAGGATCAGGAACGTTGCGGCGGCGCTGAACAGCAACGGCGGGAGCTTGTCGGGCGGGATCGTGGCGGCAATCGCCAGCAGCTCGCCGTCGTCGCGGAGCACCGCGAACTGGGAAGCGGTGAGCGCCCACGAAGCGGGGGCGCCCGCGGATGACCAGGCGGCCGCCACCTGGTTTGCCTGGTCGGCCACCACGCGAGGATCGGTCGCGAATTCACCTCCGCGGTGCCGAGCAGCGTTATCGCCGCTCGAGGTCATCTACCCGAAGACGCTGAGGCTCGGCCGCGAGTGCGTCCCGCAGCGTCGCGCTCGGATTCATCGCCGCGGCTACCGACTCGCCGTCAGGTCTGTAGTAGCCGCCGATTTCGACGGGCGAGCCCTGGACCTTGGCGAGCTCCTCGACGATCGCCTCCTCGCTTTCTGCCAGGCGCTCCGCGACCGGCGCGAAGTGAGCCGCGAACTCTGGATCGTCGTCCTGCGCGGCCAGCTCCTGCGCCCAGTACAGCGCGAGATAGAAGTGGCTGCCGCGGTTGTCGAGCTCGCCGGTATTGCGCGACGGCGAGCGATCGTACTCGAGCACGGAGCCGGTGGCCCGGTCGAGGGCCTCGGCCAGCAGCTTGGCGCGCGGATTGTCGGTCTTCTGCGCGAGCAGCGCGAGCGACACCGCGAGCGCGAGGAACTCCCCGAGCGAATCCCAGCGCAAGTGGTTTTCGCGCAGAAACTGCTGGACGTGTCTGGGCGCCGAGCCGCCGGCGCCGGTCTCGAACAAGCCTCCCCCGTCGATCAGGGGCACAATCGAGAGCATCTTGGCGCTGGTTCCAAGCTCGAGAATCGGGAACAGGTCGGTCAGGTAGTCGCGCAGCACGTTCCCGGTCACCGAGATCGTGTCCTCGCCGTCACGCGCCCGGTCGAGCGTGAGCCGCGTCGCGGCGGCCACGTCGAGGACCTCGATCTCGAGCCCTTCGGTGTCGAGCTGCTCGAGCGCGGGGCGAACCTTCCTCAGCAGTTCCCGGTCGTGGGCTCGAGACTCGTCGAGCCAGAAGACCGCCGGCGCGCCCGTTTCACGTCCGCGCGAGACGGCGAGGCGCACCCAGTCCTGGATCGCCGTGTCCGTGGTCCGGCACATGCGCCAGATGTCGCCGCTGTCAACCTGGTGCTCGATCAGCGTCGTGCCTGATCCGTCGACGACGCGCACCGCGCCGGGACCCTCGATCTCAAACGTCTTGTCGTGTGAGCCGTATTCCTCGGCCGCCTGTGCCATGAGACCGACGTTCGAGGTCGAACCCATCGTCGCGGGGTCGAACGCGCCGTGTTCGCGGCAGTGGTTGACCGTTTCCGCGTAGAGGGCCGCGTACGAGTGATCCGGGATCACGAATTTCGTGTCCTGCTGTTCGCCTTGCGCGTTCCACATCTGCCCCGACGAGCGGATCGCCGCCGGCATCGATGCATCGATGATCACGTCGCTCGGAACGTGCAGGTTGGTGATCCCGCGCTCAGAATCAACCATCGCTAGCCCGGGGCCACGCTCGTACGCCGCGTCAATCGCGCCCTGTAGCTTCTCACGCTGGTCCTCGGGAAGCTTCTCGATCGTGCTCAGCAAGGCCGCGATTCCGTCGTCGGCGTCGACACCCAGGCTCAGCAGCGTGTCTCCGTGCTCGGCGAACAGCTGCGAGAAATAGGCGCGGACCGCATGACCGAAGATGATCGGGTCAGAGACCTTCATCATCGTCGCCTTCAGCTGGACCGAGAACAGCACCTGCTGCTCCCTGGACTGCGATACCTGTTCGGCGAGAAACCGCTCGAGTGCATCGTGGCGCATGACCGAGCCGTCGAGGACGTCGCCCGCGAGCACCTCGATTTGATCCCCCAGCGCGGTGATCGTGCCGTCGCTCCCCAGGTGCTCGATTCGGACCTGCCCATCCTGCTTTACCGTGATCGACTGCTCGGTCGAGCGGAAGTCACCGTCACTCATCGTCGAGACGTGCGAGCGGGAGTCCGGTGACCACCCGCCCATCGAATGCGGATGGTTGCGAGCGTAGGCCTTGACCGACGGCGCCGCGCGGCGGTCGGAGTTGCCCTGACGCAAGACCGGATTGACGGCGCTCCCCTTGACCTTGTCATAGCGAGCCCTTACCTCCCGCTGCTCATCGTCAGCTGGATTCTCGGGGTAATCGGGGATCGCATAGCCCTGGTCGCGCAATTCCGCAATCGCCGCTTTCAGCTGCGGAACGGAGGCGCTGATGTTCGGCAGCTTGATGATGTTCGCGTCCGGCGTTCGCGCCAGCTCGCTGAGCTCGTGCAGCGCATCCGCAACCTGCTGCTCGGGAGCCAGGCGATCGGGGAACTGAGCCAGAATCCGCCCCGCGAGCGAGATATCGCGCGGCTCGATCTCAACTTCGGCGGCAGCGGCAAACTCCTGCACGATCGGTAACAGCGAAGATGTCGCCAGCGCCGGCGCCTCATCGGTGAGCGTGTAGACGATCTTCATGCCGGCCACGGACCCTAGCGCCCCGGCGACGATGAGGGAGCCTCAGGGCCGCGTATCGGGCCGCCCGAGGTCGGCGGCCGCGCCGAGGCGCGGGGAATGCGCTACGCGAGCGGCGAGGGTGGAATCCGGGTCTGACCCTCGACGCCCTGGATGATCATCGCGAGCTGGTCTACGTAGCACCACGACCAATCCTCGCGCGGCTCCAGCGACCGGATGATCGGATGCGAGGTGTCGTGCGCGTGCGCGGTCGCGTGCCGGTTGGGGGAGTCGTCGCAGCAGCCGACGTGGCCACATTCGAGGCAGATCCGCAGGTGGAGCCAGGGGTCGCCGACCGCCAGGCAGTCTTCGCAGCCATCGACCGCGGCGGGCAGCTGCGTGATGTGAACGTGGTCGAGGTGAGTGCACTGCGCCATTGGTTGCTCCAATCTGCTTTGTGTGAAGTGAAACCCGAGTGCGGAACGTCGTTGCGCCGGGCGCCCCGGGCTTCTCATCAGCCAGCGTAGCCCTCAAGCGAAGCGCCTACAGGAGGCTGCTGATCCCCTTGATCGCCGCCGCCCCGAGCACGACTTCCAATACCGCGCCCACGACGATCAGCACAAGCGCAACGGCGACTACAAGCGCATCCTCGAGCACCACCCCCAGCGACAGCACCACCACTCCCAGCGAGGGCAGGGTGTCGAGTCCCGAGAACGGGGGTGCCACGAACGCGGCGACCGAACCGGCCAGAACCAGGGCGCCGAACACGATTTTGCTCGCGCGGTGGTTGAAGAGAAACCGGAGTCGAGGACGCGAGTATCGCTCGAGCCAGCGCACGATCTTCATCAGCGCGGTGATGAACCGCTCCTGCTTCGGGCCCGCCAGTTGCAGTTTGCGCCATCGCTTGGGCAGCCAAACCTGGTCTCTTCCGCAGATCAGCTCCAGCGCGAGCAGCATCGCGATGATCTCGAACACGTGTGTGACACCGCCTGTCGGGAGCGGCAGCGCCGAGACGCCGAGCAGCAGCACGAACAGAACCGCGAAGCTGCTCTCTCCGAACACCTCTATCAGGCTGGAGAGCGATTTGTCTCCGTCACTGCGCAGCCACTGCTCGAGCGCATCGCTCAGCCTCTGTTGCCGAGGTTCCAATCATGAGAGCGTATGGCGGATGGCGACACGGCGTCAGCGCGCGGAATCCCAGCTGCCCCGGGTGGCGGTCGTCGGCCATGTCGAGTGGGTCGAGTTCGTCTCGCTCGCCGTGTTTCCGCGGGCCGGCGAGGTGACGCACGCCACCGGCGCGTTCGCGCGGGCGGCAGGCGGTGGCCCGGTGGCGGCGGTCGCGCTCACGGAACTCGGCGCGCAAGTTGATTTCTTCACCGCGCTCGGGGACGACGAGCTCGGGCGAGCGGCCGCCGCGCAGCTGAGCGCGCTCGGCGTCCGCCTCCATGTGGCTTGGCGCCGGCAGCCGACGCGCCGCGCGGTTACGCTGCTCGACGGCGCCGGCGAGCGGACGATCATCACGCTGGGAGAGCGTCTGCAACCGCTTGGCTCCGACGAACTCGATTGGGACCTGCTGCGCCGCGCCGACGGCGTCTACTTCACCGCCGGCGACGCAGGTGCGATGCGGCGGGCACGGCAAGCCCCTTTGCTCGTCGCCTCGCCGCGCGCGCGGGAAGCGCTCGAGCCGGGGGGACCGCAAATCGACGCGCTTGTCTTTAGCGCCCGCGATCGCGACGAGGCCAGCTGGGCGCAGCGCGTGGTGGATCGGGCCCGGCTGCTGGTGGCGACCGAGGGCGCGAACGGAGGCCGCTGGTGGGGTGAGTCAGAAGGCGAGTGGTCCCCGACGCCACTGCCCGGGGAGCCGCGCGACGCATATGGCTGCGGCGACTCGTTCGTGGCCGGACTCACCTTCGGCTTAGCCGCCGGCACATCAGTTGCGCAGGCGGCCGCGATCGGCGCACGCTGCGGAGCGCGCTGCCTGACACGGGTAGCGGCCCCCTAGCGCGCCCCGGGCGCGACGGCGGTCCGTGAGCGTCGCGGAAGCTGGTAGCCAGAAAGAACGGGGTGTGCCGGCGAGTGAGCAGACCCGGCCGGGCCGCCCACCCGGGGAACGCGCCAGCACGCCCCGCTTGACGAACAGGGTCGAGCCCAGCCAGCCGTCGCGCAAACGACCCGACAAGAAACTCAGCGGTTGGCGGTCAAAGCCTCTAAGAAATCGGGCGGGCGCTGAGCGCACCCACGGGCGCCGCGTCGTCGAGTCGCTGCGTCGGCCCGAAGTTGATCCGCAAGATCGCCCCGCCATCCGTCGCGTTCGTGGCTTCTACAAATCCTCCGTGCGCCTCGGCGGCTTGCCGGACGATCGCCAGCCCCAGTCCCGACCCGGGTTTCGAGCGCGCGTCCTTAGCGCGATGGAAGCGATCGAACACCAGCGTCAGCTCGCGCTCGTCGAACCCCGGGCCGTGATCGCGTACGGTGACCGTCCCGTCCTGGAGGTCGACCTCGATCCCCGGGCCGTCGGGGCCGTACTTGACCGCGTTGTCGACGAGGTTCGACAGCGCTCGCGCGACCCGGTCGCCATCGCCCTGGATCAGCGTCGGCTCGAGCCGCGCGGTGAAGTTGATCTCCGGAGAGCGCCGCCGGTAGCGCTCGATGATCCCCTCGAGGACCTGGTCCAGCCGCAGGTCTTCGGGCTTACCGATCTGCTTGCTCCCGCGCGCCAGCTCGACCACGTCTGCGACCAGCGCCGTCAGCTCATCGAGCTCCTCGATTATGTCTGACCGCAGCGCCTCCCGATCCTCCTGCGACAGCAGCGCCTCGTCGCGCATCAGTTGCAGGTTCGCCCGAATCGAAGCGATTGGCGTGCGCAGCTCGTGTGAGGCGTCCGCGACCAGATTGCGCTGCGCCTGAACGGATTGCTCGAGCGCGGCGAGCGTCGCGTTGAAGGTTCGAGCCAGCCGCGCGAGCTCATCTCCTCCCCGCTCGTCCAGGCGCTCTGATCCCAGCCGTTCGGGCTCTGAGGCGATCAGCTCGGTCTGACGGGTAAAGCGCTCGATCGGCGCCAGCGCGGTTTGTGCCACCAGGATTCCGAGCACCGCGGCGAGGGCGATCCCGCCGGCGGCGATCATCACCAGCAACAGGAGCTGGCTGGCGAGCGTGTGGTCCACGTTGGTGAGCGGGAGGGCGACGGCGAGCGCCCCGTCCGCTCCGATCCCGGTCACGAGCACCCGTAGGTGCGAGCCGCCCACGTGTATGTCAGTCATGTATTGGCCTCGCCCGCTGGCGGCGATCGCCTTCATCTGCGCGTTGACCGGGATCCGATATTGCTGGCCTCGGGGCACGTAGCTGTTGCCGTTGCGGTAGATCAGGGTGATGATTCCGGGCGCGCCGCCGAATGCCGGGCGCGCACGGCGGTCGATCCCGAGACCCTCGTCGCCAACACCGGGCGGCTCTGCTCCCCGTGTCCCGAACCCGAAGCCCGGGCCCTGCGGTCCCCCGGACCCCTCGCCGCCGCCTGGGGAGGGAGCACCCGGCCCGCCTGGCCCGGGCAGGACCTGAGCCGAAAGCGAATGCAGGTTGTCGTCGATCTGGCCCAGCAGCTCAGACCTCATTCCCGCGTAGGCGAAGACCGCGACCGCGATTACCGCGAGCGCGACCGCGATCCCCGACGCGATGCCCATCCGCGTGCGGAGGCTCATCCGTCTCGCTCCGAAGGCTCGCGCAGCGCGTAACCAACACCGCGCACCGTATGGATCAGCGGCCGCGCTCCGGCCTGCTCGAGCTTGCGGCGCAGATACCCGACGTAGACGCGCAGCGCGTTCGAGGTCGGACCGAAGTCGTATCCCCACACGCGGTCGTAGATCAGGCTGTGCGGCAGCACCCGGCGAGGATTCAGCATCAGCAACTCGAGCAGCTGGTACTCGGTCCGCGTGAGCTCGACGAACGTCTCGCCGACGACGACCCCATGACGAGCTGGGTCGAGCGTCAGCTCATCGAACGACAGCCCGCGGTCATCGCCGACGGTCCGCCGCAGCAGGGCCCGCAGCCGCGCCTTCAGCTCATCGATGTCAAACGGCTTGACGACGTAGTCGTCGGCGCCGGCATCGAGGCCGTCGATCCGGTCGGAGACCGCGTCGCGGGCGGTGAGCATCAGCACCGGGACGCGGTTGCCTTCGCGGCGCAGCCACCGGCACACCTCGAGCCCGTCGATGTCGGGCAGCCCGACATCGAGCACGACCGCCTCGGGGGCGCTGCTAGTAACCTCGGCCAGCGCATCGGCGCCCGTCTCCGCGAGCCGCACTTCATAGCCGGCAAGCGTCAGCGCGCGCCGCAGCACATCCCGCAACGCACGATCATCGTCGACGACTAGCAGTCTCACCACTTCATTGTGGTCCGTCGGAGGGACCGGGCCTAGAAATTCCTACCTAGCACTTACTTGCGACCCGCTTCGCGCTCGCGAAGTACGGCCGCGAGGATGCCGTTCACGAACCCCGGGGCGTCCACGCCGCAAAACCGCTTGGCAGTCTCCACGGCTTCGTCGATCGCGCCTTCCGGGGGAATCGCGTGGTCGCCGGGAAGCGTGTCGGCGTACAGCAGCTCGGCGAGCCCGACCCTCAAGATCGAGCGCTCGAGCGGGGCGATCCGCTCGAGCGTCCAGCCAGTCGCGTGCGCCGAGATCAGCGCGTCGAGCTCCGGCTGGCGCTCGCGCACCAGTTGCGCCAGCTCGCGGGTGAACGAGTGCAGGTCGCGCGGAAATGTCTCCTCGAGCGGTCGGCCGAGCAGATCGCTTTGATACAGGGCCCAGACCGCTGCGCGCCGCTGCTCGGTCCTACGCACGGGATACGTATTCGCCCGAGCGCGTGTCGACCCGCACGACGTCGCCGATGTTCACGAACAACGGCACCTGGATCCGCGCACCGGTCTCGAGCACCGCCGGCTTGGTACCGCCTCCTGAAGCGGTGTCGCCACGCAGTCCCGGCTCGGTCTCTCTCACCGCCAGATCGATCGCGCTTGGGAGCTGGACATCCGCGGGCCGCTCATCGATGTAGAGCAACTCGACCTCATCCGATTCTCGCATCCAGCGCAATGCGTCGCTGAGCGTGCTCTCGGGAATCGTCAACTGCTCATAGCTCTCGGTGTCCATGAAGTGGGCATCGGCACCGTCGCGATAGAGGAACTGCATCCGCCGCACCTCGGTGCGAATCGAACGGAACTTCTCGCCGGCACGGAAGGTGCGGTCGATCACCGCACCGTCGCTCGCCCGGCGAAGCTTCGTTCGCACGAATGCTCCTCCCTTGCCGGGCTTGACGTGCTGGAACTCGATGATCTTGAAGATCGTGCCTTCGACCTCGATGTGATTTCCGTTTCGGAACTGATTGGTACTGATTGACATGCGGTGGGCCAGTGTAGAGACCGCTGCAATCAGCCCGTGACGTGCAGCTCCTTGGGCAGCGAGGTGATGATCTCGCATCCGCCCTCGGTGACGACCACCAGATCCTCGATGCGGACACCGAAGCGACCCGGCAGATAGACGCCAGGCTCGACGGTGACAACGTTGCCGGCAAACAGATTCCCCTCGCCCCGCGGCGACAGCCGCGGCGCTTCGTGCACCTCCATCCCCACGCCGTGCCCCAAGCCGTGCCCGAACTCCGCGCCGTGGCCCCCGGCATCGATCACGGCGCGGGCGAGGCTGTCGACCTCGCGGCAGTCCGCTTGCGCCCGAACCGACTCGAGCCCTTTGCGCTGGGCCGCGAGTACGAGCTCATACACATCCCTGGCCTCTTCGCCGGGCTCGCCGGTCGCCACGGTCCGCGTACAGTCCGAGCAGTAGCCGTCGAGCTCCACGCCCCAATCGATCACGACCAGCTCGCCCGCGCCGATCTCGCGGTCCTGCGGCGTGGCGTGTGGAAGCGCGCCTTGCGCTCCCGCCGCGACGATCGTGTCGAAGCTCGGGCCGGAGGCCCCGAGCATCTGCATCTGCTGCTCGATCTCGATCGCGACCTCACGTTCGGTGCGGCCGACCAGCCCCTCGGCGATCACCTTCTCAAAGGCGCCGTCGGCGAGCGCGGCGGCGGCCCAGATGCGTTCGACCTCCTCGCGATCCTTCACCGCCCTGAGCCGCTCGACGAGGTTGCCCGCGGCGACCAGCTCCACTCGCTCCGGCAGCAGCTCTCGCACACGAGCATGCGCGCGCACCGATAGGTGCGCGTCCTCGAATCCCAGCCGGAGCGTTCCTTCCGGCAGGGCGTCGGCGAGCACGTCAACCAGTTCCTGCGGCGCCCGCACCCGCTCGAACGACGAGTCGACCTCCTCGGCGGCCTGCTCGACGTATCTGAAGTCGGTGATGAACGTGCGCGTCTGCGGTCCGACCAGCGCGAGCCCGTTGCTGCCCGTGAAGCCGGTCAGGTAGCGAATGTTGACCGGCGCGCTCACCAGCAGCAGATCTACGCTCGCTTCCGCAAAGGCCCGGGTCAGGCGCTCTGTGCGACCGGTCATGAGCCCAATTCTCCGCGGAGATGCGCGAGCGCGTCCCGATACCCGTCGATACCCTGGCCGGCCACGGTGCAGATGCAGAGGTCGCTGATCACCGAGTTGCGCCGCCAGGCCTCGCGCGAGTCCACGTCCGAGATGTGTACCTCGACTGCCGGCAGACCGGTCAGCTCCAGCGCATCGCGGATCGCGTAGGAGTAATGCGTCCAGGCCCCCGGGTTGAGCAGCAGGCCGTCGGCGAGCCCTTCGAGCCGATGCAGGTGCTCGACGAATTCGCCTTCGTGGTTGCTCTGGAAGAAACGGACCTCGAGCTCGAGCTCGCGCGCGACCTCGGCGATTACGCGCTCGAGCTCGGCGTATGTGACGGTCCCGTAATGCTCCGGGTCCCGGCGCCCCAGCTGATCGAGGTTGACGCCGTGCATCACCTCAACCCGGTTGCGAAGCGCCATCACCCGGCCAGCTCTCTTACCGCAGCGATCAGCGCGTCTGGCTGCACCTGACACCCCGTCCTCGGGGCGCCCGGAGCGTCGAGCAGCACGAACGAAACCGGTCCCTCGCCAACGCGCTTCTTGTCCTTGGCGGTGGCCAGCGCGACCGCGTCGGGATCGACGCCGTCGAGGTTCGTGGGCAGTCCGCGGTCGGTGAGCAGCTCGCCGACCTCGTTGCGGAGGTCGTCCTGGTCGGATAGCCTGAGCGCCGCGAGCAGTCCCAGCGCTACCGCCTCGCCGTGCCGGTAGCGGGCATAGCCGGTGACGGTTTCAATCGCGTGCGCGACCGTGTGGCCCAGATTGAGGACCTGCCTCACGTCCGCGTCGCGCTCGTCACGGGCTACCACCCGGAGCTTGGCGCGGGCACACTCGAGGATCGCGCCGGGGGCGGTGGGGTCTCCGCCCGCCCGGATCCGGTCCCAGAGTCCTCCGCCGGCAATCAGCGCGGTCTTGACGACCTCGGCGAAGCCGGCCGCCAGCTCGGCCTCCGGAAGCGTCTGCAGCGCATCGGTATCGACGATCACCGCCGAGGGCTGGTGGTAGGCGCCGACGTAGTTCTTGGCCTCAGCGAGGTCGACGCCGGTCTTGCCCCCGTAAGCCGAGTCGACCTGCGCGACCAAGCTGGTCGGCACGCCGACGTAGCGGACCCCGCGCTGATAGGTGGCGGCACAGAAGCCCGCGAGGTCCCCGACGACCCCGCCCCCGAGCGCGAGAACGATGTCCCGCCGGGTCATACCCGCGCGAGCCAGCTCGGTCCAGACGATCTCCGCATGCGCCACCGTCTTCGATTGCTCGCCGGGCATGATCGTCACCTGCCCCTCGAGCGGCTCCAGCACGCCAGGGAAGTGACGGGCCACCTGACCATCGCTGACCAGGAAGCGCCTTCCGGTGATCGCCGGTGGCCAGAAGTGACTGGCCAGCAGGCCGTTTCCGATGTAAGCGGGGTAATCGCTCGAGGCGGTCGCAGCCCATAAAAGCTTCGTTCCCGGCGCGGTGCCCGTAAGCGCTTCGAGGATGGATGCCGTGGCGGCCGAACGCTCGCTGGGGATGATGACGTCGGCAAGCTCGGCGTAGATCGGCTCGCGCTGCCTGAAGCGGCGCTCGAAGCCTTCGCGGTCTCGGGCGAGCGGGCGCCCGGTTCCGCTGCAGCGCTCCCAGGCGGTTTGCACGTCGACGTCGAGCCACAGGACGAGCTGGTGCCGCAGAGCGTCGCGGACCGCCGGCGAGCCGATCGCGCCTCCGCCCAGTGACACGACGGCGTCCGCGGGAGTCGCGAGCAACTCGAGCGTTATCCGCTCCTCGGCCTCCCGGAACGCCGGTTCGCCATGCTCGGCGAAGACTCGCTCGATCGATTTTCCGAGCCGCTCTTCGATCAGCTGGTCGACGTCGAAGGCCTCGCGGCCGAGCGCCGCCGCGGCGCTGCGCGCGGCAGTCGACTTACCAGCCCCCATGAAACCGATGCAGACGACCTTCTCCGCTAGACGCGACGCCATCCGATGCGTTCCTCGTAGGCGTGGATCGCGGCGAGGACGTCACCGACGTGGTCGCCGCCGAACTTCCTGCGGTAGGCGTCGGCGAGCACGAAAGCGACCATCGCCTCCCCCACCACTCCAGCCGCGGGCACGGTGCAGGAGTCGGTGCGCTCACGCAGCGCCTCGGCCGGCTGATGGGTGGCGATGTCGACCGAGCGAAGTGGCTTGGTCAGCGTCGGCAGCGGCTTCATCGATGCCCGCACCACCAGCGGCGCGCCGGTCGTCATCCCGCCCTCGAGGCCGCCAGCGCGGTTCGTGTTCCGGTAGTAGCCGGTGTCCTCGTGATAGAAGATCTCGTCGTGTGCCTGCGATCCAGGCAGGGCCGCCACCTCGATCCCATCGCCGATCGCCACCGCCTTGATCGCCTGAATCGAGAGGATCGCCTGGCCCAGGCGGCCATCCAGGCGCTCCTCCCATGAGACGTGCGAGCCCAGCCCGGGCAGCAGGCCGAACGCTCGCACTTCGAACACGCCGCCGAGCGACTCATTCGCCTTACGCAGCCGGTCGATCTCGGCGACCATCGCGGTGGTCGTGCGCGGATCGAGACAGCGCACCGGGGATTCGTCCACGGCGACGAAGTCCTCCCGACGCAGGCCGTTCTCGGTGGGAGCCTTGACGCCCGCGATCTGCAGTACGTGAGAGAAGACCTGCACGCCGAGCTCGTTCAGGAACGCCTTCGCGACGGCGCCACCCGCGACCCGGGCGGCGGTCTCGCGCGCGCTCGCCCGCTCCAGGATGTTGCGCACGTCAGTCACCCCGTATTTCTGCGTTCCCACCAGATCCGCATGCCCCGGGCGGGGAAGATGCACCTCCTGCGGCTCGGCCTCCACCGGCCACGGGTTCATCCGCTCCTCCCAGTTGGCGTAATCGCGATTGACGATGCTGAGCGCGATCGGACCCCCCAGCGTCGTCCCATGCCGTACGCCACCGGTGATCTCGACCTTGTCCTTTTCGATCTTCATCCGCCCGCCGCGGCCGTGACCAAGCTGCCTTCTCGAGAGGTCGCGGTTGATCGCGTCGCGGTCGAGCCGTAGGCCGGCCGGGAGGCCTTCGACGATGCAGGTCAGCCCGGGGCCGTGGGATTCGCCGGCGGTTGTCAGCTTCAGCGCCATGGGGGTCGTAGGTTACGGACCGCCGGGTGCGAGGCGTCGGTGGTCCTCGGGCGGTTGTGGTGGGCCGCCGTAGCGAGGAAGGTTGCGGACCGAATCCCGCTGCGCTCGGCGCCCCGAGGCCGAGGCGATCGGTTCTCCGCGCCGTTCGACCTGGTAAACGTCCCAGTCGAGCACCCGAAAATCTCCGCAGGGACGTTTCCCTTCTACCTCGAGGGAAACAGCCCAGTCGAGTTTTTGAAGGCGTCGAGTGGGATGTTTACCAGGGAAATCGGGATATCCGGAGACGGAGAGCGGCGTGATGCGGGGATCGCGCGGGAGCACGCCCCGATCCGCGGCCCCGCAGACGCCGCCGACCCTAACCCCGCCCCGCAGCCCCCTCGGCCGGCTCGCCTTGGGCATCCCGCCCAGGCGAGAACTGCCCGCTCCCAGCGCACCACGGGCAGCTCACCTCATGGGGCTCGCCGCCCAGCGCCGAAATCACCCTGCCGGTGCCATGACAAGGGGTGCACGTGCCTCGATCCGGATCGAACGCGCCAGTGCCCATCACTCGCGGCACGATAGCGGCGCGCGAGCGGACCCCCCGAGACGCGCGACCCGCCGCCCGCCACGGGACGCGCGACCCGCCGCCGAGCACGAGACGCGGGACCCGCGACCCACGACCCACGATCAGACCTCATCGAGGGCCGCCCTCATCGCCCCCACAGGTGCCGGCACACCGGTGAACAGCTCGAAGCTGAGCGCCCCTTGGCCGACCAGCAGAGCGAGCCCGTCGACAACCGGAATCGAACGCTCCCGCGCGGCACGAACGAGCGCGGTTTCACGCCCGCCGTAGACGAAATCCACCACGCAGTCGAACCGCGGCAGATCGTCGGGCGTCAGGGGCAGCTGCTCGAAGGTCGCCTCCGGCGCGCCGAGCCCGGCGGAGGTGCAGTTGACCAGCAGCTCGGCGCTGTCGGCAACGGTTACGGGGACGCCGCCGAGCTCGGCACACAGCCGCTGCGCCCGCTCTCCGGTCCGGTTCCAGACGCGCACCTCGGTGGCGCCGGCTTCGACCAGCGCCCAGACCGCTGCGCGGGCGCTGCCTCCGGCCCCAAGCACCAGCGCGCTCCGCCCGGCCGGCGAAAACGGCAGCGCTGCGATCAGCGCCGGCGCGTCGGTGTTCTCGGCCGCGATCAGCTCGCCGTCGAACAGCAGCGTGTTGGCCGCGCCGATCGTCCGGGCCCGCGCGCTGGCCTGGTCGGCGAGCCGGAGTGCGGCTTGCTTGTGAGGGATCGTCACGTTGGCCCCCCGGAATCCGGCTGCCGGCAGCGCGCGGACCGTTTGCGCGAACAGCTCCGGCGGCACCGGGAGCAGCTGATAGCGCCAGTCGCCCAGCCCCGCGGCGCGCAAGGCGGCGTTCTGGATCGCCGGCGAGCGGCTGTGCGCGACGGGCCAGCCGAGGACGCCGAGGCGCACGGGGCCGCTCACGAGGTTGCACTCAGCAATCTGCCGGCGAGCGTCCGCCGTTTCGGGCGCGCGCGCTGTTGTACTGCGCGGCGTCCTTGAGAAACTGCGAATAGCTCGAGGCGAACGCCTGCGCCCCGTTTCCGCACGGTTTGACGACGAAGTAGAGGTACGAGGTCTGGCTCGGGTTCGCCGCTGCCTGGATCGCCGCCATTCCCGGGTTGTCGATTGGTGTGGGAGGAAGTCCCGCGTGGATGCGGGTGTTGTATGGCGAGGGTGAGTCGAGCTCGGCTTGGGTGAGCGGCTGGGTGTAGTTGCCGGTCTCGTAACGAGTGGTGGCGTCGATCTGCAACGGCATCCCGATCCGAAGCCGGTTGTAGATCACCGAGGCGATCAGCGGGCGGTCGTGCGCGGTTCCCGCCTCCGCCTGGACCATCGAGGCAACTGTCAGCACGTCGTAGGGCGTCAGGTGCGCGCGGCGCGCGGCGGCCAAGTTGACGCCCGCGAACCGCTGCTTGAACGTGCGCAGCTGATCGGCCACCAGAGCCGAGATCTGGACCGGGTCACGCAGCTGATAGGTCGAGGGAAACAGGAAGCCCTCGAGCGAATTCGTGTTGCGAAGGGCTCCGTAGTCGCTCGGATCGAGCTGCGGCGACTGCCGAGTCGCGGCCAGATAGCTGCCGCTGACGCCCTGCGTGCGCAGCAGCGAGTCGATCTGCCGGCGGGTGCTGCCCTCGATAATCGTGATATTGCTGACCTTGGCCGCCGGCGGCGGCGTGGTCAGGGTCTTCAGCACCTGGTCGTAGCGCATGTCGCGCTTCAGTTGATAGGTGCCGGCGCGGAGGTCCCCACGATCGCCAGCCAGCGTGGCGCGGAGCCGGAAGAAGAAGCTCGAGGAGATCACCCCCTCGCGCTCGAGCAGAGCGCCGACCTGGCTCGAGCTGGAGTGGCCCGGAATCGTCACCGTGACGCTGCCCTGACCAGACCCATGTAACGGCTGGAACAGCTCGATCAGGAACCAGATCAGAGCGCCCGCGGCGAGCAGCGCCAGCAGCGACAGGACGCGACCGGCGCGGGAATGAGGGGCGTGTGCGCGGGCGGGCAGCTGCGCCTTGCGCGGCCGCGCTCGCTTCGGAGCCCCCTCTCGCTTCGGAGCCCCCGCTCGCTTCGGAGCCCTCTCTTGCTTCGGAGCCCCCGTCCGCTTCGGAGCCCAGGCTCGCCTCGGAGCCCCCGTCCGCTCCGGACCCCCTGTCCCGACACGGGAGCGACGCGACATTCCACGGATCCCCGACGCGCGTTCGTGCCCATCTGTGAGCGGTTCCTGTTCCTCGTAGCCAGCCTCTTCCTCGTAGCCGGCCTCGTCGTCAACATCGAGATCTTCCTCGTGGCCCGGAGGCTCGACCTCCCCCGCACGCGACGCCCGCTGGCGCTCGCGGTCACGACGGGCGGCCTCGCGTTCCTGCTCGGTGCGCTCCTGCGACTCAGCCACGGGCAGCCCCGGCCTCGCGCGCGGCGAGCCAGCTTTCGAGTAGATGTGCCGCCGCACGGGAATCCTCGCTTGCCCGGCCGCCGCTCGCAGCAGCGATCCTGGTCGTGAATCGCTCGTCGTAGAGCTCCACCGGGACGTTCACCTCGCGCTGCAATCGGGCCGCAAACTGACGGGTCTCGGTCGTCTGCGCCGAATCGGCGCCGGACAGAGACAGGGGCAGACCCACCACTACCCGCTCTGCGCCCAACTCAGCGACCAGTGCTCGCAGCCGCCCGAAGCCGCGCCGCGTGGCGGGCCCGAGCACTGGCTCGAGCGGGGTTGCGAGGATCCCGGTCGGGTCGCTGACCGCGCATCCGCAGCGTGCGCTGCCGTAGTCGAGCGCCAGCACTCTCACAAACGTTAGTGATTTGCCCCCAGCGCCGTCTCGATCGCGCCACGGGCGGCATCGATCGCTTCAGGCAATTTGGCGACTTCTCGTCCACCCGCGCGGGCCAGCGTATCCCGGCCGCCCCCACCACCGCCGACCGCAGCGGCCGCCACCTTGACGATCTCTCCCGCGCGGACACCGCGCGCCACCAGCGCCGGCGAGACGCTGGCGACCAGGTCGACGCGGTCCTCGCCCGCGCTGCCGAGCACGATCGCCGCATCGCCGAGCTTCGATCTGAGGCGGTCGGCGAGCTCCAACAGGGCCTTTCCGTCCTTGACCGAGACGGTGGCCGTGAGCACCCGTGCTCCGTCCACGTCGCCCGCACCCGAGGCGAGGCGGTCGAGATCGATCGCACCGTTTCCATCGGCGCCCCGACGCGAGGAGCGCTCGAACTCCCGAGCGCGACCGCGCAGCTCCGAGACCGCGGGCGGCACCGCTTCGGGGGTCACGCGCAACAGCGCCGCCGCCTCGCTCAGCGCGCGATCGTGGCGGCGCACCAACTGCACCGCCTCGGGTCCGGTGAGCGCCTCGATCCGGCGCACGTTGGCGGCGCTCGAGGTCTCCGCGGTCACTTTGAACAATCCGATCTCGGCGGTGTTGTGGACGTGGGTACCCCCGCACAGCTCGCGCGAGAACGAGCCGTCGCCGACCTCCACCATCCTCACCACGTCACCGTATTTCTCTCCGAACAGCGCCATCGCGCCGAGATGTCTGGCCTCCTCGAGCGTCGTCGTCAGCGCCCGCACCGGGTAGCTCTCGAGCACCCAGCTGTTGACCACGTCCTCGACTTCGCGCAGCTCCTCCGGAGTCAGCGCGCCCGAGTGGGTGAAGTCGAAGCGGAGCTTGTCCGGTCCCACGTACGAACCGGCCTGGCGCACGTGGCGACCGAGGATCCGCCGCAGGGCGGCGTGAAGCAGGTGGGTGGCGGTGTGGTTGCACTCAGTCGCGCGACGGCTGGCCCGGTCGACGTGAGCGTGAACGCGCTCGCCGGGCTCGATCACGCCCCGCTCGGGCACCACGGCGATTACCTGATCGTCTCCCAGCCGCAGCACGTCGTCCACGCGCGCGCGGCAGTCTCCATCGAAGCATTCGATGTAGCCGGTGTCCGCGATCTGGCCGCCTCCGGTCGCGTAGAAGGGCGACTCGACGAGCTTCACCAGCAATCGCGAGTCCTCGCCCGCGACGGCGCCGATCGTCGTCTCCCGATCAGTGGTCTCGTAGCCGACAAAGTCGGTCGCGAAGCCCGACTCGGCGGTCAGGCTCTGGGCACGATCTCGCAGCTCCTCGGTGCTGGTGAAGCGCCCGGCGCCGGCGCGGGCACGGCGACGCTGCTCGTCCATCAGCGCCTCGAACCCTTCCTCGTCGACGCCCAGCCCGTGCTCGGAGACGAGCTCGACGGTCAGGTCGATCGGGAAGCCATAAGTGTCGTGCAGCAGGAACGCGTCAGCTGAGGCGATCCCCTCCGCCCCGCTCTCGCGTGCCCTCGCGATCAGCTCATCGAGCCGCCGGAGTCCCTGCTCCAGCGTGCGACCGAACGCCTCCTCCTCGGAAGCCAGCCACTTGTGCACCGATTCGCGCTGCTCGGAGAGCTCGGGATATTCGTCGCCCATCAGCGCATCGACGCAGTCCGCGAACCGCTCGAGGAATCCGGGCTCGAGCTGCAGCCTCCGGCCCTGCAGAATCGCTCGACGCATCACCCGGCGCAGCACGTAGCCGCGCTCTTCGTTTGAGGGCACCACGCCGTCGGCGATCAGGAACGTCATCGCACGAGAATGGTCGGCGAGGATCCGTAGCGCCCGGTCGGTCTGAAACTCCTCGCCGTAGCGCCGGCCGGACATCTCCTCGCCGAGCGAGATCAGCGGCGCGAACTGGTCGGTCTCGAACACGCTTGCCTTGTCCTGGAGGATCGCCGCCATGCGATTGAGCCCGAGCCCCGTGTCGATGTTCTTGGCCGGCAACGGGGTGAGGGTGTTGATCGGGTTCTGGTCGAACTGCATGAACACCAGGTTCCAGTACTCCAGGAAGCGCTCGTTCTCCTCGCCCGGAAGATCATCCGGCTTGCCGAAGGCGACGCCCCGATCGAGGTACAGCTCCGAGCAAGGGCCGCACGGACCGGTCGGCCCGCTCTGCCAGAAGTTCTCAGAGCGAGGACACTCCACAATCCGCTCGCGGGGAACGCCCACGTCGAGCCAGGCCTGAATCGCCTCCTCGTCGGGACCCAGCCCGAGCTCATCGTCGCCGGCGAACACCGTGATCCAGATGTCCTCCTCGCGAAACCCGAAGCCGAGTCGCGACAGATCCCACGCGAACAGGACCGCCTCACGCTTGAAGTAGTCGCCGAACGAGAAGTTCCCCAGCATCTCGAAGAACGTGAGGTGGCGGCTCGTCGTCCCGATGATGTCGATGTCGGCGGTGCGAAACGTCTTCTGACAGGTGGTCACCCGAGGGTGCGGTGGACGTTCCAGACCCAGGAAGTATGGCTTCAGCGGGTGCATCCCGGCGATCGTGAACAGCGCCGACGGATCCATCTCAGCCGGGATCAAAGAAGAGGACGGCAAGCGCTTGTGATCGCGCTCGAGGAAGAAGTTGATATACGTGTTCCTGATCTCGTCCGAGGTCATCATCGTTGGCAAGGGAGTGTAGGCACGTCGAAGGAAGGGGCTTGCGTCGCTGGCTCTGCACTCCGTACACCGACCGCCCTCCGCGACAGAAGATGATCCTGATGGCTCGACGCATCGCACTACTGCCCGCCCTGGCGCTCGCCTGCCTGCTCGCGCCCAGCGTGGCGCAAGCTGCACGGACCGACCCGCGGGGATTCCACCTGGCTTCGTCGTCGCTGGTCGTGCACGAAGACGCCGGACAGGCGGTGATCGAGATCGATCGCAGCGATGTCAGCCGCGAGGCACAGATTCGCTACATCACGCTGCCGGGAACAGCGGTCCGCGGCGAGGATTTCATCGCGGTCAAGGGAATGATCGATTTCCTCCCCGGGCAAGCGAGCGCCACTTTCGCCGTGCCGATCACCGACCACGGACTGCCCGGGCTGCCGCGCACGATCCAGGTCGCGCTGTTCGGGCCCTCGCCGATCGGGCTGGGAGTGCCCTCATCGGCGGTGCTGACGATCGTCAACGACGACCCGGCGAGCATTTTCAAGGAGCCGCTGAACCCGCTCGCCCTCGCCAGCACACCCTCGGCGGCCGACCCAGTGACCGGAGCGCAGGCGTTCGTCGACTCGCAGCTCGCCACCGCGGCGATCCAGGCTCGTCGGTGGCGCACAAGCCACCCGCGGGCCGCGGCGATGCTCGAGGTGATCGCACGCCAGCCAGGAGCCCACCGGCTCGGCAACTGGAGCGGCCCGGATCCGGGAATCCAGGTCGCGCAATATCTGGAGCGAGCGTCGATTCAGTCGCCGGGGACAGTGCCCGAGATCTCGACCTACTACCTCCCCTACAACCACTGCGGTAACTGGTCGGACCCGTCGTGGCGAGAAGGCGCCTACCACAAGTGGATGCAGAGCTTCGCCTCCGGGATCGGCGACTACCGAGCGATCGTGTTCCTGGAGATCGACTCCTTGATCACCGTCGGATGCCTCTCGCCTGATGGCGTCGCGGTCCGCATGCACGAGCTGCACGACGCGATCGAGATCCTCTCGACGCTCCCGCGCGTGGTCGTGTACCTGGACGCCGGCGCGGCCGACGCGCTCCCCGCGAGAAGGGCCGCGAGCTTGCTGAAGCGCGCCGGGGTATCGCAAATCCAGGGCTTCTTCCTGAACTCAACCCACTTCGACTGGACCTCGAACGAGATCCGCTACGGCGAGCAGATCTCTCGGCTCACCGGCGGCAAGCACTTCGTCGTCAACACCGCTGAGAACGGCCGCGGGCCACTGGTTCCCCGCGACCGAGTGCGGCAGGGCAACGAAGTGCTGTGCAACCCACCCGGACGCGGTCTCGGGCCGGTGCCGACCTTCAGCACAGGCTATCCGAACCTCGATGCGTTCGCCTGGATCGGAGCTCCCGGGAACTCAGGAGGCCAGTGCCGACCGGGAGCTCCGCCAACCGGCGAGTTCTGGCCGGCACTGGCACTGTCGCTGGTGCGCAATGCCGACTTCGCGGTCAGGTGAGGGCCGCTGCACGGGCCTACCGGGCGATCGTCGCCCACCCGACGACGAGCTCGTCGTCCAGCAGGCACGCGAGCTGGCCCGGGGCGGCGCCGTCAACCACCTCGCCGAGCGCAAGCGTTGCGTTTGCGTGTCTGCCCGCGGCAAGGCCGCCGTGTAATCGCGCCGGCAGCGGTTTGGCGCGGTAGCGCAGCTTCACGCGGTTGACGCGGCCGCCGTCTCGGTGCAGCCGCAGCGCCCTGAGCTTCACTCGCGAGATGCGCAGCTCCTCGCGCGTTCCGACCACGACCGTGTTGCTTGCCGCATCCTTGTCCAGCACGTACAGCGGCGAGCTTGCCGAGACGCCAATGCCCCGGCGCTGGCCGACGGTGAAGCGGTGCTGACCGCGGTGGCGGCCAAGCGGCCTACCGTCGCGAGTCACGATCGCGCCCGAACGCTCGTCCAGCTCGCCATGACGGGCCAGGAACCGCGGACGGTCGGTGCCGGCCAGAAAGCAGAGATCCTGCGAGTCCGGCTTGCCGGCTACGGGCAATCCGGCTTGCGCGGCGAGCTCTCTGACCTCTGGCTTTGTCAGCTCCCCGAGCGGGAAGCGCATCCGCGCGAGCGACTGCGGCGCCAGCGCCGCCAGCATGTATGTCTGATCCTTGGCCACGTCGACGGCTATGCGCAGCAGCGGCCCTTCGGCTTCCTCCTCCCCGATACGGGCGTAGTGCCCGGTCGCGAGCCGTTCGCAGCCCAGGCGCTCGCCGAATGACAGCATCGCGTCGAGCCGCACGTGGCCGTTGCAGCCGACACATGGATTCGGCGTCTCGCCCGCAGCATAGGAGGTGATGAACGGCTCGACGACGCCGGCCCGGAACTCCTCTCGAAGGTCGATCGTGAAATGAGCGAGCCCCATCGAGTGGGCCAGCGCGCGCGCCTGGGACACCGCCGACGCCGAGCAGCAGCTGCGCTCGGCATCGTGCTCACGATCTGACCACAGCTCGAGCGTGACCGCGATCGTCTCTGCCGAGCGGGCGCAGAGCAGTGCCGCCACCGCGCTGTCGACGCCCCCGCTCATCGCGACCAAGGTCCGCCCCTGGCCGGTGGCGCCCAGCCGCCCCGTTTGACCGACCGCCGCGCCGAGCGCGCGGTGCAATGCGTCCGCGGCGAGGTCGGCGGCGTGCAGCTTGCCTGGACTGAGGCCGCCCAGCTCAGCGGCCACCGCCCGCGAGGAGATCCGGGCGGCGTCGAGCAGTGGCGCGCCGCGCACCAGCGTCACCGCGGCGCTTCCCGCAGCGGCCGCCGCGCCGCACCCGGAAGCATCAAAGCCCGCGTCGACGACGCGACCGTCCGCGAGCGCGATCGAGAAGCGGATGTGATCGCAGCAGGCACCGCCGTCGACCGCCACGCTGACGGCGTTGCTTGGCGTGCGGCCGCGCCCCTGCGGGGAAGTCAGGTGATGCTCGAAGGCGGTGGGGTCCATCCCCGGCGAGGATAGAGCCGGCCGCTTGCCAGCAGCCTAGGTCAGCCGCAGCCCGAGCTCGCGCAGCTGCGCCGGATCGACCGGCGCCGGCGCGCCCGTCAGCGGATCAGCGCCACTGGCCGTCTTCGGGAACGCGATCACCTCGCGAATCGAGTCAGCGCCGGCGAGCAGCGCCACGATCCGGTCGATCCCCATCGCGATCCCGCCGTGCGGCGGCGCCCCATAGCGAAGCGCGTCGAGCAGAAAACCGAACCGCGCGCTGGCCTCCTCTGACCCGATCCCCAGTAGCTCGAACACCCGCTGCTGCACCTCGATGTCGTTGATGCGGATCGAACCGCCGCCGATCTCCGAGCCGTCCAGGACCAGGTCGTAGGCGCGCGAGGTGAGCTTGCCGGGGTCGGCGAGATCGCCCAGCGGCGCCGTGAACGGATGGTGCGCCGCGTCCCACCGCCCGGCCTCGGCATCCCAGAAGAACGCCGGGAACTCAACCACCCAGAGAATCTCGTGGGCCCCGGGTGGGATCAGATCGAACCGACGTGACAGCTCCATCCGCAGCGCGCTCAAGGCCTGACCGGTGGTCGTCAGCTCGTCGGCGACGATCAGCAGCAGATCGCCGGGCGCCGCCTGCAGACGATCGTTGATCGCCGCGATCTCCGGCGGTGAGAGGAATTTTGCGATCGGCGAGCGCCAGGCCGGGTCTTCGGACCGGACGAACGCCCACACCAGTCCTTTGGCGCCGTGCTGCTTCGCAAGCTCGGTGAGCGCGTCGAGCTCCGAGCGCGGCAGCTCGCGGGGACCGGCGTTGATGCCGCGTACCACGCCACCGGACCGAAGGACATCGGCGAAGACCTTGAACTCGGTGCTGCTGAGCGCGTCGCCGAGATCTCGCAGTTCGAGCCCGAAGCGCGTGTCCGGGCGGTCTATGCCGTAACGGGAGACAGCCTCGGCGAACGTCATCCGCGGCCATGGGGGCGGGCGAACGGGAAACTCGGCGCGCTCGAACACCGCGCCCATCACCGCCTCCATGCATTCGATCACGTCGTCCTCGACGACGAACGCCATCTCCAGATCGAGCTGAGTGAACTCGGGCTGGCGGTCAGCGCGCGTGTCCTCGTCGCGGAAGCACCGGGCGATCTGGTAGTAGCGCTCCAGACCGCCGATCATCAGCAGCTGCTTGAACAGCTGCGGGGACTGAGGGAGGGCGTAGAAAGACCCCGGCTGGACCCGTGCCGGAACGAGATAGTCGCGAGCGCCTTCTGGCGTCGACCGCGTTAGATACGGCGTCTCGATCTCGAGGAAGTCGCGTGCGTTCAGAACTTGCCGCATCGTCTGAATCACGCGATGGCGCAGCGTGATCGCGTCGCGCACGGCGGGGCGTCGGAGGTCGAGCGCGCGCTGCCCGAGCCGCAGGTTCTCGTCGACGTTCGCGCCGTCGTCGAGCGGGAACGGAGGCGTGTCCGCGTCCGCCAGGATCTCGAGCTCGCTGACGGCCAGCTCGGTCTCGCCGGTTGGCAGGTTCGGATTGACGTTCTCGGGCGCGCGCCTGGTCACGGTGCCCGCCGCTGAGATCACGTCCTCGGAGCGCAGCGAATGCGCTTGCCGATGGGCCTCGGGCGCGGTCTCCGGATGAAACACGAGCTGCAGGATCCCGGAGCGGTCGCGCAGATCGATGAAGATCAGCCCACCGTGGTCGCGCCGGCGCGCCACCCAACCAGCGACTCGCGCCAGGGTGCCGTCGCGCTCTGCGGTCAGCTGCGCGCACCAGGCGTCGCGGTAGCGGTTGGGGCGCGGGGACTGCTTCAAACGAGCCGACTTCCGCGCAGGATCGTCGGGATCACATCGCCCGCCATCAGCTCATGCTGCTCTCCGGATTGCATGTCCCGCAGCGAAGCTTCGCCGTCTCCGATAATCGCCACGTACCTGGCGCCGAGCCGGTCCGCGTGCTTCAACTGTCCCTTCAGCGAGCGGCCGGTCAGCTCCAGCTGAGCATCCAGGCCGGCGCGGCGAGCCTCCCGGGCGAGGTTGAACGCCCGGCGAGCGGCGGCCGGACTGGTGAGCGCGACGAACAGGTCGACGAGCTCGCTTGCGATCTTCAGCTCCGGAGCAGCGAGCAGCATCCGCTCCACCCCGGCCGCCCAGCCCGAAGCGGGCGTCGGCGGTCCGTCCAGCTGCTCGATCAAGCGGTCATACCGGCCTCCGCCGGCGACTCCCGATTGCGCGCCGAGCGCGGCACTGGAGAACTCGAACAGCGTCCGCGTGTAATAGTCGAGCCCGCGCACCAGCGTCGGATCGAGCTCGTAGCTGATACCGGCGTCGTCGAGCAGCGCCCGCACTTCGGCAAAGTGCTCGGCATCCTCGGGCGCCAGGCGGTCGAGCAGCTTTGGCGCCCCCTTCATCACCTCTCGCGTCCGGGGGTCGGTCGCGTCAAAGGCGCGCATCGGGTTTACCTCGATCCGCGCTCGGACGTCCTCTGAGAGCTCGTCCTCACGCTCACGGAGGTAGCTCGTCAGCTCCTCGCGGTACTCGACGCGGGTCTCCGGCGAGCCGAGACTCGAGAGATGAAGCCGCGTGCTCCTGACCCCCAGGGTGTCGAACAACTCGGACAGGAGCACGATCAGCTCGGCGTCCGTTTCCGGCGCAGCGGAGCCGATCGCCTCGGCGCCGACCTGCCAGAACTCGCGGTAGCGGCCACGCTGCGGCGCCTCGGCGCGGAAAAAGCTGGAGTGGTACCAGAGCTTCACGGGCTGGGGCTGCTTGTGCATTCCGTGCTCGATGTAGGCGCGGCAGACCGGCGCGGTGCCCTCGGGCCGGAGCGTGAGCGAACGACCGCCTCCGTCATCGAAGGTGTACATCTCCTTCTGGACGATGTCAGTCGCCTCGCCGACCCCGCGTGCGAACAGCTCCGTGGACTCGATCGCCGGCGTCTCGATCCTCCGGTAGCCGGCCGCGCCGAGGACCCGCTTCACCTGGGCTTCGATCAACTCGCGGCGGGCAGCGTCCTCCGGAAGCACATCGAATGTGCCGCGGGGAGCTTGGATCACGCGAGCTCGCCCAGGAACGGGTTCGTGGCGCGCTCGTGCCCGAGCGTCGTCAGCGGTCCGTGGCCCGGGTAGACCGTCGTCTCCGGCTGGAAGGTATTCGTCAGTGACTCGATCGAGCCCAGCAGAGTCTCCCAGTCACCCCCTGGGAGATCGACGCGACCGACCGAGCCCTGGAAGAGAACGTCGCCGGAGAAAAGCGCGTTATCTTCCCTGATCGCGTAGCTCACGTGTCCAGGACTGTGCCCCGGCGTGAACAGAACCTCGAGCGTCAGCCCAGCGAGCTCGAGCGTCTCGCCGCCGGCGACGGTGCGGTCGGCTTCGTAGCTCTCGAATGGCCCGAAGCCCGCCCACGGGACGTAATCCATGATGTTGG
Source organism: uncultured Solirubrobacterales bacterium (assembly GCA_963830465.1). Lineage (GTDB taxonomy): Bacteria > Actinomycetota > Thermoleophilia > Solirubrobacterales > Solirubrobacteraceae > Palsa-465. The sequence continues at coordinate 637,315 of CAWHME010000008.1, forward strand.
CGAGCACCTTGGTCTCGAGCTGAGGGCAGTAGACCGGCGCCCCGGTTGCCCTCGCGACGGGTGCCACCGCGCCGATGTGATCGAAATGGGTATGCGTGATCAAGATCGCCTCGACGGTCGTGATCCCTAGCGTGTCCACCGCTCCCAGCAGTCGCTCCGCCTCGTCACCCGGGTCGATCAACACAGCGTGGTCGGAGCCCGGCACACGGACGACGAAGCAGTTCTCCTGCACCGGGCCCACCGTGAACATCCGTGCGTCGATCATTTGCCGAGCGCCTTCTTGCGCTGCCGGCGGCGGTACAGGTAGGTCTCGAGGTAGTAGCCGGCCGGGATGTAGATCACCATCGCGACGAGCGCGAACACCAGCGCCACCACGACCCGGTCCTTCTCCTTCGCGGTCACCGCCACGAACACGAAGATCAGCGCCGCGGCGAGCGCCGCGCGCAGCACTGCCCCCCTCCAGGTAGGGGGAGTATTCAAGCGCCGCTCGCGCGCTTGGGCCCGAGTTTGCTTCTTGCGTTCGTCCTCGGTCGGTGGTCTGCCAGTTCGCCCGCGAGTCTGGATCGCGCCGGCAGCGGTGCCGCGGTGCTTGCTGCGTCGCTTTCGCTTGGTCTGAGCCATTGTGAATAAGGAGTATTACGCGCTGGCCCGCAGCGCGTCTTCGATGGTCGCTCGATTACGAATCGTAATGCCATCGGGAAAGCCCTCCAAGGCCGCCGCTGGGGCCAGCCCCACGAGTTCGGCTTCGCTGACCCGAGCGTGACGGCTGACCGCCGCCACCACCTCCGCAAGCGAGGTTGCACGGTAGTCCTCGACGTTGGTCGATACCTGCGCGACGCCGCGGCGCTCGAGCCACAGCCCGATCGCGCGAACCGACCCCAGGCCCTCGCGGCCGCCTTCGCGAATCCGCGCGGCGATCCGCTCGGCGTCCTCGGCTGTCGAGGGAGGCTCGAGCTCGACGTTGAACGCGATCAGCGGCGCCCGCGCCGCCACCAGTACCGCGCCCGCGGCCCGGTTCAGCCTCCTGGGTCCGAAATCAGGCATCTGCTCGCCGGACGCGATCCGCCCGGCGAGTGCATCGGGGCCGCCTCGGCGAAGCTGCGCGCGGGTCCGACCTCCCGCCAGCTCGCCGTACAGAAACACCGGCAGCTTGAGCTCAGCACCCAGCATGTCGGCGAGCACCAAGGCCTCGGCGCAGGCGGCTCCGCGATCGCGCTCGTGCAAGTAGACAATCGGCGCGACGTCGATGGCACCGACTCTGGGGTGAGAGCCCTCGTGGTCGCGAAGATCGACTCGCGCGAGCGCTTCGCGCGCGCCGCTCGTCACGTGCCGGGAGAGCGACCCTGACTCGCCGGCGAGGGTGAACACGCTGCGGTGATGGTCCGGATCGATATGCACGCACAGCAAACCGTCAAACGCGCTCGCGATCGCATCGATCGCCGCCGGGTCGCGGCCCTCGGAGACGTTTGGGATCGCGAGTAGCGTGGTCAGGCCTCGAGCACGAAGCGGCCCTGCTCGAGCACCGCCCGGCCGTCGATCTCGAGGCTCGCGTCGAGCACCACAGCATCGAGGTGGATCGGGACGCTGACCGTGCCGCCGATCCCGGCGCTGGCGCCGAAGGCGACGTGGACAGTGCCGAGGATCTTCTCATCCTCAAGCACATTGCCCGTCAGGATCGCCCGATCGTTGGTTCCGACCCCCAGCTCGGCGAGATTCGTGCCCAGCTCGCCCTGTCCCCGCAGACGCTCGATGAACCGAGGACCGAAACCACCGTGCGCCGCCTCCAGCTTGCCGTCGCTGACGACGAGCGTGGCGGCCTCGGGGCTGACGCCGAGCGGGGCGAGGCTCATCGTGACCAGCGAGCCTTGGCCCGAGCGCGGGGCGATGAAGCCCTCCCCGCACGGCAAGTTGCCGAATGCGCCGGGGACGGTCAGGTCGCCGTCATCGGATATGCCTCGCCTGCCGCTGAGATCGAGCGTCATGTCCGAACCGCGCGGGCAGCTGATCCGAGCCACCTCTCCCGAGTCGAGCAACCCGGCGACGGCACGCGAGCGCGCGGCCATCAGATCGAAGTCGACTGCCATCACCCGCGCGAGCATCTCCGCGGTCACACCCGGCATCGTCGCGCCGCGGGCGCCCTGGTCGCTGGCTCGCTTGCGCGCCGTGGTGTGGCTGAGCGAGCGGCTGGTGGGCGCGATGAACGCGTCGCAGCCGCTAAGCGCCGCAGCGACCGGCCGCGGCGGCTCAGAGCCGTCGTTCTCGCGTTCGTCCATCACCGCGAGCACCGCGTCCGCGCCTGCCGCCGAGGACTCGGCGCGCAGAGCCTCGCCGATCTCGCGGGTGCCCGCATCGACGATCACGAGCACGTCCTCGCCGAGCTTGACCGCCAGGCAGCGGGCGACGATCGTACTGATGGCGGGGCCAAGATCGTCCATCGAGGCAAGGATCATAAGGCGATCTCGATGTTTCCAAACCGCGCCACCCGGTTACCCAATCTAGGCGGCTGCATCTGTGGCGACGCGAGCCAGTGAGCGAAGCGAGAGAACAAGGAGCTGATCAACCCTGATGTCCGACACGATCGCCGCCCCGCAAGCGGCCAACTTCATCTCCGGGGCCTGGGCACCGAGTCGCTCGGGCGCCGTCTACGAGCGCCACAATCCGTGGCAACCGAATCAGGTCGTCGGAGAATTCCCCAGCTCCGGCCCCGAAGACGTCGCCGACGCGGTCGCGGCGGCGGATGCCGCCCAGCGTGAGTGGAGCGGCCTCTCAGGCGCCGCTCGCGGCGCTTACCTGGCGGGCGCCGCCGACGCGATCGAAGCGCGTGTGGAGGAGATCGCCCAGGACATGACCCGGGAAATGGGCAAGCCGCTGCGTGAGTCGCGCGTCGAGGCGGCGCGGGCGGCCGCGATCCTGCGATTCTTTGCGGGAGAGGGCCTGCGTCCGGTTGGTCAGCTGTTCGAGCAGTCGGCGACTCCAGCCACCGTGTACACCCGCCGCCGGCCCGTGGGCGTCGTCGGCTTGATCACGCCCTGGAATTTTCCTGCCGCGATCCCAACCTGGAAGACCGCCCCGGCGCTCGCCTACGGGAATACCGTGGTACTGAAGCTCGCGCAGGATTCGCCGCTGACAGGGCTCAATCTGGCCCGCGCTTTCGTCGAGGCCGGACTTCCCGACGGCGTCCTCAACGTAGTGATCGGCCGCGGCTCGGAGGTAGGGGAGCCGCTGGTAGCGGATCCCCGCGTGCGGGCGATCTCGTTCACCGGCTCGGTGCCGGTCGGCCATGGCGTCCGCGATCGCGCGACCGCCGCCGGCAAGCGGGTGCAGCTCGAGCTCGGCGGTCACAACCCGCTGATCGTCGCCGCCGACGCAGAGCTCGACAGCGCAGTCGAGGCTGCCTTTGCCGGGGCGTACTTCTCCGCCGGGCAGAAGTGCACCGCGACGCGAAGGATCTTCGCCCAGGGCGAGATCTACGATGAGTTTCGCGCTCGCCTGGTGGAGCGGATCGAGCGCGCACAGGTCGGCGACCCGGCGGACCCGGACACCGAGGTCGGCCCGCTGGTCAACGAGCAACAGTTCGAAGACGTGCTGGCGGGGATAGAGCGCGGCCGCGAGCAGGGCGGCACCGTGATCGCCGGCGGCGCACGCGCCGAAGGCGATGGCTACGTGATCGCGCCGACCCTGTTCGAGGACGTCGCCGATGATGCGTTCCTGTCATGTGAGGAGGTGTTCGGGCCGGTCAGCACGCTGTACCGTTTCGACACCGTCGATGAAGCGATCGAACGTGCCAACGCGGTCCGCTTCGGTCTCTCGGCTTCAGTGTTCACGACCAGCCTGACGACCGCCGAGCAGTGCGTGCAGCGGTTACAAGCGGGAGTCTTGCACGTCAATTCGCAAACGGCCGGTGCCGATGTTCACGTGCCGTTCGGCGGAATCAAGGACTCGGGCTTCGGCCCCCATGAACAGGGAAGCGCCGCGGTGCACTTCTACACGGAGGAAATCACCGTCTATCAGAACGCCTGACCCGGCCTCGCCTCAGGCGAGCGGCACTCCAACTCGCTCCTTGAGTGCCGCCATCGCGCTGGTCGCCTCCTCCACCAGCGCTTTCGGGTCGACGCCCACCAGCTCGCCCGCGCGTTTGCGGATCTCTCCGTCGATGAAGACAGTGTCCACATTCGAGGGTTGCGCGCAGAGCACCACCTGCCCGTCCGCGACGTTCAACGGAGCCATGTTGAGGTCGGTTGCGCGGAGCAGGATGAGGTCAGCTAGCGTGCCCTCGCGAAGCACTCCCGCTGCCTGACCGAGCCCCAGGTAAGCTGCCCCGGCTCTGGTCGCCTGGTGCAACACCTCGATCGGCTGATAGGCGCCGCCATCGTCGGCGCGAGCGCGTTCGATACCCATCGTCACTCGCATTGCGGCGAACATGTCTGCGTTGTCGCTGGCCGCCATCGTGTCCAAAGAGAGTGCGATCGCCACCCCCGCCCGGGTCATCGCCAGCACCGGCGGTAGCCCCATGCCACAGCGCAAGTTGGAGAGGATCGAGATCGAGACGTTCGTGCCGCTCTCTGCCAGCCAAGCGATTTCCTCATCGTTGACGCGGATGCAGTGCACGAGCTGGAGGTCCGGTCCGAGCGCGGCGTGCTCGTGGTAGATCGCCACCGCCCGGTGATGCTCGATGTCGTGTGGCGTCATCATCGAGTGGACGGTGATGGGGAGTGCCTCCTCACGAGCGAACGCGAACTCTCGTTGCCAGATGTGCTCCTGAGAGAACTCGACGCCGCGGCATGCGATGCCCAGATCGAAGCGGCCGGGAGAAGCAAACTCCTCCTCGCGCAGCCGGCGAATGTCCGCGAGATCGATCGTCTCCGAGCCCTTGACGAACGAGCTCCCAGCCTCCGGATCAGCCGACGGCCCGTAAGAGAACCGACCCCGCATCCCGGAATCCCGCAGCGCCTGCAGGGAGGCCCGCGCATGATCGGGAGTCTGGATGTTGTGCTCCCAAGCGTGGATCGCGGTGATGCCGCCGCTGACCGCCTCCGCCATTCCCAGGCGGATGCTCGTGTAGTTGTCCGACGGATCGAACGCGGCACCGTACTGGAAGACGACGATCCCGAAGTAGTCGGCGAGGCTCCCGTAGCAGGCGCCCCCGCGGAGCATCGAGCCCCAGCAGTGACGATGGGTGTCGATCATCCCGGGCATCGCGATCATCCCACGGCCATCGATTGGCTCCGCGCCGCCGCTCGCTACGGACGGGCCGATCTCGGCGATGCGATTGCCCTCGATGAGGATGTCTTCGTTCCTGAGGGTCTGCTCGTCTCCGTCCAGCGTCAGCAGATGCGCACCCTTGATGAGGTAAGAAGCCATGTCTGATCGTGTCCTCTCCTGAGAAAGACTCCGCGCAGACCATACTGCGATCAAGCGGCCCGCAACTCGCGGGCGCTGAAGGGGGTCAGCCGTGATCGATCGAGAATCGTGAGTCGCTCCAGCTGATCCCGGGAAGCCTTGGTATCGACTCGCGCTAGGCAATCACGGAGAGGAGCAGATATGGGTCTCGAGGTGAAGGTTCTCGACTTGGGCGACATCGAGCTCGACACAAGCTTTCTCGTGCTCGCACACGACCCTGGCCGGGCCCAGCAGGTCCCGACACTCGGTTTTCTGATCACCGGGGGCGAGGCGCCGGTCGTGGTCGACACCGGCTTCAGCCACCCGGAGATCATGGGCAACCTGGGGATGAAGGGCTGGTGGCGTGACGGGCAGGGAATGGAGAAGCAGCTCGCCAAGCACGACCTCGAGATGCAGGACGTGCGCTTCGTGCTGCACACTCACCTGCACATCGACCACGCCGGTTATGACTCGATGTTCCCGATGGACGGCACGACGGTCGTGATCAACCGCAGGGAGCTCGAGTACTCGGCCTCGGGACTGATGGGAGAGCAGTACCCGCCCGAATACATCAAGCACCTGATCGACCGTCTGCACCACCCCGGCGCCTTGCGCTTGCTCGACCTCGAGGTCGTCGAGTACGAGGAGATCATTCCGGGCGTTCGCTGTCAGGTGGCCGGCGGTCACACCGAAGGCTCGATGAACATCCTCGTCGACACCGACGACGGGGTCGCATGCATCTGCGGCGACGTGGTCTACGACGTGGTCCATCAGCTTCATCACCCGCATCTCCAGGTGATGGAGATGGATCCGGCGGTGACCGGCAACCACGGCGGCTCAAAGCGTGGAGAAAAGGCGGCTATCCGCAAGGCGCTGAACGGCTCGAGGTACCTGCTTCCTGCCCATGACAGGCCCGCCGTACTCGAACGGACTCGGCCGGTCGGCAGGACCTTCGACAGCGTGCCGGGCCCGCTGATCCCGATGGACGAGTTCCCGGGGAAGATGACGCGGGACTTCAAGCAGGCGCAAGCGGTCTAGGCGCAGCCGCGACCAGCTCGCGGTTGCGCGGTCCGGCTCGCGGGTTTAGCGGTCCGGCTCGCGGGCTGCGCGGTCCGCGGCGGCGCAGGCGGGCCTCACATGACAGAAGAGGTGTATGGCACACCGATTGGGTGTAGATGTCGGCGGCACTTTCACCGATGTGCAGATGCAGGACACCGATTCCGGCGAGGTGACGTTGGTCAAGGTGCTCTCCACCCCGAGCGATCAATCGATCGGAGTGCTCGAGGGGGTTCGCCAGGCCTGCCGCCAGGTGGGAATCTCGACCGACGGATTGGACCTGATCCTCCACGGCTCGACGGTCGTCACGAACCTGATCCTGGAAGGCAAGGGCGCCTCTTGCGGGCTGCTCACCACCCCGGGAAACGAGCAGATCCTGCACCTTGCGCGCGCCTGGACACCTGGCCCGCTGTACGGCTGGATGGGCATGATCAAGCCCCAGCCGCTGGCGCCGCTGTAGCATACGCGGGGGATTGGGGGGCGGATCGCCGCCGATGGCAGCGAAGTGGAGCCGCTGGACGAGGATGCCGTCACGCGCGCCACCGGCGAGCTGGTTGCGGCCGGCGTCGAATCGATCACGATCGGGTTTCTGAATTCGTACGTCAACCCGGCCCACGAGCAGCGGACGCGGGAGATCGCGCGCTCGAACCACCCGGAGTTGCCGGTGTCGATCTCCTCCGATCTCGTCTCCGAGTACCGCGAGTACGAGCGCACGCTGACGGCAGTCCTCAACGCCTATGTGCAGCCGCAGGTGATCAGGTACGTCGACGGTCTCGAGCGGCTGCTCGGCGAGGAGGGCTTCAGCGGAAGGCTCGGCGTGGTCCGCTCAGACGCGGGTACGATGAGTACGCTCTCGACCAAGGAGCGCCCGGTCGACACCGCGTTCTCGGGCCCTTCGGGTGGAGTCGTCGGCGCGGCCTGGCTCGCACGGCGGATCGGGGCGCCAAATATCCTGACGCTCGACGTCGGCGGGACCTCGACCGACGTCTCGATGTGCGTCGACGGCGCGGTCACCATCCGCCGCGATGCGCAGCTGGGCTACTACCAATTCCAGTCACGCGGCGTCGATGTCCACAGCGTCGGCGCCGGCGGCGGCTCGATCGCCTATCTCACGCCGGTCGGCGCGCTCCGCGTGGGGCCGCAGAGCGCGGGGGCCGAGCCGGGCCCAGCGGCCTATGGCCGGGGCGGCACCGAAGCGACTGTAACCGACGCGAATGCGGTCCTGCACCGGATTCCTCCGGAGACGAAGCTTGCCGGCTCGCTCGACATCGACGAGGACGCCGCCCGGGCCGCCGTGCAGAGGATCGCTGACGGGCTGGGAGTTGAAGTGACCAAAGCCGCCCAGGCGATCATCGATATCGCCAACGAGAACATGCACGCGGCGCTTCGCGTGGTTTCGATCGAGCGCGGTTTCGACCCGCGTCAGTTCGGGCTGCTGGCGTTCGGCGGCGCGGGACCATTGCACGCCAATGCCCTGGGGCGCCTGATCCACGCCGACCCGGTGGTGATACCGGCGACACCGGGTGTGCTGAGCGCATTCGGCTTCCTGGTCAGCGAAGTTCAGAACGAATTTGCGCGTACCTACCTGAGGCGCCGAGGACACTCCGGCGGCGGAGCTGCGTGACGCGATGCGCGAGCTGCAGGAGGAGGCTGCCGATTGGTTGCAGCGCGAGGGAGTGCAGTCCGACGATCACGCGTTCAGCTTCTACGCCGACTGTCGGTATTACATGCAGGACATCCAGTTGCCCTGTTCGCTGGAGCTCTCCGAGCTCGACGACGGCTACGGCGCGCTGTTGCGCACGCGCTTCGAGGGCGAGCATCACCGCCGTTACGGCTTCGAGCTCGACGCGCCGATCGAGATCGCGACCGTTCGCGTGGTCGGCGCCGGCGCTGGTTCCGCGGCGAGCGCGCCGGCCCAGGTTTCGCTGGAGAGCAGCACCCCGGCTGCGCGTCGAGAAGAGCAGGTGTTCTTCGCGGACCAGTGGCATCCGGCCGGCATTTTCGAGCGGGAACGACTTGCTCCAGGCCACCGCATCGAGGGGCCGGCGATCGTCGAGCAGCAGGACACCACGACCGTGATCGAGCCCGGGCGCAATCGACCGCTATGGGATCCGCAAGCTGGAGGGCAACTGACGATGTTCCCGAGCGAGCCCGACTTCGTCCGCGAGCACGACATCGATCCGATCACACTCGACATCATCGAGAACACGCTCTCGAACACGCGGTACGAGATGGACCGGGTGCTCGAGACGACCGCGGTCAGCCCGGTGATCCGCGAGCAATCGGATCAGTTTCCGCTGATCGCCGACCTCGCACGCATGTTCCCGACGGCCAGCGCTTCTCGTTCTCCGATCACGCCGACGACGACGGGCTCGGCAACGGTCCGATCAAGCTCGAGCTGACGATGTGGCGCGAGGGCGATCGCCTGCATCTGGACTGGACGGGCACCGATCCCCAGGTACCCGGATCGGTCAACTTCTTGCTCAACATCGAGATGTTCAAGATGTTCGCGGGAGTGTTTCTGATCATGGCGTTCGCGCCTGATCTGGTGTTCAACGACGGCTACTACGACCTGATCGAGGTGACGATTCCGGATGGGTGCGCGCTGCGACCGCGGTTCCCGGCGCCGCTCGGCAACCGGCTGAGCCTGATGGCGCGCCAGTTCGACGTCGTCGACGCTGTCTTCTCCAAGGCGCTCGAGCAGTTCGCGGTCACCGGCGGCTACGGCACCAGCCCCAACTTCGTCTACTCAGGGACAGACGAGCACGGCCGCGACTACCAGATCCTCGAGATCCTCTACGGCGGGATCCCGGCACGCCCGTTCGCCGATGGGCTCGACGGTCACTCCTGGTGGCCGCTGTTCAAAGCTGTCCCGACCGAATACCTCGAGAAGTACTATCCGCTGCGCGTCCTGCGCTACGAAACGCGGATCGACTCGGGCGGCGCGGGCTACCACCGGGGGGGTCATGGGGTAGCCAAGACCTACGAGTTCCTCGCCGACGGCACGATCTCCTATCAGGACGACCGCTCCCAGACCTATCCCTGGGGCTTCCAGGGCGGCCACCACGGTGCCGCCTCGGCAAAGACGCTCATCCGTGTCGCCGATGGCTCACACATCACGCTGCCCTCCAAGGTCGAGAACGTCCCCGTGCGCCGTGGCGACCGGCTCGTGTTCAGCACCGCCGGCGCGGGCGGCCTCGGGGATCCGCTGACGCGCGAGCCCGAGCGTGTCGCGGCCGACGTCCGGGCAGGGCTGGTCCAGCGTCGAGGTGGCCCGCAGCTCCTACGGCGTGGTCGTCTCGGCGGTGGGCGAGGTCGACACCGGCGCGACCGAGGCCGCACGTGCAGCGGTCGACTCCGAGCGCGACGGGGCTCACGAGGGCGCAAGCGTCCAGTCCTCCCCAGAGAGCGATGCCGATGCCTTCGACTTCGGTCCGGTGCCGGAGCGCAGCGAGCTCGCCGAGCGGATCGCCTCGGAGCGGCGCGAATTCGGCGCCTGGATGGCCGCCCAGCACCGCCCCGGCGGCTAGCCGTCCGGGGCGCGCGTGGCCGGCACCGCGGTCGACAAGAGCCTCGGTCGACGGCTGAGCCGCCCGGGGGCGCGCGTGGCCGGCGGCTCGGTCGCCGAGAGCCTCGGTCGGCGGCCGCCGCGGCGCTCGCACCGGGAATCGGGCGGTTGCTAGGCTGCTGGCCTCGGCTCCGCGCCGCAAGCCAAGCGGAGAACCTCGCCGGAGTAGCTCAGTCGGTTAGAGCAGCGGAATCATAATCCGCGTGTCGGGGGTTCGAGTCCCTCCTCCGGCATCGCTTCGTTTGCAGCAACTTCCCGTGGTTGCTGGGGATTGGGCGGATTTGGCGGCGGGGCTAGCGACCGCTACGAACCGCTTCAAACCGCTCGCTGGCTGACAAAGCAGTCCAACGAACAGTCCAACGCGCGGTCAACGATGGGAACGGATGCAAGCCCCGGCTAGGCTTCTCGCGTGCGCACCGTGGTGTATTGGAAGTGGGAGGACGAGGAAGCCGATCTCGAAGGCGTCGGGCCGGTGTGGGTCGACACGTACGAGACCGATCCGAACAAGCCGGTGAAGTCCGACGAATGGGATCGATGGGTGCGTCGCTCGGAGGCGAAGAAGTACGCCGACGACAACGGCTTCGAGTTCCATCCGGACGAATAAAAGTCCAGGAGTGCCGCGCCGACGGTCGTTACAGCTGTTCCGGAGCCAAGACCACCCGGGGCAGACTGTCGCCCGGAATCTCAATCAGTCGCCGACGAAGCGCACCGAACCGCTCGATGGCTGGCGCGCCCTCTCGAGTACGTCCCTGACCTCAAGTACGTACCGCTGCTCAGCAACGTTCGTTGTCTCGTCAAGAAGTCGGTTCCACTCCGCGAGGAAGGCGTCGAGGCGCCTGTAACTCACGATCGTTTCGCCATACGGGTCGATCTCGCTCAGGGTCGGAACCCCATCCGGATGCTCGATTGCCCAGACGAGCGCGCCGTCGTCACTCGCCCCAACGCTCTCCACTACAGATCCGTTTTTGTCGAGTACCGTCACCTCAATCGGCACCGCGGGAGCGTAAGCGATGCCGGCAGCGAGCCGAACCTAGACTGGTGGTCGTGAGCACGGAGGAGCCTGAACGCGGATTCGTTGTTATCGGCCAGGACATGGCCGATGCACGGCGAGCAGAGAAAGTCCACCGCGCTGAGCATGTTGCAAAAGCGTCGCCACTTGCGCCTCTCCGGTACGCCGAGCCGACGCGTATGCGCGACCGCTACCGGTTCATCAGCGAGCCTGCGGACCGCCTGTATCTCCTCTTGAGGTTCGCGCGCCGCTGCGTCGAGGCATCGTTGCAGGACGTCCCCGAGCCGACGCTCCACCACGGTCTCAGGGCGCTGTGCGTAGTGGACCAGCAGCGGGTTGACTTTCGTGACGCGATCGTGGCCGCCGAACTGATCGCTTGGGCGATGAATCGGGAGGGCCTGGGATACGTCGAGGCATTCGAGCGGGCCGCCGAGCCTGCCGAGCCCGGCATGGCAGCAACGCTCCGGCGGCTTGCCCACCGTTCGTCCGCACAGCTCAGCCCAGGCATGTGGCGCGTCGTCGCTACGCCGTCCGGGCCCGCGCTCGTGGAAACCTTCTTCGATCGTTGGGAGCCGACCGTCGACCTCGTCGCGCTCGCGTTCGAGATCGCCGACCTGATCGAGGCTGACGTCTACCGGAACCCCACGCTCTCAGTCGCGCACAGCCTTCCGCAGGTCTGGCTCGGGCTCGGCGGCGACGACCGAGCGGTCGAACTCGCTCGGACCGAGACACGGGCAGTCCTGAGCGTGAGCGCGAAAGTGGATCCGGCGATCTCCCCGACCAGCGACAGCAAGATGTTTGTGATCTGGGTCGCAGAAGCGCAGAGCAGCCAGGACGCCTCACTGCTCGCGACGGCCGCGAAGCCCGGCCAGTCGCACGAACGCGTTCGGGGTCGCATCCGCGAATGTGGTGTGCGTAGTTGTCGGCCGTTCAGTCGTGGTAGGGGTCGAGAGCCACGAACGCAACGGCTCACTCCGACGCCTCGCGGCTCGCGTGTCAGACGCACTTGAGGTCGGGCTGCAGCAATCCGCGGGCCAAAGCTGAGGCGCGCTCAGCGCAGCCACCGACGTCGAGGTTTCGGCTCAGGGATCCCGAAGATCTCCCCATAGCGCCGCTCTCGCTCCGCGGCGGCTTCCGGCGTCTCGGGCTCGGGCGCACGTGGCGCAACTGGCTCGGGAGGGGGCGGTGGAGGAGCTGGTAGCGCGATGACCGGACCGATCTGGCGCCCATCGCCATGCCCCAGCAGAGGTTCGCCGGAGCGCCCGTCTTGGCTGGCACGGTCGCTAGCGGTGGCGTCCGCCGCGGCGAGGGCTTGGATCTCCTTCACGCCCGTCTGCACGATGATGCTGAACTCCGGGCCCGTGAGCAGCACCTTCTTCGCCAGAGCCTGATCCAATACGCGACGGATTCATCAGCGCGGTCGTAGCGGATACCGGCGAAGCGTCCGCCGTGCACGGCCTCGCGCCAGCCTTCGAGGATCCGCTTCTGCCGGTCCTCGCGGCGTCCACCGCTTTCGGCGATGACCGCCCACGGTGACTCCGACTTCAACCAGACGGCGAGGTCGGGAAACCGCCGGGTGAAGCCGCGCTCGCAGCGCATCGGCACGGCCCAGCGCTCGCCCTCGATAGCAAGTTCGCGTGCGGACTTCCACTCTCGGCCTCGGCGCTCAGCTCGCGCCGCCGACCATCCCACGAGCACGCTGTGCGCAATCGTCGTCGCTCCCGGCGGCGACTTCACTGCCCGAAGCCCGCCAGGTGCGGCGCACTCGATGCCGGCTCCTCCTCCGGCATCTTGTGATGAGTCGGGACATAAGTCTCGGATGAGTCGCGACATGGGTCTCAGTTTTGGGAGCTTGGCCAGCGGCCGGGCTCTCCGTTTTGGTTGCGCCAGTGGTCAAGCTGGGATCGCCGCTGCCCCGACGACGGCGCGGACACCTGGGCAACGTCCCACTGGACGCCCCTCACACGCCCACTGGGATCTTCAACATGAAGCAGAAGGGAAACGCCCCAGCGGGGAACTCGAGGCCCTCGAGAGGGACGTTATCCAGGTGATCAGCCGAAGCGCCACGCCCGCGGTGACCACCCGAAGCACCACGCTCGCGGTGACCAGCCGAGGCACCTCGGCGATCGTCTGCGGTCGATGCCAGTCGCGCCACTCAGTGCTCTGAGTTTGCGGAGCCTCGTGGTCTAGCCCCGGCAGGCTTCAGCGTCAGATTCGATGGTCACCGCCACGACCGGGCGAGTAGAAGTCCGCGCAGGGTCGCGGCCTCAGGCGGGTTTCGCGAGCCGCGATCGGCCTGCAGGCCGGCATGTATCAAAAGCGACACGCGCCCCTCTGTACAGGTGAATCTTGCCAAGCCCCCGACCGGAAGAGAGGATCACGGGATGGCGACCGAACAGAGACCTGCTCCGATCGACCGAAAGCGGCTTCGCAGCCAGCGCCTGCGTGAGGTCAACTTCCAGGGGGACGCGCTTCGGCTCGGCATGAACTGGACCGAGGATGACCTGCGCAAGCCGCAGGTGCTGGTGGAGCGCGCGTACGGGATGGGTCACCCCGGCACGTTTCACTTCCGCGGCCTCGTCGAGGAGGTCTCAAACGGGGTGTTCGAGGCCGGCGGCAAGCCCGCTGAGTTCGTTGTCTCGGACATCTGCGACGGCGTCGTCCAGGCGACCGACGGAATGAGCTACTCGCTGATCTCGCGGGACATCATGGCGGCGATGATCGAGATCCACGCGCTCGGCCATTCACACGACGCGATGGTGCTGATCTCCGGGAACGACAAGTCCGTCCCGGCGCATCTGGTCGCGATCGCCCGCTGCGATCTGCCCGCCGTGCACGTGCCGGGCGGGACCCAGCTGAACGCCCCCGACTACGTCACGTCCAACCAGATGTGGGAGATGGGGGCGGCGGTCAGGCGCTGCGAGTTACCGGAGGACGTGCTCGAGCTGGCGCCGCGCGGAGCGTGTCTCACCCCTTCGCAATGCCTTGCGCCGTAGTCTATGACCGCGCGGCCTGGCGGAGAGCGGGTCGTAGTTTCGGCTGGATCGGCCGAACCGTTCGCGTGGAACGGCACTCGTTTATCTAGAACTTGTCCGGCGTGTCCAGCTCGCGCAGAAAACGGGCGTCGGCCGCTCGGTGACGCCTGCCTCGCTCACCATCTGGCCGATTTCGTGGGGTGCTCTCGAAGAAGCGCAGGAACGAGGAGGCGTCAGGCCATTCATCCACCACCATCATTAGCTCCGGTGCGCGAGGACGGGCCTTTACTGATCGTCGTCTGGGGGCGATGAGTGGATGGTTACGATCGTGTGCATGAGGAGGTGGTTCGGCACGCGGATCGTGCGTCCATCGCCGCTATCGAGCAGCGTGCTGGTGGTCTCGATCGCGGCGATCCGCCCGTGGATCTCACCGAAGCTCACTTCTTGACCGACTGCGTAGTCGTGTCGCAGGTAACGCCCGGCGCTCAGCGACCGCGCGACGTCGCGGCTCCCAAGGCCGAAGGCCAGCGTGAAGGTGCCGGCCACGGCCGACAGCAAGATCGCGATCACCACGAGCAAGACGATCGTCGAGATCGCGATCTCGGCCGCGGCGATGATCCCAAAGATCGTGAGAACGGTGATCTGCGCGAGCCGGCCGAGCGGGATCGGCAGATCGAGTTGGTAGGCGAGGCGGTCGACGCGGTCGCGAGCGAAGCCGGCGAGGACCACGCCGGCGAGCACCAGGGCGGCGGCGATCAAGAGCTTCGGCAGGACGAGCACGGCCTGGTTGAGCGATTGGCTGAGGAACTGCAGTCCGAGCAGCGAGACAGCGGCGAAGATCACGATCAGCGTCAGCCCGATCCGGATCGCCCGTCCGATCACCCTCGCCAGCGAGTCCCCGAGCCCGGCGCGGTGCAGCACCGTGTTCACCCCGGCGCGGTCGGCGAGCGAGTCGAGCCCGGCGCGCTGAAGGACCTTGGTGAGGATCCGGCCGAGCAGCCGGGCGATCAACACTCCGATCACCAGGAGGGCGATCGCGCCTCCGAGCCTCGGAAGAAAGCCGCCGAGCGCCTGGCCGGCCTGTCCCAGGATTGATGTCGCGGTGATGTTCATAAGCGGTTGTGGCGGGGCGCGAACAGGAGCCGGACTCCATCGGCGACCGTGGCGGCGAGGTTGGCGACCGTCAGCAGCGGGTGCCGGATCGAGCGTTGCCAGCGGGCGGTGTGCACGACTCGCCGGGCGAGATCAGTCGGGGCCGGAGGAGCCTGGCTGCGGAGCAGTTGCAGATGCTCCTCGAGCCGCCGCTCGGCTGGGGTCAGCTGCTCGCCGTAGTCGTCAGCGGTCATCCGGTAGCTCCCAGTCGTAGGTGTTGCTGCGCAGCAGCGCTATCAGGTCGCTGCGCGCGCGGTGCAGGCGGCCCTTGACGCTGCCCAATGGCATGTCGAGCACGCGTGCGATGTCGTCATACGGAAGCTGCTCGAGGTCGCGCAGTACGAGCAGGCTGCGATACTCGGGCCGCAGCAGGCGAAGCTTGTGCTCCAGCCGCTCTCGCCGCTCCCGGCTCTCCAGCGACGACGCGGGTTGGCGCTCGGAGTGGGTGTCCGGCACGATCTCGCTGTCCTCGAGCGGGCCGCCCATCTCGCGCCGGTGGCGCGAGAGGTGGTCGAGCGCCGCGTTTTGGGTGATGCGCAGCAGCCAGCTGCGAAACGGTGCGCTGCCTCGGTACCGGTCCAGCCGGTGAAAGGCGCGCAGGAAGGCGTCCTGGGCGACGTCGTCCGCGTCGTCGTCCCCCACGATGCGAGCGGCGACGCGGAAGACGACGGAACGGTTGCGTTCGACCAGCTCCTCAAATGCGCCGAGATCCCCCTTCAGCGTTCGAGTGACCAGCTGCTGGTCGGGATCAGTCACGGGAATTTCCGCGTGGCTCAGGTGCACGCGTAGGCGAGGACCTGTCAGTACGGTCACGCGGGTCCGGTCTCGCGCACGCGGGTGGGCATTCCAGATATGACTGCCACAGGCGCCCCGAAGTTACGTGACCGTCCAGCCGGCCGAGAAGCACCCCGCGCCGCGGCGTTTCTCGGCCGGTCATCCTGGATCCCGCCGTGGCGTCGGTTGCGCGGATTCGGTCGGCACGAGCACAAGCAGCGTGGCGTCGTCCTGGAGCGGCTCGGTCGACGCGGCCAGCAAGCGTTCCTCGATTGCCTTGACGGTCGCCGCCGCCGATGAGCTGCGGGCGCCGTGGATGGCGTCCCTGATTCCCGCGAGTCCGAACCGGTCGCCGGGGAGAGTTTGGCGGTCGGTTACGCCATCTGCGTAGAGAACGAGCCGCTCGCCGGCGCTCACCCGGATTGAGGTGGCAGCCCAGCCCCGCGGGCTGTCGGCCGCCCCGAGGGCGCCCGCGTCTGGACCATCGAGGGTACGAAGCTCGTCGTCGGTGCTGATCAGCGCAGGTGGCGGATGTCCGCAGTTGATCCAGCTGAAAGTGCTGGTCGGCCCGTGCCAGCGTCCGAGGATGGCGGTCACGGTGGCGCACGGGTCGTTGACCGCGCTGATCGCTTCGTGCATCTCGCCGGCCACCTGCTCGTGAGTCGCGCCGCTGCGACGGGCGGCGCGGAAGGCGCCGAGCGCGAGCGCCCCGAGACTGGCCGCGCTCGCGCCCTTGCCATTGGCATCGGCGACGGCGATCCAGGATCCGTCGTAGTTCTCGGCGTAGTCGAACCAGTCCCCGCCGACGTCATAGCTCGGCAGCACGTTGCCGGCCAACGCGGCCCCGGTGATCTGAGTCAGCCGTGGCGGGAGAAGGTTCTGCTGGATCTCACCAGCGGCGGTGATCGGTTTGCGGCGGCGAGCGATCGCGATCACGTCGGTGTAGGTCTCGGCCAAGTCGATGACCGGCGCGGCGTCCCGGGCCAGCTGCGCGAGCTCCAGCGGATCGGCGTCCACCGCGAGCAGCAACCCGATCGCACGACCCCGGAGGTACATGGGCGCAGCGGTGCTGCCCGGCAGCTCTTCCTGGAGCATGCGCCGTAGGTTCGCGATCCCGTCGCGTGGGATTTCCGGACCGACGGTCAGCGGAGCCGGGAGCTCCGCAGCGAAGTCCTCTGAGCCGGCGAAGCGCAGCAGCCGCGAACCGTCGATGTCGACCAGGTACATCGCGGCCGACGAGACACCATCGAGCCTCCGCGCCTCGGCCACGATCTGATCGCCGAGCAGATGAGGGGGGACCTGGTTGAGCAATTCAGCGACGCCGTTCTCCAGCGTCGCGTCTTCCTCCTCACCCGCGGTTGGCGAGCTGGACGGCGAGCTGAGCAACGCGTCGAGTGCCTGGCGATGGGCGACGCGCAATAGCCCGCTGCGGTTGCTGAAGTGGCGATAGACGGTGGCGCGGGACACTCCGGCCGCCGCCGCGATCTGATCGACACTGGGTGTCGGCGACTGAGCCAGCAGCTCGACCGCGGCCTCGACGATGCGACTGTAGTTCAATTCCGCGTCGGCACGCCGCCGGCGCGCGGAGAGTTGGTCGCCGGCCGCTTCAACGGACTCCGCCACGTTCCGCTCCGGGTTGGGGGACGGCAAGCGGTTGCGGATCGCGTCGGACATCTCCGGTCACTCTCGGCCAGTCACCCGCGAATCCCGCAGCTGTTGACAAACAACGGTGCCCGGTCGCCACCGGATACAGGGTGGCCGCCCATGGGGTAGCTCCCACGAGGACTCGAGGCAGGTGGATGCGCGCAAGCCGCCGCCACGGCGAAGGGCGGTGAAGGCATGGGAGCAATCCTAATCGGTCTGGCTCACATCAAGATTTTCTGCGACGCATTGCCTCATTTTTTGGGCTGGGACCGATGTAGCAGAAATCTTTTGTAACTAATCCGGCGCGCCTTCCGTCTTAGGTGGGAGGCCCGGCCTGTGGGCCCGAAGCCGACTGACTACGACCTCAGGTAGAGGCAAATGATTGCGTCGATCGAGATCGCCCAGAGCCCGCAGCGCGGGTCGCGCCGGCTGCTCGGCCCCGGCCGGGCCTCGCTCTGCACCCCGGCGTCGTCGTCGGCTTCGCGGCCAACAGACGGACTGAGCGGATCGAGGGGGCGGCGTTGATCGCGTTTGCGGCGGATCGAGGGGCGGCGTTGATCGCGCTTGCGCCGGTGTCGTGGCCACTTCCGCGGGCCCTCCCGGCGGCGCGGCTGACACTCCGCGACCTGGGGCGGGCGACGCGCGCAGCACTTTTCACAGAACAAACCCACGCGAACCACAAAGGAGATCCCAGACATGCCTGAGATGACGGACGCGTATCAGTGGCAAGGCCGCACGATCGTAGGCTCAGACGGCGAGAAGATCGGGAAGATCGGCGATATCTACGAGGACCCGGAGACGGGCAAGCCCGAGTGGGCGACCGTCACCACGGGTCTGTTCGGCACCAAGTCGCAATTCGTACCGCTCGCCGGCGCTGAGCCGGTCGGCGAGGATGTGCGAGCGAAGGTGACCAAGGACCAGGTGAAGGATGCGCCGGGCGTGGACCCCGATGGCGAGCTCTCAGAAAAGGAGGAGCGCCGGCTGTTCGAACACTACGGTGTCCCTTACACCGAGGCAGGCTCGACGACCTCGCAAGGCACGCCCGCCGGGAGCGGGCAGCCCTTGGCGGAGAGTTCCGCCGGCCAGCGGCGGGAGACGGTCGGGCAGGACGTCAGCGGCCCGACGACCGACGAGGCTATGACCCGCTCCGAGGAGGAGTTGCGAGTCGGGACCACCGAGCGGGAGCGCGGCCGCGCGCGGCTGCGCAAGTACGTCGTGACCGAACAGGTGACCAAGACCGTGCCTGTGCAGCGCGAGGAGGTGCGGATCGAGCGGGAGCCGATCACCGACGAGAACATCGGCTCGGCGATGCAAGGCGCGGAAATCTCCGAAGAGGAGCACGAGGTAGTCCTGCACGAAGAGGAGCCCGTCGTCGAGAAGCGCGCCGTTCCCAAGGAGCGCGTGCGCCTCGATAAGGAGACCATCACCGACGAGCGCGAGATCTCCGAGGAAATCCGCAAGGAAGAGATCGACAGCGGAGGGCTCGAGCGCGGCCGCTAGACGCTGCGCCAGCGCGCCTGCGAGAAAGGCTGGTCACCGCCACAGCAATAGCGGTGACCAGCCCGGTCCCGCGAGCGGGCCGCATGGCGCGCACCACGAACGCCAACCGATGGAGGATTACTGATGGCTGAGCAATCAACGGAGAACAGCGCCGCTGGGGAGACGAGGTCCGCGGGCTCACGGAACGCGAGCAGCGCGATGACCCGCCAGGGTGGATCGGGGCCGCTTCAGACCGAACGCGGGCAGACAAGCATCGCTGACCCGGTAGTCACGAAAGTGGCTGGGTTCGCCGCCCGGGAGGTCGGTGGCGTCTACGAGCTCGGCGGCGGGATCTCGCGGGCGCTCGGGGCTGTCGCGCAACGTGTGCCGGTCGGCGACACAACCGGCCAGGGCGTCTCGGTTGAGGTCGGCGAGAAGGAGGCCGCCGTCGATCTGACCGTGGTGATGGAGTATGGCGAGTCGATCCCCCGGGTCGCGCAACAGATCCGCGAGAACGTCGTGCGCCGCGTCGAGGGAATCTGCGGCCTGTCGGTCACCGAGGTCAACATCGCGGTCAACGACCTGCACCTCCCAGGCGACGACGAGGCCGAGGCTGCCCGGGTCGAGTAGCCGCATCGGTCCAGTCGAGCCCATGATCGGAGAGCCGGCCATCCACGCGCCAATGGCCTCGGCCGCGCTCGCATCAGACCGCGTGCGGCTGGCGGAGCTCGCGCGGCAGGCCGTCTTGAGGATCGCGGGTGTCACCGACACGGACACCGGACCCGGCGGACGGTTTGTCACCGAGGGCGACGGCAGACGCGTGGAGGGTGTGGTGTGCATCGCGGCGCCCGAAGGCGGCTACGAGCTATCGGTGCGGCTGGTGTGTGGGTTGGTGCCGCTGCCCGCCCTCGGCCAACGGGTTCAGGAGGCGGTCAGGCTGGTCGCGCGCCAGGCTGACATTGCCGTGGCCGCGGTCAGCGTCCACATTGTCGCGATCCACGACCTCCTCGAGATGTGATGCTGCTGTTACGCGCGCTCACCCGCTTGGTTGGTGCGCTGCTGATGGTCGCACTCGCGCTACTTGGCCTGGGGATCGCGCTCTACTGTCTGGACGGGCTGCTCACCCTTGGATCCGTCCGCCCAGACAGGCTGTTGCAGCTCCCTACCGTCCGCCGGCAGGTGAACCACTTCCTGGAGCAGATCGCCGCGCCAGGATCGACGGCTTGGCTCGCGCTTCTTTGCGGCCTGGGCGCCATCGTCATTGGGGTGCTGTTGCTCCTTGGCCTGCTGCGCTCCAGCAAGCGGCGCCTGGCGATCCTTGAATCCGATAACGCCACAGGGACAATCGCCGCTCGGCCCGGACCGCTGCGGGCAATGGCCAGGACCCTGGCCGCTCGCGCCCCTGGTGCCACGAACGTCCGAAAGCCACGGCTCGCACTTTCCCGGCCGGGCGATCGCGGCCGCTTGAGGATCAGCGCATCGCGCGCGCGCACCAGCAACCCGCACGCCGTAGAGAGTGCCATCAGCGAGCATGTCCAGCCGCTCTCCGAACCGTTTCGACTGCGGACCCGCGTGCGCGTCCGGGTTGGGGAGCGGGGAGAGCGCGTGCAGTGATCCGTCAGCGCGTCGCGCTCAGAACGCCCCTGCTGGCGTACTTCGTACGCGCGCTCACCTTCCTGCTCGCGCTTACGCTGATCTGGTACGGGCTGATGGTCGTGCTGCTCTCCGTCAAGGTGTCCCCCGACACCGTCAACGCGCTCAGCGGCTACCGCACGATCTACCACGATGCCGCCACTCTCACCGCCGCCGATTTCACTACCACGGTGAGGCTGATCGCCGGCTTCGCCGGCCTGGTGGCGTTTCTGCTGTTTCTCTACCTGGCGCTGCAAGAGCTGCCGCGGCCCTTCCTCGCCCGCGGCGAGATCACACTCGAGGCGCAAACGCACGGAACCACGACCCTCAAACCACGCGCGATCGAGCGACTGGCCGAGCTTGCCGCGCTAGGCACCCCTGACGTAAGCACCGCCAGCGGCCGCCTCGGCGACGAGGAATTGAACCTGTCACTCAGCACACACCGAGCAGGCACCACCGCACGCACCCTCCGCGACGTACAGCGGCGGGTGCTCGCCGACCTCCATCGCCACGACTTGCCTCGCCTGCCGGTGAACGTCACCATCACCGGCTATGACCACACGACCCATAGGGAGCTCTCATGAGACCGTCACAATTCGCCGCGCTGCTCGGCTTCCTGTTTGTTGCCGCCTGGATCGCGCTGGGCTTCGGCGACGCGATCCTGTGCCTCCTCGGCGCCGGCAGCTTCTATCTCGCCACCGCGTTCTACCGCGGGGAGGTTGACCTTGACGCCATCCAACGGCGACAGCGGACTAGGAACCCCACCACCCCTCCCCGCACCCATCCGTGAGCCACTGGACACACCGTCGTCAAGGGCTCACAGGAACCTATCTGCGGCCTTCGGGTGTGGGGCCAGCCGGCGCCGGAGGGCCGGCGAACATCTGCGACTTCTGTCCGAGGGGAGGACACAGATCGACGAAGTTCGTCTTGACCTAACCCGGACCCGCTCGCTCGAGGAGGAGCTGTTCGTGAATCCTCGCGCGCTCGGCGAAGCGAGGGTCACAGCGCCAGGCGAAGCGAGGCGCACGCCCCTCGCGCCGCCACGCGGGCCGAGCTAGCCGACGAAATGGCACTGCTCGGTGATGTACCTGCGCCAGTCGTAGATCCACAGCGCCGCGCATGCCGTCCCCCGCCGCACGTTGCGGTTCAAGGTGTACTTCCAGACGCCAACATGGCTGCAGCCCCAGTGGACGCTGCTGTTGAAAGACTGAGTGTGGTAGCCGTAGCTGAAGCGGATCGACGAATCGCACAGGTTGCCGACGGCGATGAAGCCGGCGCCGTCCCAGCTGACATGCTGGCCCCTCCCGCTGATCTCGTGGTAGAGCTCTCCGCTCGGCACCCGAACCGTCTGACCGAAGATGTTGAAGTCGAAGCCTCCCCAGAATTGAAGGCCATAGGCGCTCGCCTGGCTGGCAGCGGGCAACGCAGCCAATGCAGCGGTCGCCAGCAGCACGGCGAGCATGCTTCGCTTGAGCATGGAGATACCTCCGGTAATTCGACGGGCCGATCGCTGCTCGAACCGAAGCGCGCGCTCGGCCCAGGGTGGACTTACCCTCATAGACACGCGCGCGACTCGTTTTATTCCGTCCGGCTGCGAAGCTCATGACTGGAGATGCGGTTATTAACCAGTGCCGGCGACCCGCTCCGCGATCGCCGCCGGCCGCCTGGATGTGATCGGCCGCCGCCTCGACGAGCTCGAGCGACGCCTCACCGCCGGCGGACTGTGATCAGCTCTCGGGAAGATGGCGAAGACCGTCGAGGGCGATTCGGAGCAGGTGCTCGGTCTGGCCGGGCTCGCCGGCGGGGACCTTGGCGATCGCGATCACCATCTGAATCACATCGGCGATGCTGACGTCGGGTCGCACGATGCCCGCCTCCTGGGCGCGCACGAGCAGCGGTTCACCGGCCGCGAACAGCGAGGTCCGGCACACCTGGAACAGCGCGGCGTCCTGACCGAGATAGTTGAGCAGCTCGTGGGATAGCGCGCGCTTGGTGGCGATGTACGCGACGAAGCGCTCGAACCAGCTGTTCAGCGCCTCCCAGGGATCGGCGCCGTCGAGCTCCGCGGCTGACCGGCAGAGCCCCTCAACCTCGTCGACGTAGAGCGCCTCTACGAGCGCCTGCCGATTCGGGAAATGCCGGTAGAGGGTCCCGATGCCCACACCGGCGCGACGCGCGATCTCCTCGAGCGAGGTTGATTCGCCGCCCTCGGCGAACGCCTCGCGGGCGGCCGCCAGGACTTTCTCGTAGTTGCGCCGGGCGTCTGCTCGCTTAGGTCGCGTCAGAAGCGTCTCGGTGGTCATCGCGCAGTTTCCCTTGACAAACGGAGGATGCCTCCATATATTATCCGGAGGGTTCCTCCAGTTATTTCCGGAGGTGACCTCCAGTTTATACCAGTCAGAGATTTCTACAAGCCCGGGAGCCACATGAACTTTCTCAATCCCGCACCCGAGAGCCGGCGTTGGGCCTCGCTGTTCATCGTCTGCCTCGCACAACTGATGATCGTGCTTGACGTCACGATCGTGAACGTCGCGCTGCCCTCGATCCAGCGCGACCTGCACTTCAGCCAGGGGAACCTCACCTGGGTGGTCAACGCCTTCCTCGTCACGTTCGGAAGCCTGCTGTTGCTCGCCGGCCGGCTCGGCGACCTGGCGGGGCGAAGGCGAGTTTTCCTGACCGGCCTGACGATCTTCACGCTCGCGTCGCTGTTCTGCGGTATCGCCCCAACCCAGGGGGCACTGATCGGCGCCCGCTTTCTCCAGGGGATCGGAGCCGCGGCGCAGGCCTCGGTGATCCTCGCGATCATCGTCACGGAGTTTCCGGAGCCGAGCGAGCGGGCCCGCGCGATGGGCGCGTATGTGTTCGTGTCGGTTGCGGGTGGATCCCTCGGCCTCCTGGCGGGCGGGCTGCTCACGCAGACGCTCGGCTGGCACTGGGTGTTCTTTGTCAACCTCCCGGTGGGGCTGGCCGCGTTCGCACTCGGGCAGCGCCTGATCCCGGCTGACGAGGGACTCGGACTCGCGCACGGGGTCGACTGGATCGGCTCGCTTCTTGTCACAGGCTCGCTGATGAGCGCGATCTACGCGATCATCCAGGCGACCGCACACGGCTGGATCTCGCCGCAAGTGCTCGCTTTCGGCGGGCTCGCCGCGGTGTTGATGGGTGCGTTCCTCGCCCTCGAGGCACGGATCCAGAATCCGATCATGCCGTTGCAGGTCCTGCGCCTGCGCGGCCTCACCAACGCCAGCCTGGTACGAGGCTTCCTCGTCAGCGGCATGTATTCGACCTTCTTCCTCGGCACGCTGTATCTGGAGCACGTCCGCCACTACGACCCTCTGCAGACGGGCGCGGCGTTTCTGCCCTGGACGCTTACCGTCGCGGTCCTCTCGCAGGGGATCACCGCCCGGCTGGTCACACGCTTCGGTCCGCTTCCGGTGCTGATCGCCGGCATGTCGACCGCCGTCGTTGGACTGCTCCTGTTCAGCACCGTAGGGCCACACACGACTTTCTTCCCGACGATCTTCTTCGCCTGCTTCGCGATCGGGCTCGGCATCGGCAGCGCGTTCATGCCGCTCTTGACGATCGCGATGGCGGAGGTCCCCGCGGCCGACGCGGGACTCGGCTCGGGCATCACGAACGTCTCCCAGCAGATCAGCGGTGCACTCGGGCTGGCCGTGCTCAGCACGATCGCCGCCAACCGGACGAAGGGCCTGCTCGCCGCCCACCACGGCGTCACGTCCTCTCTGATCGGCGGCTACCACCTCGCGTTCCTCGCGGGCGCCGCGACCATCGCCACCGGCATCGCGCTCGCGGCCGTGCTACTGCGAGCACGACCGGCCCGTCCGGGCCTGCAACTGGCCCCGGCCCCGGTTGCCGACGGCGACGACATCACCCTGACCACCTCCGACCTCGAACGAGAGGCAGCATGAGAACCAACGAGCGCCCCTACAACGCCGCAATCCCGGCCACCCGTGCGATTCGCCGCTCACCACACGTTGGCCACGCATACGCTCCCCGTCTCAGGCCGCAGCTGCTCGCTGACGGGATCGTCGCGACCTACATCCACGACATCTCACAACGCAATCCTGCGCCCACCGAAAACGGACAGCAGCCGGAGATCGTAAGCAACGACGCTCGAGCGGCGGACCACCCCTGGGTCGAGTGTGACGCTAGCCCGCGACGCTCGCGAGCGCCTCGCCCTAGGAGGGACAACCAGCTGCACGTCAAGGACAGCAGCTGACCTAAAACCGACCTATGGTGGCGCCGAGCATGTCAACGAGGAGAAGGGAGCGGCAATGCTCGAGCGCGACGGATACCTGCCTGGCGTCCCATGCTGGGTGGACACCAGCCAGCCCGATCCCGACGCTGCAGTCGCCTTCTATGGCGGCCTCTTTGGGTGGGAGTTCGAGGACGTGATGCCGCCCGGCGCGGGCGGCAGGTACTACCTCGCTCGCCTCCGCGGAGGCGACGTGGCCGCGGTTGGTTCGCAGCCCGAGGGGGACTCGGCGAGGGCGGCGTGGAGTACCTACATTTGGGTCGATAGCGCCGACGAGGCCGTCTCGGCGATACAGGCTGCAGGCGGTGCCGTCGCGCTCGACCCGTTCGATGTCCTCGAGGCGGGACGGATGGCGGTGTGCTCCGATCCAGAGGGAGCGGTGTTCCGCCTCTGGCAGGCAAAGCGCCACCGGGGCGCGCGCATCGTCAACGAGCCGGGCTCGCTTAACTTCAACGGCCTGAACACACGCGATCCGGAGCGCGCCACATCGTTCTACGGCTCCGTGTTTGGTTGGAAGACCCTCGCCGTCGACGGGAACTGGCAAGCGTGGCGCCTGCCGGGCTATGGGGAGTTCCTCGAGCGGGGCGACCCCGGCCTGCGCGAGCGGATGGCACAGGTCGGGGCGCCGGAGGGCTTTGCGGACGTGGTCGCGACGCTCAACCCGATCGCCGAGGACCGGACCGGTCTTCCCGCGCACTGGAGCGTGACGTTCGCGGTCCAGGACGCCGACGCGGCAGCGGCTACCGCTGCGGCGTTGGGCGGCCAGGTCGAGGTCCCGCCGTTCGACGCCCCCTGGGTGAGGATGACGGTCATCACCGATCCCCAGGGGGCGACGTTCCTCGCGAGCCAGTTCATGCCCGAGAACCGAGACGTCCGAAACTGAGTCGGCGACCCTGGTCAGCTTGCGAGCGTCAGCGCGATCGCGCAGGCGGCGATCAGGGTGGTGGCCACAGTCAGCATTGCGAACGCCCTCCCCTGCAGTTCGGCTGGCCTGCCGGGACCGCGACGATGGCGGTAGATCCGCTGCCCGTGGTGCCAGGTCAGCCCTGAGAGCGCCGCCATCGCGATCACACAGATAACGCCCACCGCGGCGAGATGGTCCTCGAATGCGGCCCGCGCGACCAAGGTCCCGCTCGCGGCCATGTTCAGCGCCGATCGCGCCCAGGCCAGTGCCGTCCGCTCGCGCGCCTCCCCCGGATCGTCATCGTCGAGCGCCGCGTGGGGCGTCAGCTGAGCGCGCCGCGGCGTCAATGGGCCAGCCGATCGACCACCGCCACGATCCCGCCGAACACGGCGATCGCCGTAATCCCACCGGTCAGTACGCGCGGCATCCAGGAGTAGCGCAGCGGCTCGCGCAGGCGCATCGCCCGCTCGCTGTCCTCCCAATGCAGATAGCTTGCGAGAGCCAGCGCCGCGCCGAGCACGATCAGCGGCACAGCGATGATCAGCCGCAGGCCGTGAAGGTTGAACTTCAGGAACTGCGCCGCTGCGAGACCAGCGGCGATCAGCGCCAGCGCGGTCCGGTTCCAGGCCAAGAATGTACGTTCGTTGGCGAACGTGAACCGCGGGTCGGGATCGCTGCCGGTTTCCTCGAGCCGCCGCTCGCGCCTCGATGAGGAAGCGAGCCAGTGGCGCAGCCCCCTGCCTGCTCGCCCGGACTCCCCGATCCGGTCACCGGACTCCCCGATCAGGTCACGGGACTCCCCGATGCTCTCACTTGACCTTCCCGCCTTGACGGTGCAGTCGGGTTCAGCCGGGCCGTCGCTCATCGCCGGGATTCACCGATCGCGTAGTGAGACAGGGTGCTGGGAATAAGAACTGTGCGGCTTCGGAGGCGCCGCTCGCGGCGGCGTACCAGTCGTGCTGAGAATGATCACGCCGTGTGACCTCGGGAGGCCAGCTGATGCAGATCGATAGAACGCCTTTGGAAGAGGCCAGCATCGCACAGATTCACGGCGCGATGTACAGCGGCCGCGTTAGCGCACGCGAGCTCGCCGAGGCGTATTTGCAGCGCATCGAGCGATACGACTGGGATGGGCCGGCCCTGGGCGCGGTCGTCACGCTGAACGCAGAGGCGCTTGCGCGAGCTGACGAACTCGACGCAGCGCTGGCGGCGCGAGGTCCGGTGGGACCGCTGCATGGAATCCCGCTGGTGGTCAAGGACTGCCTCGAAACCAGCTCACTTCCGACCTCCTTCGGATCTGAGATCTTCGCCGATTATGTTGCGGACCGGGACGCGCGCGTGATCGAGAAGCTTCACCGAGCGGGAGCGCTGATCCTCGCGAAAACCTCGCTTCCCGATTTCGCGACTTCGTGGTTCGCGTACTCCTCGCGGAGTGGGGAGACCAAGAATCCCTACGATCTCGAGCGCGATCCGGGAGGGTCGAGCGGAGGCACTGCCGCTGCGGTTGCGGCGGGATTTGCGGTCGCCGGACTGGGGACCGATTGTGGCGGGTCGGTGCGGGTGCCGTCGTCGTTCTGCAATCTGGTGGGAGCGCGCTCAACGCCTGGGTTGATCAGTAGATCGGGCTGCAATCCGCTGGTCGGCTTCCAGGACACGATCGGCCCGATGGCCCGGAGCGTGACCGACGCAGTGCGGCTGTTCGATGTCCTGGTGGGGTTCGACCCGGACGACCCGCTGACCTATGCCTACTCGGTCGCTCGCGCGCCGCGGTCGTACCTCGGCGCGCTGGTCGTCGATGGCCTGGAAGGGCTCCGGATCGGCGCCGTCCGCAACGCATTCGGCCCCGAAGGCGATTCTGACTGCGGTCCGGTCAACGAAGTGATCCGGGCTTCGCTTGGGGAACTCGCTGCCGGCGGCGCGACGATCGTCGACGTCGAGATCCCGGAGCTGACCGATTGGCTCGTGAGCACCTCCTTGTATCTGATCAAGTCGAAGTACGACATCGATCGCTTCTTGGCCGCTCGCCCTGCCGCGCCGATGAATTCGGTGGAGGAGATAGTCCGATCGGGGCGCTATCACAAGATGCTCGACCTCCTAGAGGGAATCGCAAACGGTCCTGAGGACCCGTTCGCAGATCCGTCCTACTACCCGGCATACGTGGCTCGCGAGGAGTTCATGAAGGTTGTCGTGAACCTGATGGAGAGTCACGGGTTGGCAGCGCTCGTCTACCCAACCTGCCAGGTGCCAGCCCCCACCCGCGCAGATACCGATTCCGGCGTATGGACCACGCTGACATTTCCCACGAACACGTTGATCAGCTCGCAAACCTGGATGCCGGCGGTGACCGTGCCCGCCGGGCTCACCGAGACAGGTCTCCCCGTCGGGCTGGAGGTGCTCGCCCGCCCCTACGACGAGGCCACCATGTTTCGAGTCGCCTACGGCTTTGAGCAAGTAGCCGAACACCGAATTCACCCCGAGCACACCGCTCCGAAGACGTAGCTGCGGCGGGCGGCCGGGGCGACACGGCTGAAGCTCGCCGGCATCAGCTTGCAGCACGGCCAGCCGGCCTACGTAAACCCTGGTGGCGCGCGCCATCCTCGAGGCGGTGAAAGGCCTTGCCTGGGGCCCGACCCCTCGGGCCGCGATTGCCCTCGGTTCCTCGCCAGCGGACATCGCCACGGCCTCATGGCCTTGCTGGACGAGCGCAAGCGCTCCTCTCGAGCCAGGCGCTATGCATGAGCCGGCTGCTCGCCCGTCCGCCTGTACCTCCGGGACGTCCAGCGCTGCAGCGTGGCGGCAGCGCGCAACCGCGAGCAAGCCATTTAAGGCCCGCTCGAGCAATGCGGGCCGGGCGGCGCCCGAAGATGCTCCTTCGAGCCCGCCCCGTCCGTTATGTGAGCGTCGCGTCGAGACTGACCTCGGAAACCCCCGCCAGAGCACGGCTTACCGGGCACCCGGCCTTGGCCTCCTCGGCGGCCTTCTGGAACGCCGCCTGGTCTATCCCGGGGACTTTTCCGACGGTGCTCAGCGCGATCGAGGTGATCGTCGGGGCATCGTCCACAAACCGCAACGTGACGGTGGCATCGGTCTTGACTGATTGGACCGGCGTGCCGGCGTCGGCCAGCGCGGCTGACAGCGCCATCGAGAAGCACGAAGCGTGAGCTGCGGCAATCAACTGCTCGGGGTTGGCTCCCGGGCCGTCTTCGAACCGCGAGCGAAACGAATACTCACCACCGATGCTGTCTCCGGCGGTGAACGTGCCGGTGCCGGACTTGAGATCACCCTGCCACTCGGCGGCGCCCTTTGCTGGCATTGCTTCTCTCCTTGAAAATTGTGGTCTGAACGAGGTCGCGATGCTACTCGCTAACGCGCGTCCGCCATCGCCTGGATGCGACTCGCCCCCGATCGAGCCACGAACCGCCTAGACGAGGCGCAGCTTCGTGCGATTGGCGGCTGCGTTGCGGGAGCTGACGCCGAGCTTCGCGTAGATGTTGTCGAGGTGCTTTATAGAGAGCAAGCCGCCGGAACTAGCGGCCGCTGGCTGTGTCCGAGAGGCGGTGTGCGCAGCGATCCCCGGCGGCATGACGGCGGAGCAGTGGGTGCTCGAGCATGTAGCGCACGAACGCGGCGCACAGCGCTGGATTGATCGCGCCGGCCGGCTCGAGCTGGGGCGAGATCGCACACGAGTGTCAGCGCAGGATTCCGGTGTGTCCCAGCGAGTACCTCCCCGGCTGTGGCCAGACGCACAGCCCATGCGGGCCCTGGCCCACCGGAATCGCTGCGCGGAGGCGGCCGTTACGAGTGTCGATCGCATAGACCACGGCGTCGTACCGGCCGCTCAGCCACAAGGTCCGGCCGTCCGCGGACACGCCGCCCATGTCGGGGCTCGCCGGTTGGGGGAGCTGCCAGGTGTCGATCACTCGCCGAGTGCGGAAGCTGACCACCGAAATCGAACCCTGCTGGCGATTGGAGACGTACATCACGCGAGCGTCACGGCTCGGATACAGGCCGTGCGCCCCCGCCCCCGTGCTGAGGAATCCGACCACCCGGAAGGACGCGGGATCGATCTCCCAGAGGCCGCCGTTCAGCTGATCGGCGACGTACAGGGTCTGGCCATCGGGTGAGAGTTTGACGTCCTGCGGGCTGGCGACTCCTCGATTTAGGACCAAGGTGCGGGTCACCCGCTCGGTGGCGAGATCGAGCTCGATCATCCGACCGCTGAACTCACAGCTTGCATACGCCTCGCGGCCATCCACAGAGAAGTCCATGTGGTCGACTCCGCGGCATGCTGGAACCGAGAGCGAGTGCACCAGCCGCATCGTCCCGGGATCGCGAAAATCCAGTCGCTCCAGCCGCTCGGCGACGACGATCGCATATCGGCCGTCAGGGGTGAAATAGAGGTTGTAGGGATCCTCTACCGCGAGCGGCCGTCCCGGGCGGCCCGTACGAGGGTTGATCGGCGTCAGACTGTTGCCGAGGTCGTTGTCCACGTAGAGGGTCCTGAGGTCATATGAAGGAGTCACGTGCTGGGGAAGCGCTCCGGTCGGAAACTGACCGACGAGCTTCATGGTCCGCTGGCTGATCACGTCGACGGTGTTGCTGAGGCTGTTAGGAACGTAGATCAGGGCCGGGTCGCCGCGGACCGCCGGGCTGAGATCGCCGGCACCGTCGGCGGCGTAGACATTCACCCCCGAGCCATGGTGGGCTGCTTGTGAAGTCGCCTGCGAAGGCAATGCGGCGCTGCCGGTGCCGGTCGGCGTGCCACTGCGATGGCCGCTCGACCCGCATGCGGCGAGCGCGAGTGCCGCTGACACCGCGACCGCCGCCGTCCAGCGGCGCTCAGGACGCGAGGCTCGTCCGGCTATCGTGAGCGCACGCGCGAGCACGCGCCCAACTCTGACGAACCGCGCTCGCAGGTCGCTAAGCGAGCGATGAGAATCTCCACAAATCGCCCCGGGTTGATTCGGGCCTGGTGGTTCGACCTGCGAGATGGCCGCGTCTAGTCATTGAGATGGCTGGCGAGCTGGTCGTGAGCCGAGTCGCGCGCCGAGAGGCGGCGAGCGGTCAGATCCCTGCTGGCATCACGGACGCGCTCTGCACCTCCCCCTTCTCGTAGGGCGAGGTCGGTGAACGAGCGCATCCTGTTGCCGGTGCTGTTCAGGAACACCGAGCGCTCGTGGTCACGCAGAAGCCAGAACCCGAGCCGGACGATCGGGTTGGCGATCGTCGCGGTGCGCGAGACCGCGTAGACGCGGAACTCGACCGCGCCGGAGTCGAGCCATTTCCAAACCTGCCAGTCCATCTGGCCTTGCTCGACATGACCCTCCAGGGTCCGGTAGTACCACCCGAACACGCGCGCCTGCTGGCCATTGACCTCCCGAACCTGATCGTAGACCTCGCCGACCCGGACGCCCACATACACGCGCACCAGCCCGAGCGCCCTCAGCTCGAGCAGCATGTCGCGCCCTGCGAGTGGCTTTTCAGGGTCGTAGAAGGCACGCACAACGGAGGGATCGGCAAACTCATATCCGCGGATCAACCGTTTTGCGACCTCCCAGCTGCCACCGGCGACGGGCGCTCCCGGCGGCTCTGAGGGGAGCGGCTGACGGCGGTCATCGACGTTCCACGCCTCGGGCGGGTCGGCGAGGTCAAGCTCATCGGGGTTAAAGTTGACCGGCTTTTCGGACAGCTTGGCGAGCTTTCTCTGAATCCGGGAATTCATCGCGGGAAGGCATTCTCCACGCGGCGTGTATCGATCTCGATTCCGCCCGTCATGCGGCCCCCGGAGAGCGAGACAACGCCTTCCAGGAACGAGATCCACATGTGCAGCTGGATCTCCTTGGCCATGCGCACGCGGCTGTAGAGAAGGTCCACCACTCGGTCGGCACTGCGCGCCCACGACTCGATCTCGAACGCGATCAGCTGCTCGGGAACCACCCGAAACTCGATCTGGCCGGCTTCGAGATGACCGCTCAGGGTAGCCAGACGGAAGCGGCGCTCATCCGCGGCCACCACCCGCACCGGCCCGTCCCACGGGCCCGGCATCCGGACCACGAACTCGTCCCCGACGTTCATCTGATCCGGCTCGCCGAGGACCTTTTGAAAACGCGCGAACTTGATCGGCGCGGCCCGGTTCGGTTTCGCTTTCACCTCGCGCATCAGTTGCTCGGGGGCGAGCGCGGAATCCCGGATGCGCGTCCGGTAGCGACGGTGAAAGAGAGGGCCATATCCATCTTCGACCGGCTGCACCTCGCTCCGATCAACCCCCTCCGAAAACGCGGGCGGAAGGTGCTGATCGGAGCTGCTCTCGGGAATCTCACGACGGTGAAGCGGCGTCGAGCGCCACATGTAGTTCCACGACGTCAAGCCGACTCCGATCGGCCAAGTGGCAGCTGTCAGCCAGCGACGGGCGAAGCTGGGGCGGCGGGGCATTGCGGTGAAAGCTACCCAGGCGAGCGTTTATCACCACTGCGCGATGAAAAGGGGTTCCGAATCTGACCAGGGCTCGCTACGGGGGTGATCCCTAGGTCCGATTGCCAATAGGATCTCGGTCCTCATGCTGACGACTCGCCTCCACGACGCGGGAGTTCGCTCCTGGCACCTGCACATCCTCTCGCTGAGCTCGATCGCGCTCTGTACCGGCCTCTGGATTCGCGCCAAGACGGTCGATCAGGACGAGCGCGGCAACGCCGAGCGTCGTGCGCTGTTCGTGGGCCTGTGGCCGCCTACGATCTGGCTGATCGGCGACTCGCTAGCCCGCTTTGAAACGGTGCCTGCGAGCGTCTGGAGCAGATTCAGGCGGTGATGAGCTGGCGCCCGCCGCGGCGCAGAGCCGGTGATGAGCCGCGCGCCGCGGCGCGAGCGGCTAGCTTCCGGTCCCCTCGATCGTGTTCGTCTTCGCGGACGCCTCGCCGACGCCGATTTCGACCTTCCGCGGTTTGCGCTGCTCCGGCTTTGGGATCCTGACTTCCAGCACCCCGAGTTCGAACTCGGCACGTACTCCACCGGGGTCGACGCCCTCTGGAAGCGTCAGCGAGCGTGAAAAGCTGCCGGTGCCCCGTTCGACGCGGTAGTAGCCCTCGTTGTAGGCGTCCTGCTTCGCTTTGCGCTCGCCGGAGATCGTGAGCACG
Organism: uncultured Solirubrobacterales bacterium; assembly: GCA_963830465.1. Classification (GTDB taxonomy): domain Bacteria; phylum Actinomycetota; class Thermoleophilia; order Solirubrobacterales; family Solirubrobacteraceae; genus Palsa-465. The sequence continues at coordinate 670,293 of CAWHME010000008.1, forward strand.
CTGTCCTCGAGCGAGATCTCGACGTCATCGCCGGTCACCCCGGGCAGATCCGCGCGCAGGACGAACTCGTCGGCTGTCTCGACCAGGTCCATCGGCGGGATCCAGCGTCGCTGCAGCGTGCTGGGACGGTTTCCCTGCGGCGGCGAATCGAAAAACGTGTTGAACAGTCGGTTCATCTCGTTCTGAATCGAGTTCAGCTCTCCGACCGGCTCCCAGCGGATCGTGGCCATGATTGAAACCTCCCGATGACAGAGATAACAGGCTCTACATGAGTGGCATTATGAAATCTAAGTCTCTGCGTGTCAAGTGTCACGGCGGCGTCGTCACACCGCGATGGGAGCGCCGATATGCGCGAGCACCGCCTCGAGCGCCGCGTGATTGCTCGTGACCACCGGAATGCCGAGCGCCCGCTCGATCTGCGCTCGCGCTTCCACGGCGCGGAGGTTCGTGCAGGACGCGAACAGCAGGTCGATGTCGGCCTGCCCGAAACAGCGACAGGCGAACTGCTCGATGCGTTGGGGCGACACCGAGCCGATCTCGAGGTTTTCGGCGATTCCCATGCCGTGGATGCCCGCGACCTCGAGCCCACCGTCCTCCAAGCTCAGCCGGATCTTGTCGTTGAGACTCTCGACGTACGGGGTGATGACGCCCACGCGCCGCGCTCTCCGCGCCGCGATCGCGCTCCTGACTGCGGCTGCGACACTGACCGCCTGCGCGTTCGTGCGCTCTCCGATCCGCGCGATCAATCGCTCCTCCTCCTCGTTGCCTCGCAGTGTCCCGGCGCTCGTGCAGGCGAACACGACGATGTCGGGGCGCGTGGTCGCGAGATCAGTGAGCGCGTTAGGAAGGTGCTCGTCGAGCATCGTCGACTCCGCTTCCGACGTCGCCTGCTCGAGGAACATCCGCGCGGTGTGCAAGGTCGCGTTGTCTGGAAGGTGGCGGTAGAAGTCGACCTCGGCGACCGTGTTCGAGGAGGGCACGATTAGGCCGACGCGGGTTGGCATCGCTCGGTCGCCGCCACGCTCACGGCTGCTCATCGCGCCGCAGCGGGTTGGCGGGCGGCCGGCCCCGCTTCCGGGCGCGTGACTGCGCGTCCAGCTTCGGCGCCGAGCCCGGTAGCACTCCGTACGCGCACCTCATCGAAGCTGGCCTGCGCGAACTGTTCACGTCCGCCGAGCAGCGTTCCGATCATGCAGCATGGAAAACCAATCGGGATCGAGACGATCGCCGGGTTGGTCAGCGGGAACGGCGCGGCGCTGGCCGGCCCCGACCAGACCTGAGGGGAGAGGATGATCAGCGCGATCGAGGAGATGAGTCCCGACGCGATTCCCACCACCGCACCCCACGAGGTGAAGCGTCGCCAGGTCAGAGACAGCAGGAGCGTCGGGAAGTTCGCGCCAGCACGGTGAGCGAGAGCAGCCAACGTAGGCGACCGTTAGACCACCATCCACCGAACGGACGCGCGTATCCGCAGCACACCAGGAACGCGCCGAACACGACCACGAACACGCCCCAGCAGCGCCGCCGTTAGCCGTCGCCGTAGCGACTCCAGACGGAGGAAGTCAGGTGAACTTGCGATCTCTCCCCACCGAACAGCGGAAGCACGCTGGTCTCCTCGATCCTCCACCTCAGTCGATTCCTACCCGAGCGAAGCGCCGGGAAACCTCATTCAAGGCGTTCGCTCCTCAGCCGCTGGAGCCGCGGTTGGGGGTCTCGAGCTCGCCCGCTCTCACCTGCCCGTAGTTGAGCAGCGCCACGATCAGCACGCCGCCGGCGACGTTGCCCGCGATCACCGCGGCCAGCCAGCCAAAGAAGCGCCCCACCCCAACGTGACCTTTGAAAACCGAGCAGAGCACCTCGGCGGTCGTCGAGACGCAATGGTCGAATCCCGCCGCGCCGATGATGAACGCCAGCGACCAGATCAACACGATCTGCCCGATCACTGCCGGCGTTGACTGGATCAACCAAGCCACGAGCGCGAGTAGCCAGCCGCCGAAGATCGCGCTCCAGAAGAACGAGCTCCACCCGCCGCGCGTGACCTCCCTGCCGCTCGAGTCGAGCTCACGCACCACGTCGGACGCAATCGCACCGGTGCGCACCACGAGCAACGCGAACACGCAGACCCCGATCAAGTTCGCGCCGAGCACGATCGCCCACAGCCGAAGCGTCGCCACCAGATGGCGGCGCTCGTCGAGCACCAGCGCGATCGGATACAGCGTGTTCTCGGTGAACAGCTGGGCCCGGCCGATGATCACCGCGATGAACCCGAGCGGAAAGAACAGCGCACCGATCAGCTTGGCGTCGTGCGTGGCGCCTAACGCCGCCACGGCCGCTGCGCTGGCCAGCGCCCCGAAGCCGACGGTGGCACCGGCGAACAGTCCTGAGAAGCCAAGCGCCGCAACGGACCGGTTGAGCTCGTCGGCCGCGTCTTGCTTTACGTTCTCGTAGATCTCGGTGGCGTTCGCGCGAACGCGATCTCGCTGCAGGTCCTCCGAGGCCTCCACCTCGCTACTTTGATTTCCGCTCGACACCACTTGCCAACAGCTCGGCTAGGTGCGCAGCCGGGCGTCCGCCGCTGTCGAGCTGTTCGATCTGGGTCCGGCAGCTGAAGCCGTCGGCGAGGATCCTGGTGCTGGGGTCGGCGCCCCGAATCGCCGGCAGCATCACTCGCTCGGCGCACGCGACGCTGACCTGGAGATGTCCTCGCTCGAAGCCGAAGTTTCCCGCCAGTCCGCAACAGCCGCTGGCGAGCGGCTGTGCCTCGACCCCGCAGCCCGCCAGCAGCGCCTGATCGGCGTCCCAGCCGATCACGGCGTGCTGATGGCAGTGGACCTGAACGATCGCCTTCGGCGCGGTCGCGCTCAGATCGGGTGGCTGCCACCCCGGGCTGTGTCGAGACAGGAGCTCGGCGAGCGTCACGGTCTGCTCCGACATCCGCTTGGCATCGGGGTCGTCCGGCAGCAGCTCGCGAGCGTCGCTGCGGAACACCGCCGTGCAGCTCGGCTCGAGCCCAACGATCAGGCCGTCGCGGCGGAGATGCTCGCGCACGATCTGGAGCGTCCTCCTGAGAATCCGTTTAGCGGTCGGCAGCTGTCCGGTGGAGATCCAGGTCAGCCCGCAGCACACGGGTTCGGCGGGCACCTTCACCGTCCAGCCGGCGCGCTCGAGCACCGCGACCGCTTCCTGGCCGATGTGAGGCTCGGTGAAGTTGGTGAACGTGTCGGGCCACAACAGCACCTCGCCGCGAGTTCCGGTGACGGGCGAGCGTCGCGTGGCCCACTGCTGCAGCGACTGCGGGGCAAACCGGGGCAGCGGCCGCTGTTCGAGCCCCGCCGCCGCGCTCACCAGCCGCCGCAGCCGCGAACGCTGCGTGAACGCGTTGACCAGCGAGGCCGATCGAGTGCGCGAGGCCACTTGCGCAAGTGCGGGGAACGAGCCGAGCGCGTAGGCGCTTCGAGGCCGCAAGCGGCCCTGCCAGTAGTGGGAGAGGAACTCCGCCTTGTAGGTGGCCATGTCGACGTTGACCGGACAATCGCTCTTGCATCCCTTGCAGGCGAGGCACAGATCGAGCGCGTCGTGCACCTCCTGTGAGCGCCAGCCGTCTTTGATCGGGCCGTCGGCGTGGCCGTCGAGCAACTCGAACAGCAGTCGCGCCCGGCCGCGGGTGGAATGCTCCTCTTCAAGCGTCACCTGGTAGGAGGGACACATGACCGCACCATCGGCGGTGGACTGACGCCGGCATTTGCCAACGCCGACGCAACGGTTAGCCGCCTGCGCGAACGAACCGCCGTCGGTAGGGAACGAGAAGTTCAGCGCGCCGCTGTCCCGGGGCCGCCAGTCCCTTCCCAGGCGGAGATTGCTGTCGAGCGGGTAGGGGTCGACGACCTTGCCCGGATTCATCTTGTTATCTGGATCGAAGATCCGCTTCAGCTTCCCGAACGCCTCGACCAGCCGCTGACCGAACATCCGTGGCAACAGCTCCCCACGCGTCTGGCCGTCGCCGTGCTCGCCCGATAACGAGCCGCCGTACCGGCAAACCAGATCGGCTGCCTCCTGGAGGAACAGCCGGTAGTCGGCGACACCCTCGGCGCTGTAGAGATCGAACGGGATCCTTGTGTGGACGCATCCGTGCCCGAAGTGGCCGTACAACGCCGGCCCGCTGTCATCGACGTAACCGTGGCGCTCGTACAGCGCGTCGAGCTCGCGCAGATAGTCGCCGAGCCGCTCGGGCGGCACGGCCGAGTCTTCCCATCCCTCCCAGGTGTCGCGTCGCCCGGGAACATGGGCGGTGGCTCCAAGCCCCGCCTCGCGGGCCTGCCACAGCTCGGCTTCGCGCTCCGGATCGTCGAGGAACCGGATCCGTTGCTCCTCGATGTCGAGCTCGGCGAGCATTCGATCGGCACGTTCGCGCGCCTCCTGTACGGTGTCGCCGCCGAACTGGACCAGCAACCAGCCGTTGCCGTCCGGCAGCTGCTCGATCGCGTCCGCATGCTCATGCTTGAGCTCCTGGTCTCGGACAAGCCGCCGGTCCATCCCCTCCAGCGCGATTGGCTCGAAAGGAGTGACCGCGGTGACCGCATCGCCGGCCTCGGCGACGGTCGGGTATGCGATCACGACCAGGGTCCGCTCGCGCACGATCGGGACGAGCTCGAGCTCGGCTCGCAGCAGCGTCACGAGCGTCGACTCACTGCCGATCAACAAGCCGCAGATATCGAATCCGTGCTCGGGCAGCAGCGAATCGAGGTTGTATCCGGACACCCGCCGGGGGATCTCCGGAAACCGCGCGCGGATCTCCTCGCCGTAGGTTTCCGCCAGCTCCCGCAGCTGAGAGTAGATCTCGGCCTGCCGGCCACCGTTCGAGACGATCCTGGCGTATTCGTCCTCGCCGGTCCGCCCGCACCAGAACCGCGTCCCGTCATAGAGCAGTACCTCGAGCGCAGGCGTGTTGTCGACGACTTTGCCGTTGCGCTGCGCGGTGGCGCCGCAGGAGTTGTTCCCGATCATGCCACCAAGGGTGCAGTTGGGGTGGGTCGCGGGCTCAGGGCCGTAGCGCAGGCCTGTGGGAGCGAGCTGGCGGTTCAGCTCGTCGAGCACGATCCCGGGCTCGACCACGCAGCGGCGCCGATCGGCATCGACCGACTGCAGGCGATGGCAGTACTTGGTCCAGTCGATCACCACCGCGGCGTTGGTGCACTGTCCAGCGAGGCTCGTGCCACCGCCACGCGAGAGGACGGGCGCTCCGTACCGCCGGCACACCGACACGGCCGCGACCGCCGCCTCCACCGTTCGAGGGAGGACGACGCCGATCGGCACTTGGCGGAAGTTCGAGGCGTCCGTGGAGTACGCCGCTCGCGTGCCGGCGTCGAAGCGAACCTCGCCGTCGACGATCATCCTCAGGTCCCGCCGCAGCGACGCGAGATCGGGCTTCGGCGCGGGACGGGAGGCTCTGAGGGCTCCATCCATCGGCTGCTCGCTACCCGAACCGCTCGGCTCGTAAGCCGGCCGGAGCGGTTCTGGGTTGCCGCCAGGCTTCCAAACGGACGGGCGCCGTCGAGAACGCTCAGGTCGCTACGTCCTCGAGCTCCTGGCCGGGACGAATTGCTGGCAACATGAAGCTGCTGATCAGCTGCAGCACCGCGAACCCGCCGCCGACGATCAGCATCGTGCGGGCGCCCTCGGAGCCGATCAGCGCCGTCCAGATGCCGGATCCGATGATCAGCCCCGCCGTGAACATGGCTCCAAGCCATCCGACCGCCGTGCCCCGCACCCGAGTCGGGAAGCTCTCCGCCCAGTAGGCGTAGCCGGTGCCCGACCAGGTGCCGTTGGTGACCTGGTAGACGCAGATATACAGCAGCCAGATCGCCCAGATCGCGTGCACGAAATAGAACCCGAAGGTGAGCACCGTGGCGGCGGCCGCGCTGGCGATCAGCACCCGCTGGCGGCCGAAGCGCTCGCCCAAGGCTCCGCCGATGAGGTAGAAGAAGAAGCCCAGGGCCGAGGCGACGAGCAACAAGGCCTCGGCCTTGCCGTTGGAGAACGATCGGTACTTCGTCAGCCAGTCGACGATGTAAGTGTTGGTGGCGACGAACGCGCTCGAATAGAGCACCCACACCACAGAGGTGCGAATCAGCTGACTGCGTACCCAACCCGGCTCGCCGAACAGCTGGCGCACGGTGACCTCTTCGATCTCATCGACTGCGACGTCGTACTCCTGGAGCAGCTTCTCGACACGTTGCTGATCGCCGCTTGACTTGGCCTCCTTGATCTCCTGAATGTGCTGATAGCGCTCTCCGGGGCGCACCCAGCGGCGGCCGACGATCACCATCAGCAGGGGGATCACGCCGAACAGGAATACCACGTGCCAGTCAAGACCGAGACCGCCGTTGAGCCCGAGAAACACGGCCGCGGCGAGCAACACGCCAAGCGGCCATCCACCCTGCACGATCGAATACAGAAAGCCGCGCCGGGCCGGCGGCATCTGCTCGTTGACGAGCGTGATCGAGATCGCGAGCTCGGAATTCGCCAGTCCGGATGCGAGCGCGCGGACGACGACCAGCGCTGCGAAACTGTGGACGAAGTAAGTGAGGCCGGTGAACAGTGCGGCACCCACCAGCGCCACTTGCCACATCACCTTGCGCCCGAACCGGTCCATGCTGTACCCGACCGCGAGACTGAGCACGAACATCGCCGCGTAGACGCAGAACCCGAGCAATCCAACCTGCGTCTGTGACATGTGCAGGCTCTTGGAGATCGTCGGCAACGCGACGACCATCAGGTTGAAGTCATAAGACGCCAACGCCCAGCCGACGACCGCGATCAAGATCAGATAAGCGACGTAACGGCGGTCGTAGTCCTCCTCCGGCGAGGTGCCGAAGGCACGGTCGAGCCGCGACTCGAGCGTCGTGCTCATCCTCCGCTCCTCATACACGCCGCCTTCCCCCGTCTCCGGGCGTGGAAACCAAGCTTCAGGGGTGAATCGAGACGCCGAGCTCGCCGGCGAGCCGCGCGACCGCGTCCCAGGTCTGCTCGGGAATCGGGATCCCCTCGCGCTCGCGCTGCTCCCTGGTCCTCAGCTCGAGCTGTCCCGGCAGCAGCACCTCCTCGGAGTCCGGAGCGAGCGGGGCGTCGAGCAGCGCCTGCGCCATCTCCTCGATCTGCCCGATGAACTGCTCGAGCGATGTGAACGCCTCGATCTCGAGCGCTAGCACGAACATGCCGTTGCCATCTCGGTAGTCGGGAAGCATCGCCGGCCCCATGCCCGAAAGCGCTCCACCGAGCGCCTCGATCGCCACCGCCAGGCCGTAGCCCTTGTAGCCCTGAGCGGGGAGCAGCGCTCCCCCGGCATAGAAGTCCTCCGGGTCCTCGGTCGCCCGACCCGCGCTGTCGAGGATCGTTCCCGGAGCGACCGATCGGCCGTATGCACGCGCCACCTGCAGCTTCCCCTCGGCCACGACCGAGGTCGCAAAGTCGCTGATGATCGGCGACCGGCCGTCCGCTCTCGGGATCCCGAATGCAATCGGGTTGGTACCCAGGCGGCGATCGCGTCCCCCGAACGGTGCAACGTTCACCCACGCGTTGGTCACCGCCATCGACAGTTGCCCCCCGCTTGCAATCAGCTCCACGTAATCGGCAAGGCGACCGACATGGGGCGACTCCTGCAGGGCGACTGCCCCGACCCCGTGCTCGCCGGCGATCTCGCTCGCGGTCTCTGCAGCGAGCCGCGCCGCCGGCTGGCCCCAGCCACGATTTGCCGACACCGTGGCGGTTGCCCCGTGTCGGCGCACCAAAGCTGGCCGGACGTCGGGGCGGACCTTGCCCTCCCGAACTGACTGGGCATAAACCGGCATGCGCACGAGACCATGGGAGTCGTGGCCGGTCAGGTTCGCTGCCAGCAGCGCGTCGGCCACGATGCGCGCCAGGTCGTCGGGAGTCCCGAGAGCAACAAGCAGCTCGAGGATCACCCGATGCAGTTCGTCCGGCGCGAGCGTCTTGTCACTCATGGGCGGATTCCATCGCGGCGTGACTACCCCGCGCTGCGCGAAGGTAGTCGCTTGAGCGCGTTGGGGCGCGGGTAAGAGGTTGCGGTGAAGCGGTTGACGATCATCGCCGACGACTTCGCGGGTGCGGCCGATTGCGCGGTGCCGTTCGCCGACAGGGGGCTGCCCACTTGCGCCGCCCTCGATGCCGATCGCGTTGACCCCGGTCCGTGGGCGATCTTGGCGCTCGACAGCGACACGCGAGACGTGTCAGCAGCGGTGGCCGAGGAACGTGTGCGAGAGCTGGCGCGGCTGGTCAAGACTGGAGAGGCGATCTTCAAGAAGGTCGATTCGACGCTGAGGGGAAACCTCGCGAGCGAGCTGCGGGCGACAATCGCGTGCTGGCCGGCGGACTGCGTGGTGGCCGCGCCCGCGTTTCCGGCCACCGGCCGCACGACCGTGAGCGGGCGGCAACTGATCGACGGCCGCCCGCTTGAGGAGAGCGAGTTCGCAGGCCAGATCTCCACTTCATCGCTGCCAGAGCTGCTCGCGCCGGCCGGGCTGGCGATCGACGAAGTCAGTCTGCAGCAACTACGCGGCGAGGGGTTGAGCGAGCGCCTGCGCCAGGCCGAAGCGCAGCTGTTCGTCTGCGACGCCGAGACCGAGGATGACCTCGAGCGGATCGCGCGCGGCGGCCTCGAAAGTGGGCGGGAGGTCATGTGGCTGGGAAGCGCCGGGCTGGCGCGGCAGCTGGCGTCGCTGCTGGCAACGGGACCTCGGCCGGGCTCCGGTCCCGCGCCGGCGGCACCGCTCCTGCTGGTGGTGGGAAGCCCGGCCTCGGCTACCCGTGCGCAGCTGGAGCGCCTGTGCGAGACGACTGACGTGGAGATGCTGGTGGTCGGCGACGACGTGCCGCCTGAGGAGCAACTCGCGTCACTGCGGGCCTGCCTTCGAGCCGGGCGCGACTGCGCGCTCACCCTGGGAAGCGGCGAAGGTGAACGCGGTCACGGACGGGACGGCACCGGCCTGCTCGCGTCGGTCGCCGCAGCGTCCAGCGAGCTCGTCGGCGGTCTCGTGCTGACCGGTGGGGAGACGGCGCGGGCGGTGCTCGAGGCGATGTCGGTGAGCGGACTGCGACTGCAGCGGGAGCTCCAGCCGGGGATCCCGCTCGGGCTGACCGAGGACGAGCGGCGGCTGCCGGTGGCGATCAAGGCCGGCGGGTTCGGGGACGAGTTGGCGCTGGTCGCGTGCCGATCTGCGATGCGGAGCCCCGCGGTTGATCAGCAACAAAAGGATGTGCGATGAGCAAACCTGTGATCGCGATCACGATGGGCGACGGCGCCGGCGTTGGGCCGGAGATCATCATGAAGGTCTTCTCCGATGCGGACATCTTCGAACGCAGCTGCCCCCTGGTGATCGGCGATGCCAAGCGCTTGCGCCTGGCCGGCGAGATCGTCTCCAGCGAGCTGGAGGTGAACGCGCTCGAAGATCCGGTGCAGGCGCGCTATCGCCCAGGGACCGTCGACTGCCTGGACCTCGACCTGCTGCCCGAGGATCTGCCTTGGGGCGAGCTCTCAGATAGCGCTGGCGAGGCCGCGTATCGCTACATTGCCTGCGCGGTCGAGCTGGTGAGGAGTGAGCGCGCCGATGCCATCTGTACCGCGCCACTGAACAAGGAGGCGTTGCATGCCGCCGGTCGCAAGTACCCCGGTCACACCGAGCTGCTCGCGGAGCTGACCGGGACTGAGGAAGTCTCGATGATGCTCACCACGCCACGGCTGAGAGTCATCCATGTCACGACGCACATCGGCTTGATCGATGCGATCGAGCGGATCGAGCCGGGACTGGTCTACCGCACGATCAAGCGGGGCCACGAGGCGATGACTGCCTCACTCGAGCGCCCGCCGCGGATTGCCGTCTGCGGAATCAATCCTCACGCCGGCGAACACGGGCTCTTCGGCCACGGCGAGGAGGAGGAGAAGATCCAACCTGGCGTCGAGCGTGCCGCCGGCGAGGAGATCGATGTGATCGGGCCGCTGCCGGCGGACACCAGCTTCTTTCGTGCCGTCCGCGGCGACTTCGATCTGGTGGTCGCGATGTATCACGACCAAGGTCACGGCCCGATCAAGGCACTCGGCGTCGACGCCGGCGTCAACGTGACGGTCGGGCTGCCCGTGATCCGCACCTCGGTCGACCACGGGACCGCCTTCGACATCGCCGGCAAGGGGACCGTCGAGGAGGCCAGCATGCGCGAGGCGCTTCGCCAGGCGATCGAGCTGGCGGGCGGATGAGCTTGGCCGCCGACCGCTGCGTTCAGCCGGACGGGTAGCGGTTTCACGAGGCCTCGCCGCCGACCGCTGCGTTCAGCCGGACGGGTAGCGGTTGACGAGGGCTGCTGCGGCTTTGCCGTGCGGGGTCCTCAGGTAGGTGCGCGTGAGCGCCTCGGCGAGGCGTTGCCGGCGCCTCTGGCTGACGCCCGGCCAGTTCACCGCTACCGTCACCAAGCGGATGCCGTCGGTCGCCATCAGCTGCGGGTAGGCCGGAAACCAGTCGGCCTCGAGACCGAGTCCGGTGACCGCCTCGGGCGCGGGAGTCAAACGCGAAGGGGTAAAGACCTGCGCCGCCTCGACCGTCGTTCGCTCGAGCCGGAAGTACGGCTGCGGGCCGGTATCGAGGTTCGCGACCACGTCGACCTGCCCGCCTGTCCCGAGGCGGACCCGGAACGAGCACTGGGGCATGTCGTTGTTGCCCGTCGAAGGCGCGGTGGCGATCGTGGATGCGCTGACCCGTAGGAAGCGGGCCATCGCGGCTCGCGCCTGGACTTGACAGGGCATGATCGGGGGCGGCGCCGGACGGCGCGCGGCCGCGGTGTGCGTGTGCCCGCCTCCCGAACCTCCGCAAGCGGACGCCGAGAGCAGCGCAAGGCAGAAGCAGACGATCGCGGGTCGCATCCGAACATCGTGCACCAGGTTGCGACCCGCTTGCAACCGGAACCCTGTTGCGGGCGCTGAGACGAGGTCGTTTGCCGAGGGCTCGATGCTCCGCGGTCCGCGGCGTGGCTCTACGATCTCAGCGGAGGTATCCCGATGCGCGCCACCACACCGCCCAACCGAGACGGCGAACGCTGGCCGGCCGACTACGTGTCGAGCAACGGCGCCTCGGCGAACGTGCGGCTGGCACGTGACCGTCGCCTGGTTGTCCTCGGCTACATCACCGCCGTCGCGCTGCCGTTGATCGGGCTGATCATTGGAATCGTGGTGGCGACTCGAACCACGAAGGCGAACTCGCGGCACGCGGCGGGAATCATCGTTCTCAGCCTCGTCGCGGCTGGGATCTGGATCCTGGTCTTCGCCTCCGGAGTGTTCGCGGTGCCCAGCAACGACCTCAGCTACTGACCTCCTTGCGCCCGGGGGCCCGTGATTGGCCCGCGCGGGCTAACGTTACGTTCGATCCTGGCTGACGGCGAGTGTGACGCTAGCCCGCCTGACGCGGGTTACCGTTACATCGAACCACTGCGCATTTTCCGATGTAGCAATAGCCCGCCTGGCGCGGGCCAGCGTTACATTCGAGCCGGCACCGAGATCGAGTGTCACGTTAGCCCGGGCCGGTGGAGCGCAGGGAGAGGCGCGTGGGTGCCGACCGTCGCCGCGGGCGGCGCGCGCGTGCCGACCGGCGCGGCGCGTGGGTGCCGACCGGCGCGGCGACGGCGCGGGAATTCTTACCTTCGCCGGCTCGCGAAGTTGCCCACCAGAATCCCGATCACCGTCACCAGGTAGAGCTGCCCCGTGAGCATCTCGAGTACAGCGAGGGCATGACCGAGCGGTGTGATCGGAGTGTAGTCGCCAAAGCCGGTCGTGGTCAACACCGTGAACGAGTAATAAACGCGGTCTCCATTGGTCACTTCTGCGGCTTGGGCGAAGTACGAACCGCTTTCAACGTGCGAGATGAATCCGATCAGCGAGGCGAACAGCAGGCCTATCAGTAGGTAAATCGCCAGCGCTCCAGCCACGGCTTGCGCTGTGACCCCCGATTCTCTGATCAGCCTCAGCAGACCACCGATCAAAGCGACGGGGATCGCCGCCGCCAGCAGCGTGCTCAGCAGGGAAGAGACGCCAAGACCGAAGACACCGGTCGCGATCGCGATGCCCGCGACGAGCGCCGCGATTCCCACACCCAGCGCCCGCGCGCGGCGGATCGGCTCCCGGGTGCGCGAAGTCCCCACCACAGTCGTGAGCGCGGCACCGGCCAGAGCGAAGCCCACCGCACGCGCCCAGTCCGTATCGGGCGCCAGCACCTCGAACAGCAACATCGACAGCACGAACAGGAACACCAGGCCGTAGCGGTATCCGGCTTGGCGTTGTGGCGGAGCGGGCTCTGCATTAGCGGCCACGGCGCTCACCTGACGGGGGCTAGGCCATATCCGTTGCGGCCTAGCCGCTCTCCGGGCCGATCGGAACCTGACGCCGGCGCATCAGCGCGCCGTTATCTGACACGTGCGGCTCCCGGGGGCGGCTGCCGCGCGCCCCGGCGTTCGATCATCGCCTCACGGCAGCCCCGGCGTTCGATCATCGCCTCACGGCGGCGGCTCATCAGCCCAGCTCGGCCAGCCGCTCGGTGATGATGATCCGCCCGGCCGCCTCGACCAGGGCCAGGTGCGAGAAAGCCTGCGGGAAGTTGCCGAGATGCCGGCCGGTGGCGGCGTCGAATTCCTCCGCGTAGAGGCCGAGTGGGGAAGCGATCCTGGTGAGGCGCTCCATCAGATCTCGGGCGCGCTGCGTCTCTCCGATGATCGCCAGCGCGGAGACGAGCCAGAAGGAGCAGATCACGAACGTGCCCTCCTTGCCGGACAGGCCGTCATCGGTCTCGCCGGTCTTGTAGCGCAGCACGAACCCGTCCTCGGTCAGCTCCTCGGCGATCGCCAGCACGCTCGCCCGCAAGCGTTTGTCGTTGCCCGGCAGGAAGCCGAAGATCGCCGCCAGCAGCGTGGAGGCGTCGAGCGCGTCGGTGGCGTAGTGCTGGCGCAAGACGCCGCGGCTGTCGACCCCGTGCTCCAGGATGTCGGCCTTGATCTCGGCGGCAGTCTGGCGCCAGCTCGATGCGAGATCGGGCTCGCCGCGCATCTCCGCGAGCCGCGAGGCGCGATCCATCGCCACCCAGCACATCAGTTTGGATGAGACGTAGTGTTGCGGGGCGCCCCTCGCTTCCCAGATCCCCTGATCGGGTTCTTGCCACACCTCCTGCGCGCACTCAGCCTGGGATTTGATCAGTGCCCACAGCCGCCGCGGCAGCCGCTGGCTGCGGCGCGTATGCAACAAGACGGAGTCGAGCGCAGCGCCGAAGACGTCGTTCTGGCGTTGGTCGAAGGCTCCGTTGCCGACTCTCACCGGCCGTGCGCCGGTGTATCCCGAGAGGTCCTCTCGGAGGACCTCTGTCAGATCCCGGCGTCCGTCGATGCCGTACATGATCTGCAAGGCTCCATCCTCGTTGCGCTCGAGGTCGGCGATGAACTGCATGAACTCATTCGCCTCCCAGTCGAGGTTGAGGTAATGAAGCGCCTGCAGCGTGAAGGTCGAGTCGCGGACCCAGGTGAAGCGATAGTCCCAGTTGCGCTCGCCGCCCGGTGTCTCCGGCAGCGAGGTCGTCAACGCCGCGACGGTCGCCCCGGTCGGCATGTAGGTAAGCCCTTTGATCGCGAGCGCCGAGCGCTCGATGTAGGGCCGCAGCCCGTGATCGGGAATCCTGGCCCGCGACAGCCAGTCGCGCCAGAACTGGGTCGTCGCCTCGAGCTCGTGGTTGGCCTGCTGGAGCGAAGTAGGGACTTGCAGCCCTTCGCCCCAACCGAGGGCGCAGTACAGCATCTCACCCTTTTTCAGCACGTGCCGGGCCCGCGTGTGGCGCGCTTCGATCCCCAGCAGCATGTCGGTCTGCAGCCTGATTGTCTGGCCGGCGCCGGTTGCATCCGCGGTGTGCCGGTCGTTTGAGAGCGTCCACTCGCCATCGTCACGGCCGTAATCGAAGCCTGGCTCGCAGATCAGCTCGATCTCGACGCTCCCGTCGATGCAGGCCACGGTCCGGACCAGCGTATGGTGCGCGTCCTCGTCGGTCGGGGGTCGCGTATGCGGCGTGATCGTGTCCTCTCCTTGGCGGGCACCGATGATCAGCGCCTCCCGGACGACCGCCCACCCGGTCGCTGTCTTCCACGCGGTTATCAGCGTGTTGGTGCCGGGCTCGTAGGTGCGGCCGCTCGGCACGTTGTTGCCGAACGGGCCGAGGCGGAAGCCGCCCGCCCCGCGGTCGAGCAGCGATCCGAACACGCTCGGCGAGTCAAACCGCGGCACGCATAGCCAGTCGATGGTCCCATCCGGCGCCACCAGCGCGCCCGTATGGCAGTCGGAAAGGAACGCGTAGTCCGCGATCGGCGTAAACGGGGACGGCGCAGCCGCGCTCTGCGGCATCGTGTCCTCCCGTGTTTTCGATGCCGCCGCCGGCTGGGCGCCATCCGTTGACTTGCTCGTCGTGCGCCTGCTCCTGGCGGTCGTGCTCATCGCTGCACCTCTCGTCTGAGATCTCGGTTTGCGGTCGCTTCCGAAGCAGATGTCATTGTCGGTCCTTTCCGGTGGCAGCTTGCCATCAGCAGATGCTGGGAGCAAGCACTCCAACTGGCATCACCCGATCAGGATGAGAACTCTGGTGATGGGAAGCTATCGCGGTCTCCGGTCTATCGCGTTGTCCGGTCGGCCGGCTCGCCGGATTCCTTCCCGGCGCCGGGCCAGAGAGCAGGCGGCGGCGAACCCAGGGTCAGGCCCGCCACGGCGGTCGATCGCGCGAGGCCGAGGATCCGTCGGGCCGCTCGACGGGCGATTTCTCGCAAGTTTCAGGGCGGCGCGTCCGTTGCTGTTGGTGCCGCAGGTCTGGCCGGAGCCCGGCGCGCGATCAATCCATCAACAGGAGGAGAGGTTCGATGAAGCGACTGCTCATCATCCTTTGTGCGGCAAGCACCCTGCTCGGGGCGGGCGCGGCGGTGGCGCTGGCCGCCGCCTCGACCAGCGGCGGTGCGATTCACATCTACGGGGTTAACACCAATGGCGCAAACAAGAACGACATCATCATCACCGGTGCGTTCGCCGCGCGGGGCACGACCCGGAATCTGAGCGCGAACATCGGTCAGGTGATAACCCCAAAGGGCACGTTCAAGGTTAATTTGGCCAAGCTCAACGCGGCTCCCGGCCGCGGTGGGCTAAACCCGAAGTCCTGCTCGGGGGCGTTCTCCACCTCCGGGCCGGTCACGCTGTTCGGTGGCACCGGCGCTTACAAGGGCATCAAGGGAACGGTGCGGATCAATACGACCTTCGCGGCGATCGTCCCGAGGCTCGCCAACGGCAAGTGCAACGGCAACGCCACGACGACCGCGATCTCCTACTTCCAAGGCAGCGGCACCGTCTCGTTCTGAGCTCGCCAAGCGATCAGACGTCGCAAGGGTACCCGCGAATCGAGGGCCGTGGCTCTCGATTCGCGGGAATGGTGGGGCTACACAGACACTCGGCCCTGGCCCCGCGACCTCGCGCTCAGGGGGCCCAGTCCGCGAGCAAGCGCAGCCACACCTCGCTGCGCGTCGGGAACGCCGGGATTGCGTGAGCGAGTCGCCGGAGCGGCACCTCTCCCACAATCGCGATCGTCGCCGCGTGCAGGCCCTCGGCCACGTCTGGGCCGACGATCGTCGCGCCGATGATCACCTCCCGGGCATCATCGACGACGATCCGGGCGGCTGAAGGAGCTCCCTTGCCGATGAAGCTCGCGCCAGGAGTCGCTCCCGGCTCGGCGTCAACCGCTCGAGCGGCGATACCGGCCTCGAGCGCGCGCTCCAGCGTCCGCCCCACGGCGGCGATCTGGGGCTCGGTGAACACTACCCGCGGCGAGAGCTGCCCGTCCCAGGCGGCGTGAGCTTCGCGGTTCATGATCGTGGCCACCGCGACGGCCGCCTGGTACTTGCCGGCGTGGGTGAGCAGCGCTCGCCCGTTGACGTCGCCAATCGCATACAGCCAGTCGCGTCCTCGGACGCGCATCTTGTCGTCGACCGAGAGCGTCGCGCCGGGCTCCAGGTCGACGCTCTCGAGGCCGAGGTCGCCGGTGCGGGGATCCCGGCCCACCGCCACGAGCAGCTCGTCGCTGATCAGCTGCTCGCCGTCTCGCAGGGACAGCGTCAGCTCGCCCCCATCCGCGCGCGAGGCCGCACTCGCCTCGACGCCGATCCGCACCTCGACGCCCTGGTCGCGCAACGAGCGCGCCAGCAGCTCGCCCGCGAACGGCTCTTCGCCTGTGAGCAACCGCTCGCGGGCTTCGACCAACGTGACCCGTGCGCCGAGCGAGGCCCAAGCCTGGGCCAGCTCACACCCCACCACACCCCCGCCGAGCACGGTCAGCCGGCCCGGCACGGCTCCGGCGGTGGTGCCGGCGCGGTTGGTCCAGGGGGCGATCTCCTTCAGGCCGGGTACCGGCGGCAGCGCGGCGCCGCTGCCGACCGCGATCACCACCGCTCGCCGCGCGCGGAGCAGCCGATCGCCTACCCGAACCGTGCGTTCGCCTTCGAGGCGCGCATGTCCGCGGACCAACGTGATCGAGCGATCCTCCAGCCAGGAAAGCTGGACGGAGTCGTCGAGATCGTGGATTACCTCGTCGCGACGGGCCAGCACGGCCTGGGCATCGAGCGGCTCGGTGATTGCCTGCTTGGCACCCGGCACGCGGTCGACCTCGGCGAGCAGCTCCGCGGGGCGCAGCAGCGCCTTCGACGGCATGCACGCCCAGAAGGCACACTCCCCTCCCACGAGCTCGCGCTCGGCGAGGGCCACATCGAGCCCTTCCTTGGCGAGGTGCCCGGCACACAGCTCCCCGGCGGGCCCGGCACCGATCACGATCACGTCGTGCTCGCTCATCGGAGAGCAACCGTAGTGCAGGCGCGGATTGTCTGACTCGATACTGGTACGGAACCCCGGTGATCGTCAGCGCAGCCCGATCCACCGGCGTGCGCTTCCCTGCTCATCTATACCTCCTGGGATTGATTCGCCCGCGTCCCCCGCTGCGTATACCAGATCGACGGCCGCTCGCGCGAGCGCCGCGCTCGTCCAGCCGGTCGGCGCGGGCCGCTGACGCGTCCGACCTCGCCGGCCGAGGCGTGCACGTGCTCGCCGCGGCGGATCTCGCGCTCGCCGCACGACTACCCTTGGCCGAAGCGGGTCGTCGGTCTCACTCCCTCGCCGGCGTGCTCTCGACGACGTGGATCGCGGGCCTCATCGCCGCTAAGGTGGTTCGGGCCTGATCACCGCCACGGTCGATTGGCGATCGGCTCCGCAGGCCCGCCGGGTGGCGCTCGCCCCCGTCGCGGCTCGGGCGAACCGGCCCCCTGCACCCGGGGGCCGCCGATTCTCAGTGAGCCGTCCCGGACTCGGCATCCGCCGCTGCGCCAACAGCGTCTGCTGGTTCCGCCGCGGCAACGGCGTCCGCCGGCTAACCGCCGCGGCAACGGCGGCCGCCGGCTCGCCGACGGCTAACCGATCGCGGAGCCGTCCTCGACCTCCCAGTCGGGACGCAGCAGGACCACGCCGTGGGAATCCGAGATCGCGCCGGTCACGAGCACCTCGCTCTTGAATCCGGCGATCCGCTTGGGCTCGAAGCCGAGGACGCAGACCACCTGGCTGCCGACCAGCTCCTCCTTGGTGTAATGGGTGATCTGCGCGCTCGAGCGGCGCGTGCCCCGCAGCCCGAAGTCGATCGTCAGCTTGTACGCTGGTTGGCGCGCCTCGGGGAAGTCCTCGGCCTCGACGATCCGGCCCACGACCAGATCGAGCCGAGCGAACTCATCCAGCGTCGCCGACACCCGCTACCACAATCTCTCCGAGGCGAGCTTTGCGCCTTCGCTCATCGCGGCGAGCTTCGCCCAGGTGATCCCCGGATCGACCGTCAGAAACGAGGCGAAGGTCGCAAACCCGCAATCGCTCCCGGCGATGACGTTCTCGCGGCCGACCAAATCGGCGTAGCGGACGATTCGCTGCGCGATCAGTTCGGGATGCTCGATGTAGTTGGTGGTCGAGTCGAGCACGCCCGGGATCAAGAGCTTGCCCTCAGGCAGCTTGCCGTCCTCGAACACGATCCACTCGTGCTCGTGACGAGGATTCGCGGCTTCGAAGGAGATCGCCGCGGGCCTCGCGTCGAGCACGACGTCGATGATCTCTCCGAGGCCCACGTCATGGTGGTGAGGACCTTCGTAGTTGCCCCAGCACAGGTGCAGGCGCATCTCTTCCCCGGGGATGTCGCGGGTCGCGTGGTTGATCGCCTCGACGTGAAGCTTGGCGCGGCGGCGGAAGTCCTCGAGGCTCTCTTGATTCATGTGCCGCGTCATCGCCAGATCGGGACAGTCGAGCTGCAGCACCAGGCCGGCGTTGTGGATCTCGTCGTACTCGGCCTTCATCACGTCAGCGAGCGCCGCGATGTATTCCTCATGACTCGGGTAATGCTGATTCTGCAGGAACACCGAGATCACGCCGGGCGAGGCGGCGGTCAAGAACGCGTCCTGCACCTCGGTCCCGTCGATTGCCGCCTTCAGATTGGCGATGTCGGCGCGCACCGCATCGAGATCCCGATATGAAACCGGGCCGACGCAGGCGGGCATCGCGAAGTCGATCTCGCCCATCACGCGATTCATGTAGTCGGGAAACTCGAGCAGGTCGGCGGGCAGCCCGGCCAACCCACCCTCGCCGCCGAACCCTTCCAGTCGCTCCTTCACGTACGTCGAGTAACCGATCTTGCTCGCCTCACCATCGTTGACCACCCTGACGCCGGCGTCTGCCTGGCGTCGCACAACGTCCCTCACCCCGTCCCGCACCTGCTCCGCGAGCGCCGCGCCGTTGCCAGCGCCCTGATCTCGGCGCCGGAGCGCTTGCATGAGATTTGGCGGCCTCGGCAGGCTCCCGGTGTGGGTGGTGAGAATCTGCTCTGTCGATCGCTTCATCGTCTCTCCTCGTCGGCGCTCGCGCTTACTTTACGAGCTCTCCGCCTCCGCTCGCGATCCCCCTCGGCGCTCGCGATTTCTCTCAGGGATCTACGCCTCGGTCCCTCGGGCGGGCTCGTCGCGAGTGCCGGGGCCGCCGAGGAGGTGATCGAACGCCCAGCTGCCCGTGGGGTCCAACTCGCGCGCGGCCTCGATCGCGGCTCGCCCGAGCGCGTCGGCGTAGGTGGGAAACGAGAATGGGACCGCTGCCAGCTGCTCGACCGTCATATTCGCTGCCATCGCGGTCGCGGCCAGCTGTGCCAACTCGACTGCCCGCTCTCCGACGATGTGACAGCCAAGAATCGAATGAGACGGCCGGTCCACGATCAGCTTGCAGAAGCCGACGCGGCGGTCGTCGATGATCGCTCGCGCCAGCAGCTCGAATGGGACCCTCACGACCACCGGGTCTCCCGCCGCACGCGCCTCGTGTTCGGTCAGCCCGACCGAGGCGTACTCGGGGTCGGTGAAGCTGCCAAGCGGGCTGACCTGCTCGGGAAGCGTGGCCGCGGCGCCAGTCGCGGCGTTGGTCGCGGCGACGTAGGCCTCGCGGACCGCCTCATGGACCACCAGCGCCCGGCCGGTCACATCGCCGGCCGCGAAAATGTGCCCGGCGGTGGTGCGGAACTGAGCATCCACCTTGATGTATCCCCGCAGGTCGGTCTCGACCCCTGCGCTGGCGCTCTTCAGCTCGGCGGTGTCGGCAACCCAGCCGATTGCGACGACCGCGACCTCGGCGTCGATGCGCTGATCGTTGCCGTAGACGGCTCGAACGCCGGCCGGACAGCGCTCGAAGCGCGCGATCGTGCCGGCGTCCGCCACCACGTCGACGCCCGATCCGCGGAGCGCCGCGGCCACGGTCGCCGACACCTGGTGGTCCTCGCTCATCAGGATCCGCGGCGCGACCTCGAGCACGTGCACCCGCGAACCGAACGCGTTGAAGATCGACGCGACCTGGATCCCGGTCGCGCCGGCGCCGACCACCAGCATCGAGCGCGGTGCAGCGCTGAGCCCCCAGGCGTCGCTGTGCGTCGCGGTCAGCTCAAACCCGGGAATCGGCAACCTCCGCGAGGCCCCGCCGGTGCAGATGATGAAGCTCCTCGATCGCAGCCGTGGCCCGTACTCGCCGGCGACCGTGTGTTCATCGAGGAATCGCGCGGTGCCGGCGTGCTCGTGAATCGCGACTCCTGCCTGCTCCAGATCTGCGCGTAGCAGTGAGTGGGTGCGGACATCCCGGGTCACCTCGTCCACCCGTTCGAGCAGCATTCTGTAGTCGAGCGAGGCTTCGCCGGCCGTGATCCCATAGCGGGGGAGCTGTCGCGCTTCCCGCATCAGCCGCGCGGCGTGCGCCAGCGTACGCACCGGTACAGGCCCGTCGTTTGCCGCCATGCCGCCGAACTCGTCGCGGGCGATGAGCGCGGTCCTCGCTCCCAGCCGGCCGGCGCGAAGCGCAGCGATGACCCCCGCCGGTCCCGCGCCGATCACCACCACATCGTGACCCTGGGTGGCGGAGTCTGACATCAAACACGATGATCTCACCGCAAAGCGCGCCCACGCGGTGCCGGGCGCGGCGCTGACCGCGACTAGGATGTGCTCCCGTTGAGACCCTGCTCGCCGCACCCGACCGCATGAGCGCTCCCATGATCGAGGTGTGGTCGCCGACCGGCGGGCTGCTGAGCGAGGGGCCACGATGGCACGCGGAGCGCCAGCAGCTGCTGTGGGTGGACATCCTCGGCTGCCGGATGCACTGGGCTACGGTCACCGCCGATGGCCGCTGCCAGGGTTTGCAGAGCACCTCGTTCGACCGCCACGTCGGGGCCGCGGCGCCGGTGCTCAGCGGCGGCTACGTACTCGCCGCCGCCGGCGGGTTTCTGTTCCTCGACGAGGACGGCTCGATCCGCGAGCTCGCCCACCCCGAGGCCGGCCGCAGCGATGTTCGGATGAACGATGGCGCCTGCGACCCGCAGGGCCGGTTCTGGGCCGGCACCATGGCTTACGACGAGTCGCCCGGCGCCGGCTCGCTGTACCGGCTCGAGCTCGATGGAGGCGCCACCACGATGCTCACCGGCTTGTCGATCTCCAACGGCATCGGCTGGAGCCCCGATCAGGGGACGATGTACCTGAGCGACAGCGGCGCCCGATCGCTGTATGCGTTCGGCTTTGGCGGCACGACCGGCACGATCAGCGACCGTCGTACGGTCGTCGAGTTCGATCAATCGGGCGCGGCTCCGGACGGCCTCACGATCGATGAGGAAGGCGGCGTCTGGGTCGCGCTGTGGGATGGCGCAGCGATCCACCGCTACACGAGCGATGGAGCGCTGCTCGCGCGGGTTGAGCTCCCCGTTCAGCGGCCCACTTCGTGCGCCTTCGGAGGCCCCGAGATGACGACCTTGTTTGTGACCACCGCACGGGTGGGACTGGACGACCGAGCCCTGGCGGAGCAGCCCGCGGCGGGGCGGCTGCTGGCGATCACTGGACTCGGAGTACGCGGTCTGCCCTGTCTGCCGTACCGCGGTCGTCCCTGAAACGCTTTCACCGGCGGCCGCCCGCCCTCGGCCGCTCTAGAAGCGCGATGGCACGAAAGTCTGTGACTCGATCGGCGGGCGGATATAGCCGCCATGCTCGGCTCGCGGCGGCAACTCGATCGGCGGCGGCAGCACGTCTTCGTAGTTGATCCGCTGCAAGATGTGGCTGATGCAGTTCAGTCGGGCGCGCTTCTTGTCGTCGGCGTTGACCACGTACCAAGGGCAGTCCTTGGTATCCGTGTACTCGAACATGGCGTCCTTCGCGCGCGAGTAGTCGACCCACATGTGGCGCGACTCGATGTCCATCGGGCTGAGCTTCCAGCGGCGCCTGGGGTCGGACGCTCGCGCCTGAAAGCGTCGCTCCTGCTCCTCGTCGCTGACCGAGAACCAGTACTTGAGGACGGCGATCTTGGAGCGGATCAGCATCCGCTCGAACTGAGGACAGGACCGCAGAAACTCCTGGTACTCCTCCTCGCTGCAGAAGCCCATCACATGCTCGGTGAGAGCGCGGGTGTACCAGCTGCGATCGAACAAGACGATCTCGCCCGCCGCGGGAAGCTGCGCCGCCCAGCGCTGGAAGTACCACTGGCTGCGCTCTCGCTCGGTCGGAATCCCCAGCGCCACGACGCGGATGATCCGCGGGTTGGTGCGCTCCACGATGCGCTTGATCACGCCGCCTTTGCCGGCGGCGTCACGGCCCTCGAAGACGATCGCGACCTTCAGGCCCTGCGCCTTGACCCAGTACTGCAACTTGACGAGCTCCTCCTGCAGCGCGGCGAGCTCCTGAACGTAATAGTGCCCGGTGAGGTTGCCCGTGGGCTTGTACTTGGCCCGGCGCTTGCCGTTCGGCGACACCGCATAGGTGTCCGTAGCCGATCGCTCGGCGCGTCTGGAGGGCGCCTTGCCCTTCGCCTTCTTCCCGTTAGCCGTGTCCGCTCCAGCTTTCGCTGCCATGTTGTCTGCTCCTGCGCCGCGAGTGCGGGAAGTATCGACCCACGGGCCAGGCCGGTCAAGGGGCTCAGTCGAGCGCCGGCCGGGCCTGGGACCATCCCCGTACCCGTTCCATCTGACCCGCGAGCGAGTAAAGAACATCCTCGGCGCCGAGACGGCCGACAAGCTGCACGCTCACTGGCAGACCGTCGCGGCCGAATCCGGCCGGCAACGTCACCGCCGGTTGACCGGTGATGTTGAAGGCCGCGTTCAGCGGCGCGAAGCGAGCGGCGATGTCGACCGCCACCGGTGCTGATCTGCCGTAGCCGCCCTCGGCGGCGATCGCGGTCTTCGCGAGTCCCGGGCTCAGCAGTACATCGACCTCATCCCAGAGTGCCAGGATCCGCGCGGCGACCTCGCGACGCTGCGCGATCAGCTTCTGCCGGCGGCGATCGGGTACGAGGATCCGCCCCGCCGCTGCCATCTGCCGGGTGGAGCTCTCGAGCTGTGAGCGGTCCGGGACCTGCAGCGCTTCCTCATGTACACCGCGGAACCATGTCTGCGTGAACAGCACCGACCCGTGCAGGCCGTAATCGGGGTCACGCTCGACCACCTCGTGGCCGAGCTGCTCGAGCAGCCGCGCGGCGCTCTCCCATGCTTCGCGCTGATCGCTCGACACGGTCGCGATCACCCCCGGGGGAATCTTGCGCGAGACCGCTACCCGAAGCCTGCCCGGCGGCTCGCCGGCGGCTTGCACGAACGATCGCGCCGGTGGCGGCGCGATGTCGATGTCGCCGGCGGTAGCGCCCTGAATCACCTCCAGCAGCAGCGCACTGTCGCGGACCGAGCGCGCCAGGCCGCCATACACGGTCAGCCCAAGCCAGCCCTGGCGCGCGGGCTGCATCGAGACCCGGCCGCGGGTCGGCTTCATTCCAACCAGCCCACAGCAGGAAGCGGGGATCCGGATCGATCCCCCGCCGTCGGAAGCCGTGGCTGCCGGGACCATGCCCGCCGCCACGGCCGCCGCCGAACCCCCGGAGGAGCCGCCCGGCGTTCGCGTAAGGTCCCATGGGTTACGAGTGACCCCGTTCGCCTCGCTCGCGGTCCAGGGAAAGATCGTCAGCTCGGGGACGTTCGTGATCCCGATCGGGATCGCGCCGGCCGTGCGCAGCTTGCGCACGATCTCAGCGTCGAAGCTCTGCACCGGTCCGTAGGAGCGCGATCCCCGGGTCATCGCTTGCCCCGCCACCGGCGTGTCGTCTTTGACCGCGATCGGGATGCCAGCGAGCGGCCTTTCGAGGTCGGTGACCAGGTCGGCCTCGGCGAGCGCCTGCTCGGCCATCGTGACGCGAAACGCGTTCAGGCGGGGGTTCAGATGCTCGATCCGGCGCAGACACAACTCGACCAACTCACGTGGCTTCAGCTCACGCGCGCGCAGGCGCTCGACCAACGCGGCCGGACCGGCGAACAGGATCTCCTCATCGGCGCTCGCGCTCACGGCTTCTCAAATCCGGCCGGCAAATCGCGCCGATCAATCCATCGCGAGCACCAGCTCGCGGATCGCGCCCGGGTACCGATACGAGATGCCGCCGTGGCCGCCGTCGAACAGCTCGAGCGAGTGCTCGACGCCGAGCTTCTCGAGCTCCCGGGCGAACGCGGCGGCGCCGAGGTCGAGGAAGTATTCGTCGCTCTTGCCGGCGTCCAGGTAGATGCGCCGCATGCTCGCGAGCGCGTCCCCACGCTCGGGCGCCATGCGCACGGGGTCCCACCTCAGCCACTGCGCCCAGAGATCATCGATGACCTTGCCGGTCGTGATCTCGAAAGGCAGCAGCGCGTGACCCGGTCGATCGGGGTCGGGCGAGTATGCGCAGGCGTAGCCGTATAGCTCGAACGGCGCCCCGAAACGCGACCAGTCGAACCGATCGGCATCGGCGAGTGCTTCGAAGAACCGCTCATAGGAGCTCTCGAAGTCATCTCGCAGCATCCGTGCGACGGTCGGGAACTCTCGCATGTAGCAGCATTCGAACAGCGCGTCTCCGGCATGAGAGGCCAGCGCGCCGAACACGTCGGGCCGCAACATCGGCACCACCATCGCCCCATAGCCGCCCGAGGACTTGCCGGTCAGCCCGCGGTGTGCGCGGTCCGCCCTGGTCGGGTATCGAGCGTCGATGAACGGCACGACCTCGTCGCACAGGTAGTCGAGATAGCGACCGGTCCCCGCTGAGTTCAGAAACTGCGAGCCGCCGCGCGAGGTCCAGGCGTCGACGAATACGACGATCGCATCGGGACAGTCGCCGGCGGCGAACATCGCGTCGATCCGTTCGATCACGGTCGGCTCGAACGCCACCCGCGCGCGCCACATGTCGAGCTGACCGGTGAATCCCTGGACCACGTAGATACACGCGACCTCCCGCCGGGAACCGTCGCTGACGCCGGGTGAGCGGTACACGTACAGCGGCCGCCGCGCGGGATCGCCCAGCGGGTTGCCCGCGAGCAGCTCGGACTCGACCGCGAGCAGCTCGAGCGTCCCGGATAAGGGTCGCTCCCACGGAGCTCCAGGGGGGCCGGATGTTTCTCGCAGGGTCACACCGGCCACCGTAGCGGAAGGGCAGATTTGACCACCGTGAACTCGTGACGTCAGTCACAGCGCCGTTTGTATAGTGGCCGATCACCCTGCGTTGGCGACAGATTCGAGGCGAGGAAAGGGTATGACCGACCAACTCCAGACCCCCAGCACCAACGGCGCCGGAGCCGACATCGACGCGACCGAGACGAGTGAGTGGCTCGACGCCGTCGACGCGGTCGTGGCGCACGATGGACCAGGTCGCGCGCAAGAGATCCTGAGGCGGGCGGTCGAGCGCGCCCAACAGGCCGGCGCCGGTCCGATCGCCAGCCTCACCACGCCGTATGTGAACACGATTCCCGCCGACCAGGAAGCTCAGCTCCCCGGCGATCCAGCGCTCGAGCGTCGGCTTCGGTCGATCGTTCGCTGGAACGCGATCGCGATGGTCGTACGCGCTAACAAGGTGTCCTCCGAGCTTGGCGGCCACATCGCCAGCTATCAGTCGCTCGCGACCCTCTACGAGGTCGGGTTCAACCATTTCTGGCACGCCCCGAACGAACAGCACGGCGGCGACCTCGTTTACTTCCAGGGTCATTCCTCCCCCGGTAACTATTCACGCGCGTTCCTCGAGGGAAGGCTCAGCGCCGGACAGCTCGACGGATTTCGCCAGGAGGTCAGCCGCGACGGCCTCTCCTCCTACCCGCATCCCTGGCTGATGCCGGACTTCTGGCAGTTCCCGACAGTGTCGCTGGGGATCGGTGCGATCACCTCGATCTACCAGGCACGGTTCATGAAGTACCTCGCCGCGCGAAATGTCGTTGACACAACCGGCCGCAAGGTGTGGGCGTTCGTTGGCGACGGAGAGATGGACGAGCCGGAGACCGTTGGCTCGATCGCGCTCGCCGCCCGAGAGCGACTGGACAACCTGATCTGGGTGGTCAATTGCAACCTGCAGCGACTCGACGGCCCCGTCCGCGGCAACGGAAAGATCATCCAGGAGCTCGAGGCGGACTTCCGCGGCGCCGGCTGGAACGTGATCAAGGTGATCTGGGGAACGCGCTGGGACCCGCTGTTGGCGGCCGACGCCGACGGTCGCCTTGTCAGGGTGATGGAGGAGTGCATCGATGGCGACTACCAGACCTTCAAGTCGCGCGACGGCGCCTTCGTTCGCGAGTACTTCTTCGGTCGCGACCCGGTGCTGCTGGAGCGCGTCGCGAACATGTCAGATGATGAGATCTGGTTGCTGAACCGGGGCGGCCTCGACCAGCAGAAGGTATACGCCGCCTATCACGCCGCGGTCCGCCACGAAGGGCAGCCGACGGTAATTCTCGCCAAGACGATCAAGGGCTACGGGATGGGTGTCTCCGGCGAAGGCCAGATGATCACCCACCAAGCCAAGAAGATGACCGAGGATGCGCTGCTGGCGTTCCGCGATCGCTTCGAGCTGCCACTGACCGACGATCAGGTGAAAGCGGCCGAGTACTACAAGCCGCCCGACGACTCCCCCGAGATGCAATATCTGAGTGAGCGCCGAGCGGAGCTTGGCGGCAGCCTCCCCGTCCGCCGTCGACATGCCGAGCCGCTGACGGTGCCCGAGCTCGAGCTGTTCAAGTCGCAGCTGGAGGGCACCGGCGACCGAGAGATCTCGACCACGATGGCGTTCGTGCGGGTGCTCGCCGCGCTGCTGCGCGACAAGCAGATCGGCCAGCGCATCGTCCCGATCGTCCCCGACGAGTCGCGGACGTTCGGAATGGAGGGCATGTTCCGCCAGGTGGGGATCTATTCGCCGGTCGGCCAGCTCTACCAGCCGCAGGACTCAGAACAACTGATGTTCTACAAGGAGGACAAACACGGACAGATCCTCGAGGAGGGGATCACGGAGGCCGGCTCGATTTCATCGTTCATTGCCGCCGGCACCTCCTACAGCACCCACAACGCGCAGACGGTGCCGTTCTACATCTACTACTCGATGTTCGGCTATCAGCGGGTCGGCGATCTCGTCTGGGCCGCGGGTGACTCGCGCACGCGCGGGTTCATGCTCGGCGGCACCGCCGGCCGGACGACCCTGAACGGCGAGGGCCTGCAACACGAGGATGGCCACAGCCATGTCCTGTTCTCGGTGGTTCCGAACTGCCGGGCATACGATCCCGCGTTCTCCTACGAGGTTGCGGTGGTCATCCAGGACGGTCTCCGCCGCATGCTCGTCGAGCAGGAAGATGTGTTCTACTACCTCACCCTGATGAACGAGAACTACCGGCATCCGCCGATGCCCGAGGGGGCGGAGGAGGGGATCCTGCGCGGGATGTACCTGTTGCGAGCGGGTTCCGGAGACGGTCCGCGAGTGCAGCTGCTCGGTTCGGGGACGATCTTGCAGGAGGTGATCGCCGCCGCCGATCTGCTCGGGTCCGAGTTTGGAGTCGCCGCTGACGTCTGGAGCGTGACCTCGTTCACCGAGCTGCGTCGAGATGGGATCGAGGTGGAGCGCTGGAACATGCTGCATCCTCTCGAGGACGCGCGCCGAGCGTATGTGACCGAGCGCCTTTCCGAGCACGAGGCCCCAGTCGTCGCCTCGACCGACTACATTCGCACGCACGCAGACCAGATCCGCCAGTGGGTACCGGGGCCGTATCGAGTTCTCGGCACCGACGGCTACGGCCGCAGCGACTTCCGCCAGGCGCTGCGTCAGTTCTTCGAAGTCGACCGACACTACGTGGCAGTCGCGGCTTTGAAGGAGCTCGCGGACCTCGGGCAGATTGAGAGTTCGCGGGCCCAGGAGGCGATCGAGCGCTTCGAGCTCGACGCGGATGCATCGATCCCGACGAGCGTCTGAGCCGATGAGCGCCAGCTCCGATGCGATTGCGGTCGAAGTCCCGGACATCGGCGACTTCGAGGACGTGCCGATCATCGAGATCCTGGTCTCGCCCGGCGATACGGTCGCCGTCGACGACCCGCTGCTGACGCTCGAATCCGACAAGGCGACGATGGATGTGCCCGCCCCTGCCGCCGGCGTGATCAAGGAGCTGAGGGTGAGCGTTGGCGACAAGGTCTCGCAGGGGACCTTGCTGCTGATGCTCGACTCCGCTGACGGTGGCGGGGGCGAGGACGAGGGTCCATCGAAAGCCTCCGCTGCTGTCTCGGAGGGCGCGCCGGCTGAGGCCGCGGCGCCCGATGCGGTGCGGAGCGCGATCGAGGCGGAGGAGCCGCCAGAGGCGGGAGAGCCGCCGGCGCCGGCGGCTCCGCAGCCTGCGCAGACGAGCGCGCCGACCGACGGCGCGAGCGCGCCCGGGCAGGACGCGACCGCGCCCGGGCAGCACGCGACCGCGCCCGAGCAGGACGCGAGCGCGCCGGAGGCTCCCGCGCCCACCGCGCCTTCTGACGGCGGCGGGCCGATCTATGCCAGCCCCGCGGTTCGCCGGCTCGCGCGCGAGCTCGGGGTCGATCTCTCGCGCCTTCAGGGCAGCGGTCGCAAGGGGCGGATCCTCAAGGAGGACGTCCACGGGTTCGCGGAGAAGGGTCCGGAGCCAGCGGCAGCGCCGGCCCCACCCGCGGCGCCGACGGCCGGAGCGGGCCTCGACCTGATGCCGTGGCCGAAGATCGACTTCGAGAAGTTCGGGCCGGTCGAGCGTGTACAGCGTTCCCGAATCCAAAAGATCTCGGCTCCCAATCTGGCCCGCAACTGGGTGATGATCCCCCACGTCACCCACAACGACGAGGCAGACATCACCGAGCTCGAGGCATGGCGCAAGCGGCTCAACGACGAGCACGCGCGCGACGGGGTGAAGTTCACGATGGTCTCCTTCCTGGTTGTCGCGTGCATCGCGACGCTGAAGGAGTTCCCGCCGTTCAACGCCTCGCTCGACGGCGACGAGCTGGTGCTCAAGCGCTACTACAACATCGGTTTCGCCGCCGACACTCCGGGTGGGCTGGTGGTTCCAGTGATCAAGGACGCCGACCGCAAGGGCTTGGTCGAGATCGCCGCCGATTTGAGCGAGCTCTCCGCGAAGGCGCGCGACGGCAAGCTGTCCCCGGGCGACATGAGTGGCAGCACGTTCACGATCTCCTCGCTGGGCGGGATCGGAGGCACTTCGTTCAGCCCGATCGTCAACGCTCCCGAGGTCGCGATCCTCGGCGTCACCCGCTCGGCGATGAAGCCGGTTTGGAACGGCAAGGAATTCGAGCCGCGGCTAATGGTTCCGCTGTCGCTCTCGTATGACCACCGGGTGATCGACGGTGCGGCGGCGGCCCGGTTCGTGGTTTCACTCGTGAGCGTGCTTACCGACCTGCGGAGGGCCTTGTTGTGAGTGTTCTAGAGGTTCCAGTTCCCGACATCGGCGATTTCACCGACGTTCCGGTGATTGAGATTCACGTCGCGGCCGGAGACGAGATCTCGGTCGAGGACCCTCTCGTCACGCTCGAGTCAGACAAGGCGACGATGGACGTCCCGGCGCCTTTCGCCGGGGTGGTCACCCAACTTCGGGTTTCGATCGGAGACCGGGTGTCCGAAGGAAGCGTGCTCCTGACGCTCGACACCGACTCGGCCGGCCCGGCGGAGAGCGAGGAGTCGGCGGCCGCGCCCGAGGCGCCCGCCGCCGCCCCCGCCCCTCCCCCACCCCCGGCTGAGCCGGGCGAATCCGAACGCGACGCGCAGGTGCTCGTGATCGGCTCCGGGCCGGGTGGGTACAGCGCTGCCTTTCGGGCGGCTGATCTCGGTTTGAAGACGATTTTGGTCGAGCGCTACGAGAAGCTCGGCGGGGTCTGTCTGAACGTCGGCTGCATTCCTTCAAAAGCGCTGCTGCACGCGGCCCGCGTGGTCGCGGAGGCCGAGGAGATGGCCGCCCACGGGATCAAGTTCGGCAAGCCTTCGGTGGACGTCGGAGCGCTGCTCGAGTGGAAGCAGTCGGTCGTGGACAAGCTCACCGGCGGACTGTCCGGGCTCGCCCGCCAGCGCAAGGTCGAGGTGATTCGCGGCGAGGCACGCTTCACTGGGCCTAACGAGGTCGCGATCGGAGATCGCAAGGTGAGCTTCGATAACTGCATCATCGCCGCCGGCTCACAAGCCGCGATGCTGCCCGATCTGCCGGACGACCCCCGGATCGTCGACTCCACCGCGGCGCTCTCGCCGAGCGAGATCCCCAAGCGCCTGCTGGTCATCGGCGGCGGGATCATCGGCCTGGAGATGGCCACCGTCTACGACGCGCTGGGCGCGAACGTGACCGTCGTCGAGCTGCTCCCGCAGCTGATCCCTGGGTGCGACGCCGACGTCGTCAAGCCGCTGCACAAGCGCGTCTCGGAGCGCTATGAGGACGTGCTGCTCGAGACCTCGGTGGTCTCCATCGAGGCGCAGAAGAGCGGCCTGAAGGTGGAGCTCTCAAACGGCTCGACCGAGAGATTCGATCAGGTTCTGGTCGCGGTCGGCCGCAGGCCCAACGGCCACGCGATCGACGCGGCGGCCGCCGGAGTGACGGTCAACGAGCGGGGCTACATCCCCGTCGACCGCCAGCAGCGCACCAACGTCCCCGGGATCTACGCGATCGGCGACATCGTCGGCGAGCCGATGCTCGCCCACAAGGCCACGCACGAGGGCAAGGTCGCCGCCGAGGTGATCGCGGGCGTGCCCGGCGCGGAGTTCGATTCACGCGCGATCCCGTCGGTCGCATACACCGATCCGGAGGTCGCCTGGATGGGCCTGACCGAGGCCGACGCGCGCGAGCGAGGAATCGAGTACGAGAAGGGCGTGTTCCCGTGGGCGGCCTCGGGCCGCGCGCTGGGCCTGGGACGCTCGGAGGGGATGACAAAGCTGCTGTTCGAACCCGAGACCCGGCGGCTGCTCGGCGCGGCGATGGTCGGCGTGAGCGCCGGCGACCTGATCGCCGAGACCGTGCAC
The DNA here is from genome assembly GCA_963830465.1 of uncultured Solirubrobacterales bacterium. GTDB lineage: Bacteria > Actinomycetota > Thermoleophilia > Solirubrobacterales > Solirubrobacteraceae > Palsa-465. Next base: position 701,209 of record CAWHME010000008.1, read on the forward strand.
GCGATCGAGATGGGCGCGGATGCGGAGGACCTGTCGCTGACGATCCACCCCCATCCCACGCTCAGCGAGACGGTGGGGTTCGCGGCCGAGATGGCCGAGGGAACGATCACCGATCTGATGCCGCCTCGGCGGGCCGCAGCCAGCTCGCGTCACTGACCCCGCCGGGTTCGGCGACGGGCAGCGGGCGCCCGGCGCTCTCGGCGGCCTCGGCGATGGGCAGCAGGCGCCCGGCGGCCTCGGCGATGGGCAGCAGGCGCCCGGCGGCCTCGGCGATGGGCAGCAGGCGCCCGGCGGCCTCGGCGGGCAAGAGGCGAATCACGGGGGCAAGAGGCTGATCACGTCGGCCACCACCGCTTGTGGTTCGCGCTCGATCCGCCACTGGGTGATCCTCATCGTCCAGCAGCCTCGAACCTGCAGTCTCGCGTCCCGCCGGCGATCCTTCTCGAATTGCGCCCGCGACCTGTGGAACTCCCATCCGTCCAGCTCGATCACCAGCGGCGTCGTCCCCGGCCAATAGAGATCAACCAGCTCACCGGCAACCAGGACGTTGACCTGGGGTTCGGGGATCCCCGCTTCGCGCAGCAACGCCAGCGTTCGGCACTCGAGCTCGGACCGCGTCCACGGCGTCGGCTCCCGCATCTCGGCGAGTACGGCTTTCAAGGGCTTCAGGCCCCGCCGTCCGCCGCAGCGCGCGCATAGCTCGTCGATCTCCCGGAGATCGAACAGATCCTTGCGGTCGGCGGCCTCGATCGCGAGGCGCAGCTGTTGACGGTGCGCGACCTCGGCGAAGTCCAGCAGCGCCCGGTGGACCGAAGTGACCGGGATGCCGTCCCGCTTGGCGCGGTCGGCGCGGTGCAGGGTCCTCACGTTATGGACCCGGATGTCCCGCTGACCCCGACGCGTCCGGCCGGGGACCGTCACATCGACGCGTCCCCCCTCCCAGGGCCGCAGCCCCCAAAGCGCGACCGCGCCGGCGTGACTGAGTACCGCCTCCGGGCCACAGGCCAGGACCGCCGCCAGCCAGCGGCCTTCGCGGCTCAGCCGGACGTGCCCGACGGCGTAGACGCTCAGATAGAGCCGGTGTAGCCGGCCGCTTTGGGCGCGCAGATCGATCTGGTGGCGACTGAAGCCGAGTTCGGTCAGTTGCCAATGGGCGATCGCGCCGTGCTGGCAGGCGGCAAGCCTCGCGATCTCGCGGTCACCTGGACGATCTGAATCCGATATATGCGGCTTCAGATCGTCCACGTCCGCATCGTGACGGGAAACCCGTCACGCGTGGGTCACAAGGCGCTCCGAGTTTGACCGCGCGGCCGGCCCGCTACGAGCGGCGGCGGCGCAGGGCGGCGACGGCCAGCGCGGAGAGCACCGCGGCCGCGACCGCGAGGCGGCGGGAGGACTCCTGCCGACTGCGCCCCGCCCAGCCTCCCGGCCGCGGCGCCGGCATCGCGAACTCCTCCGCCGCGAGCACGTCGTGGGGCTCGGGATCGCCGGTCGGATCGTCGGGCAGCAGCACCGGCCCGTGGTGGTGAAGGACGGGATCGGGGGCGGGCACCGCGAAGGCCTCAGCCGCGAGGACGTCGTGCGCCGGCTCTTCGCCAGGGGTCTGGCTCGCTCCCATCGGCCGTCATCATGCCACACCGCGCGGGCGCGGGTTAATCTTAGTCGACGCCACTTAGATCGCCCGCGAGCGAAGGCCTCTCCCTGCTATCCTCCCCGCTTATCTGTAGTAAGAAACTAGCGAAAGTGAAGAGTAAATGAGCAGGCTTCTCCTGGTTCCGATGGACGACGCGGTCGTCTTCCCGGGCATGTCGCTCACGCTCGCCGTTGACGCCGGCGACGAGGAGCGGGTGTTCCTCGTCCCGCGCCATCAACAAGAATTCGCCTCGCTCGGCACGGTGGCCGAGGTCTCCGACCGCGTCCGTCTGCCCGGCGGAGCACGCGCTGTGACGCTGAACGGACTTCACCGTGGCGTCGCCGGCGCCGCCCACACGATGCCTGACGGCCGTCTGTACGTCGAGGTCGAAGAGCACCCCGACGACGTGCCGGTCGACGGCCGCACCCGGAATCTCGAGCGCGAGTATCGCGCCGTTGTCGAGGAGATCCTGGAGATGCGCGGCGATGACGGCCGCGTGGCCGCGTTCGTGCGCAGCATCACCGAGCCCGGCGCGCTCGCCGACACCGCCGGCTACTCACCCGATATCGGCTACGAGCAGAAAGTCAAGCTGCTCCAGACCCTCGACGTCGCTGGGCGGCTCGAGCTGGCGCTCGGCTATCAGCGCGAGCGGCTGGCGGAGCTTCAGGTCCGCAAGCGGATCCGCGAGGACGTCGAGTCCGGCGCCGAGAAGCAGCAGCGCGACTACTTCCTGCGCAAGCAGATGGAGTCGATCCGCAAGGAGCTCGGCGAGGACGACGCCTCGGTCGTCGAGGAGTACCGGACGAAGATCGAAGAGGCCGGGATGCCCGACGCGGTGCGCGAGCAGGCCGAGAAGGAGCTCGGACGGCTCGAGCGCGTCGGTGAGCAAAGCGCTGAGTCGAGCGTGATCCGGTCTTATCTCGACTGGCTGATCAGCGTTCCCTGGAGCAGGCGCTCCGAGGAGCGGCTCGATCCCCAGCATGCACGCGAGGTCCTCGACAAGGACCACGCCGGGCTGGAGGACGTCAAGGACCGGATCGTCGAGTACATCGCGGTCAAGAAGCTGCGCGTCGAGCGGGGCATCACCGAGGACAAGCGCTCTGGCGCGATTCTCACCCTGATCGGACCGCCCGGCACCGGCAAGACCTCGATCGGCGAATCGATCGCACGCGCCACCGGCAGGAAGTTCGTGCGGATGTCGCTGGGCGGCGTTCGCGATGAGGCCGAGATCCGAGGTCACCGGCGGACCTACATCGGCGCGCTCCCGGGCCGCCTCGTGCGGGCGTTGCGGGATGCCGAGACGATGAACCCGGTGATCATGCTCGACGAGGTCGACAAGGTCGGCGCGGACTGGCGCGGCGACCCCAGCTCGGCGCTGCTCGAGGTGCTGGACCCGGCGCAGAACCACAGCTTCCGTGACCACTACCTCGACGTCGAGCTCGATCTGAGCGGCGTCCTGTTCATCGCGACCGCGAACGTGGCTGACACGATTCCCGGCCCGCTGCTCGACCGGATGGAAGTGATTCGCTTCGACGGATACACCACCTCCGAGAAGGTCGCGATCGCCCGGGGCTATCTGTGGCCGCGTCAGCTGGAGCGCAACGGGCTCCACGCTGAGGAAGTCGAGATCTCCGACGAGCTGCTGCAGACGATCACCACCGAGTACACGCGCGAGGCAGGCGTCCGCCAGCTCGAGCGTGACCTCGGAACGCTCCTGCGGAAGATCGCCACGAAGATCGCCTCGGGCGCGGCCAGCGCGCCGGTGACGATCGACACCGAGGCGATCCGGGACGCGCTCGGACGCCAGCGCCACTTCCAGGAATCCGCGATCAGGACGGCCGTGCCCGGCGTGGCGACCGGCCTCGCGGTCACGGGCGCGGGCGGCGACGTGCTGTTCGTCGAGGCTACCTCGATGCAGGGTAAGCCCGGCCTGACCCTCACCGGTCAGCTCGGCGACGTCATGAAGGAGTCCGCCCAGATCGCGCTCTCCTACGTCCGCGGCCACGCCCCGGGTTTGGAGATCGATCCGCAATCGTTCGAGGATCACTCGTTCCACGTCCACGTCCCCGCCGGCGCGATCCCGAAGGACGGACCGAGCGCCGGGGTGACGATGGTCACCGCGATGACCTCCCTGCTCAGCGGCAGGCCGGTCAGGCACACGGTCGGGATGACAGGGGAGGTCACCCTCCAGGGCCGGGTGCTGCCGATCGGCGGCGTCAAGCAGAAGGTGCTTGCGGCGCACGCGGCCGGGCTCACCGACGTGATCCTGCCCGAGCGCAACCGCGGCGACCTGGACGAGGTCCCGCAAGAGGTCCGCGACGCGATGAAGTTCCACTTCGCGATGACGATCGAGGAAGTGCTTCCCGTCGCGCTCGAGCCAGCGCCGCTGCGCTCCGCGGCCTAACACCATCTCTCCTCCACCACCGGCGTCCCGGCGGGCCACGGACCGCCCGCCGGGACCGCCGTTGTACTCGAGCGTGTGGCGAGCCGCTGTTGACCGCCTGCCCCCGTGGGGTAGGTTGACCGCATGAGCACGATCACCGCCCCAGAAGAGCAACGCGTCGTCGACCAGGTGCCTAAGCAGCTGTATATCGGCGGCGAATGGCGAGACGGCGCCAAAGGGACCCTGGCCGTCGAGGATCCCGCGACCGGACAGGCCCTGTGCGAGGTCGCCGACGCTTCGACCGACGACGCCAAGGCGGCGCTCGACGCGGCCGTCGAGGCCGGCCCCGAGTGGAGCCAGCAGCCGCCGCGCGAGCGCGGCGAGATTCTGCGCCGGGCGTTCGAGAAGATCACCGCGCGGGCCGACGAGCTGGCCCTGCTGATGACGCTCGAGATGGGCAAGCCGCTCGCGGAGTCGAAGGCGGAGATCGCCTACGGCGCGGAATTCCTGCGCTGGTTCTCCGAGCAGGCGGTCCGAATCGACGGACGCTACGCAGTGGCGCCGAACGGCCAGGGAAGGCTGCTGACGATGAAGCAGCCGGTCGGGCCGTGCCTGCTGATCACCCCCTGGAACTTTCCGCTCGCGATGGGAACACGAAAGATCGGTCCAGCTGTGGCAGCCGGCTGTACGGTAGTCGTCAAGCCGGCCCAGCAGACGCCCTTGTCAATGCTGATGCTCGCCAAGATTCTGGAGGAGGCCGGCCTTCCCGGTGGCGTCCTGAACCTGGTCACGGCTTCTTCCTCGGGCGAGACGATGGGGCCGCTGATCGCGGACTCCCGGCTGCGAAAGCTGTCGTTCACCGGTTCGACCGAAGTGGGCCGCAACTTGATGGAGCAGGCCTCGCACAACCTCCTGCGGCTGTCGATGGAGCTCGGCGGCAATGCCCCGTTCATCGTCTTCGACGACGCCGATGTCGACGCCGCCGTGGAGGGCGCGCTGATCGCAAAGATGCGCAACATCGGCGAGGCCTGCACCGCGGCCAACCGATTCCACGTCGCCGAGCCGGTCGCCGGCCAATTCGCCGAGAAGCTGGCGCAGCGGATGGGAGCGATGAAGGTCGGCCGCGGGACCGATGATGACGTCGAGGTCGGGCCGCTGATCGATGACAAGCAGCGCACCAAGGTCGATGAGCTGGTCAAGGACGCGGTCGACCGCGGCGCGCATGCGCTCGTGGGCGGTCACGCGCGCGACGGCTCCGGCTACTTCTTCGATCCCACGGTGCTGGCCGACGTTCCCGAGGAGGCGAAGCTGCTCAAGGAGGAGATCTTCGGCCCGGTCGCGCCGATCAAGGGCTTCGACGACGAGGATCAGGCGATCGCCGCGGCGAACGACACCGAGTACGGACTCGTCGCCTACGTCTACACCAGCAACCTCAAGCGAGCACTGCGTGTGGTCGAGGGGCTCGAAACCGGGATGGTCGGCCTCAACCAGGGCATGGTCTCGAACGCAGCCGCGCCGTTCGGCGGGATCAAGCAGTCCGGCTTCGGCCGCGAGGGCGGTCCCGAGGGAATCGAGGAGTACCTGGAGACGAAGTACGTTGCCGTGAATTTGTGAGAGCAAGCGGGACCATCCCCGCTCGCCAATCGACCTTGCTGCCGGTCGTCGCTGAGCTTCCTAGCTCTCCGGCGAGATTGCTCGGCCCGCTCGAGTCGCGACTCTGTGCGAGCAGTCACGATCTCGCTCGCCCGACCTGCGCCGCCCCTGTACCCTCAAGTGCAACAGATGGCGGTAGCCGAGCAGACCAGCAATCCCAGCCGCGTCGGCTTCGACGCGACCGTGTTGGCCGGGGAATGGCGCCGGCTTCGCCGTGCCGCGACCGCGGTGGCGCTGTTCACGAGCCCGATGTTCTTCGTCGTGCTCTACGACCGCCTCGGCCTGTCGCTCGGGTTGGCGATCGCGGCGACCGTGTTCGCGGTGATCGCGTTTCGGGGCTTGATCGACGTCGTCGCACGGCGCTTTCTGCCGTGGCCGAGCATGTACGGCGTCGACCGCGCGGTCGCCGAGGAGGATGTGGTCGCCCGGCGGCGCACCTGGTTCTGGCGCTCGCTGTACCGCAAGCTGTTCTTCATCGGGGTGGTGATCGCGGCGATCGGGGCGATCGTGGCGATCGCCGGCGGACACACCTGGTGGGGCGGCGTCGAGTCGATCTTCCACTTCCTCACCTCGATCGGATCCGAGCTGCCGAGCCTCGCGATCAGCATGGTCGTCCTGTTCTTCGGGAACATCCTGATCTTGTTCGGCCCGCTGCTGATCGCCAACCTGAGGCAGGTCCGCGGCTACGAGCCAGGCGACGCCAGCTGGGGCGTGCAGATGGGCGACGTCCGCGGTCAGGCCGAGCCCAAGGAAGAGGTCTCGCGCGTCGTGCGGCTTTGGCAGTCGGGCGAGGAGTTCGAGAAGGCCGGCGGCAAACGGGAGCGCGGCTTGCTGTTCCTGGGCGCCCCGGGAACCGGCAAGACGATGCTGGCGAAGGCGATCGCGACCAACTTCAACTGCCCGTTCGTGACGATCCCCGGGTCCGGGTTCGCCGCCACCTTCATCGGCATCGACGTGATCGTGGTGATGTGGCTGATTCGCAAGGCGAAGCGGCTGGCCCGCAAGTGGGGCGGTCAGTGCATCGTGTTCATCGACGAGATCGACGCGGTCGGCATGCGCCGCGCGAGCCTCGGCGCCGGTGGCGCCAGCGGCATGGTCGTCGGTCACCGCAGCTTCGAGGAGTACTGCTTCTTCGGCCCCTGGGGCTCGCTCACCCCAACCGGCGATCTGATCTTGGAGACCCGCGCCTGGCGCGAGCGGCTGTTCGCGCAACGCGAAGAGCGACGGCCGTTCAGCGTCCCACCGATCATCGCCAAGCCGGCCGAGTGGACCCAGCGCTACATGTTCCCGGGGATGTTCGGCGGCGGCCAAGGCGGGCTGGCGCTCAATCAGCTGCTCGTGCAGATGGACGGGATCGGCGAGGCGCCGTTCATGCGCCAGCAGCTCGCCAAGCGGGTTAACACCACGCTCGACGCGCTGTACTTCGTGCCCCGCAAGCTCGGCGGCAAATCGCTGCGGCTTCCACCGCCGAAGCCCTCGAGCGAGCAGGTGTTCTTCATCGGCGCCACCAACGTGCCGATCGACCGCCTCGATCCAGCGCTGATCCGTCCCGGCCGGATGGGGCGCCACGTCTGGTTCCGGACCCCAACGCTCGAGGACCGCAAGGACATCTTCAACCTCTACCTGGCGAAGGTCGACCATGAGCCCGACCTCGATAGCGACCGGCGGCGCGACGAGCTGGCGCGGATCACGAACGGCTATGCCCCGGCGATGATCGAGCAGGTGTGCTCGCTGGCGCTCACCTATTCGCACGCCGACGGCCGGCAGACGTTCGGGTGGCCGGACATCGTCGAGGCGATGACCACCGTCGAGGCGGGGACCGCGGTGGCGATCGACTACGTTCCCGACGAGACGCGGGCGGTGGCGATCCACGAGGCCGGCCACGCGGTCAACGGTCACCTGTATATGAAGGACGTGCTCTCGACGAGGCTCTCGATCCGCAAGCGCGGAGAATCGCTCGGCCATCACCAGGCGATCGAGACCCAGGAGCGGTTCTCCTCCTGGCGCAGCGACGAGTTCGCGAAGCTGGTCTGGACGCTGGGGGCGATGGCCGCCGAGCACGTCTTCTACGGCGAGAACTCGACCGGCGTCGGCGGCGACGTGATGAGTGCCACCGCTCGAGCCGGCTGGATGGTCGGCTCGTGCGCGATGGGCCCGAACCCGATCGACCTCGACGGCCGCTTCGCATCGGCCTCCGACGAGGCCGCCGAGCGAGAGAAGCTTCTGCGCCGCTTCGAGGAGATCGGCGTGCAGATCATGCGCCGCGCCGGTGGCGGCGGACCGTTCGACGAGGACCCGATCGCCGGCACACTGTCCGACCGCGACAAGCGCAAGGCCGCCACGGCGCTGCTGGGACAGGCGTACGTGACCGCCTACGTGACCGTTGCGGCAAACCGCGAGCGCGTCGAGCAGATCGCCGAGGAGCTGATTCGCCGCAAGGAAATGCACGGCGACGAGGTCGTCGACCTGCTCAACAGCGTCGATCTCGTGCGGCCCGAAATCGACGTGCTCGACGAACGCGCGTGGCCACGCGTATGAATCGCCTCCAGGCAGGCGAAGATCACGCCGCTGAGCCGCCGGTAGGTTCCGCTCCCACGCTGGCGGTTCCCCGCTCGGCCCCGGCCGGCGCCGAGCGCTCCCGGCACTCCCGGAAGTTCAAGGCGGCGATCGCGGTGCTCCTGGTCGCCGGGGCCGCGTCGCTGGCGGCGGCGGTCGTGCTGACCTCCTCGAGCGGCGCCAAACACGCCTCCAGCGGCGGTTCCTGGTCGGCCTGGCAGCCCAGCGCCGGCGGCCTCACCGGAGCACAGCAGATCGCCGACTACCTCTCACCGTACTATCGCGCCTCCTCGGCCGATCAGCTGGCGGTGGTGACCGCCGTGAACCTGAACGATTCCTCCAATCCGCTGCAAGTGGTGATTCCGAACTCCGCCTCGCCCGGCGGATATCAGGCGCTTGACCCCAACAGCACGCTCGCCTACAACCTCTGTGGCCTTAGCTCCAAGGACTGCTCGATCGGGGTCGGCACGCCGTCGGCCAACCGGTTGCTGCTGCTTCGCCGGGAGGCGCTCGAGCTGGCTCTGTACTCGTTCAAGTACCTCAGCGGCGTGCAGACCGTCGTCGCGCTCCTTCCCCCCGGCCACACGGCGACCTCCAGCTCGAGCCGGGTCGGCGCGAAGCCTTCCAGCAGCAGCGGCCAGAGCAGCTCGAGCTCTCAGCCGGTCGACCTCGCGCTGGCTTTCGATCGCGCCGAGCTACAGCCGTTCCTCGACCGGCCGCTGCGCGACACGCTGCCGGAGAGCTTGCCGCCGACCGTCGATCAGATGTCCTACGCGCCCGAGTCAGAGCTCATCAGCGTGATCACCGCGCACGGGCTGTTCCAGGAGCAGACCGAGCAGGCGCAGGACGGCAGCAACATGGTCGTGCTCAGCCCGCTGCCCCCGCAGTAGGGCGCTCTTGCGGCTCGTACCCAGGGCAGCGGGTAACCGGCAGCCGCGGGTATCGCGGGAACCGTTCGGGCTCCGTGCGTGAGCGTTGGCAGAGCGAGAACCGCGAGCCGCGCGTGGTTGCCACCACCTGCTGGTGGCGGCAGCGGTTGCACAGGCCGGCCTGCGGAACCCCGCCGTCGCTCACTTTCCGGCAGTGCTCGCGCCGCGGGTAAGCGCCTCCAGCGCCAGCACGAACGAGGCATACGGCCTGCCGGTCACTTGCCGCAAGGCGGCCTCGCAGGTGCGGTTGCTCGACAGGCAAGCGTCGAACTCACGGCCGCCGAGCTCACGGTCCACATCTCTGAGCGCTGAGGCGGGCAGCTCGGGATGCAGCCAGCCGCGATCGCCGGCCATCCCGCAGCACCCGCTTCCCGCGGGGACGACGACGTCTTCCGCGAGCTCGCGCGCGATCGCCAGGAGCTTCGACGCCGAGCCCAGGTGCCGAGAGGAACAGGTGCAGTGCACGAGCGCCGAGCCCAGCCGATCGCCGATTTCCAGGCGCGGGAGCAGGTGATCATGGATCCAGTCGATCGAATCGAGCACCGAGATTCCCTTCTGCTCCAGCCCGAGCTCGCCCAGCAGGGCATAAGCGCACGAGCTGGCGTCGATCACCACCGGCAGGCGACCGCCATCGGACCACCGCTGGAGCGCGCCGGACGTCCTCGCCGCCATGTACTCGTGGCCGCCGCGATACCCCTTCGAGCTCCAGGGCGTCCCGCAGCAGTGCCCCGCGGCGTCGGCCGGGATCCAGAGCGGCCGGCCGGCCCGGTCAGAGACCGTGACCAGCGCCTCGGGAAGCGTCGGGTGAGGCGCGGCTCCGCGAGGATTGCCGAGGATCCGATTGATACACGCGGGCAGATACACCGCGCGGGCGCCCTCGCGCGAGGTCGGCGGCAGCCGGCCCGGCGCGGGCTGGGGGATCGATTCCGTCCAGGCCGGGACCAGCTCGGGATCGAGCAGCCACCGCAGCAGCGCCGGGATCGCCGCCGTCACCCGGTCGCCCAGTGCCCGTGAGCAGAGGGTCCCGGTCCCGATCGCGGCGCGAGCGGCGCGCTCGGCGAGCGCGTATCGCTGCGCCACCCGCAGTGCCCTGCGCTGTGCGCGGCGCGAGTGCTCGCGTTGCCTGAAGTCCTTGACCAGCGCGCCGGTGTCGATCCCGACCGGGCACGCCCGCGAGCACATTCCGTCCGCGGCGCAGGTCTCGATTGCGTCGTACCGGTACTGCTCGAGCAGCGCCTCGAGCACCGCCGAATCGCGGGGCTGGCGCGCCATCTCGCGGCGGATCACGATCCGCTGGCGCGGCGTCGTGGTCACGTTGCGCGAGGGGCACACCGGCTCGCAAAAGCCGCACTCGATGCACTTTGTCGCGACGGCTTCGATCTCCGGCGTCGACTTCAGGTTCTGCAGGTGAATGCGAGGATCGCGGTTCAGGATCACCCCCGGTCCGAGGATCCCGTCGGGGTCGGCAAGCCGCTTGATCTCCCACATCATCTCGGTCGCCTTCTGGCCCCACTCGCGCTCGACGAACGGCGCCATGCTGACTCCGGTCCCGTGTTCTGCCTTCAGCGAGCCGTCGTATTTGTCGACGATCAGCTCGACGAGCTCGCCGAGGAAGCGCTCATAGCGGTCGAGGTCGGCCTGCTCGCCGAACTTCGGAGTCAGCGTGAAGTGGAGGTTCCCGGCCGATGCGTGGCCGGCTACTCCGGGGAGGAACTGGTGCTTGGCGAGCAGCGCCTGCAAGTCGCCGGTGGCCTCGGCGATCCGTGCCGGCGGCACGCACACGTCCTCCGCGATCACTTGCACTCCCGGCGCCCGGATCGCGGCAACGAGCCCGTGCAGGCCCTCGCGGACGTGCCAGAGCATCTCGGCCTCTTCACGATCACGCGTGAAGCGAGGCGGCTCGAGCAGCGGCCGGCCTTCGAGCAGCTCAAGCGAACGCCGCTCGGGCTCGTCGAGCTCACCGGGATCGGCGGAGCGAAATTCGATCAGCAGTGCGGCGGCGTCGTCGGGGAGCTCCTTCCACCGCTCGGGCGTTCCCGGCATGTTGTTCGCGGCCGCGATCAGTGTCGATGCGAACAACAGCTCGGTCGCACTGGCGCCATTTGCGACCATCGGCACGACCGCGTCGGCCGCCGCCTCGACATCGGCGAACAGGATCAGTCCGAGGGCCGTGTGACGGCCGTACGGCACGGTCTCGAACACCGCCTCGGCGACGAACGCGAGCGTCCCCTCAGAGCCGATCACGAGCCGCCGGAAGATCTCGAGCGGCGTGTCCGCCTCGAGCAGGGCGCAGAGGCGGTAGCCGGTGGTGTTCTTGATCTCGAACTTCCGGGCCACCCGTTCGGCGAGCTCGGAGTCGCTCCGAAGCCGATCGCGCAGCTCGAGCAGCCCGGCCGCGAGGTCGGGAGCCGCGGTGGCGAATCGCCGCTCGGCATCGGCGGCGGCGGTGTCGATCAGCGCCCCGTTCGCGAGCACCAGCTTCATCGAGCGCACCGTGCGATATGAGTCGGCGACCGTGCCACAGCGCATTCCGCCCGAGTTGTTGGCGATCACCCCGCCGACGCAGGCGATCTCGCTGCTGGCAGGATCCGGTCCCAGCTTGCGGCCGTGACGCGCGAGCAGCCGGTTGACGTGACCGAGCACCACTCCCGGCTGGACGCGGACTCGCGCCCCCTGCTCCTCCACTTGCACCCCCTGCCAGTGACGGCGAACGTCGACCAGCACCGAGTCGGTCTGCGCCTGGCCGTTCAGGGATGTCCCGCCGGCGCGAAACACGAGCGGCACTCGATGGCCGCGCGCCAGCGCCAGCAACTTGACCAGATCGTTGATGTCCCTCGGCAACGCGACTGCCTTCGGGATCAGGCGGTACGGGCTGGCGTCCGAGGCGTACCCGATCAGGTCTAGCGCCCGGGTGAGAACTCGATCCTCGCCTAGAGCGGCGGTCAACAGGGCCCGCAGCGGCTCGGGCGTCCCGCCGGCGACCCAGTCAGGCGCACGGTCGGCGGCCGGCTGCGGCGGCGCCGGCTCGATCTTGCTCAGCTCGGGGAGCGCGATTGCCATCACTGCATCCACATACCCGAAGCGACGCGAACCTGCACCAGCCGGGGGCCGTCCTCGGCCCCGATCGCGCCACGGAGCGCTTCGATCAGCTCCTCGCGACCGCCGGCATCGCGAGCTCGCATCCCGTAGCCGCGCGCGACCGCGGCCACGTCGAGGCCCGGGAGCTCGAGCCCCGGCGCATTGCTCACCTGCTCGAGGGCGGCGAACCACTTGAGGATCATGTACTCGTCGTTGCGCAGCACCAGGAAGGTCACCGGCAGCTTGTAGGCGACCGCTGTCCACAGAGCCGCGATCCCGTACTGGGCCGATCCTTCCCCGAGCACGCACACCACCGGCCGGCCGGGTTGCGCGAGCTGCACCCCGAGCGCCGCGGCGATCCCGAATCCGAGGCCGCCGCTGGCGGTGAAGAAATAGCTCGCCGGCCGCGAGATCCGCAACCGGTTGCGCAGCGCCGAGGACGAGGAGGGCGTCTCGACGACCGCGATCGCGTCCTCGGGCCACACCTCGGCCAGCGCGGCCATCGCCTCCGAGCCGCTCAGCGGATCTGCTCCCGGCGGCTCCTCCGGCTCGGCGCGGGGCTCGATCCCCGGCCGGTCCGATTCGCCAACGAGCTCGACCAGCCCCGCCAGCGAGAGCCCGACGTCAGCCACGATCGCGTCGCCCATCGGCGCCCGCGCGGCCTCGCCTGGATCGCTGGTGATCGCGATCAGCGAGGTCCCATCTCCCAGCAGCGGCCCGGGGACATACGGGTAGTACGGGAACACCGCGGAGCCCGCGACCAGCACCAGATCGTGCGCTTTCAGCGACTCGCCGAGAGGCCCGATCGCGGGCGGCAGGATCCCGACGAAGTTCGGATGGCGCTCGGGAAAGCCGATCCGGCCACTGCCGGCGGTCGGTGCCGCCCACACCGGCAAGCGCTGCTTCTCGGCGAGCGCGACCGCGGCGTCCCAGCCGCCCTCGGCGTCGATCCCCGGCCCCGCGACCAGCGCCGGGTTGCGAGCCTGCTCGAGCCGCCGCGCCAGTCCGGCCAGGGCCTGCGGATCGGGCGCTGCACGACCGCTGAGCGACCGCGTCAGCGCGTTGCGGAGCCGATCCGGTTCGACCTCCGCGCCCCAGTCGTCCATCGGGATCGAAACGAACGTGGGCCCTTTCGGCGGCAGCGAGGCGTGATGGATCGCACGCGCGATCGCCCCCGGAACGTCCTCCGCGCGCGGCGGCTCGAAGCTCCACTTCACGTACGGCTGCGGGCCGGCCGTCGCTTCGCGGTTGGTCAGCAACGCCTCGATCATGATCTGCGGGCGAACCTGCTGGCCGGCCGTGATCACGAGCGGAGATTTGTTCGCCTGGGCGTTGAGGATCCCGCCAATCGCGTTGCCGACGCCCGGCGCGGTGTGCAGGTTGACGTGGGCCGGCAGCCCGCTGGCCTGCGCGTAGCCGTCGGCCATCCCGACGACGACGAGCTCCTGGAGACCGAGCACGTAGCTGAAGTCGGCCGGAAACTCGGCCAGCATCGGCAACTCGGTCGAGCCGGGGTTGCCGAACACCGTGGTCATCCCATGGGAGCGCAGCACCTCGAAGGTCGCTTCACGCACGTTCATCGCAGGGACCTCCGGGAGGCGGTTGATGCATCGCCTGATCGTATGCATCCACGCGCCGGCGCGACGGGCGGAGACGCTCCCCACATACTATATTTTCTGAAGTATGCCGACGTTTCGACGCCTGCTCGGCTTCCTGAATCCGTATCGCGGCGCGGTCGCGGGCTCGTTCCTGCTCGCCGCCGGCGCGATGGGCGCCACCGTGTTGATCCCGTGGCTGACCGGAGAGGCGATCGACGGGATCCGAGCCCATGACAAGCACGGTCTCACGGTCTGGGCGATTTCGATCGCCGTCGCGGGCGTCGCCAGGCTGGGGCTGAGCGTTCCCAGGCGGCTGATCGCCGGCCGCGTGTCGCTTGGCGTCGAGCGAGATCTGCGCAACCGCCTCTACGGCCAGCTGCAGCGGCTCGAGCTGGCGTTCTTCGATCGCCAGCAGACCGGTCAGCTGATGTCACGAGCCACGGTCGACCTGCAGGCGGTGCGCTTCTTCCTCGGCTACGGGCTGATCTTCATCGGGCAGTCACTGCTGTCGATCCTGCTCGCCGCGGCGGCGATGTTCGCGCTGCGGCCGGAGCTCGCGGCGCTTGCGCTAGTGCCGGTGCCGTTCGTGATCGTGATCGCCGACCGCTACGGCCACCGCGCTCGCCCCGCGCTGCAAGAAGTGCAGCAGCGGATCGCGGAGCTGACCGCGGAGGCGGAGGAGAACGTTTCCGGAGTGCGGGTGGTGAAGGCGTTCGCCCAGGAGCAGCGCCAGCTGGATCGCTTCCAAGCCTCGGTCGGTCGCGTGTTCGACCAGGCGATCCACGCCACCAGGATCCAGGCGCGTTACACGCCCCTGATCAGCTTCCTGCCGAACCTCGGCCTTGCCGCGATCCTGTTCGTGGGCGGCCGAGAGGTCATCGACGGATCACTGACCCTCGGTCAGTTCACCGCCTTCTACGCCTATTTGCTGATGCTGATCTCGCCGATGCGGACGCTCGGCTACATGCTCGGCGCCGGTCAACGGGCGACGGCGTCGGGCGCGCGGATCTTCCAGATTCTCGATCGCGAGCCGGAGATGACCACGCCGGCGCATGCGCCGCAGCTGCCCGACGGCCGCGGGCGGGTGTCGCTGGCTGACGTGAGCCTGACCTTCCCCGGCTCTCCCCGGCCAGCCCTTCGCAACATCGACCTCGAGGTGCAGGCGGGCCGCACGATCGCCCTCGTCGGCGCGATGGGTTCCGGCAAGACGGCGCTCGTCTCGCTGTTGCCGCGCCTGTATGACGTGAGCTCGGGATCGGTGCGGATCGACGGCGCCGACGTGCGGTCGGTCGATCTGGTCAGCCTGCGTCGCGCGATCGCCACCGTCAACGACGATCCGTTCCTGTTCTCCGCGACGGTGTCCGAGAACATCGCCTACGGCCGGCCAGGGGCTACGCGCGAGGAGGTGCAGCAGGCCGCTCGCGCCGCGCAGGCCGACGGGTTCATCAGCGCCCTGCCCGACGGCTACGAAACGATCGTCGGCGAGCGCGGACTGACGCTGTCGGGCGGGCAGCGTCAGCGGATCGCGATCGCCAGGGCGATCGTCGCCGATCCCCGGATCCTGATCCTGGACGATGCGACGTCCTCGGTCGACGCCTCGACCGAGCATCAGATCAAGTTCGGTCTCCGGGGACTGATGGCCGGTCGCACGACGTTCGTGATCGCCCATCGGCTCTCCACGATCGCGCTCGCGGACGAAATCGTGGTGCTCGAAGACGGCAAGATCGCCGACCACGGCAGCCACGACGAACTGCTGGGGCGCTCTCCGCTGTACCGCGAGATCGTGGCCAAAGGCGCGCCCGACCAGCTCTTCCTTGCAGAGCCGCTCGAGGCCGAGGTGGTGGGGCTGTGAGCGTCCGCGAGGTCGTTCGCCGTCGCCTGCGCCCGACCAGCGGGCGCGCGCGCAAGCTGCGGGGCCTGGCGCAGCTGCTGCGTCCCTACCGATGGCGTGTGATCGCGATGTTCACCTCGCTGCTGCTGGCGACCGGAGCCGCGCTGGCGCCGGCGCCGCTGGCCAAGCTGGCGATCGACAACGGCATCGAGCGCCACGACGTGCGCGCGCTCGACACGATCGTGGCGATGTTCCTGGCCTCGGCGGTGCTGTGGGCGGTCGCTACCTACTTCCAGACCTACCTTGTCGGCTGGGTTGGTCAGCGCGCGCTTCAGGACCTGCGCGTGCGCCTGTTCGAGCACCTGCAGGCGCTGTCGATTGGTTTCTACTCCCGCAATCGAGCCGGGGTGATCATCTCCCGGATCACCAACGACGTCGAGGCGCTCGACCAGCTCGTCTCCGACGGCATCGCAACCCTGTTCCAGTCCGGGCTGATGCTGATCGGAGTGGTGGTGATCCTCGTGGTGCTCGATGCTCGCCTGGCGTTGTTGACGTTCATCGCCTTGCCGCTGCTGGCGCTAGGAGGGTTGCTGTTCCGGATCGCCTCCGCCGGCGCCTACCGCGCGACGCGCGAGAAGATCGCATCGATCACCGGCTACCTGCAGGAGAGCCTCTCGGGCATCCGGGTGATCCGTGCGTTCGGACAGGAACCGCGGCATCTCGAGCGCTTCGCGGAGCTGAACGAGGACAACCGCCAGGTCAACATGACCACCGTGAAGCTGAACGCCGCCTACTTCCCGGGGGTTGAGCTGCTCTCGGCGCTGGTGACGGTCGAGATCCTGGTGATCGGCGGTTACGAGGCGCTCGCGGGGCGCGCCTCGACGGGGGTAGTGTTCGCGTTCATCGCGGCGCTCAACAACTTCTTCGATCCGATCCAGCAGCTGTCGCAGCTGTACACCACCTACCAGTCGGGGATGGCCGCGCTCGACAAGATCTTCGAGCTGCTCGACGAGCAGCCCGATCTCGTCGACGCGCCCGGTGCCAGCCCGCTCGGGCAGATCCGCGGCGAGCTGCGCTTCGAGGACGTCTCGTTCCGCTACGGCGGCGATCAGAAGAGCGCCTGGGCGCTGCGCGATATCGGCTTGACGATCCCGCCCGGCCAGACTGTTGCCTTGGTCGGCGAAACCGGCGCCGGAAAATCGACGTTCGCGAAGCTGGTCTCGCGCTTCTACGATCCGACCGACGGCAGCGTCCTGATCGATGGCCACGACCTGCGGGCGATCACCGCGCATTCGCTGCGTTCGCAAATGGGGATCGTTCCCCAGGAGGGTTTCCTGTTCAGCGGCAGCGTGCACGAGAACATCGCATTCGGTCGTCCCGACGCGACCGACGAGCAGGTCGTCGCCGCCGCGCGCGCGGTCGGCGCTGACGCATTCATCACCCGGCTCGAGCACGGCTATCAGACGCCGGTCGGCGAGCGAGGAGTCCAGCTCTCAGCCGGTCAGCGGCAACTGGTGGCGTTCGCCCGGGCGCTGGTCGCCGACCCGCGGATCCTGGTCCTCGACGAGGCGACCTCGAACGTCGACGTGCAGACCGAGAGCCTGATCGAGCAGGGACTGCGGCGGCTGGTGGCGGGCCGTACCGCGATCATCATCGCGCACCGCCTGTCGACGATCCGCCACGCCGGGCGGATCATCGTCCTCGAACACGGTCAGATTGCCGAGCAGGGCACGCACGAAGAACTGCTCGCTGCCCGGGGGCGCTACTGGGAGCTGTACCGCGATTGGGCAGAGCAGGCGCGGGCCGCCTAGTGCTCCGTCCCGAAGATGGCTTGGCACCGAAAGGCGACACCGTCGGAGGCCTCGCGCGGACGCAGGATCCGACGTGTAGCAGCGCTACACGAGGATCCGAGGACAAAGCCAGGCGCCGACGGGGACGCCTCGAATGCCAAGGTATCTTCGGGAGGGAGCACTAGATGCGAGCGGCGGTGACAGGGCTCGCGACGACCGCGGTCAAGGGCACGCGGCTGCGACCGGTGGAGCGGATCCTCCTCGGCCGCGGTGGAGCCCGTGGAGATCGTCGCTTCTTCGTGATCGATTCCCGCGAGCGGATGGTCAACGCCAAGCGCCTCGGCGAGCTGCAGGCGATCGTCGCCGACTACGACGAGCCCACCCGCACGCTCGTACTCACGTTCCCCGACGGTCACGTGGTGGCGGAGCGGATCGAGCTGGGCCCGCTCCTCACCGCCCGCTTCACCTCGATCGGCGTCGATGGGCGGCTCGTCAACGGTCAGCTGTCGCAGGCGCTGTCTGAGTTCGCCGGCCAGCCGCTGCGGCTGATCGCGCCGGACGTCGCCGGCGTCGACCGCGGCATCCGTGGCGCCGCGTCCCTGATCTCCCGGGCGTCGCTGACGAGGCTGGCGCAGATCGGGGGCGACCGGGCGATCGACGCGCGGCGCTTCAGGATGCTGATCGAGATCGACGGCGTCGCCGCCCACGAGGAGGATCGCTGGGTCGGGTCGACCTTGGAGGTGGGAGCGGCGCGGGTGCGGTTCCTCGGCCACGTCGGGCGCTGTTTGATCACCGGCCGCGATCCAGATACCGGCGAGATCGATCTCCCGACGCTGGACATGCTGCGCGACTACCGGCAAGGGGTCAGGTCGACCGAGCCGCTGCCGTTCGGCATCTACGGCGAGGTGCTACGGGAAGGCCCGATCGCGGTCGGGGACCCCGTCGTGCTGGTCGAATAGATTTCCGCCGATGAGCGGCGAGCGAGTCCGGATACGAGTCGAGGACCACGTTGCGGTCGTGACTCTGGCCAGGGCGGAGAAGCACAACGCACTGGACGCGCCGATGTTCGAGGGGATCATCGGCGCTGCCGCGCAGGTCGCCGGGCAACCGGAGGTGAGGGCGGTAGTTCTGCACGGAGAGGGTCCCAGCTTCTGCTCCGGTCTCGACGTATCGGCGCTGATGGCGGCGCAAGGCGGCTTGGAAGGAGTCCGCGAGCGACTCCACGGCGAGGCACCGAATTGGTTCCAGCGCGCCGCCTACGACTGGATCCGGCTACCGGTACCGGTGATCGCCGCCTTGCACGGCAACTGCCTTGGCGGCGGGCTCCAGATCGCCCTCGCCGCGGACATCCGGATCGCCGCGCCCGATGCGCGGCTCTCGGTGATGGAGGTCAAATGGGGGCTGGTGCCGGATATGGCGATCACGCGAACGCTGCCGCGGCTGGTCGGAGCCGACGTCGCCAAGGAGCTCACCTACACGGGCCGGCTGCTGTCCGGCACGCAAGCGGACGCGCTCGGGCTGGTCACCCGGGTGAGCGACGAGCCACTCTCTGCCGCCCGTCAGCTGGGGGCCGAGATCGCGGCATGTTCACCCGATGCGGTGCGCGGCGCAAAGCGGCTGTACGACGAGGCCTGGACCGGACCGGCGCTCGAGACGTTGGCATTGGAGGCGGAGATTCAGGGCCGCCTGATCGGCTCTCGCAACCAGCTGGCGGCGGTCACGGCCGGCATGCAGAAGCGGGCCGCCGAATTCGAAGACTCCAGCTGAGGGAGCATCGCGCTCCCGCTGTTGCGACGGCGGGTCGTCCGGTGGGCGAAGCTGATTGCGCGCCGCGGTCAACCCGGAAAACGTCCCACTCGACGGCCCTTAAAGCTCGACTGGGATGTTCAACGTGAAGCTGAAGGGAAACGCCCCAGCCGAGGTTCTGAGGGTGTCCAGTGGGACGTTTTCCAGGTGGCCCGGAGGGGCGGTGCCATGAGGACGGACACCGAGCGCCGTCGGCTTCCAGGACCGGTTCGGCGCCCCCCGGTCGCGCTTACCGTAAGCCAACGCTCCCCGGGTGCGCGCTCAGCAGAAGCCAATACTCCCCGCGTGCGCGCTCAGCAGAAGCCAACGCTCTCCCCGGTTCGCGCTCAGCAGAAGCCAACGCTCCCCCCGGTTCGCGCCCCCCGAAGGCAAACAGACTGGGGAACAGGGACTCGAACCCCAACTTCGACGTCCAGAGCGTCGCGTGCTGCCATTACACCATTCCCCAGAGTGCCGAGAATCGATGCAGGTCGAGTATAGGTAAGCCAGCGGGGCCAAGGTCGCCCGTGTGCATGCGAGCCCCCGCCAGGGCCCGGCTCTTCGAACCCTAAATCGACTCGAGATCGCTCGAGAGGTCCTCGAGCTCGCCGATCCGGTTGCCCACGTCGGTGTGGGCGGCGATCAAGCGCTGGGCCTGCGGCAGGTCGTCCGAGCGGCCCACCGACAAGGCGCCCGCGACGCGGCCATCCGCGAGGTACCAGACGCTGAACTTGCCCTCCTCGATCGATCCGCGGACGACCTCCCGATCCCAACTTAAGGCAGGGCCGACGTACTCGAGCGAGGCCCAGTCGGACAGGTCCGAGAAGAAGTACGGCATCACATCGTGCGGCTGCTTGCGGCCGAGCAGGTTCAACGCGGCGGTCTTGCCCTGATTGAACGCCACATCCCAGTGCTCGATCCGCAGCCGCCGCCCGTGGATGACGCTCTCGTACTCGGCGATGTCGCCCGCCGCGAAGATCCCGGGAACCGGCGTCTCGAGGTACTTGTCGACGGCCACGCCACCGCTATCGCCGAGCCTCAGGCCGGCGTTGCGGGCGAGCGTCATCTCCGGGACCGCGCCGGTGCCCAGCACCACCGTATCCGCGGGCAGCTCGCGTCCGGATCTGGTGACCACGCGAGTGACTCGGCCGCCGGCTCCCTCCAGCTCCTCGAGCTGATCGCTGCCGTAGACCGTGATCCCGTGCTCCTCGAGCCGGCTTTGGAAGAAGCGCCCCGCCTGTTCGCCGAACCCGCGGCTGAGGGGCACCGGTTCGAGCATTACGAGCGTGCACAGGCTGCCGAGCTCGGTCAGCGAGGCCGCGACTTCACAGGCGATGTAGGAGCCGCCGATCAGCACCACCTGCTTGCCCGCCGCGTCTTCCCGGATCGAGTCACTGTTGGGCAGCGTTCGCAGGTAGTGAATGCCGTCGAGCTCGAGGCCGGGAACCGCCACCCGCCGCACGTTCGCCCCGGTCGCGAGCAGCGCCCGATCGAAGCTGACCTCGATGCCCGTTGAGAGCCCGAGCGTGCGCTCGGAGGGGTCGAGCGCGACGACCGAGGTCCGCGTGAGCAGCTCGATCCGCTGCTCCTCGTACCACTCGGACGGGCGGAACATCGTCTCGTCCCGCGATTCCTTGCCCTGCAGATAGCCCTTCGAGCACGGCGGGCGGTTGTAGGGCGGATCGAGCTCGCGGCCGATCAGCAGGATCTCTCCATCAGCGCCGGATTCGCGTAGCCAGCGGGCGCAGTTTCCCGCGGCGAGTCCGCCGCCGATCAGGGCGTACTGGACGTGACGGTCGGCCATCGCTAGGCGGGGCTGGCTCCGTCGGGGGAGAACTGGGGCGTGATCTCTCCCTCCAGCCCAGGATCGAGGATCAGCAGTACCTGATCGCCCGGCTCGATCACCGAATCTGCTTTCGGCACGAAACCGGCGCCGCCGCGAAGAACCGAGATGATCAGCGAGCCGTCGGGGAGCACGACGTCCTGCACTTTACGCCCCGCGGCCGGCGCATCCTCGCCGACCTCGAGCTCGATGATCTCCAGGTGCTCCTCTTCGAGCGCCAGCAGTTGCACCAGCCCGTACTCCGGGACCTCGTGTTCGATCAGCCGCAGGATCAGATCGGTCGCCGACACCGCCGGCTGGATGCCGAGCAGCTTGAAATGCTGAAGGTTGCGGGGGTTGTTCACCCGGGCGACGATCCGCTGAACGCCGTATTTCTCCTTCGCCACCTGGGAGATCAAGATGTTGTCCTCGTCGTCGCCGGTGACCGCGATCACCAGGTCCGCGCGTTGGATGCCGGCCCGCTCAAGCACCCAGAGCTCGGTGGCGTCGCCGTACTGGACGGCGTGCTCGAGCTCCTCCTCGACGATCCGGTAACGGCGGTGATCGGATTCGATCAGCGTCACCTCGCGGTCCTTGGCGATCAGCTCCCTGGCCAGGTTCCAACCGACCTTACCCGCACCAGCAATGATCACGTACATCACGCTATCCCTCTACGGCGCGAGCGCGACGCGCTCGGCTTCGTCGATCGCCTGCTGCGTTGGGCAGATCGTCAGCAGGCCCTGCTCCCCGTACCAGCCGGCCCGCGCCGGGTCCGCGACCCGCACCACCACGCGCGGCACCTTGAACCTGCGCTGGGCGATCTGCGAGATCACCAGGTTGGTGTTATCGCCGCTGGTAGCGGCCATGAACACGTCCGCCTCCTCGATCCCGGCCTCGATCAGCCCGTCGATCTCGAGCGCCGTACCGACCGTGAACCGGCCCCCTGCGTCTTCCCAGGTAGTCGACTGATCCTTGTCGAGCCGCTCGTGGGATAGCGGGTCGCTGTCCATCACCGAGACCTCGTGGCCGGCGTCAAGCGCGCGCTTCGCTAAAGCAGATCCGACACGACCACAACCGACGATCAAAATGAACATCACTGAGACTCTAGAAGGCGCGGATGCAAGGATAGACGGCCGGATACAACGGGCGCAGCCTAGCGGAAAGGTACATGCCACTCCCAGTGGACGGTGCTCCTGCTGACTCAGGTCGACCGATGATCGAGGGCCACGCGAATCCCCTGGGGAGCGGCATGCACCTTCGCAGCGATGGCGAGCGGGCGCCTTCCTGAAGCTCGCGTAAGCACGTCCCCGGGGAGGGGCATGCACGGAGCCTCTAGGTGATGATTGGAATGATCAGTAGCGCGACGATATTCGCGACCTTGATCATCGGGTTGATCGCCGGCCCCGCGGTGTCCTTGTAGGGATCGCCGACGGTGTCGCCGGTGACCGCCGCGGCGTGCGCCTCGGAGCCCTTGCCTCCGTAGGCCCCGTCCTCGATCAGCTTCTTCGCGTTATCCCATGCGCCGCCGCCCGAGGTCATCGAGATCGCCACGAACAGCCCGACCACGATCACGCCGATCAACAGCCCGCCGAGCGCCTCGATGCTTATCAGCCCGACGATGAACGGGATGATGATCGGAATCAGCGAGGGCAGGATCATCTCGCGCTGGGCAGCGCGAGTCACGAGACTGACAGCCGCCCCGTACTCGGGTTGTTCGGTGCCCTCCATGATCCCGGGCTTCTCCCGGAACTGACGGCGCACCTCCTCGACCACCGCGCCGCCGGCCCGGCCCACCGCTTCCATCGCCAGCGAGGCGAACAGGTAGACCATCAACCCGCCGACGAGCAGCCCGATCAGCACCGCCGGGTTGCCGATCGAAAAATCGGGGTGCTTGCCGCTCTGGATGAGCTCGTTCTCGAACGCGTTGAACAGCACCAGCGCGGCGAGCGCGGCCGAGCCGATCGCATAACCCTTGGTCACGGCCTTGGTGGTGTTGCCGACCGCGTCCAGCGGGTCGGTCACGTCGCGCACTTCCTTCGGTAGATCCGCCATCTCGGCGATACCGCCGGCGTTGTCGGTGATCGGGCCGAAGGCGTCGAGCGCGACGATCAGCCCGGTGAGCGACAGCTGCGCCATCACCGCGACGCCGATTCCATAGATGCCGTGGGTGGTCCCACCGCCGCCGAGCTTCCAGGCGCCGAGGATTCCCAGCGCGATCACGATCGCCGGCGGGGCGGTCGATTGATAGCCTTGAGCGAGCCCCTGGATGATGTTGGTGGCGTGCCCGGTCTGGGATGCGCGGGCGGTGCTCCTGACCGGCGCAAACCGCGTCGAGGTGAAGTAGTCGGTGATCACGAACAGGCAGGCCGTGACCCCGATTCCGATCAACGCGCACAGGTAGTACTTCCACCAGTGCGGCACCGCCGCCCCACCGCCCTTGAAGGTCACGCCTTTCATCATCCAGTAGGTGATCGGAAGGAACGCCAGCGCAGCGAGCACCGCCGAGACGATCAGGCCCTGGTACAGCGCTCGCTCGACATTTCCCGATCGAGACTTGACCGCGAAGGTGCCGATGATCGAGGCGACGATCGAGACGGCGCCGAGCACCAACGGGTACAGCGCGACCGCCGACTGCTGGTCGAACAGCAGCACCCCGAGCAGCATCACCGCGACCGCGGTGACCGCGTAGGTCTCGAACAGGTCAGCCGCCATCCCGGCGCAGTCGCCGACGTTGTCCCCGACGTTGTCCGCGATCACCGCCGGGTTGCGGGGGTCGTCCTCCGGGATGCCGGCCTCGATCTTGCCGACCAGGTCCGCGCCGACGTCGGCGGCCTTGGTGAAGATGCCGCCGCCAAGACGGGCGAACACCGAGATCAGAGAGCCGCCGAAACCGAGGCCGATCAGCGCGTCAACCGCCTCGCGCTCGCTCTCTCCCGCGATCCAGGTCAGGACGCCGTAATAGCCGGCGACCCCCAGCAGCGCCAGCCCGACGACGAGCAGCCCGGTGACCGCGCCGCCCCGAAAGGCCACGTCTAAGGCCCGCCCGACGCCACCCCTGGCGGACTCCGCGACGCGCGCGTTGGCGCGCACGGATACGTTCATGCCGATGTAACCGGCCGAGGCCGAGAGCACACCGCCGATCAGGAAGCCGATCGCGACGCGAATGTTCTGAATCGGGATCAGAACGATGAACAGCACTACTCCCACGCCGGCGATCGTGGTGTACTGGCGGTTCAGGTAGGCACGAGCGCCCTCCTGCACAGCCGCGGAGATCGTGCGCATCGTTTCGTTGCCCGGTGACAGCGCAAGCAACGCCCGGGAGGTCAAAACGCCATAGACGACGGCGGCGGCGGCGCACACGAGCGCGACTAGGACGCCGTGGTGCGTCAGGAAGCTGGTCAAGAAGGTCCTCCGACTGAAAAGCTCTTAGTTCGTGAGAAGGCGCGTGAAGCCGCGCCAAGAAACTGCAAAGGGCCGCCGCCCGTGCGTGCGGGCGGAGACCCGGGACAAGACGGCGAAGGAGTTTACCGCGCAAGGTGGCGGAACGCCCTCCCCTCGCCGGTCCGCTACTGACCGGCACCGGCGGGCACCGGCTGCACGGCGCCCCTCCCCTCGCCGGACCGCTACTGACCGGGCACCC
This sequence comes from uncultured Solirubrobacterales bacterium, assembly GCA_963830465.1. Taxonomy (GTDB): domain Bacteria; phylum Actinomycetota; class Thermoleophilia; order Solirubrobacterales; family Solirubrobacteraceae; genus Palsa-465. The sequence continues at coordinate 725,907 of CAWHME010000008.1, forward strand.
AGAGCCGCCCGCTGCGCTGGGCCGGCCCGGGCTCGCCGGGCTTCGAAGGCGGCGGCTCCGGCGGCGGCTGTGCCTGCGGGCCGCCGGCCTCGGCGGAGCGCTCCGCGGAGCGCCCAGGGCCTGGCTCCGGGGCTGGTTCGGGACCTGGCTCCGGCGCGGCCTGCTGGCCGCCGATCCTCACAAACGCCAGCTGCAGCTGCGAGAGCGCCTCGCGGATCGGTCCCACCTGGGAGGGAGCGGTCTGCTCGAGCTGGGGGAGCAGTGCCCGTATCGCTTCGATCGCAAGCCCCACCTGTCCTGGATCGCGCTCATCCTCGGTTCCGGGCGAGAGCCCTGTGCGCCGCATCCCCAGATTGACGAGCGTGACCACGTTCTCGAGGAGGATCTGTTCGACTCGGATCTTCTTGATCTCGGCCTCGTACGCCGCCCTGAGCTGTTCCTCGGAGGGCTGGCCTTGCTCTGTGCTCATCGCGTCACCTCTGCAGTACTTCCGACAGCGCCAGCATACGTCTCTCGGGTCTCCGCGACGATGCCCGCGTAGATCTCCCGCAGGCTAGCTCCCGCCTCGAGCAGCCGCCGTTGTCGCTGGGCGGCGTTGCACTCCGGCAGCACCACCTCGAGGCCGAGCTCCCCACGCGCCGGCGCCGACCACTCGAGCAGTCGCTCGAGCGTCTCGGCCGCCGGAAACGTCCGGCTCTGCTCGAGGTCGATCAGCTCACCATCCAGCCCGTAGCGCAGCGCCCGCCACACGTTTTCCTCGACCATCCGCCTGGAGGGGTCGTTGAACGGCAGGCCCGCATCGTGCTCGCGCGCGGCCTGGGCCACGCATGCCACGATCAGCGCCGCCAGCCCCTCGGATTCAGCCGCGGTGGGCTGCGCGTCGCAGATCCGCACCTCGACCGTCCCGAACGAGGGGTGCGGACGCACCGACCACCAGACCTGGGTGTACTCCACGATCGAGCGGCTGGCGAACAGAAACCCGATGTAGTCCGCGAACGCGTCCCAGCTCCCGTACGCGTCGGGCACTCCGCAGCGAGGAAAGCTCTTGGTGAAGATCTGGGTCCGCGCGCTGTGCAGCCCCGAGTCGCGACCGTCGAGGAACGGGGAGCTCGCGGAGATCGCGAGCAGCAGCGGCAGGACCGGGCGCAGCCGGTCGCACACGCGCACCGCCCGCTCGGCTCCTCGGATGCCGACGTGTACGTGGAGCGAGAACGTGTTGTTGCGCAGCGCGACGTACTGGAGACCCTCCTCCACCCGCCGGTAATGCTCGGTCTGGATGATCTGCTGGTCGCGGTAATCGGACCACGGGTGAGTCCCGGTCGCGCCCAGCGCGATGCCTCGCTCCCGCGCCAGCGTGAACAGCCGGCGCCGCCGGTCGCGCTGCGCGGCGATCGCCGCGGCCAGGTCCTGACCCCGGCCCGAGCGGATCTCGATCTCCGAGGAGATCAGCTCGCCGGCGATCGACTCGGCCAGCACCGGATCCGCCGTGGCCGCGTCACGCAGCTCCTGAAAGCGCGAGCACAGCCCAAGATCAGTGGGGTGCAGGAGCGCGAACTCTTCCTCGAGGCCGACCGTGAAATCGTCCGAGGCGTCGAAGGCCGCGCGAGCAAGATCCAAGTTCAAAACCTTGTGTGGCTGGTTCGATCAGGTGAGATAGAAGTACAGCGCGCAGAGCAGATCGACGGCCGGGCTCGAGGTGTGAACGGTGACCTCTGGAGGCACCTGGAGCAACGCGTCGGAGTAGTTGAAGATGATCTTCACGCCCGCCTCGGCGATCTCGTCGGCGAGCGGCTGTGCCGCGTAGGAGGGCACCGCGAGTACCGCCACCACAATCTCGTCGTCGTCGATCATGCTCCGCAGCTCTGAGTTGTGTCGTACGGTCAGCGTGCCGATCCGTGTTCCCATCTTCTCCTCGTCGGTGTCGAACACTGCCACCACTCGGAAACCGTGGTCGGCGAAGATGTCGGAGGTCGCGATTGCGGTGCCCAGGTGTCCCGCCCCGAACAGGGCGATGTTGTGCTGCCCGGACGTGCGCAGGATCGCCCGGATCTGCTTCACGAGAGATTCGACGTTATAGCCGACGCCCCGTTTGCCGAACTTTCCAAACCCCGACAGGTCCCGCCGGATCTGGGTCGAGTTCACATGCGTGTAATCGGCCAGCTCTTGCGAAGAGATCGTCTCCTTGCCGATCTTGCGCGCTTGCGTCAGCACCTGCAGGTATCGCGAGAGGCGCGCGGCAACGCCGAGTGAAAGCTTTTCCCCCGGCTTTTCGATCCCCGACTGCAAACCGAAGTTTCGATCTTCGCGGCCAACCGTGTAACTCATCCCTGCTTCACTCTACTAGCGGGGCTACGTGGATCCGGGCGCTCAGCGACGATCCGCTCGAGCTCAGCCTGGTCAACGAAAAACTCGAACACTTCAGTACCGTCGACCGTCACCACCGGGATCCGCTCGAGATACGCCCTCAGCAGCGCCTCGTCAGCCTCGATGTCGCGCTCCTCGAGCGCGAACGGGTGGCTGGCGCGAACCCGCATCAGCACCTGGCGCGCCTCGTCGCACAGGCAACAGCCCTCGCGGCTGTACAGCACGACCTCTCTCACGACGGCGCCAGCGTCCGCTCGCCGGTGGCATACACCTCGAGCCCCAGATACTCGGGATAGGGCAGGACCTCGACATAGCGAGCGGCGCTGGCGATCATCGCGGCGTTGTCGGTGCACAGCTCGCGCGGGGGAATGTCGAGCTCGACCCCGAGCTGCGCCAGACGCGCCCGCAAGGCTCCGTTTGCCGCCACCCCACCGCCGACCGCCAGACGCTCGAGTCCGGTGGCGCTGAGCCCACGCTCGGCCCGGATCGCGAGCGCTTCCACGATCGCGGCCTGATAGGAGGCCGCGAGGTCGGGGCGGCGGCGCTCGGCCTCGCTCTCTCCCAGGTCGCGGATCTTGTAGAGGAGCGCGGTTTTCAGGCCGGCGAACGAGAAGTCGAGCCCCTGCAGGCGACTTGCGGTTGGAAACTCGTAGGACTGGGGATCGCCCTCCCGTGCCAGGCGCTCGAGCGCCGCTCCGCCCGGATACCCGAGCCCGAGCAGGCGCGCGCCCTTGTCGAACGCCTCGCCGGCGGCGTCGTCGAGCGTCTGCCCCAGGACCACGTAGCTCGAGCCGGGATCGGTGACGTTCGCCAGCATCGTGTGTCCGCCGCTGGCGACCAGGCTGAGGAACGGAGGCTCGAACGGTTCCGGGCCGAGCAGGCTGGCAGCAACGTGTCCGTGAAGGTGGTCGACGGGCGCCAGCGGGAGCTCACGGGCCGCCGCCAGCGCCTTTGCAGTGGCCACGCCCACGAGCAGTGCGGCGACGAGGCCGGGACCGGTGGTCACCGCGATCAGCTCGATCTCCGTGAGCGAGACGCCGGCGCGATCGAGCGCCTCGTCGAGGACGTCGCCGATCAGCTCCAGGTGATGGCGCGAGGCGATCTCCGGAACGACCCCGCCGTAGCGGTCGTGGATGCCCTGCGAGGAGATCACGTTCGAGCGGATCTCCCCATCCCGCGCGAGCACCGCCGCGCAGGTGTCGTCGCAGCTCGTCTCGAGGGCGAGAATCACCCGGGAGCGCCGGATGTCGAAGCGGTTTCGGCCGTGCGCCACATGATCACCGCGTCTTCGCCGGTGTCGTGGTAGTAGCGCTGCCGCGTGCCTGCCGCTCGGAAACCAAACCGCTCGTAGAGCACGATCGCCCCGGCGTTCGAGGTCCGCACCTCGAGCGTGAAAGCCTGCTCGCGGCCTGCCCGCTCGATCATCTGCTCGAGCAGTCCGGTGGCCACGCCGCGCCGCCGCGCGGGCGGGTCGACGGCGATGTTCATCAGATGCCACACCTGGTCATAGCGAGAGCAGATCAGGTACCCCACCAGCTTGTCGCGCTCAACGGCGGCGAGGCACACGCCGGAGGGCTTGGACAGCTCCAGCACGAACATCGCCAGCGACCAGGGCGTGGGAAACGCGCGACGCTCGATTCCGATCACCTGCGGTAGATCGGAATAAGCCAGCGAACGTATCCGGATCGTGTCGGTAGTCATCGATTGCGCTTGTCGCGGTGGGCGAGCTCGGCATCCGGAAGCCGTAGATACTCAGGGCTGACCTGCTCAGGACTCCCGGCACCCTTGACCGGCGCGAGCCGGCAGTGGTTGGTCGCGCTGACCCGGTGAAGCTCCGAGCTAACCACCGGAATCGACGCTCCCGACCGCTCTAGAACCTCCCTGAATTCTACTGCGCCGTCTCCAACGGCAATAACGGCCGGGCCGAGAGCGCGGAGCTTTTGCGCGAGCGCCTCGGGGCGCAGCACGCACGGCCCGAACGACGGTCGTCGGATCCCGTCGGGCCCGCCGTCGGCAAGCCGCCAGGCGGCCGCGAACACCTCCCGCCGCCGGGCGTCGAGCGTTGCGAGCACCGTCCCCGCAGACTCGGGCAGGTGCGGATCGAGACGCGCTCCGAGCGCCAGCGACTCGAGCGTCGAGATCCCGACGAGCGGGATCGCTCGCGCCCTGCTCAGGCCCCGTGCGGTCGCGATCCCGATCCGCAGTCCGGTGAACGTGCCCGGACCCACGCCGACCGCGAGCCTGTCGATTTGACCCCAGCCGGTCTTCTCGCGCTCGAGCAGCTCGGCGATCAACGGCAGCAGCTGCCGGGCGTGCCCGGGCCGCTCGCGAGGAGCCGGATCATCCCTGGCCTCTCGTGGCGGATCGGCTCCTGCTGTGTCCCACAGCGCGACCGTCGTTGCCGGCGTCGCGGTGTCGAACGCCAGGATCCTCAATTGATCCTCACCACGCGGTTGTCGCCGCCGGCGTGCTCGATCCGCACCCGCGCCGCGATGCGGGCGAAGCTCCCCACCTCGGCTTCGCCTCCCTGCGGCCATTCGACGAACGCGATCACCCCGGGGCCGAGGTAGTCGGCCAGCAGATCCGGGTCCTCGCGCGCGAGCTCCGGGACCCGGAACAGATCGAGATGGGAGACCGGGACCGGAGCCGGGTAGCGCTGGCCGATCGTGAAAGTCGGGCTGGTGACGACCGCGCTCACCCCGAGCCCGCGGCAGGCCCCCCGCACGAACGTGGTCTTGCCGGCTCCCAGCTCGCCCTCCACGAGCACCGCGTCGCCCGCCTGGAGCGTGCCCGCGAGCTCGGCCCCGAGCGCGGCGGTCTCCCGCGCGCTGCGAGTGTGAACGCGCCCCGGTGGTCGCTTTAGGGACATCGCTGGCAGACACTGTAAAGAAGCGCCGGCCCTGGTTTGCGAGCCTCCGGGAGCACCCTTGCGGCGACGCTCCGCAGCTTTCGGTACCGTGATTCGGTCGATGTCCACGCCCGCGACGCAACCGCGCGCCCGCCGCCTAGCCGCGGTCAAGGCGCGATACGAGCCGCACCTCGAAGCTTTCCGCGCCTCCGACACCGCCAAGGCGGCCGGTCTCGCCGGCGCGATGATCGCCAACAACCTGATCGCGCTCGGCTCGACGGTGGTGTTCGCGCGCCTGCTGTCCGATTACGGGTCGCTCGCCGCCCTGGTCAGCTACTTCCTGATCCTCTCGGTCGTTGGACTGGCGATCCAGGTCGCCACGGCGCGCGAGGGGGTGCTCGGCCACCTCGGCGTCGGCCCCGGGCTGGTGAGAACGCTCAAGCGCTGGACCCGCTCGATGGTATGGGTGATGCTCGTGCTGACGGTGGTCTCGGTGCTGCTGCGCGAGCCGATCGCCCAGGCCGTCGGCGTCAAGAAGGACCCATGGGCCGCCGCACTAGGCATCCCGGCAGCGTGTCTGTGGCTCGAGTTGTCGATCCTACGGGGCGCGCTTCAGGGAGTCGGCGACTACCGGAGCGTCGGCATCAGCTTGATCGGCGAGCAGGCCACGAGGCTTCTCGCAGGCGCCGCGCTGGCGGCCGCCGGGCTCGGCGTCACGGGCGCGTACCTCGGTACGCCGATCTCATTCATCGCGATGGGTCTCTACTGTGGGATCCACATCAGGCGTTATGCCGCGGAGTTCGACCCGACCGCTGTGATCACCGCAGAGCAGCGTGGCGCCGCGCTCACCCTCTGGAAGCACGTTGCCCTCGCCTGGGCGCCGATCGCCGGGCTGATCGTGATCGCCGTGCTTCAGAACATCGACATCATCGCCGCCAAGCATCGCTTCGCCGGCAAGGATCTGGCGAGCTCCTATGCCGCCACGGCGGTGGCGGCAAAGGTGCTGATCTGGGTCGCGATGGGCGCCAGCTTCTATCTCGTCCCAGAGGTCTCGCGAAGGCGCTCGGAGGGCAAGGACACCCGTCCGGTGCTGATGCGCGCGCTGACGATCATCGCGGTCTGCGCGGTGCCGGTGCTGCTGATCTTCGCGTTCGGCTCTAAGCCGCTGCTGCGCGCCGCATTCGGCCCGAAACGGCTGGAGGCGTCCAACTCGCTGCTCCTGCTGGGGACAGCATTCACCGTGCTCGCGTGCACCTACCTCGCGATCCAGTACATGCTGGCGCTGAAGCGCACCCGGTTCCTGATCGTGCTGGCGGCGGTCGCGGTGGCCGAGCCGGTGCTGCTCCTGCAGGCCTCGCGGAGGCCGACCGGATTCGCGGTCGTGGTGCTCGCGATCCAGGCCGCCGGCGCGCTGCTGGCGTTCGCGCTCGCGCTGCGCCGCGACAACGCTCCTCCCGCCCCCGCGGTGTCTCCGGAACCCGCCTAGTGTCGCACTAAAACAGCCCCAGCTGCGCCGCGGGCTCGGGCTCGGTCAACAGCGGTGCCTCGATCGGCTCGGGGATCGGCTCCGGTTCTTCGAGCTCGGGCACGGGCTCGAAGCGCTCCGGCTGCGATGGCGCACCGCGGGCCAGGATCGTGGGAATGCGATGAAAGTCGGCTCTCAGGGCCTCCAGGGTCGAGGGCGTGTAGAGCGCCGCGGCCGGGTGACAGAGCGGGTACAGCCGCACCGCCCGGGGGCCGATGACTCGCTCCTCCTCGCGCCCATGGAGCCGCGAGATGCCGGTGCTGTCGGCCCGGAGCAGCTTCGTCGAGAAGTTGCCAAGCGTGCAGATCACGGTCGGCTCGATCAGCTCGATCTGGCTGCGCAGGTACCCGTTGCACGCCTCGATCTCATTCGGGTGGGGATCGCGGTTCTGGGGAGGGCGACACTTGAGCACGTTGGCGATGAACACGTCCTTGCGCTCGAGCCCGATCTCCCCCAGCAGCTTGTCGAGCAGTTTTCCCGCCTGACCGACGAATGGGAGCCCCATCCGGTCTTCGTTCGCGCCCGGCGCCTCCCCGATGAACATCAGATCGGCGTTGGCGTTGCCCGAGCCGAACACCACCGTGGTCCGAGTCTCGTGTAAGGGACAGCGCACGCAGTCACGGGCTTCCTCGTAGACGGCCTTCAGCAGCTCACGGCGCTCTCTCGGGCTCCTCATCGGCAGCGTCGATGGTAAAGCGAGCGCAGGACGGCCTCGAGGCCCCGTTGCCGCAATCAGCGACAACCGCCGTCGCCGCGCCGTCTGGCTATGATCCCAGTCGAGGCCGAAACCACTGGGACCGGACCTCGACAATCAACACGAACAGAACCTTCACACTCGACCGGTATCTCTGATGCGGGAACTGGAACGGGACTCCGCCGACGACGACTCCGCCGACGACTGCCCCTCTGGACGGCTAGCGGTGATTGGCCGCGGCCGCCTCGGCGGGGCGCTGGCGGCGGCACTCCGCGATGCCGGCTACGAGGTCGACGGCCCTCTGGGGCGCGGCGCGGATGCCACCGATGCCGACGCCGCGCTGCTGTGCGTTCCCGACGACCAGATCGCCCACGCCGCGAAGGCGGTCAGGCCGGGCCCGCTGATCGGTCACTGCTCGGGCGCGACCGGGCTCGGCGTACTCCACCCGCACGAGCGCTTCTCGCTTCACCCGCTGATGACGGTGACCGCGCGCGGCGCGCGGTTCGCAGGGGCGGGCGCCGCGATCGCCGGCAGCACGCCTCGGGCGCTGCGGCTGGCCGGCCAGCTCGCAGGGTCGCTTGAGATGACCGCGATCGTCGTGGCCGAGGAGGATCGCGCCGCATATCACGCCGCCGCGTCGATCGCCTCGAATTTCCTGATCACGCTCGAGGCGGCCGCTGAGCGCCTGGCGGCGAGCGCCGGCGTGCCGGAGGCGCTGCTCGTTCCGCTGGTGCGGGCCACGGTCGAGAACTGGGCGCTGCTGGGCGCGGAAGGGGCGCTCACCGGGCCAGTCGCCCGCGGCGATCAGGCGACGATCGCCCGTCAGCGGGCCGCGATCGCCGAGCGAGCGCCCGATCTGGTGGCGCTGTTCGATGCGCTGGTGGACGCGACGCGCTCGCTGGCGCGCGCTCCGGAGGTGGAGCTCGTATGAGGACGATCCGTACCGTCGCCGAGCTGAGGGCGGCGCTCGCCGGGCCGCGCCGAGCGGGCGGCAAGATCGGTCTGGTGCCGACGATGGGCGCGTTCCACGAGGGTCACCTGTCGCTGATGCGCCGCGCCCGCGAGGACTGCGATGTGGTCGTCGTGTCGCTGTTCGTCAATCCCGCGCAGTTCAACGACAGCGGGGATCTGTGCTCCTATCCCCGCGACGAGCGGCGCGACGCAGGCATGGCCGCCGAGGTGGGCGTCGATTATCTGTTCGCGCCGCCCGTCGAGGAGGTTTATCCCCCCGGGTTTGCGAGCACCGTCTCGATCAGCGGCATCACCGAGACGCTCGAGGGGGCGCACCGGGGGCGGAGCCATTTCGACGGGGTCACGACCGTGGTGACCAAGCTCTTCAACATGGTCGCTCCCGACGTGGCGTATTTCGGCCAGAAGGACGCCCAACAGGTTGCGGTGATCAAGCAGTTGGTGCGCGACCTCGACATTCCCGTTCAGATCGAGGTGTGTCCGATTGTGCGCGAGCTCGACGGGCTGGCGCTGTCGAGCCGCAACGTGCACCTGACAGGGGCGCAGCGCTCCCGGGCGACAGCGCTGAGCCGCGCGCTGGCCGCCGCCCGCGACGCCGTCGCTGCCGGCGAGCGCGACACTGGCGCGGTCACTGAGATCGCCCGCGCCGAGCTGCAATCCGCGCAGCTCGAGCCCGAGTACCTGGAGCTGGTGCAGGCGGACACGATGGCGCCGATGAAGCGGGTCGAGGGGGCAGCACTCGCGGTCGTCGCGGCTCGGTTGGGCGAGGTGCGCCTGATCGACAACCAGCTGCTTTCGAGCTTCGACACGACCTCAGACAAACGCAACGGGAGGAATTGAATGCGGCGCACGATGCTGAAGTCGAAGATCCACCGGGCCACGGTGACCGACAATGACCTGCACTACGTCGGTTCGCTGACCGTCGACCCGGATCTGCTCGAGGCAGCCGACATCAGGGAGTTCGAGCAGGTCGCGGTGGTCGACATCGACAACGGCGCGCGGTTTGAGACCTACACGATCGCCGGCGAGCGGGGTTCGGGCGAGATCAAGCTCAACGGCGCGGCGGCGCGCCTGGCCCATCGGGGCGACCTGATCATCGTGATCTCGTACGCCGGCTATGAGGAGCAGGAGCTCGACGACTACCGCCCCCAGGTGGTCCATGTCGACGAGAACAACCAGATCTTGCGAGTCGACGCCGAGGTGGCGACCTTGTTCCAGGCGCCAACGCCGGCGTGAGGAGACGACGCGAATGTCCACCACCCCCCGCATCCAGGTTCCCGAACAGCTCGATCGGCCGCTGCCGATGACCTTGCCGCGGCTGGCCGAGAAGAAGCGCCTCGGCGAGCCGATCGTGATGATCACCGCCTACGACTATCCCTCCGCTCAGGTCGCCGAAGAGGCGGGCGTCGACATCGTGCTGGTCGGCGACTCGGGCGCGATGACAGTGCTCGGCTACCCGTCGACGGTGCCGGTCACGATAGAGGAGATGCTGATGCTGTGCGCGGCGGTCCGCCGCGGCCTGAGCACGCCGCTGCTGGTCGGAGACCTGCCGTTCGGCTCATATGAGTCCTCCGACGAGCGGGCGGTGCTGAGCGCAGGACGGTTCATCAAGGAGGCCGGCTGCGACGCGGTCAAGCTCGAGCGCGGCGGGATCAGCGCGCAGCGGGCGCGAGCGATCGTCGAGGCCGGAATCCCCGTGATGGGCCACGTCGGCCTGACCCCGCAGACGGCGACCGCGCTCGGCGGCTACCGCGCCCAGGGTCGCACCGCCGAGCGGGCGCTGGCGGTCACCGGCGATGCGCTCGCCCTGCAGGATGCCGGCTGCTTCGCGGTCGTGCTCGAGGCAATTCCCGCGGCGGTCGCGGAGGCGGTTGTCGAGCGCCTGTCGATCCCGGTGATCGGGATCGGCGCCGGCCCGGCGACCGACGGCCAGGTGCTCGTGTTCCACGACCTGCTCGGGATCTACGACGGCCACGTTCCCCGCTTCACCAAGCAGTACGCCGAGATCAAGGCTTCGATGGTGATGGGCGTGGTCGATTATGCCGCCGAGGTCCGCGCTCGCGCGTTTCCAGGCCCGGAGCACACCTACTCAATCGACATCGAGGAACTGGAGCGATTTCGCTCGCAACTCGCGTAGGACGCGCAAACCGGCCGCGGCTGACCAATACCATGGGTGGATGCCGCGCCTCGGCCAAGTGTTCGCGCCCCGCGATCGCGTCTACTTCGAGCTGTTCGAGGAGGCCGGCCGGAACATCCTGCAGGCCGCCGACCTGCTCGATCGCCTGCTGTCCGGATATCCCGAGAGCAAGGACCTGGCGCTCGAGATCCTCGAGTGCGAGCACGAGGGCGACCGGATCACCCACGACATCATCCAGCGCCTCAACCAGACCTTCGTCACCCCGATCGACCGCGAGGACATCCTCGCCCTGGCCTCCGCGCTCGACGACATCGTCGACTACACCGAGGAGGTGGCGGACTATCTCGGGCTGTACCGGATCGAGGCGCCGATGGATCAGGCGATCACTCTCGCGCGGGTGCTGAAGGCGGCGGCCCGCCAGATCGCCGACGCGATCCCCCGGCTGCGCGGCTTCCGCGACATCTCCGGCTACACGGTCGAGATCAACCGGCTCGAGAACGAAGGCGACCGGATCACCCGCGAGGCGGTCGCCTCCCTGTTCGACGGCGGCATCGACCCGATGGTCGTGATCCGCTGGAAAGACCTGTTCGAGCGGCTCGAGGAGGCGATCGACGCCGCCGAGCACGTCGCCAACATCCTCGAGGGGATCGTAATCAAGAACTCCTAGGGGCTCTGCCCCGCTGGTCGGATTCGGGCGGCAGTGTGTATCGCCGGGGACGGCGATACACAGTGCAACCCGCGCGCGGCCCGCGCGGCAGAGCCCCTAGCTGTACTCGATCTTGCGCAGCACGCGGGCAGGCGCGCCGGCGGCGATCGAGAACGCGGGAATGTCCGCGGTGACGACTGAATTGGCTCCGATCACCGAGCGCTCGCCAATCGTGACTCCGTTGGTGACCACGACGTGCGCCCCGCACCAGACGTTGTCGCCCACCTTGGTGGGACCCTTGCTCCAGAAGCCCTGCCAGGGGACCGGCCGCTTGGGATCGTCGATGCGATGCGATGCGTCGGTGATGAAGCAGCCGTTGGCGAGCATGCAGTGGTCGCCGATCTCGACCAGCTCGAGCGCGGAGATCATCACGCCGAGGTTCAGGAACGTCCCCGAGCCGATCCGGATCCGCGCCGAGCCTGGCGCGGTCAGCCACACGCCGGGCTCGAGCAGGGCGTGGGCGCCGAGCTCCAGCCGTCCCTCGCGCAGCGCCTCGAGTACGTTGCCGTGAACCGGCCAGCGCACGAACGCCTCTCGGCGCATGAACTCCCAGTGGATCCGGGCTCGGTTCCAGGGCAGCGAGTTCCGCTCATACCAGCGCCACTTCTGCGCCCACAGCTCGAGCCGGGCGAGCGTTGGGGCCATCAGCGTCAGCCCGCGGCGGCCGCTGCCTTCTTGCGAGGCGCTGCGCGGCGCGAGGTGCGCTTCGCCGGACGCTTGCTCTCAGGCAGAACCGCCGCCAGGAACTGGCCGGTGTGGGACTGCTCGACGCGAGCGACCTGCTCCGGTGTGCCGGAGGCGATCACGAGGCCGCCCTCCTCCCCGCCCTCGGGTCCGAGGTCGATGATCCGGTCGGCGATCTTGATCACGTCGAGGTTGTGCTCGATCACCACCACCGAGTTGCCCGCGGCCACGAGCCGCGTCAGCACCTCGAGCAGCCGCTGGATGTCGGCGAAGTGCAGCCCGGTGGTCGGCTCGTCGAGGATGTAGATCGTGCGGCCGGTCGCGACCTTGCAGAGCTCGGCCGCGAGCTTCACCCGCTGGGCCTCGCCGCCGGACAGGGTGGTGGCCGGCTGGCCCAGGCGCATATACCCCAGCCCGACGTCGTAGAGCGCCTCCACCCGGCGGCGGATCTTGGGGATGTGGGCGAAGAACTCGCGCGCCTCCTCGATTGGCATCTCGAGCACGTCGGCGATCGTCTTGCCCTTGAAGCGCACGTCGAGCGTCTCGCGGTTGTAGCGCTTGCCGTGGCACTGCTCGCAGGGCACGTACACGTCGGGGAGGAAGTGCATCTCGATCTTGATCTGGCCGTCGCCACGGCACACCTCGCAGCGCCCGCCCTTGACGTTGAACGAGAACCGGCCCGGCTTGTAGCCGCGCGCGCGGGCCTCTTGAGTCTTCGAGAACAGCTCGCGGATCTGGTCGAACAGGCCGATGTAGGTGGCGGGGTTCGAGCGTGGGGTCCGTCCGATTGGCGACTGGTCGACCGAGATGATCTTGTCGAGCTGGTCCAGCCCGGTGATCCGGCGGTGGGAGCCCGCCCGCTGCTTGGTCCGGTGCAGGCGGTTGCTGACGGCCTTGTAGAGAACCTCGTTGATCAGCGTCGACTTGCCCGATCCGGAGACCCCGGTCACGCAGCACAGCACCCCGAGCGGGATCTTGACGTCGATCTCCTGGAGGTTGTGCTCGGAGGCGCCCTCGATCTCGACGAACCCGGAGGGCCGGCGCCGTCGGGAAGGGATCTCGATCGTCCGCGTCCCGGCGAGGAATTGTCCGGTGAGCGACTCCGGGACGACTGAGATCTCCTCGGCGGTGCCCTGCGCCACCACGTAGCCCCCGTGCTCGCCGGCAGCCGGGCCCATGTCGACCAGGTGGTCCGCCGCCCGCATCGTCCCCTCGTCGTGCTCGACCACGAGCACCGTGTTGCCGAGGTCGCGCAGGCGCTCGAGCGTCACGATCAGCTTATGGTTGTCGCGCTGGTGCAGCCCGATCGAGGGCTCGTCGAGGATATAGAGGACGCCGACGAGCGAGGAGCCGATCTGGGTAGCGAGCCGGATCCTCTGCGCCTCACCGCCCGACAGCGTCGACGCCGCCCGCTCCAGCGACAGGTAGCCGACGCCGACGTTGTCGAGGAACTGGAGCCGCTCCTCGATCTCGCGCAGCACCAGCCGCGCGATCCGGCGGTCGTGCTCGCTCAGCTCCAAGCGCCGCACCCACTCGAGCGCACGCCGGGCCGATAGGGCGGTGAATTCCTGGATCGGCGTATCCGCCACCAGCACCGCCTGGGACTCCGGCCGCAGCCTCGCCCCACCGCACTCGGGGCACGGCCGCAGCGTCATGTACTCCTCGATCTTCTCGCGCGAGAACTCCGATTCGGTCTCGCGATAGCGGCGCTCGAGGTTCGGGACGATGCCCTCGAACGTGGTCGCGTACGAGCGGCGCCGGCCGAAGCGGTTGCGGTAGGAGATCTGCACCCGGTTGCCGTTGGTCCCGTACAGGAAGAAGTCGCGCGAGCCGGCCGGAAGCTCGCGCCACGGGGTCTCCAGATCGACCTCATAGCGTTCGGCGATCGCCTGCGTCAGCTGGTCGTAGTAGTCAGACGCGCTGGCGGTCCAGGGAGCGATCGCGCCCTCGCCGATCGACAGGCTCGGGTCGGGCACCACAAGCTCGGGGTCGATCTCCATCTGCGATCCGAGACCGGTGCAGCGCGGGCAGGCGCCATGGGGGGAGTTGAAGCTGAAGATCCGCGGCTCAAGCTCGACCAGGCTCGGGCCGTGTACCGGGCACGCGAACTTCTCGGAGTAGGTTTGCACCTGCTCGCTGTCGACTAGCTCGATCTCCACCAGCCCGTCGGCGAGCGCGACCGCGGTCTCGATCGAGTCGGCGAGCCGCTTGCGCAGCTCGCCCTTCATCACCAGCCGGTCGACCACGACCGCGATGTCGTGCTTGTACTTCTTGTCGAGCGCGATCTCCTCGTCGAGCCGCCGGAGCTCGCCGTCGATCTTGACGCGGCTGAAGCCCTCGGCGCGCAGCTCCTCCAGTGGCTTGCCGTATTCGCCCTTGCGGCCGCGAACGATCGGCGCCAGCACCATGAAGCGGGTGCCCTCGGGCAATTCCATCACTTGGTCGATGATCTGCTCCGCCGACTGGCCACTGATCGGCCGCCCGCAGATGTGGCAGTGAGGGCGGCCAATCCGCGCCCACAGCAGCCGCAGGTAGTCGTAGATCTCGGTGACCGTTCCCACGGTGGAGCGCGGGTTGCGAGAGGTGGTCTTCTGGTCGATCGAGATCGCCGGCGAGAGGCCCTCGATCGAGTCGACGTCCGGCTTGTCCATCTGTCCGAGGAACTGCCGGGCGTATGCCGATAGCGACTCCACATACCGCCGCTGACCCTCGGCGTAGATCGTGTCGAACGCCAGCGACGATTTCCCGGAGCCGGAGAGGCCGGTGATGACCGTCAACGACCCGCGCGGTATCGCCAGCGTGATGTCTTTGAGGTTGTGCTCTCGAGCGCCCGAGACGACGAGCTGATCCACCTCAGCGTTCCCTCGTCCCTGGAGGTCTGACGGGGTGGGCGCTCGGCGCGTTCGCACGGGGGGCGGCGCCGGCGCTCGGCGCGTTCGCGGGGAGGGCGGTCTGGGCACTCGCGGGGAGCGCGATATGGCGTTGGCGGGCGGTGTTGGAGGTCAATTCCGGGGGGATCGGCGGCACTCCTCTGAGTCTAGTGAACCGAACAGACGTTCGAACAGCCGGTTTGTCGGTGTTTGGGGCGTTCTGTGTGGTTGCGGCGCTTGCGCATGTCGGATGCTGCGCCTCCGGGGCGCGGCGCTCGTCGGCCCTTTCCGGGTCTCGGCTGCACCGGTCCTCTGGCCCGGTGCGCCCGCGGCGAGACCACCTGGAAAACTTCCCACTCGACGGCCCCGAAAACTCGACTGGGATGTTTGCCCTGACCCTGAGGGTAAATGCCCCACTGGCCGTGGAGCGAGTGTCGAATGGGACGTTTTCCAGGTCGCCGTGCCGCGGATGGCCATCCGTCGCCTCGCTCGACCGACCTCGTGGGGTCCGCATGCTCTCGAGGTAGCCTTCCCCGTCTCGAAAGGCGACCCCACCCCGGCGCCACCGCGATCGCGCTCGCGCACCGACGACGCCGAGCGAACCGTCAGCGAGTCGGCGCTCCGCCCTCGGCAATCGCCACATCGAGCTCGCGTTTGAGATCGCGGATCTCGTCGCGCAGCTTGGCCGCGTACTCGAACCGCAACTCCTCGGCGGCTTGCAGCATCTCCTCCTCGAGCGCCACGATCGTCTTCTCGATCTCCGCCGGCGGCATCGACTCGGCGCGCCGCTGCCTGCGCCGGCGGGAGCGGGGCACCTTCGATTCCGCTTGCAGGAACTCCGCAATGTCGGAGATGCCCTTGACGATCGTTTCGGGGGTGATCCCATGCTGCTCGTTGTAGGCACGCTGAATCGCGCGGCGGCGGTCGGTCTCATCGAGGGCGGCCCGCATCGCCGCGGTCTCCTTGTCGGCGTACATCAGCACGGTGCCGTCGATGTTGCGAGCGGCGCGGCCGATCGTCTGGATCAGCGATGTCTCGCCGCGGAGGAAGCCCTCCTTGTCGGCGTCGAGGATCGCGACCAGCGACACCTCGGGGAGATCGAGGCCCTCGCGCAGCAGGTTGACCCCGATCAGCACGTCGAAAGACCCCAACCGCAGCTCGCGGATGATCTGGATCCGCTCGAGCGTGTCGATCTCGGAGTGCAGATAGCGCACCCGGAAGCCCATCTCGAGCAGATAGTCGGTCAGGTCCTCGGCCATCTTCTTCGTCAAGGTCGTCACCAGCGTCCGCTCGTCGCGGTCGACCCGTGCTCGGATCTCGTTCATCAGGTCGTCGATCTGGTTGCGCGTCTCGCGCACCTCCACCTCGGGGTCGACGATTCCGGTCGGCCGCACGATCTGCTCGACGATCCGCTGCGAGTTGGCCCGCTCATACTCACCCGGGGTCGCCGAGACGAACACCAGCTGGGGGGTGATCGACAGGAACTCTTGGAATGTCTGGGGGCGATTGTCGAGCGCGCTGGGCAGCCGGAATCCGTACTCGACGAGCGTCAGCTTGCGCGACCGGTCGCCCTCATACATGCCGCCGATCTGAGGAACCGTCTGGTGCGACTCGTCGACGAAGCAGACGAAGTCCTCGGGGAAGTAGTCGAGCAGGCAATACGGCCGCTCGCCTGGTCTCCGGCCATCCAGGATCCGCGAGTAGTTCTCGATCCCCGAGCAGAAGCCCAGCTCTCTCAGCATCTCCATGTCGTACTGAGTGCGCTGGCGTAAGCGGTGTGACTCGAGCAGCTTGCCTTCGGCCTCCAACACCGCGCAGCGCTCGTTCAGCTCGCGCCCGATCTCGGCGACGGCATCGTCGATCATCCCCTCGCGGACGTTGTAGTGCGATGCCGGCCAGATGCCGACGTGCTCGAGGTCGTCCTCCAGCACCTCGCCGGTCACAGGGTCGAAGTGCTGGAGATGTTCGACCTCGTCGCCGAACAGCACGATCCGGAATGCGGTCTCGGCATAGGCCGGAAAGATCTCAAGCGTCTCGCCGCGGACCCGGAAGGTGCCCCGGGAGAGCGCCGTGTCGTTACGCGTGTACTGAATCGAGACGAGCTTGCGCAGCAGCGCCTCGCGGTCGATGAACTCGCCCTTGCTGAGCGTTTGCAGGTTCTCGTCGTAGACCTCGGGCGAGCCCAGTCCATAGATGCAGGAGACGCTGGCGACGATCACCACGTCCCGCCGCGCGAACAGCGCCGCGGTGGCCGAGTGCCGCAGGCGATCGATCTCCTGATTGATCGCCGAGTCCTTCTCGATGTACAGGTCCTTGCTGGGAACGTACGCCTCCGGCTGGTAGTAGTCGTAGTAGGAGACGAAGTACTCGACCGCGTTGCGCGGGAAGTAGGTCCGGAACTCGTTGCAGAGCTGAGCCGCAAGCGTCTTGTTGTGCGCGATCACCAGCGCGGGCTTCTGGACCGCCGCGATCGTCGCCGCCATCGTCATCGTCTTGCCGGTGCCGGTCGCTCCGAGTAGCGTCAGGAAACGCTCTCCGCCCTCGATTCCCTCGGCGAGACCGTCGACCGCAGCCGGCTGATCCGCGGTCGGGACGAAAGCTCCGTCTAGTTCGAACTTAGCCATAGCGAGAAGACCCTTTAGCGTAGCGGCGAGTGCGGACGGAACGACCTCCGCCCCGAGCCGCGCGCCGACGCGAAACGAAGCAGCCCGGCCCGACGCGAAACGAAGCAGCCCGGCCCGACGCGAGACGAAGCAGCCCGGCCCGCCACGAGACGAGAGCAGCTGCCGCGCTATCCCCCCAACCGCCCGCCGGCATAAATCGCCCTCGCCCATCCCCTGAGCCTGCCCCTTCCCGAGGCGCCGGCATTTGAGCCGGTCAGGTGCTCGGCGCGAGCTCGCAGCAACGTCACCAGATGGGCCGTGCGATGGAGCGGATCGGCGACCACCGCCCCGTCGGCGATCGACAGGGCGGCCCTCAGCTCGCCGTTGACCTCCGCGACGATAATGGGGCTCGCAGGCGGCATGGAGCTGTCGAGTTGGGCGAGCCGGGACAGCGCCAGCTCGTCATCAGGAAACGCGAACCGCAGCGTCACCGGACTCGCGTCGGAGATCTGCCGCAGCCGCGGTCCGGCCTCGCGCGCTCGCCGGTGCCGTTCGCCGGCGCGCGCGAGGTCCTCGCTGCGAGCCTGCAGCAACAGCCGGTGTAGTGCGCTATGCATGCGCACGGCCCCAGTCGGCAAGGTACTCGGGGACCGCTGCGGTGCAGCGCGAGTCAGGCAGAGGCTCGCCGACCGCCAGCGCCAGCGGCAACTCGCCGGCCCATACCGGGAGCCCGTAGTCCTCCGCGGCATCGACCGGCGGTCCTCTCCGGATCTTGGCCGAGGTAACTGGATCGGATTTCGCAAACAATGTTATAGTACAAAACCTTGGTTGATCTAGAACAATATCAGACCGGCAATCGCGGCGCTAGCGAGCCCGCGCGGCCCGCGGCTGGAATCTCCGGCAGCACCGCTCGCGAGATCGCTGCCAGCGCCGAGTCGGCGATTCGCGAGGGCCGGCTCGAGACGGGCGAGACGCTGCCGACGGTGCGCGCGCTCGCGGGCCTTCTAGGGACCAGCCCCGCCACCGTCAGCTCCGCCTATCGAACTCTTCGCGAGCGCGGTCTGGTGGTCGCCGACGGACGACGCGGCACGCGCGTCGCGCCCCGTCCGGCGGTACGGATCCCGGAGCGGTCGTGGTACTCGCCGCAACGGCAACCTGCAGTGGCGGGGTTACGCGACCTGACCGTCGGCCTTCCGGACCCGGCGCTGCTGCCGCCGGTCGCGCCGGCGATGTCGAGGATCGACTTCGACCGCAAACTGCAGGCCGGACCGCCCGAGGCGGAGCTGACCGACCCGCAACTGCACGCGCTCGCCGCGGCGGCGCTGCGTGCCGACGGATTGCCGACGGACGCAATCACGGTCACCTCGGGCGCGTTCGACGCCGTCGAGCGGGTGCTGCAGTCCCACCTGCGAGCGGGCGATCGAGTGGTGATCGAGGATCCTGCCTATAGCGCGATTCGCGATCTTCTGCTGGCGCTCGGACACGTCGCGGTGCCGGTACCCGTGGACGAGTATGGGTTGATTCCGCAGGCGCTCGCGGCGAGCCTGGCGCGGGGAGCTGAGGCGATCGTGATCGTGCCCCGAGCGCAGAATCCGCTGGGAGCGGCGCTCGACGCGACCCGCGCCGGCGAGTTGCGAGCGGAACTCGAGCCCTACCCGAACGTGCTGCTCGTCGAGGATGACTACTCGGGATTGGTGTCGGGCGCGCCGTTCGCGACGCTCGTCGGCCCCCGGACCTCGCGCTGGGCGGTGATCCGCTCGGTGACGAAGGTGCTGCATCCAGACCTTCGCCTCGCGATCGTGGCCGGCGATGAGACCACGATCGCGCGCGTGGAGGGACGTCAGGCGCTTGGGCCTCGATGGGTCAGCCACGTCCTGCAGGCGATCGTCGCCGAGCTGTTGAGCGAGCCGGACTTCCCCCGGACGGCCGCCCGCGCCCGTGACGCCTACGCGGCCCGGCGGGAGGCGCTGATCGGTGCGCTCGCGGCTCGCGGGCTCGAGTCCTACGGGCGCTCGGGGTTGAACCTGTGGGTTCCGGTGCAGGAGGAGGCCCCGGTTGTGGGCGCGCTGCGCGATGCGGGCTGGCTTGTCGCCGCCGGGGAGCGGTTCCGGATCAATGCTCCGCCCGGGATCCGCGTGACGGTGGCCACGCTGCGGGAAGGCGAGGCCGAGGAGATCGCCACCGTGATCGCGGCGGTCGAGCACGCGCGTGCTCCCCGCCGCTCCTACTGAGACGCCCACGCCCGGGGCAGCGCGCACCGCCGCGAACCCAGCGAGCGCCCCGCTACCGATAGCCGAGCTGGCTCGCGTACGAGCTTCGGTAGTCGTGCTGGGCCTTGAGCACCCTGGCCACGTACGCCTTTGTCTCGGGGAACGGGATCTCATCGACGGTCAGCCGAGCGCCGTGCGCCCGCGCCTGCGCGACCCAGCCGTCGACGTTCGACTCGCCCGCGTTGTAGGCGGCGAGCGCGAGCACCTTGTTGCCGTTGTAGCGGTCGAGCAGGTATCGCAGCAGGTAGCTGCCGTAGGCGATGTTGACGTCCGGCTTGGCGAGATCGGCGACCGTGAACGTGGTGGCGCCCGACCGGTGCGCGAGGAACTCGGCGGTCGCGGGCATGATCTGCATCAGCCCCTGGGCGCCCGCCGGCGAAGGCCGGGGGTTGAACTTCGTCTCGGCATAGATGACCGCGGCGACCAGCGCTGGATCGAGTCGCTCTTTGCTGGCCTGCTGGCGGATGATGTCCTGGTGATCTAACGGCAGCGTGAACTCGTTGACCGCCTGACGGAACAGCGGCATCGCCAGGACCACCAGCGCGATCAGGATCCCGATCCCGACCACCGCGAGCGCGATGCGCCGCCGCCGCGAAACCGCCCGCCGCCGCCGCTCGGCCGCGCTGGCGCCAGCTGTTCGCCTCGATGCGGCGGTCGCGCTGGGTGGACTCATCGCGGGAGCTTCTCAAGAACGTCCGACAGCTTCGCGTCGAGCTCGGCGAGCGTGCCGTCGTTGACGATCACGTAGGTGGCGCGGGCGGCCTTCTGCTTCTGGGGTAGTTGTCTGGCAGCGCGCTCGTCCAGCGACTGGTGCCCGCGCGAGGCGGCTCGCTGCGACCTCAGATCCTCGTCGGCCACGACGGCGATCGTCGCGTCGAACCCGTGCTGCATCCCCGATTCGAACAGCAGCGGGACCTCCACCACCGCCGCGCGCGGCGGTGGCGAGGAGCGCTCCACCTGCCCCCTCCAGGCGGCGATCCGCTCACCGACTCGCGGCCACAGCAGCTGCTCGAGCCAGGTCCGGTCCTCGCTCGTGGCAAACGCCCGCCCGGCGAGCGCTGCGCGGTCGATCTCCCCGTCCCGGGCCACCGACGGCCCGAAGCGAGCGACTACCTCCTCGCGCACCTCGGGCCGCCCGTAGAGGTCATGCACCACGACATCGGTCGACAGGGTCGCCACGCCAAGACGCGAGAGCGCCTCGAGCGCCGCCGATTTGCCAGACCCGATCCCGCCAGTCAGGCCGATGAAGGGAACCACAACACGGGGCCCTAGCTGGTCCCGCCGGTGGCTTCAGGCTCCTCCGCTTGTTGCACGCTGCCGCCGTCCGTGGCGGCCGGGGGCGGCGTGCTCGGCTCCGCGGGCTGCGAGCTCAGACCCTCCGGCGCGCCCGGCTCCGCGGGTTGCGAGCTCAGACCCTCCGGCGCGCCCGGCTCCGCGGGCTCCGAGCTCACGCCCTCAGGCGCGCCCGGCTCCGCGGGCTCCAAGCTCACACCCTCCGGCGCGCCCGGCTCCGCGGGCTCCAAGCTCACGCGCTCAGGCGCGCCCGGCTCCGCGGGCTCCAAGCTCACACCCTCAGGCGCGCCCGCCTCCGCGGGCTCCAAGCTCACACCCTCAGGCGCGCCCGCCTCCGCGGGCTCCGGGCTCACACCCTCCGCCCCGCTCCCCACTGGAGCTTGCTCGCCCGGAGCGCGCTCGTCGCTGGCGAACACGTCCTCGGAGAGACCGAGCTCGGGCACGTCGTCGAGATTGGTGGTGTCGCCCTCGGCAGGCGGCACGATCGGCCGCACCGGCAAGACCTGGCCCTCGACGCGCTTGATCGACAGCGACAGCCGGCGGCGCTCGGAATCGATCTCGAGGATCTTGACCCGCACCGGATCGCCGGGCTGGATGATCTCGCGGGGGTTCTCGACGTGGTGCTGGGCGAGCTCGGAGATGTGCACGAGCCCCTCGACGCCGTCGAGGATCTCGACGAACGCGCCGAAGGTGACCACCTTGGTGACGGTGCCCTCGAGCTCGTCGCCGATGTTGTAAGTGTCGACGACGCGCTGCCAGGGATCCTCCTGGGTCTGCTTGAGCCCCAGCGAGATCCGCTGGCGCTGACGGTCGATATCGAGCACCTTGACCGTGACCTTGTCGCCGATCGCGAGGATCTCGGAGGGATGGTTCACGTGCGACCAAGACAGCTCGGAGATATGGATCAAGCCATCGATCCCATCGAGATCGACGAACGCGCCGAAGTCGACGATGTTCGAAATCGTGCCCTCCACGACCTGCCCTGGCTGGAGCCGGTCGAGGATTCGCTCGCGATCTTCCTTGCGCTGCTCCTCGAGCACGGCGCGCCGCGAGAGAACCACGTTGTTGCGTGAGCGGTTGAGCTCGATCACCTTGCACTCGATCAGCTGCCCCATGTACTCGTCGAGGTTCGGGACGCGGCGGATGTCGACCAGCGACGCGGGCAGGAAGCCGCGGACGCCGAGATCGATGATCAGGCCACCCTTGACGACTTCGATCACCTGGCCCTCGACCGGCTCGCCGGAGTCGGCGGCGCCTTCGATTCGCCGCCAGGCCTTCTCGAAGCGGGCACGCTTCTTGGAGAGGATCAGCCGTCCGTCTTGGTCCTCCTTGGTCAGCACGAGCGCGTCGACCTCTTCTCCGAGGCCGACCTCGCCGCCTGGATCGACGGACTTGCGGATCGACAATTCGCTGACCGGGATGACCCCTTCGGACTTGTAGCCGATGTCGACCAGCACTTCGTCGTTGTCGATCCGGACGACGTGACCGGTCACCACATCGCCCTCCTGGAACGGATGGACGGTGGCGTCATAGTTTGGAACGATCTTCCCATCGACCTCGAGCAGGAGGCCGTCCGAGCCTTCGACGACCTTGACGTTCGCTTGATCGGTGGGTGTCAAAATTGTTGCGCTAGACATTACCTCTACGCAGGATAGCCAGCCGGGCGAGCTCGCGGAGGCCGATCGGCAGGTTGGCGGCTGGGCCACGAGGCCCTCCCTATCATCACCCCATCATGCCGGTTCGAGCGACCAAGCGCGGCGAGCAGCGGACTCCGCTGGATCGCGACTGCGAGGTGTTGATCTGCGGAGCGAGCTTTGCGGGCCTCGCGGTGGCGCGAGAACTTGCCGCCTCGGGCGCCGACGTGCTCGTGATCGACCGCTATGAGATCGGCGAGCGGCAGACCTCCGCGTGCGGGATCCCGACTAGCTGGCTGACTGTGCTGGAGCTCGAGGAGGCGCGCCAGCAGACCTTCAAGGAGCTCGTGATCCACACCCCCCACGTGACCGTCCGCTACGACCTTCCCTGGAGCTTCTCGACGTTCGACTACCGGACGCTCTGCGGGTTGCTCGCAGACCAGGGCGCGTTCAAGTTCGAGACCGCAAAAGTCGAGGGCCGAACCGATCACACGGTCCACACCGATCGGGGCGACATCGGCGCTCCGTTGATCGTCGACGCGCTCGGCTGGCGCCGGGTCCTGGGCCCGGGAGAGAACGTGCAGCCGCCCGACGCGCTGCTCTCGCGGGGACTCGAGGTGCATCCGTTCGGGTCAGGCGAGGAGATGGAGCTGTGGATCGATCGCCGCTACGTCCCGGCCGGCTACGGCTGGAGCTTTCCCGCGGCGGACGAGCTTCGGATCGGAGTCGGCTCGTTCGACCCCCGGTATCACGTCCGCGAGCCGACCGTGGAGCTGGCGCAGGAGCTGGGCGCGGAGACGGTTCGCTATCAGGGCAACTGGATCCCGCACGCGCTGCGCGCGGCGACCGAGGACGGCATCTTCTTCGTCGGCGACTCCGCCGGCCACTGTCTGCCGCTGACCGCGGAGGGAATCCGCACCGCGCTGTATTTCGGGATCGCCTGCGGCCGGGAGCTGCGCGCGGTGATCGCAGGGAGCCGCACCAGGGAGGAGGCCATGCGCAGATATGGCGCTTTCTCGTCTTCTCACGCGGCGCCGTTTCGGTGGATGCTGCGGGTGCAGCGGCTCGTTCCTCGCGTCGCTCCCCGACTGCTGGCGGCGACGCTCGCGGCGATGCAGGCCAAGCGGTTCGTCGATTGGTCGTTCGGCCACTACCTGGGGATCGCCGATCCGGGGTTCGTGGCCTCGGGAGCGGCCAGCCCCGCCGCGATCGCCGCGTAGCCGCCGGCTGGGGGCTCTGCCCGGCGGGCCGCGAGCGGGTGGCGCTATGTATCGCCGGGCAAGGCCTACTTCGCCGACAGCCAGTCCGGGCCGGCGCCGGCCTCGACCGCGAGCGGCGGATCCATCTCGAACGCTGCCGCCATCTGCTCACGGGCGATCTGCTCGACCGCATGCGCTTCCTCGTGGGGGCCCTCGAAGAGCAGCTCATCGTGGATCTGGAGCACCAGCCGAGTGCGCAGTCCGGAGTCCGTGAGCGCCCGGTCGCAATGGACCATCGCCACCTTCATGATGTCCGCCGCGGTGCCCTGAATCACCATGTTGACCGCAAACCGCTCGCCCTGCTTGCGCAGCTCCCAGCGGCGCGCGCGCAGCTCGGGAACCTGGCGGCGTCGTCCGAACAGGGTCGAGACGTACCCATCCTCGGTCCCCTGGGTGATCGTCCGATCGATGAACTCGCCGACCGCGGGGAAGCCGGCCAGGTAGCGCTGGATGAACTCATCCGCCTCGGACTGTGGGATGTCGAGGCGATCGGCCATCCCGTAGGCCGACAGGCCATAGACGATCCCGTAGTTGATCATCTTCGCCTTCGAGCGCATCCCGGGATCGATCTGCTCCGGCGTGACCCCGAACACCCGGCAGGCGGTCGCGGTATGGACGTCCTCACCGCGGCGGAAGATCTCCTTGAGCACGTCCTCTCCCGCGATGTGCGCCAGCAGCCGCAGCTCGACCTGCGAGTAGTCGGCCGACACGAGCAGGTTTCCGGGCTCGGCGATGAAGCAGGCGCGGATCTCCCGGCCGAGCTCGGTTCTGATCGGAATGTTCTGGAGGTTCGGGTTGTTCGACGACAGGCGCCCGGTCGTCGCGGCAGTCTGGTTGAAGGTGGTGTGGATTCGTCCGTCGGCGGCGATCAGCTGGGGCAGCGCGTCGAGGTAGGTCTGGGCGAGCTTGGTCAGCTCCCGCCAGCGCTCGATCTTCTCGATCACCGGATGCTCGTGGCGGATCGCCTGCAGCACGCGAGCATCGGTCGAGTAGCCGGTCTTGCCGCGTCGCTTACGCGACAGCCCCAGGCGCCCGAAGAGGATCTCCTCGAGCTGCTTGGGGGAGCCAAGCATGAACTGCTCGCCGGCGAGCTCGTAGATCTCACGCTCGAGCGCGTCCGCTTCGAGCTTGACCCGCTCGGAGATCCCGCGAAGCCGCCGGGTGTCGAGCTTCAGCCCCGCCAGCTCCATGTTCCGCAGCAGCCTCACCAGAGGCAGCTCGACGTCGCTCAGCAGGTCGATCAACCCTCGTTCTCGGATCTGCTCGCGCTGCCAGGCAGCGAGCGCGGAGACGAGCATCGCGTCAGCGGCCGCGGGATCCTCGACGGCCGCCGCGAGGCCACGCTCCTCGCACAGCTCGCGGAACGGATACGCGCGTCGCGCCGGCTCCAGCAGGTATGCGGCGACCTCGGTGTCGTGAGCCAGGACCTGCGGCACCTCGCCGAGCGCCTTCGCGTCGTGCGCGATCGTCGGCCTGCGCCCCAGCGCGCGCACCAGGTCCTCGGGCCGCTCGCAAGCTCCGCTCAGCACCTCTGCGCCGCCGGGGTAGACGCCGAAGGTCGACGACAGGTCCGGCGAGAACAGGAGATCTTCGGGGGTCTCGGGCGGTCTCACCGCGACCGCCAGCTCGGTCTGCGCAAGGCGCCGCACGCCGTCGAGCGTCACTTGCCGAACTCGAGCGGCCAGCGAATGCTCGGCCGCCGGTGCGGGGGCGGCGGCGTCGGCCGACCCG
The DNA here is from genome assembly GCA_963830465.1 of uncultured Solirubrobacterales bacterium. Classification (GTDB taxonomy): domain Bacteria; phylum Actinomycetota; class Thermoleophilia; order Solirubrobacterales; family Solirubrobacteraceae; genus Palsa-465. Next base: position 751,494 of record CAWHME010000008.1, read on the forward strand.
AGCGCTTCCTCGAGACGCCGCAGCGGCTCGCGCAGCTCGAACTGGCGAAACACGTCGCGCAGCCGCGACCGGTCGGGCTCGGTCGAGACGAACTCGGTCAGCTCGAGGTCAAGCGGGACGTCGCGGTGGGCGGTCGCGAGCTGCTTCGAGACCCGCGCGTCCTCTGAATGCTCGAGCAGGTTCTGCTTGCGCTTGGCGCCACTGATCTCCTCGATGTGGTCGAGCACCGACTCGAGCGATCCGAACCGCTGCAACAACTCAGCCGCGGTCTTGTCGCCGATTCCCGGCACCCCCGGGATGTTGTCGCTGGTATCGCCCTTGAGGCCGATGAAGTCGGGAACCAGCTCGGGCTGGATCCCGTAGCGCTCGATCACGCCCTCGCGGTCGTACACGCGGGTGTCGGTGATCCCTCGCGAGGTGGTCATGATCCGCACCCCGTTATCGACCAGCTGATAGGCGTCCCGGTCGCCGGTCACGACCATCACCGGAATCGACGGCTCGGCAGTCCTGGCCCGCTCCACGATCGAGGCGATCACGTCGTCGGCCTCATATCCGGCGACGGCAAGGTTCTGGTAGCCGAAGGCGTCGACCAGCGGCTCCAGATAAGGCCACTGCTCTCCCAGCAGATCGGGGCGGGTGCTCCGCTGCGCCTTGTACTCGGAATAGAGCTCCTTGCGCCCCGAGGACCCCGCATCCCAGACGACCACGGTGGCCCTGGGACCGTAATCGGTGAGGATTTTCACCAGCATCGACGCGAAGCCGAAGATCGCGTTCGTCGGCATCCCGGTCGAGGTGGCGATCGATTCGGGCAGCGCGAAGAAGGCGCGGTAGGCAAGGCTGTTGCCGTCGATTAGAAACAGCTCATCGGGCACTGACTCCAGCCTATCTCGCGGCGTGGCGTATTCACCCGACGCCGCGCCGGCCGACACTAGAGCACCCTTGCCGGCGTGATCGTCCGCAGATACTGCGGATTCCCATCCCCTCCGACGTCGTATAGCCCGTATGACCGCAGCGTGGTGTCGCCATCCTTGTCGAAGCTGTAGGTGCCCAGCACCGAACGGCGCCCGGCGGTCGCCTGCAACGCTGCCAGCACCGCTGACTTGCTGCCCGCGTGAGGCCCAAGCGCGGAGATCGTGTCGAGCCCGAGCCTCATCGCCTCATACCCGTAGATCGCGTACGGATTGCCGGGCGGCGTCCGGTACCGGGCTCGATAGGCCGCCGAGAATGCTCTGCCGCCGGGGTAGGCGGTCAGCTTCTGCGGCAAGCGAGTGCACTCGAACCGCGGATCGACCGCCCCTCCCACCCCGCCCAAGGCCGCGTTGGTGTAGGTGCCGGTGCAGACGCCGTCACCTCCGAAGATCCGGGCGGTGGGGATCGCCAGATGGACGTCGCGCGCCACCTGCACCGCCGCTGCGGAGGCGGTGCCGGCGAGGTATAGGCAGTCGGCGCCCTGGAGGCGAAGCCCGAGCGCGTAGCTGCGGTAGTCGGGGATGTTGGCGCCTATCGCGGTGCTGCTGAGCACGCTCACCCCGTAATAGCCCCGCTGCGCCTCGAGCAGCTCTGCCAACCCGACGCCGTATGGCTCGGTGTCGTGGGCGATCGCCACCCGGGCACACCCCGCTTGCTTCATCGCGAGCAGTCCGGCGGCCGCCTGAACGGTGTCTCGGGGAACGATCCGGAAGTAGCTGCGATTCCCAGTGGGGTAGTAGCGCGAGGGCTCACCGGAGGCGCTGCCCGGATCGCTCGTCGTCAGGCCGACATAGGTGTTCGCGGGGCTGAGCTGGGCCAGCCCCGCTTGGTTGAGGATCGGGATCGAGACCTCGCTGGCATCGGAGCTGAACTCGCCGATGTAGTAGACCGCGGCCGGGTCCGCGACGGCCCGGTGGGCGTTGGCCAATGTGCGATCGAGATCCCACGTCCCCGCGGCGCCGCTCGCGTCGTCGAGCGAGATGTAGCGGACCCTCCAGTCGCCCGCGCGGCCGTGCAGCTGCGCGAGCGCCAGCTTGATGCCGGCGACGATCGCGCGACCGTCCGCAGCCGCCGCGCCACGCAGGGGGAGACTCGAGTAGATCTCGACCGTCTTCGCTCGCGGCGGGTTCTCGGTGGTGCCCTCGCTCTTGCCCGAGGAGCCACATCCGGCCAAGATCAGCACCAGCATGGCAAGGACGGCCCCCGCGATCGGGACGCGAGAGCTCACGGACCGATCGCCTTCCAGAACTCGAGTCGCCCGTCGAGCAGCTTCCAGACCCCGTAGCGGTCCAGGGTGGTGTCGCCGTTGTGGTCGATGCTGTAGGTGCCGAGCACGCTGTGCCGGTCGTGGGTGGCGAAGATCGCGGCCACCACCTTCGAGCGCAGCGCGGGCTTGCGGCCATGATCCGTCGCGCGGTCGATCGCGTTCAGCATCAGGCTCATCGCCTCGTAGCCGAAGATCGCCGGCGGCTGCGGGTCACCGTAGCGCAGCGCGTAAGCGTCATCGAACGCGCGCGCGCTCGGCGGACCCTCCTCGGGGCCGAGCGTCGGGGCCGTGATCAGCACCCGTGAGCCGAGCGCCAGCGGTATTCCCCCCTGCTCCGGATCAGCGTAGGTGCCGTCGGCCAGTCCCGCGGTCCCGAACACGAGCGCCGAGGGCAGCGCCGCGACGACCTGCTCGCTGAGCAGCGGGGCGTGGTTGTTGGCGATCGCGCTCACCAGCACGCAGTTCGCGCCCGTCTGGGCGACGCTCGCCGCCAATGCCCTGTAGTCGGTCGCCTTCGGCTCGAACATCTGCACCGCGACCACCTTCAGCGGCGAACCCTTGGCCTCGACCTCGAAGGTCGTCGCGCTGTCCTCGCCGTCGACCTCGCCGTCCTCTAGCACGTAGGTCTTGGTGCAGCCTTCCTCCAGCTGCAGCGTCACCATCGCCCGCGCCTGTACCTGATCGTTCGGCACCACTCGCGCGAACGTCCGCACGCCGGTGGGGTAGTACTTCTGGGGCTCGCCCGGCGATGCCGCGGCGCCGTTCACGGTGAGCCCGACGGCGGTGCTCGTAGGGCTGATCTGGGCCATCCCGAGCCGATTGAGCAGCGGGATCGAGATCGCGCTCGCGCCGGAGTTGAGCTCGCCGATGTAGCCGACCGCGGTCTTGTCCCGGAGCGCCAGATCGGCATTGAGGGTGGTCTGACCCGGATCCCACTCGCCCCGCTGTGCAGTCGCGTCATCGAGTGACTTGAACGCGATCCGGTAGTGCCCGATTCGCGACCCGATCTGACTGAGCGCCAGCTGCTCGCCGTCGAGGACGGCCTGGCCGCTGACGCTCGATGGCCCCTGGAGCGGCATGCTCGAATAGATCGTCAGCGTGCCGCCGGCGACCCGATCGCCAAGCGCCGCATTCCGCTTGCCGCCGCATCCGCCCAGGACCATCAACAACGCGACGCTCGCGAGCGCCAGGACGGTCCTCACCCAGCTCACCGGATCCTCAGTGCCGGCCGTCACCCCTGGACTTCGACGAACTTGAACGGGACGAGCGCGCCAGCCCTGACACGGCTGAAGACGAACGCTCCGAGCGTCGTGTCGCCGCTTCGAATCGAGTAGGTCCCGAGGACCGAGCTGCGATTCGTGATCGCGCGGAAGTCGTGCACCACGACCGCGCGGTTGCCGGCCGAGGCGCCGGCTTCGTGAATCACGGCCAGCACGCCCGCCATCGCCTCGTAGCCGAAGATCGCTGCGGGCGCCGGCAGATGGCCATAGCTAGACCTGAACTCGGAGACGAACGTCTTTCCCGCGGCGGGCAGGTCGGCCGGCAGGAATCCGGGCGCCGAGATGTAGACATCGGGCTGGGCCGCGGCGCTCAGCGCCGAGGCGAACGCGGGGCTGTCGAGCGCGGAGGGCCCGAACAGCTTCAAGCTCGGGGCCGTCGCGGCGACAGCGCTGAGGAGCCGCGCGGCGGTGGCCGGCGAGGCCGATGCGAAGAAGACGGCGTCCGCCCCCGACGATCCGGCGGCGCTCGCGCTCGCCGGGCCTTGCTGAACGCTGAACACGCGGGATGCGTCGGTACGGAGCGCAGAGGCGAGCGCCGCGCCGTATTCGCTGCCATCGCTGGCCACGTAGAGTTTTCTCACGCCCAGGGCCTGCATCTCCTGCACCTGCGCCTGCGCTTCGAGCGCGGAGCTCGGGACGACGCGCGCGAACGTGTAGCCGAAGCTGCTGTAGCCCTCCCCGTAGTACTCCTTGGGTGCACTGGGTACGGCGGGGGTCGCCTGCGTGTACTGGAGCGCTGTATCGGTCGGGCTCACCTGCAGGATGTCCTGGTTGTTGATGATCGGGATCGAATCCGCGGAGCTACCGGGATCAATCTCCCCGAGGTAGGCGATCGTGCTGTCGTCGACGATCGCCGTCCGCGCGTTGTTCGAGAGCTTCGAGTCGCCGACCCTGGCCAGCTGCACGCTGAAGCTCCCGATCGTGCTGCCGTTCTGGTGCAGCGCGAGCTGCTCGGCGTCGAAGATGTCCTGGGCCTGCGCCGGATTAGAGCTCTGTGACGGCACGCTGGCGTAAATCGTGAGCGTCTTGCCCTTGACCGCCACGCTGCTCGAGCTCGACGTGGTGCCGCAGCCCGCGAGCGCGGCGGCGATCGCCGCGCAGGCGGCCAGCCGCTTGGCAAGCGGCGCGGCGATCGCGCCCGTCCCTATGCGAGCCACGCCTCGGCGCATGACGCGCGTTCGCTAGTCCCGCCGGCCTGGCAGGTACGGGAGCAAGTTCCGGACCAAGACCGCAATCACCACCATCAGGACCGCGATCAAGATCGCATCGAAGCCGCTGACGTTCAGCGCCCACAGGATGATCCACACGCATAGTCCAGCGGTGGCGGTAAGAATCAGGCCCATCGCTCCAGGATCCTAACTCAGCGCGGCCGCAAAGTCCGCCACTAACCCAGCAACCTCGCCCACCGGATCCTCGCGCGCCCCCGCGGCGCGGACCAGGCGGGTGCCGACGATCACACCGTCCGCGCCCGCCGCGGCCGCGGCGGCGGCGTGCGCCGGGGTGGAGATCCCAAATCCCACCGCTACCGGCACCGCGGCGACCGCGGCAGTCCGCCGCACGATCTCCTCCAGGCCGCCGTCGATCGCCCCTCGCTCGCCGGTCGTTCCCGTCACGGAGACCGTGTACACGAAGCCGCGGGCTCGCCCGCCGATCCGCGCCAGCCGCTCGGCGGGGGTCGTCGGGGCGACCAGCGGCACCAGCGCGAGCCCCCGCCGATCGCAGCTCGCGAGCGTCTCCGAGGCCTCCTCAAGCGGCATGTCGGGCACGATCAGGCCGCTCGCGCCGGCCTCCACCAGCGCGTCCGTGAAGCGCTCGAGCCCGCGCGCGAAGATCACGTTCGAGTAGCACATCACGATCACCGCGACCTGCCCGGAGACCGCCCGGCAGAGCTGCAGCACGAGCGGAACGGTGGCTCCAGCCTGCAGCGCCGCTGTCCCCGCTGCATGGATCACCGGGCCGTCCGCGAGCGGGTCTGAGAACGGCACCCCCAGCTCGATCAGGTCGGCACCGCCGTCGGCGTACGCTCGGGCGATCGCGCGCGAGCGCTCGAAGTCGGGATAGCCTCCCATCATGTAGGGCATCAGGGCGGCGCGCCGGCCGTCGGCGCGCGCGGAGGCAAACGCCTCGGCGATCTGTTCGAGCCCGCTCACGGACCGCGGCGCAGCAGCGCCAGCGCCTCCTCGAGGTCCTTGTCCCCGCGACCGGAGAGGCATACGAGATCGAGTTCGCTGGCGCCGGCGGCGAGCGAGAAGGCGAGCGCATGGGCGCTCTCGAGCGCGGGGATGATTCCCTCCAGGCGGGAAGTGCGAACGAACGCCTCGAGCGCCTGCCGATCGGTGACCGCGACATAGCTGGCCCGGCCCCGGTCGCGCAACCAGGCATGCTCGGGACCGGTGCCCGGGTAGTCAAGCCCGGCCGAGATCGAGTGCGCCTCGAGGATCTGTCCGTCCTCGTCCTGCATGATCGCCGAGAACGAGCCGTGCAGCACGCCGGGGAGGCCGGCCTCGGTCAGCGGCGCGCCATGGCGGCCGCTCTCGAGACCCTCCCCGGCCGCCTCGACGCCCACCAGCGCGACCTGCTCGTCGCCCACGAACGGCGTGAACATCCCGATCGAGTTCGAGCCGCCGCCGACGCATGCGATCACCCGCTGGGGAAGCCGCCCGGCGTGCTCGAGGATCTGCGCGCGCGCCTCCTCGCCGATCACTCGCTGCAAGTCACGGACCAGCGCCGGGTACGGGGCGGGGCCGACGCATGAGCCGATGATGTAGTGAGTGCTCTCGACGTTCGCGACCCAGTCCCGGATCGCCGCGGAGACCGCCTCCTTGAGCGTCCGGGCGCCGGCCTCCACGGGCTCGACGGTGGCCCCCAAGAGCCCCATCCGCTCGACGTTCGGCTTCTGACGGCGGATGTCCTCGGTGCCCATGTAGACGACGCACTCGAGGTTCAGAAGCGCGCAGGCGGTCGCCGTCGCCACGCCGTGCTGGCCGGCTCCGGTCTCGGCGATGATCCGCGGCTTGCCCATCCGCCTGGCGAGCAGCGCCTGCCCCAGGGCGTTGTTGATCTTGTGGGCGCCGGTGTGGTTGAGGTCCTCGCGTTTGAGGTAGATGGGATGCCCGGCCGCCTCGCTCAACCGGGAGGCGAAGTACAGCGGCGATGGGCGCCCCACGTAGTCCCGCAGCAGCGCGCCGAGCTCGCCGCGAAAGCCCACGTCCCCGCGAAGCTCGATCCAGGCTCGCTCCAGCTCGGCGAGCGCAGGAATCAGGGTCTCCGGGACATACCGGCCTCCGTAGGGCCCGAACCGGTGCTCGACGATGCTCACGGCCCACTCACCCCGACGGCGGCGGTCGAGGCGACGGCCGCCGCGAACGCCGCCAGCTTGTCCGGGTCCTTGCGCCCGGGCTCTTGCTCCACGCCGCTGGCGACATCGACCGCGTAGGGGGAGACCACGGCGATCGCCTCGGCGACGTTCTCAGCGCTCAGCCCGCCGGACAGGATCAGCGGCACGGTGCCGCGGTGAGCCCGCGCGAGCTCCCAGGCGAAAGCCGCTCCGGTCCCCCCCGGGCTCCCGGGGACATAGCTGTCGAGCAGGTGATAGTCGACGTGGAACGGCGCCAGCGCCTGGATGTCGGCGCCGCTGCGCACGCGCGCGGCCTTGATCACCTTGCAGCCGGTCCGCCGGGCGGCCTCCGAGCAGAACGACGGCCCCTCCTCGCCATGGAACTGGAGCATCGTCAGCCCGACGCTGTCGGCGGTGCGGGCGGCTTCGTCGAGCGTCGGGTTGACGAACACGCCCACCACTTCGGCTCGCCGCTTGGCCGCAGCCGCGATCTCCGCGGCGGCGCCGAGCTCGCAGCGGCGTGGCGAGCCCGGCCAGAAGATCAAACCGATCGCCCAGGCATCCGCGGCGATCGCGGCGTGGGCGTCGCTCAGGCTGGTGATCCCGCAGAACTTGATCCTCGCGGCAGGCACGTCAACATCGTAGGGGCAACGATCGCGCGGCCGATTGCCGCCCCGCTGCCGGCACGGTCACGAGACCAGCTCACGGCAGGCGGCTTCGACGTCTGCAGCGCGCATCAGCGCCTCGCCGATCAGCACCCCGGCGACGCCCGCCTGAGCCAGCCGGCCGAGTTGCGCGCGAGCGTTGAAGCCAGACTCGGCGACCACCAAGGCGCCTGCGGCGACCCGTGGCAGCAGCTCAAACGTGCGGCGCGTATCGACCCTCAGCGTCGTGAGGTCGCGATTGTTGATCCCGATCAGCTGCGCTCCCAGCGCGAGCGCCAGCTCGAGCTCGCGCTCGTCGTGAACCTCGACCAGGACGTCGAGCCCGAGCGCCGACGCGGCTGCTTGCAGAGCGCGGAGCTCCGGCTCGGCCAAGGCGGCGACGATCAGCAGAATCGCGTCGGCGCCGGCCGCGAACGACTCGGCGACCTGGTAGCGGTCGACGATGAAGTCCTTGCGCAGGATCGGGAGCTTCGTGCAGGCCCGCGCGGCCTCGAGATCCGCCAGCGAGCCGCCGAAGCTGGGGCCATCGGTGAGAACCGACAGCGCCCGAGCGCCCCCCCGCTCGTAGGCGCCGACCACATCCCCGAGCGCCAGCTCCTCGCGGATCACCCCGGCGGACGGCGAGCGGCGCTTGTGCTCGGCGATCAGCGACAAGCCAGGGCGCGCGATCGCCTCCCGAAACGAGCGCGCGTCAGCGGCAGTGGTCCGCGCCGCCGCCGCGCGCTCGAGCTCCCCGAGGGGGACCGCCTGCTTGCGGCGGACGACCTCCTCCCGGGTCGCTGCGACGATCTTCTCGAGCTCGTTCACTGCGGCTGCAGGGCCAGCTCGTGGGTGCGGGCCACGAACCGCTCCAGGGTCTCCGCGGCGGCGCCGGAGTCGATCGCCTCCTCGGCGACGGCGACGCCGTCCAGGAGCGACCGCGCTCTGCCGGAGGCGTAGATCGCGGCGCCCGCGTTCACCGCCGCGAGGTTCCTAGCGACGCTGTCTTCGCCGGCGAAGATGCTTCTGACGGTGTCGGCGTTCTGCTGCGGATCGCCGCCCGGAACCGCCTCCGCGGGAGCGCGTGGGAGGGCGAGCTCCTCGGGCGTGAGCGAGTAGCGACTCAGCTCTCCCGCGAGGACCTCGACGACGGTCGTCGGCGCCGAGATCGAGAGCTCATCGACCCCATCCTCGCCATTGACCAGCAGCGCGTGCTCGGTTCCGAGCACGGCAAGCGCGCCGGCCATCGTCTCGAGGTACCGTGGGTCCGAGACGCCGATCAGCTGGCGGCTCGCTCCTGCAGGATTGGTCAGCGGCCCGAGGAAGTTGAAGATCGTGCGAACAGCGAGCTGGCGCCGAACCGGGACCACGTAGCGCGTGGCCTGGTGGTGAGCCGGGGCGAACATGAACCCGAAGCCGACGTCCTCGATGCAGCGCGCGACCGCCGCCGGCGCCAAGTCGATCCGCGCTCCCAGCGCCTCGAGCACGTCCGCTGAGCCAGACAAGCCCGTGGCCGAGCGATTTCCGTGCTTGGCGACGGGACAGCCCGCGCCGGCCGCGATCAGCGCGGCGGTCGTGGAGACGTTGAACGTCCGCCGGCCCCCGCCCGTCCCGGCGGTGTCGAGCAGGCCCTCACGCGCCACCTCCACGCGGACGGCGAGCGCGCGCATCGTGCGCGCCAGCCCGGCGAGCTCCTGAACGGTCTCCCCTTTCGTGCGCAGCGCGATCAGGAAGGCCGCGATCTGAATCTCGCTGGCGTTGCCGGCCATGATCTCCGAAAGCACCGCGGCGGTGTCCTCGAGCGTCAGATCCTCCCCGCTTGCGAGCGCATCGATCGAGTAGGTGAGCAGGTCCGGGGCGCCGGTCATCGCACGCGGGCAAGAAAATTTGCGAGCAGCTCGCGTCCCTGCTCAGTGAGCACCGACTCGGGGTGAAACTGAACGCCCTCCGCGGGCAGTTCGCGATGGCGGACCGCCATCACCACCTCCCCTCCGTATGCGCTGCGCTCCAGCACCTCGGGAAGCTGCGGGTCGGCGACCAGCGAGTGGTAGCGCCCGACCTCGAGCGGGTCGCGCAGGCCGCGGAAGATCGTCCTGCCGTCGTGCTCGATCTTGGTCGTCTTGCCGTGGACCGGCTGGTGCTGGATCACTTTCCCGCCCCAGGCCTGAACGAGCGCCTGGTGGCCGAGGCAGACCCCGAGGCTGGGGATGCCCGCCTGCGGGAACCGCCGCACCGCCTCGAGCGAGATCCCGGCCTCGTTGGGGGTGCAGGGGCCGGGCGAGACGATCACCCGGTCATAACCCCGGATCAGCAGCTCGTCGACGCTGGCGTGGTCGTTGCGGACCACCTCGATCTCGGCGCCGAGCTCGCCGAGATACTGGACCAGGTTGTAGGTGAAGCTGTCGTAGTTGTCGAGGACCAGAACCCTCATCGTCACGGCCACTCGGGCTGCCCGGTCGCGAGCTCGATCGCCTGCATCACCGCGCGCGCCTTGGCCTGAGACTCGCGATACTCGTAGGCGGGCTGGGCATCGGCGACCGTCCCGCCGCCCGCCTGCACGTGGGCGATCCCGTCTTTCACCACCACCGTCCGGATGTGGATGCAGGTGTCGAGGTCGCCGGTGTAGCTGGCGTATCCGATCGCCCCGCCGTAGCCGCCGCGCTTGACCGGTTCGAGCTCGTCGATGATCTGCATCGCCCGGACCTTGGGCGCGCCGGACAAGGTGCCGGCGGGCAACACCGAGCGCAGCGCGTCGAACGCATCGACCCCCTCGCGCAGGGCTCCGGTGACGCTCGAGACGATGTGCATCACGTGGCTGTAGTTCTCGACCGCCATGAAGTCCTCGACCTTGACGGTGCCGTAGTCGCACACGCGGCCGAGGTCGTTGCGGCCGAGGTCGACGAGCATCACGTGCTCGGCCCGCTCCTTGGGGTCCGCGAGCAATTCGGCGGCGATCCGGCGGTCATCCTCGACGTTGGCTCCGCGCGGTCGGGTGCCCGCGATCGGCCGCGTCGAGACGTGCCGGCCGGTGACGGTGATCAGCGGCTCCGGGCTCGCGCCGGCGATCTCGAAGTCGCCGAAGTCGAGGAAGTACATGTAGGGGCTCGGATTCACCGCGCGCAGGCCGCGATAGATCGAGAACGCCTCGACCGGCACCGGCGCCGACCAGCGCTGGGATGGGACCACTTGGTAGGCATCGCCGGCGAAGATGTACTCGACGATCCGGCTGACCTTCGCCTCGAACTGCTCGCGGGTCATGTTCGGCTCGAAGCTCGGCGCCACGCGGTCGCGGGCGGGACGGCGCGCGGGCCGCGGTACCGGCCCCGCCAGGCGCCAGCGCACCTCGGCGATCGTTTCCACCGCGCGCCGATAGGAGCCCTCCAGATCGCCCTCCGGATAGACGTTGGCGAGCACCGTGACGGTGCGCATCAGGTGGTCGAAGACCACCAGCGCATCGGTCAGCATCAGCGCGAGGTCGGGAAGCCCGAGCGGATCCGGTCCCGGCGCAGCGAGCGGCTCGACCGTCCGGACGAGGTCGTACGCGAAAACCCCCACCGCGCCGCCGGCGAACGGGGGAAGGTTGGGCAGGTGGGCGACATCGAAGCGGCTAAGCTGCGCGGCGGCGAGCGCGTACGGGTCGCCGGGATCGCCCAGCGACCAGCGGAGCACGCTGCGCGGTCGGTAGCCGATGAACGAGTAGCGACCGACCCGGCCCTGGTCGGCCGACTCGAGCAGGAACGCGGGACCCTGGTCTCGCAGCTTCAGGAACGCGGAGACCGGGGTCTCGCAGTCGTCGATGAACGTCTCCTGGACCGGGATCAGGTTGTGCCCGCGCGCGAGCGCCTGGACCTCGTCGAGCGAGGGTTTGACCGTGCTAGCGATCGCGACGGCCATCCAGCACCCGCTCGGCGTCGGCAAGCGACAGGCCGCGACCGCGGAGCAAGACCGCGAGGTGGTAGAGCACGTCGGCGGCCTCCTCGGCGACGCGCTCTTCTGACTCCTCGCGCGCGGCGCGGACCACCTCCTCGGCCTCCTCCTGCACCTTCTCGCCGGTGCCCCCCGGATCGGCCAGCAGCCGCGCCGTGTATGAGCCCTCCGGGCGGCTCGCGGCTCGGGCGGCGATCGTTCGCTCGAGCGTCGGAAGCGCCTCGTACGGAGCGGCCGGTTCGAACTCGCCGCGATAAAAACAGGTCCGCTCCCCGGTGTGACAAGCGGGCCCCGCCGGTTGCACCAGCGCCAGCAGCGCGTCGCCGTCACAGTCATAGCGAATCGATTGCACCGCCTGGGTGTTCCCGGAGCTCTCGCCCTTGTGCCACAGCTCCTGTCGCGAGCGGCTGAAGAAGTGCATCTGGCCCGTCGAGCGCGTCAGCGCGAGCGCCTCGGCGTCCATGTAGGCGACCGTCAGCACTTCGCCGGTCCGCCAGTCCTGCACCACGCACGGAACCAGGCCGCGCTGATCGAATGCGATCTCGGAATCATCCACGGTCCGTCGATTCTGACAGTCCCGCTGCGCTCGCGAAACTCAGGGCGCCGCTGGCATCCAGGTGTATCGTCGCGCGATCGCCGAGTTTGATTGGAACCCGGACACCTATCGCGAGCTGATGCGCTCGAGTGGCTGCGCGAAGCCGGGTTCAGCGCCCGCGTGCGCTGACCCCACCGCGACCTCGCGGTGCTCGTCGGCGACCGCTAGCTGCGAGCGGATCACTCGCGCCACCAGGCGCCGAGCACGCGGCGCCAGTTGCCCCAGGCGATCGCGTCGAGCTCGCGATCGCCGAACCCCGCCGCCGCAAGCGCATCGAGCAACCTCGGGATTCCCGTGGCATCCCCGATCGCGGCCGGAATCGTGGCGCCGTCGAAGTCCGAACCGAGCGCCACGTGCTCGACCCCGATGCGCTCGGCGACGTAGCGCGCATGCTCGACGATCAGCGCGAGCGGCGTGTCGGGGTCGTCGGCGAAGTCCGGGCGCAGGAACGGACACGCGAACACGATCCCCACGAGCCCATCCGAGCGGCCAATCGCCGCGAGCTGCCGATCGGTGAGATTGCGGGAGGTCGGGCACAGCGCGTGCACCCCCGAATGGCTGGCAACGATCGGCCCGAGCTCGAGCGCGGCCACCTCCCAGAACCCCGCCTCGTTCAGATGGCTGAGGTCGACGAGAATCCCGAGCTCCGCGCAGCGGCGCACAAGCGCGCGACCGGCCTCGGTCAACCCCGGCCCGGTGTCCGGCGATGAAGGCGACACGAACGGCACCCCGTGGCCGAAAGCGTTCGGCCGGCTCCAGACCGGTCCCAGCGACCGCAGCCCAGCCCGGTACCAAAGCTCGAGCGACTCGAGCGCCGGATCGATCGCCTCGGCTCCCTCCAGGTGAAGGATCGCCACGGTCCGGTCGTCCTGCGCGCGCGCCGCGTCGAGGTCACTCGCACCCCGCCCGAGGCACAGGCTGCCGTCGCGCTCGAGCGCCAGCAGTCGCCCTGCGACGGCGCTCGCCTCGGCGGCGGCTCGACGGTGATCGACTGCAGGCGCCAGCTCGAACTCGATCACCCCATCGGCGCGCGGAAGCGGTCGTTTGCGCTCGCGGCGAGAGCGGGTGAACACCGAGAAGATGGCGCCTCGCAAGCCGCCCGCTCGCATCCGCGGGAGATCGAGGTGGCCGCCCTGGCGGCCGCTGGCGATCAGGCGTTGATCGTCGCGGGTGAGAGCGTCGTTGTGGCCGTCGAAGACCGCCCGCATCACTCGATGCCGAGCCGATCGAGCACGCGATCGTCCGCCCGCCAGTGGCGACGGACCCGAACCGACAGCTCCAGATGCACGTGCAGGCCGAGCTCGCGCTCGATCGCGCGCCGCGCGCCGATCCCGATCGCCTTGATCATCCGCCCGCCGGCGCCGATCAGGATCCCCTTCTGCGATTCCGCCTCCACCAGGATCACGCCCTCGATCCGCGCCAGCTGCTCGTCCGGCTGCTCGATCTCGGTGATCTCGACCTCGACCGCATGAGGGATCTCCGCGCGCGTCCGCGCGAGAACCTGCTCGCGCACCAGCTCTGCGAGCAGCACCGGCTCGGCTTGATCGGAGTGCTGCGTCGGGTGGTAATGGAACGGCCCCGGCGGCAGCAGCGAGATCAGGTGCCCGGCGAGCGCGGCGACGCCCTCGCCGGTCCGCGCAGAGACGGCGAAGATCTCGTCGGCCACGTCGAGATCGGCGGCGGCTTGTAGCGCCGCGACCGTGGCCGAGCGCTCGGCGCGGTCGATCTTGTTGACAGCGACGATCACCCGCACCGGCGCTTCCCGCAGCAGCTCCGCGATGAAGCGCTCGCCGGGACCGACGCCCTGCTCGGAGTTGACGACGAACAGGCAGCCGTCGGCGTCGGCGAGCTCCCGCTCGACGCGCCGCTGCATCCGCTCGGTTAGCGCATCGCGCGGGCGCTGGACCCCGGGGAGGTCGATCAGCACCAGCTGCCAGTCGTCGCCGGTGGCGACGCCGCGAATCGCCCGCCGGGTGGTCTGGGGCTTATCGGAGACGATCGCGACCTTCGCGCCGACGATCGCGTTCGCGAGCGTCGATTTGCCGACGTTCGGCCTTCCGGCGAGCGCCACGAACCCCGAGCGGGTGTGGGAGGGCGCGGCGGCGCTCACTGCACCCACCGCATCAGCTCTGACTGCAGCGCGAGCATCTCGCCTTCGTCGGTCTCATGGTCCATGCCGCTCAGATGCAGCGCCCCGTGAACGATCGCCTCGCGCAGGTCCTCAGTGTGCTCGGGACAGATCACGATGTCCCCGAGCTCTCTGGGACCAGCCGCGGCGGCACCCTCGTCGACCCCAAACGACAGCACGTCGGTCGGTTCGTCGAGCGCGCGGTAGTCGCGGTTGAGCTCGCGGATCCGACCGACATCGACGAACTCGACCGCGACGTGGCCGTCGTCGATCCCCGCCGATGAGAGGGCCAGCATGCAGAGCTCCTCCACCTCGACCGTCGTCGGGCCGTCCGCCGCGACGGCTTCGCGTCCGATCACCTCGATCTCGAGCACGGGCGAAGCGCCCGGCCTAGGCTCGCTTGCGGGCGCGCAGCTCGGGGGCGGCTCGCTGCGAGTGTTCGTTGTAGGCGGCGACGATCTTGCGGACCAGCTTGTGGCGCACGACATCCTCGTCGCTGAAGCGAACGAACTCGATCCCCTCGACCTCGTCGAGGATCTCGGAGACGACCACCAGGCCTGAGTCCTGCTCGCGGGGGAGGTCGATCTGGGTGATGTCACCGGTCACGACCATCTTCGAGTTGAAGCCCAGCCGGGTGAGGAACATCTTCATCTGCTCGGGACTGGTGTTCTGCGCCTCGTCGAGAATGATGAAGCTGTCGTTCAGCGTCCGCCCGCGCATGAACGCCAGCGGCGCGACCTCGATCACGCCGCGCTCGAGGTGCTGGGAGACGCGCTCGGGTTCGAGCATGTCGTGCAGGGCGTCGAACAGCGGACGCAGGTAGGGATCGACCTTCGCCATCAAGTCGCCCGGCAGGAACCCCAGCCGCTCGCCCGCTTCGACCGCGGGGCGAGTGAGGATGATCCGATTCACCTCGCGCCGGCTGAGCGCCGCCGCGGCCAGCGCGACCGCCAGGAACGTCTTCCCGGTCCCCGCCGGCCCGATCCCGAAGGTGATCGTATTGCGCCGGATCGAGTCCACGTAGCGCTTCTGGTTCACGGTCTTGGGCGCGACCTTGGTGGTGCGGTGACGCCAGACGACGTCCTCCAGGATCCGGGAAGGTGACTCGTGCGCGTCGAGCGCGCGCGTCACGGCCTCGATCGTCCCCGGGGCGATCTCATGACCTTGGGCGATCAGCTCGGAGAGCTCGCCAACTACCGCGGCGCCGCTCTGCACCGCGTCCGGGTCGCCGTCGAGCGTCAGCACGTTGCCGCGCAGGAAGATCTCGCAATCGAGGTGGTCCTGGAGCGTTCGCAACACGGCGTCCTCACTGCCCGCGAGCTCAGCGGCCACCGCGTTGTCGAGCTCGACCTGTTTACGCACTCAGCCTCTCGCGCACGCGGGTGGAGGCGCGCTTGCCCTCGACGCGGCCCTCGGCCTTCCCCATCACCGACTTCATCACCGGCCCGATGTCCCGTGGCCCGGCCGCCCCGGTCTCGGCGATCGCGGCGGCGACGATCCGATCGAGCTCGGCATCGTCGAGCTCGGCCGGCAGGTATCGCTCGATCAGGCGGGCCTCTGACTCCTCTTGCTCGGCGAGCTCCGGCCGCCCCCCGTCTCGGAACTGCCCGGCGGCATCGAGCCGGCGCTTGCGCTCGCGCCGCAGCACCGCCAGCTCGTCGTCGCTGCCCTCCTTGGCGGCCTTCTGCAGCTCGGAGAGGACGAGGCGCAGGGCGCCGACGCGCTCGCGCTCGCCGGCCTTCATCGCGCTCGTCATGTCGGTCCTCACCTGCTCGGTAACGGTCATCGCACCAGTCAAGGATACGCCGCCTCGCGGCGAGCCCAGGCAGGGTCCGCTCTCCCGCCCGCGCTCAGATCGTGCGACAGCGGATCCCGTCGGCGTAGAGCTCCTCGCAGACGACGTCGATCAGCGCTCCCCGGGGGCTCCCCGCGGGCAGATAGCAGCGGGTGTAATCGGCCGTGTAGCCCGAGCACTGGGTGTCGGCGACCTTGTCGACGAGGACCCGTTCGCGCCCGCCGAGCTTGAACGCGCGTTGGTGGCGGGAGCGCACCTCCGAGTGCCCGCGCAGCGCCCGCGAGCGGCGCTTCTTCTCGCTTGGCGAGACCGGATCGCTGAGCGCCGAGGCGGCCGTGCCCGGACGCGGCGAGTACGGGAAGCTGTGAACGCGGCTGATCGCGGCGGCGTCGATCGCGTCCAGGGTGCGCTCGAACGCGGCTACGTCCTCGCCCGGAAATCCCACGATCACATCGGTCGTCAGGTTCACCTCGGGGACCGCCGCTCGCAGCGCCGCGATCTGCGCCAGGTACTGATCGACGCTGTAGTGGCGTCCCATCGCCTGCAGGACGCGGTCATCGCCGGACTGCATCGGCACGTGCAGATGGGGACAGACCTTCGGCTCGCCGGCAAGCGCCTCGAGCAGCGAGTCCTTGACGTGGATCACCTCGACGCTGGATAGTCGAACGCGCTCGACGCCGGGCACCCTGGCGACCTCCAACATCAGCCGCCCGAGCTCGAGCCCGTGCTCGGGGTCGCGGTAGTCGCCGACGCTGATTCCCGTCATCACCATCTCCGGCTGGCCTTGTGCGACCCTGCGGCGAACTTCCGCCAGCACCGCGCTGGCCGGTCGCGAGCGAGCGGCTCCTCGGACGGTGGGAATGATGCAGTAAGCGCAGTGGCAGTCGCAGCCGTCCTGAACCTTGACGAAGCCGCGGGTACGCGATGGCGCCACCGCGCCGTCGCCCCGAGCCGGCCGATCCCGCTCGCGCGGGAGCACGTCATGCTCCAGGTCGGCGCAGGCCCCGAGCGAGGCGGCGATCTGCGCCGCGACCTCGTCGGAGGTGCCGACGAACGGGCGTACCCGCGGATCGAGCTCTCCGAACTGCGCGTCGTTGAGGTTCGCCGCGCAACCGCCGACGTACACCTGCTGGGCGCTCTTCAGCGACCGGCGCACGGCGTGCCGCGACTTGGACTCGGCCTCGCCGGTGATGCAGCAGGTATTGATCACGTGCAGCTCCGCCTCGGCTTCCGGAGCCTCGACGTGTCCTGCGGCGAGCAGCGCCTCGCGGGCGCTCATCGCGTCCGCCTGCGAGACCTTACAGCCGAGGAACTTGACCGCGAAGCTGGCCATCTGTCGCCGACCACGGTAGCGCCCTGCAGGCCCCGATCGCTCTCGTGGTCGTGGATGGCCTACGGGGCAAGGTCCCAACCGCCGGCAATCGGCGGACCGTCGTACTCCCGTCCGTCGCCGCAGACCGCAGTGTCCTCGAGACGGCGCGCTGTGAGAGGAGAGAGGACTCGTGCGCGCAGCCGGCCCGAGGCTTGGGCCGCGGCGCGACGAGGTCCAGGAGCAGGCCACCGAGTGTCACGCCGATCGCAGGCGGGTTGGGCACCTTGGGTTCACCTCCTTGAGTTCTTCGTGAATCCCAGCGTCGTCAGAGAGGATGCCCCAGCGTCACTCGGGCGGCATCGTCCCTGTGGCCAGAATTCGCCAAGGCCGGTTTGTCCAGACGCGGAGCCGGGTCACCGAGCCAGGCTGTGCAGACGCGGAGCCGGTCACCGAGCCAGGCTGAGAGCAGCCCATTCCGCGCGCCTACGGCGACTGCGCTCCCCGAAGTCCCCGGAAATCGCGAACGCCACGGCGACCTGATCGGCCTCCCGCTCCAGCAAGCCACTGACGATCAGCTGGTGCGCCTCCGCCGGTACCCGCGGCGCCCAGGCGATCAGCATCGGCGCGAGCAGGTTCGCGGCGACCGTTCGCGCGCCGGGGACCGGTTCGGATCGCAAGTCGAGCCGGCGCACCTGCACTGGGACGTCATTCGCGCGCGCGTTCGCGGCCGCGGCCTCGACGCTCAGCGGATCGTTGTCGAGCGCGAGCACCGGCTCCCACCCGAGCTTCGCGGCGGCGATCGCCAGCACTCCGGAACCGCAGCCCAGATCGACGAGCCCGCCTTCGTGCCGCGGCAGCTCGAGCATCAGCTCGAGGCATAACCCCGTGGTCGCGTGAGCGCCGGTTCCGAACGCCTGGGCGGGATCGATCACCACGTCGATCCCGCCGCCCACCGGCGGCTCCCATGGCGGTCGCACCGTCAGTCGCTCCCCGAACGCGACCGGCTTGTGGAACTCCCGCCAGCGCTCTGACCAGCCGTCCGCCAGCGCGGTGGTGCTGACTTCCACGAGCGCGCCGGCGGCGGCGGCCCGCAACGCCGGCAGCTCCGGCAGCTCCCCGGGCGCACCGTAGATCGCATACTCGACCGTGTCGCCGCGATCGACCTCCTCGAGCCCGCTCGGCGCGAGCTCGAGCAGCTCAGCGAGCACCAGCTCGGCGTGCTCGCGCTCGACGCGGATCGCAAGCCTCAGCAATGCGGGGATGGCTGTGGCGGCGCCGCTTGCGGGAGCACTTAGCCGCCGAACGCGCGCCTGAGCTTGCCGAACACGCCCTCGTCGGTGCGCAGGTTGTGCTGGGTCAGGGTCTCGGAGAGCTGTTCATACAGCTCGCGCTGGCTGCGACTCAGGTGACGCGGGACGACGACGTTGACCACCACCCGCAGGTCGCCGGGTCGCCGGGAACGCAGTGCCGGCATCCCCCGGCCGCGGACGACAAGCGTCTCGTGCGGCTGCGTGCCCGCCGGAATCTCGAGCTCGACCGCGTCATCGACCGTCGGCACCTCGATCTTCGTCCCTAACGCCGCCAGTGGCGCGGGCACGTCGACTGCGGTCACGAGATCGTCGCCGTCGCGCAGGAAGCGCGGGTCCTCGCGCACCCGGATCTGCACGTAGAGGTCGCCGGGAGGACCGCCTCGCTCACCGGCATGCCCGCGGCCGGCGATCCGGATCCGCTGCCCGTCGGCGATCCCCGCGGGCACGTCGACCTCCACCTTGCTGCGCTCGACGCTGCGCCCGCGGCCTCGGCACACCTGACACGGCTCCCTGGCCACGCGCCCGTCGCCGTGGCAGACATCGCAGGTGGTGGCGCGGACGACCTGGCCGAAGGGCGTCCGCGAGACCACCCGGAGCTGCCCGCTTCCCTGGCAGCGCTCGCAGGTTTCGATCGGCGTGCCTGGCTCGGCGCCATTGCCGCGGCAGTGCTCGCAGAGCACGATCGCCTCGTAGCTGACAGCCGCTTTCGTCCCGTGCAACGCCTCGCCGAGATCGATCTCGGCGCTCTGCGCGATGTCTCCGCCCTGGATCGCGCCGCCCGCGGCGCCTGCGCCACCGAAGATGTCGCCGAACGGGCTCGAGCCGCCGAAGAACGCCTCAAAGATGTCCGACACCGACCCGAAGCCCTCGAAGTTGGGCGCGTAGCCCCCGGTCCGGACGCCCTCATGCCCGTAGCGATCGTAGGTCGCGCGCTTCTCGGCGTCCGAGAGCACTTCATAGGCCTCCGCCGCCTGTTTGAACTTCTCCTCGGCGTGAGGGTCGTGCTTGTTGACGTCCGGATGAAGCTCGCGCGCGAGCCGCCTGAAGGCCTTCTTAATCTCGGCCTCGCTGGCATCGCGGGAGATGTCGAGTACCTCGTAATAGTCCCGGGGCATGTTCCTAGCGCTCGTCATAGACCTCGGCCACGAATGCTGACAGCTGGCTGGCCGCTTCCCGCACCGAACGGATCGCGCGCCCGTAATCCATCCGCAGCGGCCCGATCACCGACACCGTGCCGAGCCGGCGCTGCGGCAATCCGTAAGCGGCCGCCACCAGGGCCAGCGAATGCAGGGCGGGGGCGTCGTTCTCGGTCCCGATCCGGACCAGCACGTCTCGCTGCGAGAGCGCCGAGCGGACCACTCCAAGCAGCGTGACGCGGCGCTCGAGCATCTCCATCAGCGTGTTCAGCTCGGATACGTCCACGAACCGCTGCACGCGCAGCAGGCGCGAGGCCCCCTCGACGTACATGGTCTCCTGGGCGGATTCCTCGAGCTCGGTGAACACCGGCGCGAGCGCGTCCAAGAACGCGGTCTCGGTGTGCGACAGCGAGGGATCGTGGAGACGCTGGTGCAGCATCCGGGCGCCCAGGCCGAGTCCGGTCAGGCGCTCGTTCAGGTAGCTCGCCGCCCAATCGGCGAGACCCGCATCGACCGCGCTGTCAAACATGAACATCCGCTTGGTCACCCCGCCGGTAGAGGTGATGACCACGACCATCGCCACCTGCGGCTGGAGCACTAGCACCTCGATGTGGCGAATCGTCGAGGTCTCGATCGGAGGCGCGGTGACGATCGCCAGCAGGTTCGTAACCTGCGAGAGCGTCTCGGTGGTCACGCGCACCGCCTCATCGAGCTCGCGGCGCACGAGCGACAACGACAGCGTCGGCCCGCTCTCCTTCACCGACAGCAGCCGATCGACGAAGTAGCGGTAGCCGGCTTCGGTGGGAATCCGGCCCGCCGAGGTGTGCGGGTGCGCCAGCAGGCCGCGCTCCTCGAGGCTCGCGAGCTCGGTGCGGATCGTGGAGGGTCCCCACTGCACTTCCTCGGCAAGCGCCTTCGAGCCTACCGGCGCGCCGGCCTCGAGGTACTCCTCGACGACCTTGCGCAGCACCAGCTCTTGTCGGTCGGTCAACACGCCTTTGATTGTAGGTCCGCCTCCCGCGGTGACAGGCGAGCGCGCGCCCGCGCTCCTCTACAGCGCCAGCTCGGCGACGCCGTTGCGGATGATGCGGCGCCCCGACTGCACCGCCTCGGAGTCGACGGTCGCACGGCCGTCGCCGACCTCGCGGACCGTGCCGGTGACGACGATCTGCTCCCCGAGCAGGCCCGGCCCTCGGAACTGCACCGACAGCCGCTTCAGGCTCTGCGGTCCTCCCGCCGCTTCGGTATGCGCGCGGGCCACCTGCGCCATCGTCCACAGGCCGTGCAGGATCCGGCCCGGGAGGCCAACCTGCTTGGCGAACTGCTCATCGATGTGGATCGGGTTGAAGTCACCGGAAGCGCCGGCGTAGCGGACGGTGACGTAGGGATCCGGCGTCACCTCGAGGGAGATCGTCTCGCCCTGCGTGAGTGTCATCGTGTCATCAGCTCTCTCGCACGATCTCGGTCCAGACGCCGCTGCAGACCACCTCGCCGCGCTGGTTCTCGGACACCGACTCGAACATGAAGAATCGCAGGCCGGCGCGCTCGCTCACGTCCTTGACCGTCGCCGTGGTGTCGATCTCGTCTCCGGCGACCACCGCCGGACCCCAGTTGAACTCCTGGCTTCCGTGCACGAGCATCGCGAAGTTGATCCCGAGCTCCGGATCAAATAGGGCCGGGCCTACCGCTCGCCCCGCGTACACGACCGCGAACATCGGCGGCGCGACGAGATCGGAGTAACCCGCCGCGCGGGCGGCGTCGAGCTCGAAGTAGAGGGGATTGCTCTCGCCAACCGCCGCCGCGAACTCGCGGATCTTCTCCCGCCCAACGGCATACCGCACCGGCGGGTAGGCCTTACCGATCGCTTGCAGGTTGCTTGCCACGGCGGCGGCAGTGTCTCAGATAATCACCCTGACGGCGCCTCCGTGCGCCCGATGCCCCGCGAGGCGCCGGTGACGATGCAGGCACGGCCCGCCAGTCCGAGATCCATGAATAATGATTCTCCATGGCGGTCGCGGGCGCCCAGCCAGCCTTCCTGTTTGATCTCGATGGGACGCTGATCGACAGCGTCTATCAGCACGTCGTGGCATGGGCGGAGGCGCTTCAGGAGGTGGGGATCAGCCTCTCGGTCTGGAGGATCCACCGCCGCATCGGCATGAGCGGTGGCTTGTTCGTCACGGCGCTCGCGCGCGAGCTCGAGGGAAGCCTCGACGCGGACACGCTGGCGCGGCTTCCCGGTCTGCACGCCGAGGCCTATCTGCGCCGCATCGACAGCGTCCGCGCGCTCCCCGGCGCGCCCGCGTTGCTCGGTGAGCTGACCCAGCGCGACGTGCCCTGGGCGATCGCCACCAGCGGCGCCGAGGCATCCGCGCGGCCCGCGCTCGAGATCCTCGAGCTTCCGCCGGAGACGCCGCTAGTCACGCGCGACCAAGTCCGCTACGCGAAGCCCGACCCGGACCTGTTCCTGACCGCGGCAAACCTGATCGGAGTCGACATTCGCGACAGCATCGTCGTCGGCGACAGCGTCTGGGACCTGCTCGCGGCCCGTCGCGCGCGGGCACTCGGAATCGGTCTGCTATCGGGCGGCTATGGCCGCGAGGAGCTGATCTACACGGGCGCATTCCGGGTCTACGAGGATCCCCTTGACCTGCTCGCCCACCTCGATGAGGTCGGCGTGCGCCGGCCGCTGTGAGCTAGCGACGTCCTGGAAGCGGCGCGGTCGAGGGGAGGCCGCGGCGCTTGTACTCCGCGTAGTAGGCATCCCAGACCTCCCCTTCGTCGGGGCGCACGCTGGGGCCCGATGCGAGCAGTCGTTCAAGCCCGTCGAGGCACACGTGCCAGCCCGCGCCGTCGCGAGCGGCCTTGTCGGAGCTGTCGAGGACGACCGTGAATCGGAGCACGCACGCCGACCCGCGCTCGGCGCTCTCGAGGTCGAATCGCAGGTGATCATCGCCCCAGTAGAAGGCAAACAGCCGCGGTGGATCGAGATCGGTGATCCGTCCGAGAAGCGTTTTCGGCCAATCCGGAAGGTCGTGCTGGAAGATGAACTTCATCTCTCCACCGACTCGCAGGTCGAGCTCCACCGTGCAGGGGAACCAGTGAGCGAGCTCGTCCGATTCTGTAATCGCGCTCCACACGGCTTCGATCGGGTGCGCAATCCGACGCTCGAAGTACAAGGTCGGCTTGTCGTTTGCCTGCTCGTAGGCGGCGTACACGTGTTCAGTCCTCCTCGATCGTGGCTTTGCGATCCAGATGCCGTTCGAGTGCGTCGAGCCGCTGCTCCCACAGACGCCGGTACGGAGACAGCCACGCGTCAAGCTCGGCAAGGGGCCTCGGATCCAGCGCATAGACGCGACGCTGGCCATCGATCTGCGAGCGCACCAGTCCTGAGTCGCGCAATACGCGCAGATGCTTGGAGGCCCCCGGCTGAGAGAGGCCCGTCAGGCGGACCAACTCTCCGACCGCCCGGGGCTGCTCGAGCAGCAGTGAGAGCATCCCGCGTCGATGGGGATCGGCGAGCGCTGACCAGGTTGAGGCCACGAGCTTATATAACCAGATGGATATATGCCTGTCAAGGAATGCTTGGCTTGGGAGCGCCGGGGCGATCAGCTCCTTCCGCTTGTGGCCGGCACGGGCGCGCGCTAGCCTTGTGTCCCGGCCGCGCGATCGCGACTGGAGGAGCACGGCGAAGATGGTAAGGCGAGCACATCTGAGGGCATCTGACGCGGATCGTGAGCAGATCGCCGAGCGCCTGCGCCACGCGACAGCCGAGGGGCGACTGCTGGCCGAGGAGCTCGAGCATCGGCTGGGCACGGTCTTTTCCGCTCGCACCTACGGCGAGCTCGACGCCGTCGTCGCCGATCTCCCCGCGGCACCCGCTGCCCGGCCTCAGCGCCACGGTGGCCTGCACCCGTGGGTGCTCCCCGCGCTCGGGCTGGCGATCGCGATCCCGTTGGCGCTCGCGATCGTCGCCACGGTCTTGCTGCTGCTCGCGGGAGTCGTGGCGACCTGGATGATCTGGGTCGTCATCGGGGCGTGGTTCTTCGGCCACCGGCGTAGCTACGCCTGCAGCAGGGGCAGCTCCCGCCCTGCTCAGGTCTACGGGACCCGGCATGCTCAGGTCTACGGAACCCGGCGGCCTCATCCCCGGGCCGGCTCCTGGCTGTAGCGAAGCTACCGCTCTCCTAGCTCGAGCACCGCCAGGAACGCCTCCTGCGGCACCTCGATTCGCCCGACCTGCTTCATCCGCTGCTTACCCTTCTTCTGCTGCTCGAGCAGCTTGCGCTTGCGCGTGACATCGCCGCCGTAGCACTTGGCGATGACGTCCTTGCGGTAGGCCTTGATCGTCTCACGAGCCACGATCCGCGACCCGATGGCCGCCTGGATCGGCACGTCGTACTGCTGGCGCGGGATCGTCTGGCGAAGCTTCTCGGCGAGCGTACGTCCCGATTCGTAGGCCTTGCTGCGGTGCACGAGCATCGACAACGCGTCGATCGGATCGCCCGCGAGCAGAATGTCGAGCTTCACCAGATCCGATGCACGCAGCCCGATCAGCTCATAGTCCAGCGAGGCGTAGCCCCGGGTGCGCGATTTCAGCTGGTCGAAGAAGTCGAGCACGATCTCCGCGAGCGGCAGGTCGTAGGTCAGCTGGACCCGCTCGGCCGAGAGATAGTGGATCCCCACGTGCTCGCCGCGGCGCTCCTGGCAGAGCTCCATGATCTGGCCGACGAAGCCCTTCGGAGTGAGAATCGAGGCGCGGATGTACGGCTCGCGGATCTCCTCGATCTTGCTCGGATCGGGCATGTCGTTGGGGCTGTGGACCGGCACGACCGTGCCGTCGGTCAGCGTCACCTCGTACTCGACGCTCGGCATCGTCGCCAGCAGCTCGAGGTCGTACTCGCGCTCAAGGCGCTCGCGGACGATGTCCATGTGCAGCAGGCCGAGGAACCCGCAGCGAAAGCCAAACCCGAGCGCGTCGCTCGTCTCGGGCTCCCAGCTCAGCGCGGCGTCGTTCAGGGTCAGCTTCTCGAGCGCGTCGCGAAGGTCCGGGTAATCGTCGGAGTCGATCGGGAAGAGGCCACAGAAGACCATCGGCTTCACTTCGCGATAGCCCGGCAGCGGCTGCTCGGCCGGATTGGCGCGGGTGGTCAGCGTGTCGCCGACGCGGAGCTTGGTCACGTCCTTGATGCCGGTGATCAGGAAACCGACCTCGCCCGCGTGCAGCGCTTGCGCGGAGGTCATCTGCGGCGTGAAGAAGCCGATGTCGTCGATCTCGGCCTGGGTTCCGGCCTGCATCGCGCGGATCGCCGCACCTTTGGTGAATGTGCCGTCGACCACGCGGATGTAGGCGATCACGCCGCGGTACTGGTCGAACTGGGAGTCGAAGATCAGCGCCCTCGGGGCCGCGTCGGGATCGCCACTGGGGGGCGGAACGCGCGCGATCAGCTCGTCGAGCACCTCGGTCACGCCCTCGCCCGTCTTCGCGCTGATCCGGCGCACCGAGTCGGCCGGCTCGCCGAGCAGGTCCGCCACCTCCTCGGCGACGCGCTCGGGCTCGGCCCCCGGCAGGTCAACCTTGTTCAGGCAAGGAATCAGCTCGAGTCCCGATTCGATCGCGAGGTACGTGTTTGCGACCGTCTGCGCCTCGACGCCCTGCGAGGCGTCGACCACCAGCAGCGCCCCCTCGCAGGCCGCGAGCGAGCGCGACACCTCGTAGGTGAAGTCGACATGGCCAGGAGTGTCGATCAGATGCAGCTGGTAGCTCTGGCCGTCGTGCGGTGACTCGTAGAAGACCCGAACCGCCTGCGCCTTGATCGTGATTCCCCGCTCGCGCTCCAGATCCATCGAGTCGAGCAGCTGAGCTCGCATCGAGCGGGGATCGACCGTGTGCGTCAGCTCCAGGATCCGGTCGGCCAGGGTCGACTTGCCGTGGTCGATATGGGCGATGATCGAGAAGTTGCGGATGTGGGCCTGGTCGGGCATCTACTACGTGGTCGTGGTCGTAAGTTCGTTCCTACCGAGAGTAGACACGGGCGGATGACTGGCAAGGACGCAGGGAGAGTGGCGTAACTGGAAGAGTATTTGGAGGTTGCCTGGGTTCAGCCAGCGCCTCGCATCCGGCTCTCGATCAGCATCTCGATCTGGCGGGCCTCGGGAATCCGCATCGCCAGCGCCGCCTTGCCGTACAGCGCGCAGGAGAGCGTGATCGGAACTCCGACCGAGATCAGCTCGGCGATCAAGGAAGTCCCCAGCAGATAGTCAAGCCCGGCCCACAGTCCCCGGGCAACCGCCGCCATGATCACCGTCGCGACCAGGATCCGGAGCGTGATCATCAGCGTCTGCGCGCCCTCGAGCCGGTGGCCCAACCCCGCTCGCAGCCGGCGAAGCTGCAGCGCGGTCATGACCACGTTCCCCGCCACCGTTCCCAGCACCAGTCCCGGAATTCCGAGTGGGTTGTACAGCGCGACGCTGACGATCGCGTCGACGGCGATGTTGATCGCGGCCAGCTTCGCCGGGATCCATGGGCGCTGGAGCGCGAAGAACGTCCGCGACAGCAGCAGGTTCAGCCCCGCGAAGGGCAGGCTGAACGAGAACCAGAACAGCGCCGTCGAGACCAGCTGCGTCGAGTCGGAGGTGAACTGCCCGCGCTGGTAGACCAGCCGCGTGATCGGGGTGGCCAGCACCAGCATCAGCGCGGAAGCGGGAATCAGCAGCAGGTTGATCTGCCGCATGCCGTTCCCGACCGTTCGCCGCATCGTCGCCAGATCGCGTCGCGAGGCCAGGCGGCTGAGGGTCGGGAACAGAACCGTCGTCACCGCGATGCTGAACACGGCTTGGGGCAGCATGTAGATCCGAAACGCGTTGTCGATCGCCCGTGGTGCGCCGCTCGAGACAAGCGAACCGAACACCGAGTTGATGAACACATCGAGGTTGATGATCCCGATGCTCATCGTCACCGGCAGGAACAGCAGCAGCACGTTGCGTACCCGCGGGTCATGCCAGTCGAGCACGAAGGAGAGCCGGAACTCGACCCTTCTCACCGCCGCGGCGACGATCAGCAGCTGCACCACGGTCGCCGCCAGCCACGCGATCGCATACGCGTAGATCTGATCATCACCGTGAAAGCGCGAGTGCAGCGCCACCAGCAGCACGACGATCACGACATTCCAGACCGCCGGGGCCAGCGCCGGGATCGTGAAGTGGTCGTAGGACTGCAGGATCCCGACCAGCAGCCCGGTGATGCTCAGCAGCAGGACGACTGGAAACAACACCTTCGACAGGGACGCGGTGAGGCTCGCGGAGACGTGTGCGCCGGTGAACACCGGGACGATCACCCCCGCCACCCCCATCCAGGCGATGGTGAGCCCGCCGAGAACGATCAGCAAGATCCAGAACAGGGCCGAGGCCATCCGGTAGGCCTCGCGCTTTCGTCCATGCTGCAGGAGATCGGTGAAGACCGGCACGAATGCCGCCGACAAGGCGGCCTGCGAGAACAGATTGCTGAACAGGTTCGGGATCTGAGAGGCGATCGTGAACGCCGAGGCCGCCGCGCTGGTCCCGAAGAAGCCCGCCGCCACGATCTCGCGTCCCAGCCCGGCGACGCGCGATAGCCCGGTCGCGACGGCGAAGATCGCCGTGTTGACAGCGATACGACGGCGCGGCGGCGGGGGCGGAGACGATCGGGGTGGACGCTCCGCGCCGCTGCTTTGCGTTGACACCAGCGCGCTATAGTACGGCCGAGCCGCGGCCTCCGCGGCTGCTTGCTGTCATGGCCAACATTCACTCACAGAAGAAGCGGATCCTGCGCGCCGAGCGAGAGCGGCTCGAGAACCGGCGCTACACGTCGAAGATCAAGACCTACTTCCGCCGGCTCGAGCGGGCAGTGGAGGACGGCGACGCCGATGCGATCGAGAGCGAGCATCGGACGCTCGTCCAGACGATCGACAAGGCCGTCAAGCGGGGCGCCCTGCATCGCAACACCGGCGCTCGCAAGAAGTCTCGTGCCTCGCGCGTCCGGCGGGGCGCGGCCGGCTAGCAGCCTCCGCCGCCCGGCCGCGCCGGACGAGGACGATCCACGTCACCTATTTGGTCATTAGGATCTTCCACGTCTCGCTGGGCGCGCTCAGACCGTGTCCCGGGGTTTGGGGTCTGCCTCGCGGGCCGAGCCGGGGGGCGCTTTGTATCGCCGCCGGCTACGCCGCGATCGCCTGAATCGCGAGCAGCGCCGCCGTATCCTCGCTGACCACGCCACTGCCGCCGCCACGCGAAGTCAGCTCCAGATCGGCGACCAGCTCGATCGCGCGGCGAAGCCGGTCGCTTCCGCGTGCCCGCGCATCCTCGATCAGGCGGTCCGCCGCGCGAGCGGGCATGCGCAGCCCGCGCTTGATCTGAGCAGGAGCCTGACCGGCATCGATCGCCTGCGCGATCTCGTGCGCGACCCGTAGCCGCTGGGCCATCCAGTAGAGCAGCCCGGGCACCCGCTCTCCCTGTTCGCGCAGCTCCAGGTAGGAGCGGACCGCTGTGTCCCGGTCGGCGCCGACGAGCGCGTCGGCCAGCGACCAGATCCGGCGCTCGGCTGAAGAGGCGGTCAGCTCCTCGACGTCGGCGGCGTCGAGGTGGGCGCCGGGCGGATACGCGATCGCGAGCTTCTCGAGCTCGCGCAAGAGCCGCTGCTGGCGCTCCCCGACGTGGCCGATCAGCGCCCTTGCCGCGTCGGGCTCGAGCGTCAGCTGCAGCTCGCGGGCCCGCGCGATCACCCACTTCGGAAGCAGCCACGGCTTCACGTTCTCCTCGGCGCTGATGTCGCCGCCCGCCTTGCGAACGGCCTCATGCAAGCCTTTGGGAGCCCTAAGCCGGGAGTCCTCGCGGGCAAAGAAGGCGATCGTGGTGTCGGGCGGAATCTGGGCCAGGGCACTCGCCAGGGGCCCGATCTCCTTCTCCTTCCACCGCTCCGCGCCCTCGACGACGATGAACCGCCGTCCGAGCGCGAACGTCATCGCGCTGAGCGCGTACGCCACGAGCTCTGGAGTCGCCTGCTCACCGTCGAGGAGCTCGAGCCCCTGGGCGCCGCTTTCGGCCTCGGCGAGCCCGCGCAGACGCGCGCGGCGCTCGGAGATCCTCCCGTGATCGTCGCCGTGGATCAGGTACGCGGGCTTGAAGTTGACCACGGGGGCCAGTGTAGGCGCGGCGCTTGACGGGTCAGCTGACGCTCGCGGCCAGCGACAGGGCGCGCGCGACCGCGCGCCGCGGCGACTGCGCCGCTTCGATTCCGTCGATTCTCCAGGTGCGCAGGCCAACGACGGGAACGCCGGTCTTCAGCGCCAGGGCGACCTCCGACAGCGTTCCGTACGCGCCTCCCACGGCGATCACCGCGTCGGCCGCGCGGACCACCAGTCCGTTGCGAAGCTCGCCGAGTCCGGTCGGGATCGCCACCGACACCCACTCGTTGGCGGCGCGCCGGTCGCCCCCGGGAAGGATTCCGATCGTCAGGCCGCCCGCATCCGCAGCGCCACGGCAGGCAGCGGCCATCACCCCGCCGAGCCCACCGGTGATCACCGCGGCGCCGGCTGCTGCCAGTTCCCCGCCAACCTCCTGCGCCGCCTCGATCTCGGCGTCCGTCGCGTCGCCGGGGCCCACGACCGCGACGTATACACGCGAGCGCGCCGACACCACCCCTCGCACCTAGCGGATGACGACGTTGACCAGCTTGTCGGGCACGACGATCACCTTGCGCACCTGGTGACCGTCGAGGTAGCCGCGGACGCCGCGGGTGTCCAGGCACAGCCGCTCGAGCTCGTCGCGAGCGGCCCCGGTGGGCGCGGCCACGCGATCGCGCACCTTGCCGTTGACCTGGCAGACGAGCTCGAAGGTATCGGTGACCAGCATCGCCGGGTCGGCTGCCGGCCACGGCTGCTCCCAGACGCGCTGGCCCGTCACCAGCTCATAGACCTCAGCGGCGAGGTGGGGGGCGAAGGGGAACACCAGCGAGGCGGCCGTGGCAACCGCGAACCGCCGCGCTGAGAGCTCGGCGTCGGAGTGACGGTAGAGCTCGTTGACGAGCTCCATCACCGCCGAGATCGCGGTGTTGAAAGCGAACCGGCCGGTGAGATCGCTGGTCACCTTGTCGATCGCCCAGTTGGCTTTGCGCACCAGGACGAGCGCCCCGGCATCGGCGTCTTTGGGCTGCTCGGCGGGCCCCGGCTCGCCCGCGAGCTGCTGACCCAGACGCCACAACCTGCCGAGGAACCGGTACACCCCCTCGACGCCGCTGTCGGACCAGGCCGCGTCCTGCTCCGGCGGCCCCACGAACAGCACGTAGCAGCGCGCCGCGTCGGCCCCCAGACGTTCGACGATCGAGCTCGGACTGATCACGTTGCCCTTCGAGCTCGACATCTTGTTGCCATCGGGACCCAGGATCATCCCCTGCGTGAACAGCCGCTGGAACGGTTCCTGGACATCGAGCAACCGCATGTCATAGAGCGCCTTGACGAAGAAGCGCGAGTACATCAGGTGCAGGATCGCGTGCTCGACGCCGCCGATGTACTGGTCGACATTCATCCAGAAGCTCACGACCTGCCGGTCCCAGGCGGCCTGATTGTTGCGCGCGTCGCAGTAGCGCAGGAAGTACCAGCTCGAGTCGACGAACGTGTCCATCGTGTCGGTCTCGCGGCGCGCGCGCCCCTCGCAGCGCGGGCAGCGGGTGTTGACCCAATCCTCGGCGGTCGCGAGTGGCGAGCGACCCCTAGGTTGGTAGTCCTCGACCTCGGGCAGCTCGACCGGCAGCTGGTCTTCGGGTACCGGCACCATCCCGCACCGCTCGCAGTAGACGATCGGGATCGGGCAACCCCAGTAGCGCTGGCGCGAGACCAGCCAATCGCGGAGCTTGTAGTTGACCGACGGGAATCCCACCCCCTGCTGGTCGAGCCAGGCGACTATCGCCTGCTGGCCCTCGACCGCATCCATGCCGGAGAATTGGGCCGAGTTGATCAGCCGCTCGTTCTTCGAGTGAGCCACGAACGCCTGGCCCTCGGGAGCCTCGCCATCGGCCGGAGCCACCACTTGGCGGATCGGCAGCCCAAACGCCACCGCGAACTCGTAGTCGCGTTGATCGTGCGCGGGAACTGCCATCACCGCTCCCGTGCCGTACTCCATCAGCACGTAGTCAGAGACGAACATCGGCAGCTCTTCGCCGTTCACCGGGTTGGTGACCGTTCGGCCCAGCAAAACGCCGGTCTTCGGCTTCTCAGCGTCGCCGCGAAGCTCCGCCGATTCGGTCAGCGCACGGTTGACGTACTCGTGCACCTGCTGCTCGTAGTCGGTTCCCGCGGCCAGGCGGAAGACGTCCGGATGCTCGGGAGCCATCACGAAGAAGGTCGCGCCGAACAGCGTGTCGGGACGGGTCGTGAAGACGGGATAGTCGATGCCGAGCTCGGCGCTGTGAAAGGTCACCTCGGCGCCGACGCTGCGGCCGATCCAGTTGCGCTGCATCGTCTTGACGTGCTCTGGCCAGTCGATCCCGTCGAGGTCGTCCAGCAGCCGGTCGGCGTAGTCGGTGATGCGGAAGAACCACTGCTCGAGCTGGCGCAGCTCGACCTCGGCGCCGCAGCGCTCGCAGTGCCCGTCGATCACCTGCTCGTTGGCGAGCACCGTCTGATCGTTGGGGCACCACTTGACGGCCGCCTCCTTGCGATACGCGAGACCACGCTCGAACAGCCGCAGGAAGATCCACTGCGTCCAGCGATAGTAGGAGGGCTCGTGAGTGCCGAACTCGCGGCTCCAGTCGATCGAGATGCCCCAGCGGTGAAACCAGTGCCTGTAAGCCGCGATCGAGCGGTCGGTGGCGACGCGAGGGTGCACGCCAGTGGCGATCGCGTTGTTCTCGGCGGGCAGGCCGAACGCGTCGTAGCCCATCGGGTGCAGCACCAGCTGGCCGATCCGGCGATGAAAGTGAGCGATCGCGTCGCCCAGCGCGTAGTTCTTCAGGTGTCCGATGTGCGGCTCGCCGCTCGGGTAGGGCAGCATCTCGAGGATGTAGGCCTTCTCGGGCCCGGTCGGATCGAACGCGGCCGCGTTGGCGACCTCCCAGGTGCGCTCGCGCGCCCACAGCTCCTGCCACTTGGGCTCGATCTGCTTCGGGTCATAGCGCTGCTCTGCCATCTCATGTTGAGGTTACTTCGGGGTGGGCGCCCACGTCTCCGCGAGCATGCTCTACCCTTGTCGAGACGGCGGGGCTATAGCTCAGCTGGGAGAGCGCTTGCATGGCATGCAAGAGGTCGCCGGTTCGAGCCCGGCTAGCTCCACCTTAGAGAGGCCCCGCATTGCGGGGCTTTCTTCTTGGCCGAGTGGTCATGGCGGGTCGTTGTGGAATGGACCTGGATGGGAGACGGAGGGCGGCGCCGGCGGCCGGTGCCGCCGGCGCCGGGATGGCTAGAAGTCGGGGTCTCCTCGCTGGACTAGGTCTCCCGAGCGTCGGGGCCCTCGCCGACGGCCGCCGAATCGGACGCGGCCGATGATGTGGTGGCGGCTGCGGCGGGTGCCGTTGTCGTCCCACTCGCGGTAGACGAGGCGGCCGGTGACCGCGACGGCGCGTCCCTTGGTTGATATTTCGCGCAGGCGTCGGCTTGGGCGTCGAAGGTGGCGACGTCGATGAACAGCGGCGGCTGGTCTTTTGGTCGTTGACGGCGAGGCGGAGGTTGCAGACCTTGCGCTCGTCGTCGAGTTGCTTCAGGACGGGGTCGGCGGTGAGGTTCCCGACCAGGGTCACGAAGTTGACTGCGGGTGCTGAGGCGCTCATCTTTGGTTCCCTCCCCGTCGGGATCCGTGGTTGACAGAGCCCGTAATGCCGGCCAGGCGGCCGAGCGGAAACCGAGCCTGTGTGAGGGGAAGGGAGCGGACGCGACCTTGAAGCGATCCGGCCGCCGGTCGGCAAACATCGGGCGCCGGCAACCACCGGATCCTCGCAAGGCGAAACGGAGGGTGCGAGGACGCGGCCGTGTCAGGCGGATGGTGGCTCGGACTCGCCGGTGATTGAGTGAGAGAGAATCGGTCGATGCGTTTGCCGCGGGAGCTCGACGTTCTTCGGCTGCGCGACTTTCGGCTGGTGTTTGGGGCCTCGGTCGCCTCGTTGATCGGCGATGGCGTGGTGCCGGTCGCGTTGGCGTTCGCGGTACTCGATCTGACCGGTTCGGCGACTGACCTGGGGATCGTGCTGGCGGCACGAGTGGTGGCGCTCGTCAGCTCGTTGTTGATCGGCGGGGTCGTGGCCGACCGCGTGGGCCGCCGGGCCGTGATGGTGGCTGCCGACCTCGCCCGGTTTGGTGCTCAGGCGGCGATCGGTGTGCTTTTGGTCAGCGGCGAGGCCACGATCGCGGAGATGGTGGTGGCGCAGCTGCTGGTCGGCGCGGCCTCGGGATTCTTCAATCCTGCCTCGAGTGGTCTGATCCCGTTGGTTGCTGGCGAGCAGCTGCAGCAAGCGAACACGCTGATGGCGATGGCGATGGCCGGCGGCAATATCGCGGGGCCAGCGATCTCGGGTGGGCTTGTCGTCGCCACCGGCCCGGGCGCGGCGCTGCTGATCGACGCAGCAAGCTACGCGGTCAGCGCGCTGCTCCTCGCGCGCGTGAACGTACCGGCGCAGGCGCCACAGCCGCGTCAGCGGTTCGTGACCGAGCTCCGCGAAGGGTTCGCCGAGGTGCGAAAGCGCACCTGGGTGTGGGCGGTTATCGCCTCGGCCGCGTTCTGGAACGTGATGGCTGCGTTCACCGTGCTCGGACCGGTTGTCGCCAGGAGCTCGCTCGGCGGCCCGGCGGCGTGGGCGGCGATCCTGACCGCCGAGGGCGTCGGCTGGCTCGCCGGTGGCGTCACGCTGCTGCGAGTCACTCCGCGCCGCCCATTGATCGTTGCGACCTTGGCGAGCGCCGCCGCGGTCGTGCCCACTGTCCTGTTGGCCGTGCCAACCCCACTTGGCTTGATCGTCATCGCGAGCCTCCTGGCGGGAGTCTCGATGATGTTGTTCAACACATTGTTCGAAACGATGCTGCAGCAGCACATCCCGCGGCACGCGCTGTCTCGAGTGAGCTCGTTTGATTGGTTCGGGTCGATGGCGCTCCAGCCCGTCGGACTCGCGCTGATGGGCCCGCTGGCAAACGCAATCGGCGTCTCTGAGACCCTGTATCTCGCCGCCGGGCTCAAGCTCCTCACCCTCACCGCGCTGTTCGCGGTCAAAGACGTCCGCACGCTTGGACCATCCCCCGCCTCCACCACTCCGATGGCCGACACCGAGGGCCTGATGAGCGAGCGAGTCGGCGAAGAACTGATCGCACGCCAGGAGATCAACCCGACCAGCCGAAGCTGAGATCGTTCGCCGGTCGATGTGGATTGCGCTGACGAGCGCGGCCTTGGATTCGCCACTGTGAGCTGGCTGTCGGGGGAAGCGCCCTCGCGGGCGTCGAGCACTCCTCGTTTGACCCAGGCGATCGAGGTCTGGCCGAGGTCAGTGAAGACGAAGTCGATTCGGATGTCGGCGGCGGGCTTGTTGACCGATGAGGCGGCGAAGTCGCAGAGGATGTCGATCGGCATCGCCAGGATCGTGTCGGGGCTGACGGAGGTGCGCCGGTCACAGCCGCGATGAGCTCTTTCGCGGCGCGAGGTAGATGTTGCGCCTTGCGGGCCCTCAGCATGGCAGCCCGGCTGCTCGTAGGAGTCGACCTGCTACAGCCTTCATACCGCCCCGGGACTGGTGCCTACCCAATAATGATTATAGTCAGCTAACCCCAGGTTATAGAAGGGAGGCGAAGCGAATGCTGACATTCCTGCCGCTGGTCAAACCTCGGGAGGGGTTGACCGTTGCTCAGAGTCACGAGCACTTGAGATATGAGCATGCAAGGATCGTGTCGAGCGAGGTCGAGTTCAACCGTCACATGCCCAAGTACGTGCAGAATTTTGCGCTGGCGCAGGGGCTTGGGCCAAATCGGACACTGACGACTGATTATTCGTCTGTCGCAGAGTGTGTGTTCCACAGCCTCCACGGGTTCTGGGAGGCGTTCGCAGAGCCGTGCTACGCCAAGCTCCGGGAGGATGAGCAGCGATTCGCCGCTTTCGACGGACTGCTTCTTGTCGCCGCGGCACCCTCGCGGATCTTTGGTCCAGCGGACGACACTCCCTACAAACTCTGGCGCTTCGGGACTCTGCGCGACGGTTTAGATGCGGATGAGGGCCGCGACTTCTGGGAGACGTCCTACGCCGCCGCGGTCGCTGGCGAGGAGCGATTGCGGGTGGTCCTTACCTCCTACGTGCAGGATCGACAAATCCGTGGGTTCACCCACAACTTCCCGGCCTCCAGGAGCTGTGACGTCACCGACGAGTTCTGGATCGAGAGCCTCGATGTGCTCCCCGAATTTCTCTCAGCGGAAGCGGAGCTCCGCGAGCGAAACGGCTACAACGACCGTTTTGACCTCGAGGCCGAGATTCAGTTCGTCGCTGAGGCAAAGGTCTTGTGGGACCTCGGCGAGGACCCGAGGACGGGTCTGTCACGAATCAAGCGATGGGAGTAAGCCAGCCCTCCTGTTGCGCTATGTCTCGGCCACAACAAGGTCGCTCTAAACCTAGGAGAAGTTAGTTCATGGATATCGGCGTCGGGCTCCCCAACGGGGTGCCGGGAGTTAGCAGCACCCAATTGATCGAGTGGGCTCAACATGCCGAGGAACGAGGGTTCAGCACCCTCGGTGCAATCGATCGCCTCGCCTATTCGAACTACGAGCCGTTAATAGCGCTCAGTGCAGCTGCTGCCGTTACCGCACGGATCGGGCTCTGCAGCTCGGTCCTCCTACCGCCGCTTCGAAGTAATGCGGCGGCGCTTGCGAAGCAGGTACTCAGCGTCCAGGCACTGTCCGACGGGCGGCTCACGCTCGGTATTGGCGTCGGCGGGCGCGACGACGACTTCGCGCTGGCGGAGGCATCGATCGGTCGGCGTGGTTCAGAAACCGAGGCCATGCTGATGCGAATGCAGGGGCTTTGGGATAGTGAGAGCATCGGTCCGGACGTGACTCCCCCGCGTCTGATTATCGGCGGCGCTGTCGACGCATCGTTCGAGCGTGTCGCCCGCCTTGGTGCCGGTTGGATCGCCGGAGGGGTTGGCCCCGACCAGTTCGCCAAAGGAGCAGAAAAGGTGCGCGCTGCGTGGCGACGTGCTGGCCGAGAAGGCGCGCCATGGCTGATGTGTCTTGCGTATTACGCGCTTGGCGACGACCCCGATGCGGAGGCCCACGCCTATCTCGCGGACTACTACGCCTGGCTCGGCGAGGATATGGCCGCCTTGATCGCCCGGAGCGCGGCGAAGGACAACGAGACCGTGAAGCGCTATCTCGCCGGCTTCGAGAGCGTCGGCTGCGATGAGCTGCTCCTGTTTCCCTGCAGCGGCAATCTCCTTCAGCTCAATCGACTTGCCACCGCCGTCGGACTGGGGGAACCTTAACGGGCGTCGCCCCTAGGCGGCGAGCGGTGACGGTGCTGGTCGCTCCGAACAACGGGCTCGCCAGTTCGCGTCGGTCGCGACCGCGACCGCGGTAGCGAACCGGAGCTGGCGCGCGCAGGTGCCCGCTGCCCCGGCTAGCTCCCCCTTAGAGAGGCCCGCGTTGCGGGGCTTTCCGCCTCATAGAGCCGCATGCTCTGGGTGCCTGCAGCCCCAGGCCCCGACAACGTCGGGCA
Organism: uncultured Solirubrobacterales bacterium; assembly: GCA_963830465.1. Lineage (GTDB taxonomy): Bacteria > Actinomycetota > Thermoleophilia > Solirubrobacterales > Solirubrobacteraceae > Palsa-465. The sequence continues at coordinate 787,898 of CAWHME010000008.1, forward strand.
GCAACATCACGGCGTCGGCGTCATGCAGATCATCGGCGACTCGCGCTTGCAGCGTGGCGAGCTCGAGCTCACCTTCCGTCGCGATGCCCTCGGCCAGGATCTTGGGCGCCAGCGTCCGCACGACGCCGGCGAGCAGGGCGGGCCCGCGTGCCTTCGCCCGCGGCGAGGTAGCGTTGGATGCCGTATGTCGTCACCTCAGCCAGTCCGGCGGCGTTCAGAATTGGCGCCAGTCGGGCGCCGATCACGGGGTTGGCGCCAGCGGCTCGGAAGGCGCTGATTATCCACTCGAGGGTAGCGGTGACGAGCGGCACGGGCGGCTCCGCGCGAGCAGTCGCGATGTCGAAGTCGATCGCGATGAAGCGTCCCCCCGGGAGCAGCGCGCCGGCGTGGTGGCGGACCACCTCGACCGCGTCGGGGAGGTGAAACAGGATCAGGCGTCCGAGGATGGCGTCGAATCCGCGGGCAGCGGTGAACGTCCGCACGTCGGAGCTTGTGCGAAGCGGACGTTGGCAAGGCCGGCCACGGCGCCTCGCTCCTCGGCAAGCGCGAGCAGGCGAGGGTCTTGATCGACTCCGAGCACCGATCCGGCGGGCCCCACGAGCCCCGCGAGCGCGAACGCCACATGGCCGAGGCCCGTGCCGAGATCGAGCACGCTCATCCCTGCCTGGATCCCGCCGGCGCGCAGCAGCACGTCCGTCGGCGCCGCGATCGACTCCGCCTGGGCATCGAGCCGCCGTATCTCGGCGCTTTCGCTGCCGAGCACATACGGTGGATGCGAACGATGGGCAGACACGTCTCTGACCAGAGGTGCGATTGATCGGAGTCGAGCTAGCGGACGAGCCTGACCGTGCGACTCCACCGGATAACCCTCACCGTCCGCCCGCGCAGGGTGATCCGCGCCGTGGCGTGTGCGCTGGCTCGTCCCGAGTGAAGCTTCCTGACGCCAGGCACAGTCAGCACGGCGCGCCACTGTCGAGCATTGCCGGTGCAGCCGTGCTTGCTCCAGGCGCCGGAGGCGCGGGCCTTTCCCTGGTTCACGGCCAGGCTCAGGACGATCCGCTCGTTGGCGCGACATATCGGCGCGGCCCCGCCCACGCGGACCCGTCGGCCGCCGGCCAGGAGCTTGCCGGTCGGGTCGAACGCTCCGACGATCACAGCCCCGGCGAACAGCCGCAGCGGGCTGGTCCCGTCGGTGTAGAGGAAGAACGGCATCGGAACGACTGCTCCCTGGCAAGCCGTCCCATCGGCGTTGAACGGGTTTGCCGTGCAGTTGGAGGAAATCGGCTCGCGTACGTCGGCCTGCGCGGTCGGGGTCAGCGGTATGTTGGCCTCGTCGAGCACGAACACGGGATTGCTGGCATTGATGAAGTGTCCGACGAATCCCCTGGTCACCCCGCCGATCCGCGCGCGCCAGGAGACGAATGGCGTATTGGCGGCAAAGGTGATATCAGGCCGGGTCGCGGCCCCGAGAGAGGAGATCGGCAGCCCCCCATTTGCGAGCTCAAAATGAGCGCTAACCCCTGATCCGACCAGCCGCGAGACAAAAATCTGGTCGGACCCGGAGGCCTTCTCGTCCCACACTACCCACGGCACGGTTGGCTGACCCGGCGTCATCGAGCCCGCGGCGACGCGTGGGTCCTCGGCGTCACGGTTGGGATTGCGGTTCAGCGCGCACTGCCTCTCGTTGGCGCCCGAGGCGGCGCACGGGCCGAACCCGTGGGTGGCACTCCGGTCGAGTGTGCCGCTCAGGCGGCTTCCCACCGCCACCCAGTGAAAGCCGCCGTTGGCGGCGACGCCGTCGCTGACGCCCTTCGCGGCGAACACGAGCTCGTTGTTGGCAAGGCCACCGATCGCGGTGGAGTCCTTTTCGTACCACACTACCCAAGGCACGCTGTCGTTTGCTCCGGTGAAGGCGATGTCCGGCTCGACGCCGTTGCGCGTCGGATCGACATTGAGGCTCGGGTCGAGATTGCCGGCACCGACGCGCGGGCTGCCGGTCTGCTGCCAGCAGAAGCCGCCGACCGCGGGGACGTGACCGGCCACCGGCACGCCCGCCGGTGTCACTCCGTCGCAGTTGGTCGCGCCTGGGCCGATCGGTCGCTCGACGAAGATCTGATCGCGACCGTTGACCGGAGCGGTGGTCGTTTCTTGCCACGTCACCCACGGCCCGGGCTTGGTCGGATCGACCGCCGAGCCACCCGCCACCGATGGGTTCTCCGCGCTCTGGTCGGTGTGCAGGTTCAGCGACGGGACGGGGACCGTGCCGCCGCCCGTCCCGCGGCTCTGCCCGGCGAAGATCCACTTGTTCTGGCCGACGTCGAACCGGCTGGCAAATACATTGTTGACGTTGAATCCCGGCTCCGTGGTGTGCTCGTACCAGGTCGCCCACGGGACCGTACGTCCAATACCGGCAAAGTCGATTGCTGGCGACTCGCCATCCTGATTCTGGTCGAAGTTCAACGAGGCCGGGAACTGCGGGTTCGCGCTCGAGCGCCCGCCGACGGTGCCGAGCCCGCGCGTCGTCCACACCCCGTTCGCGAAGGAGCGGGAGAAGATCTGATCGTGCGGTGGTGGCGAGCCGTTGGTCTCGCGCTGGCGGAAAACCGCCCACGGAACCGCCGGTTTGCCCGCCACCACCGCACCGCCGACCACATCGGCGTTGGTCGGATCCTCGCCTGAGACGCTTAGATGAGGGTTGATCCCCGCCCCGGGATCATCGTTGACCTGCGCCCCCGGCGGCAACGGCACGAACGCCAGCGCCGACCCCGTCGCGGTCAACACCGACCCCGTCGCGGTCAACAGCATCACTACCGCCAGAGCGCCCACCCGCACCGACAACCTCCCGCGAGAGCTCAGCTTTTTGAGCCCGCGAGCACGGCGTATCTCAGCCCTGATCTCCGTTGTCGTCTGCTGCGGGGTTCTCGGCAGCATGCTTGCCCCTTCCTCATGCGCGGCGGCATGCGGTAGGCGCGTCATGCGGTGACGCGCCTTGTGGTAGGTAGGTGCCTACCGAACAGCCTAGCGTGTAGTCGAGGATTTAGTCAAGTCGCCCGGATCGATCACGCTCGCGCGATCCGGATCGATCTCGATCCGCGGTCCAGCCGATCCTGATGGCGGCTCGTCGCGTTACGCAGGTGCGTCGTGAACGCTTGTCCTGTCGTGGCGATCGCTCACGCACGTGGTAGGTAAGCGGCTTACCAGCTAGGCTCGGGTCATGCCAACTGCGAAGCGGGCGCGGCCAGCGCGAGCAGACCACTTGAGATGGCTACTCAATCTCGGCCAGAGCGTTTAGCCGCCTCCAGTGCGGCGGGCGGGTCTAGCGCCGGCTGGTTGCTGAGCAGCTCGGCGGCGCGGTCGGCGAGCTCCGCCGCCTCGGCCCCGCCGACGCTCTGGTCCGAGAGCGCAAGTGCGAGCAGCACCTGGCGCAGCAGCTCGGGGTTGCCGGCGTCGGGGGCGGGACCGGCCGGAGGCAGTGCACGCGTGGTCTCCAGCAGCGAGGAGGCGGTCGCGCCACCGCCGAACAGCCTCCCTCGCTGGCGATCGGGGATCGTCACCACGATCGCGCCGGTGGCGGGGTTGACGACGTTGATCTTGCTCCGTACTCCCGCGCGCTCGAGCGCCAGCCTGTAGCCGGACAGCCGCAGGTAGCCGAGCTGCGCCGCCAGCTGCGTGAATGCGCTCGCCTCAGCCTCGTCGCGCAGCCGAGCCTGGTGCAGCGAGATCTGCGTCCCGGCCTGGGGCAGCGCCGGGTCGGGGTCGGGCGCAGCCAGCACGAACACCTGCGGGCCCAGGCGCCCCGCGCCGACGCCCGCGACTTCGCCGAGCAGCTGATACCCACCGAGGCCGAGCGCACCGACGATACCCGGCGGTAGGGGATGGGCCGCGAGATGCCCGGCGGGGAAGCTCATCGGCGCTAATTGCCGAGCATGTCGGCGATCCCTCCCAGCAGGCCGCCGGAGGTGTCGCGCTGCGTGTTGCTGCTACTCGACTCCTCGGCCGGCGGGTGATAGTACGCGCTCTGTAGTCCGACCCGGCCCGGACCGGTGAAGCGGTTGAAGACCAGATTTCCGGCGCCGCTCAACAGGCCGGTCTTGAAGCCGTAGATCTCTTGCGACATCGAGACGGAGTGATCTCGAAACAACCAACCGCCGGGCTCGATGTCGATCGACTCGCCGGCCTCGAGCTGCTTCTCGAACACGTTGCCGTAGCCGTGTACCCAGACCACCCCTTCCTGGTCGGCGGCGAGGAAATGATCGACCCAGAAGCCGCCCCCGTAAAACATGTTCGCGAACCCCTTGATACGGCTGTAGTCGTATTGGACGTTCGCAGTTGCGGCGAGAAACTGATGCTCGCGCACCACGATTCCGTCGCCGGGCTGCAGGTGAAGCGGCGCGATATGACCGGGTGCGTCGCGGCTGAAGGCGATCTCGCCCGCTGACTGCGCCTCGAGCAGCAGCAGCGGCATCCCCCCGAGCACGCGCCGCTTCAGTCCCTTGCCGAGCGGATGCAGTCCGATCTGGAGGCTCGGGTACTTCCAGAGCAAAACGTGATGCTCGAAATACACCGGTACCTGACCATTGAGCGCCATATGCAGGACCGGCACGAGCTCGCCCTCGAGGCGATAGTTCAGGCCCGGCGCGGTTCCTTGACTGATCTGAGTTGGCAGGATCTGAGGGGGAGCCGGCATCTCTTCTCCGTTCGTAGCTGGCCCGGCGGCCGCCCGCGGCCGCTGCGCCGTGCGATTGCTGCGGACAGTATCGCGAGGCGCCAGCTCGGACTGCGACAGACGCGTTCCCATTTCTTGCCTGTTCTCGCGATAATCGCGTCCGATGGCAGTCATCTACGTCAGCGGGCATCGCAACCCGGACACCGATTCGATCGCCTCGGCGCTCGGTTATGCGGAGCTCAAAGGACGGCTTGATCCGCACAACGAGTACCTGCCGATCCGGCTCGGGGACTGCAACGCGCAGACGCGATGGGTGCTCGAGCGCAGCGGGGCAGCCGAGCCGCAGTTCGTCCCGCACGTGATGTTGCGCGCGTGCGACGTGATGCAGACGAACTTCCCGACGATCGGGGAGACGGAGCCAATCCGCGAGGCGGGCCTGGCAATGAGCCGAGCCGACCTGGAGGTCGTCCCAGTCGTTGACGACGGTGCCGCGGTTACCGGAGTGGTCACGGACCGGGGACTCGCCCGTCGCTATATCCGCGAATCGCAACGGACGTCCACGCTTCAGGACGCGCCGACGCTTGTGAGCGCGATCGCCCACGTGCTCGGCGGCCGGCTCCTCGCCGGCGAGGACAAGCAGCTCGCCGGACGTGTCTGGGTCCACTCGATGGACGTCGCCACGCGCAGCGGCATCTCCCCGGGCGACGCCGTGGTGATCGGCGACCGCCCGGAGGCGCAGCGGCTCGCGATCGAGCTGGGTGCCGACATGATCGTGATCTCCAATGGCGGGCAGCCACCGGAGGAGGTTCTGGGGCTGGCCCGGGAACGTGGGACCGCGGTGGTCGTCTCGCCGCTCGACAGCTACGTGTCCGGTCGCATGATCACCCTCGCCGCGCCGTGCCGGGCGCTGATGGAGAAGAGTGCGCTCGTCGTCACCGGGGATCACCTGCTCGCCGACCTCTCCGAGCAGATCAAAGAGCTCTACTACGGCGCCGCGATCGTCGTCGACCTGCAGCGGCGGCCGATCGGCCTGGTCACCCGCTCCGACCTTGTCTCCCCGGCCCGCCGGCAGGTGGTGCTCGTCGACCACGCCGAGCAAGGCCAGAGCGCGCCCGGGATCGAGACCGCGGAAATCATCGAGATCCTCGACCATCACCACATCGGCTCGATCGAGACGCGCGTGCCGGTCAGGGCCACGTTCGATCCGGTCGGATCGACCGCGACGCTGGTGATCGAGCGCTTCCGGCAGAGCGGGATGGAGCCGAGCAGGCCGGCTGCGACGATGCTGCTCGGGGCGATCCTGTCCGACACGGTGATCCTCAACTCCCCCACCACCACCGAGCGCGACCACGCGGTGATCGAGTATCTGGAGCGCGTGCTGGCGCTCGACGCGCAGGAGTTCGGGCGCGCGATGTTCGAGGACACCGCCGACGTCTCCGAGGTGAGCGCCGAGGAGATCGTCACCCGTGACGCCAAGCGCTACGAGGTCGGCGGCGGGCAGCCGATCTGCATCGCGCAAATCGAGGTCGTCGGCAAGAGCTTGCTGGAGCGCTCAGACGAGCTGCTCGACGCGATGCGGCGCGAGCGCGAGAACAAGGGCCTGCATCTGTACGCGCTGATGGTCACCGACATCCTGACCAAGGGCACCGACATGCTCATCGCGGGAGACACCGGGGCGGTCGGACGAGCATTCGGAGTCACCCCGCACGACGGCACGATCGAGCTTCCCGGGGTCATGAGCCGCAAGAAGCAGGTCGCGCCGAAGTTGCTCGCGAGCTTGTGAGCCGGAGCGGGTGCTCCTGGCCGGTTAGCCCGAGCCGACTCCAACCGCGCGAACCGGGGCCTCTCCCCACAGCTGTTCGAGCCGGTAATACTCGCGGGTGTCCGGCGTGAACACGTGAACCACGACATCGAGGTAGTCCATCAGGATCCAGTTGGCCGTGGTCAGTCCCTCCACGCGCCGCGGTAGCACGCCGTGCTCAGATTTCATCCCCTGGTGAATCGCGTCGTGGATCGCCTTGGTCTGGCGGTCGGTGCGGCCGGTACAGATGACGAAGTAGTCCGTGTAGCCGATGATCTCGCGCAGGTCGAGTTGCACGATGTCGAGCGCCTTGCGGTCGGCCGCGTAGTCTGCGACTGCGAGCGCGAGGCTCTCGGGTGTCAGCTGAGCTTGCTCGGACGTCATCCCTTCCCTTCTTTGTACAAATCGTGCCTGTCGATGTATTCCGCGACGGCGTCGCAAACGAGGTATTTGATGGGCTCCCCGGCTCTTACCCGCCGGCGGATCATCGTCGAGGACACGCCGATTCGTGGCATCGCGAAGAACTCCGCCCGCTCGCCTCCGGGAAGGCTGTCGAGCGCCGTCTCGACAGCCCCTTGCGAGGTTCCTCGACGCTTGGCAACCGCGACCGCCGCAAGCGAGAGGATCTTTTCGGCCTCGTGCCACTCGGGCAACGCAGCCGCCATGTCCCCACCAAGGATCAAGAACAGCTCGTTGTTTGGTGCTTTCAAATGCAGCTCTGTAAGCGTATCGACCGTATACGACGGTCCCGTCCGGAGGATCTCGAGATCGGTCACGATGAAACGCGGATCGCCGTTGACCGCTCGCCGGCAGAGCTCCAGCCGATGCTTCGGCCCAGGCTCCTGCTCGACGGGTTTGTGCGGAGGTATCCGGGCAGGAATCAGCATCACTTGCTCGAGCCGCAGCTGAAGGTACGCCTCCTGGGCACAAATTAGGTGACCAAGATGTGGCGGATTGAACGTGCCGCCAAGGATCCCGACGCGCACTAGTCGCTGTCCGAAGTCAACGCATCACTGGCTCACGGCCTGATCTGACCGTCGCCTTCCACGAGATACTTGAACGTGCAGAGCTCGCGCAACCCGATCGGACCGCGGGCGTGGAGCTTCTGGGTCGAGTTGCCAATCTCGGCCCCCATCCCGAATTCGCCCCCGTCGGTGAACCGGGTTGAAGCGTTGACGTACACGCAGGCGGCGTCGACCCCGAGCTGAAACGCCCGGCTCGCGGCGGCGTCGCGAGTGACGATCGCCTCTGAATGGCCACTGCCATGGGCGTTGATATGCGCGATCGCATCAGCGGTCGAGTCGACCACGCCCACGGCCAGCTCCAGCGCGAGGTACTCGGTGTCCCAATCCTCGGCGGTGGCGGGTTCGATCGGCAACCCTCCCGACGCCCGGCGGGTGCGCTCGTCGCCGTGGAGCACGACGCCCGATTCGAGCAGGTCGCTGAGCACCTGTGGCAGGAACGCCTCGGCGATCTCGGCGTCGACGAGCAATGTCTCTGCCGCGTTGCAGACCCCCGGGCGCTGCAGTTTCGCGTTCAGCACAATCGCGCGCGCCGCATCGAGATCGGCAGTGGCCTCGACGTAGACGTGACAGTTGCCGGACGCGGCGTAGATCACCGGCACGGTCGCGACGCCCTTCAGCGCCGCCTTGAGTCCCTCCCCGCCGCGGGGGATGATCAGATCCACGACTCCGGCTCGGGTCGCGAGCTCCGCGAGCTCCTCCCGCCCACCGCCGGCGATCAGCGACAGTGCGCCCTCGGGAAGACCGGCGGCGGACGCTGCCTCTGCGGCTACCCCCACGAGCACCGCGTTGGAGCGCGCGGCGGAGCTCGAGCCCCGGAGCACGATCGCGTTGCCCGACTTCAGGCACAGCGCGGCCGCGTCGATCGTGACGTTCGGCCTGGCCTCGTATACGACCGCAACCACCCCCAGCGGTACGCGAACCTTGCGCAGGTCGAGGCCGTTCGCGAGCCTCCAGCCTTCGGTGACCTCTCCGACCGGATCGGGAAGCTCGGCGATCTTCCGCACTCCCGCGGCGATCGCCTCGAGCCGGCGCCTGTCGAGTGCGAGCCGATCGAGCAGCGCGCCGCTGAGGCCATTGTCGCGCCCCGCCTCGAGGTCACTGCCGTTTGCCTCAAGGATCTCCCCATCGCGCTCGAGCAGCGCGTCGGCGATCGCCCGCAGAGCCCGATCCTTGACCCCCGAGCCGAGCGTCGCCAGCGTCCTCGACGCTCGTCTGGCGGCGGCGCAGTGCTCGGTTACCGATGTCGCGGTCGTTGCCATGAGGCGTAAAGATTACGCAAGCACGAAGTAGTCGCGGTGGACCGCCTCATCGCTGGCTCGAGGAAGCAGCTCATGGACCTCGCGGGACTTGAGCCCGCGGACCCTCCGCAGCTCGGCTGCCGAGTAGTTCGAGATTCCCTTGCCAACGGACTCGCTGTCGTGCGCCACGTCGACCGCGTCACCGGCATCGAAGCTGCCGACTACTTCCACCACTCCAACCGGCAGCAGGCTGGTCCCTCCCTCCCTGAGCGCGCGCGCGGCGCCGGCGTCCACCAGCACCTGGCCGCGAGTCGGCTTGGCGTATTTGAGCCATAGCTTGAAGCTCGAGTAGCGGCTCTCCCGAGCCGCGAACCGGGTGCCGACCCGCCCGCCTTGCACCGCCGAGAGGATCGTGCCAGGCAACAGACCACTGGCGACCACCGTAGGGATTCCCGATGCGGTGGCCATCTCGGCCGCCACGACCTTCGAGCGCATCCCTCCCGATCCGAGCGGCGAGGTCCCGTGACCGATGTCGAGGCCCTCGAGCGCGTCGAACGCGACGACTTCCGGCACGAGCTCGGCCCCGGGATCCCAGCGTGGATCGGCGGTGAACACGCCGGCGGCATCGGTCAGCAGGACAAGCAAGTCGGCACCGAGCAGGATCGCCACCTGCGCCGCCAGGAAGTCGTTGTTCCCGAACGAGATCTCATCGGTGGTCGTCGTGTCGTTCTCGTTGATCACCGGCACGACCCGCCACTCGAGCAGCCTGCGCAGCGTCTGGCGGGCGTTCAGGTAGTGGGTGCGGGCGCTCATGTCGAAGAACGTCAACAGCACCTGTGCGGTGGGAACGCCTCGCGCGCGCAGCAGCTCGTCGTAGACCTGGTAGAGCTTGCCCTGTCCGACCGCGCTTGCGGCCTGCAGCTCATCCACCGCCCGTGGGCGCAGTGGCAGCTCCATCACGCCCATCCCGCGGGCGATCGCGCCGCTCGTGACGACGATCACCGACCACCCGGCGCCGCGCACCTCGGCGACCTGGTCGCAGATCCGCTCGAGCACGGCCCCGCGCACCTCGCCACGGTCGTCGGCGACGATGCTCGAGCCCAGCTTGACCACGAGGCTGGCCATGCTGAGAAGGGTAAGGGCGGCGCCTCCTGGCCGCCCGACCGCTTCGGCCCCCCGCGGCAGCGTCTCGCTCCCCGCGGCGGGCGTCCCGCTCCCCCGTCGCGCCCCGCGGGCGGGTGCTAACCGCCGCCCGCTTTGTGGCCCTTGCGCGCCGGGCACCACGGGTTCGCGGGGACGCCGGCGCACGGGTTGGGCATCGTCGGGAGGCTGTTCGGCAGGGGATGCAGCACCACGTGCGTGCGGCGTGGATATGGGCCCGTGGGGCAGGCTGGAGGCTGTCCCGGAATCAGTTCCAGCCCAGAGTCGCAGATCCCCTCGGCGAGGCCCCTCGGGTCGCTCGCCCCGGCGGGCACCAGCTTGCCGGTGCAGTTCGGAAGCTTCGCCTGCAACCTGGCTGCGGTGGCGGGCTTGATCGCGCCGCCCCCGATCTCAGTGTTAGCGCGGAAGCAGTTGGTCGGGTGCCCAGCCTCCAAGCTGACATATCCCAAGTCACCATTCGTGGGATGGCCGTAGGAGCCGTTGGCCTTGAACTTGTTGGCCACGACCGCGTTTCCCCAATCGTCGAACAAGCACGTGTTGCTGATCACGAAGTTGCGTGTTCCGCCGGTGCACGGCAGGCCCTTGTCGATGTAGGGATCCAAGATCAATCCCCAGGCATCGTTGCGAACGATCGTGTTGTCCGTGACGGTGTCGTACCGCCCGCCGGCGATCACAACCCCCGTGCCGACCGGGCCCTGAGCGGCCTCGCCGGCGGCGGGCACGTTGGGGTCGTTGTTGTCGTGCACGTAGTTGTGGATGAACACTGTGCAGGAGCGCGTGTGGGTGATGGAGCTCGTCGCGCCGTTAGGGCATTCGCCGTCTTGCGGAGGCGGATTGTCCTCGTTCTGGCTGTCGGTGTTGATCCCGTTGAGGTTGTTGTCCCATTGGGAGTTTTCGACCACCAGCTGCCCGCCGGCATTCGACGCCGAGTAACCGAGTGCGTCGTACTCGGCCCACGAGTGATCAAGCGTCTGATCGCACGTCTGCTGGCAAGCGCCGATGTAGAAGCCGGAATCACTGAAGTTGCTGGCATAGCTCCGGTCGATGACGCCGCCGCTCCAGTTGCTCGAGTAGATGCCATACGCCGCCGCGGTCTTCTCGCCGCGGTAGAAACTGCTTGTCGCGGTCAGGTAGGACGCGGTGTAGCCGTAGCCGCCGACCTTGCCGCTGTTATCGCCGCCGTTCCACCAAATTCCGTTTCCGGCATCGCCGCTGCCGCTGAGAAAATTGCATGCCGTCAGATTCTGGACCCACACGTCTGGCGCCTTCCAGACCATGATTCCGTTGAGGCCGAGATGTCCGTGACGCCCGGCGGGACCGTAGTTCTGCGCGCCCGCCTTGGTGCTGCAGCGCGCCGATCCCGGCTTTGTCCCGTCGATCACCACCGTATTGCGATTCATTCCCCGCAGCCAGACACCAGGAGTGGTGATCAGGATCCCGGCCAGGGTGCTGGCCCGCCCGCGCGGATGCCGGCTCCTGCTCGTCTTGTAGTCGCCAGGTCCGATCAGGATCCAGGCGCCGGGCTTCGCGGCGTCGACCGCTGCCTGGACGGAGCGAAACTGCCCTCGGATTCCGTGATACGTGCCCACCCTGAGCACCTCTCGCGCAGTCGCTGCTTGCGCCAGAACCCCGGCGCCAGCGGCGAGCGCGGCGAGCACGACGAGTCTTCTTCCCATCCATCTCCTCTTCTCGACTGGCGCCGGTCAGCCCCGCAGGGCGGCGATCCTACAGGTCCGGGTCGAGCTCGAACGCCACGCCCGCGATCTCGACCTCGTCGCCGGGCTGAAACCCTTCTGCCTCGAGCGCGCGGATCAGCCCGATTCCCTTCAGTCGTCGCTCCAAATACGCGAGCGCGTCATCGTTGTCGACGTCGTAACGGGCCACGAGCCGCTCGATTCCTGCGCCGGTGACGCGGAACGCGCGCTCGCCGGTGCGCTGCACGCGGTAGCTCCGGTTCGCAGCCGGCCTGAACACACGGTGCGCGGCAAGCTGTTCCGCGGGAGGGCCCTCCCCCGCCGGCACGCTCGAGTTTGAGTCGCGCATCGGAATCCGGCGAGCAAGCTCCGCCTTCAGGCGATCGAGCCCAGCCCCGGTGGCCGCGGAGGTAGCGATCACGGGCACCTCCGGACCGAGACGCGCTTCCCACTGCCGCTGCGCTTCGTTCGCGTCCGGCGGTCGCACGAGGTCCGACTTGGACAGCGCCAGAATCCGGGGCAGCCCGGCCAGGCGCGGATCGTGCAGCGCGATCTCACGCTCGACGGTCTCGTAGTTGGCGGCCGGATCGGAGCCATCGAGCGGCTGTAGATCGAGGACGTGCACGAGCAACCGGGTGCGCTCGACGTGGGCGAGGAACTCATGGCCCAGACCGGCGCCGCTGCTCGCGCCCTCGATCAGCCCGGGGATGTCGGCGATCACGAGCTGTCGGTGGTCGAGCTCCAGCGTTCCCAGCACCGGCTCGAGTGTGGTGAACGGGTAGCCCGCGACCTTCGGGTGCGCGCGCGTCAACCGGCTCAGGAGCGACGACTTGCCCGCGTTCGGCAGCCCCACCAACCCAGCGTCCGCAAGCAGCTTCAACTGAAGCGTGACCCACCCCTCGTCGCCGGCGAGACCGCGTTCTGAGAATCGCGGGGTTTGATGGGTGGCCCCGGCGAAGCGTTTGTTGCCGCGGCCCCCTGAGCCTCCTCGAGCGACGACCGCGCGCTGACCGGGGCGAACCAGATCGTGGCGTGTCCCATCCCCTTCGATCAGGGCCTCGGTGCCGGGTGGCACGAGGATCTCGAGCGTGTCGCCGTCAGCACCGTGCCTCAGCGCCCCCTGGCCATGGCCACCGCGGCGTCCCTTGAAGTGCGCGCGGCGGCGAAAGCTCTCCAGATCACGGAGCGAGTCCTCGCAAACGAGTACCACATCGCCCCCGCGACCTCCGTCCCCCCCATCCGGGCCTCCTTTCGGCACGTGCGCTTCGCGGCGGAACGAGAGACAACCATCCCCGCCGCCACCGGCCTGGACGTAAATTCGCGCGCGATCGTGCATGCTTTGACTATGGCGGATCCAGTTTTCCTGATCACCGGCGCCTCGAGCGGGATCGGCGCGGCCACCGCTCAGCATGCCTCACAGGCGGGGTATCGAGTCGTACTCGCGGCGCGCTCGACCGACCGCCTCGACGAGCTCGCCAGCTCGTTGGGCGGGGCTGAGCGTGCACTTGCAGTGCAGTGCGATGTCACCGAGTGGGAGCAGCAGCAGGCACTGGTCGATGCCGCCCGGGAGCACTTCGGCCGGCTCGACGTGGCATTCGCAAATGCGGGCTTCGGCGCCGCACGCGGGTTCCTGAAAGAGTCGGTCGAGCACTGGCGGGCGATGGTGTTGACCAATGTCTACGGCGCGGCCCTGACGATCCGGGCAACGCTTCCGTCGCTGACGGAGAGCCGCGGCCACTTGCTGCTGACCGGGTCGGTGGCGGGCCGCCGGGCGTTGTCCGGCTCGCTGTATTCGGCCACCAAGTGGGCGATTACCGGGATGGCCGAGTCGGCCCGTCAAGAGCTGAACGGGACCGGCGTTCGGGTCACCTTGATCGAGCCGGGGATGGTCTCGACGCCGTTCTTCGAAAACCCTGTGGAAGACGGTCTCCAGGCCGAGGACGTTGCACGGGCCGTGATGTTCGCGGTCTCGCAACCGGCGCACGTGGATGTCAACGAGATTCTCGTGAGGCCGACCGCGCAGGACAACTAGAGCCGCTGGAGAGGATGCGTCCCGGGGCCGTCGGGCTGGCGCAGGACAAATGTCCGCCGGCCCGAAATGCTCATCCGGTGACGCTGCTGGGCGAATTTACAAATTTCTGCTGCGCGGGAACGCCGTCGACCTGGCAGTCGCGATCGTCGTCGGAACAGCGTTGCGGCGGTCGTCAAGGCGCTCGTCACGGACCTGCTGACGCCGATCATCGCGCTGATCTTCGGGAAACCGAGTCTCGGCAGTCTGTCGTTCACGATCAACCACAGCCACTTCTACTACGGCGATCTGCTCAATAGCCTATTCACCTTCCTGACCGTCGCCGCGGCGATTTTCTTTTTCGTGCTGACGCCGGTGAACCACCTGATGGGTAGACGCGCCCAGGAGGATCCGGATGAGAAGGAGTGCCCGGAGTGCACGAGCTCGATCCCCCTGAAGGCGCGCCGCTGCCCATTGTGCACGACGCAGCTGGGCGGCATTTAGTGACGATGCTCGAGCCGGCGCTAGGCCGCCTTGCGCAGCAGCGCCGTCAGGTCCGCGAGCACCAGCTGGGGTTGGTGGAGAATCTGCGCCCAGGAGTAGCGCACCACCGTATAGCCGGCGGCGCGGAGCCGTAGCTCGCGGCGGCGGTCACGGTCGAGCTGGGCGGGTGTCCGGTGACCGTCGTAACCGTCGAGCTCCACCACCACCCGTTCCCGAGGCCAGGTCGCGTCGACCGTCATCCGCCCGAGCCTGGAGTTGATCTCGGGCAGCGGCAGCCGAGCTTGCTCGCATAGCTCGAGAAACGCCTGCTCGAGCTCGCTGCGAGTTAGCGCGAGCGCGGGACGGTGGCGCTTGAGCGCGGCGCGCAGCTTGGCGCTCCCGGGGCGGCCCCGCCGGAGAACAGCTTCGAGAGCCTCGACGTTCAGCAGCCGCCGGTAGTCAGCCTCGGCGAGCGCGCGGCGGATGCGCTGCGTGGGGGCGGCAACCGCGTAATCCACCAGGGCGTCCTCGACCGTGCTTACGGGCAGACGATTGCGCCACACCCGCGCGCGATCGCGGGATTGTGAATCCGAATGCCTCTCAGCGGGCGTCGTCGTACGGGGGCGATGAGCTCAATCGTCGCGGGCGGGTGATCGCTCAGCCCCCACCACCAAATGGCCGTCGCATGACTGAGCATGGCACCCTGGCCGGCATACAGCAAAGCGGCGGCGAGGTCAGCTTCGAGGCTCGATGCGGTGTGGCCGACCGCGTAGACGTGAGGGAGGACCCGATGCAGATAGGCGCTCTCAAGCCACCGGGCAACGGTCGCGTTAGGAATACCAAGTCGCTCCAGTTGCGACCGGCTGATCCGGCCCGATTGCCTCGCGGCGAGCCTTCCGAGACGAACTCTTGCGATTTCTGTCCACCCCTCGGACAAAAATCGCGGAAGTTCGGACACCGGGCCACCTTGACGCCGATTCCGTCACAGAACAAGGCGCGTTTGTCTCGACTCTGCGACGGGGGCGTCGAGAGATTGCGACGAACACACGATCACAACGGGCGCGCCGGATGTATGGCCGTCCAGCCGCCTGCTGGTCGCCGTCACAAGGCGGCGCCGACCGGACGGCTACTGCTTGCCGCCACAACGCCGCGCCGACGCGGGACCGAACTCCGGCTACGACCGCCCGCCAACAACACCGCGCCGAGCGCGGACGAATACGGGTTACTGCTCGCCGTCGGAGGGCTCGATCGAGATCACCCGGCCGCGCCGGCCCCGGGTGAACTCGACGGTGCCCGGGCTGCGAGCATAGATTGTGTCGTCCTTGCCGATCCCGGCACCCTCGCCCGGCTTGAAGCGCGTGCCGCGCTGGCGGACGATGATCTCACCTCCGGTGACGGTCTGACCTGCGAACACCTTTACGCCGAGGCGCTTGGCGTGCGAGTCGCGACCGTTACGGGAAGAGCCAAGTCCCTTCTTATGCGCCATTGCTGACCTCCTCGGAAGATTCAGTGGCTTCCGTGTCCGCGGGCTCCTCAGCCGGTGCGGGCCTCGCGCCAGGTTCCGGTGCATCGCTGGGAGACGGCGGGGAAGCTGTGACACTGCCAGGCGCACCAGACTCACCGGACCCGTCCGCCCCACTACCCGGACCCACCGCACCGCCAGCCTGAGCAGACTCACCGGAACCGGCAACCCCCTCCCCAGCCGCTCCGGCAAACCGGATCTCGGTCACCTCGAGCCGCGTCAGCTCCTGCCGGTGGCCGGTGCGTCGCTTGTATCCCCGCTTGGGCTTGAACTTCACCACCCGCAGCTTGGGCCCGCGCTCGTGCCCGATCACGCGGGCGCCGACCGTCACCTGGGCCAGCGCCTCCGCGGCGTCGACCACCTCGGAGCCGTCGACGTACAGCAGCGGCTGAAGCGAGACGCGCTCGCCGTCGCCGACAGGCAGCCGCTCGACCAGCAACGATTCGCCCTGCTGGACGCGGTACTGCTTACCACCTGTCTTGACGATCGCGTACATGTTCACTCGGAGGAGCCCGTCGTGGCGGGCTCTGACTCGGCCCTGGCACCGGAACGGCGCCGTCCGCCTCTGCGGCCACGACGCCGAGCTCCCGATTCTAGGGCATCGCCGTTGACCTCAACGGCCCCGTCGCTCGAATCCGGCCCGTCGACCAGCGTAGCGATCGCCGCGTTGCGCCCGACCTCGTCGATTCGCACGAGCCGCTTCTCGCCGACGTGTCCCGTGCCCCCCTTGACCGAGATGATGTAGCCGTCGACCTTGGCGACGGCGTCGCCCGGGTTGTACATGTGCGGCTCGACGATCTCGACATGGACCTCCTCGCCGGCGCGGAACGGAAGCGCGCGCTCGAGCACCTCCTCCCTGGTGCTCTCGAGCAGCACCACGAAATGGTCGAGCGGGAGGCCCTCGGATCCCTCGAAGTGAAACCACTTGCCGGTCTCGTCCTCGATCTGCCGCAGCACGCGGCCGTCGTCGCCGGTGAACTCGGCGCTCACGCGCGGGTTCATCTGAATCAGCAGCGCCTGCGCCTCGGTCTCCTTGGCCAGATCGCGCATCCGCCGCTCGAACTCGATCGCGATCGTCTCCTCGGACTTGATCACTCCCTCGCCGTCGCAGGTGGGGCAGGGGCGGGTCATGATCTCGCGCACCCCGTCGGTGACGTTCTGCCGGGTCATCTCGACCAGGCCGAGCGGCGAGATCTCGACCACGAAGGTCTTGGTGCGGTCCTCGTCGAGTGACTTGCGCAGCGTCCCCAACACCGCGTCGCGGTTGCGCGCCCTGGCCATGTCGATGAAGTCGATCACGATGATCCCCCCGATGTCTCGCAGCCGCAGCTGCCGCACCACCTCCTCCGCGGCCTCGAGATTGGTCTTCGTGATCGTCTCCTCCAGCCGCGCCCCTTTGCCGCGGCCAATGAACGACCCCGAGTTGACGTCGATCACGGTCAGCGCTTCCGCATAGTCGATCATCAGGTAGCCGCCGCTGGGCAGATCGACCCGCCGCGAGAGCGTCGAGGCGAGCACCTGCTCGACCCCGAAGGCCTCGAACAGCGGCTGGTCCTCCTCCCACAGCTCCACGTGGTCGACGAGATCCGGCGCGGTGCGGGTGAAGAACGAGACCAGGCGCCGGTATTGCTTGGGGTCGTCGACGATCGCGCGCTCGAACGTGTCGGAGAAGATGTCGCGCACCACCCGGACCGAGAGGTCGGCCTCCTGGAAGACCAGCGCCGGTGCCGGCGTCTCGTCGACGCGCTTCTGCAGCACCTCGCTGAGCTTGAACAGATACACGAGCTCGCGCTCGAGATCAGCGCGGGTGGCACCATGGGCGGCGGTGCGGATGATCACGCCGGCGCCCTTCAGGTCGAGTTTTGCCGCCTCCTTGCGCAGCCGCTCACGCTCCTTCTCGTCGAGCCGACGGGAGACGCCGACGCCCTCTCCGTAGGGCGCGTACACCATGTAGCGCCCGGCGATCGTGAGGTCCATCGACAGGCGCGCGCCCTTGGTCTTGAGCGGGTCCTTGACCACCTGCACCACGATCTCCTGGCCGGCTTTCAGCATGTCGCCGATCTGGCGGTTGTCGCGGCCGGCGCCGCGGCCGCGGCGGGGCGCCTCGACCCCCGGAAGAACGATCTCGTCGACGTGCAGGAAGCCGTTCTTCTCGAGCCCGATGTCGACGAACGCCGCCTCGAGGCCGGGAAGGACGTTGTCGACGCGGCCTTTATAGATGTTGCCGACGATCGAGCGCGAGCTGCGGCGCTCCAGATACAACTCGGCAACCGTGTACCCGGCACCCGGGCTCCCGGTTGGCCTGCGACGCCGGCGCGAGGAAGCCGAGCCGCGCCTGCGCGTACCCACGGTTCCCTTCGCTTCCAGCAGCGCGACGCGGGTCTCTCCGCGATCGACGCTTACAAGTACTTGCTTCTTCAATTCGCTTCAGTCCTTTGTGGATATGGGCCCTGCGCCAGGTGCGGTGGGGGCGGCCGCTGAAGACGCGGACCGCCCGCCGACCAAAGTTGGCGGGGCCTGATCGGGCCGGCAGCTCAAGTGTTGGCGCCGGCATCTATGAAACTAGCGCCCGGCTCTTGCCTGCAGAGGACATCCTTGCCTGGATGTAGATCGACTGCAGGAGGCCGATCGCGATGAACGTGACGAGCACCGATGAGCCGCCATAGCTCATCAGGGGTAACGGAACTCCGGTGATCGGCATGATCCCGATCGTCATGCCGACGTTCACGAATACCTGGAACATCAGCATCGCCAGGATGCCGCCCCCGATCAGAGTGCCGTAGAGGTTCTTCGACATGGTGAGGATCCGCAGTGCGCGCCAGATCAACAGCGCGTACAGCGACAGCACGACCGCGGCCCCGGCGAACCCGTAGGTCTCGCCCACCGCGGCAAAGATGAAGTCGGTGTCGTTGGCCGGCAGGAAGTTCAGTCGCGTCTGGCTGGCATTCGCCCCGCGACCGCTCTTTTGCCCTGAGCCGATCGCAATCTCCGACTGGAGAATGTTGTAGGTCTGATTGCTCGGATCCCGCGAAGGATCGAGGAAACCCGTCAAGCGCTGCACCTGGTAGGGCTTCAGCAGGTGCACGCCGAGCGCCGGCGCGGCCACCAGCACGATCGAGGTCGAGAGCACGAACATAGCCACCAGGCCGGCGAGCTGCTTCCACGAGGTGCCGGCAAAGAACAGGATCGTGAAGCCGATCACGACGTAGACCATTCCCGTGCCAAGGTCGGGCTGCGGGATCACCAGCAGCGCCGGCACCAGCGCGAGCAGCATGATCCGAGCCGTCGTCCGGCGCTCCTGGATCCGGCGCGAGCGATCGACCGCGAACCCGGCGAGCGCGGTGATCAACAGCACCTTGCCGAACTCCGATGACTGGAACTGCAGAAACGGAAGCGGGATCCAGCGACGGCTGCCGTTGACCGCCGGCATCCCGAACACCACCAGGTTCAGCGCGATCATCACCCCGTAGAGCCCGTACTTGTACTCCCGCAGGCGCGAGTAGTCGATCCGCGAGAGCAGCAGCGCGACCACCACGCCGATGCCCGCGTAGATCGCCTGACGCTTGAGGTAGTAGGTCGGATCGCCGGGAATCGCGTTGCTCGTCGCTCCGTTGAGCGTCAGCAGCGAGCAGGCGACGAGGCCCAGCGCACCGAGGAGCAGTAATGGGTCGAATAAGACAAGCGTACGCGGCCGCGCGGCGGTCGGCTCGTCGGTGGCGACCTGGATCGGCGTGGCGCTCATAGTGTGTGTGAGGTGCCGGCGACGTAAGCCCCGGGCTTGCCGAAGAACCAATCGTTGAGGATCTGCCGTGCTACCGGCGCCGCTCCGATCGCGCCGAAGCCGCCCTGCTCGACCCACACCACCACGACGATCGGCCGGCTGGTCGCGCTCGGCGGCACGAAGCACACATACCACGCGTAGTCCTGCTGGTTGTCGTACTGGGCGGTCCCGGTCTTGCCGTACACCTGCTCGGGGAAGTTGCCGAAAACGTCGTCGGAGGTTCCGCCGGCGCTCTGGGCCGCGGCATGTAGGCCCGCGCGGATCACGTCGAGGTAGGCGGGATTAACGGGGATCTGCCGGGCCGGCGCGGGATCGATCTTCTGCAGGACGGTTCCGTCCGGCTGCTCGATGTCGAGCCCCAGGTGAGGGCGCACGACCTTTCCGTAGTTGGCGATCGTGGAGTACGCGACCGCCAGCTGCAGGGGCGTCACCTGGACGTCGCCCTGACCGACCGCGAGGTTCACGTTGTCGCCCTGAGACCAGGGGCGGCCGTCGGCGATCCCGCAGCTCGAGACGTGGTGCTTGTGTTCGCACGCCGCCTCCAGGGCATCGCGGTTGGCGCGCCATTGCGGCGAGGGGAGCGTCCCGTTCACCTCGGAGCCGAGATCGATCCCGGTCCGCTTCCCGATTCCGTAGAGGCTCGCCCAGTGCTGAAGCGCGCCTCCTTTCGGTGCCTGGGAGTTGAGCAGCGCGCCGAGGTTGTAGAAGAAGACGTCGTCGGAGACGCGGATCGCGTCGACCAGATCGAGCACCCCGTTGGCGCCGCCGCCGGCATTATGACGGCACAAGCCGCCGCCCTCGCAGAACTGCCCGGTGTCATCGTAGGTATCATCCGGACTCCAGACGCCGCTCTCGAGCGCGGCGGTCGCGGTGATCGGCTTGAACGTCGACCCGGTCGGCCCGGCGCTCTGGATCGCGCGGTTGATCAGCGGGAAGCCGTTTGCGGGGTTGTTGAGCGCCTTGTACTCGTCCTCGGGAATCGGCTTGGTGAAGATGTTGGGGTTGAAGGACGGATTTGACCCCATCGCGTAGACCTCGCCGTTGACGGGATTCATCGCGACGAACGCGCCGCCGTTGGCGGGAGGGTTGTTGGCGATCGCCTGCGCGAGTGCCTGCTGCCCGACCTGCTGCAGGCCGACGTTGAGCGACAGCCGCAGGTCGTGGCCGGCGGTCGGAGCGCGAGCCGACAGATAGCGCGTGAACTGGCCGAGCGAATTGACCTGGACGCGCTCGGCGCCGTCGACGCCGCGCAGGTAGCGGTCGTAGTAGTACTCGAGTCCCGACTGTCCGACGATGTCGTTCTCCGATACGCCGTGGTAGCGGGGCTTCTTGACTTCCTGGGCGGTGATCGGGCCAACCGTGCCGAACAGCTGCGCGGCGGTCTGGTTGAGCGGGTACTGGCGCTGGAAGGCCTGCGCGACGCTTACTCCCGGGAACTCGCTCTGGCGCTCGGCCAGGTAGTACTGGACGTACTTGCTCACCCCCTGCTTGACGGTCACGTTCGCGTACGGCAGCTGGGCCTGCTCCCGGGCCACCGAGCAGCCGATCGGCGACAGCCGCGCGGTCCCATCACCGGGGATCGCGCACCGCTGGCGGCCGGACGGCATTCCCAGCACCGACGCGAGCCGGTCGTAGACCGCGGCATCGCTCGCCGACGGTTTGCTCAGCGTCGAGGGGGTTGGGGGGACCGGCAGGTCGGGCGGCGAGATCTGGACGTTGAGCGTCTGCTTGCTGTCGACCAGGACGTGGCCGGCCTGGTCGAGGATCTCGCCCCGGGGCGCCGCGACAGAGATCTCGCGGGTCCGGTTGACCTGCGCCTGCGCCAGGTACTGCGGCCCGGAGAGAACCTGCAGGAACCAGAGACGAAAGAAGATGATCGCGAACATTCCGAGCGCGAAGCTGCCGACGACGGCGACCCGTAGCGCGAGCTGCGGGGTCAGCGGCGGGCGGCGTTCTTCTGGTGGTGGTGCCATTTACAGTGACGAGCGGGGGATCGGACCGAGGCCCTCGGAGGGCCGTTGCAGCGGGCTGAGTCCGCCGGTGGTGTACGCGCGGCGCCGGCGGCGGCGGGGGTCTTCGGGAAGCACGGGCCGGATGATCCGCCTGACGATTGCGTACACGGGCAGCGCGATCAGCGTGTTGACGAGCACGGTGATGAAGATCTGCTGCAGCAACAGCAGGCTGACCGGCGCATCGACGCCGAGCAGGAACTGGATCACGGCCATCCCCAAGCCCGCGAACGCGGTGGCGGCCGCGCCGAGCAGCAGGGGCACGAGCCCGTGGGCTGGGTCGCGCAGCTCTCGCAGGCGGCCGGACCAGTACCCGATTGCGATGTACAGCAGCGAGGTGACCCCGAGCGTCTGGAACAGCACCAAGTCGACCAGCAGACCGGTGCCAAAGCCCATCAGCGCCCCGGGCATCGAACCGGCCAGCAGCCCGACCGACATCACCACGAGCGGGGTCAGGTCGGCGCTGACGCCGAAGATCGAGATCTGCGAGATCGCCGCTGCCTGGAGAATCACCGAGAGGAACGCGAGCGCGATCAATCGGATCGGAAGGCCGAGCGAATCTTTCACGGGACCTGGGCGCGGGCGGTGCCGGCGTGGGGGGTGGTCAGGATCTGGACCGCGTCGACGTGCCGTAGATCGGCGAGCGGGGTCACTTGCACGCTCTGGTTGTTGATCAGGGTGTTCTGATCGGCGTTTGACACCAGCCCAATTGGAATTCCCGGCGGGTACAGCGAATCGAGCTTGCCCGAGCTCCATCCCGCGGTGACCACCTGCTGCCCCGATTGAATCGGCGCGTGTGGCGGCAGGTCCTGCAGGATCAGCTGGTTGGGGTTCCCGACCGCCGGCACGAGCAGGCCCGTGTCGCCGAGCGAATCCTGGACCTCGGCGGCAACTGCATAGGTGTGGTCGGTGATCAGGGTTACGATCGAGAAGTTCGGTCCCGCGTCCTGCACCTTGCCGACCAGCGCACCGTCGCCGATCACGGGGTCGTTGTTGCTCACCCCGTCAGCGGCGCCCTTGTCGACCTCGATCGTCTCATACCAGAGCGTCGGGTCCCGCGAGATCACGTTCGCGGCGACCGGCTTGTACGCGGAGATGCCGATGCTGTTGTCGAGCCCCACCTGCTTGCTGAGCTGGGTATTCTCGATCAACGCCTGCTGCAACTGGCCGTTGCGGGCCCGCAGCGCATACAACTCCTTGCGGAGCTTGTCGACCTGCGACTTCGCCTTGAACGTGTCCGAGAACCAGCCGGCGACATCGCGCACCGGTTTGAGCGCCTTGCTGGCGCCGTCCTGGATCGGCGACAGGGCCTCGACCACGCCCCGCTGGACGCTGTGAAGGGGGCTGCCCGCGGACTCGTCGAAGTAGGCCGTCAGCAACACCAGGGAGACGACCACCAGCAGGACCAGCACTGCCCGTCTGCGTCGAACTTGCTTGTCATGCACGGGATCGAACTCGCGCCATTTCGATGGTCGCTCCTGAAGCTAGTAACGCCGGCGCCGGTTGCGTGAATTCTTGCTCGAACGGTGGATCGCTTCGAACTCCTCCAACGACCTCCCGGAGCCCACCGCGACGCAGGTCAACGGCGACTCCGCCAGGTGCGCGGGCATCTGGGTCTCGTGACGCAGGCGCTCTTCCAGGCCCTGAAGCAGCGAACCACCTCCCGCAAGCATGATGCCACGATCCATGATGTCGGATGACAGCTCCGGCGGCGTGCGATCGAGCGTCTCCTTGACGGCGTCGATGATCTGCGACACCGGCTCCTCGAGCGCACCGCGGATCTCCTCGCTCGTCAGCACAACGGTCTTAGGGAGCCCCGAGACCATGTCCCGGCCGCGGATCTCGGCTTGCACCTCCTCGGGGACGGTGAACGCCGAGCCGATCTCGAGCTTCACCTCCTCGGCCGTCTGCTGGCCGATCAGAAGCTTGTACTCGCGCTTGACGTAATTGATGATCGCTTCGTCGAGCTCGTCGCCGCCGACCCGGATCGACTGCGAGACGACGATCCCGCCGAGCGAGATCACGGCTACCTCGCTGGTGCCGCCGCCGATGTCGACGACCATCGAGCCGGTGGGCTCGCCGACCGGCAGGCCGGCGCCGATCGCGGCCGCCATCGGCTCCTCGATCAGGTATGCCTGACGCGCGCCAGCCGAAAGGCAGGCCTCCTCCACGGCACGCTTCTCGACCCCGGTGACACCGCTGGGCACGCAGACGACCACCCGCGGGTGAGCCCAGCGGTTCTGATGAACCTTCTGGATGAAGTGCCGCAGCATCTCCTCGGTGACCTCGAAGTCCGCGATCACGCCGTCCTTAAAGTGGCCGGATCGCCGAGATCGTGCCCGGGGTGCGGCCGAGCATCCGTTTGGCTTCGATCCCGACCGCGTGCACTTCGCCGGTTCGGGAATCGACCGCGACGACGCTCGGCTCGGACAGCACGATCCCGCGTCCGCGGACGTATACCAGCGTGTTCGCGGTCCCGAGATCGACAGCCATGTCGCGGCCACCAAAACCGGTCAGGTACGTGAAAAAGCCCATGCGTGATCCAGGTAGGGAAGCGGAGAGACGGGGCGGAGAGCTGCAAGGGAGGGCGCGAGGCCGCCAGTCCCGCCCGCGGCTGAGTGTATCGAACACACGTCCGCCGACCGCCATCCGACACGGCCCTAACAGGGCCTCAAAATCGCTCGAAATCTTTTGCGGAAGGTAAAGAGGAGTGGCCCTGGCGCAAGCGCTCGAGCAACTCCGGCGCGAGCGCGAGCAAGCTTGCGACCGGCAGCCCGACGACGTTCAGGTAATCGCCCTCGATCCTCGTCACGAGCGCCGCGCCGCGGCCTTGAATCGCGTATCCGCCGGCGCGGCCGGCCCACTCGCCGGTGCCCAGATACCAATCGATCAGCTCCTCCTCCAGCTCCCGGAACTCGACGATCGTCGTGGCCAGCGCGGTCCGCTCGGCGGCGCCCGAGATCAGGCACACGCCGCTGATCACCGCGTGGCGTCGCCCCGACAGCGCGGCGAGCGTGGCGCGCGCGGCGGCGGCGTCGACGGGTTTGCCGTAGATCCGGCCGCCGAGCGCGACAACCGTGTCCACGCCGAGCACCGGCGCCGCCGCGCAGCCGCCCGCGATCGCCGCGGCCTTGCGGCGCGCGTTCACGGCCGCGACCTGCCGCGGCGGCCCCGACTCGAGCTCGTCGACATTGGGAACGCACACCGAGAACTCGATCCCCAGCTGCGCCAGGATCGCCCGCCGCTGCGGCGAGCGCGAGGCGAGGATCAGCGAAGATCGGGAAAGAACAGCGCCACCTCGCGGGCGGCCGACTCGACCGAGTCCGAGCCGTGCACCATGTTCTGACCGACGGAAATCGCGTAGTCGCCGCGAATCGAACCCGGGCTGGCCTCGAGCGGGTTGGTGGCGCCGATCACCTGACGGGCGGCCTGCACGGCCTGCTCGCCGGCGAGCACCATCGCGACCAGCGGCCCCGAGGTGATGAACTCCACCAGCTCCTCGTAGAACGGCTTTCCGAGGTGCTCGCCGTAGTGGCGCTCGGCGAGCTCACGGCTAATCGTCATCAGCTTGAGCTCCTGCAGGCGCAGCCCCTTGCGCTCGAACCGCGCGATGATCTCGCCGGTCAGGTTCAGCGTGAAGGCATCGGGCTTAACAAGGATCAGGGTTCGCTCCATTTGCGCTCGTTCCCGGATCGCCGAGGCCGGCTGTCAGGTTGCCGATGGGCGGCCGCGCTCTACCGGCGCGCCGACGGTCCCGTACTCGCCGCGGTCCGCCGGTGAGCTGACGCTCCCGTAACCACCGCGGTCCGCCGGTGCGCCGACCGTACCGGAATCGCCGACGGCGCCGCCACTGCCGACTGGCTGCTCGCTGACGGCGCTCTCCCGGCGGCGCCGGGTCCGGCGTGGAGCGGGCGCCGCGCCAAGCTCAGTCTCGCAGTATGGGCACACCTTCCATGCCGGGTCCAGCGGCTTGCCGCAGGTCCGGCAGGGGTCCTTCAGCTTGCGCATGCAGCTGGGGCAGCGCAGGTAGTCCTTCTCGACCTCGTAGTCGCAGTGGGGGCAGAGGTGGTAGCCGATCTCGGCGAGCCGAGCCTCCGCTGCCTGCATCTCGAGCTCGCGCTCGCGGACATCGTCGAGGTACTCCGGGGGCCTGACGATCATGTAGACGATCGTCCCCACGTACGGAAACAGCGACGCCGCGGTCGCGCAGGCGATCAGCAGCGGATCGGCGATCCGGCGCCTGGCGTCGGCGAACGTCCAGTAGACGAGCGCCAACCAGATCACGACGAGGAACAGGATCAGCAGCTCGATCGCAAGGCTGACCGTGTTGTTGTGGATGCCGAAGATTCCTGCTTGGGGCAGCATTAAACTCGCGAGTGTAGTGGTCGGGGAGGTCATAGCTCGTGTTGGCGGTCTACAGGAACACGCGGCCGAACAGATATCCGATGCCGAAGAAGACCAGGATCACGACCGCGACGATCAGCGCGACGAGGCCGATCATGGTCAGGAAGCTCGGATGCTGCTCGCGGTCGTTCACAGGGCCGAGGCTTGTCCTTTCCTGGCGGGACGTAGCAGATCAGCGACGAGGTAGATCGATCCCGTCGCGAGCACAACTCCTTCTGGACCAGCCAGTTCCCGAGCTCGCTCGAGCGCCATCGGCGGGTCGGGAACCACCTCGGAGGGCGGCCCGTGCAGCTGCCTTGCAAGTGACTGGAGGGTTGGTGGCGGCAACGCTCTTGGATTCTGACTGTGCGTGAGGATCACCGCGTCACACGTTGGCAGGAGCGTGGCCAGCATCCTCGACGCGTCCTTGTCGTCGAGAATCGAGACCACCGCGACTAAATGATCGCAGCTACCGGCGATTTCCGGCAGCGACTGTACGACGGCAGCGATCCCGTCCGGGTTGTGGGCGCCGTCGAGC
The DNA here is from genome assembly GCA_963830465.1 of uncultured Solirubrobacterales bacterium. Lineage (GTDB taxonomy): Bacteria > Actinomycetota > Thermoleophilia > Solirubrobacterales > Solirubrobacteraceae > Palsa-465. The sequence continues at coordinate 814,207 of CAWHME010000008.1, forward strand.
AAGGTGAGCGGATCGTGGCCGACGATCTGCAGCCGCCCCGGCACCCGGACCTCCGCCGCGGCGGTGGCCACCGCAGCTGGATCGAGCGCTCCCAGGTAGGCTTCCGCGGCGGCGCGCGCGAGCGCGAAGTTGCGGCGCTGGAACGAGCCAAGTGCGCCCACGGCAACCCCGGGGTCCGCGCTCGGGCGGACGATTCGCGCGCGGCGCTCGGCGGCAACCTGCACCGCGACCGCCTCCGCGTCCGGATGAAGTCCTGATCCCAACACCAGAGTTCCAGAGTTCTGCACGACCGCCAATTTCTCCTGCGCGATGTCTGCAATTGTCGGTCCGAGCCAGCGGGTGTGCTCGAGCCCGACGCTCGTCAGCACCTGGACCTCCGACGGGATCACGTTCGTGGCGTCATAGCGGCCCCCCAGGCCTGCTTCGATCACCGCCACCTGCACCTCACGCGAGGCGAGCTCCCAGTAGGCGGCCGCGGTCAGCAGCTCGAACTGGGTGACCTGGTCGCCATCCGGCGAGGAGCGGTCGACGAGCTCCTTCGCCCGCGAGGCCCGCTGGATCGCGGCCGCGAACGCCTCCGGCTCGAGGTCGCGGTCGTCGATCCGGATCCGCTCCCCGAACGACAGCAGGTGCGGGGACAGGTATGCGCCCGCGCGAAGACCGTGGCGGCGTAGAACCGCCGCGGTCATGCGGACCGTCGATGACTTTCCGTTGGTCCCGACGACGTGGATCGACTCGAACCTCCGCTCGGGATGATCGAGCGCGGTCATCAGCCGGCGCATGCGGTCGAGCCCGAACCGCATCCCGAACAGCTCGAGCGAGAGCAGGTAGCGCTCGGCTTCCTCGGGAGTCACAGAGCCTCCAGCTCGGCCCGCAGGCGCTCGAGCTTGTCGCGCTCGGCCTGCACCACCTCCGGCGGCGCCTTGGCGACGAAGCGCTCGTTGGCGAGCTTACGCTGCGAGCGCTCGATCTCGGCCTCGAGCTTGGCCCGTTTGGCCTCCGCGCGGCGCTGCGCCTCCCCGAGGTCGACATCGTCGCTGGGCAGGATCTCGATCGCCCCGCCGGGGACGGGCACCGACGCCACCGGCTCGGCGCCGTCATCGGTGAATGCCACCCTGGCCAGGCGCGCCAGGTGTTCGCCGGTCTCCTCGTAGCCGTCGGCCGCCAGCCGCGCCGACACGGTGGTCCCGGCCTTGATCCCGGCGAGGTCGCGCCACCCGCGCAGCGCCTGCACCGCCTCGATCACGCGTGCCAGCGACGCCTCGGCGGCGGCGTCGGAGGCAGCCTCGTCGTTCGCGATCCCCGCCGCCAGCAGCCCCTCGGCGCCGGGGACGTAGCTGTATATCTCCTCGGTCACGAACGGGATCATTGGGTGGGCGAGCGCGAGCGTCTCCACCAGCACGTCCAGCAGCGTCGCCGCCAGCGCGGGCTCGCCCGCGCGCAGCCGCGGCTTGATCAGCTCGAGGTACCAGTCGCACAGCTCGCCGTAGATGAAGTCATAAAGCGCGAGGGCCGCGTGCGAGAAGTCGTAGCGGTCGATCCGCTCGCCGACCTCCGCCTTCGCCCGGCGCAGCCGCGAGAGGATCCAGCGGTCCTCGACCGTCTGCGGCCGCACCCCCGCGTGCGTCTCGGGGGCGACCCCGAGCAGGATCAGACGCGAGGCGTTCCACAGCTTGTTGGTCAGCTGCAGGCCCTGCGCGACCTTGTCCTCGGCGAACTTGACGTCCTGGCTCGAGGCCATCGCCAAGAGGCCCCAGCGCAGCGCATCGGCGCCGTAGGCCGGAAACTCCCCTCCAGCATCGAACACCGGCGGCCGCGGCCCGCCCTCGATCAGGTCGAGCGGGTCGATCCCGGTCCCCAGCGACTTCGACATCCGCCGCCCGTCGGGGGCCTGGATCACGGCGTGGATGTGGACGTCGTCGAACGGCACTTGAGCGGTGAACTCGAAGCCCATCATCACCATCCGCGCCACCCACAGGAAGATGATGTCGCGCGCGGTCACCAGCACGTCGGTGGGATAGAAGGCGCCGAGCTCGGGCGTCGCCTCGGGCCAGCCGAGCGTCGCAAACGGCCACAGGCCGCTCGAGAACCAGGTGTCGAGCACGTCGGGGTCGCGCTCCCAGCCCTCCCCCTCCGGCGCCGAGACGCCCACGTACATCTCCTCACCGCGGTACCAGACGGGGATTCGGTGCCCCCACCACAGCTGGCGGGAGATCACCCACGGGCGGATGTTCTCCATCCAGTCCAGATACACGCGCGCCCAGCGCTCGGGGTGAAAGCGGATCCGGCCGCTCTTCACCGCCTCGATCGCGGGCCTGGCGAGCTCCTCCATCCGCATGAACCACTGCAGCGACACCAGCGGCTCGATTCGCTCCCCCGAACGGTGCGAGTAAGGCACCGTATGCGTGTAGGCCTCGGTTCGGGTGATCAGCCCCTGCTCGCGCAGCTCGGACACCACCGCGTCCTGTGCCTCGGCGGCGCTCAGCCCGACGAACCGCTCCGGCGCCGGCTCGGTGATCCGCCCGTCTTCGCCGATCACGCTGATCTGGCGCAGGCCGTGGCGGCGGCCGATCTCGAAGTCGTTGGGGTCGTGGCCTGGGGTGATCTTCAGCGCGCCCGTTCCGAACTCGCGCCTCACGTAGTCGTCGGCGATGATCTTCAACTTGCGCCCGACCAGCGGCAGGATCGCCGTCTCACCGACCAGCCGCCGGTAGCGCTCGTCCTCGGGGTGCACGGCGATCGCGGTGTCGGCCAGCATCGTCTCCGGGCGCACGGTGGCCACCGTGATCGCGCCGGACCCCGAAGCCAGCGGATAGTCGATGTAGTAGAGGGCGTCGGTCTCCTCCCGGTCCTCGACCTCCAGGTCCGAGATCGCCGAGCGGCTGCCCGGGTCCCAGTTGACCATGTAGCGGTCGCGGTAGATGTAGCCCTTCTCGTACAGCGCCACGAACACCCGCATCACGGCGTCCGCGTACGCGGGGTCGAGCGTGAACCGCTCGTCCTCGTAGTCGCAGGAGGCGCCGAGTCGCTTGAGCTGGGAGATGATCTGGCCGCCGTACTGCTCGCGCCAGCGCCACACTCGTCGCTCGAACTCCTCGCGCCCCAGCTCCTGTCGGCTGGAGCCCTCCTCGGCCAGCAGCCGCTCGACCTGCGCCTGGGTGGCGATCCCGGCGTGGTCGGTGCCGAGTATCCACTTGCTCCGCTGTCCCCGCATCCGGTGCGAGCGGATCAGGGTGTCCATGATCGAGTCCTGGAAGGCGTGCCCCATGTGCAGCGACCCGGTGACGTTCGGGGGCGGGATCGCGATCGAGTAGTTCTCGCGCGCATCGCCCTCCGGCTGGGCGTGGAAGATGCCCGACGCAAGCCACTTCTGCACGATTCGGGGCTCGACCTCGGAGGGGTCGTAACGGGTTCGGCGTTCGAGCTCGGAGCGCTCCGGCATGTAGCTGCTCAGTCTAGGCGGGCGGATTTATGGGCTCTGCCCCGCGTTCCTGACCCGTGTTGCGCTGTGTATCGCCGTTAGGCGGGCCCCTCCGGCGATCGCACGCGCCACCCGGCTCCGGCGATACATAGCGCCCCCCGGAAGCGACCCGCGGGGCAGAGCCCCCTCTAGGCCGCTTCTTCCTCCGGTGCGGCGACCGTCACGAGCGTCGGCGAGGTCCCCTTCTCGATCGTCTCCCGGGTGACTACGCACTTGCGTACGTCCCGGCGCGAGGGGAGCTCGAACTGGACCTCGAGCAGGACCTCCTCGATGATCGAGCGCAGGCCGCGTGCGCCGGTCTCGCGCTCGAGCGCCTTATCGGCGATCGAGGACAGCGCCTCGTCCGCGAACACCAGCTCGATCCCGTCGAACTGGAAGAAGCGCTGGAACTGCTTGACGAGCGCGTTGCGGGGCTCGGTCAGGATCTGCATCAGCTCGTCGCGGGAGAGCTGGTGGATCGCCGACATCACCGGCAGGCGACCGATGAACTCGGGAATCAGCCCGTACTGGATCAGGTCCTCTGGGAGGCAGTGCTCGAAGATCTCGCCGGTGTCGCGCGCCTCCTTTGACTGGATCGCCGCGCCGAAGCCGACCCCCTGGTGGCCGATCCGGCGCTCGATCACCTTGTCGAGGTTGGCGAACGCGCCGCCGCAGATGAAGAGCACGTTGGTGGTGTCGATCGACAGGAACTCCTGATGGGGATGCTTGCGGCCGCCCTGCGGGGGGACCGAGGCGGTGGTCCCCTCGAGGATCTTCAGCAGCGCCTGCTGCACCCCCTCGCCGGAGACGTCGCGCGTGATCGAGGGGTTGTCGGCCTTGCGCGCGATCTTGTCCACCTCGTCGATGTAGATGATCCCGGTCTCGGCCTTCTTGACGTCGTAGTCGGCGGCCTGGATCAGCTTCAAGAGGATGTTCTCGACGTCCTCGCCGACGTAGCCGGCCTCGGTCAACGCGGTCGCGTCGGCGATCGCGAACGGGACGTTGAGGATCTTCGCCAGCGTCTGCGCGAGCAGCGTCTTGCCGCAGCCGGTGGGCCCGAGCAGCAGGATGTTCGACTTCTGCAGCTCGATGTCGTTCTCATCGGACTGCATCATCTGCACGCGCTTGTAGTGGTTGTAGACCGCTACCGAGAGCGAGCGCTTGGCCTGCTCCTGTCCCACCACGTACTCGTTGAGGACGCCGTAGATCTCCCTCGGCTTGGGGAGGTTCTCGATGTCGAAGCTCGGCGGAGCGGTGAGCTCCTCGTCGATGATCTCGTTACAGAGATCGATGCACTCATCGCAGATGTAGACGCCCGGTCCGGCGATCAGCTTCTTCACTTGCCGTTGGGACTTCCCGCAGAAGCTGCAGAGAAGCTGTTCGTTGGAGTCGGTGGGACGTGCCATCAATCCTCTCCCCGGAGCTCGGCTCGTTACCTGCGACCTCGGGCCTAAGAGTATCCCCTCAATGCTGCGAGATCACACGATCGATGATTCCGTATTCCTTCGCGTCCTCGGAGCTCATGAAATAGTCCCGCTCCGTATCTTGGCGGACCTGCTCGAGATCCTTGCCGGTGTGGATGGCAATGATCTCGTCGAGCCGCCTGCGCACGTCGATGATCTCCTTCGCGTGGATCTCGATATCCGTCGCCTGACCCTGGAACGCCGAGGAGACCTGGTGGATCAGGATCTTGGCGTTCGGCAGCGCCATCCGCTTGCCCTTCGCCCCGCCGGCCAGCAGCAGCGCGCCCATCGACATCGCGATCCCGACGCAGATCGTCTGCACGTCCGGTTTGATGAACTGCATCGTGTCGTAGATCGCGAGCCCCGCGTAGACCGAGCCGCCCGGGGAGTTGATGTACACCGAGATGTCCTTGTCGGGATCCTCGGACTCGAGGTGCAGCAGCTGCGCGACGATCAGGTTCGCGATCTGGTCGTCGACCGGCGTGCCGAGGAAAATGATCCGCTCGTTGAGCAGTCGGCTATAGATGTCGAATGCTCGCTCCCCGCGGGAGGTCTGCTCAACGACCATGGGTACGAGTGGGCTCATTGTCCTCGCTTCTTTTGCTTCCTCGACCGGATTCCTGCCGAATGTAGCAACCCGCCCGCGGGCGGCCTGCCGGGTCAGCTGCCGCGCGGGGAGACCTCGATCAGGTTCCGGGCGTCCACAGCTGTCCGGCGCCCTGCTCGGCCGCTTCCTTGCCCGGCGTCCACAGCTTCTGGCGTGCCTTGGCCTGCTCGACGCTGATCGGCTGCGCCTCCCGCACGAGCAGCTCGATTGCCTGCCGGGTGGCCAGCTCCTGGCGGAGCTCCTCGAGCCTGCCGCCGGAGTTCAGCCGCTCGAGCAGCTCGTCCACCGGCGTGCCCGCGCGCTCGGCCGTCGGCTCGAGCGCCTCGCGAACCTGATCCTCGCTGGGCTCGATCTGCTCGGCGGCGACGATCGCCGCGAGCACCGCCTCGCGCCTGAGCGCGCTCGCGGCCTCGGGCTCGGCCTCGTGAGCGAGCGTCTCCTCGTCCTTACCGGCGATCCGCAGGTAGGCCTCCTTGGACACCCCCTGGCGCTCGAGCGCTGACAGCGTCTGTCCGAGCAGCTCGTGCGCGCGCGCGTGAACCAGCTGGTCGGGAAGCTCGATCTGCGCCTGGTCGACGGCCGCGTCGAGCACGGCCTGCTCGAACTCCCGCTCGATCGCCCCCCGGTCGGCCTCGGTCAACCGCTTGGCGATGTCTTCGCGCACCTCGGCAAGCGTGTCGAAGCCGGCCGCCTCTGAGGCGAACTCGTCATCGAGCTCGGGTAGCTGCTTGGCCTTGATCTCGCTGACGGTCACGTCGAACTTCGCCTGGCTGCCGCCCAGCCCGCCCGGGTACTCGTCGGGAAACGTGACCTCCACCGTGCGCTGATCGCCCGCGCTCGCTCCCAGCAGCTGGTCCTCGAATCCGGGGATCACCCGGCCGGAGCCGAGCTCGAGCAGCTGGTCGCGACCTTCTCCGCCCTCGAACGGCTCCCCGTCGATGGTGCCGAGATAATCGATCACCAGGTGGTCGCCGGCGGCCGCCGGTCGCTGCACGGTCTCGAGCGTCGCGACCCGGTCGCGGAGCTGCTCGAGCTCCTCGTCGATCGCGCTGTCCTCCACGTGGGGCTCGCGCCGGCCGACCTCGAGCCCCTTGTACTGGCCCAGCATCGCGCTCGGGCGGACCCCGACCTCGATCGAGAACGACAAGGGCTCGCCTTCGCCTGGCAGCTCGCCGACGTCGAGCTCGGGTTCGCCCACCGGTGCGATCCCGGCGCCGTCGATCGCGTCGACGTACCAGCGGCCGAGCGACTTGCGCAGTGCCTCGTCGAGCACCGCCTCGCGCCCCAGCCGCCGGATCACCACCGGCGGCGGGACCTTGCCCTTGCGAAAGCCCGGCACGCGCATCTGGCGGCCGAGCTCCCGGGCCGCCTGCTGAACGCGGCGCTCGACCTCCTCGGCCGGAATCTCCGCCCGGACGCGCACTCGCGACTCGGGCAGCTCGGTGACGATTGTCTTCATGGCGGATGCCATCGCTCACAGACGATAGCTTCCGGGCGTGCTTCGCCGGATTGCGGGCCGCGTCATCACCGGGCCGTTTGCCTTCCTTCTGGGTGGCGTGATCGATATCGCGGCGTTCGCGCTATCGGTATGGCGCGGCAAGATCCGCGAGCGCCTGGGGCGCCAGGGCCTTCGGCGCCGGCGCGCTAACCGGCGAACGTGACCGACTCGGCTCCCGCCACCCCGGCGGACTTGCTGGCAGCCGGGATCAGGTTGCGAACCTCTCGCAACGCCACCGGCAGCGTCGTCGTGTCATACGCCCGCGAGGCCCTGATGTCGGCCAGCATCGCGAGGCATCGCCTCACCGGCGGGCCGTTTCGCTCGATCCAAGCGTCGATTGCCGCGTCCGGGCTGGTCTGCGCTCCGCCGCTCGCGAGCACCTCCTGCGTGAGCGAGCGGTGCAGCGAGTAGAGGTCATCGCGCAGCGCGGCCCGCGCGAGCGCCTGCCAGCGGTTGGTCCGGGGCAGCTCGATGATCCGGTCGCGGAGCCAATTGAGCTCCAAACGCGATCCGAGCCGGAAGTACGCCCTCATCACGGCTTCGGGGTCCCGGTCGCCGACATCGGCCACCTCGACGATGTCGAACAGCGACAGCATCGAGGGGCTCGCCGCGACCCGTATCGCGAGCTCCGCCGGAACGCCCGCATCCCGGAGCTCGGCGCAGCGGCGGTCGAAGGTCTCGCGGTCGCCACGGTCCAGCAGGTCCGGGAGCGCAGCAGTGAGCATCTCGGCGCCCGGCTTGAAGTAGCGGACGGTGAACGAGATGTCGATCGCGTGCGGGTTGGCGCGGACGATCCACCGCGTCGCTCGCTCGACGATTCGCCGGCCGTCGATCAACATCGCCAGCTGCGTCTGAGCGTCGACGACGTTGTCGAGCTGCTCGACCGCCGACCAGAACGAGCGCATGCTCAAGATCTCGCGCGCCGCCGCATACCCGCGCGCAAGCACCTGCGGCGGAGAGCCGGTTTCCTCCGCGAGGCGGAACGCGAACGTGGTTCCCGCGCGGTCGACGAGCTGGTTGGCGACGACGGTCGCGACGATCTCCCGGCGCAGGCGGTGACCGCGCATCTCCGGGCCGTAGCGCTCCGGGAGGGGCGAGGGGAAATAGCGTTCGAGGTCGTGGCTGAGGAACGGATCCTCTGGCAGGTCGGACTCCAGCAGCTGCGAGTAGAGGTGGATCTTGCAGTACGCCATCACCACCGCCAGCTCGGGGGCGACGAGTCCCAGGTGCGCGGCCTTGCGCTCGCCGATCACCTCGTCGCTCGGGAGACGTTCGATCTCGCGGTTGAGGTTTGCGGACTGCTCGAGGTGGCGGATCAGGCGGGCGTGGACGTCGACCATCGGCGGAGCTTGCGCGAGCGCGAGACTCACCGCCTGCGTCTGGGCGTAGCTGCCGTGGAGGACGCGCTCGGCGACCGAATCGGTCATCTCGTGCAGAAGCTCGTTGCGCTGCTTCTCGGTCATGTCGCCGTCGGCCACGAGCGAGTCGAGCAGGATCTTGATGTTGACCTCCTGGTCTGAGCAATTGACGCCGGCGACATTGTCGATCGCGTCGGTGTTGATCCGCCCGCCCTCGAGCGCGTATTCGATCCTCCCCGCCTGCGTCACCCCGAGGTTGCCGCCTTCGCCCACCACCCGGCAGCGCAGCTCGCCGGCATCGATCCGGACCGCGTCGTTGGCCTTGTCGCCGGCATCGGGATGGGCCTCGGTGGAGGCTTTCACGTAGGTGCCGATGCCGCCGTTCCACAGCAGGTCGACCGGAGCGCGCAACAGCTCGCGGATCAGCTCGGCGGGGGCCAGTTGCTCGGCCTCGATCCCGAGTGCCTTGCGCGCCAGCGCCGCGATCTCGATCGATTTCGCGTCGCGCGAGAAGACCCCGCCCCCCTCGGAGATCGCATCCGGGTCGTAGTCGTTCCACGATGACCGCGGCAGCTCGAACAGCCGCTGGCGCTCGGCGAAGCTGGCTTCCGGGTCGGGGTCGGGGTCGATGAAGATGTGCAGATGGTTGAACGCGGCGAGCAGTTTCGTGTGCGGTGAGAGCAGCATGCCGTTGCCGAACACGTCGCCGGACATGTCGCCGATACCGACGACGGTGAAATCGCTGCTCTGGATGTCCGTTCCGAGCTCCCGGAAGTGGCGCTTGACCGATTCCCACGCGCCCCGCGCGGTAATCCCCATCTGTTTGTGGTCATAGCCCTGGGAGCCACCTGAGGCAAACGCGTCACCGAGCCAGAAGCCGTAATCGGCGGAGACGCCGTTGGCGATGTCGGAGAAGGTGGCCGTCCCCTTGTCCGCTGCCACCACCAGGTACGGATCGTCCTCGTCGTAGCGCAGGACCCGATCGGGGCCAACGACCTCGCCCGCGACGATGTTGTCGGTAACGTCGAGCAGGCCCGCGAGGAACGTCTGGTAGCACGCGATCGCCTCCTTGACCAGCGCCTCGCGGCCGCCCTCCGCGGGTGCTCGCTTGACGACGAACCCGCCTTTGGAGCCGACCGGCACGATCAGCGCGTTCTTGATCATCTGCGCCTTCATCAGCCCGAGCACCTCGGTCCGGAAGTCCTCCAGCCTGTCCGACCAGCGCAGGCCCCCGCGCGCGACCTTGCCGCCCCGGAGGTGTACCCCTTCCACCTGCGGCGAATACACGAAGATCTCAAACCGCGGGCGAGGCAGCGGCAGCAGCGGCACCAGCGCCGGATCGAGCTTGAACGACAAGTGCGCCCGTGGCGCGGAGTCGGCGCCGGTGCGGAAGTAGTTGGTACGCAAGATCGCCCGGATCACGGCGAGGAAGTTGCGCAGGATCCGGTCCTCGTCGAGGCTCTGCACCGCGTCGATCCCAGCCTCGATCTCCCCGGTCAGCCGCTCGACCTTCCCAGGGTCGTGCCCGTCGGGATCAAACCGCGCGCAGAACAGCTTCACGAGCTTGGTCGTGATCTCGTGATTGGCGACCAGGGTCCGCTCCGTGTAGCGGTCGGAGAAGGCGCTGCCGGCTTGCTGCAGGTACCGCGCGATCGCTCTCACGATCGTGACCTCCCGGCCCGTGAGCGCGGCGTGCAGCACCAGGCCGTTCAAGCGATCGTCCTCGAGCTCGCCGCGCCAGACCGCCAGGAAGGCCTCACGGAAGCTGTCTCTGACCCGCTCGAGGTCACCGGCGCTCGAGCGCAAGCCGAAGTCGTAGATCCAGACGCTGTCGCCGCTCTCGGGGCTTATCTCGTAGGGACGCTCATCGACGACATCGGCGCCCATGTGCTCGAACGAAGGCAGCACGTCCGAGAGCGAGATCCCCCCCGAGCTGAACAGCTTGCAGCGGATCAGGCCGTCGCCGGCCTCGAGCGGGCGGTACAGGCTGAGGACCGGCTCACCGCCCCGGCTCAGCACCACCAGGTGGCCGACGTCCGCGACCGCGTGACGGGCGGCCCAATCGGCTCGATACGCCGGCGGGAAGGCGTGACCGTAGCGCTTGTAGAGCTTGCTGCCGCGATCCTCCCCGTACTCGTCCAGCAGCGCAGCCCGCAGATCGTCCGTCCAGGCACGGGTCGCCGCCGCTAGGCGCGCCTCGATCTCGCCGGCGTCGTAGCCGGGCGCGATCCCGTCGGCGCAGTGAACGATGAAGTGCACGCGCGCGAGGAGCGACTCGCCCAGCTGCAATCCCCAGTCGAGATGCGTGCCGCCGAACGTGTCGAGCAGGATCTGGCCGACCCGCTCGCGGTTCTCGGTGTTGAAGCGATCGCGGGGGATCGTGACCAGACACGACATGAACCGGTCGAGCGGGTCCGGCCACAGGAACAGGCGCACGCGTTGTCGCGCTCCCAGCCCCAACAGCCCGATCGCGGTCTCGAACAGGTTCTCGGTCTCCACCTGGAACAGCGAATCGCGGGGAAGCGTCTCGAGGATGTCGATCAGCGCCTTGGCGTCGTGGCTGTCGGGCGAAAAGCCGGCGCGCTCGAGCACGCCCTGCACCTTCCCCCGCAGCAGGGGAATCTCGCGAGCGCTCGAGCGGTAGGCGGTGGTCGTGTAGAGGCCCAGGAAGCGGCGCTCGCCGATCACCTCCCCACGCTCGGAGAAGCGCTTGACGCCGATGTAGTCGAGGTATGCCGGGCGGTGAACGGTGGCGCGCGAGTTCGCCTTGGTCAGCACCAGCAGGTGCGGTGCCTGCGCCAGCGCGAGCGCCTTGGGACCCAGCTCCGTGTAAGGCGTCCGGGGCTGGCCGCGGAGGATTCCCAGCCCGGAGTCGACGACCGCCCGCAAGCCCATCGCGCCGTCCTCGCTCACCAGCTCGTACTCGCGGTACCCGAGGTAGGTGAAGTTGTGGTTGCCGACCCAGGCCAGGAACGCTTTCACCTCCTCGATCTCCTCGCGAGCCATGGGCAGCGACTCGGAGGCGAGCTCTTCGATCAGGGTTTGCGTGCGCTCGCGCATCGGCTGCCAGTCCTCGACCGCGACGCACACCTCGCCCAGCACCCGTTCGACGTTCGCGGCCAGCTCGGCGAGCCGCTCGCGATCGGGCTCCCGAACCACCTCCGCGTGGACGATCGACTCCGCAACCGCGTCCCCCGCCTCCTCGCGCGCGTCCAGTACATCGATCAACTTCCCATTGGCGTCGCGGCGGACGCGGATGACCGGGTGAATCACCAGATCGATCCCGTGGCTTGCGAGCTCGATGTTGATCGAGTCGACCACGAACGGCATGTCGTCGCTGACGACCTCGACCACGGTATGCGGCGACTGCCACCCATGCTGCTCGAGGTCGGGGTTGTAGACGCGTACCTTCGCCTCGCCCGGCGCGCGCTGCTGGGCCAGATTCCAATGCGCCACGGCCGCGCCGTAGAGATCGAGCGGGCTGCGGCCGGCCAGATCTTCTGGCGGCACCCAGTGGTAGTACTGGCGCACGAACGTCTCGCAAGTGCCGGCGCGTTCGTCCGGCAGCCTACGGCGCACCCGCGCGCACACGGTGTCGATCAGCTCCCTCTCGAGCGCGACTGTCTTCAACGCCATTACGAGTCCGTCCCTCCGCTGCTGGCGAGCAGCTTACTGCGCGTCTGAGCCGGCTGCATGACGTTCACGGGCGGCAATGGAGGGTGAGGTGACCGAGTCCGAGGCTTCGAAGCGGGCGGCGACCGCTGCCGACCTGCACCGCAACGCTTCCGATGCAGTGGCCGCGGAGCTCATCCGGCCGCCGGCGCGACGTGGCGCCAGATCCCGGCAAGCGAGCGCAGGTGCCGGTGATCGCCGGCCCGACATTCACGCGCGGGATCGAGGTGCAGCGGCGGGATTCCAGCGGCATGCGCTCCCGCGATGTCGGCGCACAACATGTCCCCCACGTGAACGACAGCGTCACGCGTGACCTGCGCCCGCTTCAGCGCGAGCTCGAAGATCTCCGGATCGGGCTTGGCCGATCCGACCACGGCCGAGTCGATCACCTCGGTGACCGTCAGCCCGGGGCCGGCCCCGGCCTGGCAGATCCCCGCGTCGCGGAGGTTCTCGGCCGCGTGGCCGTCGGAGTTGGTGACCACGAGCACCGCGACTCCCGCGCGCTGGAGCGCGGCGATCGTCGCACGGGCGCCAGGCGCGGGCTCGCTCCAGAGGATGTTTCCCGACCGCTCGCGGTCGGCAACTCGAGTCAGCGCTGCGAGCGCCGCCGGCAGCCGCTGCCCGGGAACGCGGAGCGCTCCACACAGGGCGCGGAAGTAGGGCTCTGTAGCGGCGCGCACGGCGGGGTCGCGATCGAGCTCGCGCACCGCTCGGTAGTGCGCTCGCGGCACTTCTGAGCGATCGATCTGCACCCCGGCGCCGGCGAGCGCCTTGGCCACCAGGCTTCGATCGGGGAGCACGATCACTCCGGCGGCGTCGAGCAACACCGCCCGGCAGCAAGTGCGCATGCGCCCCCGGCGCCTCCCGGATCAGATCGCCGTCGGCTGGCGCTCCCGCACGTGGGCCTGCTCCCGCACGCGGGCCCAGAACTGGCGCTCGAACTCCGGCCAGTCGAAATCGCCGCCGCGCGGCGGGGCCGGATCTGGCCCGTCGGGATGATCGCCGTCGTGCCAGCCGCCGCCATCGTCGGTCCACAGCTGAGCGGGCAACAACATCAGGTAGCTAGCGAGCGACAGCGGTACCAGGGCAAGCCCGCCGATCAGCTGTGCCAGCAAGACAAGCCCGGCGGCTGCCAGGACGCCTCCGGTCACTACGGCCGCCGCTGCCACGACGAGGAGCCGAACCGCCATCGGCCGCTCCCGCAGGTGCTGCTTACAGGTCTTCAAGAAACAACGCATGATGTCCCCGGGTCGTTTTTCATCCCATTTACGAACGTAGCACCCTCGCTTCGCGGCCAAGATGGGCGCGGCTCGGTACTCCCTCCGAGCGAGCGTTTCAACTCCGCTCCGAGCGAGCGTTACTCTGACTCCCGTGAAGGGCATCGTGCGAACGTGCGCCGCGACACTGCTGACGCTCGCCGGCAGCGACGGCTGGAGCGGACCGTGAGCGAAGGGCCGAGCGCCCTGAGCGTGGTGGCGTTCGGCGGCGGCACGGGCCTGCCCGTGCTGTTGAGCGGTCTGCGCGAAGCGGGCGTGGAGTCGCTCGCCGCCGTCGTCACAGTGGCAGACGACGGCGGATCCAGCGGACGGCTGCGCCAGGAGCTGGGCGTCGCGCCGCCGGGTGATCTTCGCAACTGCCTGGTCGCGCTTGCGGGGAGGCGACGGCTCGCCGAGGTATTCGATTACCGGTTCGAGGGCGGCGTCGAGCTGCGCGACCATTCGGTGGGCAACCTCATCATCGCTGCGCTCGCAGACATGTCGGGGGGGTTCTGCGAAGGAGTCGAGCAGGCCGGTCACTTCCTGCGAATCACTGGCAGGGTGCTTCCGGCAGCCGACGACAGCGTCACGCTCGTCGTCCACCACGCCGACGGCACGATCACGCACGGCGAGTCGACCGTCCGCGAGGCCGGACAGGCCGTTGCGCGAGTGGAGATCGAACCTTCGAGCGCACCGGCCCCGCCGGCGGTGATCGAGGCGATCGAGGAGGCCGACGTGGCGGTTCTTAGCCCCGGGAGCCTATTTACCAGCACGATCCCGGCGCTGCTCGGCGTTGGCGTGCCGGAGGCCCTGCTCCGCTTCCGCGGCCCGGTGATCTACGCGGCCAACATCATGACTCAGCCCGGCGAGACCGTCGGCTTCACGCTCGCCGATCACGTGCGGGCGATCATCGAGCACGTTGGGCCCGTCGTGACCGACGTGCTCGTCCACCGCGCGCCGCTGCCGGCATCGGTGCTGAGCCGCTATCAGGCCGAAGGAGCCGCGCCGGTGGTGATCGAACCTGCCGAGGTCGAGCAGCTCGGCGTCCGGCTGCACTTCGCCGGTTTGCTGGGAGAGTCGACCAGCGCGGAGGTACGCCACGATCCGCGGCGGCTCGCTCGAGCTGTCTATCGCGTAGCGATTAGGCGGCAGTCGCTCGGCGCGCGGCCGATCACTGCGCCGCCGAGCGGGACACGGGATCTCCGGCCTGGGTCGATGCCGTCACCACGGTCACAGGCACGCCCAGCTTGACGACCCGGCGCGGCAAGTCGCGCCTCAGCCATTCGGATTTTTGTTGGGGCAGCGTGGAGACGATGACCTCGTCGTAATCGCCGGCGCGAAGCGCCTCGCGCACCGATTCATATGGTTCGGGGCCTCCCGTGAGCCCCTTGACGGGGCGTCCAGCCGCTTCCTCGAGTAACGGCAAGGCCAGCGAGAAGACCGCTTCGGCGTCTTGGCCTTCGGGGACGTTTGGCACCAACAGGTCGACGCTGCACCCCTCGGCTCCCCGGCGACGAACTTCTGCAAGCAGTCCCGGTGTGGCAGCCGTCCGGTTGGCGACGACGAGGATTCTGGGGCTACCAGCAACTTGCATTTCTCCTCCTTCTTGACGCTGCGGCGCGATCGAGCTTCTGCACAAGTTGTACCGCTCTCGCCTAGGTCACGAGCGGCGTTCACAATCTCCGAAAGCTGGGAAGACTTACAGCCGTTCATCGAGCCGGCACGGACTCGTGAGCGGCCGGGGACCGCGAAGAGATGATCAAGGAAGCGTGAGCGGCGGAGACTGCGAAGAGAGGGAGACGAGAGATGCGGGATCAGTCTGCAGTTGTGGAGCACGCGGCGGCCGATGAATGGACCCAAGTCGAGCGCTTCGAGCCCGGCGAGTCGCGCACCACGGTGACGTTGCTGGCGTCGGTGGCGGCGCTCGGCGGCTTTCTGTTCGGCTATGACAGCTCGGTGATCAACGGCGCGGTCAGCGCGATCGGCAGCCACTTTCATCTGCGGGCAGGCGTGCTCGGGCTGGTCGTGTCTTCAGCGCTGCTGGGAGCGGCCTTTGGCGCGGTGGTCGCAGGGCGCGTCGCTGACCGCTTCGGCCGGCTGAAGGCGATGCGGGTCGCCGCGGTCTTCTTTCTGATCAGCGCGGTCGGCGCGGCGTTCTCGAACTCGGCCGAGCTGCTCACCTTCTTCCGAGTGATCGGCGGCATCGGCGTCGGTATCGCGTCGGTGATCGCTCCGGCCTACATCGCGGAGATCGCGCCGGCACGAATCCGGGGCCAGCTTGGCTCGGTGCAGCAGCTGGCGATCGTGCTGGGAATCTTCGTGGCGCTGCTGATGGACTACATCCTCGCGACCGCCGCGGGCAGCCCCACCAAGACCCTCGCGTTCGGCGAACCCGCCTGGCGCTGGATGTTCCTGGCGATGGCCGTTCCCGCCGTGATCTACGGGCTCGGCGCTCTGCTGATCCCGGAATCGCCCCGCTGGCTCGTCTCCCGCGGGCGCCTCGACGAAGCAGAGCAGGTGCTCCGCCGCGTGCTCGGAAACGTCGACGTCGGGAACAAGGTGAAAAGGATCCGGGAGACGCTCAGCACCGAGCACCGCCCGCGGTTTGCCGACCTCCGCGGCCCCGCGCTGGGACTGCTGCCGATCGTCTGGGTCGGCATCGGCCTATCGGTGTTTCAGCAGTTCGTCGGGATCAACGTCATCTTCTACTACTCGAGCGTCCTCTGGCAGGCGGTCGGGTTCAGCACCAACAGCTCGCTGGTGATCACGGTGATCACGAGCGTCGTGAACATCGTCACCACGCTGATAGCGATCTCGATGATCGACCGGGTCGGCCGCAGGCCGCTGTTGCTGGTTGGTTCAGCCGGGATGACCGTGATGCTGGGAGTGATGGCGCTGATCTTCGGAACCGCTGGTGTGAACGCGCACGGCGAGCCGACGCTGCATGGTGCGGCGGGCCCGATCGCGCTGTTCGCCGCCAACGCATTCGTGTTCTTCTTCGGCATGTCGTGGGGCCCCGTCGTGTGGGTGATGCTCGGCGAGAAGTTCCCAAACCGGATCCGCGCGGCGGCTTTGTCGGTCGCGGCCTCCGCCCAATGGGTCGCCAACTGGGTGGTCTCGACGACGTTTCCGTCGCTCAAGGACGCCGGGCTGGGACTCGCCTACGGGATCTACGCGGCGTGTGCGCTCCTGTCGCTGCTGTTCGTGATGAAGTTCATAACCGAGACCAAGGGCCGGGAGCTCGAGGCGATGACCGAGGACATCGGCGCTCCACGGGTGAGCGCATCGGAGGGATAAGACGCCGATATGGTCGCTCGCAGCTCGCGCATCGACGATCTCCCGCACGCCTTTCCGCCCGGCGACGAGCTGACGAGGCGACTCGGCAACTCCCTACCGGCGGTGTTCCTCGATTACGACGGAACGCTGACCCCGATCGTCGATCGGCCACAGGACGCGATCATCTCCGAGCGCATGCGAGGGACCGTTCGCAGCCTGGCCGGGCGCTGCACCGTCTGCGTGGTCAGCGGTCGCGACCGCCCGGTCGTGCAGGAGCTGATGGGCGTCTATGACCTGGTCGTCGCCGGCAGCCACGGGTTCGACATCTGGTCCCCCGAGACCGGCACGATCGAGCACAGCGCCGCCAGCGGCTTCGAGGAGCTGCTAGCGGACGTAAAGGCGGAGCTCGAGGAAGCGCTCGGCTCGGTCGATGGCACCGCCGTGGAGCCCAAGCGGGCATCGGTGGCGGCCCACTACCGGCTCGCCGGCGACAGCGGGCGCCGGCAGGTGCAGGAAGTGGTCGAGCGGATGCTCGCCGAGCATCCCGACGAGCTCAAGGTGACACCTGGCAAGATGGTCTTCGAGATCCAGCCGAAGCTCGATTGGGACAAAGGAAAGGCCGTGCTTCACCTGCTCGAGGTGCTTGAGCTCGATCAACACCAGGTGCCGATCTACATCGGCGACGACATCACCGACGAAGATGCTTTCGAGGCGCTCCCGGGGGGAGGAATCGGGGTGATCGTCGCGAGCCCGCGTGATCCTGAGGCCAGGGATCGCACGACGGCCGCCGATTTCGTTCTCGATTCGGTGGACGAGGTCGAGCGGTTCTTGGACTCGCTGGCGAGGTGACCGCGACAGCCGCTGAGGAGAAACGCATGGAGAACTTCACGCTCGTTTACGACGACTTCGTTGCCGATCAGGAGGCGCTGCGTGAGGCGCTCACCTCGACGGGTAACGGTTACTTCTGTACCCGCGGAACGGCGGAGTGGCAGGACTCCGATGACGTCCATTACGCCGGGACTTATGCACACGGTTGTTACAACCGCGAGACGACGATCCTCGGCGGCACGCCGGTCCTGAACGAGGATCTGGTGAACCTGCCGAACTGGCTTGTGCTGAAACTGCGGATTGAGGGCGAGGAGGCGATCACGCTCGACAATGTCGAGCTGCTGGCCTACCGCCACGAGTACGACATCCGCGAGGCGCTGGTAAGCCGCGAGCTGCGCTTCCGAGATCGATCAGGCCGGGAGACGACGCTGCGCAGCCGGAGATTCGTGAGCATGGCCCACGTTCACCAGGCGGCGATCGAGTGGACCATCACTCCTGAGAACTGGTCGGGAGTGATGGAGGTGGTGTCCGCGCTCGATGGCCGCATCACCAACGCCAACGTCGCCCGCTACCGCCAGCTGGAGGGCCGTCACCTCGACCCGGTCTCACCGCGAACGTTCGGGCCTGAGGTGATCGCGCTGATCGTCCGCACCCGACAGTCGCGGCTGTACGTGGCCGAGGCGGCGCGAACGCGAGTGTTCCGCGGCGAGGAGTTGCTGGAGCCGAAACGCACGCTGAACCAGATGGAGGACTACATCCAGCAGCTCCTGTCGGTTCACGCGGACCAAGGCGAGGCGATCCGAGTCGAGAAGCTCGTGGCCTTCTACAGCTCGCATGACAGGGCGATCAACGAGCCGCTCGGCGCGGCCGGCAAGTCGGTCTCCCGCTACCCCAACTTCGCGCACGCGCTCGCGCGCCACCGAGCGGCGTGGGAGGAGCTGTGGCGAGTCTGCGATCTGCTGGTCCCCCGAGAGCCGAGAGTGCAACTGCTGCTGCGCTTCCATACCGCCCACATCCTGCAAGTGTGCTCCCGTCACACCTCGGATCTCGACGCGGGCGTTCCGGCGCGTGGGCTCAACGGCGAGGCGTATAGGGGACACGTCTTCTGGGACGAGTTGTACGTCTACCCGTTCCTGAGCTTCCGCCTGCCGGAGGTCACTCGTGAGCTCCTGATGTACCGCTACCGGCGCCTCGGAGAGGCCCGGGCCGCCGCCACGGAGGCCGGTTTCAAGGGCGCGATGTTCCCCTGGCAGAGCGGAAGCGACGGTGAGGAGGAGACCCAGGTCGTTCATCTGAACCCGCTCTCCGGCCGCTGGGATCCCGACCACAGCCACAACCAGCGTCACGTCAACGCGGCGATCTTCTACAACGTCTGGCAGTACTTCGCGGCCACCGGCGATATCGACTTCCTGCGCGAGGCCGGCGCCGAGATGATGCTCGAGATCGCTCGCTTCTGGGCTTCGATCGCGCACTACAACCCGGAGCGGGGGCGCTACGAGATTCACGGCGTGATGGGACCGGACGAGTTCCACGAGAAGTATCCGGGCGCAGAAGAGGGCGGCCTTCGCAACAACGCATACACGAACGTGATGGTCGCCTGGATCGCGGAGATCGCGCGGCAGGTGCTCGAGCTGCTGCCCGAGAGCCGTGAGGTGGCGCTGCGCACCCGGCTCGACCTGACCGATGACGAGATCGCCAAGTGGGAGGAGATGTCCCACAAGATGTACGTGCCGTTCCTCGACGACGGGATCCTCAGCCAGTTCGAAGGCTATGAGGACCTCGAGGAGCTCGACTGGGACGCGTACCGCTCGCGATACCCGAACATCCAGCGGCTCGACCGCATCCTCAAGGCCGAGGGCGAGGACCCGGACAGCTTCAAGCTCACCAAGCAGGCGGACGCGGTGATGCTGTTCTTCCTCTTCTCAGACGAAGAGCTCCGGCGGCTGTTCGAGCAGCTGGGCTACGAATACACCTCCGAGACCGCTCGCAAGACCGTCGAGTACTACGACCACCGCACCTCGCACGGCTCCACGCTCAGCTTCATCGCGCACGCCGCGGTGCTGGGGTCGATCGATCCCGAGAGCTCCTGGGAGCGCTTCCTCGTCGCGCTCGAGAGCGATGTCGACGATGTCCAGGGCGGCACCACCAAGGAGGGCATCCACATGGGTGTGATGTCGGGAACGCTCGATCTGGTGCAGCGGTTCTACGCCGGCAGCTCGGTCCGCGAAGACGTGCTGTTCTTCGAGCCCCGGCTCAACGACCACCTCGAGGGGCTGGCTTTCTCGATGCAGTTCCGCGGGATGCCCCTACAGCTGTTGTTCAAGCGCGAGGAGTTGACCGTGCTCGCCGACCCCGAAGGCCAGAGCCGCCCGGTCCGGATCGGCGTCGGCGAGGAGATCCACCAGCTTTGCCCAGGCGACCGCTGCACATTCGCGCTGCATCGCGAGAGCGTGGTTCCCGGTTAGGGCCGGCGGGTGAGGACGCTTATGGCTTCGGAGAAGCTTGTGGCTGCGGAGCCCGATCGCGAGACCGCCGTGAAGGGCGATGCGGCGGTCCGGTCGCGAGCCTCCCGGCGGGACCCGCGTTCGCGACCCGGACCCTCGGTACGCGGCTCACCCAGCGCCGGACCCCCTCGAGAACAAAGGAGAATCTGCCGTGAGTGTGGAGACTAAGACCTTTCAGGGAGCGATCTTCGATGTCGACGGCGTGCTCGTCGACTCACCTCACGAGCGTGCTTGGCGCGACAGTTTGCGCGAACTGATGGAGGGCGGGTGGAGTGACATCCGCGAGCAGAGCACGTGGAGTCCCGAGGCCTTCACCCCCCAGGTCTACCAGCAGGTGATGTCCGGCAAGCCGCGGATGAGCGGCGCGCTGGCGGCGCTCGAGTATTTCCATGTGCCCGACGCGAGCGACCGCGTACAGCAATATGCGGACCGCAAGCAGGAGATGGTCGTCGAGCTGATCGAGGCCGGCGAGTTCAAGGCATATCCCGATGCGCTGAGGTTCGTGCTCGCGGTGAGGGATGCCGGCATCCTCGTCGCCGCCGCCTCCTCGTCGAAGAACGCCGGCTTGTTCCTGAAGCAGATCCGCCTGGATAACTTCGCGCAGCAGGAGGGACTCAACTACAGCTTCGTCAAGCCGGGGCTCACGTTGCTTGACTTCTTCGATGCCGACATCTCTGGGCGGGACTTCGCCCACGGCAAGCCGCATCCGGAAATCTTCCTCACCGGGGCGGCCGAGCTCGGCGCGCCGCCGGAGGCATGCTTCGTGATCGAGGATGCCGTCTCCGGGATCCAGGCCGCCAAGGCGGGAGACATGTCGGCGCTCGGGATCGCCCGCGCCGACGACGCCGAGATGCTGGCCGGTGCCCACGCGGACCTGGTCGTGGAGAGCCTCGATCAGGTGGACATTCAGGCGATGCGAGACGGCCGCCTCGAGAGAAGGAACCAGTGATGTCCAGCTCCGTCACCAACCCCGCGTCGGCGCCCGCGGGGGCGACCCGGCAACCCGTGGGCACGGTCACCATCGGCGTCGACATCGGCGGCACGAAAGTCGCCGCCGGGGCGGTGGACGAGAGCGGAGCGCTGTTGGCGATGACGCGCCGGGATACGCCTGCTGACGATCCGACCCGGACCGCCGACGTGATCGCCGACGCGGTTCGCGAGCTCAGCGCGCGCTTCGAGGCGGTCGCGGTCGGGCTCGGCGCCGCCGGGTTCGTCGACGCAGCCCGCTCCAACGTGATGTTCGCGCCGAATCTCGCCTGGCGCGAGGAACCCTTGCGCGCGGCGATCGAGGAGCGCGTCGGGTTGCCCGCGGTTGTGGAGAACGACGCCAACGCCGCGGCCTGGGCAGAGGCCCGCTTCGGCGCCGGACGCGGCGAGGACTACGTGATCGTGGTGACGGTCGGGACCGGCCTCGGCGGCGGAATCGTCGTCGAAGGTCGTCTGCTCCGGGGTCGCTTCGGGATCGCGGCCGAGATCGGCCACATCAACATCGTCCCCGACGGCCGCCGCTGTGGCTGTGGTCTTCAAGGGTGCTGGGAGCAATACGCGAGCGGACGCGCGCTCGTCCAGGAGGCATATGAAGTCGCGACGGCCTCGCCGGCGATAGCCAAGAACCTGCTCGACCTGGCCGGCGGTCGTCCCGAGGCGATCACCGGCCCGATGGTCACCGAGGCGGCCAAGGCGGGCGACGTCGCCGCGCTTCAGTGCTTCGACGAGCTCGGTCGCTGGCTGGGGCGAGGGATGGCCCAGCTGGCCGCGATCCTCGATCCCGGCATCTACGTGGTCGGTGGAGGAGTCTCGTCGGCCGGGGAGATCCTCCGCGAGCGGGCCGTCCGCTCATACCGCAAACATCTGACCGCACGCGGGCACCGGCCGATCGCCGACGTCCGGATCGCCGAGCTCGGTCCCGAGGCCGGGATCGTGGGCGCGGCGGATCTGGCGCGGTTCAGCTAGAGGGTCGATCGCTATCGCGGTTTCGCGGCTTGCGATTTGCTGCTGCGCGCGAGTCGTGCTCGCGGGCGGGGTCGGGGTCACGCGCTGAGTCGCGACCGCGGTCGCGGGCGGGGTCGGGGTCACGCGCTGAGTCGCGACCGCGGTCGAGTGCGGGCCAACGTTACGTTCGAGCTCGCCGGCACTATGCGATGTCACGGTAGCCCGCGTGTATGGCGTCTCGCCGGCCCGGCGAAGATAATCGGGCACGAGCTCGCTGACCGAGCGTGCTCGAGTGTGCTGGACTTGAGAGATGAGCTCGCTGACCGATGTTCGGGAGATCTCGGCCCGGCCCGAGGTCCTGGACCGGTTCCATCCCGCCGTCCGGAGCTGGTTCGAGCGGCGCTTCCTCGATGGTCCCACCGAGGCTCAGCTCGGGGGCTGGCCGGCGATCGTGGAGGGCGGGCATACGCTGATCTGCGCCCCGACCGGCTCGGGCAAGACGCTGGCCGGCTTCCTCACCGCGATCGATTCGCTCTACCAGGCACATGCGCGCGGGTGCACGATCGCCGGCGCCACCCAGGTGGTGTACCTGAGTCCGTTGAAGGCGCTCGCGATCGACATCCATACCAATCTCGAGCAGCCGCTTGCGGAGATCGCCGATGTGGCCGCGGAGCTCGGACTCGAGCCCGCTCCGATCACCGTCGGCGTGCGGACCGGAGACTCCACTTCCTCGCAGCGGCAGGCGATGCTCCGGCGGCCCCCGAACCTGCTCGTGACAACACCCGAGTCGCTGTATCTGTATCTCACCGCCGAGCGGTCCCGCTCGACGCTCGCGAGCGTTGAGACCGTGATCGTCGACGAGATCCACGCGCTCGCGCGCGACAAACGTGGCTCACATCTGGCACTGTCGCTGGAGCGGCTGCAGGCCGTGGCGGAGCGCTCGCCCGTCCGGGTCGGGCTCTCCGCGACCGTAGAGCCGCTCGAGACAGCCGCCCGGCTGCTGGTCGGAGCGGACCGGCCGCTACCCACGATCGTCTCCAGCGGGCACCGGCGCCGGCTTGATTTGTCGCTGGAGCTGCCGGATGGCGAGCTCGAGGCCGCGATCTCGGGCGATCAGTTCGACGAGATACTCGATCGTATCGCCGGCCACGTCGCCGGGCACCGGACCACGCTCGTGTTCGTGAACACGCGCAACCTCGCAGAGCGAGTCGCGCACCAGCTCGGGGAGCGGCTCGGGCAGGACCAGGTCGCCGCACACCACGGATCGCTGTCCCGCGAGCGTCGTCACCGGGTTGAGCATCGTCTGCGGGCCGGTGAGCTGCGGGCGCTGGTTGCCACCGCGTCGCTGGAGCTAGGGATCGATGTCGGCCCGGTCGAGCTGGTATGTCAACTCGGCTCGCCGCACAGCATCGCGACGTTCCTGCAGCGGGTGGGCCGCGCAAACCACCACCGCGTGGGCGTTCCAAAGGGCATCTTCTTCGCCACGACTCGCGACGAGCTCGTCGAATGCGTCGCGCTGCTGGCTGCAGTCGAGCGCGGCCGCCTCGACGCTATCCACCCGCCGGAAAGACCGCTCGACATCCTCGCCCAGCAGCTCGTCGCGGAGACCGCCGCGAGGGGCGAGGGTGGCGCGGAGGAGGACGAGCTGTTCGCGCTGGTGCGGCGGGCATGGCCGTACCGCGAGCTGACCCGTGAGCAGTTCGAAGAGGTCCTCGAGCTCGTCTGCGCCGGAATCGAGACCGGGCGTGGCCGTCGCATGGCTTATCTGCACCGCGATCGAGTCAACGGTCGCCTCCGGGCCCGTCGCGGTGCCAGGCTGGCCAGCCTCACTTCGGGGGGCGCGATCCCGGAGACCGGCGACTACAGAGTTCTGATGGAGCCCGGCGAGGTGTTTCTCGGTACGGTCAACGAGGATTTCGCGATCGAATCGATGCAGGGCGATGTGTTCCTGCTGGGAACGCACCCGTGGCAGGTGGCGCAGGTGACCAACGGAGTGATGCGGGTTCGGGACGCAGCGGGCAAGCACCCCACCGTCCCGTTCTGGCTCGGCGAGGCCCCGGGGCGAACCGACGAGCTCTCGGAGGAGGTCTCATGGCTACGCTCCGCGATCGGGCAGCGGCTCGACGGCGGCGGGCGTGAAGAGGCGATCGAGTTCGTCGAGGAGGTTGCGGCGGTCGACTTCTTTGCCGCCGCGCTCGTCGTCGACTACCTACGCGTCGGGCGTGCGGAGCTCGGCGGAGTGCTCCCGACGCACGAGGACATCGTGTTCGAGCGGTTCTTCGATGAGACGGGCGGCATGCAGCTGATCGTCCACGCGCCGCTCGGCGCCCGCATCAACCGCGCCCTCGGCCTCGGCCTGCGTAAGAAGTTCTGCCTCAACTTCGATTTTGAGCTTCAGGCGGCGGCGAGCAACGACGCGGTGCTGCTATCGCTCGGCCCGCAGCATTCGTTCCCGCTCGAGGACGTGCCCGCGTTCCTGCGCTCCCACAACGTGCAGCACGCCGTCTCCCAAGCGGTGCTGCGCAGTCCCATGTTCACCGCGCGCTGGCGCTGGAACCTCAACCGCTCGCTGGCGGTGCTGCGCCGCAGGGGCGCTCGCCTGAACCCATTCAACATCCAGCGGATGGAAGCAGCCGATCTGATGGCAGCGGTCTTCCCGTCACTGGCGGCATGTCAGGACAACGCCCCGGCCGGGCCGATCGAGATCCCCGATCACCCGCTGGTCCGCGAGACGCTCGGCGACTGCCTAACCGAGGCGATGGACATCGAAGGCCTGAAGGCGCTCTTGCATCGCTTCGAGCAGGAGACGGTGCGCTTGCATTTCGTCGACACCGTCGCGCCGAGCGTGCTCGCGCATGAAATCCTGGGCGGGGCACCGTTCACGTATCTGGACGAGGACACCGAGATCGGCGAGCGCCGCTCCAGAGCCGTGCCACTGCGCCGCGGCCTCCCGGTGGAGCCGCGCGAGCTGGGGCGGCTGAACCCGGACGCGATCGAGCGCGTGCGGGCGGAGGCGGCACCACACGTGCGCGATCCCGACGAGCTGCACGATCTGCTCCTATCGCTTCTCGCGATCCGCCCCCGAGGCGAGTGGAGCGACCAGTTCCGCGCCCTGGCCGGCGAGGGTCGAGGCTTCGAAGTTCGGGCCGCCGGCGCCGTCGGCGTGCTCTGGGGCGCAACCGAGCGCCGCCGGGAGCTCGAGTTGCTGTTCCCCGGCGCGCTTTTCGTCCCCGACCGCTCGCTTCCGGCGAGCCGCATGCCCATTGCTCTCGAAGATCCTGCGGTCGACCTCGTCCAGGGCCACCTCGAGACATCGGGACCGGTGGCCGTGGATGATCTCGTGCAAGGCAGCGGGCTGACCCGATCGGAGGTGATGGTCGCGCTCGAGACGCTGCGCGGGCGCGGATTCGCGGTGGCCGGCCGGTTTGAGCCCGAGCGCGATGAGCAGTGGTGCGCCCGCAGGCTTCTGGCCCGGATCCACTCGTACACGCGCGAGCGTCGGCGCGCCGCCATCAGTCCTATCAGCCTGGAGGAATGGGACGCGTTCCTGCAGTCTTGGTGGCACCTGGCGCCGGGCACTGAAGTTCACGGGCGCGCGGGGCTGACTCAGGTGATCGAGCAACTCCAGGGATCCGAGCGGCCGGCGGGAGAGTGGGAGCGGGTACTCGCTGAGCGCGTCGCCTCGTACCGACCCGAGTGGCTCGACGAGCTGTGCCTGTCCG
This sequence comes from uncultured Solirubrobacterales bacterium, assembly GCA_963830465.1. GTDB lineage: Bacteria > Actinomycetota > Thermoleophilia > Solirubrobacterales > Solirubrobacteraceae > Palsa-465. Next base: position 839,783 of record CAWHME010000008.1, read on the forward strand.
GCGAGGTGGCATGGGGACGGCTGTCGGTGCTCGAGCCCGCAGGCGCCGAGAAGGATCATGGCGGCGGGTGGAGCGGCAAGACCGCTTCCCGGCGTACCCCGATTGCGCTGATGCTCCGGCACGACCTGCCGTGGCTGCTGCAAGCCCACCGCGGGAGGGCCGTTCCCGCCGAACCGACTGCCGGGCCCGGCCAGGAAGTGCTCGCAGCCCTGCGGGACCGCGGCGCGCTGTTCCACGGCGACCTGCAGACGTTGATCAGCCGCTCGCCGAGCGAAATCGAGGAAGGCCTGTGGGATGGCGTCGCCCGTGGACTGATCACGGCCGACGGGTTCACGGCGATGCGCTCGTTGCTTCGCTCCCGCGCCCGCGGCGCGCGGCGACTGCAGCCCTATCCGTCGGTTCGGCCCGGCTCGCGAGGCCGGCGAGGCAGCTGGCGCCATGCCGTTGACGGACGTTGGACGCTGCTTCCAGCCTCAGCGGCGTTCCAGGGAGTGGAAGAGCTCGCCGAGACCGTGGCCTGGCAGCTGCTGCTGCGCTGGGGGGTGGTAAGCCGCGACGTCTATCAGAAGGAGCGCCTGGCGATCGTATGGCGCGAGATTCTCTGGGCCCTTCGCCGCCTCGAGGCCCGCGGCCTGATCCGGGGAGGGCACTTCATCACCGGCGTGAGCGGCGAGCAGTTCGCCGAGGAGGGCACGATCGGCCTCTTACGCCGCGGGCGCCGTGCCCGCCGAGCTCTGGGCTGAGGCTTACAGCTCGCATTCAAGCCGGTTAGCCCTGGCATCTGGGCTGGTTCGATTGGTCGAACTAGGACGCGCCAAGCGCCAACGGCCCGTGCCGACGAGCAGGTACCTGGCCGGTCCGCTGTGGAACACTCGCTTTGGCGCGGTTACGCCAGTTAGATGCTCAGCGCGATTGGTGACCGTCGGGCGGACAGTTGCAGCGGCTGGTCCAGCGCGACACTAGGTCCGATCGGCGGGCGGCTGTTGGTGGTGTAGGTGAGCTCCTGGACTCTTCGCCGGGCCGCGGATCCGAGGACGAGGTGTCCGTTGGCTCGGCGTTGGACGCATCCAGTGGTTTCGAGACTGCGGAGCGCGAGCGAGATGGTGGGTCGACGGGCGGCGGCGAGGCGACCCAGAGCTTCGTGCGATAGGGATATGGGCAGGAGGGTTCCCTCGGGTGTGACTCGGCCGCAGCTGTCGGCCAGTATCCAGAGGGTCAGCAGCAGGCGGTCCTCGGCTCGGGGCAGATGAGCGGCGAGACCTTGGATGGCGAGGCGCCGTCGCTGGGCTTCAACGCGGCGATGCAGATTGGTCAAGAGCGATGGCCAGCGCGCGGCGGCGTGGATGAACGGCTTGCTCAGCACGATCAGTTCGGCGGGGTTGAGAGCGGTCACGCTGACGCGACCACCCAGGTCCAGATCGTCGGGCCCGGCGGTGTGTAGCAGTAGTACGTCGCCGGGGATGAGCAGTTCAAACGCGACATGTTCAGCGAGGGCGATCTCGCGGGTAATCATGCCGTCGTTCACGATCAGTCCGATGATGCTGCCGGTGTCGCAAGCGTCCGTCGGCAACGTCCATTCGCGGCGATCGATTCGTATCAGGGTGGCCTGGATGGCGTGGCGGGCGACCTTCCAGTCTTGAGATTCGATGCCGCGGCCGAGGTCCGGGTCGACGTCCAGCAGTGAGACGGTCTTCGGCGTGCCCCCGATCCAGCTCGTCAAGCCGGTGCGCGGTGCCGCTGGCGCGGCGCGGGGCGGGCCTTGGGCTGCCCGCAGCGCCGGTGGCCAACCGTCAGTGGCTGGTGACCGGGTGTCCGCGGCGCTTGCGGGTGGTAATGCGACAGCCGGGTTCAGGTCGCGGGCGCCAGAGCTCGTCATGGCCTGCTGCCGGCGTCCGGTCTCCGCCACCGTGTGGCGGACGGTGCATGGTGCGAATGCGGTCTAGGCAGGGGCGAGGCGCTGCGAGGCGCGGCGCCGGTCGCCTGGCGTAGGCGACCGGCGCCGCTGGTCGGGGGCGAGAAGGCGCCAGATCCCGCGGCGCCGCTGTGGGGAGTGTGGGGTCTGGCGGCTTTCGACCCGTGCGGCCGCTCGTCGACAAATGGCAACCTCTCGAGAAGTCCGGTGATCTCGAACGTCCGCTGGACCGGCTCGGGACCGGGGATGATCACCAGGCGGGTGTTCTGGGCGGCCGCGCGCCTGGTGAGCTCGATCGCCGCGTGTAATCCCGTTGAGTCGATGAACCTGAGTTGGCTGAGGTCGAGCACGATGCACTCGGGAACATCGTCCAGGACCCTGGAAATGGCCTGGCGAACGGATCGCAGACCGGCGAGATCCCATTCGCCGTGCAGCTCGATCGCTGTCGTGGTGCCTTGCTCGCGCACCACGATCTCAAGCCATTCTGTATCGCTCAGATAGTCTGGGTCTCGGTTTGCGCCCACAGTTGGCCTCCACACGCTTGCGTCTTCTCGTGGGAGGCACCGAGCGCTCCGAAACGAACCGTCCGGCCGCCGTCCTGCGCGGTAATCGGGGCGGCGAGACTTCGCCCGCCTGACCGAGAGATGAACTTTAGCGATTCGGCGGTCGGATAGTCCAGCCCAGTCGTCAGGCGTGCAACACTGTCTCCGAGCCCATTCAGGTCCTGCTTGGATCTGCGATGGCATCTTGCGCTTACGGCAGATCCGCCGTCTTTCCCTTCTACCGGCGCTGGATCTCTGCCCGAGGGAAAGGCGAGAAGGGTGCGGAATGTCCAACGCAGAAGCCGAGCGCCCGCCCGGAAGCTCGATTTACCTGGCGATCTCAAACGCGGTCGTCGGCGTGCTGCGCGAGTACACCGGCCGCGGTCCCACCAAGGCCCGGACTTCGATTCGCGACAACGTCGTCGTGGTCATGCTCGAGCAGACGCTGACCAAGGGCGAGCAGGTCCTCGTCGACAAGGGACGCGGCGACAGAGTCCTCGCGCTGCGTCGCGAATACCAGGAAGCCTTGCGGGAGGAGGGCAGCGCCCGGGTCGCCGAGCTCACCGGCCGAAAGGTGATCGCGATGATGAGCGCCAACCACCTGAACCCCGACCTTGGCGCCGAGATCTTCGTCCTGGATGGATCTCCCGACCTTTAGGCCGCCGCGCCTGAGAAGGCCCGAGGCGTAGTTCAGCTCACTGGCTAACGGGAACGTCGCACCAGACTTCGGTCGTCCCGGTGCCGTCTTGGATCACGCCCCAGCTTAGACATAGTCGGTCGATGATCCGCAGTCCGAGACCGCCCGGCGCCTCGGCGTCCGCGTCGTGGAGGTGAGGCAGCGTTTCCGAACCGTTGTCGGTCACGGCGATCCGCAAGCGGTCTTTGAGCCGCGCGACGGTAATCCTCAGCAATTGGGAGGAGTCAGCGTGCGCGTGCACGACGCTGTTGGTGACCAGCTCGCTGACGATGAGCGCGGCATCACCCGCTGAAGGACCGATCGGCCCGCTGGGCAGGCAGGAAAGCACCGACCGGCGAGCGCGGGCCGGCGCCCCGCCGCCGCCGGCGATCTCGATCATGGCCGGCGAGAAGCGCTGCTGATCTTCACATCGCGATTCTGGGGGGGCCGCGGGAGCGAGCCGCGGCGCTCGAGTCCAATCGCCAACGTCCGCAGTCATACCCGGCGGCGACCGGCTCCCGGTCGCTGATCATCGAGCGTCGTTTCACGGTCAACCGAAAATGACGGCCGTGCGCCCATGCCCTGAGCGCACGGCCAGCCATGCCCCCGACGGCCCGCGCTCGGCGCGCGGGCCTTTCTGGCCCGGCCTCGCACGTGCACAGACGTCAGCCGCGTCGCTTCTGAGATGCGGACGCCCTCGGCGGGGCTCCGGCACTTCATAAGGGACGTCTCCAGCCGCAGCGCAGCTTTTCCCTCCACCCGGACGCCGAGAGAGCTAGTCCCCGGGCGCGGCGGCGGCTGGTCTGGCTCTCTACGCGCCGTTATTACAGACGTCGATTGACACATGAACAATCCGGGCCAAACCCCTCAAGAGATTTGCCGTTCTGACGGACCAAGGGCGGCGGCCGCGCGTGCGATGCGCCGTGATCGTTCCGTGCTCTGCGCTACAACCCCCCGCAACGATCTGTGACCGTCGACCGGGGCCGTGGCCTTATGATAGCCCCGCTGGCAAGCGAGCCCGACAAGCTAGAGGCTATGCCTTCGGAGTAGCCTTCGGCTTGCCTCTTTCGCTCGGGTGCTCTTCGTCTCTCTGCCCTTGTGGATCTCCACCGCAGAGACGGAGACTGGACGGAGATATGCCCCCATCTGAGCTCTCGGGCGGTGCCCTTAACGCGATGCTGGCCAATGAGCTTGGCAAGCTGATCGCCGATTTCACTGGCCGCGGCGCTCAGCGATCGCGCGCCTTCCTGCATCAGGACGTCGTGATCTGTGTTCTCGAAGACGGCGCCACCAACGCCGAGAAGAACCTCGCCGCGGCCGGAAAGGCAGACCTCGTCCGCGTGCAGCGCGACGCGCTGCAACGCGCGATGGCGTCGCAGCTGATCGCCGCCGTCGAGCGTCTAACGCACCGCACCGTTCGTACGTTCCTGAGCGGCAGCGACGAGACGGGCGGATCATCGGTGGAGGCGTTCGTGCTGGATCCCGAGCCCGCCGTCGTGCCCGCCACGCCCAGTCCACACGTCGACCCTCCCGCCCAGGAAGAGCGCTAGCCTTATTTTCGGACAGGTCCCGGCGGGCCAACGGTGCCACGGGCCCGGTTCAGAATCCGATAGGCGGACGGTGGAGGCCTCGCAGGCCACGCCGGACAAAGGAGCAACGGTGCACGAACCCGCGAAGGAAGCCACGCCAGTACCCCTGGGCGGCGGGAATCTGTTGGCCGCGATCTCCACCAACTTCGTGGGGATTTTGCGCGAGCACTACGGCCGCGGACCGATGAGAGCCAAGACCTACGCGCTGGACGACATCATCGTCGTGGTGATGCGCGGCAGCGGTTTCACGCCGCTCGAGCAGACCATCATGGACAGCGGCGACCCGGACCGCGTCGTGGCCATGCGAGAGGACTTCCAACGCGTCATGCAGCACCGCTACAAGCAGACCATCAAACAGCTCACCGGCCGAAACGTCATCGCATTCCTCTCCCAAGCCCACGTCGAGCCCGACATCACGGTCGAGATGTTCTTCATCGACGGGCCCCTACCAGGATTCGGCGCGCTAGAGATCACCGAGCCAGAACTCATCCGCCCCGAATAGCCAGAACCAACGCGCAGCCCCATAGCAATATTCGCGCACGCAAGACACGCACCGACGACCGCCCGTCCTTCCTTTCAGCACAGCGCGGCACGTCGCGTCCTCCAATGCCTAGACCCAGAGTGCACGCGTCGGCGGCCGACCCAGAGCCCGTCAGGCCGTGGCCCTTTTGGGCCGAAGCCACCTGCGGCTAAGTTCACCGGAACGCCCAACACCTGCGAGCAGGGACGCGCAGCGGCCAGGCCTCCCGAAGGCTCTCGCCGACGGCGCAAGGCAGCCACAATCGGGGCCCTGCCGATGCTGGTGCCCACACTCTCTGGCGGGCTTAGCGTCGATCGGGCCCGGTCGTTGCGAAGATCTGTTGGGCGGTGATCACCCGCTGCGGTCGGCCGCGCCCGATGAATGAGATCCCCCAGTTGGACAGCACAGCGATCCGACTCTTGAACCCGGTTAGGAACATCAGGTGCACGACTAGCCACAACACCCATCCCAACAGTCCCCACGCTCTGACGGGGCCGAACGCGGCGATCGCCCTGAAGCGCGAGATCGTCGCCATCGATCCCAGATCGCGGTAGCGAAACCGCCGCGCTGCCTCGTCGCCGGCGAGACGTCGCTTGATGGTCTCGGCGGCGTGTCGACCTGATTGCATCGCGACCTCGGCGACCCCGTGGAGCTTGTCGAGGCTCATCAGATCGCCGATCACGAAGATCTCCGGACGGCCAGGCAGGGTGCAATCCTCGCCGACCATCACCCGGCCCGCTCGGTCGAGCTGAGCGCCGGTCCCGTCGGCGAGCAGGCGCCCCAGCGGTGAGGCCTCGACTCCCGCCGCCCAGACCTTCGTCACCGCCGGAATTCGCGCGAGCACGGGATCGCTCGAGCGGGTGTCGATCCCGCCCGCGTCGATGCCGGTGACGATCGCGCCGAGGTGGACCTCCACCCCCATTCGCTCGAGATCGCGCGCTGCGCGACGTTGCAGCGACTGGGGAACGAGGCCAGCACTGCCGATCCGGCCTCGAGGAGCACGATGCGCGCCTGAGCAGGATCTATGTGGCGGAAGTTATCGCGCAAAGGGCCGCGGGCGAGCTCCGCGATCTGTCCGGCCAGCTCGACTCCGGTCGGGCCGGCGCCAACGACCGCGAAGGTCAGCCACGCGCGCTGCGCGACCGGGTCGCGCTCGCGATCGGCCATCTCGAAAGCGCCGAAGATCCGTCCTCGCAGCTCGAGCGCGTGGTCGATCGTCTTTCATCCCCGGCGCGTCGGCGGCGAACTCCGGATGCCCGAAATACGACTGCTGCGCGCCGGCGGCCACGATCAGGCTGTCATAGCCGACCTGCGAGCGCAGCCCGAGCGTATCGACCGCGACGTTCCGGCGCTCGACATCGACCGCCCTGACCTCGCCGAGGATCACGTCGGCGTTGCGCTGGCGGCGCAGCACCTCCCGGATCGGTGGCGCGATGTCGCCTTCCGACAGGATGCCGGTCGCGACCTGGTAGAGCAGCGGCTGGAACAGGTGATGGTTACTGCGATCGATCACCGTCACCTCAACGTCCGTCCTTGCGAGCGCTTTGGCAGCGAATAGGCCGCCGAATCCGCAGCCGACGATCACCACCCGGTGGCGGCCAGCGCGGGAGCGGTCGCGCGTGCGAGTGGGGCCTGGCGGTTTCATCGGTGTCCCTCCGCGAGTCGCCGGTCGAGGTCGACTGCGGCGCTGATCAGGCCGAGGTGAGTAAAGGCCTGGGGGAAGTTACCGAGCAGCTCGCCGCTCAGGCCGATCTGCTCGGAGTAGAGCCCGAGATGGTTGGCGTAAGTGAGCATCTTCTCGAACGCGAGCTGGGCGTCTTCAAGGCGGCCGGCGCGGGCGAGACACTCGACGTACCCAAAGCTGCACATCGAGAACGTGCCTTCCTCGCCGTCCAGGCCGTCGGGAAAGGCGGCACGGTCGTAGCGGTAGACGAGGCTGTCGGTGACGAGCTCTCTTCCGATCGCGTCGAGTGTCGAGAGCCAGCGCGGATCAGTGGGGGCGATGAAGTGCACGAGCGGCATCAGCAGCAGAGAGGCATCCAGCACCTCGGCATCCTCGGCTTGGACAAAAGCCTGGCGTCGCTCGCTCCAGCAGCGCTCCATGACCCAGCCGAAGATCGCGTCGCGGGTGGCGGTCCAGCGAACGAGGTCGGCCGGGAGGCCGCGCCTGGCGGCGATCCGGATCGCGCGGTCGATCGCCACCCAACACATGAGCCGCGAGTACGTGAATCGCTGGCGGCCGCCGCGTGTCTCCCAGATGCCCTCGTCGGGCTGTCGCCAGTTCTCGCATACCCAGTCGATGATGGGAGCAAGACTGCGCCAGTCGTCGTAGGCGATCAGCTCGCCGTGGCCAGTCAGCGCTTGGCCCTCGGCCATGTAGATCGAGTCAAACAGCTCGCCGTAGATGTCGAGCTGCAGCTGTCCAGCGGCGTTGTTCCCCACCCTGACGGGCCCCGAGCCGCTGTAACCCTCGAGGTGCGAGAGCTCCTGCTCGTCGAGTTGGGTGCCGCCGTCGATCCGGTACATGACCTGCAGCGGACTGTCGCCGTCAGTGAGAACGGCGGCGTGGGAGATCGCCCGGCGCAGGGAGTTCAACGCGGCGGTCTCGTTGGTGAAGCCCAGCCGCGAGAGCGCGTAGATCGAGAAGGCGAAGTCGCGCACCCAGGCGTAGCGGTAATCCCAGTTGCGTCGGCCACCAAGCTGTTCGGGCAGGCTGGTCGTCGCCGCGGCGAGGATCGCGCCGGTGGGCTGGTACGTGAGCAGCTTCAGGGCCAGCGCCGAGCGGTGCACGATCTCGCGCCAGCGGCCGTGGTAGCTGGACTGCCCGAGCCCTCGCGCCAGAACACCGCCGTCTCGCGCATCAGCTCCTCCGCCTCGGGCTCGCCGAGTGGTGTCGCCTCGTGCGCGGTCTCGAGCACGAACGTTCGACTCTCACCCTCCCCGAGCTCAAACTCGCCGGTGACACCCGTCCCGGTGGACTCGATCGCGACCGGTGCGGTGAACGCGAGCGCACACCCGGCGGCGCGGAACACGACACCTCCCTCGACTGGCTCGAGTGTCGGCGACGTCCGGCCGTAGTCGAAGCGCGGCTCGAGCAGGCGCGCGAGGCCCAGTGCGAAGACGCCCGGACCCGCCGTGACCTATTAGCGGATTCCGCACGCGTAGTTGCGGCTGGGCGCGGGTCCGGCACTCACGACCGGGCGCTCTGACACCGATCCCACACGAAGCTCGTCGAAGACCTCCTTTCGCCCGGCGGCGTGTAGGAGCAACGGCGTGCGGCGCCGGAGGTCCGGAGCCCCGGTTTCGCGCGGCGAGAGGTCTCGCGCCGAAGATCGGCTGAGACCTGAGATTCGCCAAAAGGTGCGCATCTCCGGGGTCGACGGTCCCGGCGCCGTGACCGGCGCGACACCGGCCCTGCTTTGCCGCGATTGCGGGAGCCGCCGATCTGCTTGCTGCAGACCTGATCCGCCCCGACCTGCAAGCGCAGCTGGCTGTCGCTCGCGTGGCAGAGCAGCCCACCCTCGTCCACGCCCACGTCGCTGCTGGTCCGGTGACCAGGAGCAGCAGCTTGCAGCCGGCGCTTTAGTTTTAGTTCGTTAGGCTGGTCTAGATAGCCTAGAAGACGCAGCCGACTGCCAGAACGTTTGTGTTGCAATACGGGGCGTTTAGGCCGACCAAGGTCACACGCAGGACCCAGGCTTCCCCCGGGATCCCGGTCAGAACGAGTGGGATCGGAAACGCGAGATGCTGGGAGCCGCCCAGCGGAATCGTCAACTGGTAGAACTCCGACATAGCACCGCCGGGGTGGCCCGGCTGGCCAGGAGCGGCGGTCTCGAACTGCAGGGTGATGTTGGGGACGGGGTCACTGCTAGAAGTGTCGGGGTAGGTGAGGCTTCCTTCGGAGAAGGTGAGGCTTCCGACGGCGAGACTGCTGTTCGCCCCGACCTCAATCAGCTCAGCGTATTGACGACCCGGGTCGGCGGTAACCAGTCCCGAACCGTGGACCGGTTGGGCATGGGCTGGAAGCTGCCAGTGTGTAGCCATGCGGAGACCGTACAGGTGCCTGACCACCGCGATGGCGCTAGCTTAACTTAGGTTGAGCCAATCGCCGGCGAGCTGGTTGACAGGCACGCCGACCGCAGCCGCTGCCATCTCGTCTGGAAGAAGCAGATCATCGTCTACGACGGCTCCAACGTCAGCCCCTTGAACTCGAAGGGGCCGCGCTCGAGCACCCGGCCATCGGTCTCGCCGGCGTGGTGGGCATCCACGACAACGTACACGGGTTTAGTCGGGTACACGGGTGTAGTCGGCGCTCTTCTCCTCGGCCAAACAAAGCAGCCACCGGCGAGCCGTCCGGCTGACTGTCCCGATCGGACAAAGCCAGCCACGGCGTTCACTCCTTCGGACGGAACGGTGATCGTGACGCAGGCCGCCGACACCTGGTGTGCTTGCTCAGCGGGCTTCAACCCGAGAAAACGCGCTGACTGTCGCTCGCCTGCAGATGGAGACTCCGGGTCAGCGACGATGTCGGTGTCGACAAGGACGAACAGGAGCTGTGCGGCAGCGCGCGGCGGGCTGCTGCATCCGCCGAGCGCTCCAGCAGTCGACGCCACTCAGCCTCGGTCGTCGGACGCCCCGCCGGCGAGCGTACTGGCGCTCCCCGAGGCGAAGGAGCAGCGGACGGGCAAGCCGATCTGGTGCGCGACTGGGAGCACTGGCTGGCCACCACTCGCAAGACGATCGACGTCGTCTGAAACACAGCGAAAACGGACGCCGCTGCACCCCAACTCGTCCACCCAACTGCAACCACCGCCGCCAGCCACCAGGGCTTGCTTGAGCCGGATGCACGGACACGGGCACGTCCGGTTCTGAGGGGGCCCGGCGCCACAAGGCGCCGGGCCTACCCGCCCAGGAGGCGTCCGCTAGTCCCGGTGCGGGGCGAGCGCTTGGCCACGCGAACGCGATCGCCGGCCCGCTTGCCTGGCTGACGATCCGTTGGCGAGTTGGCGGTCGTCTCGGTCGCGTGTGCAGGCCGATTGCCGCGCGAGAGCGGACCTCTTCGTGCGGTGCGGTGTCTGCCGTAGCCTCCGGCCGGTGCCGTTAGAGCGGCATTGCCGTCGCTCGGCGATCGGCAGCAGAGGGCTTCGGTCGGCATCAGTGGCTGCGGAGGCGTTTGCGTTGGGGTGATCCGCGGAAGTGTCCGTTATCGGGACCGAGACGTCCGCGAGGGAGGATTTCAGTGACCGAGCAGACCCCGATGTATCCGCGGCTTTTCTCGCCGTGGCAGATCCGCCATACGACGGTTCCCAATCGCGTCGCGTTCGCCCCTACGTGTCCAGTCTGGGTGCGAAGCCCCTACGAGGGGGCGTTCACCGATCAGGCGGTCGCTTACTACGAGGAGCGGGCGAAGGGCGGCACGGGCTTGATCATCATCGGTGGCACGTTGATCAACCGCGACACCATCTACTCGCCGTTCCTCTTCCCGGGCCTGTGGGGCGATCATCAGATCGAAGGTCTCGCCGCGGTGGCCGAGGCCGTTCACCGCCACGGCTGCAAGCTGTCCGTGCAGCTCCTGCACGTGGGTCTTCGGGCCGCGACGACGCTGAAGACCGACCCCGGCTACGACTTTGACGCGACCTGGTATCAGCTCGCTCCCAGCCAGGTGCCCCCGGGGGAGTATCCCGGCGCGATGACGCCGAAGGAGCTGGAGGAGGGGGAGATCGAGCAGATCCTCGAGGACTACGCGGCCGCCGCCCGACGGGCCATCGCCGCGGGCCTTGACGGTGTCGAGTTCCACATGTCCCATGGTTACCTGCCGTGGCAGTTTCTCTCGCCGCTCTACAACCACCGGGAGGACGCCTGGGGCGGCTCATATGAGCGGCGGCTGCGATTCCCGCTGGAGGCGATGCGACGGATCCGCAACGCGATCGGCGAGGGGCCGTTTATGGGATACCGGCTCAATTCGACGTCCTTCTGGCCCGGCGACCTAGAGCAGGAGGACATTCAGCGGATCGTCGGCGACCTCGACGCCGACCCCGTCGAGCCGGACTACGTCTCGGTCTCGGCGGGCGTCCACCACTCCTACATTCACACGCCGATGGAGTACGAGGGCGGTTGGGAGCGCGGCTACACCCGCGCGATCAAGGAGGTCACCGCCAAGCCCGTCCTCCTGGTCGGCCGGATCACGGATCCGGCGGTCGCCGAGGAGCTGCTGGAAACCAACGAGGCGGACGCGATCCTGCTGGCGCGGCAGATGTTCGCCGACCCCGACTGGGCGGAGAAGGCCAGGACCGGGCGCGAGAGCGACATCCGCCGGTGTGTGGCCGCCAACTACTGCTGGCGCAGCGTGATTCGTGGGGGACGCGTGCAGTGCGTCTATAACCCGACCGTCGGTCGCGAGCGACACTGGGGCAACGGCAGCCTGACCCCGGTCGACCAACCGCAGCGCGTCCTGATCATCGGTGGCGGACCGGCCGGCCTGGAGTACGCTCGCGTCGCGGCCGCGCGCGGCCACACGGTGACGCTCGTGGAGCGAAAGGCTGAAACGGGCGGTCACACGCGCGCCTACGGGGCGCTACCGCACCGCACGCAGTACGCCGAGATCGGACGGTGGCTGACCGATCAGGCCTCCGCCAACGGCGCCTCGATCCGGCTCTCGACAGCAGTCGACGAGCCAACAGTCGACATGTTGCTGGACGAACTGCGGCCAGACCACGTCGTCGTCGCGACCGGCGCGAGCTACCGGCGCGATGGCTTCCAGGGGCAGACGGCGCGGCCAGTCCCGGGCTGGGAGAGCGGCAACTGCGTCACCTGGGACGAGGTGGCGCTGGGGACGGCGGTTCCCGCTGGGCGGGTGGTGATCATCGACGAGCTCCAGGACGTCGCGGCTCCGCTCACCGCCGTGGCCGTCGCCAAGAACGCCGAGCAGGTCACCCTCGTGACACGGTGGCCCATGATCGGCATGGAGACAACACCGGACGTCTACTTGCACTGGATGCTCACCTACCTCTACGAGGCCGACGTCGAGATGCTTTGCGATCGGCTCGTCACCCAAATCGAGGATCGCTATGTCTCCGCCACCAACATCTACAAGCCCGACGATGTCCGCCGGCTGGAAGCGGACTGGATCGTCATGGCGACCAGCCGGCGGTCCGAGAACGCGCTCTACCACCTCCTACGCAAACGTGGGCTCAGCGTGGAGACCATCGGCGACGCAACCGCCCCCCGGGGCACCTATGAGGCCACGTTCGAGGGCCACCGCCAGGCCCGCAAGCTTGGGGGAACCACGCACGCTGGCGCGCGCGCGTCCGCCTGACGCCGCGGTCCGGATCTCGCCGCCATCCGCCGTCGGGCGCGCTCGGTTTGGCCCGATCGAGGCGGTACAGCTAGATCGCTGTCGATTCTGCGATTCCAAGCATCGCTGCGATGGTTTTCCACGACGTCCGGTCGCGGTCCCGGAGCCACCTGACTCTCCTCACGCGCTCGGCCGTGCTCGGCTTGCGGCGGCTACGTGGACTCGCCGTTGCCGCTAGGAGCGCATCGAGCTCGGCCTGGTCGAGGAACCGGATGTCCTGGTCCTGATCGGGGACATCGGGCTTGTCGACCGCCTTACATGGATTCTCCAACACCCAGCCCTTACGAAGCCCGAACTCGAAGATGCCGTGCAGGAGACCGAGATAGTTTCGCGTGCTCTTGAATGACTGGTCGTTGTCCAGGGACCAAGCGATGAATTCCTCGACGTCGTCCGTCGTTATGTCCGCAATCGGCTTGTGACCGAACGGAGCTAGGTGAACCCGGGGTAGCTCTCGTATCCGGCTGTCGTGGAGGTCTTGCGGCCCCCTTGCGATCAGTTGCTTGACAAGCCTCTCCCCTGCCTCCTCAACCGTGACCCGCTCAACAAGCGGAGTCGCGGTCACCTCAGCCATAAGCTTGCGGAGCCGGGCTTCCGCCATCTTCCGAGTAAGCCCGTCCCGGCTGCCCGGATTGCGGATCGGCCCCAGTTTGCGGGTGACCGATTGGTTCCGGACGCGCCACTGGCCGTACCACGCGTTCCGCTTCTCGAAGATGCTCCCCGTGCCGTACTGGCGCTTACGGTCCCGGGTTAGCTTGTTCTCGGGCACACCCTCGGCTGCCATCGTCCCTTTATACGCCGACACCCGAGTCTGGTGGAGCACGGTGCTGCCTCACGACGTGAGCTCCAAGCGCGTTGCGCGAACTTGTTGCCCGCCCGGCGGCTCTTCCCTTCGCTCGTCGACCTCACTGCTCGGCCCAATTTGCGGAAGTGCGGCCCCTTTCTCCCCCTCGCGCTCGTAGCGCCGGAGCAGATCCTCGTTCGATTGGGCCGCGGCGTGCTCAGCCGACCAGCCTCCGAAGCGGTCGCTGACGACGCTCGCCGACGGGCATTGTCCCTCGCTGAGCCGCTCGAGCGCTTCGCCGCCGCGCCGGCTGCGTGCGTGCGCGACCAGTCATAGGACGAGGGCAGCCGCCCATACCGGTCCCGCCAGTTGCGCATCGCCGCGAGCACGCGCTCGTGGGTCCAGTGCAGCTGAATCACACCCGGATGACAGCGCTTGCAGTACGCGTACGCGTCGCCCTTGCCGTTGTGCGGCTGTGTGTAGGCGCCACAGCCGCGACAGACCCCCTGGTAGCGAGCCTTGACCGCCCGTGCCTTCTGCCCGGTGGGATCGTAGAAGTAAGCCTTGACCGATGCGGACGAACAACCGAGGCGCTGCGTGATCTCCGCGATAGAGAGGCCCTCGGCCTCGCGGAAATGGCGCGCCAGGGCAACAGCGCGGCGACGCTCGAGCACGCGGTCAAGGGGCGCGGGTCCGTCGGAGGACATGATCTCGAGGTATCGCTCGGATCAGTCACTTCCCCGCGTGACACGGGCTCCGAGCTTGCGACGCGAACCCGCTATGAGCGCGCGAAGCAGGTGTCGCTGCGGGTGGCCGTCGCCGCACAAGAGCAGGCTGCGCCGGCGCCCAGTGCTGGCGCCATCGCGGCGCCGTCGGAGCTGTGCCGCTCAGCCAGCCAGCAGCGGCGACGGTGGCGCGAACTCGTTGTGCTGCCTGTGCTCAAATCTCGACAGTCCGGTGGACTGGCGGACGCACTGGTGCTCCGCGAGTAAGGAGGAGTGCGCGGTGAGCCCTGGTGCACGTCCAGAGCGCAATCGTGGTTTCCAGGGTGTCTTCTGCCCGGAGCGATACTGCGGCTGGGCTCTGATCAACACTCAGGGATGGATTCGATGTTGAGCCCACGCGGTGATGAAGCCCCAGGTGACGGCGGCGCCGTCGTCACCGATCTCAGCATGCAGCCGGTCCGCCAGGGTGTCGATCTCGACCTCATCCTCTGTCGCGACTCCGAGCTTTGTGATCAGGGGCAGGATCGTGCGAATTAGGCGTGCCATGTACTCGTATCCCGGCCAGTCCGGACCGCCGCCAGCTGCGGCGTCGAGATGCATCGCGGGCGCCGGGAGCCCCGCCTCCGCAAAGATGCTGCGCAGCCGCAAACCCATGTACAGGTCCATCCCCGCGCGGCGGTATGTCTCGAGGATCCACGCCCAGAGCTGCTCCAGTAGCTGTGAGTGCGGCAAGGACATCGGCGCTAGCGTCGCGTTGGCGGGCTCTTGGAACGCCACGATGCCGCCGTCACGAACGTGACCCGTCAGCCGGCGCACCAACGCGGCAGGCTCCGGCGCAAAGAACAGCACGCAGCGACCAACGACGGCATCGAGGTCGCGGTCCAGCCCGACCAAAGCCGCATCGCCGACGACGAATGAGACATTCTCGAGTCCCGCGGCCGCGGACCGGGCTCGAGCCGTCTCAATCAACTCCGGGTTGAGATCGACCCCGATGACGGTTCCCTCCTTCCCAACGAGATCGGCCACCAGCACCGCCACGTCGCCAGCCCCGGTCCCAACGTCGAGAACCTTCATCCCGCGCGAGATGCCCGCGTCCTCTAGGAACCGGGCCGTGTACGCCGCGAACATCTTCGCCTGCAGCCGCAAACGCGCGGTCTCTTCGGCCGATTGACCGAACAGGTAGTCCCGTGCTTGCCCGCTCATCGCCACGGATTCATGACGTCGCGGCGACTCTACCCCTTGTCAGCCCGCGGAGGAGCCGGGGACCCCGGACGCGTTCGCCGACAATGCGGTCGTTAACACGGCACGCGCCCTCGAGAGTCCTAGCCACGGACGAGGGCCACAGCTCTCCACGCCGGTGCGCCCTCCTCGGAGCGCAACCCAGGGAAGCGATCGGCAGCTGGTTGACCACCTTCCGGGGGGCAAAGCGGGTCTCGGCACTGGCGGAGCGGATGTTTCGCACCAGGCTCGAGGAGACGCAGAACTCGTGGCTGCATTCAGCGAGGAGGAGCTGTCTGAAGCAGACGACGAGACGACTGCGTGAGCGGCAATCCAGTCGTCTCCTCGGATGATCCGTGGCCGCCTCCTTTACGCCTGGAGCGGCCGTGCCGGCGCGGCTACCGCTCCCAGCGAAGAGGGCAGTCTGATCGAAACTTCCGCGTGGGGGACGAACCAGAAGCGAGCTCGACACTCTCGCATTCGACTGGCGCTGTCGGAATCACGCAAAAGGAGAGGGTGAGGTGAGCAGTGGTTTCCGGCGGTCAGGGCCAAGGACAGGCGACTATCGTGGGCTCGTGGGCCGCAGGCATGGTTGCTGCTCGACTATCGTAGGACGGAAGTCTTCGTAGCTGCTTCTTCAGCCCGGTTGTGATGTGGGAGGGTGATTGTTTGGTCCGGTCCAAACCTCCTCGGGTTAACCCCGACGCTCGGCTCCTACGAACCGGTCTTCTGGAGAATACGCGCCATCTCATCCGAGTTAAACGCCCGCATCGTGGTCGTACGAACGTGCCCCACAGAGCCCAACCACAGCAGGGCTGCCGTCGCCGACTCTTCGTCCTTCGCGTCGATGATCCCAATGCCGTCGTAGGGCCCGACGGTCCAGCGAACGTCAAGAGTGGCATCAAACTTCTTGAATTCCGCCTTCACTCTCTCGACCCGCTCGGTGGTCTCGCGAACGTCCTTGATACCAGCCTCGGTCCAGTTCCACAGCGTTACGTATGCGGGCATACACCCTCCTCTTCGCCTCGGTCTGACAGCGACTTTAGTCCGCGCTGCGAAAGTCCACAACCGACGCGGGAGGGCTCGTGAAACCGCGGCCGTCCAAGCCTGCCGAAATAGTCCGAGACTGATAGGGACGAGACCCTGGCGGCCAGAATCCGAACGTGCCATCCGGCGACCGGCCGCCTCGATGGACCTACCGGCGCTTGTGCTCCGCGCGCATCTCAGAAGTGCCTGGCGTTCCTGTGGACTGTCCGCCTCGAGACTTCCGCATCCGGACAGTGCAGTCATGTCCTATTCGGCTGGCGTCGACGCCGCCGTTGACCACCCCCCGGCTACACGCTAGTACCGATCGAGTCGAGCGGGCGCGGCTGGGCAGCTCAAACCCGGTCGCCCGGCCGACCCCGGAGCCGGCGCCGCTGACGCGCGTTGCGGGTTGTTGGTTACTCATGGTGGTCTGTCTCCTGTCGCTTTGGTGGTGGGGTCAGCCCCTGGCCGCGGCGCTGGCGGGCGAGTCGAGCGCCGGCACTTCAGGCGCGTGGTCGCTACTGGTCGTGGGCTGGGCGGGCAGTAGTGCCAGCGCCATCACGGTGCCGGCCGCGGCGACGCCGGCGGCGACGAAGTTGGCCGCGTGGAAGCCGTTGAAGAACGCCGAGCTAGCGGCGTCGTGGAGGGCCGTCGCGAGCGCCGGATGGCCGGCGTGGGACAGCTTGCCGGCGGCGGTGAGCGCGCCCCCGACGGACGCGTGCGCGGTTCGCGCGACGGTGGCCGGCAACCCACCGGGGAGGGCGCTCGTGAGCCGGCTGGCGTACAGCGAGGCGTACACGCTGCCGATCACCGCGACGCCGAGCGTGCCGCCCAATAGTCGGGTCGCGTCGTTGACCGCCGACCCAACGCCGGCCTTGGCCTTCGGCACTACGCCCATGATCGCCTCGGTCGCGGGCGCGCTCGTGAGGCCCATGCCCGTCCCAAGCACGACCATCTGAGCAGCGATCGTCCCGTAGCCGGTGCTTGTTGTTGCGGTGGTGACCCACAGGTAGAACGCGGCCATCAAGAACAGCCCGGACGCGACAACGAGCTTGGTACCCAACCGCACGGCAAGCCTGGTGCCGAGAATCGAGGAGATCGCGACGCAGGAGGCGACGGGCAGCAGGCGCACGCCGGTTGACAGCGGCCCATAGCCCTTGAGGAACTGGAAGTACTGGGTAACCAGGAAGATGAACCCCGACAGCGCGAAGAACGAGATCGCGACCGAGACGCTGGCGGCGGTGAACCGTGCGTTGCGAAACAGGCTCACGTCGAGCATCGGATGATCGATACGCCGCTCCCAGGCCACGAACGCCGCCGCCAGCACCGCGGTCAGCGCGAAGCTGGCGATCGTCCGGGCGCTTCCCCAGCCGTGGTTCGGAGCCTCGATGATCGTGTAGACGAGCAGCCCGACCATCGCGGTCGACAGCGCGAAGCCGGCGCGGTCGGTGCGGGGCGCGTCCGGGTCGCGCGAGGCCGGCACGTACCCGGCGACCAGGACGCCGGCGATTGCGGCGATCGGCGCCATCGCGAAGAAGATGCTGCGCCAGCCGAACCCCTGGAGGAGCCAGCCGCCGACGATCGGACCGAGCGCGATCGCCACCCCGGTGATCGCGCCCCACAGGCCGATCGCTAGCGCTCGCTCGCTCCGATCGGTGAACACGTTGGTGAGCAGCGACAGTGTCGCGGGGAACACCATCGCCGCACCCACGCCCATCACGCACCGTGCGGCGATCAGCTGGCCGGGACTGTCGGTCAGCCCGCCCGCAACGCTCGCCATGCCGAACACCGACAGGCCGGCGAGCAGCATCCCCTTGCGTCCGAACCGGTCCGACAGGCTGCCCACGGCCAGCACCGAGCCGGCGAACAGCAAGTTGAACGCGTCCACCACCCACTGCAGCTGCGAGTCCGACGCGTGCAACCGGCGCACCAGCGTCGGCAGCGCAACGTTGACGATCGTGGTGTCGAGATTGATCACAAACGCCGCCAACAGCAGCGAGACCAGGATCAGCGGCTTGCGTTTCATCACATCTCCTCGCGCGCGGGTTAGACCGGTAGACATCACGACAGGCCTCCTTCAACGCACAACGTGGCGGGCGCGCTGCTCGGCGAGTCAGCGCTGACGCGCGCCCCCGCCTGCACATCGAACTGCCGCGCGTACGCACCCAATAATTCGGCTACGCCCTGGGTCAGATGGAAGGGATCGGCGACGAGCGAGCCATCGCTCAGCGACAAGGCCGCGCGAAGCTCACCCCCGACCTCAGCGACCACAACCGGCTGAGGCGGAGGCTTGGAGCTATCGAGGGCCGCAAGCCGGGCAAGCGGACCGTGATCCTCGGCCGAGTACTGGCGGAGTGTCACCGCCCGCTCGGGGGTAGCCAGGTCGGCCGACAGGCCGGAGTGCTGATGACCCCGCGCCCTCCCGTGCCGGCGCATCTTCGCGGCTCGCCGCGCTTCCGCGGCCCGTCGCGCCTCAGCAGCGTCTCTGTAGAGATCGTCCACCCTCGCGGCCCGGGCGACCAGCATCAGTAAATACCGATGAGTCATGAGCCAAGGATCGGACTAGGCGGGGTGAGATGTCTTCACCCCGATCGCACTCACCCCGGTGGGGTGAGCCGCTTTGAGCGCTGAGCTCAGAGCAGGCCGAGTTCGCGGCCGCGCGCGACCGCTTGGCGCCTGTCGGCCGCGCCGAGCTTGCGGTAGAGGTTCTTGCTGTGCGTCTTCACCGGTCAACGCGGCCGGATGGCCTGTGCCGGCAGGTTGCATCAGCTAACCGACGAGACGGGTGTTACTTAAGTTAAGTTAGCCAGAACTCGAGCAGTTGCAAACGAGGCTCCGCATGCGACCGCGTCGGCTGGCGCCCTGCCGCTCGAACCGCAGAGCACCCACGATTTCGACGTCGCGATCCGCGGCGTCTTGCAAGCGCTCCCGGCTGTCGCTCCTATGGCGGAGCAGCCACCGGCGTCGACGCCCGCGTCGCTGCTGGAAAGGACGAGGGCCGGCTCTGGAGTGCGGACTGCTCCCTTCCCGCGAAGCAGAAGAGCGCCTGTGATCTTGAGTGTTGATCCCGTGGAGATACACGCTGGTCGTAGACAGATACGAATGGGCATGCCGACCTCGGGATCACATCTCGATATCCGCGCGGATCGACAACCCGAGATCGTCTACGCCGTCCACGGGCGCCCCGCATGATCCCCGCAACCGCACGCCTGCTGGCGCCACACTGACGCGCCAGCGAAAGAACGCCTCGTCGGCGGCCCGGGGCAGCTGGATCGTGGCGAGAACGTTGCCGCTCACGTCATCGACCGGGGCCGCCCGAGTTACGAAATCGACTCGTCGCTTTTGACCCCGGAGTCGCGCGACTCTCGTCGTGGCTTGAGCAGCGGAGGGGTGTGGCGCGGGGTGTCTTCAGACCAGGAGCTCCAGTCGCTCCGCGGCGCGTCGGTCATGCGACCGAGCGCCGCGAGCAGCGGCTCGTACTGGGCGCGCAGGGCTCGAAAGGCGACCCAGGCGGATTCGCGATCATCACGCATTGGGACGCCGATGCTGTGAAGATGGCTGAACGCCATATTGAACTTCTCCTCGGAGAGGATGATCTCCGCGCCGGGTTCCGGCGGGTGGTGGGGAATATTGAGGAAGTCTGCGATCGTGGTCATGGCGTGGATCCCGGCGCGCAGGCAGAGTTCGCTTCGGGACTGTCGCCGTACGCCGCAGGCCGTGATCAGGAGGGCGGCGCCGTCGAGCACGGCTTCAGAGGCGAGCACCCAGTGGTTGCTCGCATGTGGCGAGCGGAAGAAGCTGAGATTCGGGAAGGCGATGTGGGCTTCGCCGATCTCGACGAACCAGTCTTCACAGCGGGACCACACCTCCTCGAGCTGATCAAACCGGCCGAGCTCCCAGCTGCTGGCGAGCAGCGCAGGACCAGATGGCGGGGCGCCGGTTCGAACCGTGAGCTTGGTGACCACTTCCTCACGCCGGGAGAATGCGCCGTACAGTGCCGGCAGATAGGCGATCACGAGGGCAAGAAGCGTCAGGCCGACCCCGGCCGCGGCGAACGCGACCAGCTGTCGCGACAGCCCGCCGGGAGAATCAAACCCCAGCGTGAGCATCGATGACCCCGATAGCTCCAACGCGTGCGAGATCGTCGGGCCGCTGACCGTCGAGGCGATCAGAGACCAGAACAGCGCGGCGAACAGAAGCCAGATCAGCACGCCCCAGATCGTGAGCTGGGCGAACAGCCCTAGGGGCGCCTGAACCGAAAATATCCGGTCCCTGGTGGCGTAGTCGGATCGACCCGTCAGCCGCAGCCGGAGCCGGAGCAGCCAGTACACGGTAAGGAAGGCTGCGCGCGCGAGCCGCGCCGGCACAGCCCGGGGCACCACGACGGTGCGCAGCATCGACGCTATGACCGCGGCGACGCCCGCGACAGCTAGCCCTCCAACGATAATCCGCACGGCGATCATGATCTGCCGCATTCCTCCACGGTCGTGATCGTCTCAGCTACGGGCCTCTCGCGACAGCAAACGTCGTGGGGCTAAGGCCGCTGAGCGGCGGCTGACCGCCGGCCTGTGAGTGATGTCTCCCCGTTCATAAATGAGGTCCAATGAGCCAGCGACGACGCCGCGGCCCGATTGCGAGCTTCCTCCCACAGCGATCGAACGATCGCTTCCACTTCCCCCGCGATTTCCATCGCCCTATCGCGTTCGCGACGATGGGATCCCCGGGCCTGGGCGTTGGCGCGATCGCTTCGCTCGCGATCGTCCGTGCGCTGGCCGCGACGCCGCAGATTCACGGAAGCAGGTCCCCGATGCTGAAGCTGTCTCTGCCCTGCTCGTCGCCAGAAGCCCATCCCGACGTAGGCCTTCGTCGGAATCGGGCCTCGCTAGGCGCCGGGTGCTAGCCGGCAATGTCAGAACCTGCAGGCAGCGCCCCGCGGCCGCGTGCCGGCGACTGGGCTGCTCCTCGTGCGAACCAATCACCAGACCGCCGTGACCGCTACAAGCGTTGAGCAGCAGCCGACGCTGCCGGACGATCGCGCCGCCAGCGCGGTTCGCTTGGTGGTCGCGGCTGGACGCTCGCTTCTGCAATGTCGCCACTCGGGCAGCCTCGCGCCGGCTGCTGCTCTGGTACTCGGCGTGGTCGAAGCGGAGGCCGCGGCGGCCGCGCGGGAGCCGTCGAGGCGCCTCGAACTGCGTGGTTGCGGAAGCGATCGCGATCGTGACGGCGACTGCCCAGCTTCGTCTTTAGGATCGCCTCGCCGTCGCGCCGACCGGACGGCTGCGCCCAGCCGGAAAGCAGCAGTGACACTGGCCGCCCGCGAGTGCGTCCGCTTGCTCGTCCGTAGCTAGCACCTGTTCATTGCGGACCTGCGCCCGGTCGCCCAGGCGTTCGCCCGCCGGCCAGCGAGCCGGCGATCGCTGCTGCGGCGGAGCGCTCGCCCAGCGCCAGCGATTCTCGCTGGCCGCGTGCTCGACCTGATCGCCGAGCGCGTTACCCAGAACATCCGGCGAGTGCCGCTCGCTTACGGAGGATTGCGACACGAGTGGCGTGATCGGGCGGCTTGATGTCGGCCACGAGCCCGGCCTCGCACGATTGAGACATCGCCAAGGCGCTCGCGGAGCTCCGGGACTCCCGAGAGGGGAAAGCGATCGCCGCTCGGCTCGCGCGCTTTCCGCGCGAACGAGGACTCTCGAGGGTCAGGGCTGGAAGCCCGAGAGATGACAGAAGGGGGTCTCTGCGCCGGGGCGTTAGGCGCGCACGTCGGCGGGCAGGCTGACGAGCTGGGCGCTTTGTTCCCACAGGCTCCGTGCGAGGTTGTCGTCCTGGGCCTGGTCGCTGGGGGCGACCACCTTTTCGTCTTCGATGTACTCCCCGGTGAGGGCGGCGGCGTCGTCGGATAGGGCGAGCCACACCAGCGAGTGGGCGCCGCGTTCCGGGGAGCGGAGGAAGGGCGCACCCAGCGTGGCGATGACTTTCCAGATTCCGTTTTCGTTCTTGGCGAAGCCGGTGCGCACGACGCCGGGGTGAAAGCAGTTGGCGTTCAGCTCCGGCGCGCGCCTGGCCAGCTCGCGGGTGAACAGGATGTTGCACAGCTTCGAGGTGCCGTACACGCGTGGCGAGTAGGACTTCGCCGATTGCAGGTCGTCGAGGTCCAGGCGCCCGGACCGGTGGGCGCCGGACGCGGTGGTCACGACGCGGCCGCCGGCCAGGCGGTCTCGCAGCAGGTTCGTGAGCAGGAACGGCGCGAGGTGGTTGAGCGCGAAGGTCTTCTCCAAGCCTTCAGAGGTCTCCTTGCGCGAGGCGAACAGTGCCCCCGCGTTGTTGGCAAGGACGTCGACGTGCTCGTACCGCCCACGGATCTCGTCGGCCAGCACCCGGACGTTGGACATCAGCGATAGGTCGGACACGTGCCCGTGGACCCGTCCACCGCCACCGGCTGTCGTGGCTTCTTCAGCGACCAACCGGACGCGCTCAGGATCGCGTCCCACGAGGACGACCTCGGCTCCTCGCCGAGCGAGCTCGATCGCGGCGGCTCGCCCGATGCCGCGAGTAGCTCCCGTGAGCACGACGACAGTCACGCAACTGACCTTACCTGCGTCCGCTCGCCTCGCCTGTACATCGTGGACCGCTGAGCGAGCCGCGGGGTGGCCCCGAGAGAGTCGGTGGAGTGCTGTTCATTGCCTTGCACACGGCCGGCGCTGCCGCGCTTGCCGGACCGCGGGCCTCGCGAGTGAGGTTCGGCGCGGCGCTACAACCGGCACTCTGGGCTCCCGGCCTGGCGTACGGCACCGAACCCGTGGCGGATCAGACGTGCGAGCGGTGCGACGATGGCTCGCTCAGCCCGCGTCCGGGCGGAACACGAGTACGAGCACGCGGAGGGCAAGGACGCCGGCGAAGACGAGCAGCGAGTAGCCGATGAATGCGTACAGGGTGACCCTGTGGGTTACGTTAGGCCCTCCATGAAGGCCGAGCATCAGTACGGCCATAACGCCAAGGGTGGCGGCCAGGAAGGTGAGCACGAGCTGATGGACGAGCCCGGTCAGGTATCTGTGGTCGCTCTGGTTGGCTAGCAGGCGGACGTTGAGGCCGAGTCGCCCTTGCTCGAGCGAGCCGGCGATCCGGTCCAGGCGCCGCGGCAGCCGGCGCAGCATTGGCATCAATGAGATCAGCTCGTCGGTGGCGCTCTGGCGCAGAGCTTCGGGAGTCAGCTGCTCGGCGAGATAGTCGGTCGTGAAGCGGCGGGCCTCGGCGAGGATGTCGAACCCAGGCGCGAGCTGCGTCAGCGTGCCCTCGATCGTCGCGAGCGCACGGAACGCACCCGCGATCTCTGGCGGTACCGACAGACCGTGCTCGGCCACGAGCCGGAACAGGTCGGTGAACATGCGCGCATCGGGGGTGATCCCGGCGCCGACGTGTCTGGCCATGAAGACGCCGAGCGCCCGCTCGAGCGCCTGCTCGTCGAGCTCGTCGGGCCGCTGCACGACCTCCAGCAACGCGTCGTGTAGCGCCGCCGGATCACCACGATCGACCGCCAGCAGGAGGCGCTGCAGCGCGGCCCTGAGCCCGGCGTCGATCCGTCCGACCGAGCCGAAGTCGAGCAGCCCGAGCCGCCCGTCCCGAGCAGCAGCACGTTGCCCGGGTGCGGGTCGGCGTGGAGGATGCCCTCGATCATCACCTCCCCCAGCAGCGTGTCGAAAAGGACGCGCGCGAGCGCTCGGCGATCGCCGATCTGCTCGGTGGCTGTGAGCGCCCCAGCGCGCGGCCCTCGAGGCGCTCCATCACTAGCACGTTCGCGGTGCACAGCGGCGGATAAGGCTTCGGGATCCGAACCGACCCGTTGTGACCGCGTGCGGCGGTCGCAGCGGCAACAGCGGTCATGTTCTGAGCCTCGATCCGCAGGTCGAGCTCCTCCCTGAGCGCGTCTGCGAAGCCGTTCGAGAGGTCGACCGCACCCACTCCCCGACCCCAGCGCGTCGAGCGCTGCAGACGCATCGCCAATCGATCGACGATGTCCAGATCCCAGGACACGACAGTCTCGATGCCCGGCCGGCGAACTTTGACCACTACCTGTTCACCGGAGTTGAGCGTCGCCGCGTGGACCTGCGCGATCGATGCGGCCGCGAGCGGCGTGTGGTCAAAGGTTGCGAATACCTCGTCGACCTCGGCGCCGAGCTCGGAGCGCAGCACCTGCTCGACCTGCGGCCAGGGGACCTGCGCGGCGTCGTCCTGCAGGCCGCTCAGTGCGTCGGTGAACTCACTGGGCAGAAGGTCGCGCCGTGTGGCCAGGAGCTGGCCGAGCTTGATGAACGTGACATCGCCGTCCTCAAGCGCGAGGCGCAGCGAGCCAGCGAGCTGAGCCCGGCCGTCGTGGGTCTGCAGCTCTGAGCGGCGTGCGCCTCGCAGGTAGGGAAGCATTCCGTGGCGGACCAGGATCCGGCTGATCTGCGAGTAGCGACGGACCCGTCGCGTCCGCTTGCGCAACCCCCGGATCACATACCGCGGCCCCGGCATCGTTCCGCTCGGCACCAGCACCTCGGCGATCACCAGCACGAGCATCCCGATCAGCAGCGCGATCGCAACCCCGAGGATCACGAACCACACCGCGGGAACGAACGACCAGCTCCCGTTGTGCTTGACCAGCGAGCTGCCGATCGCCGTGACGATCGGCGAGGCGACCACCAACGCGACCAGCCCGCCGAGCAGCGCCCGCAGCGGCGAGAGACGCAGACCCAGCAACCGGCGCACGGCGAACGCATACACAAGCACGGTCAAGACGACGCCAATGACGAACACCGGGGCTGAAACGGCGATCATCCAGGCCCCACCGATCCGGTTGCCCGCGCCGCAGCAGCCCGAGTTCGTTCGCCCGAATCGGCGTCCGGATCTGGCAGGCGCGCGGATTCTCTTGCCCGGGCGTCCACGAGCACGTTCAGTAATGCCTCGGTGATGAGGACTTGCCCGGTGCGGGCGGCGAGCGCCTCGTCCACGTGCTCGATTCCGCGCCACTCGTTCGCGAGCAGCGACAGCGTCGTGCGGTCCGGGCCGCCGACCATCGTGGCGAGCATCGCGGTCGTGCTTGATCCGCCCAGTACCTAGCCATCCTCACGGACCCCCGGCCCACCCCGGCAGGGCGCAGCTAGGGCTGGAGGCTGAACGGCGGGTAGCGGTCGGTGATCAGCAGGAGGGCATACGCCCCGACGCGGTTGTGCCAGCGGATCACGCCCTCGATGTAGTCGAACAGTGAGCGCGGGTAACGGCCGGTGAAGAGGATCGCGAACCACGCGCCGATGGCGGCGAAGAATGCCCCGATCGTGAGGAACAACAGCACGATGTAGTGGGGAATGGCCAGCAGCCACTTGACCAGCGGAAGGCCGCGGCTGAGCTCACCTTCGGCGTCGGGATAGGGAAAGTCGAGGTGTACAGCCTGCTGCTCGTCGGTGGAGGGGTAGCGGTCATCCATGAGCGCGAAGTAGACCGCGATCCGGTTGCTGAAGCGGCTCAGCTGAAGGTTCCAGTCATACCACCATCGCGGGTACTTCTTGCGGGATAGCAGCATCAGCACCACCGGGATGAACAGCACACCGATGCCGCCGCCGGCGTACCGGGCGTTGGTACCGGTACTGAAGCTGCCGCCCTCGATGGTCGCGGCGAGGATCGCGATCGGGATGACCCAAAAGATCCGCAGCGCCGAGCTCAGGCGGTCGAGCTCGCGGTCGGGATAATCGACCGAGAACGTCAGCGGGTAGGTGTGGCCACCGCTCGGCGGCATTCCGCCACCCGGTGGAGGCGCGGGTGTCTGTCCTAAGCCTTCCATCGCCCGCGGCTTTCGGCGCGGCCAGCCGGTTTCCTGCCGAAGGCCTTCGTGTTCGCTGGCACGGCGCGAAGCAGTTGAATGGACCGGCGCGCGTAGATTGCACCGGAGGGCCGCTGGCGCGCGGTTGATGCGCGAGCGCCGGGATGTCGGCGACCCGACTTCGGCTCCGGGCGCGCCGCGGCCGCCCATAGGGCCTCGGTCACGTGAAAGCAGGTGCTGGCCATCATCGCCGCTGCGCCCCGCTCATCGCCAGTTGCGCAAGCCGCGCAAAGGCAGGCCGGGCCAGTACGGACGAGGATGCCCGCCCGGGATCGAAAGCAGGACCGCGCGGCGCTGATGGATCCGGTCGAGGGGAGGGGTCGCCAACGCAGTTCCCGGGTTGGGGAGAGTTCTGCGCGTTCGTGAACGCGACAGCCGCGTCGGGGACGCGAGGGCTTTGCGGGTTGCGTGCGGGCGACCGCAGGTCGTTCGCTTCAGCGTTCAGCGAAGCGTTGCTTGGCCTCGTCGGTCACGGGCGTGTAGAGATTGACCAGGTTGCCATCGGGATCGCGAAGGAGAACCGAGCGATTGCCCCACGGCATCGTGGTCGGCGTCTGTACCCAGTCCGCGATGTCTGCTGAGAGTCGTGCGTACTCGGCGTCGACGTCATCGACTTGCCACTCGATGATCACGCTGTGGTTGTCGGCGGAGTGCGCTGAGCCCTCTCCGAACAGAGCGACTGTCTGCGAGTGGCCGATGGCGAGGGTGGCCGAGGGTGAGACGAGTTCTGCGAACGGTGGCGCGGGCCGTTGGGCGGTGATTCCCGTCGTGTTCTCATAGAAGGCGACCATCCGGTCGAGGTCGTCGGTGATGATGCGAATCGAGGCGAGCTTCATCGGGCTGTCCTTTCGCCGTCAGTCCTGGCAGAATTGACCTCACGATGACAGAGCGACAATCCGTTGTCAATTTTCCCGAGGATGGGATCGACGCGGCATTGGCGTCGTTTATCGCGGACGTTCTTGAGCTCGGCGGCCTGTTTCGCCAGGCCGCCGATCACATCGCACGCGAAGCGGGTCTGACGCAGACCCTGTGGTACGCGCTGAGCGTCTTCTCGGCCAAGCCCCTCACGGTCTCGCAGGCAGCCCGTCGGCTCGGCACCACCCGACAGGCGGTTCAGCGCAGTGCCAACGAACTCCTCACCCGAGGCCTCGCGGCCACCGAGACCAATCCAGACCATCGCGCCTCGCCCTTCATCGTCCTTACTCCGAAGGGTCGAGACACGCTGTCGAGAATCTCGCAGATCGCGATCGAGTCGCGCACGCAGTGGTTCTTAGACCGCGACGCGCCAAACCTCAAAGCGGCGCACCGCGAGGTCAGACGACTTCGCGATGCGCTGCGTCGCAACAGCGACGGCGTCACCTGACACATCAACCGGGACCCCGCGCTCAAAGAGTGCTGCGCGGCGGCTCACCGGTGCCTCTGGGATGCCCGTCGCGTGGACGCAGCCGGGCTCCCTCGGCGGCTTCGCGTCCCGTTCGAGCCGTCCATTCCGGCTTGGGTGAACGCGATGACGCAGTCGACGAGTGCAAGAAGGTCGGCGGCGCTGGGAGGCACCGGGAGGGACTCGGCTTCGGCGGTCTCGTAGAGCTCTCGCAATCCGGTAACGGCGGTCAGCGCCGCGAGCCGGGGGACCAGTGCCATTCCCGGCTGACCAAGATCCTTCCCGATCGCGTCGGCGAGCACCCGTTCGAATTCGTGGTAGCCGGCGCGAGCGCGGCCGCGCAGTTCGGGTTCGGCGTCGATGATGTGCGCGCGGAGCGCCCGCCGCTCCCAGACCCGCCCGCTGGACTCGTCGGAGTCGAGGGCGGTCATCGTGCTGGCCATCCAGTCTCGGAGCACGTCGAACGCGGACTCGTCGGACCCCCTGGCCTCGAGAACAGCAATCAGGCTCTCGAGGGTGAACGGCTCGGCGTCGAACAGCAGCTCTTCCTTGGTGGGGAAGTGAACGGTGACGGTGCGCGGCGCGACGTCAGCCCTGTCCGCGATCGCGTTGATCGTGGTCTCGCGGTAGCCGCGCTCGGCGAAGAGCTCGAACGCGGCGTCCTGGATCGCCAGTCTGGTCCGCTGCTTCTTTCGCTCGCGTCGATCAAGTGTTTCGGCCGTACCCGAATATTACTTGACACGCACGATTACATGATTAGTAATGATGCTAAGCCCGCAATCTGTGGTCGACAGGTCGCGCGGGCGGCGCTCGCCGCGCCGGCTGCGTCCGCGGGGTGGCATATGCGCTGATGGCCGCGGTGATCGGCCTCGCGCTGTTCGCGTCGGGTACTCCCTCGCCGCTGTACAGCACCTATCGGGTGCTGTTTTCCTTATCCCCGCTCACGCTCACGCTGGTCTATGCGACCTACGCGTTCCGCGTGCTCGCGACGCTGCTGTTAGCGGGGCCGGTGTCCGACACCGCCGGTCGGCGGCCCGCGCTGCTGGTCGCGCTCGGATCCCTGACGGTCGCAACGCTCTTGTTCGCGCTCGCGGACTCGGTCGCATGGCTGTTCGTCGCGCGCGGTATCCAGGGCCTGGCCACCGGGCTCGCCCTCAGCACCGCGAGCGCCGCCCTGCTCGACCTGCACCCGCGCCATGACCCAAACGCGGTCGGCCTGCACAACGGCGTCGCGAGCGCCGCCGGGATGGGGCTCGGAGTGCTCGTCTCGGCAGCGATCGTGCAGTTACTCCCCGCTCCACGCGTGCTCCCGTATCTCGTCGCATTTGTGCTCTTCGCCGTCGCGTTCGGCCTGACGCTCGCGTTGGACGATCCGGTCGTACGCTCCGGGCGGCTGCGGGTGCGCCCGCAGCGGCCCGCGATCGCCGCCGGCGTGCGCCGAGCGTTCGCGCTCGCCGGCTTGGCTGCCCTGGCTTCGTGGTCAATCGGCGGGCTCGCCCTCGCGCTCGGCCCGGAACTGGCGGCGACCCTCTTTCACAGCCCCGATCAGCTAGTCGGCAGCCTCAGCGTGCTCACGCTCGCCGGCCCGGCCGCCATCTCTCAGCTCATGTTCGGACAGCCCACCATGGGCCGGCGCGGCCGGAGGCTCGATCGCGCTCGCGATCGGACTGCTCGGGATCGCGCTCGCCGCCGCGCTCGACTCGGGCCCCGTCTACATCCTCGCCAATGTCCTCGCCGGCACCGGGTTCGGCGCAGCCTTCCTCGGCGCGCTGCGCACTCTCAACCGCGCGACTCCCCCGAGGCAGCGCAGCTCGGTCATGTCAGCGTTCTACCTCGTTGCCTACGGCTCGCTGTCTGTGCCAGCGATCCTCGCCGGCGCGCTCGCCACGCCGCTCGGGCTGAACACGACGTTCGAGATCCTCGGCGCCCTCTTTGCCGTCGTCGCCCTCCTGGTGGCCGCACTTGCCTTCCGCAGCCGTCCCGAGCTGCCGACGTCGCCGACGTGCACAGCCACCCGCGCCCGCCAGACGGCAGGCACCGCGGTCCTCGACTTGCCGTAATGCAAACAACGACAAGGAGCTACAAATGGTTGCCGGAATGAGCAGGGACGAGTTCGTCGCGCGACTGGTCGCGCAGGCGAGCTGTGGATGACAGGCGAGAACCCCGATGAGATCCGCGCCGCATTCAGCCCCGAGTTCACGTTCCATGCACCGCGCGTGGAAATAGATTACGACGGCCTCGCGGCGTACTTCCAATCACTACGGGACGCCTTCGACAACCGCAAAATCACCCGCGGGATCGTCATCGTTGAAGACAACTACATCGCCTGCCAGACCACGATCGAGGGCGACTTCGTCCGCGAATTCACCCAATCACCAGTCGGCTCGCTGCCCCCCAACGGACAGCACGTCGTGTTCGAGCTGACCAACATCTTCAGCTACGACGATCAAGGCCGGATCGAAAAGAGTACGTCCAGACCGACAACCGCAGCCTGCTTCAGCAGCTCAGGGCGGAGAACGACTAACGCTCACGGAGCCCAAAGCAGCCGGCCTTCTCGCGCCGACCGCGCTCCCCTGACAAGCGCGGTCCGCTGCCTCCGGCAGCAGGTTCTCGATCGACCTCCACCTCGACCTCGACGCTGGCCTCGACGCCATCTGCGGACCGATCCTCCACGCCGCGCTGATCGGACGTTAATCCCCGCACGGCGATGAAAGCAAGGCTTGCCGCGCGCCTAGCAAGAGACGTGAGATTTGCCAATACCGGGTTCGGTTCGTGCTCTTCTCCCCAAGGAGCGAGCAGGCGCTATCCGATCGTGACCCGGACCCGCCGAGAGTATCCGCGCGCGTAGGGGTAGTTGGTCTCCCGGAGTGTTGTGACGGCGATCTGCGTTCGGAGCGGTCCTCCAGAACCAGTCGCGGCCAGCTTCACCACGAACCGCCCGTTGGGGCGAACGTTCGGGTTGCCGATCACCTGGGGCCGGCGCCCAACGCCGGGAGCTGACCTGGAGGATCTGCTCGGGCGGGATGCCCTGCCGGTCAAGTTGTGATGAGGACTATTGCTGATCGGTTGGGGTTCGGTAGTACTCGATTGCGCCGGTGCGCTCGAGGTCGTCGAGCAGGATCGCTTCGACGTCGAGGTTGAGTTCGATCTCGTTTGAGACGACCACGCCGCCGCCGGGGATCTCGTCCTGCCAGGAGACGTCGAAGTCGTGCCGGTTGATCCTGGCGCTCGCCTCGAAACCGATCCGGCGCAGCTCGCCCTTGTTCTCATCCCCGGCCCAGAACGGTGTTCGCCACTCGCCGAGATAGTCGATGTCGAGCGGGACGGTTCGCGTCACACCGCGGATCGTCAGCTCGACTTCGCCCTTGAAGTTGGTGCTGCCGGTGCGGTCGGTGAACCGGCCCGTGAATGTGATCTTCGGGTGGTTCTCGATATCGAAGAAATCCGCGCTGCGCAGATGCTCATCGCGCGCCGGTTCGCCCGTCCAGATCCCGGTGGCCTCGATCTCGCCCTGGAAGGTCGCGTCAAGGCACCGGTCCCATTCGAGCTCCAGTTGCCCGTGGACGTCCTTGAATAGGCCGCGCACCCAGGTCACCATCATGTGCCGCGCGCGGAACTCGGCTTCGGTGTGACCGGGCTCGAAGATCCAGGTTGACATCAGCCCTCCAGTCCTCTCGTGTCTATTAGGAACGCAACCTCGTCGATGTAGCACCAGCTCCAGTCCTCGCCCGGTTCCGCAGAGCGAGCGATCGGGTGCTTGGCGGTGCGCGCGTGGGCCGAGGCGTGGCGGTGCGGTGAGCTGTCGCAGCAGCCGATCCGGCCACAGGTTTGGCACATGCGCAGGTGAACCCAAGTCCCGCCGATCGCAAGACAGTCCTGGCAACCGGGGATCGACGGGGGCAGCTCGGCCAGCGTGATGCTGTCGGTGTGTGAGCAGAGCTGGCTCACCCCGCGAGCACCTCCAGCAAGCCCGCGACGTCGTAGCCGCCGCTGTGCAGGGCTCCGTCGATGAAGAGCGTCGGTGTGCCGCGCACCTCGCCGGACGCAACTCCGCTGCGAACGTCCCGCTGCACTCGCTCGATCGCCGCCTCCCCGCGGCGGTCTCTCTCGAACCGCGCGGCGTCGAGACCCAGCTCGATCGCGTAGCCGCGCAGGTCCTCCTCCTCCAGCGCACGCTGGCGGTGGAAGAGCAGCTCGTGCATCTCCCAAAACCGGCCCTGCAGCCCCGCGGCCTCCGCGGCCAGTGACGCCGCGAGCGCGTGCGGATGGATCTCGGTCAGCGGAAAGTGCCGAAACGCGAAGCGCACGCCCTCACCCCGTCTGGCCTCCACGCTCTCGATCGCGCGGAACGCCTGGCGCGAGTACGGACACTCGTAGTCGCCGTACTCCACGATCAGCGTTGCCGTCCCCGGGCCGCGCACATGATCGACGGTCTCATCCAGCGGCTCGATGACGATCTCTTGCTCGTCCGGCATCTTCGGTTGGCCTTTCGTCAGGCCCTGTTGCGTGAAGGCTTCACATTACGTTAGCAGCGTGAAGTCTTCACCAATTTGGGCCTACGATGTCCCCGTGAAGAGACCCGCCTCGCGCGAACCGATCCCGCTTGGCCACCAGCTCGCCCGCGCTGCCTACGACCTCCACGCCGCCCTCGAGCGCTACCTCCGCGACACGCTGATCGAACTCCAGCTCACCCTCCCGCTGTCCGACGTCCTCTGGCAGCTCGACCCCGCGCTCGGCCCGCCGTCCAGGCGGGAGCTCGCGGAGCGCTTGCACTGCGACCCTTCAAACGTCACCTTCCTCGTGAATCGGCTCGAGCAAAGGCGTCTAGTGAGCCGCGCCTGCGCGGACAGCGATCGACGAGTCAAGGTGCTCGCGCTGACCCCAGCCGGGATCAAGGCGCGAGACCACCTGATCGCCACGCTCGCCGAATCGCCGATAGTCAGCGCGCTAACAAGCGCACAGCAGCGACAGCTGGCCGCCCTCCTCCAACTCTGCGTCCGCTCTAGCCACTCACACTGAGGTCGAAGTAGCCCAGCCTGCCCACCGCGTGCTCCAGTTTCCGCCAAGGTCTTGGTGCTGGGGCGTGGGCGGACCGCTGGGTGGGCGCTGAGAGCGGACATAGCCTGAGTGCGGTGTCACTGCCGGAGAGCCTGTTTCAGGCCCTCACGGCGGCGAGCTGGTGGCTATGCAGCTTGGTGAGGTTGTGGGTCATCATCACTAATCGCCACTCGGTGCGCACGGCGGCCCTGCCTCTTCGGAGAAACCGTGTGACACCTCTGTTATGGCGGGTGTGACCGAACACCGGCTCGATCGTCTGCATCCGTTTTCGATACAGCTGCCACCGAGCGTCGAGGCGAGCACGTATCGCATCCAGCTGTAGCGACCGCCACTCCAGCCTGCTCGCTCCTTGCCGCTGCCGCTTCCGTCTGGCGGGATCAGCACCTGGATGTGCTTGTTGGCGATCACCTCGTCGATGTGCTCTCGTTCCAGTACTGCGCGTCGGCGAGCGCGGTCTCGGGTTGGTCGGCGATCCCTGCCCGCTCGAGCTCTGAGATCGTCGCGGTGACCATCGGATCGAGCTGCGACCAGTCGGTGTTGTCGTTGGTGACCTCGGCCGCTAGCACGATCTGGCTCTCGACGACGACGCTTGGGCGTTGTAGCCCTGGACGTACCCCTCGCGGGCCTTCAAGCGCTTGCTGTCGGGATCGGTCATGTTGACCTTCCCATCCGGCACCTGGGGAGGCTGGTAGGGCTCGGCGGGCCGCCAACCCGAATCCCACCGGCGGCGCGGCGCCGCTGCTTGAACTGCTCATACGCCTCGTTCCCACGGCACTCCGTGGCCAGGTCCTGCTCGAGCCGGTCCGCCGCGAGCACAGCCGCTCGGCCCGCCGGCGAGCGATGGATCCGGCTTCTGCCAGCGAGCGCTCGAGCTGGCGGCGGGCCTCGCGCAGCCAGCCCTCCCGACCCTGAGTGCGCGCGACGATCCGCTCCTCGTCAAACACCAACTCCGGCCCGACCGATCCCTCATCCGCGGGTTCCGGGCCCTCGGTCTGCTCGTGCCGCAGCCTCTGCCTCGCCTTGCGGAAGAACTCGCGCCGCCCCTCGACAGTCTGAAGCTCCTCGGGCAGCTCGTCGCCACGCGCGTCCCCGTAGCGCTCGTCCTCGGCCTCGTCGGTCGCCTTGTGCTCAGCGAGGATCTCTTTGGCGAGCTGCTCGAAATCCCGAGTCGCGTCGGAGTTCGCGCTGCCGGCCATCCGGGTGCCATCGATCGCGATCACCTCGGGCTTCACCAACCCCGCCTCACCACACAACCGCAACACGTCACCGAACAACTCAGCGAGCGCCTGCTCGTGCCGGGCCACGAACGCGATCGTCGCGTGATCAGGCACCAAGTGCCAGTGATCACCCGGTAAGCAACGTCCTGGCGACAGTGACGTTCGATCCCCGCGACGAACGCGACGGTCGCGTACGCATACAAGACGAGCGTCACCATCACCGACGGCTCATACGCCGCCAGCCGTGACGTCAGTGCGATAAGCGGCGTAGAACGCCGCCAGATCCAACTGCGCCACCGCGTCGATCACAAACCACGCCAGGTGATCCGCCAGCAGCCAATCCTGACATCCGGCGGCAACAAGAACCCCTGCTCACGACCACATTCAATGAAGTAGAGAGGAAAGGGGAGAGGGTCCGCGCTTTGCGAGACTGAGGCCGCCGCCGGCGAGATGCTCGTCGGATGATCAAAGCAGGGATGGGCTCCCGGTCGGCGTGTTTCATCCGGTTCCGTGACTGCTTACCTCATAAGCCGGTGACCGAGGAATGGGAATGGTTGCTGCTAGCCGCCAAGTCGCGTGCGAGGACGGCGCGGCCTTCAGGTCACGAAGATCGCCTGCTCGAGGCTGGTCCCGGCGGCCAGGTTGTCGCGCAGCGGTATCTCGGCGAAACCCTTGCCCCTCGGCTTGAGGATCCAGAAGAGGCCGCGGGGGGACTCGGTGCCGACGATCACATCGCCCGCGTAACTGGCGACGGAGGCCGCCGGCGCCATGTAGGTGTAACCCGTCTTGTCGTCGTCGACGTAGAGGCCCGGAGAAGCAGCACGAGTGCTCCCGGTGCTGCTCTGGAGCTTGGGGATCGGGGCGATCGGATCCGGACCATCCCGGAAGGTCGCGATCGGTCGCGTCCTCCCGCTGGGGTCCAACGCGACGACGGCACCGCCGTGCGGGCCGGCGTCGACGGTGAGGAGCGCGTCCCCGCCGACCGAACCGAATCGACGGGGTGCGATCACGAGCTCATCAGCGCCTCCCGGCCCGGCGTAGTTGCCGACACGATGCACGTGGCCGAGACGGTCGATCGCGTACACCACGCCCCCGGCCGGTTTAAGGCCGCCCGAGCGCCCGGTCGCCGCGAGCAGCCGGTAACCGAAGCGGCCAACGCTGTCGAATGCCAGCGCCCCGTCCGCCGCAGGCGGGTAGGGCGCGGGGAGGCTCGCGAACACGGTCTTGTTCGCGCCGTCTGGGCTGATCTCATAGATCTTGTTATCCGGCGAATGGCAGAAGATCGCGCCGGGCGAGAAGCCGTGGCTGCCGGGCGAGAGGATGCAGCGGGTCTCCTCCACCAGTCTCGGCATCTTCGCGAACTTATGAAGAGGCCGCCCTGCCGGCGGCGCAGCCCAGACAGTGTTGGCGGTGTTCTGGACGTATAGGAACTGCCTGCCAGTCCAGACGATGCTGTCCAACTTCTGCGTCGTCTTTACGATCACGTGGAACGTCAGCGTCGGCCTCGGGTCGGCTCGCCCCGGCGCCGCGGCCGTCGAGCCACAGGACGCCAGCGCGGCGGCGAGCATGAACACGAGGGCAGCGGTCAGCGCCGACGTTCCACGGAGTCGCCTCATGCGCCGGTCACCGCAGGCACTCTGTTTCGATCTTGCCGGCGGCCTGGAGGCCACGGCCAGATATCCGGCCCTCCCGGCCGCCAGGACTGAAGGACCGGCCTGGCCTATCCGCCCTCAGCCAAGCCGACCACATCGGCCTCCAGATCGGCGAAGCGGGGGATCCTTGGGCTTGGCGGGTGTCCATCGGGTCTCGGAACGCATTGTGGCAGCGGTTGAGCACGTCCGGGATCTGCCAGCCGACGCACGCGCTAGCTATTAGCGGTCATAGTACTAGGATTGATAGTATCTCATCCGAGATGAGTTCCCGTGCCTCCCCAAACCGGGCCTGACTCACGGAAGTGCTGACGACTACGCATGCCGGCGCGGACACGAAGGCAGGTCCCGCGGAGCATGGCTCACGCGTCGCGCAATTCGCCAGTTGCGCAACTCGCGCCGAGCGGGTCTGAGCTCGGCACGGGCGACGTACTCGTCGCCACCACGAAGCAGGACTGCGGCGGCTCCTGCAACCCCTCGGAGCACGGCCAGATGGGAGTCACGAGACTGCCGCGTTACGCCTGGAGCAGTCACGTGGACGTTGCGGCGCTTCGCGTGGAGCGGGACCGCGCCGCGGATCACCGCTGATCAGTTCGAGCCGCCCGCCTATTGACGGCCGCGCCGGCGTGCAAGCCGGGCTTGAGCTTGGATCGCTGGGATCCGGCGATGACTGCTCACCTGAGTCGTTGGGACATTTGTGGCGCGGCGCAACTACAAGGCCGACCCTGGCCTCTTGCCGGAGGGAACCATGACAACGAATATCGAAAGCGCAGCCGAATCCGACTCAACCCAGCTGACGTCGGTGGCTTCGGCGCGTCGCGAGCCGAATCGGTGGGCGGTTCTGGCGTTGTTGAGCGTGGCGCAGTTGATGGTGGTGTTGGACGCGACGATCGTGACGATCGCGATCCCTTCGGCGCAGAAGGCGCTGCATTTCTCGACGGATAGCCGCCAGTGGATCGTGACGGCGTATGCACTGGCGTTCGGCAGCCTGCTGCTGTTGGGTGGAAGCTCGGTGATCTGTTCGGGCGCAAGTGGACGTTGATCGCGGGCCTGGTCGGGTCTCGGTCGCTTCGGCGATCGGCGGTCTGGCCCAGTCCTTTGGCGTGCTGGTGGTCGCGCGAACGCTTCAGGGGGCGTTCGGTGCGCTGCTCGCGCCATCCGCGCTGGGGTGCTGACGGGACGTTCGAAGGGTCTTCTGACCGCCCACGGCGTTCGGGATCTTCGGTGCAATCGCCGGCGGTGGCGCGTCGCTCGGTTTGATACTCGGCGGTGCGCTCACCCAGGTCTTGTCCTGGCGCTGGTGCCTGTACGTCAACCTCGTGATAGCCGTGCCCACGACGATCGTGGCGTTGCGCCTGCTGGTCAATCACCGTGCTCCGAAGCGAGAACCGATCGATATACTGGGGGTGCTGACCTCCGCGCTGGGCCTGTTCGCGCTGGTGTACGGGTTCTCGAACGCCGAGACCCACTCTTGGAGTGCGACAGCCACGATCGTGGCGCTCGCCGCGAGTCCCGTGCTGCTGACGGCTTTCGTGCTGATCGAGCGCCGAGCCAAACATCCGCTGCTGCCGCTGCACATCATCTGGGACCGCGCCCGCGGCGGCGCGTACAGCACGATCGCGCTGGCCGGCGCGGGCACCCTTGCCGTATTTCTGTTTCTCTCCTACTTCCTGCAGCAGCAGCTCGGCCTTTCGCCGCTCACCACCGGACTCGCATTCCTCCCACTGACCGGGGTGCTCGTGGTCACCTCGACCACCGTGCAGACCCGGGTGATCCAACACACCGGGGTCAAGCCGCTGGTACTCGGTGGCCTGACGCTCGCGGCGATCGGGATGTTCCTGTTCACGCGCCTGACGCCCAGCTCCAGCTACGCCGGCAACGTCCTTCCCGGTCTGCTCGTCCTCGGCGTCGGGATGGGATGCATCTTCGCGCCGGCGTTCTCGACCGCGACTCTGGGCGTCGAGGGAAGCGAGGCCGGGATCGCCTCGGCGATGGTCAACACCTCCCAGCAGGTCGGCGGCTCGGTCGGCACCTCCCTGCTGAGCACGATCTTCGCCAGCGCCGCCGCCAGCTACGCGGCCAGTCACCTCCGCACGCCCGGCCTGGCCGACGCCGCGGCCGTTCACGGGTACACCACGGCGTTCTGGTGGTCGGTAGGGATCTTCGCCATCGGCTTCCTCCTCGCGATGGTGATCTTGCCCGGCCGGGCGAAGCCTCGCCTAGCCACCCTCAAGGCCGCGCTCGCCCGACACGCGATCGGCAACTGCCACCACTTCGAGCCGGCGGCGGACGGCGCCCCGTATCGGCTCGGCGCAACGACTGACGCCGCGGCGCTCCGGTCGCGCGAACCGCTGTGATCCGGCGACGCCTCCTCACGTGCCTGGCGGCAAGACTGGTAGTCGCCGGCCTCCCGGCAGGAAATTTCAAGCGCTGCGGCTCAGCGGGCGCTAACTGTTGCTTAGCGGAGGCGGCGCTTCGAGGACGACTGCTGCTTGCACTAGCGGAGCGGCGCTCTCGCTCAACGCCGCGGCGGACCCCGGTCGGGCCGCTCGGTCGCGCCGGCTGCTGGATTGCCCGGGGGATCCAGCAGTGTCACGCGCGCGTCGACGCCGATGCTGCTAGCCCGATCCAGCACTGTGTGAACGCAGCCGGAGACCGTTCCCATTGAATGTGATGAACGAGGGCGGGGCGCCCGAGGCGGTAGCTGGGTGAAGGCGGTCGGTCCTCCGCGTCGAACAACGTAAGTCAGGCGCGCGCGGTTGTGGTCCGCGCGGCCGGCTATTCGAAACGAAGGACCGACCTTGCTCACGGTACGCCGTGGGGCGGGCCGATCCTGCTCGACTTCCTGGAAAGGAGGGAGTTGCTGTGCTGCACGTCGGGTTGGACCTGAGTCGCAAGCGCGTTGACGTGTGCTTGATCTCGAGCGAGGGGGAGCTGGTCGAGCATTTTCGGGCGCCATCTGATCGCGACGGCCTGTACGGGCTGTCGCGGCGGGTTGCGGTGTATGACGAGCCCGTCCGCGGGGTCGTTGAATCGATGAACGGCGCGCGGTTCGTGCACGACGAGTTGGTCAGGTATGGGTGGGAGGTGTTGGTCGCCGACGCGCAGCGGGTCAAGGGCCTGGCGCCGTTGGCGTGCAAGACCGACAAGGTCGACGCCCGGGTACTGGCGGAGCTGTCGTTCCGTGATCTGGTGCCGGCGATCTGGCTGCCCACGCCGGAGCTGCGGGCCGAGCGGGAGCGCGCCCGCTGGCGGCTGCACCTGGTCAAGCACCGCGCGACGCTCAAGAACCGCGTTCACTCGTCGTTGATCGCGTTCGGGCATCAGGTCCCGATGGCTGACCTGTTCGGCGTCGCCGGCCGCAAGCTGCTCGCCGAGTTGGATTTCCCCGAGCCGTGGCGTGGTCACGTTCAGGCGAGCGTTGAGTTGATCGACGAGCTCGAGCGGCGGATCGGCGAGATCGAGCGATGGCTGCGCCGCTCTGGCGCCGATCATCGCTACATCCCGCTGTTGATGACCGCCCCCGGGATCGGCTGGGTCACCGGGTTCACGATCGCTGCCGAGATCGGCGACATCAACCGCTTCTCCTCGCCGACCAAGTTGACCGGGTACACCGGCCTGTGCCCGCGCGTGAACCAGTCCGGGGAGATGGACCGACGCGGCCCGTTGTCCAAACGCGGCCCGCGATATTTGCGCTGGGGGCTGATGGAGGCCGCGATCGCCGCCTCCTCGCACCCGCTCTACAAGGAGCGCTACCAGCGCACCAAGCGCCGCCTTGGCCGTCAGCGAGGCGCGAAAGTCGCCCAGATCGAGCTCGCCAGAAAGCTGACCGAGTCGATCTGGTACATGCTGACACGCAACCAACCCTTCAAGCCCTTCGCTCCGGCAGACGCCATTTTCGCCCTGACTGCATGACAGTCCATTTTTGAGTTGCGCCACCGGAGCGAGCACCGATCACACCTGGTCCTCGAAGTCGACGAAGCGATAGAGAGATGAGCACCGCTCCAGCCTGCTACCCCACCCGCGCCCCGTAGGATTCGCTGGCACCCCATCCGGCCCGGGGCTCAGCCGGCATCCATGCCGGCTGGCGACCACCTCTCGCAAGCACGCTCCGTCCCGCCGAAGCACAAGGGGCCTTGACAACGGGCCCTCGTTCATAGAGGGCGAAAGCGGTCCTCCGGTTCCGGGCGGATGGCGGCGGAGTCCGATTGCCTGGTCGTCAAGACGCTCGTCCACGTCAGGGCCCCGTGCACGACTGGCGGCCGTTGGTGCTAACTCGCTTGCGTGGGAGGCGTCACCAGTCGCATTTGGCGCGGTAGCGGGCGCGTCGGCGCCGTGGCGAACCTAGGGCGGTGCGAAAACCGATGCTGCGCGCGGCGTGCCGGTCCTACAGCTTTTCTCGAGGTCTCGATGAAATAAGGCTGGCCGCGCGACCGCCAGGCCAGTCCAGGCGCTTTCGCGCTGCCTGCTTGTCGCGGTCGATCGGCGATCGCGCCCGTGGTCAGCTCGGTGTGGCGGGCAGGATTGGCGTGGGGTCGCATGTCTGGTAGCGTTGGCGCGGTCGGCTGTGGCTTTCATGGTCAAGCCGGGTCTGGGATCGAGGATTTGATGTTCGGACTTGTTTTCTCCCGCGCAACGCGGGTCCTGTTCGGGGCCTTGGCGGTCGTGATCGGGGTCGGGGTGGCCGTCCCCGCGGCGCTGGGTGGTGTGGGATCCAGCTCCGCCAGGAACAAGCTGGCAGCAAGACTGATGCGGCTCGATCCTGGCAAGGCGGTCGGTGGTAAGACGCTGGTGGCGGCCGCCCCCGGCCAGCGGCTAGTGGGAGTGCCCGGTCGCGTGAACTTCATGATGGGGCTCGGGCCGCGCGAGGTGATCGTGGGCGGCGGGCGCCACGACGAGCTCGGCGCCCTTGGAGACGCCGCCAAGATCTACGGAGGCGCCGGTCCAGATTTGATTCATGGCGGCCCTGGCAACGAAGTCATCGATGGCGGCCCCGGCAACGATCTGATCTACGGCGGCCCGGGCAACGATGTCATCTACGGCGGCCCCGGCAACGACGTCATCTACGGCAACCGGCGGGGGCACACGACCGCGTTCCCGGGCTCGGGAACAAACCAAGTCAACGTCGCCAACGGCCACGGCGGTGATCGCGTGATGTGCGCGCCCGGCTCGGTCAACCACATCACGGCCGACCGCGGCGATCGAATCGCCCCCAGCTGCCGAGGGAAAAAGGCGTCGACCGTACGCTACGTGAGGCTCCCGGGCGGGCGCCCCCCGGGCCGAGCCGCCCAAACGAGC
The DNA here is from genome assembly GCA_963830465.1 of uncultured Solirubrobacterales bacterium. GTDB lineage: Bacteria > Actinomycetota > Thermoleophilia > Solirubrobacterales > Solirubrobacteraceae > Palsa-465. Next base: position 880,582 of record CAWHME010000008.1, read on the forward strand.
GGCCCTCCGCGACCCGTGGCCCGCGCCGCCCAAGGCACGGGCAGCGACGCCAGCCCTTACACCGCGGAATGCAACCCGCCAGAGCCGCAGTCAACCGACTGCGCGGTGGCGCTCTGGCAGCAGACTCTGACCGGGCTCTGGACACACTCGGGTGTCCCCGCCATGCAATGCCCTGCCTCTCACCCCTGGCTAGTCAACCAAGATTACACTCCGTTCGGTACCTCTGTGCCGAACGGAGTCAGTGTTCAGGGACTAGGGCCGATTGGCATTTTCATCTCAGCGGACTTCCCAGACTCACCCAGCCTTGCGGCCGGAACGCTGACCGACAAGGCGAGCGCTACAAACTGGACCACCGGCACGAACACGTACACCGTTTATCTGCACTGCACCCACAACACCGGCGAGGCCTATCCGGGCTAGCGGCGCGCTACAAGGCCTCCCCCGGCTCAGCTAGACCGGGTTAGCACCAGCGACAGGCGTCAAACCCCAGTCTTGTGTGCGACCGGCGCGGGGACCGCCTCCCGCCCTCCCACTCGTAGCCCGGAGCAGCAGTCTGGCCGGAGGAATCGTGATTGCTCCGTTTGCTCGTGCACGGCAGCGGCGCAGCGGCGGTTTTGGTTTCTTGGGAGTGCTCGAGCGATCTGGAGCGCTCGGCAGGTGCCGCAGGTTGTCGCGCCTTGCGGAAAGCGTTGGCGCTCAAAGCAGATTGAGCCGTCTGCCTGGACCGGCGTACCAAGTGGAAGGCTCAAGACTTCGCGGCCGGTGGCTCCGGCCCGCTGCTTTCATGTCTGCGCAAGGCGTACAGCGGACGTATTCCCGCGTGATCGCAGAAGCACGGGCGGTCGAGGGTCGAGTCGTGAGGCTCCCACGCGAAAGGAGGAGTCTCCCAAGGCCCGAATGGACCATTAGGACGATCGGATGGGCGACTTATGTGCAGTCGGGTTGTGAACGACGTCTAGTTGCTGGGGTTTGACGTCGTTCGCATGTAATGGACGTCGCAGCCGGAACGGTTGTCCTGACGCGGTGACGACGTACGACATAACGACCGAAGTCGGTCGCGGGTCGGCGAAAACATCAACGGCGCAACGAGGGAAGGAAGCCACGCCACGGCAGGGCGAGGACGGCAGAGGCGATGTGGTGGATCCCTCGAGCCGCTGGCGACGCCTGACAAAGCCGACACGGCT